>NZ_LNNH01000012.1:189165-238318 GCF_001542915.1 Peribacillus simplex | reverse complement strand
ACTCAGAGGTAGGACGCCCAAGTATTGATCCAGTTATTTTAGTTAAACTGACTTTCATTCAATATACCTTCGGTATTCGTTCCATGCGTAAAACGATTGAGCGTGTATTCGCAGATGCAAAAGAAAAGCATGGTATGCGTTGGACTACTTTAAGGGGACTTAAAAAATTGTCGATGCAGGCGATGCTTACTTTCGCTGCCATGAATTTAAAGAAGATGGCCACTTGGACATGGCAAGGTCCTAAAACGGCTTAACATAGTGGCTCGAAGAGCCCAAATCTCGTAACCTTTGGTCAAAATTTCAAAGGAATTTCAAAAGGGGTTCGGGATTTTTTAATTCCGAACCCCTTTTGTCTACAAACTGTAGCGACTGTTCCTAATGGGAACAGTCGCTTTTTTTGGACTTTCAGCATTCGACGGAGCCACCGCTGACCCTTTTTACACCGCGGACCTTGGCGATTTCTTCGATCAGCTGCAGCATGGCCCGATCCTTCATCTTGGCTTCGATCATGAAATCGACATCCTGCCTAAGCTCCCTAAGTGCTTTGAACAGGGGCATGATGAATTCCATATCAATATAATCAGCATGCGAGCGAAATTCACTTAATGATTTCGGGGAAGAAATATGGATCTTTGGGACCACTCCTGCGTTGCTCCACGTCTTGATGACCTCGGTGAGCAGCTCGTTAAGGGGCTCATCTGATAGGTTGGCCAGATGGTGGTGGTAATCGAAGACGAGCGGGATGCCTTCCCTTTTACATACACGGAGGGTTTCTGAGGCTGTATAGGTTTTATCGTCATTCTCGAAGGTCATTCTTGCCTTGACATGCTTTGGAAGCAATCTAAGGTTGTCATGGACCCTTACTAACGCTGACTCTTTATCACCATAGGCCCCGCCGACATGGATATTGATGAAAGAGGAATCGGCAATTCCCATGGCATCGAACATGTTATAGTGAAACTCCATATCCTTTACGGCATTATGTGTAATTCCTGGTTTGGGGCTCGTGAACAGCGTAAACTGGTTGGGATGAAAGCTCACCCGCATGTTATGTGCGGTAACCCATTCGCCAAGCTGCTTCCATTCCTTTTTGAAGGGAGTGACGAAATCCCATTCCACATCTGGGTGTGTGGCTAAAGGAACGATGGAGCTGGACATCCGGTAGATTTCTATTTGGTGGGCCGTGTTATATTGAAGGACCCTAAGGGTATTTTCAATGTTCTGCCTCGTCACACTCAGGAGCCGGTCCATTCCCGCTTCCGGGCCGAGCTCGCTATATCGCTTGAATGTAAGCGTCTTTGCTGGGGAGGCCTCCCATAAACAGGTCGCGTTGGATACAAATCCAAATCTTATCTTCATTTGCATTTTCTCCTTATACGATGTTAAAGAAAAGGGGAAAGGATGGAAGCCAGCGATTCTTTGGCTGTACGAACAAGATTCATGGAAGAAAGCTTGTCCCCGTTCATCAGCTTCGATTCCGCAACGTCCACTGCCAATTCCTTTTCTACATCTTCTATGAATGTCCGGTCATAAATCAAACAGTTGATTTCCCCATTTAAAAAACAACTTCGTTTATCAAAGTTAGCTGTCCCGATATCACAAATTGTATCATCAATCAGTATCACTTTAGAATGGTAGAACCCTCTCTGGAATTGCATGATGGCAGCTCCTTCTTTTATCAATACCCGGAAATAGGGAAATGAAGCCTCTTTTACTAGGGCATGATCGGAATTTTCGGGAACGATGACCGTTACGGAAACATTGCGTGAAAGGGCCTCCCTTAATTCATGAAACAGGGAGTTGCTTGGAATGAAGTATGGCGTGCCGATGATGATTTTTTCTTTAGCCTGACGAATCAAGCCAATCAAGGTCTGTTCTAAATCGCATCCATTCGTGACAACGACCTGATGTGCCTGCGACCCGGCTTTCAGGTTGGGAAAATATGCCGGTGTTCCCCGAAGATCCTCGTTTGTATCGTGAAACCAGTCCGAAAGAAAGACTTCCTGAAGGTCCTTGACCCCTTCCCCCGTCATTTTTAAATGGTAATCCCGCCAAGGGTTCAGCTTGTCCCCTTGATTTATATATTCCCTGCCGATATTAAAGCCGCCAAGATAGCCGATTTTCCCATCAATCACCGTGATTTTTCGATGATTCCTTTTTTGTATCGTATAGAAAAGAAAGGGGAGTTTCGGTTTAAAGCTGAAAGAAAAATGAACGCCGCTTCGTTTGAGCTGCCGAATGGTTGTCCTCGATATTTGCTTGCTTCCAACCCAATCGGCCAAAAGCCGTACCTCCACGCCCGTTTCCGCTTTCGTTTGCAGCAGCTTCAAAAAGTCCTTGCTGAACTGATCGTTTTTCACGATATAAAAAAGGATATGGATGGAATCCTGAGCGCGTTTGATTTCTTCCGTGAAATCCTCAAACAGGATTTTCCCTGACGTGAACACGGTCATCTCGCTTTTCCGAGGCGGATAGTTCGTGTTCGCTGCCTCCTTCGTATATCGCTTATGCCCCAGCTTTAAATCTATCAAGCACCAAGTGAAGATCAATAATATAATGGAGGCAAGCGTCGTGATTATCTTCAAAAAAATCCCCCCTACATGATTTACATGTAGTTTGGCTCTAATTCCCTGTTAGTAACCATAGAATGGAGTGAAGGGAATAGGCTTTTTTTATGTTATGGAAGGGAAAATATCCAGAATTGTCGAACTATAATGATTAGGGTGGAGAAAATCACATTTATTTTATAAAGAAAAAAGTTGACTGAATGCTCATTCATTATATAATGGAGGTAATCAAATTTCAGGAAAATGCCAAATTTTCTATTTATTAAAATGGTTGCCTGGCATTTTACAATTTACGAAGAGGGGGAAGGACTGCATGGAAATGAATGGCTTACTGTGGATCAACTTGATTGCTTTTCTACTTGTAACCGCTTACGCCGCTGGTTTATTTATCTATTTGATTAGAACTCGTTTAGCATATATAAAACTTGGCAAAAAAGTGGAATTCGATAACCGTGTAAAAGATCGTTTGGTTAAAATTGGGGTTTATGTATTTGGTCAGAAAAAGCTCTTCAAAGATAAAAAGAGCGGAATCATCCATGCGATGCTATTTTATGGCTTCATTTTAGTGCAATTTGGTGCACTTGACTTTTTCATTAAAGGGTTAAGGCCAGGGTGGCATTTGCCGTTAGGACCTCTTTATCCAGCCTTTACCTTCTTCCAGGAAATCGTGACGCTCACGGTTCTGGTGGCAATCCTTTGGGCTGGTTACCGCCGTTATGTTGAAAAGCTTGTCCGCCTGAAAAGGGATTTCAAAGCGGGATTGGTTGTCATCTTCATTACCGGCATCATGATTACCGTACTGCTGGGGAATGGAATGGGAATGATTTGGCATGAACATGATGCAACCTGGTCAGAGCCAGTCGCATCAAGCATAGCCTTCCTATTCGGCTGGATGGGAACAGCCGCAGCTACTGCCGTGTTTTATGTAGCTTGGTGGATGCATCTAATGATCATCTTATCGTTCCTTGTTTACATCCCGCAATCGAAGCATGCACACTTGATTGCCGGTCCGATCAATGTATTCTTGAACCGTCTGGACAATCCAGGGAAATTGAAGCCGGTCGATTTGGAAGAAGAGATCCTGGACAAAGAAGGCAACCAATATTATGGTGCCAAATATATCGAGGATTTGACACAATACCAAATGGTCGATCTTTATGCCTGCGTGGAATGCGGGCGCTGTACGAATATGTGTCCGGCAACCGGTACCGGGAAAATGCTGTCACCGATGGATATCATCATCAAGATGCGTGACCATTTAACGAATACAGGAGCTGCTGTAACAACGAAGCAGCCATGGGTGCCATCCTTTGTGTTCGGCAATACCACTGGAAATAAGATCGCTCTTGCCAGCAGCGGCGAGGGAGCCCAGGAATCGGCCGCAGCAATTGAAAGCTACAGCCCGAGCCTTATTGGCGAAGTCATTACGGAAGAAGAACTATGGGCTTGCACGACCTGCCGTAATTGTGAGGATCAATGCCCGGTAATGAATGAACATGTCGACAAAATCATCGATATGCGCCGATATTTAGTGCTGACCGAAGGCAGGCTTGATCCTGATGCCCAACGTGCAATGACCAATATTGAGCGTCAAGGAAACCCTTGGGGGCTGAACCGTAAAGAGAGAGAAGATTGGAGAACCTTGAGGGAGGATGTCAGTGTTCCTACCGTGAAGGAATTGCAAAAGGCAGACGAAGAATTCGAATATTTATTCTGGGTCGGTTCAATGGGATCTTACGATAACAGAAGCCAGAAGATTGCCCTTTCCTTTGCCAAGTTAATGAATGAAGCGGGCGTCAAATTCGCGATTCTGGGAAATAAAGAGAAAAACTCAGGGGATACCCCGCGTCGATTGGGTAATGAGTTTGTTTTTCAGGAGCTTGCCATGAAGAACATCGAAGAGTTCCAGAAGAACGACATCAAGAAAATCGTGACGATCGATCCGCATGCCTATAATATTTTTAAAAATGAGTATCCGGATTTTGGCTTGGAGGCGGAAGTGTACCACCATACGGAACTGCTTGCAAAGCTCGTCAGCGAAGGCAGGCTGGTGCCGCAATATCCAGTTAATGAAACGATTACTTTCCACGATTCCTGCTACTTGGGAAGGTACAATGAGGTATATAGCCCACCGCGTGAAATCCTGCAATCGATTGCTGGCGTGAAACTGATCGAGATGGAGCGCAACCGTGAAAAGGGCATGTGCTGTGGTGCCGGAGGCGGTTTGATGTGGATGGAAGAGGAAACAGGAAACCGCATTAATGTGGCGCGTACGGAACAAGCACTTGCCGTCAGCCCGACCGTTATCAGCTCGGGATGTCCTTATTGCCTGACCATGCTATCTGATGGGACGAAAGCAAAAGAAGTCGAGGAAAACGTTAAAACGTATGATGTAGCCGAGCTTCTCGAAAAAGCGATCATTGGTGAAAGCAAACCGATCGCATCTTAATCAATATATGATTGCCTGCTTCTTATATGATCGCTTTGAGGAAGCAGGCGATTTTTTTATTTAAATATTTAAATTATTGTCAAAATTATGTAAGATAATATTAAGCGCTTACATAACGTTCGGCTCCTTATTGAGCGAGCGTTCAATCAATTTTAATTGAGGGAGGAAATAAGGATGGCAAAAACAGTGATAATCAGTGGTGTGAGAACGCCCTTCGGTAAATTTGGCGGAGGCCTTAGCAGTTTTACGGCATCACAGCTTGGCGGGATGGCGATCAAGGAGGCACTTGAACGGGCTGGAATCGAGGGCGGGCAGGTCGATGAGGTAATCATGGGGAATGTGCTTCAGGCAGGTCAAGGGCAAATCCCTTCACGTCAGGCAGCCCGACATGCCGGTATTCCTTGGGAAGTGAAAACGGAAACGATTAATAAAGTATGTGCATCAGGGCTTCGCAGTGTCACAATGGCCGATCAGATCATTCGTTTAGGTGATGAGGAAATCATTGTTGCCGGGGGAATGGAGTCCATGAGCAATGCACCTTACATTCTTCCGAAGGCACGCTGGGGCTTAAGGATGGGCGATGCGCAGATGAAGGATACGATGATATCCGACGGACTTAGCTGCAGTTTCACAGGGGTACATATGGGCACTTACGGAAACAGTACTGCCGAGGATCTTGAAATTACCCGTGAGGAACAAGATGGCTGGGCTTACGATAGCCATCAAAAAGCGCTTAAAGCGATGGATGAAGGCATACTGGCAGAAGAAATCGTTGCCGTACAGGTTCCGGTCAGAAAAGGGGATCCGATTACGATCGAACATGATGAAGGACCAAGAAAGGATACATCTGCCGGGAAGCTCGCCAAATTAGGGCCTGCTTTTAATAACGAGGGAACGATTACGGCAGGGAATGCACCAGGAGTCAATGATGGAGCGGCGGCTCTCATATTGATGAGTGAGGAACGTGCCGAAAAAGAAGGGAAAGCTCCATTTGCTTATATTTTGGCACATGCCGAAGTGGCAGTTGAAGCGAAGGACTTCCCGAAAACGCCTGGCTTGGTCATAAATGAAATCCTGAAGAAGGCAGGCAAATCGGTGGAAGACATCGATTTATTCGAAGTGAATGAAGCATTTGCAGCTGTGGCACTGGCCAGCGGGAAGATTGCCGGCGTCGAGGCGGAAAAAGTGAATGTCAATGGAGGTGCAGTGGCCTTAGGTCACCCGATCGGGGCAAGCGGTGCCCGCATCATCATCACGCTCATGCATGAGTTGAAACGCCGTGGCGGGGGACTGGGCATAGCAGCGATCTGCAGTGGCGGCGGCCAAGGAGATGCGATCTTAATCGAGGTGCCAAAGCAAAGTTGATAGTTTCATAGATGATGAGGAGGGTTTTCATGAACATTCAAAAAGTGATGGTCATCGGTGCGGGACAGATGGGGTCTGGCATCGCCCAGGTTTGCGCAATGGGGGGCTATGAGGTTCTCTTGCATGATTTACAAGCTGAATTTGTGGAAAAGGGCTTAGGAACGATCACCAAAAACCTTTCGCGACAGGTCGAAAAAGGGAAAATGAAGGCCGAGGATAAGGATGCAGCCCTTTCCAGGCTGACGTCATCGACTGATTTGCAAAATGCAGCCGAGGTGGATTTGGTGATTGAAGCTGCAGTGGAAAATATGGAAATAAAAACGAAGCTATTTGCCGAGCTGGACCAAATCGCGCCACAACATGCCATACTTGCCACCAATACTTCTTCACTGCCGATTACCGAAATAGCAGCGAGCACGAAAAGGCCTGCCAATGTCATCGGCATGCATTTCATGAACCCGGTTCCAGTGATGAAGCTAGTGGAGGTCATCCGCGGTCTTGCTACAGCCGATGAAGTATATCAAAAGGTGGAAAAGATGGCCGAATCCTTGAACAAGGTGCCGGTGGAAGTGAATGATTTCCCCGGTTTTGTAGCGAATCGGATTTTGATGCCGATGATCAACGAGGCCATCTATACGCTATATGAGGGCGTTGCCACTAAAGAGGCGATTGATGATGTGATGAAGCTCGGGATGAACCATCCGATGGGACCGCTTACGCTAGCTGACTTCATTGGACTCGACACATGCTTATATATTATGGAAACCCTTCATCAAGGGCTGGGCGATGATAAATACCGTCCGTGTCCGCTGCTAAGGAAATATGTAAAAGCTGGGTGGCTGGGCAGGAAATCAGGACGTGGCTTTTACGAATATAACTGATAACTGATCATTGAAAAGCATCTGCAGCTAGGGAGGAATGAAGGAATGGATTTCAAGTTTACAGAAGAACAGCAAATGATGCGGAAGATGGTAAGTGATTTTGCGGAGAAAGAAATTGCCCCTCATATCGACGCCATGGAAAAAGGCATGTTTCCGAAAGCGATCCTGCAAAAAATGGGCGATCTTGGCTTGATGGGAATTCCGATCCCCGAACAATACGGTGGCGCGGGGATGGACTTCATGTCTTATATCATCGCCATCAACGAGATTTCCAAAGTAAGCCCCACCCTAGGTGTCATATTGTCCGTCCATACTTCTGTTGGAACGAATCCGATCGTTTATTTTGGAACCGAGGAGCAGAAACGAAAGTATGTGCCTAAGTTAGCCGCAGGACAATATTTAGGCGCATTTTGCTTGACCGAGCAAAGCTCCGGCTCCGATGCTGCGAGTTTGAAATCGAAGGCTGTAAAAAAAGACGGTCTATATCGAATAAATGGATCCAAAGTATTCATCACGAATGGCGGTGAGGCGGATGTGTTTATCGTTTTTGCCTCAACCGATCCGAAGGCCGGCAGCAAGGGAATCTCTGCCTTCATCGTCGAAAAGGGGACGCCTGGCTTAATCATCGGTAAAGACGAGCGTAAAATGGGGCTTCATGGCTCGAGCACCGTGCAGGTGACCTTCGAAGATATGAAAGTGCCTGAGGGCAATCTGCTTGGAAAAGAAGGTGAAGGCTTCAAGATTGCGATGGCCAATCTGGATGCCGGCAGGATCGGGATTGCGTCCCAGGCGCTGGGAATTGCTGAGGGTGCCATGGAACATGCCGTCCAATATGCAAAGGACAGGGTGCAGTTCAACAAACCGATTGCATCGCAGCAAGGGATTGGCTTCAAGCTGGCGGAAATGGCCACCGGCATAGAAGCTTCCAGATTACTTGTCTACCGGGCGGCGTTTTTACGCTCAGAGGGCTTGAAGTGCGGCAAGGAGGCTGCGATGGCTAAGCTATTCGCTTCGAGGACGGCCGTCGAGGTGGCGATAGAAGCTGTCCAAGTATTCGGAGGTTATGGATATACGACGGAATATCCCGTAGAACGCTATTTCAGGGACGCAAAGGTAACGGAAATATATGAAGGCACCAGTGAAATCCAAAGAATGGTCATCAATAAGAATCTTTAAATACATCGAAAAGGGCAGGGGAAGAATATCATGCAGTTTAAATTGACCGAAGAACATGAAATGATCAGAAAAATGGTGCGCGATTTTGCGCAGAATGAAGTGGCTCCTACGGCTGCCGAGAGGGATGAAGAAGAACGATTTGACCGTGAAATTTTTGATAAAATGGCCGAACTTGGTTTGACGGGAATTCCGTGGCCGGAGGAATACGGGGGAATCGGGAGCGACTATTTGGCGTATTGCATTGCGATCGAGGAACTTTCCCGAGTCTGTGCTTCCACTGGGGTTACGTTATCAGCCCATACATCTCTTGCAGGCTGGCCAATCTACAAATTCGGATCCGAGGAGCAAAAGCAAAAATATCTTCGCCCGATGGCACAGGGTGAAAAAATCGGCGCGTATGGCCTGACTGAGCCTAGCTCAGGATCCGACGCAGGCGGCATGAGAACGACCGCGAAGCTTGTTGGTGATGAATATATCATCAACGGTTCGAAGATTTTCATTACGAACGGCGGAATTGCAGATACCTACGTTGTCTTTGCTTTGACAGATCCCGAATCGAAGCAAAAAGGAACGAGTGCTTTCATCATCGAAAGTGACTTCCCGGGTTTCAGTGTTGGTAAAAAAGAGAAGAAGCTGGGAATCCGTTCATCACCGACAACGGAAATCATTTTTGATGAATGCCGGGTGCCGAAGGCAAACCTGCTTGGCAAGGAAGGGGAGGGCTTTAAAATCGCGATGATGACGCTTGATGGGGGCCGTAACGGAATAGCCGCCCAAGCTGTAGGCATTGCCCAGGGTGCATTGGATGCCGCGGTCAATTATGCAAAAGAGCGCGTCCAATTCGGCAAGCCCATCTCTGCACAGCAAGGAATCGGTTTTAAACTGGCGGATATGGCAACCGGGGTTGAAGCATCAAGATTATTAACCTACCAGGCTGCCTGGTTGGAATCCGTGGGTCTACCATATGGAAAAGAGTCGGCCATGTCGAAACTATTCGCTGGTGATACAGCCATGAAAGTAACGACGGAAGCCGTACAGGTTTTCGGTGGTTATGGCTATACAAAGGATTATCCAGTAGAACGGTATATGCGCGATGCGAAAATAACCCAGATCTACGAAGGTACACAGGAGATTCAGAAGCTGGTCATTTCAAGGATGGTTACGAAATAGAGTTGAAAATGAGGTTTTCCGCTTGAGGCACCGCCTTGACGGAATGCCCTTTTCAATTTATTGGAGAATGTCTTTGTTGGGTATATGATTCGCTTCATAAAAGGGGTTTGAAAATGGAAAAAAGAGAAGTACTTGCGTCTGTGAAGGATGAGCGGCTGGTGGAAAAAAGACGTACCCAAATGATCAAAGGGGCGGTGACCCTTTTTAAGGAAAAGGGATTCCATCGGACGACTACCAGGGAAATTGCCAAAGCGGCTGGCTTTAGTATTGGTACGTTATACGAGTATATCCGAACCAAGGAAGATATTTTATATCTCGTTTGTGACTTTATTTACGATGAAGTTCAGGAAAAGCTTCAAAAAGAAATCGATCAGAGTGATGGGACACTTGATAGTTTGAAGATGACAATCGCCTATTTTTATAAAGTGATGGATGATATGCAGGACGAAGTGCTGGTGATGTATCAAGAGGTGAAGGCGTTGACGAAGGATGCCCTGCCTTACGTGCTGAACAAAGAAATCCGAATGGTGGGCATGTTCGAAAAGGTCATAACGAAATGTGTTGAGAACGGGGAACTTTTGCTGACGGAAAAACAAATCAGCCTTCTTTCGCATAACATCTTTGTCCAGGGACAGATGTGGAGTTTTAGAAGATGGGCTTTGCATAAAGAGTATACGCTTCAAGAGTACATCGATGTGCAGACGCAATTATTGATTCAAAATGTATCATTTCATAAAAGTGCTGATATCAAGTCGTTTCAATAAGGGGGAGCTATATGAGTACCGTTGAAGTGTATAGACCGAAAAACCATATCAGATTCGTGACAGCTTCGAGTTTATTCGATGGCCATGACGCATCGATCAACATCATGAGAAGGATCCTGCAGTCGAGCGGGGCAGAGGTCATTCATCTAGGTCATAATCGATCTGTTGAGGAGATCGTGAATGCAGCCATACAGGAAGATGTTCAAGGCATCGCGATGTCATCCTACCAAGGGGGCCATGTAGAATATTTTAAATATATGTATGACCTGTTGAAGGAAAGGGGAGCCGAGCATATTCGGATTTTTGCCGGAGGTGGCGGGGTCATCATTCCGAGGGAAATCAAGGAGCTGCATGAATACGGGATAGCCCGTATCTTCTCCCCTGATGAAGGGCGGGCATACGGCCTCCAAGGCATGATAAATGTATTGATGGAGGAATGTGACTTCTCCACGGTCAAACCTTCTTTGCAGGAACGCTTTGATGAGCTGATCACAGGCGGGACGAATGCGATTGCCCAATATATCACTTTCGCTGAAGGCAGGCTTGAGGCTACGGAGGAAGCAGCCGCAGCAGTGGAAAGCCTATTCGAACAAATCAAGACGTCTGAAAGGAAGGTGCCTGTTCTAGGGATTACAGGAACGGGCGGCGCGGGTAAAAGTTCATTGACCGATGAATTGATCCGGCGTTTCCTTAACGAAATCAAGGATAAGAAAATCGCCATACTGTCCGTCGATCCGACAAAACAAAAAACGGGCGGTGCCTTGCTGGGCGACAGGATCAGGATGAACGCGATTTTTTCAGAGCGTGTATATATGCGGAGCCTGGCCACGCGTCATTCGAAAAGTGAGCTGTCCTTGGCGATTAAAGATGCCATATCCGTCGTGAAGGCAGCTGGCTTCGATCTAATCATCGTCGAAACGAGCGGAATTGGCCAGGGCGATGCAGAAGTTGCCGAGATTTGTGATGTGTCCATGTATGTGATGACAAGTGAGTTCGGCGCACCTTCCCAGCTGGAAAAGATCGATATGATCGATTATGCAGACTTGATCGTCATTAACAAATATGAGCGCAAAGGCTCTGAGGATGCAAAAAACCAAGTTCAGAAACAATATCAACGTAGCAGGACCCTTTTTGATCAAGATCCATCGGAAATGCCGGTTTATGGCACGATCGCCTCCCAATTCAATGACCCGGGGACCAATGCATTATTCGCTGCCCTGATAGAAAAACTTAATGAAAAAGCAGGGACGGAATGGAGCACTGCCTTTTCGAAGGAAGCGGATGTTTACAAGCAAAATGTCATCATTCCGAATGACCGCCGTTATTATTTGCGGGAAATAAGCGATACGGTCCGGACGTATCATAAACGCTCGGCGGAGCAAGTCCGCATCGCCCGCAGGCTTTTCCAGCTTGAAGGTGCCATTGAGGCGGTAAAGGAAAATGATAACGACAAAGAAATTCTTGCGTCTTTGGAAGATTTGAAAAAAGAAACGGCTGCCAAGTTATCCCCCGAATCGAAAAAATCGCTCTCGGGCTGGAGCGATTTAAAAGAAAAATATGCAGGGGAGCAGTTTGTAACGACGATCAGGGACAAAGAAATCGTCACGAAGCTAAAAACGAAAAGCTTATCGGGTTTAATGATCCCGAGAGTGTCCCTGCCTAAATTTGTTGATTACGGTGAGATTTTGGCGTGGATATCCCGTGAAAATGTTCCGGGCTTCTTCCCGTATACAGCTGGAGTCTTTCCATTCAAGCGTGAAGGGGAAGATCCAAAACGGCAATTCGCCGGTGAGGGATCCCCGGACCGGACCAACCGCCGATTTCATTATCTATCCAAGGATGATACTGCTAAACGGCTTAGTACGGCTTTCGATTCCGTAACATTATATGGCGAGGATCCTGATCATCGTCCAGATATCTATGGCAAGGTAGGGGAAAGCGGCGTTAGCATTTGTACGTTGGATGACATGAAGAAACTGTATGCAGGTTTTGATCTTTGCCACCCATCAACATCCGTATCCATGACCATCAATGGACCGGCACCGATCATATTGGCCATGTTCATGAACACGGCAATCGAACAACAGATCCAACGAAAGGCGGAAGAGCTCGGCCGACCGCTTACGGATATGGAGGTACAGGAAGTGGAGGCCTTCACTCTTCAGACGGTACGCGGAACAGTTCAAGCGGACATCCTGAAAGAGGACCAAGGCCAGAATACATGCATCTTCTCCACGGAATTTGCATTAAGGCTAATGGGGGATATCCAAGCCTATTTCATCGATCATAAAGTCAGGAATTACTATTCTGTATCCATATCCGGTTATCACATTGCCGAAGCCGGGGCCAATCCGATTTCACAACTGGCCTTCACTTTGGCGAATGGCTTTACGTACATCGAATATTACTTGAGTCGCGGAATGAATATCGATGATTTCGCCCCGAATTTGTCGTTTTTCTTCTCGAATGGGCTCGATGCTGAATATACGGTCATCGGAAGGGTGGCAAGAAGGATTTGGGCGACGGTCATGAAGGATAAATATGGTGCGAATGACAGGAGCCGGAAGCTGAAATACCATATACAAACATCAGGCCGCTCCCTTCATGCGCAAGAAATAGATTTCAATGATATCAGAACGACACTTCAGGCTTTGATGGCCTTACAGGACAACTGTAACTCCCTGCATACGAATGCTTATGATGAAGCCATCACGACGCCTACCGAAGAATCTGTACGCCGTGCCATGGCCATTCAAATGATCATTACGAAGGAGCATGGGCTTTCAAAGAATGAAAATCCGATTTCCGGCTCCTTCATTGTCGAGGAATTGACGGATATGGTTGAGGAGGCCGTCCTTCAGGAGTTCGATCGCATCAATGATCGAGGCGGCGTTCTTGGCGCTATGGAGACGCAGTACCAGCGGGGCAAAATCCAGGATGAATCCATGCATTATGAAATGAAAAAGCATACCGGGGAATTGCCGATCATCGGGGTCAATACGTACCTGAATCCAAATCCTCCTTCCGAGGATGCCGTCAACAGCATGGAAATTGCCCGTGCAACAAAGGAAGAAAAGGAAGGGCAAATCAAAAACTTGCGGGCATTTCAGGAAAGAAATAAGCAGTTCACCGATGAAGCCCTAACCAGGCTGAAGGCCGCGGCCATGAATGGTGACAATATTTTTGCCGAGCTCATGAATTGTGTGAAAGTGGCTAGCCTTGGCCAGATAACCCGTGCGTTATATGATGTAGGCGGGCAATATCGCAGAAATATGTAAGGATGGGCAAAAAGGGACTCCGTATCGAAGGGGTCCCTTTTTCTCAATAACGATAGCCCCTTTTTTGGCAAAATGTAAATTTCCCCTTATAATAATTTGGAAAAGGGGCAAAAATGATGAATCAGCCCCAGTGGAGCTGAATGAACCTGGAAATGCTCGAATTAATAATTGGTTCCTTTTTTGCCATCATTCTTTTATATGAGCATCGATTGGGTGCCATCTCCTTTTTCATCATATCCTTTGCCTTTTTTCACGGCAGCTTATCGTCAAAAATCGCAGAAAGAAAGTAAATGACCAAGCACTCCCCATAGCAGGGGCATTAAGGTAAATCTGTGAAAGTATCAGATAGAACTAGCATAAACCCATTTGGATTGTTTATAATGGAGTATATGTCTAGCAGGAATTGTCGTTATTTTATCGAAATACTGTTTTAGATTATTTTTTTATGTGAAAAAACACGGAAGCCAGTGTTTGAATAGAGAAGGGAAGTGCGGAATTTGAGTTTAAAACAATACTCAAAAGAGCAATTATTGGAAATGTCCTTAATAGAGATGGCATATGATTTGTTAGTGGAAAGAAATGAACCGATTCCATTCAAAGACCTAGTCAGTGAGTTAGCTTCGCTGCATCATTTATCCAAAGCTGAAGTGGCAAAAAAAATTGCCCAATTCTACACGGATTTAAATGTGGATGGCCGTTTCACTTCACTTGGGGACAACCGTTGGGGATTGAAAACATGGTACCCGGTTGATCAAATCGAAGAAGAAGTCGTCCATGTCGTTAAACCGAAAAAGAAAAAGAAAGCGAAAAAGGCTGCTGTCGTTATCGATGATTTCGATGAGCTTGATGATGAAGATCTTGATTTCGATGAAGATGTCGATGATCTGGACGAGGATGAGGATGACGACGATGATGATGATATCCTAGGTTCTCCAGTTATCGATGAAGTCCTTTTGGATGATGACGTGGAAGATGATGACGATTTGGAAGAAGAAATAATTGAAGACGATGCATTTGTCCTGGAAGACGATGAGGACGAAGATGAAGAGGAAGAAGAGCTAGATGAAGAGAACGAAAAATAAATAATCGCCCTTGACTTTTTGAGGCGAAATTTGTAGAATCATTTTTGGGCTCCTTTAAAAAGGACACAATGATTAAATTATATCGCTCCCTTACTTTTTTGTAAGCGGAGCGTTTTTGTTTTTAATGATGGAATGGATAAATGACATCATTTTTTTATTTTTAAAAATGATTTCTCGTAGAATTGTAAAAACTATGGAGAACCTATTTATGTTTTACTGTCATTTGCGGAAGTTTAACCTTGTTCATGCATCGTGCATGACTCTCACTAAAGACCTTTAAGTGATTAATGGCATACCGCTTTACGTCTTTTGGCTTTTGACCGCTAATTTGGCGGTGTATTGGTGCAAGTTCCAGTTTACCTGTATATCAAGCAGCAGGATCGGAAGAAAACATTCTATTAGGAGGATATGAGATGACAAAATATATTTTTGTGACAGGTGGAGTAGTTTCTTCCTTAGGAAAAGGGATAACGGCCGCTTCTTTAGGAAGACTTTTGAAAAATAGGGGATTGAATGTGACGATCCAGAAATTTGACCCGTATATCAACTTGGATCCAGGTACGATGAGTCCATACCAACACGGTGAAGTGTTCGTTACGGATGATGGCGCGGAGACGGATTTGGACCTAGGTCACTATGAGCGGTTCATCGATATCAACCTTGGCAAACACAGCAATGTGACAACAGGGAAAATTTATTCAACCGTCCTTAGAAAAGAACGCCGCGGCGACTATTTGGGCGGAACGGTACAAGTCATCCCCCACATCACGAATGAAATTAAAGAGCGGGTTTTCCGTTCAGGCAATGAAACGAATGCGGATATCGTCATTACGGAAATCGGCGGTACGGTAGGGGATATCGAATCTCTTCCATTCCTTGAAGCGATTCGCCAAATCAAAAGTGATATCGGAATCAACAATGTTATGTACATTCACTGTACACTTGTCCCTTATATTAAAGCTGCTGGTGAAATGAAAACGAAACCGACACAGCATAGCGTGAAGGAATTGCGCAGCCTCGGCATTCAGCCGAACATCATCGTTGCACGTACAGAAAGCCCGATCTCACAAGATATGAAGGATAAAATTGCTTTATTCTGCGATATCGATAAAAAGTCGGTTATCGAATGTCTGGATGCAGATACGCTTTACTCCATCCCGCTTGCCCTTCAAGCGCAAAATATGGACCAAATCGTTTGCGATCACTTGAAATTGGATTGCGGCGAGGCGGATATGGAAGATTGGAAGGAACTAGTCAAAAAGGTTACTTCTTTATCGAAGAAAACGAAAATCGCGCTTGTCGGAAAATATGTGGAGCTGCAAGATGCTTATCTTTCTGTAGTGGAAGCACTTAAGCACGCAGGCTATGCGTTTGACGCCGATGTCGAAATCGACTGGGTCAATTCGGAAGACGTAACGAAAGAAAATGTTGCTGAGCTTCTTCAAGATGCAGACGGCATCCTTGTTCCGGGCGGTTTTGGAGATCGTGGCATCGAAGGGAAAATTGCTGCGACAGAATATGCCCGTACGACAAAAACACCATTCTTCGGAATCTGTTTAGGCATGCAATTGGCGTCCATTGAATATGCGCGCAACGTTT
This sequence comes from Peribacillus simplex, assembly GCF_001542915.1. Taxonomy (GTDB): domain Bacteria; phylum Bacillota; class Bacilli; order Bacillales; family DSM-1321; genus Peribacillus; species Peribacillus simplex_B. The sequence goes on along the minus strand of NZ_LNNH01000012.1, from coordinate 221,987 downwards.
TAGGATTGCCGGAAGCCCATTCTGCCGAGATTCAAGCGGATACTCCAGATCCAATCATCGATCTTCTTCCAGAGCAAAAGGATGTAGAAGATTTGGGCGGTACACTTCGTCTTGGTTTATATCCATGTAAGCTTATCGAGGGCACCAAAGCTTACGAGGCTTATAATGACGAGGTTGTGTATGAACGTCACCGTCACCGTTATGAATTCAATAATCATTACCGTCAGGCGATGGAAGAAGCAGGCTTCGTCTTCTCTGGAACAAGCCCAGATGGCCGTCTGGTCGAGATCGTTGAATTGAAAGATCATCCTTGGTTTGTGGCTTCTCAATTCCATCCGGAATTCACATCACGCCCTAACCGTCCACAGCCACTATTCCGTGACTTTGTCGGGATGTCCTTAAAGCGCAGCGAAAAACTTTAATAAATAAAAAAACAGCCTCTAAGGCTGTGTCAGACTGCAGGCAAACTCGATGATTAATCGAGCTTGCCTGCAGTTTTTTTGTTTAGGTTTTGATGAAGGTTGAAAACTGTCTGCCCAGATGCAGCTGTTGGGAAAAAGTACAAAAAGTGTGTGAAAAACGCAATTTTTAAGAGAACCGGACTCAAATTCAATGCCAAGCCCAAACTCGCGAGAAAAGTGGCGGGGACTGTTAGCTTCGGTCCGATTATAAATCAAAAAGGTACCGGGATAGATCATTCCGATACCTTTTGTAGTTCAAGAAGGTTAGTCTTCTTCATTTTGATATTCTTGGATAATTTCCTCAAGAGTGAATTTAATTCCGTAATAAGCGAAAAGGGCAGCAATGAGGGTGGGGTAGCCATAGCGGTTTCCAGCTTCATCGGGAATCAGTCCACGGTGGATCCGTAAGTCGATATGTACGTCAGCCAGTTCCGTAAGAGAGTCCTCATCGGTCGCTGCGGAGGTGGAAACGGCGACAAAGGGTATATCTTTTTCTTTAAGGGCTTTGGCAAGCTTCAATGCTTCGCTGTCATCGGATTTCCGGCTGAAAATAAGGAATCGATCTTCTCTTGAAATAGTTTCGCCGTGTTCATATCTTTTTGCTTTCGGAAAGGGCTCCGCCCCGTCCATCGCCTCGGCCGTGACGCCTTGCATTTCACCAAAGCCTTGTATGAAGATGGAGCCATCCCCAACCGCGGCCTGAGCCAGCAGACGTCCGGCATCCTCCATTTCAAAGGCTTCATTATCCATCATTTTTTTAAATATACCGCTTAGCTGTGTCGAGAAAATTTTTAACATGATCAGGGACTCCTTTTAAAAAATATTCCCTTTATTATAAAGGACTTTCCGCTGCATTGACAGGCTTCTGGATTTTTGGTCAGTATGGATCGATTTGCTGAATAGGTCAGAAAAACCAAAAAATAAAAATTCCTTTTAGCTATGTGGCAGGAATTTTGTTACAATTATCGAATAGGAACATAGAATTCAAGTTTGTGAAAATGTGAAAGTAAATACATGTTTGGGTAATATGCCGGTTAGGCTGATATTTTTATAAATCGGAAAGAGGAGAGGTGATAAAATGTCAGGGAAGATATTGATAGTTGATGATCAATTCGGCATCCGTATTTTATTGAACGAGGTTTTACATAAAGAAGGGTATGATACATTTCAAGCCGCAAATGGAATCCAAGCCCTGGAAGTCCTGAATAATCATTCACCGGATCTTGTATTGCTCGATATGAAGATTCCTGGAATGGATGGAATAGAGATCCTGAAACGGATGAAAGTGGTCGATCCCGATATCCGGGTCATCATCATGACCGCTTATGGGGAACTTGATATGATTCAAGAAGCGAAAGATCTAGGGGCGATGACCCACTTTGCAAAACCTTTCGATATTGATGATATTAGAAAAGCGGTTCGTGAATACCTACCGATTCAGTCAAGCTGATGGTTTTGAACGGATGATACTATTGGCTATATGGTTGCCGCGGCTATCTTTTTCAAGATGTGCCGCGTTTTTTTGGAATAAATTTTAATGCTCGGGATAGTGTATTTGTTGCTGTTTTTTTGATGTATTGATATGCTACAAGAGGAAAGATATTCTGATCGATAAGCGTATGCTACTTCGATATTAGGGAATATCTAGAAAGAAATAACTTTAACATAATTACACCCATCAGTAGGAGGAAATCAAATGCCTTTAGTTTCTATGAAAGATATGCTCAATAAAGCTCTTGAAGAAAAGTATGCAGTAGGTCAATTCAATATCAATAACCTAGAGTGGACTCAAGCTATTCTAGCCGCTGCGGAACAAGAAAAATCCCCGGTCATCCTTGGTGTTTCCGAAGGGGCTGCCCGTCATATGGGTGGTTTCAAAACGACTGTCATGATGGTTCAAGGGTTATTGGAAGATATGAAAATTACAGTTCCTGTGGCCATTCACCTTGACCATGGTTCAAGTTTTGATAAATGTAAAGAAGCGATCGAAGCTGGATTCACTTCAGTAATGATCGATGCGTCACATCATCCGATCGAGGAAAACATCGAAACGACGAAGAAGGTTGTTGAATTCGCCCATGCCCGTAATGTATCCGTTGAAGCGGAAGTAGGTACGGTTGGTGGACAAGAAGATGATGTAATTGCTGATGGCGTCGTGTACGCAGACCCTCAAGAATGTGAACAATTGGTCAAAGAAACGAATGTCGATTGTTTCGCACCAGCTTTGGGATCCGTTCATGGACCATACAAAGGTGAGCCGGATCTTGGTTATAAAGAAATGGAAGAGGTACGTGATTTAACGCAAAAACCACTAGTTCTTCATGGCGGGACAGGCATTCCGACAAAGGATATCCAAAAAGCGATTTCGCTTGGAACATCCAAAATCAACGTGAATACGGAAAATCAAATTGTATTCACGAAAGCTGTACGTGACGTCCTTAACAATGATTCTGAAGTGTATGATCCACGTAAATTCATGGTTCCTGGCCGTGAAGCGATCAAAGAAACGGTCATTGGCAAAATCCGTGAATTCGGTTCCAACGGTAAAGCATAACATCACATCCGACGTAGGGCTCGAAACCCATATCTCTTGGATGATGAAGGCAATAACTCCATTGGTGGGATCTTCCCCCCAATGGTTTCTTTTAGATTCAGGATTAATGGGGGTTCTATTTTTTGAACAATTAGAATTCAAGGGGAATTTAGAGAAAGAAAAAACGATTACATATGGAGGGTATTTTATGAAATTCTTTATTGATACAGCAAACATGGAAGAAATCAGACAAGCGCATGAACTTGGCGTTTTAGCAGGAGTTACGACTAATCCGTCCCTAGTGGCAAGAGAAAAGGGCGTTTCCTTCCATGATCGTTTAAAGGAGATCACCAGCCTAGTGGAGGATTCCGTTTCTGCTGAGGTCATTGCGCTAGATTTTGAAGGAATGATGGCTGAAGCGAAGGAACTTGTTGCGATTGCGCCTAATATCACGATCAAGGTACCGATGACTCCGGATGGTTTAAAGGCTGTTGCTGCGCTGACGAAACAAGGTGTCAAAACAAACGTGACCCTTATTTTCAGTGCCAACCAAGCATTATTGGCAGCGAGGGCAGGAGCGACTTATGTATCGCCGTTTTTAGGGCGTTTGGATGATATCGGTCAAAACGGCCTGCATTTGATTTCGGACATTGCTGACATTTTTGCGATCCATGATATCAAGGCGGAAATCATTGCCGCTTCCATCCGCCACCCGATGCATATTACGGATGCTGCTCTTAAAGGGGCCCATATTGCAACGATTCCTTATAAAGTATTGATGCAATTATTCCACCATCCATTGACTGACAAAGGAATCGAAGCGTTCTTGAAGGATTGGAATTCTCGTACAGAAGCATAATGCCTTACCGCTAAGTCGCTATAGATTGCATCGGTCGAATGGAAAATAACATAATTTAGAAATTTTTATCATTTTTTTACATGATTTTTCTACTTTTGTGTAAACTAAGAAACTAGATAGTAAATGTTGTCGGATTATGCAAATTTCTTGTGGAAAAATATTACTTTTTTTGAAAGCGGCTTCTAAGTGCTTAGCGTGGAAGGGAGTTTATTATGGAAAAACTTAAAATTGCCGGTGGCTACCCTTTAAAGGGGAGCATTCGTGTCAGCGGAGCAAAAAATAGTGCGGTCGCCCTTATTCCTGCAACGATTTTAGCGGACTCACCTGTAACGATTGAAGGCTTGCCTGATATCTCGGATGTACAAATGCTAAAAGAGTTGATGGAGGAAATTGGCGGTGAGGTTTCCTTTGATGATGGAGAAATGACTGTCAATCCCAGCAGGATGATATCAATGCCTCTTCCCAATGGAAGAGTGAAGAAGTTGCGTGCCTCCTATTATTTAATGGGTGCGATGCTTGGTAAATTCAAAAAGGCAGTGATAGGCTTGCCGGGGGGCTGTCATTTGGGACCCCGCCCCATAGATCAGCACATCAAGGGTTTTGAAGCACTGGGTGCACAAGTGACGAATGAACAGGGGGCCATTTACCTTAGGGCCGACGAGTTGAGGGGAGCACGCATCTATTTAGATGTCGTCAGTGTCGGGGCAACCATCAATATCATGCTTGCGGCCGTGTTGGCCAAAGGGCGAACCGTGATCGAGAATGCTGCGAAAGAGCCGGAAATCATTGATGTTGCCACTCTTTTAACCAATATGGGTGCGAAAATCAAAGGTGCCGGAACGGATATCATCCGCATTGACGGTGTCGAGAGCTTGCATGGGTGCAGACATACCATCATACCAGACCGGATTGAGGCAGGGACCTTCATGATCTTGGCAGCTGCTGTCGGTGAAGGCATCTTGATCGATAATGTCATACCCCAGCATTTGGAGTCATTGACAGCCAAAATGAGGGAGATGGGTATAAACATTGAAGCTGGCGACGATCAGATATTCGTCTCACCGGGTGAAAAATATAAAGCGGTTGATATCAAGACGCTGGTATATCCAGGATTCCCGACGGATCTCCAGCAGCCGTTCACGTCCCTTTTGACAAAAGCGAGCGGCTCCAGCATGGTGACCGATACGATATATGGGGCGCGCTTCAAGCATATCGATGAATTGCGCCGCATGAATGCAAAGATCAAGGTCGAGGGACGGGCAGGCATCATCGATGGTCCCGTTCAGCTTCATGGTGCAAAAGTGAAGGCGAGTGATTTGCGTGCCGGAGCAGCTTTGGTAATTGCCGGCCTGATGGCTGAAGGGATCACCGAGGTGACGGGCCTTGAACATATAGATCGTGGTTATAGCCACTTAGTGGAGAAGCTTGCTGGATTAGGAGCGACGATCTGGCGTGAAGAAATGACCCAAGAAGAAGTGGAGCAGCTTAAAAGCTGATCCCTTTTCTTGTTGCCTCACTGTGTTACGTTATATGATATAATGTGTTATACTAATATATATATATAAATCATGCTAGTGTACATAAGGGGGAGCGGGAAATGGAAAGAAGTTTATCGATGGAGCTTGTTCGCGTAACGGAAGCGGCGGCCTTGAATTCTGCACGTTGGATGGGAAGAGGAAAGAAAGATGAAGCGGATGATGCAGCAACGAGTGCCATGCGCGATGTGTTCAATACGATTCCCATGCAAGGGACGGTTGTAATCGGTGAAGGGGAAATGGATGAAGCGCCGATGCTCTATATTGGCGAAAAGCTTGGTACCGGTCTCGGACCGCTAGTGGATGTCGCGGTCGACCCTTTGGAAGGCACCAATATCGTGGCATCGGGCGGCTGGAATGCATTAGCCGTATTGGCGATAGCGGACAAGGGGAACTTGCTGCACGCCCCTGATATGTATATGGATAAAATTGCCGTTGGTCCTGAGGCTGTTGGCCAGATTGATATCAATGCTTCTGTACTGGACAACCTTAAGGCTGTGGCAAAGGCAAAGAATAAAGATATCCAAGATGTCGTAGCAACGGTTTTGAACCGGGATCGTCACTCGAAGATCATTCACGAGCTTCGTGAGGCGGGAGCGCGGATCAAGTTGATCAATGATGGAGATGTAGCGGGTGCCATCAATACGGCCTTCGATCTTACTGGTGTTGATATCTTATTCGGTTCAGGCGGAGCTCCGGAGGGCGTCATTTCAGCCGTTGCCTTGAAATGCCTGGGCGGGGAAATCCAAGGCAAGCTTCTTCCGCAGAGTGATGAAGAAGTGGAACGCTGTGGGAAAATGGGTCTTGATCTAGGAAAGGTCCTCAGGATGGAAGACCTCGTTCGCGGAGATGACGCCATTTTTGCTGCAACAGGTGTGACTGATGGTGAACTTTTACGTGGTGTCCAATTCAAAGGGCATTATGGCGAGACGCAATCCGTAGTCATGCGCGCAAAATCTGGAACCGTTCGTTTCATCGATGGACGCCATAGTCTAAAAATTAAACCGAATGGTTTGATCGACTGAGGCATTTTTCAGAAAAAGTCCCCAGGGAAAGCGAGCGGTTTCATCGCTCGCTTTCTCTATAAAAAAATTTAAGTTGAATAATTAAAATAAAAAAAGTAAAATAAAGCTTGGTCTACTATTAATTGATTACTATATATAAAATCTGCCCTTTCACTCCAAACTTCTAGCAGCCTTCAAATCATTTTCTTCTTTACATGTAAAAATGTATCATCCTTTCTAAGAAAACTCTGGTCGGGTACATGGATTGCGGTTTTTCTTCCATCTAACAAACCATTTCTTTTTTTGTATGGGTGAAAACGTTTAATTAATAAAAGTGTGGTGTCATAATGAATTTAACTATTTCTAATTTAGAAAACATGAAACTTAAGGATCTCTATGAGCACGCCCGTGAATATAAAGTTTCCTATTACAGCAAACTTTCAAAAAAGGAACTTATTTTCGCCATCCTGAAGGCACAGGCCGAGCAGGATGGTCTCCTGTTCATGGAGGGCGTTCTTGAGATCATCCCTTCAGAGGGGTTCGGTTTCTTGCGGCCAATCAATTATTCTCCAAGCTCGGAGGATATTTATATTTCCGCTTCCCAAATCCGCAGATTCGATTTGCGCAATGGTGATAAGGTTTCCGGTAAGGTAAGGCCGCCGAAGGAAAATGAACGCTATTACGGATTGCTCCATGTCGAGGCCGTCAATGGCGATAATCCGGAGTCGGCGAAAGAGCGTGTTCATTTCCCGGGCTTAACACCGCTGTATCCAAACAGGCAAATCAAGCTGGAAACTACGCCCAAGAACTTATCGACTAGAATTATGGATGTCCTGGCACCGGTCGGTTTTGGCCAGCGCGGTCTGATTGTTGCACCGCCTAAGGCTGGGAAGACGATGCTTATCAAAGAAATTGCCAATGCGATAACCACGAACCATCCTGAATCGGAATTGATCGTCCTTTTGATCGATGAACGGCCGGAGGAAGTGACGGACATTGAACGTTCCGTTGCCGGTGACGTGGTTAGTTCAACGTTCGATGAAGTGCCGGAAAACCATATCAAGGTTGCGGAACTGGTGTTGGAACGAGCGATGCGCCTCGTCGAGCATAAGCGGGATGTCATCATCCTTATGGACAGCATCACCCGTCTGGCCCGAGCTTACAACCTTGTCATCCCGCCGAGCGGGCGTACGTTATCAGGGGGGATTGACCCTGCTGCCTTCCATCGCCCAAAACGCTTTTTCGGTGCGGCTAGGAATATCGAGGAAGGCGGCAGCTTGACGATCCTTGCTACGGCACTGGTGGATACCGGTTCAAGAATGGATGATGTCATTTATGAAGAATTCAAAGGCACTGGTAACATGGAGCTGCATTTAGACCGTGCCCTTGCTGAAAGACGCATCTTCCCGGCAATCGATATCCGCCGTTCAGGAACACGTAAAGAAGAGTTGCTAATTCCGAAAGATCGACTCGATAAACTATGGGCGATCAGGAAGACGATGTCAGACTCACCCGATTTCTCGGAGAAATTCCTTCGCCGTCTAAAACAGACAAAAGGCAATGAAGAATTCTTCAGTAAACTGGATGAAGAGATGTCCGAGAGGAAAAAGGGACCGGCAAGCATTAAACGTTCTTAAAACCGGGAAAGAAACAAACTGTTGCACAACTAGTTTTAAGTTGCTATAATGGGTTCATGTGTTTTTACAATAAATGTGAGGGTGTTTTAGACTCACCTTGAAGTATATAACTCTGTTTCGAATGATTCAGGGCAGAAGGAGCTGAAAAGAATGAAAACTGGAATTCATCCAAATTACAAGCTTTCAAAAGTATCTTGCTCTTGCGGAAACACTTTTGAAACTGGTTCAGTTAAAGAAGAGATCAAAGTTGAGACTTGTTCAGAGTGCCACCCATTCTATACTGGTCGTCAAAAATTCGCTGAAGCTGGCGGACGTGTTGATCGTTTCAACAAAAAATACGGTATTAAATAAGCCGGACTTTTTAAAAAACAGGCAAGTATTTTTCTTGCCTGTTTTTTCTTTTCTGTAAACAAGCAACAATTTATATAAAGCCGGGTCCACTTCAATTTTGGCCAATGGATCGACAGGTGGAAGGGAGTAGCTGTTTCCATGTATGTAATGAAACAAACAGGCTGGATCGAGCTTATTTGCGGAAGCATGTTTTCAGGTAAATCTGAGGAATTGATTAAACGAGTCAGCCGTGCTCAATTTGCCAAAGAGCAAATAGCTGTTTTTAAACCAGCTATAGATAATCGCTATGCGGAAGAGGCTGTCGTATCACATAATGGCTCTTCAGTGATGGCAAAGCCGATTGCCCATTCAACAGATATCTTTAAGTTTTTGGACAAGCCCTTGGATATCATTGCAATAGATGAAGTTCAATTTTTTGATCATGAAATTATCGGGGTTGCCCAGCATCTTGCGGACAGCGGTTATCGAGTGATTATGGCTGGACTCGATCAGGATTTCAGAGGTGAGCCATTCGGTCCTATGCCGGTTCTATTATCGTTAGCAGAGTCTGTGACTAAGCTGCAGGCTGTGTGTGAAGTGTGCGGATCACCTGCGAGCAGGACGCAGCGCTTGATCGATGGCAAGCCGGCCTCCTATGATGAGCCGATCATCCTTGTGGGTGCATCGGAATCATACGAGCCCCGCTGCCGTCATCATCATGAAGTTCCAGGTAAGCAGGAAGCTGGGATTAAAGAGCATATTTAAATCAAGGGTGCCCTATGGTCGAATGAGATCTTAGGGCGTTTTTTTATTGGAATGAACATGCGAAGGACCGGTGATCCAGACCAATACATGGAAGGCGAACAAAAGATTAATTATAGTCCCATTTTGGGAAAGCTAACGAGGAAATGATCTTGTTGATCAACCAAAATGGAGGGTGAAAATATGAAGTTGAAAATGATATGGATGGCGGTTATTGTACTTACTGTCCTGACGGCATGCGGTCCAAATGACAAGGCAATCAATAATGAATCGGAATATGGCGATCAAAGCCGTGATGGCAAGGATTTTGTCGGCAGCGGTTTAAAGCATGTATCCAATAAGGATTGGGAAAATGAAGCGGAACGGCCTTCCGATCAGATCCTCAACACGCCTGATCATACATCCAACAATTCCCCATCCATGGGGCAGGAGATAGCTGTTATACGGGATGCCGTTAAGTCTGAAACGGAGTATGAAGCAGGGTCGGTCTGGATTAACGGCAATACCATACATGTTACGGTCCATGATAAGGGTAAAATCAAGGACGATCACGAAAGAAATGAAGAAAAGAAGCGACTGGAAGATCTGATTACGGGTGTGGTGCCTCAATACAAAATAGATGTTGAATTAAAGAAATGACCATATTCTTGAATCCTCTTTGACGTTGATTATTCACCTATACTATAATTAACCTAGAAGTGAACTGAGCTGGGGCACTGAACGACTTATTTATAGTGAAAAAAGATGGATTACTTCCGATTCATATCGTTGAATCGGGAAATTTATGAGGTGAATGATTTGTTTGATCGATTGCAAGCAGTAGAAGATAGATATGAAAGATTGAATGAACTTTTAAGTGACCCGGAAATCATCAATGACTCCAAGAAATTAAGGGAATACTCCAAGGAGCAATCCGGCATTCAAGAAACCGCGTCGGCTTATAAGGAGTATAAAACGGTTCGTGGGCAACTCCAGGAAGCCAAGGCGATGCTCGATGACAAACTTGATGCGGATATGCGTGATATGGTAAAAGAGGAAATCAACGAGCTTGAAGAGATGATAAAAGGTCTTGAAGATAAGTTGAAAATATTGCTCATTCCAAAGGATCCGAACGATGATAAAAACGTAATCATGGAAATTCGCGGCGCGGCAGGCGGGGATGAAGCGGCTTTGTTTGCCGGCAGCCTATACCGCATGTATAGCCGTTTTGCCGAGGTGCAGGGCTGGCGTACAGAGGTCATCGAGGCAAGTCCCACTGGGCTTGGGGGCTACAAGGAAATCATCTTCATGATTAATGGAAATGGCGCTTATTCTAAATTGAAATTCGAAAATGGGGCCCATCGCGTTCAACGGGTGCCTGAAACCGAGTCTGGCGGGCGGATTCACACCTCTACGGCCACGGTCGCCGTTTTACCGGAAGCGGAGGAAGTGGAAGTCGAAATCCACGATAAGGATGTTCGGGTCGATACGTTTGCTTCAAGCGGTCCTGGAGGGCAAAGTGTCAATACGACAATGTCTGCCGTGCGATTGACGCATATCCCGACCAATACGGTTGTATCTTGCCAAGATGAGAAATCACAGATCAAGAACAAAGAAAAAGCCATGAAAGTGCTGCGGGCGAGGGTATACGATAAAATCCATCGTGAAGTGCAGGCGGAATATGATCAAAATAGGAAGCTTGCAGTCGGGACGGGTGATCGTTCCGAACGGATTCGTACGTATAACTTTCCGCAAAACCGCGTTACGGATCACCGTATCGGTTTGACGATCCAAAAGCTCGATCAGATCATGGAAGGCAAGCTTGATGAGGTCGTGGATGCTTTGATCATGGAAGACCAATCTTCCAGGCTGGAAAATGCAGATGAGTGATTCTGCGCTGAAAGTGTTCGAAGCCCTTAAATGGGCTTCTTCTTTTTTAAAGGAGAATGATCGTGATGCCAATGCCGGAGAAATCCTATTGCAGCATTTCTTGAAACAAACCCGCTCCATGCTGTTGGCGAACCTGCATGATGAGCTAAGTGAAGCTGATTTTGGGCGTTTTAAGGAGGCTGTGGAACTCCATGTTGAGGGAACGCCGATCCAATATATAATCGGCAGTGAAGAGTTTTATGGACGGACCTTCTGCGTGAATGAAGAAGTGCTGATACCGAGGCCTGAAACGGAGGAATTGATTTATCATGCACTCCGTATGATGCCGTCCCTTTTTAATAAGCGCGAGAAGCTCCGTTTAGCGGATATCGGTACCGGCAGCGGTGCAATTGCGATTACGATGAAGCTTGAAGAAACAAGCTTGCTCGTATCGGCAACGGATATAGCGGAACCTTCCCTTGAAGTGGCGAGGGGAAATGCTAGAGCGCTTGGTGCCGAGGTGCAGTTCATGCAGGGAGATTTGCTTTTGCCGTTCATTGAGCAAAACCAAAAGGTGGACATCCTTTTATCGAACCCTCCATATATCCCGATTGATGATCAAAAGTCCATGTCAGTGGTGGTAACGGGTCATGAGCCGCATCGTGCCTTATTTGCCGGCAGCGACGGTCTGGACTTTTACCGCCGCTTTATGGAACAGTTGCCGCTGGTCATGAATGTACCGGGACTGATTGGCTTCGAGGTGGGCGCTGGGCAGGGGCAGGCGGTTGCTGATATGCTGCTGCGGACGTTTCCTGACGCTCGGGTATCGGTTGAAAATGACATCAATGAAAAAGATCGAATGGTCTTCGCTGCATTAACATGATCCGTCCCTCCTTTGGGACGGATTTTTTTGTTTGGCTTGCATATGGAATCTACCTGCTTACCATTTTTTTTATTTTACTAGTTTAAGATAGATGGAAAATGGTGAGACTGATTCATGTGAGGGGGCGAAGGCGATGAAAACTAAACATTTAGCCATTATTTATCTAGTAATCTTAACGATAGGAACGATTGTAAGTATATATATGCCGAAAGCGGAAGTGGTCGGTGCCGAAGAAACCAAGGTGATCCCGGATGAGGCAATCCGCCTGAGGATACTAGCAAATAGCGATGAAGAAAAGGATCAAGCAGTCAAAAGGTTGATTAGGGATGAGGTTAATAAGGATATCACGAAGTGGGTCCAGGAGCTTACCTCCTTGGATGAGGCGAGGGATGTAATTACCTCTCATCTGCCTGATATTCAAGCCAAGGCGGAGGCGGTCGTAAAGGAGAATGGCTTGGAACAGTCAGTGAAAGTCGATTTTGGCCAAGCGGAATTTCCGACAAAACTTTATGGACAATACTTATATCCGGCCGGGGAATATGAAGCCGTGATCATCACGCTCGGCGAAGGTGAAGGCGCGAATTGGTGGTGTGTCTTGTTTCCGCCGTTATGCTTCCTTGATTTTTCAAATGGGACGGCAGTGAGCCAAAGTCCGATAACGGAGGAAGAAGAGGAAGCGCAGTCAGCCTCGAGGGGCAAGGTGTATGCTGCAACGAAGGAAGAACAGAACTCTGCTCCATACGAACAAGCAAAAGCGGAAGTCACCGAGGAACAGGGAAAAGCGCCAGAGGAGCAGAATAAGGAAGAGGTCGCAGCGGAATCGGCAAGACCGGCAGCACAGGTGGATACAGTGAAGGAAGAAGCTGTGAAATCAGAGGGAAATGCGAAGGCGGCGCCAGAGGAGGAAGAAAAGCTGGCAAAATCGACTGAACAGAGCCAACAATTGTATGAAGGGGAAAAGGAGCCCGAGGTGGAAGTGAAGTCATTATTCGCAGAAATTTTCAATGATCTATTTTAAAAAGAGGGCAATGACCCTCTTTTTTAGTTATTGAACAACATATCCACAGAGTTATTAACAAAATATCGAAAAAGTCTGTCATTAATCATTAATATCCACAAACTTATCCACCGTTTCGATATGCTTATCCACAATTTGTGGATAACGCTTGAATTCTGTGTATACTTCTTTTATACTTTCAAAGTACTTTTAAGTAAAATCTATGCGATTTAATGAAAATATCGCTCATATAAAAGCGATTGGATAAAAAAAGAAATGGTAAAAGGCGATGGTGTTTAAAATGAAAACGAAAGTTTGGTCAGTGGATAAAAATGTGGATAATTTACAAAGTTATCCCCAAATTACAGAATCGGCTGAATTGTTAAAGGCCGGCCAAGTGGTTGCTTTTCCTACAGAGACCGTTTATGGACTAGGAGCGAATGCCAAAAGTGACGAGGCGGTGAAAAAAGTGTTTGAAGCGAAGGGCCGTCCAAGTGATAATCCTTTGATCGTCCATATAGCCTCTAAGGGGCAACTGGAGGATATTGTTGAAGACATTCCCGAAAAGGCTCGCAGGCTTATGGCTGAATTTTGGCCAGGACCTTTGACATTGATCTTGAAACATAAACCGGGCAAGCTATCAAACCTTGTGACAGCCGGATTGAACACGGTTGGCGTCAGGATGCCCGATCATCAGGTTGCCCTCGGCATCATTCGCACGAGTGATCTGCCTATTGCTGCTCCCAGCGCCAATACTTCAGGCAAACCAAGCCCTACTTCGGCTAAACATGTCGAGGATGACTTATTCGGGCGGATTGCAGGCATAGTCGATGGAGGCACGACAGGTGTAGGGGTGGAATCCACGGTTCTTGATTGCACGGTGGAGGTCCCGATTATTTTAAGGCCCGGCGGGGTGACTCTGGAACAACTGAAGGCCGTCATCGGCGATGTGCAGCAGGATGTCGCTTTGAAGAATCAGGATACGGCCCCAAAGGCTCCAGGCATGAAATATACTCACTATGCACCGAAAGCCCCTCTATATTTAGTCAAAGGTCATCCAGCTTTCCTGCAAAGGCTCGTCGATGAAAAAAGAAAGGCAGGGCTCAGGGTGGGCATCATAACGGCTCTTGAGCACGAAGCTGATTATAGGGCGGATCATGTGGTTGTCCCTGGTTCATTGGCGGAATTGGATACTGTTGCCACAGGGCTATATGATGCTTTGCGTCAGTTTGATGAGCTGGATGTGGATATCATTTTTAGTGAAAGTTTTCCTGAATCAGGTATTGGTGCTGCAGTCATGAATCGGCTTGAGAAGGCGGCAGGTCACCAAGTCATTGACGAATGGCATGTATAAATAAGCGCTGATTTTTATCCTTCTATTTCTTTTCGGACATGCATAACATGTAGTAGGCACGTCCGAGGGAGGATTGGGATGAATACATTTGCTGGAGAAATCATCACCTTATTGCTTATGGCATTCGCGTTGGGAATGGATGCCTTTTCAGTCGGTCTCGGCATGGGAATGTTTAAGCTGAGATTGAGGCAAATATTTTCTATAGGGCTGGTTGTAGGCATTTTTCATATTTGGATGCCTTTGCTTGGTATGGGGGCAGGGCGTTTCATTTCCGATAAATTTGGAACCTTTGCCACATATGCAGGTGGTCTTTTGCTGATCATACTTGGAATACAAATGTTCATTCCGGGTAAAAAGGATGAATCTGGTTCAAGGGAAAATAAGATGCTGGCGCCTGTTGGAAAAGGCCTGTTGATTTTCGCCTTAGGTGTAAGCTTGGATAGCTTTTCGGTAGGCTTGACCCTGGGGATTTACGGTGCAAAAACGGTTGTGACCATCCTTTGTTTTGGGATTGCTGCCACCCTTTTGACGTGGGCAGGTCTTTTACTGGGAAGAAAAATGCAGGGGTTGCTCGGTGTTTATAGTGAGATTCTTGGCGGCAGCATCCTATGTGCATTTGGTTTGAAATTATTGTTCTCGTTATAAATAAATCCAACATCATATTCGTCCTTCCTCAACTGTTCCGTTTCTGGGGCGGTTTTTATTTTTGTTTCTGGTTAAGGGCGGAAACGCTCAATCATGGGCAAAGGGGATTTTATATAGGCAGTGTCGTTTTTTTTTTGACTATAAAAAATCTGCGAAGGCTTATAATGGATAAAAAGGGAGGCTTTAAAATGATCCGAATATTATTTGTATGTACAGGCAACACATGCAGAAGCCCAATGGCAGAAGCGATTTTGAAGAATAAGAACCTTCCGGGTGTGGAAGTGAGGTCAGCTGGCGTCTACGCCTCCGCTGGACAAAGTGCTTCGATGCACGCTAGTCATATTCTCGTTGAAAATGACATTGTCCATAATCATCGATCGAAGCCTCTAACCAAAGAGGAAATGGAATGGGCGACTCATATTTTCACCATGACCCAAGGGCATAAAGCCGTCATCATCAGTGGACACCCCAATATGATCGATAAGACTTTTACTTTAAAAGAGTTCGTTCTTGACGATAAATATGATAGAGACATAATCGACCCATTTGGAGGTTCGGAAGGCATTTATCGGGAAACGTTCAAGGAGCTGCAAGATTTAATTGAAAAATTGGTCATGAGGCTGCAAGAGTAAGAAGTCTACAGGGGGAAATAGCATGGTGGGAAATTCGGGTTATAAGTTTGGTTTGAGAAAAAAATTAGTTATCTTCATCACGGTCCTCGCTCTGATCACCTACTCGATCTCAGCGTTTTTCATCTTCGTGGTCCAGCCCATGTTTTTTGCCAACATGAATTCACTTAGTTTTGGTGCAGGGACACTTTTATTAGGGATATTGTGGTCAGGGATTCTTGCGTTTTTTGCAGCAGGTGTCATTACCAAGCCTTTGAAAAATTTGGAAAAGGCCGTGCTGATTGCCGCCGATGGCAGCATTAATGAAGCGGTTGTACTGCCGAAGACGGATGATGAAATCCGTTCATTGGGCATTGCCTTCAACCATATGCTCTCTAACCTGCGGGAGATGGTTCGGAATATTGAAGCGAATTTCCATGAGACGAATGAAAAGGTCATCCATATTTCTCAAGAATCATCAAAAGCATCGGAACAGGCAGAAAACATGGCAACGACGATCGGGGAAATTTCGAAAGGGGCGGAAACCTCAGCCGCTTCCATCATGAATACGGCCGAATCGATTGACGAGGTCAGCATTTTAGCCCAGGAGGTTCAAACAAAAGCGCAGGAGTCCGTCGGTCTATCAGGTGAAATGGCTGCAGAGCTCATCAAGAGTAAAACGGTAGTCAATTCCTTGGTCGACGGCATCAATCAGCTTGCATATGGAAACCAACAGTCTTTGGAATCAGTCGAGCGCTTGGAGGAGCATGCAAAAAAAGTGGAACAAATCATCGGGCTTGTCGGAAATATCGCGGCACAGACGAACCTGCTTGCACTGAATGCCTCCATCGAAGCAGCCCGGGCGGGGGAGCATGGAAAAGGTTTTGCAGTTGTTGCTGAAGAAGTCCGGCTGTTAGCGGATCAAAGTGCTAAAGCTGTGCAGGGCATTTCGAACTTGGTTCAAAACATTCAGGTTGAAGTCAGGGCTGTCGTCAAGCAGATAAGTGATCAGGTCAAAACGGCAAATGAAGAGGCTCAAAAGGGGACGGAAACGGATATAGCTATAGAAGGCATGACAAAAACGGTACATAATGTTGTCGCTGCGGTAAAAGATATTACAGAGCTTATTGATCGTCAAATGGAAAGTGTAGAGGAAACATCCAGGCAGTCCCAGGAAGTGGCTGCCATTGCTCAGGAGACTTCTGCTGGAGCGATGGAGGTTATGGCTGTGACAAACGAGCAGGTAAACATGATGGAAAATGTCGAAAAATCGGCGTTGGAACTCAAAAACCAAGCGGAAAATCTGAAAAGCACCATTACACGCTTTCACACTTGAAAATTCCCTGCAGGAGACCGGAGCGGTTTCCTGCTTCTTTTTAGGCATGGACGGCGGCCGCCATCCTTTATCTTTTCACAATTTTGTGACACAATGAAATCAAATAAAAAGCAAGAGGAGGATTTTGATGAAAGTTGCGATTGCCTCGGATCATGGTGGAATTCATATCCGTGAAGAAATCAAGAATTTAATGAATGAGTTACAGATCCCGTTTGAGGATTTTGGCTGTGAATGCAGTACGTCAGTCGATTATCCGGATTATGCTTTGCCTGTTGCTGAAAAAGTGGCAAAGGGTGAGTTCGATCGGGGCATCTTGATCTGTGGTACAGGGATCGGGATGAGCATTGCAGCGAATAAAGTCAAAGGGATACGCTGTGCTTTGGTGCATGATGTCTATAGCGCTAAATTGACCCGTCAGCATAATGATACCAATATGCTGGCGATGGGAGAGCGTGTCATCGGACCTGGACTTGCCAGGGAAATCGCTCAAACATGGCTGACCTCGGAATTTGAAGGCGGCCGCCATCAAAATAGGATCGGAAAAATAGCCGACTATGAAGGAAAACATAGCTGAAGCGTAAATCCTTGAAAAGGATATGCAGTGATTTGACTTTTCTTCGGATAGCAAGTTTTCTTATTGAAAGGATGCGTTTTCATGTCAAGTGGAGCTAAAATTTCAAATGAACTTGAGAGATGGGAAAACCAGTTTCGGGAACTTTTGCATGAGTTTCAAGAAGAGGCGGCCTTGAAAGAGAAACAACTGTTGGTCATTGGCTGCAGTACAAGTGAAGTGGTGGGAAAACGGATCGGCACGGAAGGAACGCTCGATGTTGCCGGGATGATATTTTCCGTTGTGAGCGATTTTCAAGAAAAAACCGGTGTCCAAGTGGCCTATCAATGTTGCGAGCATCTTAATCGGGCCTTGGTCTTGCAAAGGGAAACGGCTGTGCGAAGAGGGTATGAAGAAGTGTCCGTCATACCGGTCAGGACGGCAGGCGGATCAATGGCAACATACGCCTTTCAACAATGGAAAGATGCCGTAGTCGTGGAGCATATTAAAGCGGAAGCGGGCATGGATATTGGGGATACCTTCATTGGTATGCATTTAAAGCATGTGGCCGTTCCGCTTCGATCTGCCATCAAGGAAATAGGGCACGCACATGTGACGATGGCAAAAACCCGCCCCAAACTTATCGGCGGGGAGCGGGCCGTCTATCAGGACATTTCCGTCAACAAGAGTTGTCATTGAGTAGACGGTTGGCACGCACGCCTGGTCTCGTTTGAGGCATGTTCCGTTTATAAGCAGGGTTTCGGAGGTCTCATTCCGGAACCCTTTTTGATTATTTGGATGGCCTGCACAAGAAACAAAGGTCCTGATCCGAGTGGAAAGTGACGTTTTAAGGGTAATATCTGAAATCCTTCGTGAAACCGACATCGCCTGACTGTAGACAAGCTCCATCAAGCCATGCCATTTTTAAATCGTCATAAATGGAAGGGATCTGTATTTCAGGGGGGATGGAAGTCATTTTAGCTTGTGAACCTAGGTTAAATGAAGTATTATACAAAAATAATAAGTTAAATACGAACATTTACAAATGTAAAAACATTTAACGTTCGATAAAATTACACTATCACTTCTAAAATAGACATGTTAAAATGGAGTAGAATTTTCTAATTATTATGGGACAGGCTTTTTCATGTCTTTATGAAGACATGTTGCACATAAATACTAAAAAGCGAATCACGCACATTTTGAGGAGGAATTACGGAATGAATCGTTTAGCCAAGCAAGATGAGCAAGTGTTTAACGCAATTCAACTGGAATTAGGGCGTCAAAGAAGTAAGATCGAGCTTATTGCTTCTGAAAACTTCGTGAGTGAAGCGGTCATGGAAGCTCAAGGATCGGTCCTAACCAATAAATATGCAGAAGGTTACCCTGGAAAACGTTATTATGGCGGTTGTGAGTATGTCGATATCGTTGAGGATCTGGCCCGTGATCGTGCAAAAGAGATTTTCGGCGGAGAGTATGTGAACGTACAGCCGCACTCTGGGGCTCAAGCCAATATGGCGGTATACTTCACGGTACTTCAAACAGGCGACACGGTGCTTGGCATGAACCTTTCCCATGGGGGACATTTAACACATGGCAGCCCGGTAAACTTCAGTGGCGTCAATTATAATTTTGTAGAATATGGTGTAGACGAAAAAGACCACCGTATCGATTATAATGATGTATTGGAAAAAGCGCGTCAGCACAAACCAAAAATGATCGTCGCAGGTGCGAGTGCGTATCCACGAGAAATTGATTTCAAGCGATTCCGCGAGATTGCAGATGAAGTTGGAGCATATTTGATGGTGGATATGGCCCATATCGCAGGTCTTGTTGCTGCAGGATTGCACCAAAGTCCTATCCCTTATGCTGATTTCGTAACGACAACAACTCACAAAACACTTCGCGGACCACGCGGTGGGATGATCATTTGTAAAGAAGAATTTGGCAAGAAAATCGATAAATCAATTTTCCCGGGTATTCAAGGCGGACCATTGATGCATGTAATCTCCGCTAAAGCTGTTGCATTCGGCGAAGCGCTTCAAGAAGATTTTAAAGTGTATGCACAGCAAATCATCGACAACGCCAAACGCTTGGGCGAAGGTTTGAAAAAGGAAGGGTTCACCCTTGTTTCTGATGGGACGGACAATCACTTGATTCTTCTTGATGTACGCTCTACAGGATTGACTGGAAAAATCGCTGAGCACGTTCTTGATGAAATCGGGATTACGGTTAACAAAAATGCGATTCCTTATGATCCGGAAAAACCATTCGTAACGAGTGGTATTCGTATCGGTACCGCTGCTGTGACATCGCGTGGCTTCGGTTTGGAAGATATGGATGAAATAGCATCGATCATCGGACTTGTTCTGAAGAATAATGAAGATGAGGCTAAACTTGAAGAAGCGAAACAACGTGTGGAATCGTTAACGAGTAAGTTCGAATTATATCCTTCATTGTAATATCCGAGCCGCTCCTTTTTTAGGAGTGGTTTTTTCTGCGGATTATAATTGAAGAATCTGAATTGTGAAAATAGGTCTGACATCTAAACCTTTATTGAAGATTGAACCTTTTTTCTGTAAAATAGGTTGAAGTGAATTTAAAGGCACGAAAATTTTTCTATTCAAATAGGGAAATCATAAAAAGAGCAAAATTAAGCAATGGAATTGGAGAGATGCCAAATGGGAAAAGTTTTTGTTTTCGATCACCCGTTAATTCAACACAAATTAGCCTATATACGCGATATAAATACAGGAACAAAAGAATTCCGCGAACTAGTTGATGAAGTGGCTTCATTGATGGCGTTTGAAATCACAAGGGATATGCCGCTTGAAGAGGTGGAAATCCAAACACCGGTAAGCACAGCGAAGGTGAAAATGCTCTCGGGTAAAAAAGTGGGGATCGTTCCAATCTTGCGTGCGGGCATAGGGATGGTGGACGGAATCATTAAATTGATTCCTGCTGCCAAGGTCGGACATGTCGGTCTATACCGTGATCCGGAAACATTGAAACCTGTCGAATATTATGCGAAAATGCCGAGTGATTTGGCTGAGAGGGAATGTATCGTCGTTGATCCAATGCTAGCTACCGGCGGTTCTGCCATCGAAGCGATCCACTCCATTAAAAAGCGCGGTGCGGTCAATATTAAATTCATGTGCCTGATTGCAGCTCCAGAAGGTGTGGATGCATTAAAAGAAGCTCATCCTGATGTGGATATTTATATTGCAGGACTTGATGAGAAGCTGAATGAACATGGTTACATCGTTCCAGGTCTGGGAGACGCGGGAGATCGTTTATTCGGCACAAAATAATGGATGGAAACTGAGGTGTAACGAATGAACGAACCGATAAAGGTCATGACAATTTTCGGTACGAGACCGGAAGCCGTCAAAATGGCTCCGTTAGTTTTGGAATTCCAAAAACACCCAGAACATTTCAAGCCGATCGTTGCCGTTACGGCTCAACATCGTCAAATGTTAGATCAAGTTCTTGAATTATTCTCGATCCAGCCGGATTATGACCTGAACATCATGAAGGATAGGCAAACACTTGCCGATATCACAACGAGGGCATTAAACGGTCTTGATTCCATCATGAAGGAAGCCAAGCCTGATATCGTCCTTGTCCATGGTGATACGACTACAACGTTTGTCGCCAGCCTGGCTGCCTTTTACAATCAGGTCGTCATTGGCCATGTAGAAGCGGGGTTGCGCACTTGGAATAAGTATTCCCCATACCCGGAAGAGATGAATCGCCAACTTACCGGGACGATGGCGGACTTGCATTTTGCTCCGACTTCAAAAGCGGAAGCGAATCTGTTGAACGAAAACAAGAAGGACAATATCTTCGTGACGGGGAATACGGCGACTGATGCTTTAAAAACGACGGTACGGTCCTCATACAGCCACCCCGTTTTAACTGGATTGGGAGAAGACAAGCTCATTTTACTGACTGCTCATCGCCGCGAAAATCTAGGGGAGCCGATGCGGAATATCTTCAGGGCTGTCAAGAGACTCATTGCCGAGCATGATGACATTCAAGTCGTTTACCCAGTCCATTTAAATCCACTTGTTCAGGAACTGGCAAATGAAATTCTCGGAGAGGAATCCCGGGTTCATTTAATCGAGCCATTGGATGTATTGGATTTTCATAACTTCGCTTCAAGGGCATATTTGATCATGACCGACTCTGGAGGCATCCAAGAAGAAGCGCCGTCACTTGGTGTACCCGTCCTTGTTTTAAGGGGTACGACTGAACGTCCTGAAGGGATATTGGCTGGTACTTTAAAATTGGCGGGCACTGATGAACAGATGGTCTTCAATATGGCACATGAATTACTGACGAACGAAGAAGAACATGAAAAAATGTCCAAGGCTTCGAATCCGTATGGTGATGGGAATGCTTCAGCTCGTATAGCGGAAGCGATCCGTTACTATTTCAAGCTAGTGGATGTACCGCCAACTAGATTTGATTCATAATGAAGGATAATTTTAGACTGCAGACAAACTCGATTTGTCTGCAGTTTTTTTGTTTGGATGGTTGGACTTTACCGTTGCATTCCATTGCGCGTGAAAAAGAAGGGCGCGTTTCGTTTCACTGGGGACCATCGTGAGTTACTTGCATAGGTCAGCTATATTGCCGGTGATTGCTTCAAATTCAAGAATGGGGCTGGGAAGTAGAAAAATAAAAAGGAAAAGCGATACTGCTTTTCCTTTTTATTTGCATACTCCAAGGTTGTTGAGAAAAGCTAACAGCTAAGGGGATGATTATGTTGAAGCTGGTAATGAAATTGTTCATATATATAACTGTTTTTCTTCTATTATTTACTTATTCATATGAAAAGGAAGCGGCATCCATCATTTTGCCGCCGTTGCCCAAGTTAACCGAATCTAAAAAAGTGACGGTCGTTGTCACGATGGATCAAGCTATTGAGCGAAAAAAAATCAGTGAACTGCTTGGGAAATATCCAACTCTCCAGTTACGGACGGTTTATTCGGTTGCGCTTAATGGTTTTTCGTTACGGGGAAGCCTCAATGAGATCGAACGGCTTAAAAAGGAAAATGATATCCAGGCGGTTACGGAGGTTTCCACGTATCATGCTGTCTTGGATGAAAGTGTCCCATACATAGGAGGAGAGAGGGTGAGAGCTTTCCTTGATGAGGAGAACCATCGAATCACCGGAAAAGGAGTCAAAGTTGGGGTGATCGACACAGGGATTGATTATACACATCCGGATTTACAACGGGCTTATCGGGGAGGGAAGGATCTGGTTGATGGTGATGGAGATCCGATGGAAACTAAAAAACAGGGTGAGCTGGATACATTACATGGAACGCACGTTGCAGGTATCATAGCTGCCAATGGAAAACTGAAGGGCGTAGCCCCGGAAGCGGAGATTTATGCATATCGGGCGCTGGGTCCAGGCGGTGCTGGGGATACCGAGCAAGTTTTGACGGCTATCGAGTCGGCAATGAAGGATGAGATGGATGTATTGAACCTATCTCTCGGCAATAACGTAAATGGTCCGGATTTACCGATATCGCTTGCGTTGAATAAGGCGGTCGAAAGCGGCATCGTAGCCGTGACTTCGAATGGAAACTCCGGTCCGGAGGTATGGACTGTCGGTTCTCCAGGAACCTCGGAAAAAGCGATTTCCGTCGGAGCATCCACTCCTCCTTTAAAGGTTCCGTTCATGGTTTACGGCCTAGGTTCGAAAAAGCATCATACGCGCTTGCATTCATTTCAAGGGTCGAGGAAATGGAATCTGGCGTTTTCCGAAGAGGTGATGGATGGCGGTCTTGGAGATGAAAAAGACCTGAAGCATGCCCAGGATAAGATTGTGTTGCTGGAGCGCGGGGTACTCACTTTCCAGCAGAAGGCATCCAATGCGGCGAAGGCGGGTGCCGAAGGAGTGATCATCTATAATAATACGGGCGGGACCTTTACAGGAAGCCTGGAAAAAGAAATGAATATCCCAGTAGCTTCTATTAATAGAAGAGATGGGTTGCGCCTTAAGAAAGTCATGGAGCAAGAGCATAGTCATACCGTTCGCTTCTTATATAAAAACGAACAAGATCGGCTCGCTGATTTTAGCTCAAGAGGTCCGGTGACAGTATCATGGGGAATAAAGCCGGACGTATTGGCGCCTGGAGTCGAAATTGAAAGCACCATTCCTAATGGATATATGTCCCTCGACGGAACCAGCATGTCAGCTCCGCATGTGGCAGGAGCGTGCGCGTTGATTTTGCAAAAGCATCCGGACTGGAACCCCGATCAAGTGAAATCGGCATTGATGAGCACATCCAAGCCATTAAGGAAATCTGCCGGCGAATTTTATCACACATATGAACAAGGGGCGGGACGCATCCAGATCGACGAAGCCTTAAAGGCGGACACGCTCTTGAATCCAAGCTCGTTATCATTTGGGATGTATACGAAAAAGGGTGGAATTGAAGAGCATCATGAAACGATATTGATCGAAAATACGGGAACGAAGATGAGGAACTATTCGTTTAAAGTGCCACTAAAGGAGAAGGGGCTCACATGGGAGCTGCCGAAATCCCTTACTTTGAAGCCGAAGGAAAAGAAAAGGCTGAAAGTGGGGCTTCAGGTAAACCCGGCTGATTTGGAAAAGGGAGTCTTCGATGGCTACCTTCTTATAATGGAAGGAACGAAAAGAATTTCCCTTCCCTATTTATATGTGAAAGAAGAGCCTGATTATCCAAGGGTGATGGGTTTTGATTTTGGACAAGGAGATCAAGCTGGAACTTATCGTTACGAAATGTACCTTCCGAGGGGGGCCGACGAATTCGGGATTGCCCTTTATGAGGAAGATAGCTTAAAATTTGCAGGATATCTGGATTGGTCGAAGCCGGCACCTTCTGGTTTGATCAAAAAGAATGTCCTGAGGAAGAACTTGCCACCTAAAGGAGTGTATAAAGCAATTATCTTTGCAAGGAGGAATGGAAGGGAAGATCGGGTGGAAAAGACGTTACATATTGAGTGAACATAAGACAATATGTAAAATAAATCGGATGTCAATAGCATAAAAAAGATAATTTGTGAACGTTTCGTTAATAATTACAAACCTGTGACAAATTTCACTAACCACTCATTGACATTGATTCTAGCCTATTGTATGCTAACAAAGGATGTAGAATGAGAGGGGTTTCATACGTCAATAACGTGACAAATAGGAGTGCTTTTTCGACTCTCTATTTGGACTTATTACGGGCAAATTTACCTTGCTAACCCACAGATCTACAATATTTCTAGGGAGATTACATGATAAAATGCTAGAATTGGAAAAAATGTTCAATAGGCAGCTGAAATACATGCTGTATCTAATGGGTATTTATGTGATTGGGGTGGCATTCACATCATATGATTCAGTCTTCCAAGGATTGTTGCTTGGTACTGCCTTCAGCCTGTTTATTTTTTGGTCCATGGTCAAAAAAAACAAAAAGTTTGCCCAAGAAGTAGCGGAGGGTAAAAAAACGCGCTCACTTGGTAGTTTAACTAGAATGTCTGTGGCGGGTTTAGCTGCAATTATCGCATTGAAGTATCCCTATGAGTTTCAAGTGGTCTGCGTGGTTGTGGGATTAATGACGGTTTATTTTGTCATTATGATAGATTTTTTTATACAAAACATACGTAGGTAGTAAAGAAGAGAGGTGAATACTGTTGAATCATGAAGCTCCTATGTGGGAATTTATGGAGACTGGAATACATTTCAACTTGGCTAATGTGCTAATGATGACTATCGCAAGTCTCATCGTCTTCATTATTGCTGTAACAGCAACTCGTAAACTTGCGATGAAGCCAACAGGAATGCAAAACTTTATCGAATGGGTTATGGATTTTGTGAAAAACATCATCAACAGCAATATGGATTGGCGTACGGGTGGTCAGTTCCTTATGTTGGGAATGACATTAATATTGTACGTATTTGTTTCGAACATGCTAGGATTGCCTTTCTCCGTTGTAATAGGAGGAGAGCTTTGGTGGAAATCACCTACATCTGATCCAGCAATAACTCTAGCCTTGGCAGTCATGGTATTGGGATTGACCCATTATTATGGTATCAGGATGAGAGGTATGAAGAATTATGCAAAAACTTACGTCCAACCAATGGGTTTCTTGTTTCCGTTAAAGATTATTGAAGAGCTTGCCAATACGTTAACTCTTGGATTGCGGCTATACGGAAATATCTATGCGGGTGAGTTACTATTAACCTTACTGGCTGGTCTAGGCACAAGCAGCGCATTTGGTGCGATTGGTGCTGCCATTCCAATGTTGGCTTGGGAAGGGTTCAGTGTGTTTGTCGGCTCCATCCAAGCATTCATTTTCACTATGTTAACAATGGTTTATCTTTCCCATAAAGTAAGTGACGACCATTAATTATAAGTATTGTTCATTTTGAACATTATATTGATCAAAAAAAATAAAACAACATTTCAAGGAGGAAATTTATCATGACAGGTTCTTTAGGTCTTATAGCTGCTGCTATCGCAGTTGGATTAGGTGCACTAGGTGCGGGTATTGGTAACGGTCTTATCGTTGGACGTACAATTGAAGGAATGGCTCGTCAGCCGGAAGCTCGTGGTATGCTTCAAACGACTATGTTCGTCGGTATCGCTTTAGTTGAAGCATTACCAATCATCGCGGTAGTTATCGCGTTTATTGTTCTAGGTAAATAAGATAACTTGAAAGAGTTCCATAATGGCGAAGATGATCCAAGGAGAACCTTCGCCATTGCTCTGTGTTAAAGTGAATAATTATTATGGCAGGATACTGTCAATTGAAAATACAGAACTTCAATAGTGAATCTCATGAAGGGAGTGAACCGAGCGTGTTAACAAGCAATTTTGTACTTGGTCAAGCAGGCCACTTTAATGGTGGAGATATCTTATACCAACTTTTCATTTTCATCGTATTGTTAGCGTTGCTTAAAAAGTTTGCATGGGGTCCATTGATGGGCATCATGAAAGAACGTGAAGCGCATGTCGCAAACGAAATCGAAGCAGCTGAAGTTAGTAGAAAAGAAGCGCTGAAGTATCTGGAAGAACAGCGTGAAATCGTAAAACAATCTCGCACAGAAGCGGGACAACTTATAGAGAATGCTAAACAACAAGGTGAGGCTCAACGCGAAGATATCATTAATCAAGCGCGTGCTGAAGCTGAACGTGTTAAGGAATCAGCAAAACGTGAAATCGTACAAGAGAGAGAAAAAGCAGTTGCCGCATTGCGCGAGCAAGTTGCATCTTTATCTGTCATGATCGCATCTAAGGTGATTGAAAAAGAACTATCACAAGCTGATCAAGAAAAATTAATAAATGAATATATTCAAGAGGCAGGAGAAGGTAAATGAGCGATATAACTGTAGCAGGACGTTATGCTGTAGCTCTTTTCCAAATTGCGAAAGAGCAAAATCTCATTAACCAACTTGAAGAAGAGCTTCGCATAGTGCATGAAGTTTTCACGAAGGATAAGGAGCTTTTAAGTTTCTTGGCTCATCCTAAAATGACTGGCGATGCAAAACGTGAAGTGATGAAAAATGCCTTTGCAGGAATATCACCTTCCGTTCAAAATACTGTAATGCTAATGGTTGAGCGCCATCGCACAGCTGAAGTCGCTCCCATGGCAGCAGAGTTCATTGAACTAGCCAATGAAGAAAACTCAGTTGCGGATGCGACTGTCTATACAGTCAATCCTTTAACTGAAGCTGAAGCGGAAGCTGTGTCTTCAGCTTTTGCTGCAAAAATCGGCAAACGGAATCTACGCATTACCAATATTACGGATAGCACGATCATTGGCGGAATGAAGCTCCAAATCGGCAACCGTATTTATGACGGGACGATCAGCGGTAAGCTAGATCGCCTTAGCAAACAACTATTAGGTTAATATTCACAGATAGGGGTGAAATTCATGAGCATCAAAGCTGAAGAAATCAGTGCGCTGATTAAAAAGCAGATTGAAAACTATCAGTCGGAAATTAAAGTAAGCGATGTGGGTACAGTCATCACGGTTGGTGATGGTATCGCACGCGTTCATGGTTTAGATAATGCAATGTCTGGGGAGCTCTTAGAATTTTCCAATGGTTCAATGGGTTTAGCACAAAACCTGGAGCAAAATAACGTAGGTGTTGTTATTCTTGGACCGTTCAGAGACATTAAAGAAGGCAGTGAAGTACGCCGTACGGGCCGTATCATGGAAGTGCCTGTAGGAGAAGAATTAATCGGACGTGTCGTGAATCCGCTTGGACAGCCATTGGATGGCCTTGGTCCAATCGCTACAACGAAAACTCGTCCAATCGAAAGCCCTGCAACTGGTGTAATGGACCGTAAATCAGTTCATGAACCACTGCAAACAGGTATTAAAGCAATCGATGCATTGGTTCCAATCGGTCGCGGACAACGTGAGTTAATCATCGGTGACCGTCAAACTGGTAAAACATCCGTTGCGATCGATACAATCCTTAACCAAGCTGACCAAGATATGATCTGTATCTATGTGGCTATCGGACAAAAGGAATCAACGGTTCGTGGAACAGTTGAAACGCTTCGTAAAAACGGTGCATTGGATTACACAATCGTAGTATCTGCATCAGCATCTCAACCGGCACCACTTTTATACCTAGCTCCTTATGCTGGTGTGACTATGGGTGAAGAGTTCATGTTCGCTGGTAAGCACGTTCTTGTCGTGTATGATGATCTTTCGAAACAAGCATCTGCATACCGTGAACTTTCCTTGCTACTTCGTCGTCCTCCAGGCCGTGAAGCATTCCCAGGGGATGTATTCTACTTGCACTCCCGTTTACTTGAGCGTGCAGCAAAATTGAACGACACTTTAGGTGCTGGATCAATCACTGCACTTCCGTTTGTTGAAACACAAGCAGGCGATATCTCTGCTTACATTCCAACAAACGTTATCTCCATCACGGATGGACAAATCTTCCTGCAATCCGATTTGTTCTTCTCGGGTGTTCGTCCTGCGATCAACGCTGGTCTTTCCGTATCCCGTGTTGGTGGATCTGCACAAATTAAAGCGATGAAAAAAGTTGCCGGTACATTGCGTTTGGACTTGGCTTCTTACCGTGAATTGGAAGCATTCTCTCAATTCGGTTCAGATCTGGATGCTGCAACACAAGCAAAACTTAACCGTGGTGCTCGTACAGTTGAAGTTCTTAAACAAGATCTAAACAAACCGATTAAAGTTGAAAAACAAGTCATGATTTTCTATGCTTTGACTAAAGGTCATTTAGATGATATTCCAGTTTCGGATATCCTTCGTTTTGAAGAAGAATACTATGTGTTCCTTGATCGTTCTCATCCGGAATTATTAGATCACATTCGCACAACTAAAGGTCTTCCTGAAGACGCTGCTGTCGTTGCTGCCATTAACGAGTTCAAAAAGAACTTCGTTATTTCTGAATAATAAGGTCTAACTAATTTTTAAAGGGTGGTGAGAATGAATGGCCTCTTTACGCGATATTAAGTCTCGGATTACTTCAACGAAAAAGACGAGTCAAATTACAAAAGCGATGCAGATGGTATCTGCTTCTAAAATGAACCGTGCCGAAGCTAATGCTAAAGCATATGTTCCATATATGGAAAAAATTCAAGAAGTGGTATCCAGTATTGCGAACGGAAGTACGGGTGCCTCTCATCCAATGCTTACTTCACGTCCAGTTAAGAAAACCGGATACTTGGTTATCACATCGGACCGTGGTTTGGCTGGGGCCTACAATAGTAGCATCCTTCGCCAAGTTCATAAGACCATTCTTGAACGCCATAAATCCAATGATGAGTTCGTCATTATCGCAATCGGAAGGGTTGGCCGTGATTTCTTTGTCAGCCGTAATATGCACGTAGAGCTTGAAGTAATTGGAGTTCCCGATCAGCCGTCTTTCGCTGACATCAGCTCCCTTGCAAAATCCACAGTGAACTTATATTTGAATGAGCTGTGTGATGAGCTTTATATGTACTATAACCATTATGTCAGCCCGATCCAGCAGGAAGTAACGGAAACGCAAATCCTTCCGTTATCTGACTTTGATACTTCCAATTCAACATTGACGACTTATGAATTTGAACCGAATGCGGAAGAAATCCTTGAGGTATTATTGCCTCAGTACGCTGAAAGTTTGATTTATGGTGCTTTGTTAGATGGTAAAGCAAGTGAGCACTCTGCACGTATGACTGCAATGAAAAATGCAACAGATAATGCAAAAGAGTTGATTGACTCACTTTCATTACAATATAACCGTGCACGTCAGGCAGCGATCACTCAAGAAATCACCGAGATTGTCGGCGGTGCAGCTGCTCTAGAATAGAACCATTAAAGGGGCGGTCAGCCCGGACTAGGCTTGGCTGTCCCATAATATCGATACGATAGTCGTTATAAGCAACGTTAGGAGGGAAAACGATGAATATAGGACGCGTTACTCAAGTTATGGGTCCGGTTGTTGACGTGAAATTCGAAGACGGACAACTTCCTAAGATCTATAACGCGTTAAGAATCGAAAATACAGCGTCTGGTACAGGACTAACTCTTGAAGTGGCCCTTCAACTAGGTGATAATACAGTTCGTACTGTAGCAATGTCTTCCACTGATGGGTTAACCCGTGGTGCAGAGACACTTGATACAGGAGCTCCAATTTCCGTTCCTGTAGGTGAAGTTACTCTAGGTCGCGTTTTCAACGTTTTAGGGGAAAACATTGACCTATTCGAACCACTTACAGCAGAGGTGCGTCGTGATCCGATTCACAGACAAGCACCAACTTTCGAGGAATTATCAACACAAGTTGAAATTCTTGAAACGGGTATTAAAGTAGTAGATTTACTTGCCCCTTATATCAAAGGTGGTAAAATCGGTCTCTTTGGTGGAGCCGGTGTTGGTAAAACTGTACTTATCCAAGAACTTATCAATAACATCGCACAAGAGCACGGCGGTATCTCCGTATTCGCTGGTGTAGGTGAGCGTACTCGTGAAGGTAATGACCTTTTCTACGAGATGACTGATTCCGGTGTTATCAAGAAAACAGCGATGGTATTCGGACAAATGAACGAGCCACCTGGTGCACGTATGCGTGTCGCTTTAAGTGGTTTGACAATGGCTGAATATTTCCGTGACGAACAAGGACAAGACGTTCTTTTCTTCATCGATAACATCTTCCGTTTCACGCAAGCAGGTTCCGAGGTTTCTGCCCTACTAGGCCGTATGCCTTCTGCTGTAGGTTACCAACCAACCCTTGCAACGGAAATGGGTCAACTGCAAGAGCGTATCACTTCAACGAATAAAGGTTCCGTTACTTCCATTCAAGCGATTTATGTACCTGCCGATGACTATACGGATCCGGCTCCGGCTACTACTTTCGCTCACTTGGATGCAACAACTAACCTTGAGCGTAAACTTTCTGAAATGGGTATCTACCCAGCGGTTGATCCGTTGGCGTCATCTTCTCGTGCTCTTAGCCCGGAAATCGTTGGAGCTGAGCATTATAAAGTGGCACGTCAAGTTCAATCAACTCTACAGAAATATAAAGAACTTCAAGATATCATTGCGATCTTGGGTATGGACGAATTAAGCGAAGACGAAAAAGTTATCGTTGCCCGTGCTCGTAGAATCCAAAACTTCTTGTCACAAAACTTCCACGTGGCTGAACAATTCACTGGTCAAAAAGGATCTTATGTACCAGTTAAAGAAACAGTCCAAGGATTCAAAGATATCCTAGCTGGAAAATATGACGACCTTCCTGAAGATGCTTTCCGTCTAGTTGGCCGCATCGAAGAAGTTATTGCTAAAGCAAAAGAAATGGCTTAATTAAAGGGACCTAGGAGGGAATGAAATGAAGACCATTAAAGTCAATGTTGTTACTCCCGATGGCCCAGTATATGATGCAGAAGTTGAAATGGTAAGCACTAAAGCTAAAAGCGGTGAGATGGGAATCATGGCTGGACACGTTCCAACCGTAGCCCCGCTTACCATTGGTGCTGTCCGTCTTAAGAATGGAAGCAACACAGACTATGTAGCTGTAAATGGTGGCTTCTTGGAAGTCCGCCCTGATGTGGTAACCATTTTGGCTCAATCTGCTGAAAGAGCTGAAACTATCGATCTTACACGTGCTCAAGCAGCAAAGGCACGTGCAGAACAAAGATTGCAAAATAATGATGGATCGAATGATGTCAAAAGAGCTGATCTAGCTCTTAAACGTGCCATCAACCGAATCCAAATTGCAGAAATGCGATAACCATATATGGTGAAAACACCTGAATGAACCAACCGGTTCATTCAGGTGTTTTTTTCTTTCTTGTCATGGAAGGTCGTAATGGGAAAAAATCTGCTGAAATCCCTCGAATGATGGAACAAACTATTTTCCATATAAATCCTCCACTCGTCGACATCTGATAGTCAAAATGTTATAATGTATACGCTTACATTTTTACTTCCACCCCCCCTCTCGCCACGTTGCTTCTAAAAGATTGCTACTCTGCATAAATATTTAAAACGGCATCCAACAAAAAAGAAGACAAGCAAATTGAACATGTATCCATTAACTTTTGAATGATCCATAAAAGGGAGATGAATATGGGACAGCTGCATTTATACCAAAATAATTATTTAATCGTATTTGTTTTTCTTTGTCTCGGGATATTATTACCTGTTATTGCACTGTTTCTTGGCAAGCTGCTTAGGCCTTACAAACCGACGGATATGAAATATACGACGTATGAAAGCGGTATCGATCCTTTTTCGGATTCAAGGGTCCAATTCAATGTTCGATATTATTTATTCGGATTGATGTTCGTCATTTTTGATGTAGAGACGGTCTTTCTCTACCCGTGGGCAGTGGCCTATGATGAGCTAGGTTTGTTTGCGCTTATTGAAATGCTATTTTTCGTCATCATCCTGATGCTAGGACTAATTTATGCTTGGAAAAAGAAGGTGTTGAAATGGAATTGAGATTAGACGACCTCACCCCTGCCGAAATGGAAGAGATGCGGCAAAGCATTTTTTTATCAACGCTTGAACAAATTAAGGGCTGGGCTAGAAGCAACTCCCTCTGGCCAATGACATTCGGTTTAGCATGCTGTGCAATTGAAATGATGGGTGTGGGCTCCTCACATTACGATTTGGATCGTTTCGGTTCTTTTTTCAGGACGTCACCCCGGCAATCTGATGTCATGATCGTTTCAGGTACGGTAACGAAAAAAATGGCACCAATCATAAGTAGATTATATGACCAAATGCCAGAACCTAAATGGGTCATTGCCATGGGCTCCTGCGCAACGGCAGGGGGTCCGTATGTGAAGTCCTACTCGGTGGTCAAAGGGGTTGATCAAATCGTGCCAGTCGATGTATATATCCCCGGTTGTCCCCCAAATCCGGCAGCTCTTATTTATGGAATCAATAAATTAAAAGAAAAAATCCGTTACGAGGCGAAAACCGGAAAGCGGGTGATATAGATGAATGAGGATC
>NZ_LNNH01000012.1:0-189155 GCF_001542915.1 Peribacillus simplex | reverse complement strand
GCACTCGCACGAAAGCAAGCGAAGGAGGAAGGGGCGGAGAAACCGTCAGGAGAAGAAGAGCTAGCGAAGCAAAAGGCAGCCGCAGCGGCGAAGGCAAAGGCGGCAGCACTCGCACGAAAGCAAGCGAAGGAGGAAGGGGCGGAGAAACCGTCAGGAGAAGAAGACCTAGCGAAGCAAAAGGCAGCCGCAGCGGCGAAGGCAAAGGCGGCAGCACTCGCACGAAAGCAAGCGAAGGAGGAAGGGGCGGAGAAACCGTCAGGAGAAGAAGAGCTAGCGAAGCAAAAGGCAGCCGCAGCGGCGAAGGCAAAGGTGGCAGCACTCGCACGAAAGCAAGCGAAGGAGGAAGGGGCAGAGAAACCGCCA
Organism: Peribacillus simplex; assembly: GCF_001542915.1. Taxonomy (GTDB): domain Bacteria; phylum Bacillota; class Bacilli; order Bacillales; family DSM-1321; genus Peribacillus; species Peribacillus simplex_B. Next base: position 188,792 of record NZ_LNNH01000012.1, on the reverse strand, counting down.
GGAGAAGAAGAGCTAGCGAAGCAAAAGGCAGCCGCAGCGGCGAAGGCAAAGGCGGCAGCGCTCGCACGAAAGCAAGCGAAGGAGGAAGGGGCAGAGAAACCGCCAGGAGAAGAAGAGCTAGCGAAGCAAAAGGCAGCCGCAGCGGCGAAGGCGAAGGCGGCAGCGCTCGCACGAAAGCAAGCGAAGGAGGAAGGGTCGGAGAGTCCGCCAGGAGAAGAGGACCTAGCTAAGCAAAAGGCAGCCGCAGCGGCGAAGGCGAAGGCGGCAGCGCTCGCACGAAAGCAAAAATCTGCCGGTAGTGAGGGAGATCCTGAAAAAGCGAAGGCTAAAGCCGTTGCAGCGGCTAAGGCGAAGGCAGCTGCTGCTGCCAAGTCCAGGACCAACGTGGATGAAAGGACGGAAGATGACAATAAGAATGAGCCATCCCCAAACCAGCCCACACTCAATCAAATTGTTCATGCTATTGAAAGGCATGTAGGACAAGATGCATTAATAGACCACTATATTAATAACCTATCAAAGGATGTACCTACAATAGTGGCGAATCCTGATACATACTACTCAATAGCTAAATTACTGCGTTATGATGAAAAGCTTAACTTTTCTTACTTATCGGAACTCCACGGCACCGATTTTGAAACCCATATGGAAATCTATGTACATTTGCATTCATTCGACATGAATCAATCCATTGCCCTTAAGGTGAAGCTGGACAGAGATTCTCCAGCCATTCCCTCACTGGTCCCGTTATGGCAAGGGGCCAATTGGCCGGAATGTGAGGCCTATGATTTATTAGGTATCAATTTTCGTGAGCACCCTGACTTAAAGCGGATTTTACTTGGTGATGATTGGAAAGGGTATCCCCTTAGGAAAGATTATCAGCCTTATGATGTGGAGGTGTAACCCCAATGTTAAGGACGGAAGAAATGCTTCTCAATGTCGGACCGCAGCATCCGAGCACGCATGGCGTTTTTCGGCTCGTCATCAAGATTGATGGCGAAATTATAAAAGAGGCCACCCCCGTTATCGGGTATTTGCATCGTGGTACGGAAAAGCTGGCGGAGAACCTGCAATATACGCAAATCATTCCATATACCGATCGGCTCGATTATCTGGCGGCGATGACAAATAATTATGTGTTATGTCATGCTGTCGAAACAATGATGGGATTGGAGGTCCCTGATAGGGCTGAATATTTGCGGGTGATCGCCATGGAGTTGGGCAGAGTGGCGAGCCATCTTGTTTGGTGGGGGACATACTTGCTTGATATAGGAGCGACGAGCCCTTTTTTATACGCGTTTCGCGAGCGTGAAATGATCGTCAACTTATTGACCGAATTGTCTGGGGCACGGCTTACATTCAATTATATGCGAGTGGGCGGCGTGAAATGGGATGCCCCCGAAGGCTGGATTGCAAAAATCGCCGAGTTCGTGCCTTATATGAGGGAGCAGCTTGCCGGTTACCATGAGCTGGTGACAGGGAATGGAATCTTTGTGAACCGGGTTAAAGGGGTTGGCATCTATACGAAGGAGGAAGCGCTGCAGTATTCGCTTAGCGGTGCCAACTTAAGATGCACGGGTGTCAAATGGGATTTGCGGAAAAATGAACCATATTCGATTTATGACCGGTTCACCTTTGATGTTCCCACCCGGGAGGAGGGAGATGCCTTTTCACGGTATCACTGCAGGATGGAAGAAATCGAAGAATCATTGAAAATCCTTGAGCAGGCGGTTGAGCAATTTCCAGAAGGACCGGTCCTTGCCAAGGTTCCCAAAATCATAAAGGTGCCAAAGGGTGAAGCCTTCGTACGAATTGAATCACCAAGAGGGGAAATCGGCTGTTATATTGCGAGTGAAGGGAAAAAGGAGCCATATCGTTTGAAGTTTCGCCGGCCTTCTTTTTATAATCTGCAAATTCTCCCCAAATTATTGGAAGGGGAAAATATGGCGAACTTGATAACGATATTAGGAGCCATCGATATCGTTCTAGGGGAGGTGGATGGATAAATGATCAAGGATTTACTCCACTCCGCTCCAAGCCTGCTGAACTTTGGCATTTATTTTGGTTTGGCGGTCCTGCTGTTATTCGTCGTCCTGGGGTTTGTCACTTATGGAATCCTCTCGGAACGAAAAATCATGGGGTTTATGCAGCTGCGGATCGGTCCGAACCAAATTGGCGGGAAATGGGGTCTCTTGCAGACCGTTGCCGATGTTTTGAAACTTCTGATCAAGGAAGATACGATACCGAAAAAAGCCGACAGGCCGCTTTATATATTGGCGCCGGTGATCGCCTTTGCCCCCGCTTTCATGGTCCTTGCCACTTTGCCGTTCACCGATGCGTTCCAATTTGCCGATATTGGGGTAGGTTTGCTGTATTATGTGGCGATATCCGGCATTTCGACGATCGGCATCGTCACGGCGGGCTGGGCGTCCAATAATAAATATTCGTTGATCGGTGGCATGCGCGCAGCCGCGCAAATGATCTCTTATGAAATTCCCTTGGTGATGTCGTTAGTGGGAATCGTCCTTTTGACAGGCAGCTTGAACCTGAACGACATCGTGGCTGCCCAAGAGAAGGTTTGGTTCATTTTCCTTCAGCCGATTGCCTTCATCGTCTTCATGATTGCATCTGTGGCTGAGCTGAACCGGGTCCCTTTTGACCTTCCTGAAGCGGAATCGGAGCTTGTAGCAGGGTATCATGTAGAATATTCCGGATTTCGCTGGGCCTTCTTTATGTTATCGGAATATGTTTATATGTTTGCAATGGCCACATTAACCACTGTATTATTTTTAGGAGGATGGAATTCTATTCCGTTTTTGGATTTTATTCCGGCAGCCATTTGGTTCGGCCTCAAGTTCAGTGCGGTGTTCTATGTATTGGTTTGGATCAGGGTGACCTTTCCTCGGATAAGGGCCGATCAATTAATGGAGTTCGGTTGGAAGGTGCTGCTCCCGGTTGCGTTAGCCAATATATTCTTGACGGCCATCATAAAAGAAATCGTTCACCTTATTTAAAAAACTTAAAGCTGATCGGAAAGAGAGTGATGAACATGCTTGGTTTAGCTAAAGGTTTAAGCTATACATTAAAGAACTTGACCCGGAAAAAAGTGACGTATGACTACCCGAATGAACCGATGCCGCTTCCTGACCGCTTCCGCGGAATCCAAAAATTCTACCCTGAAAAGTGCATCGTATGCAATCAATGTGTGACGATTTGCCCAACGGACTGCATACAATTAACGGGAACAAAACATCCGGACCCTTCCAAAAAGGGGAAGATCATTGACACGTATGACATTAATTTCGAAATTTGCATCTTGTGTGATTTATGCACGGAGGTTTGCCCCACAGAAGCGATCGTCATGACGAACCAGTTTGAGCTGGCGGAGTATAGCCGTGATCATTTATTCAAAAATTTGGAGTGGCTTGATGAAAATGATGAGAATATCCGGAAGGTGAATAAAGTATGAGTGTATCCGGCGAACTGATTGCCTTTTTTGGCTTGGCACTCGTCGCCATATTGGGCGGGGTGCTGCTAATTACATTAACGAAAGTGGTGCACATGGTCATTGCACTCGTTTTTACCTTTTTAAGCATTGCGGGCATTTATCTGCTGCTTTCGGCGGAGTTTGTCGCCATCGTCCAAATCCTGATTTATTCCGGGGCGATTACGATCGTGATGTTATTCGGAATCATGTTGACGAACCATCGGGAACACGATGAACCGGCAAAAGGGGGGCGGGGGAAATTACCTCTGCTGTTAGCGATTGCAGGATTCGCTGTAGCCGTCTATCTGGGAATCTATGATTTGGATATACCGGTACAGCCGACTGCCTTGCATGAGGAAAATACAAAACAAATAGGAATCGCACTGTTCTCTAAATATGTGATTCCGTTTGAAGTAATGTCGGTACTCCTGCTGGTGGCTTTAGTCGGAGCCATCGTATTAGCTAAAAAAGATGATGAGGAGGGAGATCGATCATGACGGGAGTTCCCTTGTCTGCTTATCTCGTATTGGCGCTCGTTCTTTTTTGTATAGGGCTGTATGGGGCCTTGACGAAAAGAAATGCTGTGATCGTTTTGATTTCGATCGAGCTGATGCTGAACGCCGCCAATATCAATTTAGTTGCCTTCAGTAAATTCGGGGTAACACCATCGATTACGGGCCAGGTGTTTTCTTTATTCACGATTACAATCGCTGCAGCCGAGGCGGCTGTAGGGCTGGCAATATTAATGTCCCTTTACCGCAAGCGGAAGACGGTCAATGTCGATGAAATGGATATCATGAAGCATTGAGGGTTCATATGAATGAAGAAGGGGATTTGATACGATGATGGAGAACGCTTGGCTCATACCGATTTTTCCACTCGTCACGTTTATGGTTCTGCTTCTATCAGGTGGCCGGCTACGGGAGCGGGGGGCATATATAGGAATAATCTTTACGTTGGCTTCTTTTGTTTTATCGATGCTTACCTTGATGGAAAGGTTCACAGCACCTACTTATAAAACAACGATGGATTGGCTTGCGATAGGGGGCACGCAGCTTACGGCCGGATTCGAAATCAATCAGCTTAATGCCTTGATGCTTGTGATCGTTTCCTTTGTCAGCCTGCTGGTCCAAATCTATTCGTTGGGGTACATGAAGGGTGAAGAGCGATTCTCCACTTTTTATGCTTATCTGGGCTTTTTCACCTTTGCCATGCTTGGACTGGTCATGGCGCCGAATTTACTGCAGCTTTATTTCTTCTGGGAATTGGTCGGGGTAGGCTCCTTCCTGTTGATTGGGTTTTACTTTTATAAACAGGAAGCCAAGAATGCAGCGAAAAAGGCATTCATCATGACCAGGATCGGGGATGTAGGGCTATTGATCGGGATTATCCTCTTATTCTGGGAAACGGGCAGCTTCGAATATGGGGAGATTTTTCAAGCCGTTCACTCGGGTGTGATATCGGATGGGAGCTTGACGTTGATCGCCATCCTCATTTTTATTGGTGCCGTTGGGAAGTCGGGGCAATTTCCGCTTCACACATGGCTTCCTGATGCAATGGAGGGCCCAACGCCGGTTTCCGCACTCATTCACGCCGCAACCATGGTGGCCGCAGGCGTATATCTTGTAGCGACCATGTTCCCGTTATTCCTCGCTAGTGAAGCGGCCATGCAGGCTGTCGCCGTAACAGGCGGGTTCACAGCCATTTTCGCCGCAAGTATCGCTTCTGTCCAAAAGGATGTCAAGCGGGTATTGGCTTATTCGACCATCTCTCAGCTTGGCTTCATGATGCTTGCTTTAGGTACTGCGGGATATGTGGCCGGTGTGTTTCATTTAGTGACCCATGCCTTTTTTAAAGCACTGTTGTTTTTGGCTGCTGGCAGTGTCATTCATGCCATACATACACAGGATATTGAAAGGATGGGCGGATTATGGGCGAGGCTGAATTGGACAGGACCGCTGTTCTTGACTGGAACTCTGGCGATATCAGGGTTTCCCTTGCTCTCGGGCTTTTTCAGTAAAGATGAAATTTTGATGGCGGCATGGGTGAATGGTAACTATTTCTTGTTTTCACTCGCGGTGATCACCTCTTTTTTAACTGCCTTTTACATGTTCCGGCTATTTTTCATGATTTTTGCCGGAAAGTCTCGCAATCAAGCAAATCAGGTCAAGGAATCTCCTGGGGTCATGCTGCTTCCCATGCTTGTTTTAGGGGTACTGGCTGTGGTCGCTGGATATATCCAAACCCCGTGGTTCGGGACCTTCCTTGGTGAGTGGCTTGTAGAGGGGAATGAAGCTGTGCTTGGTGCCGGACATAGTGAGGGACCTGTTTGGATCATGGTCCTTGCCGTGCTTGTGGCGCTTGCCGGGATCGTCCTTGCCTATATGATGTACGCTAAAGCGAAGCTGCCCCGGGGCTGGCTCGTCAAAGAAAACTCCACATTATATCGAGTTTTGGAAAATAAATATTATATTGATGAAATTTATTATTTTACTATAGTTCATGCAACGAAAGGGCTTGGCTTATTTCTATCTTATATTGAGAGGTTCATCATCGGTGGCTTGATATCGACGGTAACCGGTTCAATAGAAGGGTTGGGGAAAATAGGATCTAAACTGCAATCAGGGCAGGTACAGCAATATGGGATGATCGCGTTTCTGGGTCTTGCGGTATTGCTGGTCATATTTGGTTTAACTGGGGGGTATTTAAGATGAATGCCTATTTGCTCTCGCTTTTGGTGTTTTCACCTTTGCTTGGAATCTTGATGGTCGCCCTGATGCCAAAAAATGAGGGAAGGACCATCAAGCAATTTGGCTTTTTCGGAACGCTTCCCCCCCTATTCCTCTCGTTCTTTTTATGCAGCCAATATTATTCGGGAGTGGCTCTTTCCAGCTTTAACATTAAGGTCGATTGGATCAGGTTCGGAAATTTGGAGATGTATGATCCCAAGCTTTTTACCGTGAATTTTGAGTTGGGGCTGGATGGGTTGAGTCTCATTTTCCTATTACTGACGACCATCATTTCTTCAATGGCGGCAATCGCCTCGATATATATAAAGCGCGGATGGAAAGGCTATTACTTGTTATTTTTGATCCTGGAGATCGGGATGCTCGGTGTCTTTACGGCAGAAAATCTGATTCTTTTCTTCATCTTCTTTGAAATGACGTTGATTCCCGCCTTCTTCTTAATTGGCAAGTGGGGCTTCCTTGAGAGGGAAAAGGCGTCGTATCATTTTCTGATTTATAACGGGATCGGTTCGGCCGTACTATTGGTGGCCATTTTGATTTTGTTTGCCAGGACAGGTACGACCAACATTGCGGCTTTGACCCAAATGATGACAATGGGCGGTGTATCGCTGTTTGCTCCGATTTCGAGTTCGATGAAATATGGATTATGCCTGGCCTTTCTGATTGCATTTGCGATAAAGCTGCCCGTATTTCCATTTCACAGCTGGATGGTGCGGGTTCATGCAGAGGCGCCTCCCTCCATTGTCATGATTCATGCTGGTGTTCTATTGAAAATAGGGGCTTACGGGATCATCAGGTTTGGAATGGGGATATTCCCTGAACAATATAAAAGCTTGGCATTTGCGATTGTACTGATGGGAGTCATCAGCTTTTTATATGGAGCCTTGCTAGCGATGCTGCAAACGGACTTCAAGCTTGTTTTAGCTTACTCATCGATCTCGCATATGGGGATCGTCATGATGGGGCTGGGGGCCTTGAACGATGCGGGGCTGCAGGGGGCGATCTTTCAAGTCATCTCACACGGCTTAATAGCTGCACTTCTGTTTTTCCTGGTGGGTGCATTGAACGAAAGGACAGGGACCACGATGCTCCCTGCGCTTGGGGGATTGGCGAAGTCGATGCCTGTATTTTCCGGGTTTTTACTGGCATGCGGTCTGGCTTCGCTCGGTCTGCCGGGCATGTCCGGCTTCATCAGTGAATTCATGGTGTTTCTCGGCTTATTCAAAAGTCAGCCTTTGCTTGCTGCAATCGGGGTGATCGGACTTGTTTTGACAGCCGTCTATATACTGAGGGCAGTCATGCGGATGACGTTTGGCAAGAATGATAGCTTGGTAGAGAAAGAGAAGCGGGATCTTGAAAGCTGGGAGTTTGTACCGGCATTGGCGCTTCTCGGCCTGATCATTGCGATCGGCGTGTATCCAAATATGTTAGGCGGGCCTCTTCAAGGTACGATAGAAGCCGTGATGCTAGCTCTAGGGGGGCGATGATAGATGGATTGGAACACGATGCTTTCTTATAATTGGGGAGCGATGATGCCTGAATTCATCATCCTTGGCACGACCATGGCTCTGTCGATATTGGATTTGTTCTGGCCGGTGCACTTTAATCGAAGGAAATTGGCGTGGCTCGCGCTAACCGGCATCATTTTGGCAGGTTTGTCGCTTGTCAGCCTACTATCCTTTGAGACAGTCAGTATTTTGTCCGATACATTTCGTTTGGATTCATTTGCAAAAGCCTTTAAGCTCCTGTTATTGGTCGGAGCGGGGCTTATCATCCTTCTCGCTGAAGGCTATGAGCCAAAAGAGGGATTGCGTGAACACCGTGGGGAATTTTATTATCTGTTCCTGACCGCTTTGCTTGGTGCGATGATCATGACCTCAAGCGGGGATTTGATAACACTGTTTGTCGGGCTGGAGCTGCTTTCCCTTTCATCCTATATATTAGTCGGAATACGCAAACGCGACCGTTCCTCTAATGAAGCATCGATGAAGTATGTGATAAACGGCGGGATTTCCACGGCCATCACCTTATTCGGGATGAGTTATTTATATGGGGTTACGGGTTCAGTCAATCTAGGGGAAATGAGCCGGACGATGGCCGGGATGACGGACAGCCAGCTGCAATATATCATGGGCCTCGCCTTCTTCATGGTTTTTGTCGGGTTATCCTTCAAGATAGCTGCCGCTCCCTTTCATATGTGGGCACCGGATGCTTATGAGGGTGCACCGATACCTGTGGCGGCCTTCTTAAGCGTCATTTCGAAAATGGCAGGTTTTGTCATCCTGCTGCGCATTTTTCTTTCCTTGTTCCTGACAGCTCCAGGTGATGCCTTCGGGGCACTCGACTTTTTGGAAAAAAATGATGGCTATATAGCATTCATGGCTGGTCTGACAATCATCATTGGAAATGTGGTTGCGTTAAGGCAGCAAAATGTAAAACGATTATTTGCCTACTCAAGCATTGCCCATGCAGGGTATCTCCTTGTAGCTGTGGCTACATTGGGCGGAGGGTATTTCCTGCTGGATACGATCTGGTATTATTTACTGGCATACGTATTGATGAACATCGGCGCATTTGCAGTCATTCAGCTGCTGTCCAGCCAAAGCGGTACAGAGGATATCAGCATTTTTGCGGGACTGGGAAGGAAATCTCCTTATCTGGCACTTGCATTCACCATCTATATCCTTTCGCTGGCCGGAATTCCAGGGACGAGCGGTTTCATTGGCAAACTGAATATCTTCCTCGGGACATTCATTACCGAGCCTGGCCATTTCGTCCTTGCCGGAATCATGATTGCAGGAACCATCGTCTCCTATGTGTATTACTTTGGATTATTGGTCCAGGTCTTTTTCCGGCCGATCCATTCAGATAAGGTCATAAAGGTTCGCTCGGGTGTTTCTGCCGTTCTGATCATTTGTGCAATCGGCACCGTACTTTTGGGGGTGGTTCCAAATATCGCCTTCGATTTTATTCATGAACAATTTGGTGATTTTACAGACTTTATTTCGGGTAAATGATATAATGCCTATAAATAGGGGCTTGTTCCATGGGATCAAGCCTCTATTTACGATTTATAAAAAGATATTTTGCAATTCTTCCTTTTATATTCCAAATATGAGGGCGTTTTGTGTTAGAATAGAAGACGGGTGTCTTTTAGGAGGTATGTACATGTTTTCAGCAATGGGACAGCAGGCTTTAACAGGGATAATTGCACATTTGTTTTTCATCGCAGTTACCTGGTGGGCCCTACAGGCATTACATTTCGATAAAATGTTAAGATCGAATTCGGTCATCAAGGCCAGGGTTTTATATATTTTATTGACGGTTGCCATCGGTTCAGTTGTGAGTAATTTCTTCCTTGATTACCTGGGATTTGCCAACCAACTCCCGTATATGTTCAGTGATGACTGATAGGCTGTAAGACTCTGTTTATAGCAAAATAAGATCCTACTCTTTTATTCGCCATGCCTTCCCAAGCAACATGCCAGCTGGAAGGTATCATCAATTGTCGGAAAACTTGAAGTATGATTTCTCTCCTTATGGTAATAATGCATAAAAGGGGAGGGATTTAACATGTATAATGTAAACAAAAAAATGTTAATATACATAGTATTTCTTGGTTTGATGGTGATTTTAATTGGGAATAGTACGATTGTGGCAGAAACTAAACCAGATATAGTCAAAATGGTTAAACTGTTACAAGAAGATAAGGATTTGGACATAGGTGATTGGTCTGTACTCGCTAGAGAGATAAATAAAGAGATTGCAACTAAACAAGAGTTCGAAAGCGAAGTTTACGCTTTGAAACAAAAATACCCTCAATTTCAATGGCACCGGAAAGATGATGCTTCCGGCTGGAAGGCTGAGGCGTTAACGTACAATATCGATTCAGGTCTAACCGAGTCTATCAAAATAATGACAACGAAAGAGGAACTTGATACAGTTACCTATGTCATTTATGAAGTGAAGGGACAGAAATGGAAAAAAGGCAATCCAGCCTTTTTTACAACCACATTCCAGAACAGGGTAAATGACCTATTTATAGGGGCTCCTTCAATTTTTTCTTGTATTAAAGGGTCTATCAATGATAATATGGATTCGGTTTTAAACTCTAAAACTGAAGACCTGTTAGATATGTTCCAAGCAAGGGAAATTGAGAGTGTGCATGAAACAAACTTTACATCAATATCTGCACATTCAACATTGTTTAAACAACCTTTGACAAAAGAAAAATTAAATTTGCAGTTTGGGCTACGGACAGAAGGATTGGGTGAACGAACGAACTTTGTAGTTGGCACACCAATCATAACGTTTGAATATTAATATAGAGAAAATGGACGCGGAGGGGAATACTTTTGGAAAAAATCATCGTCCGCGGCGGAAAAAGGCTTAGCGGGACAGTTAAAGTAGAAGGTGCTAAAAACGCCGTTTTGCCAGTTATCGCTGCAACATTATTAGCAAGTGATGGGAAAAGTATCATTAAAGATGTTCCTACGCTCTCCGATGTATATACAATCAATGAAGTATTGCGCAACTTAAATGCAGATGTTGCCTTTCATGATAATCAAGTAACTGTAGATGCATCAAGAGAGTTATTAGAAGAAGCACCATTTGAATATGTGCGTAAAATGAGAGCTTCCGTTTTAGTGATGGGCTCCTTATTAGCAAGGAATGGCCGGGCCCGCGTGGCTCTTCCAGGCGGCTGTGCCATCGGCTCACGTCCTATCGATCAGCATTTAAAGGGCTTTGAAGCGATGGGAGCAAAAGTAAAGGTCGGCAATGGTTTCATTGATGCCGAAGTCGAAGGAAGGCTTAAGGGTGCACGTGTGTATCTAGACTTCCCGAGTGTGGGTGCCACCGAAAACATCATGATGGCAGCAACACTTGCCGAAGGTATTACTGTTCTGGAAAATGTGGCCAAAGAGCCTGAAATTGTAGATCTTGCGAACTTCCTTAATAAAATGGGTGCCAAAGTAAGAGGTGCCGGTACGGGTACGATGAGAATCGAAGGCGTCGATAAATTATATGGCGTTGAACATCATATTATACCTGATCGTATCGAAGCTGGTACCTTCATGACAGCGGCAGCCCTTACTGGCGGCAACGTTCTTGTTCAAGGAGCTGTACCTGAACACCTTACTTCCCTTATTGCCAAAATGGAGGAAATGGGAGTCAAGATCCTTGAAGAAGAAGATGGCTTGCGCGTCATCGGGCCAAAAACCTTGAAGGCGATTGATATCAAAACAATGCCGCATCCTGGTTTCCCGACTGATATGCAGTCCCAAATGATGGCATTATTGTTGCGTGCCGAAGGAACAAGTATGATTACGGAGACCGTTTTCGAAAACCGTTTCATGCATGTTGAGGAATTCCGCCGTATGAATGCCAATATCAAAATCGAGGGCCGCTCCGTTATCGTTAATGGACCGACGAACATTCAAGGTGCTGAGGTAGCTGCAACGGATTTACGTGCCGCAGCAGCGCTTATCCTGACTGGATTGGTTGCGGATGGCATCACTCGCGTTACGGAATTGAAGCATCTTGACAGAGGTTACGTGAACTTCCACGGTAAATTGGCAGCTTTAGGCGCCGATGTGGAACGCATTAATGAAGATGTACCGGCAGAAACGAAAAAAATTGCCGATCTAAACGCATAAGATAGCTTGTAAAACCATTTACGTTTGAGTCATTGAAACGTGAATGGTTTTTTGTTGTTGGTACATGTATGGCACTTGCAGGGAGTTCCCGTTTTTCTATTCATAAATGCTTGTCCTTCGACATACATTTGTTATATAAAGATCCTGCCGATAGTTAAGCGCGGCAGAGAAAACAAGTGTAGGGAGGCTCAGGAGTTTGAAAGCAATCAAACCGATGATCGTACTATTCATAGCAGTAGCATTCGTAATTATCATGATTCCAGCAGTGCTTGTGCTTCCGTTTTCAAATGATAAGACAAGTGGTGAGTTAGCAGAACAATTAGAGAAGAAAGTGAAGAACAGCAGTAATGAAGTGAGTGCCAATGAAATGAGTTCCGTTGAAGTTGCCGTTTACCGTACCCATGCAAAAAAGATTGAAAAGGTGCCGTTGGAAACGTATTTGACTGGCGTCGTTGCAGCTGAGATGCCAGCGGAATTCGAGGAAGAAGCACTGAAGGCACAAGCGTTGACGGCCAGGACGTACATTGTCAATCAGCTTATTGGCGAGAGTCGCTTAGGTTTACCTGACGGTGCCGATGTGAGTGATACGGTCATGCATCAAGTTTATAAAAATAACGATGAGCTCAAAAAACAATGGGGCTCTGATTATAAATCGAAGATGAAAAAAATCAGCAAGGCCATCAAGGAAACGGAGGGGCAAATCCTAACCTATGATGGAAAGCCGATCACAGCCACATTTTTTTCCACAAGCAATGGCTATACGGAGAATTCGGAGGACTATTGGCAAGCGGATTTCCCTTATTTAAGAAGTGTATCGAGTCCGTGGGATAAAGAGGAGTCACCAAAGTTTTATAATAAAGTTGTCGTGAACACTGCCGATTTTGAAAACAAACTTGGAGTAAGTCTTTCATCAGGCACAACGATAGGGACTGTCGTTGAAAGGACTTCAGGTAATCGCGTCGGTATAGTGGAAATCGGGGGCAAGAAATTGACAGGAAAACAGATTCGTGAAAAGCTCGGGCTGACATCATCGGATTTTAACTGGGAGCGCCAAGGCAACCAGATCGTCATTACGACAAGGGGCTCAGGGCACGGCGTAGGGATGAGCCAATACGGTGCAAATGGAATGGCCAGGGAAGGAAAAAACTATGAAGATATCGTAAAGTATTATTATAAAGGAGTCAAAGTACAGTCCTCCAATAAGTGGCTGAATACGATGACCGCAAAAAAATGAGAGACGGGATATCCCGTCTCTCATTTTTTTGCGGTCGCTTTTTCGATGATGGTCAAAAAGCCCCGTCCATGCTTGAAATAATGATATTGGACATGGAAATAGACAGCAGCCACTCCAATGATATCTTTTATTATATCTATTAAGGTTGCTGAGCGGTACGGAATGAAGGATTGATGGTATTCATCCAAGACTCCGTAGAGGCATGCTACAAGGGCAGCCAGCAAGCTTAGGCCTGGTTTCAGTTTTTGGTTTGCGGCAAGGGCCGATACGAATAATATGAACAAAAGGGCGAATTCCACAAGATGAAGCGCCTCTTTTATAAATCGGTCAATCGACGATGATGGGAGGTCAAGAATCATGTCATCGGGGTTGCCTGACATGATCCAGATCGCAATCATATATAGAAAAGGCAGTAAGGTTAACACGAGTTTAAGGGCTTTTTTCATAAATTAAACATCCTTCGGCAGTAAGATACCAAACATTTTACCATTCCGCGAATAAAATCGGTTTCATTTCCACAAAATAAATCTAAAAAATTTTTTTCATGCGTGTATATAATCTTAACAAAATGTTCAGAATGATTGCTGAGGTGATTAATATGAGAGAGGAAGAAAAGAAATCAACTTCCACAATCCGACGTATACTAAAACAGCGTTGGGCGTTAGCAACAATCTATATCGCAAGTGCAGCCATAATCTTAGCCGCGGCCTTCTTATTACAAAATAGTTTTAATGATTCAGCTAATGATAGCAAAGAGGAATCAGCTGAAACAGGTAAAAACTATGGCGAGCCGTCAGTAGAGGTCAATAGTAATCTTGAAACAACCAAGATGCCTGTGGCCAATGCAGATAAGACGGTAATCAAGAAACAATTTTATGATGTGAATGCAGATGAAAAGGCACAAGAAGATGCTTTGGTTTTCTACAACAATAGATATGAGCAAAACAAAGGGATCGACATTGCAATGGAAGACGGAAAGTCTTTCGATGTTAAGGCTTCATTAAGCGGGAATGTAACGAAAGTTCAAAATGATGCCTTACTTGGAAATCTAATCGAAGTAGCGCATGAAGATGGTGTCGTTACTCGTTATCAATCTGTTAAAGACATTAAAGTTGCAGTTGGCGATAAGGTAAAGCAAGGACAATCGCTTGCTGCAGCCGGAAAAAGCCAAATCAATGAAGAAGCGGGCGTACATGTTCACTTCGAAATCAGAAAAGATAACATCGCGTTGAACCCAATCGAGTTTTTTGATAAACAAGCTTCTGCCATTCAAGCTGCAACTGAAGCGGAAGGAAGCGAACTTGACGACTCAGCCAAAAAAGAAGAAACACCTGCAGTCGAAGAATCTGAAACTGGCAAGGAAGAGACTCCTGCCGTTGACGAAACTGACGAAGGCACCGAGTTAGAGAATGGCACGGATAAGGAAGGCTCAACTCAAGCTGAAGATACAACGGAAGAAAGCGGTTCTTTAAAAGATTCGTTAAATCAATCTAATTAATAAAAAGATTTTTCATAAATCAAAACGAAAACCTTGGGCGTTACGAATGACAACAACTGAAAATTTGGTAAAAGAAAGCCGTTCACTCTGGACGGCTTTCTTTTTTTTCGGGGAAATACGTTCACTTTTGCTGAAACTTTTGAATTTCCGACAAATTTCTTGGGAAATAATTTTCTCCTTACAAAATAAAACAGGTCATACTTAGAAATATATCCAAACCTCCTGTCCCATTAGGCATATATTCTTAACCAAGCTAATAAGATGTTATAAACCATGCAAAGAGAGTGTTTGAGGTGAGGAATCGTTTATTACAAATTATCTAATAGGTGAATAATTCTATCTTTCATTGTTTATAGGGCAGCGGTATTCGATTCGAAAAATACGAATCTCATTTCACACTTCTCACATCCAATTTGGGGAGGTCGAGTGGTGTGCACGATTACATCAAAGAAAGAACCATCAAGATAGGAAAGTATATCGTGGAAACTAGAAAAACGGTCCGCGTCATTGCAAAAGAGTTCGGAGTCTCTAAAAGTACAGTCCATAAAGACTTAACGGAGAGGCTGCCAGAAATTAATCCTGATTTGGCTAACGAAGTAAAGGATATATTGGATTATCATAAATCCATCCGTCACCTTAGGGGCGGGGAAGCAACGAAATTAAAATATAAACGCTCTGAAAGAGAAGAAGAAATCGTCAAATAAACAGGGGACCATTCCGGCATTTGGATGTGAGTCGAGCCATCAGGGACAGGATGAAATCCGAACCTTGACGGCCATTCACTGCCGGGTTTTTTTTTGGCAAAAACAAGGATAGTACATATGGTATTGAAATTACTTACATTTTGGTAAAATAGGAAATAAAAGTATTCATTAACGTTTATTTATAATTCATACTTACTTGTGTCAATGCAATATGGTAAAATAAACAATTAGGACAGAAGTAGGTTATATGTGAGGATATTCAAGGAGGATTTAAGAAATGTTTGCTAGAGATATTGGGATAGATCTTGGAACAGCCAATGTTCTTATACATGTCAAAGGTAAAGGAATTGTGTTAAATGAGCCTTCGGTAGTGGCGATTGATAAGAATACGAACCGTGTTCTTGCAGTCGGGGAAGAAGCTCGTAAAATGGTAGGCCGGACCCCGGGAAACATCATCGCCATTCGCCCTTTGAAAGATGGAGTCATTGCCGATTTTGATGTAACAGAATCGATGCTTAAGCATTTTATCAATACATTGAATGTCAAGGGCTTCCTTTCCAAGCCGAGGATTCTGATTTGCTGCCCGACAAACATAACGAGTGTCGAACAAAAGGCAATCAAAGAAGCTGCTGAAAAAAGCGGCGGGAAAAAAGTATTTCTTGAAGAAGAACCGAAAGTGGCTGCAATCGGCGCCGGCATGGATATTTTTCAACCGAGCGGCAATATGGTCGTGGACATAGGCGGAGGTACGACGGATATTGCCGTACTGTCAATGGGTGACATCGTTACATCTTCTTCCATTAAAATGGCCGGTGACAAATTCGACAACGAAATCCTGCATTATATCAAGCGGAAGTACAAGCTTCTGATTGGTGAGCGTACAGCGGAAAACATCAAGATCCAGGTTGCGACGGTATTCCCAGGTTCACGCAATGAAGTCATCGACATTCGTGGCCGTGATATGGTGTCGGGCCTGCCTAGGACCATATCTGTCAACTCCGAAGAAATCGAGGAAGCTCTTCGCGAGCAGGTTTCCGTCATTGTACAAGCTGCCAAAAGCGTGCTTGAGCGGACACCGCCTGAACTTTCGGCTGACATCATCGACCGCGGCGTCATCTTAACGGGCGGGGGAGCCTTGCTTCATGGCATCGATTTACTGCTTGCCGAAGAACTTAAAGTCCCTGTACTGGTTGCAGAGCATCCAATGGATTGTGTAGCAATAGGAACTGGGATCATGCTCGATAATATGGACAAGTTGCCAAGGCACAAATTCAACTAAAAAGCGGATGGAAATCTGCATCATAAGATAAGGGTCTAAGGTTCAGACAAACATGGGGCATAGTGAAAGTGCGTGCGGTTCTAGTACTGATGAGCAATAGGCCCTCTTCTTTTATATCGGGTATTTAACACCATTCCTTTAAATCTGACCTAACCAATATTATTTCTGCCTAAAGCTTTTCATTTTCCTTAAGATACCGATGTTCATGTCCGATAAGAAAGATATGAGGAAATGAACGGCAGGAGTCTTTAAAGAATGAGGAGTGAAGAAGATGCTAAGAGGATTTTATACAGCTGCTTCCGGGATGATTGCCCAGCAAAGGCGCACTGAATTACTCACAAACAATATGTCCAATGCCAATACAACAGGGTATAAAGCCGATCAAACGAGTGTAAGGTCTTTTCCAGAATTGCTCATCAGCAATATGGGGAGCAAGACGGTTCCTACTGAAAATAAATTGGCCATCCCTGGATTCTCCAAGGTCGGGGGGCTTAGCACCGGCGTTTACGTACAGGAGGCTAACCCGTTATTCACCCAGGGTACATTGGAGGAAACGGGACTCCATACCGATATGGCCCTGGCTGATGAGAACCTGCCGATCAATGCAGATCGACGGAAAGGTTCCGTGCTTTTTACTGTCCAGAATGAGGATGGCGGGCTCCGTTATACGCGTAACGGCAGTTTTACCCTGGATGGGCAAGGCTATTTAACCACTCCTTCAGGTCAATATGTCCTGAATGAAAATAAGGAACGGATCAAGCTTGAGAGCGACCGTTTCAGCGTTACGGATGACGGTGTCATTTTAGAGGGGAATGTTCAAACCGCACGACTGGGCATCGGTTATTCAAATGATCCATCTTCACAGCTGATGAAGGATGGGGAAGGCCTGTATAAGGCTGTGGATAATGAGGAATTACCTAGCGCATATGCGGCCGTAGATGGCGGTTTTTCTACCAAGCAAGGCTTCCTGGAGGGCTCGAATGTCGATCAATCGAGGACGATGACGGAAATGATGTCCGCATATCGCTCATTTGAATCCAGTCAGAAGATCCTTCAAGCCTATGATAAAAGCTTGGATAAAGCGGTCAATGAAGTTGGCCGGCTTTAAGTGAACATAAGAAGAAAAACGTCACTGGAAAATTGACCATGTAAGGGGAATAGTCATGAATCGGACCATGATGACAGCGGCAAATACGCTGAACCAACTTCAAAGCAAAATCGATCAAATAAGCAATAATATCGCCAATGTTGATACGACTGCCTACAAAAAGACCCAAACAAGCTTCAATGACTTATTGATACAGAGTTTCAATAATCAACCGAATGAGTCCAAGGAAAAAGGCAGGCTGACGACACCGGGCCTTCGGCAGGGAACAGGCGCTATGCTGAGCCAATCCCAATTGGTGCTTTCACAGGGAGCGATAAAGACGACAGACCGTAACCTTGATGCCGCATTGACCAAGGAAGACCAATTCTTCACTGTGAGCGTTCAGGACGGTAAGGGGGTCAATACAAGGCTAACACGGGATGGGGCATTTTACTTATCTCCTAACGCGAATGATCCGGACCAAATGATGCTTGTTACATCTGCGGGGCATCAAGTGCTTGATGAAAATGGTGATCCCATCCAGATTGACGGGAATATTACAGACATTAAGATTTCGGAAGATGGAGTTCTGACGGTGAATACTGAAGAATATGGAAGGGAAAGCTTCGGACTTGGCGTCGTCTCGGTCACGAAACCGCAATTCCTTGACCGTCTAGGCGGAAATTTACTTGGCCTGCCCGAAAACATCGATGGCCTTGATGTAACCGTCGACGATATCATGACTGCACTGACAGGTGATTCCCGAAATCAAATAGCCGTCCGCCAAGGTGCCCTCGAGTCCTCCAATGTCGATTTATCAAAGGAAATGTCGGATTTGATCAATGTTCAGCGATCTTATCAATTTCAATCCCGGTCCATCACGATGGCAGATCAAATGAACGGATTGATCAATGGTATCCGTTAAGATATCTGGAAATTAAAATGCCTTCCTGCGGATTTACAGCAAATCGGTTATAATGGATTCATGACAATGAGAATCGTTTGGGGCTATCATTTTGCATAGTTGCCGAATTCCTGGAGTAAAGGGAAAATAAATCGGCGAGTTTTCTTAGGTAAAGGAGCTTTCACATTCTATATGGAACAAAATCGTGTAATGAGACAACAAATTGAAGAAGAGATAAATGAAGTCGAGACGAAACCGCATCGCAGGATCAAGGTCCGTCTTTTGCCAATTTGGCTTCGTTTACTAATTGTTATTGGATTGATATTCATTGCTGTATTATCAGGGGCGCTTTTAGGCTATAGTGTCATTGGGGGAGGGCATGCCCTGGATGTTTTCCAAAAATCGACATGGACCCATATTATTGACATAGTGAACAAGGACGCGTAATTTTCCCTTTCTTGGGGTGGGAATTACGCGTTAACCGATTTAATTACTGGGTCACTGCACCGCCTTCAAGGGCATGGGCGAGCCTTGTCATGTTTATAAAATGAATTCGCAGGAGGAACGAATATGCTTGATATCACACAAATTAAAGAAATCATTCCGCATCGCTATCCATTTTTATTGGTGGATCGGATTATCGAAATAGATGAAGGGAAACGGGCGGTAGGATTGAAGAATGTCTCTGCCAATGAAGAATTCTTCAATGGCCATTTTCCTGATTATCCAGTTATGCCTGGGGTTTTAATCGTTGAAGCTTTGGCACAGGTCGGTGCTGTAGCCGTTTTGAAACAAGAAGAATATAAAGGACGGCTTGCATTTTTTGCCGGAATCGATAGCTGTCGCTTTAAAAAGCAAGTGAAACCGGGCGATCAACTGCGTCTTGAAGTTGAAATAGTGCGGATGAGAGGATCGATGGGCAAGGGGAAAGCGGTCGCAACTGTAGATGGCGAAGTAGCATGTGAAGCCGAAATCATGTTTGCCTTTGGTGACAAATAAATCATCCACCGTTTTTTAAAAAGATGGTTTAAGCGGCCACTAGGCGGTGTATATAATAAAGAGCACTGCTTGCTTTTGAACGCAAACTGAATTTCAGACCCTTTTTTTATTCTCCCTTTGAAGGCTGGACATTTTATGTCCGGCTTTTTTTTGATCGATTTCGGATGTGGCACATTTTCTTTTTAAATTTTAAATAGGACGCAAGTTATTTTCACATTCGGGCAAAATAGCTAATGATTAAGAAAGAAGGGAGGTTGCCAAAAATGATGAAGAGCAGAATTTTAGCACTAATTGGGGGATCTTTATTATCCATAATGTTCCTTGCCGGATGTGGAACGAATGATAATGATAACAATCCCGCGCCAGAAGATGACAACAACATCATGGAAGATGATAACAATGGCGTAAATGATAATGACGGCGGCACAGATGATACCGACATGAATGATAATGATGTGAACGATCTGGATAAAGATGATGACGGTATGATGGAAAACGATGATACCGACATGAATAACGACGACGATGACTTAATTAAAGATGATAAAAAAGATAACAATAAGTAATAGCAAAAAATGATAAAAGACTGGCTAGTGAAGAAGGATGTATATCCTTTCATCTATGTCAGTCTTTTTTATGTGTATATTCGGTTAGGGGGTTAAGGGGCAAATTCTTTATTTATTCGTTGCCAATTTAGGCTTCGAGCGGATTTTTTGTTTGAATTCATTTATCAATTCATCACCGACAAGACCTTTTTCGACCAAATCTTCAAGCAGGAGTTCTGCATATTTGCTGCGCGTCTTCTGGATATGACCGACGAATAAGAGGCTATAATGGTTACCTACCTTTCTAATCGTACGCAAGGCGGTGTGAAATAAAGCCGGTTCATTATCTTTTTTTGTAATGACGGCCTGGATATAGACCTCACCGTCTATATTTGGAAGCGATGGCTCAAGCTCCTTGAAGTGATTTTCATCCACAAAGGCTTCCAGCAGCCAGGTCCTGGCATCGTTTTCCTTATTTATTATCAGCCCGTCTGTTAATGCAATATCAATCAAGTGTAAATTCTCCGTAACAATTTGCAGCGAGATCAATTTAAACGATTTCATCTAATTCCTCCGTTTCTTGCCAAAAGAGCGGAATATACCCCTCTCATACGTGATTTTTAATCTATCCAAAATGACCTTTGTCGATTAATCCTTATAAAGGTAATTATATCATACTAAAAGACGGCCCCTTAATGAAATGAAAACCCAGCAATTGTCTAAATTATGAAGGATAGGATAAAAATTTGCAAAATATTTAATTTTGTTAACTATTTGGTTATTAACTTATTTTAAGCAGGATAATTAGATTTTTAATCGATTTACATCCTTTTCAAGAAGGTTAAGGCTGAAATTAGACCGTTTCCGCCATTTTTTTATTGAATGAAGAACGAGTATGATTAAAGCATCTTAAAGGGAGGGAGAGAAAAAGACAAGATGATTAACCAAGTAACCCTTGTCGGCAGGCTTACGAAGGATCCCGTGTTAAGGTATACCCCCGACGGCAAGGCTGTTTCCAACGTCACTTTAGCGATCAACCGTAACTTCCGTAATACGGTTGGTGATTACGAAGCGGACTTCGTACAATGTATCATATGGAAAAAGTCGGCTGAAAATACTGCCCAGTATTGTAAAAAGGGGACACTGATCGGCATCACGGGCAGGATACAAACGAGGAGATACGAAAACAAGGATGGCAAGAACATATACGTAACGGAAGTGGTTGCAGAGATGGTTCAATTCCTAGGGCCTAAACAGCAAGAAGTGAAGCTAAAAGATTTCGAGCATATTGGCTTATAGACTTGGAGGTTGAGCAATTGAGCGAAGAGTGCAAGGTGTGCCATGGAAAAAAAGCTTCATTATATAAAATTGTGCAGAACAATAAGCGGTTGGAAGAACGCGTTAGCATTTTAATTGGCCATGTGGCAAGGGCGCAGGTGAGAAACTGGGATAATGAAAATGAATGACGAAAGGTCAAAGTGTCGCTTACTGGAATGAATTACAAAACAAGTATTTATATGACCATAATGAAAAATTAGCGGAAAGGATTTCGGCCCTCGAAAAAGGTGAAGGATTTTTAGGTGACAGAAAGAAACTTCGCAACGCTTGAGGGTGATGGCAAGCTCTCTCCCCCCATGATGATCCCCCTATAGCTAATACAGTTTCCCCGCTTGATACTCCGTTTTACCTCATCCTGGAATCAAGTTAGTTGATTCCCCCTCTTTTAGTGACTGCGAAAAGCAGTCTTTTTTTTATGCCAAAATACGCATTTTTCACGAAAATAAAAATATTATTCTGTTAAATTAGAATTTTTAGAAAACATGTTGTAAAATTTTAATTTTGATGCAATAATAAACCAAATAATATAATGGTAAAAAAGTTATATATAGGAAGTGATATGATGGTCGAACCGATTATAAAGGTGAATGGGCTGCGAACCAGTTTTCGTACGGACGATGGTGTCATTCCTGTTGTGAATTCAATCGATTTTCACGTCAATCCCGGTGAGGTGTTAGGGATTGTAGGGGAATCGGGATGCGGGAAAAGCGTAACTTCTTTGTCCATCATGGGACTGGTTTCTTCGCCGACTGGCAAGGTCGAAGGAGAAATCCTGTTTAAAGGGGAGAATATCGCGAATGCCTCTGAAGCGAAAATGAGGAAGATTCGCGGGAATGACATAGCGATGATATTCCAGGAACCGATGACAAGCCTGAATCCTGTGTTCACGATTGGCGACCAGCTGGTGGAGACGCTCCGGATACATAAAAAGTGGAGCAAAAAACAGGCCAGGCTTAGGGCTGTTGACATGCTGAAGCTGGTTGGGCTTGGCCGTGCCGAAGAATTGATCAATGAATATCCCCATCAGCTTTCGGGCGGGATGAGACAGAGGGTCATGATCGCCATGGCCATGATCTGTGAGCCGAAACTCCTTATCGCGGATGAGCCGACAACGGCCTTGGACGTGACGATTCAAGCACAAATCCTTGAGTTAATGAAGAACTTGAATAAAGAAACCGATACGGCCATCATGATGATCACCCATGACCTTGGGGTTGTGGCGCAGATGTGTGAACGTGTCATTGTCATGTATGCCGGCAAGGTCATAGAGGAAGGGAATGTGCAAACGATTTTCCAAAATCCAAAGCACCCTTATACCGTCGGACTGCTTCAGTCGATACCGGACATGCGAATAAAGAAAGAGCGCCTTTACTCGATTCCCGGCAATGTCCCAAAACCTGGGACAAGCAATCTTGGATGCCAGTTTGCGCCGCGCTGCTCCCATGCCATGGAGCAATGTGTGAATGAGACCCCGTCTCTATTGGATTTTGGCGATGGTCAGCAAGTCCGTTGCTGGTTGTATGAAGATGGGAAAGGAGCAGCCATGCATGAATCAAACATTGGTTAAGGTGGAAAACCTTAAGAAGCATTTTCCGATTAAAGGCGGTGTTTTAGGAAAGACGGTTGGCGAGGTCAAGGCAGTCGATGGCCTGTCGTTTTCCATTTATAAAGGGGAAACCTTGGGACTTGTAGGTGAAAGCGGTTGCGGGAAGTCGACGACGGGAAGGCTATTGCTTCGATTGCTCGAGCCGAGTGAGGGGAATGTCTACTTCGAAGGGAAGGACCTGACTTCCTTATCCTCACGGGAAATGAGAAAAATGCGCCGTGAAATGCAGATGGTGTTCCAGGATCCATTCGCTTCCCTCAATCCTAGACACACCGTTGAAAAGATCTTGGAAGAACCGCTTATCGTTCATGGCGTAAAAGATAAAAAGGTCCGTAAGGCGCGTGTTCAGGAGCTGCTCAAGGTTGTCGGCTTAAGCGGTTACCATGCGAAAAGGTACCCGCACCAATTCAGTGGGGGCCAGCGGCAGCGCATCGGGATTGCCAGGGCACTTGCCGTTAACCCAAAGCTGATCATCGCCGATGAGCCGGTATCCGCACTGGACGTGTCCATTCAGGCGCAGGTCTTGAACCTCCTGCAGGATTTGCAGGAAGATTTTGATTTGACGTATCTTTTCATTGCCCATGATCTTGGCGTCGTGAGGCATATCTCTGACCGTGTCGGTGTCATGTATCTGGGACATATAGTCGAATTGACGGAGAGCGAGGAATTGTATGAGGATCCTCTTCACCCGTATACACAGGCTTTATTATCGGCGGTGCCGATTCCCGATGTGGAGTACAAGGGAGATAGGGTGATCCTGCAGGGCGATGTTCCAAGTCCTTCTAACCCTCCAAGCGGCTGTCCGTTCCATACGAGGTGCCCCAAAGCGATGCTGGAATGCAAATCGGAAAAGCCAATCTTGCATGAACATAAACCTGGTCACTACGTTGCTTGTCATTTATATAACTGACATGACGGCGTATACATAAATTCTCGAAAATAAGGGGGAAGAAAATGAAGAGAACATTAGCTTTATTGTTGACTTGTATCCTGGCCCTTTCACTGGCGCTTGCTGGATGCTCCTCGTCCACATCAAAAGAGGACGGCAAAGGGGGATCGGATGAAGCGAAAGGCGGTACATTGATTTATGGTAAAGGCGGGGATGCGGTCGGTCTTGACCCAGCTATCGTAACCGATGGCGAGTCATTCATCGTCACTCAGCAAATCTTTGAAACGCTCGTAAAATACGGGGAAGACAATACAGAGATAAAACCTGGTCTTGCCGAATCTTGGGAGGTGTCTGATGACGCAAAGACCTATACATTCAAATTGAAAACCGGCATCAAGTTTCATGATGGTACGGATTTCAATGCAGATGCGGTCGTGAAAAACTTTCAACGTTGGTCACAAAGCAAGGATGAAGGGAAATTTGCTTACTATGCCTCCATGTTCGGAGGATTTGAAGGTGATGAAGGTCATGTCATCAAGGAAGTGAAGGCCGTCGATGCCAATACGGTGGAATTCACATTGAACCGCCCACAGGCGCCTTTCCTGAAAAACCTGGCGATGCCTACATTTGCCATTGCCAGTCCGGCTGGATTGGAAAAAGAGGGCGACAGCTTCACGAAGAACCCTTCTGGAACAGGTCCTTTCAAATTTAAGTCTTGGAAGCCAGGCGATACGATCGAAGTGGTGAAAAACGATGACTATTGGCAAAAAGGTCTGCCAAAGCTTGATGGAATCACGTTTAAGGTCATTAAAGATAACTCTGCGCGTTTAAATGCTGTAATCAAAGGTGAAATCGATCTAATGGACGGCTTGAACCCAAGCGATATCAGCAAAGTTACAGGAGATGACAAACTGCAGTTATTCGAACGCCCATCCATGAATGTCGGTTACTTTGGATTCAATGTAGAGAAAAAGCCTTTCGACAAGAAAGAAGTACGTCAGGCCATCTCTCATTTGATCAACAAAAAGGAAATCATCGATAACTTTTTCGAAGGCACAGCGGAGCCTGCAAAGAATCCAATGCCGCCATCCGTTTCTGGGTATAATGACAACATTGAAGACTATGATTACAATGTCGAAAAAGCGAAAGAACTTCTGAAAAAGGCCGGTTATGAAAAAGGATTCAAAATGGATCTATGGGCAATGCCAGTACCACGCCCGTATATGCCAGATGGCCAAAAAGTGGCCGAGGCCATTCAAGCGAGCTTAAAGCAGGTTGGCATCGAAGCAAATATCGTTTCATACGAATGGGCTGCCTATTTAGAGAAAGTGCAGGCTGGTGAGGCTCAATCCTTCATGCTAGGCTGGACAGGCGATAATGGCGATGCAGATAACTTCCTTTATGCCTTATTGGATAAAGATAATATCGGCTCGAACAATTATTCCCGTTATGCAAATGATGAAGTGCATGATCTATTGATCGAGGCACAGTCCACGGCAGATGAAGCCAAGCGAAATGAGTTATATGGCAAAGCCCAGGAAATCATCCATGATGATGCCCCGTGGGTTCCGCTAGTCCACTCATTACCGCAGCTAGCCGGATCGAAAACAGTCAAAGGGTTTGTTCCACATCCAACTGGTTCTCAATCCCTTATTAACGTTTCTTTAGAAAATTAACCGTAAGAACCGGGTAGTATGTAGTTTTGCATGCTTCCCGGTTTTGTTATGGAATGCATTTCAAAAGAATTGAGGGTGCTCAAAGGACCCTTATGCTAAAGGAGGGAGATTGTCATGTTTTCCTATACCGTACGACGTTTAGGATCTCTCATTCCAGTACTGCTCGGAATGGCATTTATTGTATTCATGATGATTCGGGCGATTCCAGGTAATCCGGCACAAGTGATTCTTGGGCAGCAAGCAACAGAAGAGGCTGTTACGGCCATGACCAAGCAACTTGGACTGGATAAACCTTGGTTCGTTCAATTTTGGGATTATTTATCGGGGTTGGTCCAGGGGGATCTCGGTATATCGCTAAAAACGAATAGTCCCGTTTCCGAGGAAATTGGGCCCTATTTAATGGCTACGATAGAGTTGGCATTGATTGCGATGATCATCGCTGTCGTCATTGGGGTGAATGCCGGAATCATCTCGGCTTGGTTCCAAAATTCATGGTTTGACTATGTGGCAATGGTGATTGCGTTGGTTGGCTTGTCCATGCCGATCTTCTGGCTTGGATTGATGGAGCAATACATCATTTCCATTCAATGGGACTTGCTTCCGACGACAGGGCGGGATAATATCAGGGATCCCGTCGAGGCCATAACCGGCCTTTACTTGATTGATACACTCATGAATGGCAGGATTGATCAGTTTTTTGAAGTGATCAGGCATCTTATTTTGCCGGGATTGGCGCTTGCAACGATTCCAATGGCGATCATTGCAAGGATGACACGTTCATCCATGCTTGAAGTCATGAGGTCGGATTTCATCCGTACCGCCCGTGCCAAGGGAATGAGGATGTTTTGGGTCGTTTACAAGCACTCCTTGAAAAATGCCTTGATTCCTGTAGTGACGGTCATCGGGCTGCAGACAGGATTGCTGTTGGGCGGAGCCATTTTAACGGAAAATATTTTTGGCTGGCCAGGTATCGGTACATATATTTATGATGCAATCCTATCCCGGGATTATCCGGTCATCCAGTCCGGGATTCTTGTCATCGCCTTTTTGTTTGTCATGATCAATCTAATTGTGGACTTGTTGTATGCAGCGATCGATCCTAGGATCAAGTATAAATAGGGAGGGAAACTCATGCCTGAAATAGCAACGAATACATCGCCAATCCTTCCTCATAAAGAGGTAGAGGATAAAGTCATCTCTCCCTGGAAGGAAGGGTGGAAGAGCTTTAAGAAGAACAAGGTGGCCCTGGTCGGTTTGGGTATCGTTTTATTTTTCATCTTGATCGCCATCTTCGCTCCCCTCATTGCACCATATTCATTTGAGGGGCAAAAGCTAAGTGATAAGCATTTGGCGCCATCTGCAGAACATTGGTTTGGAACGGATGAATTCGGGCGTGATATTTTAAGCAGGGTCATTTATGGCTCCCGGATATCAATCGGAGTCGGCTTTTTATCTGTAGCCGGATCCGTCGTGGTCGGATCCTTCCTTGGAATCATCGCCGGCTATTATGGAAAATGGCTGGATACGATCATTTCAAGGATCTTTGATATCATATTGGCGTTTCCCAGTATCTTGCTTGCCATTGCCGTAGTAGCGGTTTTGGGACCTTCCCTTCGTAATGCCTTAATTGCCATTGCCATCGTCAATGTCCCGATATTCGGGCGGCTTTTACGTTCACGGGTGTTAACGGTGAAAGAAGAAGAGTACGTTACGGCTGCAAAGGCCATTGGGATGGGGGATGGCCGGATTCTCCTTCATCATGTCCTACCGAATAGCCTTGCGCCGATCATCGTGCAAGGGACCTTGGCGATTGCCACGGCCATCATTGAGTGTGCAGCACTCGGCTTCCTCGGTCTAGGGGCACAGCCGCCAGCGCCAGAGTGGGGGAAAATGCTGGCCGATTCTAGATCCTTCATCATTCAGGCCCCGTGGACGGTCCTTTTTCCCGGATTGGCGATCATGCTTACGGTCCTCGGCTTCAATCTAATGGGCGATGGCCTTCGCGATGCTTTGGATCCACGAATG
Organism: Peribacillus simplex; assembly: GCF_001542915.1. Taxonomy (GTDB): domain Bacteria; phylum Bacillota; class Bacilli; order Bacillales; family DSM-1321; genus Peribacillus; species Peribacillus simplex_B. The sequence continues at coordinate 161,117 of NZ_LNNH01000012.1, read as the reverse complement.
AAAAATTAGCGATGAAAGGGTGATGTTAGTTCCAACATCACCATCTTTTTGTCGTTCATAGTGTAAATCTATTAAAATATGAAAAATTAATGACAATATACTAGTTTCAAATAGGAAAATAGTGACTATTATCTCTTAAAATCACCCCAAAAGTTGTGATATTTTTATATACAGTAAGAAAATTCCAAATATTGATGATTTTAGAGGAGGAAAAGTTCATTGATTAAACGCAGCTTGTCCATTCTAGCAATCTTTCTATTAGTATTTACTGCAAGCGTTTCCGCAGCCAAGCTTCCGAACTCACCGAGCGGCTCTGGTGAAGGGAAGAAGAATCAGCAAAGTATCCTGAAGTTGAAGAAAGATGATATCGGAAAGAATTATAAAAGTGACGAGAAGGTCAGGGTCATCGTAGAGATGAAGGAAGCGCCCGCGATTGAGATAGCTTCCAAGGAAGGCAAGCTGTTTAAACAGTTATCGAAAAGCAAGAAACAACAATTAAAATCCGAAAAGCTGGCTAACCAGAAGAAATTGAAAAACAAGGTGAAAGAGAAGAAAATCGCGTTCAAGGAACTTGAGAGCTTTACGACAGTAGTCAACGGGTTCAGCGGTGAAATTCAATATGGTGAAATCAAAAAGGTCGAGGCCATGCCAGAAGTTGCTGAAGTACATATTGCGAACGAATATGAGCGGCCGATGGAAAAGCCCGATATGATTTATAGTAAAGAACTTGTCCAAGCCCAGGAAGCTTGGCGGGAATATGGTTATAAAGGAGAAGGAATGGTCATCGGGATCATCGATACGGGAATTGATCCATCACACCGCGATATGGTCCTGAACGATGATAATAAGGCAGAGCTGAGTGAAAGTGAAGTAAAGGGGATGAAAAAGACAAGCCATCTATTAGGCAACTACTTTACTCCTAAAGTTCCATATGGATATAACTACATGGATGAAAATGAAGAAATCCTTGATCTTGGTGAAGGTGCCTCGATGCATGGGATGCATGTCGCAGGAACGGCTGGCGCCAATGGAGATGAAGAGCACGGCGGAATTAAAGGGGTTGCTCCAGAAGCCCAGCTGCTTGCTTTGAAGGTATTCGGAAATGATCCTGCCATGAAGACGACATGGGGCGATATTTATATCAAGGCAATCGACGATGCCATCATTTTAGGGGCGGATGTACTGAATATGAGCCTTGGCTCGACTGCAGGCTTTGTATCAGAGGACGATCCCGAGCAGCAGGCGGTATCGAGAGCTGTAGATAACGGGATTCTCATGTCGATCTCGGCAGGAAACTCGGCTCACTTCGGTAATGGATTTGCCAATCCATCAGCCTCCAACCCCGATATTGGCGTATCAGGTTCACCTGGTGTTGCTTATGACTCGGTCCAAGTGGCATCCGTCGAGAATAACTTTATGGATTTGGATGCGGTGACCTTTAATATTAACGGACAAGAAGGCAAGGCTCCGTTCATGTCGGCATCAAGCGTACATCCGAATGCGTTAAAGGAAAAAACGTATGACTTGGTTGCTGCAGGAATCGGGTCGCCAGAGGAGCTTGCGAAAGTTGATGTGAAAGGCAAGTTTGCCCTCATAGAGCGCGGCACGCTTTCTTTTATCGATAAGGCTAAGAATGCCCAGGCAGCAGGGGCTGCCGGCGTAATTATTTTTAATAATGCCGATGGGTACATTTCGATGCAGACGGATGCAAGCATAACGATTCCCCAGCTGTTCATGCTGAAATCAGATGGAGCTAAGCTGAAAACGGCCATAACTGCTGGAGAAGAGGTTAAGGTCAGCTTCAATGGCGATAAAACAAAATCGGCAAACCCGGAAGCGGGAAAAATGAGTGCCTTCAGTTCGTGGGGCGTTGCGCCGAATTTGGACTTCAAACCAGAAATCACTGCTCCAGGCGGGCAGATATACTCGACGTTGAACAATGATGAATATGGGATGATGAGTGGTACCTCGATGGCGGCACCACATGTTTCCGGCGGCTCTGCCCTTGTTCTGGAAAGAGTGGATAAAGACTTTAAATTAACAGGACATGCACGAACCAATTTGGCTAAAAACCTGATGATGAACACGTCAAGACCAGTGAAGGATCAAGGGGTCGTCAACAAGGCACTTGGTTGGGAAAATCCTTATTCGCCACGCAGGCAGGGAGCTGGAGTCATGCAGCTTCATTCAGCATTGTCCACGCCAGCCGTCGTGACGGAGGCATTCACGAAAGAAGCGAAGGTAGCCATGAAAGAGGTTGGCAATACGTTTGCTTTTAGCTTGAAGGTCGAGAATTTCAGCAACAAAGCAGTCAAATATGATGTAAAAGGAAATATTCAAACGGACTACGCCATCCAAGGTCAACTCGGCTATTCCGCTCATCAGTTGGAAGCCCAGGAAATTAAGGACGCTTCAATCAAAATCAATAATAAAGATACAAACAAAATAACCGTACCGGCGAAAAAGTCGGTAACCTTTGAAGTGAAAGTCGACATATCCAAAGCAAAAGTGCTTGGCGATGATCTTCAGACGCTTGTCGACATTGACAAGGTTTTCCCGAATGGATATTTTGTGGAGGGGTTCGTTACTTTGAAGGATCCAGCAGACACCAACCCGGAGCTGCATGTACCGTATGTAGGGTTCAAGGGAGAGTGGGATAAGGCACCGATCCTTGATGGGACGGTATATGATAAAAAGTCTTTCTATGGCGCGGCGGGCGCAGTAACGACAACAGGTAAAGATTTCGATTACCTTGGCCGTGACCGTGTAGCAGATTCATTCGACAGCAAACGCATTGCGATTTCCCCGAATGGTGATGGCGCACAAGATGACTTCGTGCCGCTTCTATCATTCTTGAGGAACGCAAAAAAGGTAGAGTACAGCATCCTGAATGGTGAAAACAAACAAGTAAGGAAACTTCGCACCGAGAATAATGTGAGCAAGAACTATTATGATAGCGGGGAAGGAACTGCTTATACACTTGATCCAGCCCGGAAATGGGATGGGAAGGTCAATAATGCATTGGCCAAAGATGGTGTCTATTATTTTGAAATTAAAGCGATGATAGATTACGAGGGTGCAAAATGGCAGACATATAAAATGCCGATCAGAATCGATACGGTAAAGCCAACTGTCAGGATTTCGAAAAAGGGTAATGTGTTGACGATCCAAGGTAAAGATAATCTGAATGGTTCGGGAATAGCTTATTATGATGTACAGGTCGACGGAAAATCAATCGTGGAAAAGCCGCTTCCGGCGACTTCGAAACAATTCACCCTGCCTGATCTACGAGGGGAAAAGGTACAGGTGGTGGCGATTGACAATGCAGGCAATGAAAAAGCGGCCGAAACGGAATTAGCCAAGGATTCGGCGCCAATCGATAACTATGCACCGGCTGTGAAAATTAAAAGTCCTGAAACCTTAAGCATGAACAATAAAAGTAAAATCAAAATAACGGGGGAAATCGAGGAAGCATCGAAAATCAAGGAATTTAAAATCGATAACCAAACGGTCCCTGTAACGTATAACAAAACGAATAAGAAATATGAATTCTCTTATGAAAAGAAATATGCAGATGGCGTCCAAAGCATGACGGTCAAAGCGACAGACAATTGGGATAACACGGTATCGTTTAAAAAGGTGTTCATGGTCGATACGACAAAACCAGGCTTGAAGGTTAAAGGCGTGCCGGCAACTGTGGGAGCAAAAGCGAAAAATCCGAAGGTGGACGTGACGGTGGAGGATAATTTCGATGAAATCCGCCTTTACTTGAACGGAAGTGAAGTTTTCTATAATGAGTTCAAGGAACCATACAAAATGAGGGCTTTTAAGAAAGAGATAAAGAAATTGGAACTGCCGCTCAAATCGGGCAACAACAAGATCGTGTTTAAAGTGACCGATCTTGCCGGCAATGAATCGAAGAAGGAATACAACATAGTCAAAGCAAAGAAATAAATCCCATACTGTAGACAAACTCGGGTATTAATGGAGTTTGTCTACAGTTTTTTTGGTTTTGATACGTGAAAGTTGGAGGAATGATCCCTATGAGCGTTCCATTGCCCTGCCGGCGCTCCGGGAATGTCCTACCCTGGAGGGAATCCCGATGATCCTATTTGTAGCTGGCGGGAAACGGTACAAAAAGCATGTAAAAGTGGAAAACCTGCCTCAAATTCGATGCAAAGACTGAACTCGCTAGTAAAAGCTCGAAAATCACGAGTAAAGTCGTTAAATTCGCGAGTTACTTTCCTTAGACCCTCTCATTACACTGCTGGAACTCGGCTTATCGTGGCGGTCCTTGAGCCATCTTGATAGGCGACTGCGGTGTCTTCCCTGGACACGAATTCCAGCAGGAGTTTCGCACCCTTCGTTCCAATCAGGTAACGATTCGTGCATAAATCGGAGAGAGGATTCAATTGCTGACAAACTTTTTTGTTTGGAGCAGTTTTTAAAACCGTTTATTGGGTTATATGAAAATATTTTTATAATTTAGCAGGTAAATGGAACGAGAGAAAAGAATTAGGTATAAAGAACCAATGAAAGGAGGGAGTTTATGAATTATAAGAAGGACTCGAGCAATAAGGAGGGTGTTCGTGGAATTACAGTGAAAATTGAAAGAAGGAACAGGGCCCCGGCTTCCCTGGCAAAACCGAGTTTTTTTGATGCGCTTCAACATGTCAGTTCTCCATTTGAAAGAAAGCCCCTCTCGGATTCAACTTATCAAAATTTTCCACTATGTCAATTAGTAACTCTTTCTTTCTTCGAAAAGGGCGCCAAGACATCCATTAAATATGACCCACATAAAGAAATGATCACGATTGAAGAGATTCCGGAAGAATATCAGGTGAATAAAGGCAGCGCGCTAACTGCAATTCTGGAGCATATCATGATCGATCATGGAAAACACCATTCCTTTTTCATCACCAATTTGAGTGAGAAAATCATAAAAAGGTGAGCAGCTTCTCCGTAGGGTCATCTTTAGTTTAATTAGGAGAGGGCTGCCATGGCAGCCCCTAAGTCATGTCTAAGCAGATTTTCCTGGGCTCAAATCAATCGCCGGATGATGTTCGAGAGGGTTTGAATCCCATAAGCCAGTTGATCCTCGGAGGCATATGAGTACGAGAGCCGAAGATGTGTATGGTTATTTGGTTCATATATGTACCCAGGATTGATGAGCAGGTGCTCTTTTATCGCTAGCTTGAAAAGGGTCGGGTTCACAATTGGTTTGCCTAATTCTACCCATATATAAAATCCGCCTTGAGGTGTTTGCCATTTGGCAATCCCTTCAAAATATTGATTGAGTAGAGCCAGTGTGAAGTCCCTGCGTGCCAGCAATTCACGGCGCAGCCAATCTAAATGTTTCGAATAAAGGCCCTGTGATAACCATGTGGCTACAAGGTGCTGCGAAAGTGCACTCGAGCCGTAGTCCATTTGCATTTTTATATCTGCCAGACGTTCAATAACAGGCATCGGACCAGCAATCCACCCGATGCGCAACCCTGGGCTCAATGTTTTCGACATACTGCCGATGTGCAAGACCAGGCCATCGGCATCAAAGGATTTTAAGGGTGGCGGTGGTTCTTTTTCCAACCATAAATCACTATAAACGTCATCTTCAATAATGGGGATTTGCTCCTTTTTGCATATGGATAGAAGATCCAACCTTTCTTCTTTTGTCCAAGTCGCATTGGTTGGGTTGTTAAACGTTGGGACCGTATACAATAGAGACGCTTTCCGCTTCCTGTTGATCCGCTTTATTTGATTCGGGATAGTTCCCCGGCCTTGTTTGGATAGGCCGGCCAAATGCATGCCCGCAGATTGAAAGGGGTGAACCGAATTCAAGTAAGAAGGTGATTCATGTAAGATCAACGATCCTTTTGGAAGCAAGCCAACTGCGATCAATTGGAGTGCCTGAAGCCCTCCGGAGACGATCATGAGCGAGCCGGGACTTACGTTTACTCCTTTTTCCTTTAAATGATCACTTATGCTTTGCCGCAGTCTTTTATCGCCCTTCGGTTCGGAATAGCCTAATGAATATGCATCAAAAGCGGTGGATTGCAGCGTCTGCTCGATTTTTTTAACAGGCAAAAGCGAGGGGGAAAGCTCGCCGGTTCCCAATCGGATCATGGCAGTGTCCGCTTCATGAAGGTTAATGTCTTGAATCGTCTGTATATTGGGTTCATGCAGTCCGTTCCGGACATATTTTCTCCAGTCGGGCTGCTTACTTGCGGCTAGCACGTTCCAAGTGTTATTGGAAACGAATGTACCGGATCCCACCTTCGTTTCCAATAGTCCGTCTGCAATCAGCTCATCGATAGCTGTAATGATCGTACTTCGGTTTACTCCAAAAGAATCCGCCAATGAGCGCTGCGATGGAAGCTTGGTGGCCACTGGCCATTCCCCGCTTGTTATTTGCTGTTTCATCCAATCCACTATTTGCTGGTGAAGGGATAGGCTTGAGTTCCGGTTTGGTCTCCATTCGATAACGATAAGGAAAACACTCCTTTCATATACGATTCATTATTGATTGGTTGGGTGAAAGCACTCCCGAATGGATGGTCAATTCCTTTGCCTTTTTCATTATACTGAAAGTGAAGGAGGAAGGTATTCGTATGGGACCATTTTTTCATGGATTGCTATTGGCATTAGGCCTGATCCTGCCATTAGGCGTGCAGAATGTATTTATTTTCAATCAGGGAGCAATCCAGCCGACCATAAAAAGGGCTTTGCCTGCAACGATCACTGCTGCCATTTGTGATTCGGCACTCATTCTGTTGGCCATCTTCGGCGTTTCGTTGATTGTCATGCAATATGATTGGCTGCATCTGGCATTGATCATTATGGGAATCACATTTTTATTGTATATGGGTTTTCAGATTTGGTCTTCCGGTGCCACTCCACAAGCAGATGCGGAAACTAAGCAAATGTCAGCAAAAAAACAGATAATTTTTGCTTTATCGGTATCATTGCTCAATCCACATGCAATCTTGGATACGATCGGTGTAATCGGATCGAGCTCGCTTGTATATTCAGGAACGGATAAAGTGATTTTCACGGTTACGTGCATCGCAGTGTCATGGTGCTGGTTCCATGGACTATGTTTGGCGGGACGATTGCTGAAAAAGGTTGATACTACTGGTAAGTTCCTTGGTATGTTAAATAAAGTATCGGCCATCATCATCTGGATTACGGCTCTTTATTTATTGAGTTCGATTTTTTAGAATCGATTTTCACTCCATCAAACGGAAAAAGGAGAATGCCGATTCGATAGGCATTCTCCTTTTGTTCCTTATTGAAGAGCGACCAGGTCCTTGATTTCCTCTGTGGAAAGTTCGGTGATCCAGTTGTCACTGCTGATGATTTCGTCGTTCAATGCTTGTTTTTTATCGAGCATTTGATCAATCTTTTCTTCCAGTGTCCCTGTACAGATTAGCTTATGAACATGAACGAATCGCTGCTGTCCAATTCGGTAGGCACGATCCGTGGCTTGATTCTCGACAGCCGGGTTCCACCAGCGATCATAATGGATCACGTGGTTTGCTTCCGTTAGGTTAAGACCGGTGCCGCCAGCCTTTAATGAAAGAATGAAGATGGGGAATTCGCCATCTTGGAAGCGTGTAATCATATCATCGCGCTGCTTCTTGTTTGCACTCCCGTTCAGGAATGGAACTTCGATGTTATACCGTTTTTCCAGCAATTCTTTCATCATGTTGCCCATCCCGATATATTGGGTGAAAATGAGACAGCTTTCATCTTGTTCGCGGACGGCATCAACAAGCTCGGTAAGCTTCTCGAGTTTGCCAGATCGGTTAGCCGCCTTCAGGATGTTTTCCTTATCCATTTCTTTTAAATAAAGAGCTGGGTGATTGCAAAGCTGCTTCAGCTTGTTCAGCATCTGCAGGATGATGCCTTTTCGTTCAAAGGCTGATAGTTGTTCGATATCTGTGAAGGTATCCTTGATCAGCTGTTCATACAACGATGCTTGTTCGGTAGTAAGCGGGACGAACTCCTTCTGCTCCTGCTTATCGGGAAGGTTGAGTGCGACATCTTTATCCCTTTTTGTACGACGGAGCAAGAACGGCTGTATTAAACGCTGCAATTCCTTGATTTTATCTTTTTGTTCATCCCGTTCGATGGTGGCCACATATTTTTCCTGGAATTGGCCCAGCGTTCCAAGATATCCTTTGTTAATGAAATCGAAAATCGCCCATAGCTCACTTAAGCGGTTTTCCATGGGGGTACCCGATAAAGCGATATGATGCTGGCCATTGAGCTTACGGACTGCCTTGGATTGCTTGGTTTGGGCATTCTTGATGTTCTGTGCTTCATCGAGGATGACGCTGCTCCATTGGATGGAGGAGAGCTCGGCGACATCTTGGTGCGTCAGGCCATATGAGGTTAACACAATATCGTGCTGTGCCGCATTTTTGGCGAAGGCCTCGCCTTTTGAACGATTCGATCCGTAATGAAGGTGGACTTTAAGTGTCGGCGCGAATTTTTCCAATTCCTTCTGCCAGTTGCCAAGGACCGACGTAGGGCAGACGATGAGCGCAGATTGTACGGATATAGGTTCAGGAGTGGGGACAAGGGGATCTTCTGCATCACTGACCCCTGGGCCGACTTCCTCTTCGACGATGATCGTTTCACTCTTTTGTTCGTCACTTGATGTGACGGGCAGCTCTTTACCGGCTCCTTCTTTGTTTTTGACATGAAGCAGGTAGGCAATCATCTGGACCGTTTTCCCCAGCCCCATATCGTCGGCTAGGCAAGCGCCAAAGCCATGCTCCCTTAAAAAAAGCAGCCAGCTCATGCCCAGCTTTTGATAGGGGCGCAGGTCGCCTTGAAGTTCGGTAGGGACGGGAAGGAGGGATATGTTTTTGGCTTCCCTGAGCCTTCCGATCATCTTACGGAGCTCCTGATTCAATTCAAATTGAATTCGGAGCATATCTTCATTTTCCGCATCGATATCTCCACCTTCATCTTCTCCATTCAATAATTCCTGCTGCAGCAGGTCTGACAGCTGTATTCCTTTTTCGTTGGCTGTTTCCATCAGTACCTGAATTTGTTTAATGAAAGCCGGATCAAGCTTGACCCATTGACCGCGAATGAAGACGAGCCGCCTTTTTTGGTCGACGAGCTCCTCGAACTCCGCCTCGGTGAGCTCCTTGCCATTCAATGAGAAACGCCAATCAAAATCCATTAAAGCCTTCAGCCCTACGTAAGAAGGACCGCGGTTGGATTGGCTCTTTACTTTGGCCTTCACCTTCAAGGAGGACTCCTTCAAGGCTAACCACCAGGAGGGAAGGAGGATTTCAACGCCAAGGAAAAGAAGTTTTTCACTTGCATCGGTCAAGAACTCCCAGGCGTCCGTTTCCGAAATCTCCCTTTTCAACCTTCCGTTTTCTCCAAGCCAAGGCACGACGAGCTGCCAGCGTTTCGTGGCCCGCACCACTTCGCTAGCATATTTGTTCCAGCCGCGCGGCAGTTTTTTTCCGGTATAGGTTTCAACGATATTTTCATCCCTTTTGGAACGGAGGGTTACGTCGAGCACCCAGGGCCCATTGCCGTCAGGTGGCTCCGTTAACCGGAGTCCAATAGTGAAAGGCTTCGGATCCGGCTTTGTCCCTAGCCATTCCTGCCAGCTCTCTTTGTCAAAAAAGGCCTGCAATTCTTCCGGAGATAGTCTTGAATCCTTTAATGCGCCGACGGCTTCGCTCCATTTATGGTGCATGGGTGAATAGTTCTTTAAATACATGTTAGCGGCACCGTTATACCACTTCTCGATGAATGTCCGATTCGTTTCCGCTTCTGGAGAAGGTAGATCCAATGCAATGCTTTCTTCCCAAAAGGAAGGGACGAATTCCTCCTCGACTTCTTCCGGCAGCTTCCAGCCGATGGAGTCCAGCTGCAGATTGGTGAAATCGGGCACTGGGATGCCCGCCTCGATGGATTCATGAAGGACGGGAGCCGCTGCCAGGCAAAGCGATGATATCTCGGACCATTCCCATTCGATGAAGGAGTTGAAGCTCTCCTTCGCAAAAAAATTGAGAAGTCCCCACGCATCAAGAATGAATACAGGATTTCCATCCATGGTATCGGTAGCCATTTTCGTGCCATAAAAGCTTGCGTCATCCCAATTGAAGAGCAGCCTGCGTATATGATTCGTGTTGAGGAAGGCATTGTCCTCATTGACGGCACCAAGGGCGTAGGATCCGTTTTCGAGAGCCGCTATTTTGATTTTTAATTTCCCTGGATTAAACATCGATAAGCTTACCCCTTTTTAATTCTTCTTGGAAAGCGCGAAGCCGTTTAGTTGAATCGGCTACATATAAAATATAGCGTTCGAAGGTGTCTTCCTTTTTCGTCTTTTTATAGATGGTGCGCATCTTTTTTAAATAACGGACGGCTTGCTTATAGGCAGGCCTGTTTTTTAACGACACCTTTTCCTGTACCGCATGATAGTACAGGGGCAGGATTAGCTCTGGCTCTTTAGAGACCACTTCTTTGATGGACTCACTGCTGATTAAGTCAATGCTGATTTCAGAGTATATATGCATCTCCACCCATTTTTTGTAATGTCCTTGTTCAAAAAGGAAATTTGCATAGTTCCAATAGCTGTGCGGAAGGGTGGCTCTGTAAAACTTCTCGAGTAAATCCGTTCGCTTCAATTTATAGCAGCAACTGCTGATTAAAGTCGTAAACGTCCTTACGAAATCCACCCGCTGATAATAATCGGATAAATCTGCGAGGAACTCCTGGACATTCGCGATGATGAATTCAATGAATGGGATGCCGCGTGACCGGTTGTCTGATTCAGACAGGAGATTCAGCCAATAGAAAATGTACGGACAGGCATCCTTCTTCAGTTCATGAAGAAGCTCAATGGCCTGTTTATCTTGATTCTCCAGAAGGGACAGGTGAATGGCTGCGAGGGAGTAGGACGTCCTCTCCGTCGTGCCCGTATACTTGTCTGGAAGTTCTTCCTTGATTCGTTCAAGCTCCTCTTTGCGCCACGAGGAGTTGGAGAATAAGTAGCTCCATATTTCCCGGTAGAGATCGATTTTTTCATATTCAAGACCGAATCCGCCGTCCAGCAGCTTAGCTACATCCTCCTTGATGCTGAAAACGAAGGGGTCAAAGGCAAATGGCCGCGCTTGCCGGCTAAGCGGCTGCACGGTTTCATGCAGTTCTTCCGCAAGGTCGACAGCAAGTGCATAAAAGACCCTGATCGTCTGGGTCTGGCTTTTATGTAGCTGAATCATTCTCAGTGTCAGCTGCATCGTGCAAAATTGCGTAACGAATTGGTAGAGCAGTTTCCATTCCCTTTCCATCGGAGCTTTGGAACTAAGGCGTTTAAAGTATGTTTGTATATGGTTTTCAATCATATAGTTTGGCTCGCCAATATGGGGCTCGACATGTTCCGAGAAGGTGACGTCCACGAACTGCTTCCAAGATGGATAGCTTTTATCCAGAATGATGGGAGTTTCCTCCGCTTGTTTCAGTAATTCACTTGCCCGTTTTACTTGCTGCAGAGCCTGGGCGGCTGATTCGATCTTTGGTGCTTTCCATTCGTTAAGCCAGTCGGAAACGCTAGCGTGTTCGGAGTACACTGCAAAGAAAACGGCCATTTGATGCCTGCAAATGAATCTTGAATCACATGTACAGCTGCCCTCTTGAGGGAAGAGGAGATTCAACCTGGCCTTATGGCGCGTTTCGTCCTGTACCTCGGCCGCTACCGTATCTGCCGCTTCTTCTTTAATTACAACAAGCCCCTGACGGTATAACTGGAGTCCTTGATTCACCACGTCCGAATCTTCTGGATTCCCGGCCTCCAACAATTCCGCCAGCCGCTCCCCAACTAACAACAACTCCCGCTCCATACTCTCCTCCTTTTAGGGTCCATCCCTGTTTGCCAATATTATATTTTTGCTGATCATGATGATCAGTGCGTTAACAATCGTATTATGCCTCGTTGAATCGAGGGTTTGGCATCTTGGCCTCATTTAGGCTGCCTTTTTCATGACCATTCCCTTACCGGATTATTCCTTAAGGATGAACGAATCATTCACATCGGCAAGCCGTACTTTCGTTTAACTCCCGTAAAAGTCAATATCGTCAAAAAAGCCCTTGAATATAAGTGGTCTCGATATATGGACTTCGGCCGGGAATGCCCCGGATCCATTTTCCCCATGCCATAAAAACTAAAGCGGCGGGTGCTGGGGCCCTTTTTTATAAGATGATTTTTGAAGCATCTCTTTATTATACTTCATTTTGACGTGAAATTTGAAATGTAGATACAGGTTTTGAAGCTGAAGGGCGAGAGCCAATTGTGAAGTGAAGGGAAAGAGCCATTCCCGCGGGAATGGCTTTGAAATGAAGAATCAGTTTATTTTCATTTCATTTTTCCAGCTTTCCAACTTTTTGTTGATGAAGGTAACAAAGGCATGATTTTTTTGCAACGAGAAGAGGAAGGCTGACTTCTCCAAGTAGTCTTTACCTTCTTTAAAATTGCCCACCAGTTCGTAATTGTAGCCTAAATGATAATGTAGATCGGCCAAAGCATATAATTGATCATGTTCAAGGCACCATTTGATGGAATCCTGACAGCAGGCAATCGACTCTTCAAAGCGGCCAAGGCGTGTTAAAACCCTGCAAAAATTGTAGGACAGGCGGGTCTTTAACGTCTTATCCGTCATGAAGGGGATTGCCTTCAAGTGATCCAAAGCTTTCTTTAGCAGGGCATAAGCATTTTCGTATCGTTCCTCGGCCACATACATGACACCAAGGCTGCTTAAAATTTCAAGCTCGCGTTCCGAATAGATTTTATCCGTAGTATGAGTAATGGCGATGGCCTTGGAAATAAATTCAATGGCTTTTTCCAAGTCTTTATTTTTTTCGTATTCGTAGATCCCTTTGTGCCAAAGAATCAGCTGATGGTTCTTTTTATTCTGAAGAAAAAGGGGATTGTTTTCCTCCGCCTTGACTATTTGCTGCATTTCCTCATAATTTCGTGTCCGTCTGGCTATCTTTAATTGATAAATCACTTCTTCCACGTAATCCAGCCTAGGTGTCATTCCGATATCGAAAAAATAGTTTACATCAACACCTAACCGTTGGGAAATCAAGTAAAGGGTGGAGGCATATGGATAGACATCGCCTTTTTCGATCTTGCTGATCTGTGCTTGTGTACATATACCGGATGCTAACTCTTCTTGGGAAAGTCCGATTTGCTTACGTAGCTCTTTGATCTTTTGTCCAACTGCAAAAAAATCCATTATGATTCTCCTTAAAATATGCCTAGAGTTATATTTTATCATGAAAAATCGGTGAAAACTGTATGTACATGCCCTTAGCGGTTTAAATAGATTATTTAGTCGGAATATCCAGTTTTATGAAGTGTGGTTAAATATAACTATAGAATTAATTTCTATTTTAACCAATATTTTTTAATAAGAAAAGGAGGTTTGACCTATGAAAAAAAGTACTAAAGCATTAGTCGTATCTTTTCTTCTCATCGCTGCGATCGTAATCGTTCCTACTGAATTGCCAGGCCTTTACGCAGAACTTCCAGGTTTATATAAATAATAAGAATTGAAGCTTTCATTCAGACCTTTGAGCATCTTCTTATGAAGATGTTTTTTTTATTCCGTTGACGATTATTCTTTTGCGCATATTCCTCTAGTTATAATTATCCATGCATGGGGGATATAAGGTCCATTTAGAAGGTGTGGAAGAAATGGGAGTGTAGTTTGGAACACCTATTTCCCTTTCTGAATTTTGTTATAGTGTATTTAACAAAAGGGAGAGAGGTGTAAGGTTAATGATTGATATTAATATGAAAGTTCAACCCTCTTTTTACGATGATGAATGTGCCATTGTGTTTTCTTTTTATTTTGATAGGGCGACCAGGAAAATCGGTGAAGCTGTGGTGTACACATGCGAAAAATCAAATGAAAAAGAATGCGATCAAGATCATATAGATACAAATGTCCAGGAAAAAATCGCTTATATTAAAGAGTTCTCGATTGTTGATGAATATCAGGCAACCTCCATGAAGAAAATTAAACATTTTTTGAATGTAATCGGTATCAAAAAATGTGTAAAGTACAATCTGCAGGGAAATGAAATCAAATTTTAATCGCAAAAACTCATGACCTTCTATTGTGTCATGAGTTTTTGCCATTTAAATGGGAGTTCCGCCCGTTCATCTTCATTTTTTTGATGAATTCACTCATTTGTTTCCTCTCGGTAGGTTTTGAATGATTTGCTTTTTGGAAAAACTTCAAGGGTTGTTTATTGCTATCGGATTTCATGATGTTCTCTCCTTTTCTTTTTTTTATTTACCCTTTCCCGCCCTTATAAAACATGGTTCCTAAAGTGACTGAGCAGACGCTTTTCATTATTCCTACAGTTATAAATTCATTTGCCAGTCTCTGTCTATGAGGATTTATTGGCCGTTAATACGGTGTGAAGGCCGAATATGAAGGAATTCGGTGTTTTATCATCTTCGCATTACATGCTAAAATGGTCCGAATATCGGATTTTTCATTAGAAACATCAGTTTCTAGTACCCTAAAGTGAAGAGGGTTGAAGAACCCTTTTCGATGGCCCCCGAGCAAAAGCTCGGGGGATCTTTTTTTTTCTGTTTTCAATTGTCCATTTTATTTCTATAATATGTTCCGTTTTGTTTACGTATACTTGGGTAAAGATAAGGAACAAGATGGTTCGTAACTTGAACACCGCAGTTTAATCGGAGGAATATAATTATGGAAGTGAAGCTAGAAAAAAATGATTCAACGAAGCGAAGTTTCCAACAGTATCTATTTCCGTTCACGCTCGAAGGGAATAAAATTGAAACATTTGTGCAAACGTTGCTGGAAGACCATTTCGTTTTCTTGAACTTGAGAGATATGGAACAGCAAGGCCAATTTTACGGTGAGCATAAGATTTCACACCGCAATTTGGAAAAGTATTTCATGCCCTATATCGAACCGATCCTATTTCCAGCGAATTTGAAAGAAAAAGAAGGATTGCGGCGTTTTACGAAAAAGCTCGATATTGATTGTACCTTCGAATCCCCCTTTTTAACTACCTCATTCATCATTAATTCTGTTGATATCTTCATATGCCCATTTCATATTGGCATGATGAACCTGCGTGTTACATTACCTGAAGGGCTTTCGTACGATGACGTGCTATATTTTGCCGATACTTTTCGAATTCTCGAACCGATTGCTGAAGATGAACAGAAGACAAAAGTCGGCTGCAGGAAAAACGAGTATGAACAAGTAAAGGATTTCATCTTCAACGAACTAATGCCGCCAATGGAGGAATTTATCGATGAGGAGCAGACAGATCCCACTTATTTCGGAAGTTTGCCCTTCTTTATCGATGAACGAATGTATGTCGTCAGTTATATTGAATTGCCTGAGGATCATGTCATCAGTAAAAATGATTTATTTCGGGCAAGTGAGCTGAATGGATACGACAGTGATGGGGAGCCATACATCGGCGCATTGAACCCCGCTTATATTGATAAGTATTACAAGGAGCGGGTGTATGACAGGTGGGGGGAAGAAACTTTCTATGTTACGAGCATGTACCATTTTGCTTGTGTCACGAAAGCGAAAGGGAAGCTGCAGTTGCAATTGGCAAATGAAATGTACGGCCAAAACTTCTATTCGATATTGCTTTTCTTCTACTATAAAATTGTGCTGCTAAAGCTGGTTCATGAGCATTCCCAGATAGATATCGAAAAAGATCAATCCAATACGGAGCAACTGATCTTCATGATCACGGAGTTTACTACGAAGTATTTATTTACTGAAGTTAATAGCACGGCGTCAGGCAAAGAGCTATTCAAAATAACGGATGAAACCTTCAGGATTGCGCCGCTCTATAAGGAGGTAAAAGAAACGCTTTCTTACCTCTATCAGAATCAGGATAAACTCTCTGGTAAGAGCAGTAATTATCTCTTACAGATCCTGACGATTTATACGGTCGTCTCAGGAATATTCGGGATGAATCTTTACATTGAAGATTGGAAAAAGAGATTGCCTTGGAAGGCGTATATGGATTATACCTTATATGAATGGGTAGCTGTATTCGTTACGACAAGCGGTCTTATCATTTCATCCATCTTAGGCTTCTTCTTCTTGAAGAAATGGCTGCATGAGAAAAAAAGCCGAAAAAAAAGAATGCTATAGTCCATATTCAAAAAATTAGGCCGTAGGCAGCTCGATAATGGAGCTGTCTGCGGTTTTTTTGTTTGTAAGATCCGGCTGTTTCGTATCATTCCACTTAGCGTGATACAAATATGATGGTTGTTGTTTACCATGTTTTGGATTTGCGCTTTATCAGTTCGGTTTCACGGCAGGGGCTTAGCTTTCCGCGGGCGGTGGACATGTGGATAGCCCCGTTTTTTTCTACAATCTGGTTCCTGTATCCAGGACTTATGCTTTAGTAAAACTATGATAAAGTAGCAAAAAGAAGAAATTGGTCATACAAATTCCCCCATTCCCCTAATATTTTGATAAACTATACGTATATCATTCTAACTATTCATTAGGAGGAAATCATGAAGAAACTGGCTTTAGTTTCCAGCTTATTGTTGATGAGCGTACTGTTCCTGGCCGGCTGCTCGGATGAGCCAAGTCCGGAAGAGCGCTTTGCGGCATACACCAAACTTTGGAATAAACAGGATTTTACGAAGATGTATGACTACCTGTCACCTGAAACAAAGAAAGAAATCAGCGCGGATGAATTTGCGGAGCGTTATGAAAAAATCTATAAGGGCATAGAAGTCGACCAGTTAAAGGTGAATTATAAACAGCCCAAAGAAGAAAAAAAGCATAAAGATGGAGAAGAAGTAAATCTTGCTTATACCGTTGATATGTCAACGCTGGCAGGGGCGGTCAATTCCGATCATCAGGCGACCCTTATCAAGGGAGGGGAGGGTGACCAGGAGAATTGGTACATTAAGTGGGATGAAAGCTATATATTCCCCCAGCTAAAAGCTGGTGAAAAGATATCGGTTCAAACCTATCCAGCCATTCGCGGTGAAATTGTCGACCGGAATGAGCGCGGACTTGCCATGAATGGAGCAGTCTCCGAAGTGGGGATCGTGCCAGAGAAAATGACCAACGAAACCGAAACGGTCAAAAAGGTCGCTGGGATGCTTAATATGTCCACTGACGAGATAGATAAGAAGTTAACGCAATCTTGGGTGAAGCCAGGTTATTTCGTGCCCATCAAGAAAATGTCCAGTGATGATACGGCAGCATTGGAAAAGCTATTGGCCGTTCCTGGGGTATCGGTCAATAATACGGAAGCCCGGATCTATCCATACAAAGAAGCTACGGCCCATCTCATCGGATATGTCGGTGCGGCATCTGCCGAAGATTTGGAGAAATTGCAAGGTAAAGGGTATACCGCAAGCGATGATATAGGCAAGCGCGGTCTTGAGGAAGTGTTGGAAGGTCGCTTGAAAGGAAAGCCAGGAGGCAAGATCTATATTAGAACAGAAGCTGGCGAAGAAAAAGTGATTGCTGAAAAGCCTGCTGAAGAGGGAGAAACGATTACATTAACCATCGATGCGGAGCTTCAAAAGGATATCTTCAAGCAATATAAGAACGAAGCTGGATCAGCAACGGCTCTTGATCCGGTAACGGGCGAAACGCTTGCACTTGTATCAAGTCCCTCCTTTGACCCCAATAAATATATTTTTGGGATAACAAAGGAGGAGCAGAAAGCGCTGGAGGAAGATTCCCGGAAGCCATTGCTTAATCGCTTCAGTTCGACCTTCGCACCGGGCTCGACGATAAAGGCCCTCACGGCGGCAATCGCCTTGAAAAATGGAGTCGATCCGAACGAGGCGATCAAGATCCAAGGGAAAACGTGGGCTAAATCGACATGGAAAGACCATTCCATCACAAGGGTCTCTGACCCGGGTGTCCCCATCGATATGGAGAAAGCATTAATTTATTCGGATAATATTTATTTTGCCCAGAGAGCATTGGGGCTTGGTAAGGAAAAATTCACAAGCGGACTCAAAGCATTTGGTTTCGATGAACCATTGAACTACGATTATCCGATTAAAGCATCCAGCATCGGTAAAATCGACAGTGAAGGTCGTTTGGCTGATGCCGGTTACGGCCAGGCGCAGGTCCAAATGAGCACGCTTCACTTGGCCATGGCCTATTCAGCCTTCTTGAATGAAGGAAACATCATGAAGCCGACCTTGCTGACAAGAGAGAAAAATGAAACGGAAATATGGAAGAAAAATGCCGTTTCTGCCGAGCAGGCGAATGCGATCACCAAAATGCTGACACAGGTGGTGGAACACCCTAAGGGGAGCGGCCATGGAATAAATGATCTTGGCATCAAAATCGCAGCCAAGACGGGAACGGCTGAAATCAAGGCATCCAAAAATTCTGATGGAACGGAAAATGGCTGGTTTGTAGCCATGGACACGGAAGATCCGGAGCTTCTTATGGCCTGGATGATAGAAGATGTTAAGGGAAGGGGCGGCAGCCATTTGGTTGTCGATCATATGAAGCCCGTTTTGAAGAAGTATTTGAAGTGAACGGTATAAGCCTAATCATCATCATAAAAAAGCTGGACGTGGTTTTTTCCATGTCCAGTTTTTTTCATGCGAGTACGGCTTGGAAGTTGTGATCGTGAATGAAGGATTATAAGGAAGATATCCAGAATGTATAAACGAGGTTTATTTATAATGAGGAAAAATAAGGATTCAATCATGGAAGCTATTGAAAATTCTTTAAAAGATATAGGATAGGAAAGAGGTTGAAAGGGATGGGAAATTTAAAGGGTTTATTTCTGGCTTTCTTTATCATTTTCGCTATATTTCCCTCTCTAGAGGCAAACGCAGCTAAAGAAAATGCAACGATGGAAGTGAAATTGAAGAATTACTTGGGAAATCGAACGAGTGTCAAAATTACGGCAACAGGGGACTATCAGACTTCCGGAGGAGAGATATTCATCAAGGCAGGAGAAGAGATGAAATTGAACGTGGAATCAGGAAAACTTGCCGTGTATAAAGATTCGGATAAAGTAGGAACATGGGCTTCATTAACAATCACTCCGGTTAAGGGTGATGCCCTGTTATCCCTAAATGGCCGGCCGTATCATGGCTCATTCTTATTTACGGTGGCGGGAGGTTACATTCGACCCATCAATCATGTGCATATCGATGATTATGTAAAGGGTGTGGTCCCGAAGGAAATGCCTGCCCTTTGGCATCCTGAAGCATTGAAAGCTCAAGCAGTCGCCGCCCGTACATATGCTGCTCACCATCAATCGAAATTGATCGATGATACGATTTCCTATCAAGTGTATGGAGGAGCGGAAGGGGACAGCCGTACGGATTCAGCCATCGAACAGACAGCAGGCTTGGTTCTCAAGCATGATGGTGAAATAATCGAGGCGTTCTTTTCCTCAAGCAACGGGGGTGTGACCGAATTGAATTCCAATGTTTGGTCAGTCGGAAATCCTCTAGGCTATTTATCTATCCAACAAGATTCCTATGATCCGAAAACCAAATGGGCGATCAAGCTTGATAAGCAACAAATCGACCTGTCAAACAAAGACTTATCCAAGCCGGATGAGTGGTGGACGAGTGTGCAGGAAAAAGATAAAACGGTTGTACCTCATCTTAAGGCTTGGCTGAAGAGGAATGGCTATGCGAACAGGGATATTAAAATAACGAAGGTTCCCGTTTTAAGCTTTGCTGGTAAAAAAACGGGCGGACGAGCTACGAAGGGGTCCATTAAACTGAATTTCTTTGTAAGGGGTCTTGTTGATAAAAGCGGAAAACTTTCCGAGCAACAAATCGAGCTTACTGATGTACCGGCTTCGAAAATCAGGGGCATGGTCGGTAGCGATGTGATGAAAAGCTATTTGGTGGACGATTCGGCTTCCGATTCTTCCAGAATTGATGTTGAAGGGTCAGGTTACGGACATGGAGTCGGTTTAAGTCAGTTTGGCGCGAAGACAAGAGCGGAGGCAGGTCAAACATATCAGGAGATCTTGGCATTTTATTATCCTAACACGACTATCGCCAGGGAATATGGCGAAGCATCAGGGATAATAGAAGAGGTTCACATCAATAATGCGGCATCCATTGATATGAAAGCGGATCTTGATTATGTGAATGATAAAGTCACGATCACCTACTCACTTAAAGAAGATGCAGCGGTATCACTCCTGATTAAAGATGGTGAAGGCAAAACGGTGGCTACGCCAATCAGTGACCAATCATTGAAAAAGGGAAGTCACACGGCGGTCTGGAAGGCGAATGATGTGCGCACTGGTACGTATGCAGCGGTAGTTTCTGCAAGGGACCGAAGCGGGAATGAAGCAAGGGGAACACTGGGAATCAACATAAGTAAGGGGTCAGCACCCATGATTACCGATATCGAAACAATGGGAGACTACAGTACAGAAAAAGTGAATATAGCATTTACGATAAATGAAGACTCGAAAGTGGCAGTGGAAATCAAGAACAGCCAAGGCAAAATGGTGGGGGTCCTTGCCGAAAGGCAGTTCACCCAAGGGAGCCAATCAGTTAATTGGGATTTTGGCAATATATCCAACGGATTGTTCACGGTGTCGATATCCGCCAAGGATGGGGGAGGCAACCGGAAAACCGTCTCTGCACAAGTCCAGATCAGGAAGACGACGGGCATCGTGACAGCAAGAGAATTACGTATAAAAGAAAAGGCAAATTCAGCTGCTAACACCATCGGGACGCTTTATGAGGATCAGGCACTAACGATATTGGCTCAACAAGGGAAGTGGTATAAGGTGAAAAAGGGAAGCCAAGTCGGGTTTGTGCCCAAAAAACATGTAAAGAAATGAATAGGAAAGGTACTGCCTTTGGTGTCATCCATGAATGGAGTAGATGCAGGCGCTTTGCCTTCCGGAAGCGGTTGGGGAGCCTCCTCGGCGCTTGCGCCTGTCTTTACCGCAATTCCCGCAGAAGTCTCGCACCTTCCGTTACATTTCACTCTGCGTAAAAACGCCGATATAGCTGCCCATGCCTGCATTTTGGCGGCCATCATAAGCGAGGGATGTATTCATTCCTCGTTTTTTTCTTTATGCAATCCGGGTGTGAAGGGGACACCGGCAGCTTTTGTGATGATTTTTGAAATATCGGTATTTTCAAGGACGCCGTCAATGGCTTCACTGCCTGGGCCTGCCGCAAACACGGGAATCATATTGGCCGTATGGCCTCCCGTCGAACTGGCAGCCCGGATGCTCCTTTCAGCGACACCGGCTTTATGGTGCCTGGCGATGGTGCTGCCGATTTCCCAATCGATCCGATGCTGCGGGTAGACGAGCGTCCGGTTCTTTCTAACATTGTCGATGAATTGAACCACTTCCTGGTCTGTAAGGGATATATGGGCATATTTCTTGAATGCGGAAGCGACACTTTCCGGATT
This sequence comes from Peribacillus simplex, assembly GCF_001542915.1. Classification (GTDB taxonomy): domain Bacteria; phylum Bacillota; class Bacilli; order Bacillales; family DSM-1321; genus Peribacillus; species Peribacillus simplex_B. The sequence continues at coordinate 139,659 of NZ_LNNH01000012.1, read as the reverse complement.
GATTTCGTTATTTCCATTGAATGTAAGCTGTTTGGACATATATTCAGTCGATACCCTGATCTTTTTCAATGCCGCGATATCCATCGTTTCCGAAGCGGAAATTCCCATGGTTTCATGGTCAGCCAGCACAACGATCAATGTATCATTTCTGTTTTTGGCCCAATTCACAACCTCTTTCACGGTTTGATCGAATTCGATCGTTTCCTTCCATATTCCTGTGAAATCGGCTGCATGCTCCATCGAGTCGATCCGTGCGCCCTCTGACATCAAGAAGAAGCCCTTATCACCTTGTGATAAAATTTGGATCGCTTTGGCGGTCATTTCGGGCAGTGATGGTTCTTGGGAATTCAATACTTCCTTATCAAGCTTGAAATTCATATAAGTGGGGTGAAATAGCCCTAATAGTTTTTTTGTTTTATCCATGGAACTGAGTTCGTCTTTAGTCGTCGCAATCCCATAGCCCGCATTTTTGAATTTCTTGATTAAGTCCTCGCCGTTCTGCTTATCTTCGCCAAAATAGCTGGCACCTCCGCCGAGAATGACATCAATTCGGTTGTCGAAGAGCTGCCTCGCGATATGGGCGCCGCCTGTCCAACGGTTCGGTACACTTGCACCAAAGGCCGCTGGGGTCGCATCGACGACCATATTGGTCGAAATGATCCCGACTTTTTTGCCATCGTTCTGAAATGCATCCAATACACTATCCACCTCATTGCCATTCACATCGACGCCGATTGACTCATTGTTGGTTTTAACGCCAGTCGCAATCGCGGACCCGCCTGCAGCGGAGTCGGTCACGTGATTATTGGCGGAATAAGTGCGCATCAAGGCTACGTGCTCCAGTTTTTCCAAATGTAATGCACCTGTTTTCCCGTACTCCAATTGCCGGGCAATTTCGATTGCACCCAACCCCATGCCATCGCCGATTAGCAAGATGACATTTTTCGGTGTGTTTTTCGTTTCAGCCTGAATGGGGTGGGAGATGCCGATTAAGCAGGAAAGAATGAGTAACCCAATGCGCTCGGGCTGGAAAAGTTTTTGAAGTACTGATTTTTTAGATATTTCCATTATCTGTAACCCTCCGTTCGATAGGTGTCTCCCTATTATTTGTAAAAGTCCATAAAAAATCCCCTCCTGATATTCAGGAGGGGATGGGCGTTATGCTTCCATATGTGCTTGTTGCGAAGTGCGCCTTGCCTTGAACCAGATCGCTGTTAGCGAAAGAAGCGTAAACACGAGAAGGAAAGCGCCAAGAACGCTTACACTTGACCAAAATAAATCATGATTGTTTAAGGATATGATTGATTTAAAGCCATTGATTGAATGCGTAAGCGGAAGAAAATGACTCATTCTTTCCAGGTTTTCAGGAAGCATTTGCACAGGCAAGCTTGAACCAGTTGTGGATAGTTGTAAAACCAGGAATACAAAAGCAATGAATCTGCCTATATTGCCTGCCAGTACGACTAGGAAAAACACGATCGCCAGGAAGGTTAAGCTGACGAATATCGAGAATAAAACCAGCATGAGGCCATTTGTAAACGTTGATTTCAAATAAAAAGACGCGAAAATGGAGGCGATTAGCGCCTGTGCCGCGGCAAACGCCGCCATCGTTCCTAGCTTATTGGCATACCATCTGAAGGCCGAGATTTCTGTAATGGCCGGCTTTTGTAAGTCGAAAAGACATGCCATGACCAAAACACCTACAAATAGCGCTAATGAAAGGATATATGGCGCATTAGCATAGCGATATTTAGGGAATGCATGGATGGCCTTCCCGCTCAATTGGACGGGTGCGGCGAACATGTCGATATTCGGTTGGTCCGCGTGGATGTTACTCAATTTACCGGCGCCGCCTGAAAGTCCAGCCGCCAGCTCCTTGCTGCCATCTTTGATGGCACCTAAACCGCCATCCACTCGATGGACACCATCAGCTAAAGGGCCCTAACCAGTTTTTACGGTGTTCGTACCGTCACTTACCTGGATCATCCCCTCATTTAGCTTGTTTGCACCCGCTGTTAACTGATTCCAGCCAGCCATTACGGTTTGGTTACCGGCAGCTACGGCTCCGGTTCCGGCTGCAAGCTCACCTGTTCCGTCAGCCAATTTGCCTGAACCACTTGCTAGTTCATTACTTCCGGAAGCTGCCGAACCGATCCCATCGGAAAGTGCTGCCGAGCCTTCGGCCAGTGTGCTCGTGCCTTCAGCCAATGCTTTATTGCCATCAGCCACCGAACGGGTACCGTCGGCAACCGCGCCTGAGCCAGCAGTCAAGGCTTCACTTCCTTCAGCTACTGAACGGGTGCCATCGGCAAGTGCTCTCGAGCCGTTTGCCACAGCGCCTGAACCATCAGCCAATTTCTTATTTCCTGAAGCCACACTGCTTGTCCCATCGGCAACCTTTTCGGCACCATCTGATAGTTGGTTTGCCCCTTGGACGACATCTTGGGTTCCTCCATATACCCGTTTTTGCCCTTCCAGCAACCCATTCAGTCCCGCCTCTAAATCAGTCGAGCCCTTTAAAGCGTCTTTTAGTCCCTGTGAAATTTGGTCCGTTCCCCCAGCCAAGGTTGGGGTTTGGCCAGCCAAATCGCTCAAACCTCCCGCGACCCTTTCACTTCCAGCTACTAACTGCTGATAATCAGGGCTGTCTTTTAGGCCTGGAACTTGTTCTCCAAGCTTTTTGATACCTTGCACTACATCCTTTGAACCCGGGGCCAACTGGCCAACTGCTGCATCCACGGCAGCCGCTCCTTTGGCAGCATTGCTACTGCCAACTTCCAGTTGTGATAAACCGGTCTTCAGTTCATTGCTGCCTGATTCAGCATGTTCCAAGCCATCCAATACTTGCTTTGCTCCTCCATTCAGGGATGTTGCCCCAGTGGCTAAATCTTTCACGCCTTTATTTAACTTTTGTGCGCCATCATTCACTTGATTGGCGCCCCCGGATAATTCCTTTGCCCCGGTATAAAGGGAGCCTGCCCCATCCTTTAGGTTTTGTGCGCCATCATTGACTTGATTGACGCCTCCGGTTAACTTCCTTGCCCCTGCATAAACGGCATGAGCGCCATCATCCACCTGACTGGCCCCGCCGCTAAGCTTTTGCGCTCCCGTATTGGCATCATTAAGGCCGCCGTTGAGCCTTTGGGCACCGGAATTCAATTCGGTCATGCCGATATTCAATTTTTGGATGCCTGCATCTAATTTCCGGGCGCCGCCGTTTACCTGCTGCATACCGGTATCGACTTGGTTAGCCCCATCCGCCAATTTACCGATATCCGCTTGCTTACCTGCCAATGAGTTATACATGGTTCCCGTTCCGACCTTTAATTGGGCTGCCCCCCCTGCTAGCTTGTCGATATCAGGCGCTTTTTGCTGCAAGGATTCGAGGATTTGGGCCGTACCGCTTTTTAGTTTCCCAGCTCCGTCATTGATTTTTTGTGAGCCGCCAGCTCCGTCGTTGAAACCGTTTTCAATTCCGGCCATTTGCGAGAGAAGGGCCGTCGTATAACTGGCCGTCACTTTATTCGACAGATTTTCACGAATGCGTTCAGTGGCGCTTTTTGTGACTTGAGCCGCCATGTAATGCAGCCCTTCGTTCTGAATATATGTTAATTCAGGTTTAACGGGATTTTCGTCTAAGACCGTCGTTACATTTTGAGAGAAGTTTTCCGGAATTTCGATGACCATGTAATAGTCTGTATTCTGAAGGCCTTTCTTTGCCGTTTTATCATCGACAAAATCCCAGCCAAGGGTATCACTTTTCCTTAGCTCCGCTACTAAATCTTTACCGACATTAACCGGTTTATCTCCCAACGTACTACCTGCATCCTTATTGACTACGGCAACCGGCAAATTAGACAAATGATCGTACGGACCCCACTTAGCAGTTAGAATGAGTGCTGCGTAAATGAATGGAATGAATAAGACTGCTAGTATGGCAATGATCCAACCAGCCCTATTTGTGGAGCCGCCAAACCGTAACCCTGAACCTTTCATACATTACCCCCTATATGCTTTGATAGTCATGAATGGGGTGGGAAATGTCCCGCCTAATTCATAACACAGTATATTCTGACTAGATTTGCTAAATCCTCCTTCGATTTTACAAATATTTTCAAGTTTTTTCGGCCTAATTAGTTAGAAAGTTTCAAAGAATAATGATTCGTTTGTCTAATAAACGCTTCTTTAGTCGGATGTGAAAATGAAAAGTCAATATGAATGGGTGTTCATTCATTATTGTTCTACGAAAGTAAGGAAGAAATATTATACTGTTTTTGAAAATCGAATAGTAATTTTTATTTTGAAAAAAGGCTGTTTCGTTAAGGTTGTAGTTTTTAAAACGAGACGATTTAAGGTTGGTTGGAGCGGAGCAGCGGACTCCTGCCCGCCGTTGAATGCCCCAACAACCTATACGAAATCAGTCTAAAAAAAGAAAGAATGCACATCTTGGACCCGATAGCGGGGGAAACGGAAAAAAAGATTTACTATTGATTGCAATATATAGATGATTTTTAATAAACAGTAAATATATAACTGATATACTTTCAGTAGAGTTCAATTGAAATAGTAGAAGAGGGGACCATATGCTAACGGGTATGAAAAAGTTCTTCAAGGAAAGCTCCAAAGATCTAAAGCGAATATATAAATTGGCAGATGCTGTGAACCGGCTTGAAGGTGAATATGAAAGATGCTCAGATCAAGAGTTAAAGCGAATGAAGGATAAATTCAAATGCGAATTGGATGCCGGAAAAAATATGAGCGAGATTCAGACCGATGCTTTCGCGGTCGTTCGGGAGGCCTCTAAACGGGTGTTGAAGCTAAGGCACCATGACGTTCAGCTAATGGGCGGCTTCATCCTGAACGAAGGGGGCATAGCCCAGATGAATACGGGTGAGGGAAAGACGCTTGCAGCAACTTTACCTAGCTATTTGCAGGCGCTGGAGGGAAACGGTGTCCATATCATTACGGCCAATCAATATTTGGCCAGACGAGATAAAGAGCTGATGGGTCAAATCCATGAATTTTTAGGGCTGACCGTTGGTTTGAATATATCCGGCATGGAGGCCGCTGAAAAACGTGAAGCCTATGTGGCAGATATCACGTATGGAACCGCAACCGAATTCGGCTTCGATTATTTGCGTGATCAGATGGTTTTACGGAGAGCGGAAAAGGTGCAAAGAGGCCACAACTTTGTCATTGTCGATGAGATTGACAGCATCTTGATTGATGAAGCACGGACACCATTGATCATTGCGGGTCATTCCGGTGAAGGGACCGCGCTTCACGAAATCACGGCACAATTCATGAAGTCCTTTATAAAAGACGAAGATTATGAGGTCTCGGTGGAATCAAGTGCCGCCTATTTTACCAATCAAGGTGCATCCAAGATTGAGCGGGCCTTTGGCATCGACAATCTGTATGACCTGGAACATCGGGAGCTATTACACAATATATCACAGGCGCTTAAAGCCCATGCGATCATGAAACGGGATGTAGACTACATCATCATCGACCGTCGGATTTCCTTGATCGATAAGTTCACGGGCAGGGTGATGGAGGGACGAAGCTTCAGCGATGGTCTTCAGCAAGCCATTGAAGCAAAAGAGAACCTCGAGATTTCCGCAGAGAATGAAACGCAGGCTGCGATAACGCTACAAAACTATTTCCGTTTATATCAATCAATGTCCGGGATGACAGGCAGTGCCATGCCATCCAAGGCGGAATTCTGGGAAACCTATCAGCTTCCTGTGATTGAAATCCCCACCAATAAGCCGATGATTCGCTCGGATGAGCCGGATTTGATTTATAAGGATGAAATCGGCAAAATCAATCAAATCGTCACGGCTGTAAAACGAATTCATGAAGAAGGAAGGCCGATCCTAATCGGGACGACCTCAATCGAGCAATCTGAAAAAATATCGGTTCATTTAAAGCGTGTGGAAGTTAAGCATCAGATCCTTCATGCGAAGACGGAAAAGGATGAGGCTGAAATCATCGCCAAGGCCGGGAGAAAAAACGAGGTGATGCTGGCAACGAACATGGCTGGAAGAGGGACCGATATATTACTCGATGAAGCTGTAAAGAATCTGGGAGGTCTTCACATCATCGGTACGGAGCGGCACGAAAGCAATCGGATCGATATGCAGCTTAGAGGACGTGCAGGCAGGCAGGGTGAACCAGGGTCCACTCAATTCATCATTTCCTTGGAGGATGAGTTGTTTGATTACTACGATGAAGAAGAAATGGAACGGTACTTAAAGAAAATCAAAACGGATGAGACAGGGTTGGTGGTTAGCCCTGCACCTGATAAATTCGTGAGGAAGGTTCAGGAAACGATCGAGCAGCAGCATCAAGCAAGCCGTACCCATTTATTCAAGCTGGAGCAAGCCCTGAATGAACAAAGTACAATCATTTACGCAATGAGAGATCGAATTCTTGATTTGGAGACGGAACGGCTGCATACTGCTTTACTTGAATATATCGAAAAATACATTCGCAGGCTCGTAGTGAAATATTATCCTGAGCATACGGATGAGCCTGGGCCTTCCGCCTTGATTGAAGAGCTTTCCTTTGTTTTTCCTTCCTTGGACTGGCAGGTAAGTGATTTTGGCAAATTGGATGTTCATCTAGTTGAAGCCAAGGCGATGGGGGCTTTAGCTGAAATGAAACAGAGGCTGGAAATCTTTCAGGACGCTAAAGACTGTGGAAACCAGCTGCGTACTTTCATCCTGCACCATATTGATGCAAATTGGAGGAATCATTTAGACGAAATGAATGGTTTGAAGGAAGGGGTTGGCTTGAGCGGATATGGTCAACAGGATCCGTATATGTTGTTTGAGAAGGAAGCGCTTAGTCGATTCAACATGATGCTAAGAACTATCGAGGAGGAAATCAGTATTCATTTTTTGGAATATATGGAGAGCGGCCATGAGGAGAGTGGTGATGGATGAGTTTATTTAATAAAGGAATCAATGAAAGGAAAGTTTGGTTAGCTTCGAATGAAGATGACGTAATCAAGGAGGCTGACGCTGTTCAAACTGCGCTGCTATTTCATGAGGACTGGCACATTTCAAAGCAAGAGGAATACGTCTATAGGTTTCACCATCAGCAGCTGCCCTTGTTGAAGCCCAATCAAATTTCGATATCCGGGGTGAAACTTGTAAGGGAAGAGGAAGATGTCATTGCCATCGCTTTTTTACGAAATTCATTGGAACAACCGATCCGGTTTGAAGTCGTGAATATATTGTTAGTGGATGGGAGCGGAAGAGCATTGGCAAAAAAGGCATTTGATCTTTCGGTGCTCGGTGAGGTGCCTGCACGTTCAAGCATAGCGTGGCAATTCCTTTTCGAGGAACATGATAGGCTGACGGAATTGATTCCTGATGATTGGCAGATTGTGTTTGAATGGACATGAACGTAGGAAAACCTGCACATGTTCTGGACAAAGGGGTTCTCCTTTTTTTGCCTGCCTGTGAAATGCGAGAATGAAGAAGGAGTTTAGCAACAAGGAAAGCCCTCATCCATTGATGGAGGCTTTTTTTTATGCCAATTATTTATCCTGTTTTATGTTTTCTGTCTGCAAAGTTTCATAAATGGCAACGCTAAGTAATATTTATAAGAATCTTCCGTAACCAGGCCTGACCCTGGAAATCATGAAGAGGAAAGTGGCAGGAGCATGAAGGATAACGTTAACCAGCGATTGAAGGAGAGGCTATTAGAGATTTTGTCGGTTTCAATCGTGACCATGCTTTTCATATATACGAATGCCAAGATGGGCAATCATCTCTCTATAGGAATAATCACGATCATCGTAGGCATTGCCGGCTTTATTGTTTATCTGAAGGAGTGGGTATCGAACAGGGTCGTGAAAGGAGCGTTTTTTTCACTGTCCTTACTATCGATCATGGCCTTTTTCCTTGCCGATATTTGGTTTTACCGTTATTACGCGACACCCATGAATTCTTATTTGTGGATGCAAAAAAGTAATCTGAATGGGCTGGGTGAGAGTATATTCAGCATGATGGAAATCAAGGATGCCCTCTTTCTTCTGGTGGGCATTCCAATCGCCGAGTCGTTCGTGAAAAAGAAATATCCCCTCAAGCACATGGCGCTTATACCGGCACTGCTATTTCTGATGGTCGCGGGGCTTAAGCCGGTAAAAAATATTTTCATCGACAAAGTCGATATCACCCGGCGCTATGAGGCGAATACGTTTTTGCGGAACTGGGGTCCGATTGGACATCATGTATTGGATACGTATGCCTACTTTGCGGATTCAGGAAAGCATGTGATGTCTGCGGATGATAAAAAAGCCGTTTCCGATTACTTCAATAAAAAGACCAAGCCGTTTCATGCCTTATCTGGCTCGCTGAAGGGGAAGAACCTCATCCTTATCCAGGTGGAGTCATTACAGGCATTTCCGCTATTTCAGAAGAGTGCCGGACAGGAAGTCACGCCCTTCATGAATGAACTTGCCAAAGAAGGATTGTATTTTCCGCATGTATATCCCCAGACAGTATTCGGGAATTCGTCTGATGGTGAGCTGATTACGAATACGGGTGTATATCCTTTGAAGCAAGGTGCGACATTTTTTCGGTTCCCTTATAATGACTTTCCTGGCCTTGCCAAAGAGTTAAAAAAATCGGATTATCAAAGCTTTGCTTTTCATGGAGATGAGGAGGACTTTTGGAATCGTCAGCATGCGTATCCTTCATTGGGGTTTTCCGAATATTATTCGATAGAGGATATGCAGCAGGATGAAATCATATCAATGGGGTTGGGAGACCGCAGTTTCTTCAATCAAAGCTATAAGATCTTAAAAGATAAACAAGATCCGTATTATGCTTTTTTTGTGACATTGACCAGTCATGTTCCCTTTTCGCTGCCAAAGGAAAGAATAACGTTGAAACCTGAAGCAGGAAAGGAAGAAAGTTACCTGACTAAATATTTTGAGGCCATGCATTATACGGATTCGGCGATCGGCGGATTCGTTAAGAAGCTGGAGGATGCTGGCAAGCTGAAGGACAGCGTGATCGTCCTTTACGGTGATCATGATGGGCTTTTTTTAAAAGATAAACCCACGGTTGAAGCGTACTATGGACGTAAGATTAGCGATGACGAGTGGATGGCCAAGTATATGCCCATCCCGGTCATCATGTATCAGCAGGATATGGAAGGAAAAACGATTGATAAGGTAGCGGGGCAGGTAGATATTTTACCGACCCTTTATGATTTGTTTGGTATTAAGAGCTCTACATACTTTGGCGAAAGCATGCTGAATGGGAAGGAGGGGCGTGCCTTGATATTGAAAGGAGATTATGGCTCCCAAATGAAAATAAATGCAGAAGGCAAGGTCGAAGAATTCTCACCAAAAGACCAAAGGGAAATTGATCTGAGTGATCAAGTGATCATTACCGACTATTTTAAACAATCGGGGGATTGAAGAAAGGATGTAGACAAACTCGGGTAACAATGGGAGTTTGTCTACAATCTTTGTGGGACTGGATTTCCAACATATGTTTAATTGCATTCTGTGTGAAAACAGAGCTAGGATATCAATTGCCTACAGTATTGGGGGGATTTGTAAGTAGACCGTTTCATTTCCTGCAGGCGCTCGCTTATCCAGAGGCGGTCCGTGAGCCAGCCTTTGCTTTCCGCCTGTGGGGTCTCACGTAGACACGCAATTCCCGCAGGAGTCTCGCTGCCTTGCGTTCCCTTGCCCTATGCGTGGGGATTGAAATGGAGCTTCAGCCCACAGTTTTGGAGGGTTTGTAAATTGGATGTTTCGTTTCCTTTAGATGTAGCACAGAGATGGCTTGCCCATTGCTCAACAGGAAGGCTTAGGAAAGAAAACGGATTCGGTTCCAGGGACAGTTGGTTGCCGATGATGATCTAGATAAGTATCTGCTTAAATGAAAAGGGCTTCGGAATGAGATCATTCCGAAACCCTTTTTTTGTCTGAAGTCTGAGAGGATGGCAATTAAGTCATCCTCTTTCGGTTATAATCCCAAATGTGTTTTGATCCGGTTTTGGGCTTCGAGTTTTTTATCGTCGGGGACAATGTTGTAAAAGATGCCATTCACCCTTTGATTGTCACCTTGAAGTGTATATTGTTCAATGTTCTTCAGTGAAGATTTATAGTTATTCTGGATGCTGAGCATTTCGTTGAAGGTTAAATTGGTTTCAACGTTTTTCCCTAATGCTTTGAAGATATCATCATAATTGGTGAGTGTCGAAAGGCTTGAACCCTTTTTCATGACAGCTTGGATAACCTGGCGTTGCCGCATTTGGCGTCCATAATCACCGCGAGGATCTTCCTTACGGATACGGGAATAAATCAAGGCTTCTTTACCATTTAAGTCAATCGTGCCTTTTTTGAAGGTATAGCCTTTATAGGCAAGGTCCATATCATTATCGACGGTGACACCGCCTACCGCATTCACGATATCTTGGAAACCTTCCATATTCATTTTGACGTAATAATCGATTGGAATGTCTAGATACGCTTCGACTGTGTTGATCGACATGGAAACTCCGCCGAATGCATAGGCATGGTTCATTTTATCAGTCGTACCTTTACCGATGATTTCGGTGCGTGTGTCTCTTGGCAAACTCAACAATTCAATGGATTCTTTTTTAGGATTGACTGTCATGACAATCATCGTATCTGATCGGCCTTTGTCATTTTTTCTTTCATCCACACCAAGGATAAGGATTGAAAAGGGATCTTTGCTTTTGAATTTAATATCATCTACACGCTTATCCGTTTTATGCTCCGTTCCCTGCATCGTGTGAATTGCGCCTGCAAGGGATTGATAAACGGAGGCTGCATAAACGCCTGCGCCTATGAAAAGGATAAGTAGGGTAAAGCCGATTATTTTAAACGTTTTGCGTTTCTTTTTTTTCTTTTTATGTTCAGATCTCATCTAAATTCCTCCCTGAACCATCCAACAAAAATGGAAGGTATGAAAAAGTGCCTAGCCCTAACTATACCTTTTTTCTGTTAAAAATAGAATAGTATCTTTTTGTAGGTAGAGTGCATTTTTACCTATTTTCACTTAAAAAAACGAAGGATGTCAGGTTGTACTGATCCCTTCGCCGCCGATTTTTTTATTCTAAGGAATGAGGATGTGTCGTTTTGACATGAAAATGTCCAGGCCATAAGTGAAAGCCTGGACATGGCAATTTATAAACTTTTATAACCGATGATCCTGCTCTGGAAATAAGAGTTTGAAGTAGAAGTGATTGTTACGCCCTTACTTGACGAGGCGTGGATGAACTGACCTCCGCCCAAGTAGATGCCCATATGGCTAACTACGTGTTTATTTGAACCGGTTGCAAAAAAGATAAGATCACCGCTTTTAGGTGAGGTCACCTTTTTGCCCATATCATAGTATGTGGAGGATGAAAGCCTGGAAACCTCATATCCGGCCTTCTTAAATGTATAGTAAATGAAACCGCTGCAATCGAATCCTGATGGCGAGGCGCCTGCCCACGAATAAGGCGTTCCTATCAATTTCTTCGCTTCGGAAACGAGCTTGGTTACTTTACTTCCTGAATTCGGTGCTTCTATCTTGTCATCATTTTTCCCTGGATTGGCAGAAGTGGATGTTTTGCTTAATTTCAGTTTTTGACCCACTATGATTAAGTCCGAGTTTAACGAGTTGGCCGCTTTAAGCTGCGCTACTGATACATTGGTCTTTCTGGAAATCCCTGAGAGCGTGTCGCCTTTCACCACAATGTATGTAGCCGAATTCACCGGGGGCTGTGTATCATTGGATGGCTTGGAGCTGTTGGGTAATTCAACGGTAGTGGTTGTAGTTGATTTGGATACGATAAGTTTGGCGCCTGCATAAATTCTGTCGGATTTAAGGTTGTTCATTTTCATCAATTCAGCTAGTGTCAGGTTATGCTTGTTCGCTATCCGGGTTAACGTATCGCCAGAGACTATGGTATATGTGGTATTCTTTGTTTTTTTCATGGAAACCGAAGAATGGTTTGATGTTGTTTTGGAGTTTGATGTCAATAACTTTTGATTGATTTTCAAAAAGTCGGTTTTTAAATGATTTAGCTGTTTTAAGTCTTGTACCGTCGTATTATGTTTCTGTGCGATCTTGCTTAGCGTATCGCCGCTTTTCACTGTATATGTACCGGCAAGGGCAGGAGAAACGAAAGTTGAAGATAAAATGGCTATTGTCGAAAATGCGACTACACTTTTTTTCACGATTTTCCACCTCTAATATGTCTTTTTCCCTATTCTAACAAAATAATCCTGCGAAAAAATATTACATTTTTGTTACAAGGGGAAAATAGTAGTATTATACTGGTTTATATTGGTTTGGAAATGGTGATTAAACCAACAATATTTTCTATATTATGAGTCTTTTTTCATATATGTCTGAAAAATCAAAAAGTTTGTCACACGCTGTTAAAATACCCTTTTTTTACAAAAAAAATGACGGTTATACGAACAAAACCCCCTTCATTCATGAAGGGGGTTTTTGTTATTTAAAAAGATAATCAACTACATTTCGGCTTGAGGCTCCTGCCGAGTATTGGTTCCATTTTTGGTTAAAGGGAGCGATCTTCACTAATGAGCGATCGGAGAAACGGATTTCCCTCAGCAGCTCCTTCGTGGTGGATACCACCGGTCCGGGCATGGATGTTGTATAATCCTCCCAAAATCCCCGCTCTTGTTCATACTCGGCTAAATCATAGGCAAAGAAAATCATCGGTCTATTTAAAAAGGAGAATTCAAACGGAATGGAAGAGTAGTCAGTTATTAAAAGGTCTGTACTTATAAGCAGTTGATTGACATGAAATTCACTCGTTACAGAATAAACGAACCCAGGGAATTTAATCTGAAGATCATGATCTGCTTTAACAGCGGGATGCAGTTTAAGCAGGATGGCATAATTTTCATCGTGCAGTTCTTTATACAGTAATTCCAAATCGAGTGCAATCTTCCCATCATCCAATCCATCATTACGGAACGTAGGGGCATATAGCATGATTTTTTTGTGCTCCAGTTCCGGAAACTTGGCAAGAAACGCACGGCGTGCCGTTTTTTTTGAATCTTCATCGAAAAAGAAATCGGTTCGAGGTATCCCGGTCCTTAGGATGCGTGATGCTGGCAATTGAAAACTTTCTTGATAAATTTCTGCCATTCTGTCTGAACCTGCCGTAACATAATCGAATGTATCATAGACCTTTAAAAACCTTTTACGGGCAGCGGCAGAACGGTTTTGAATGGAAGGGTCTTTTGCGCCGAATTGTTTAACGGCACCTGCCGCATGCCAAACTTGAACACACTTTACTTGCTTCTTGAATGAAATCGCAGAAAGAAAGCCAAAATAATTATCAATGATGATCCATTTGGAAGTAGCGATATGGTAAATCGATTGGAATAAGGCCATGATATTTTTAGATTCAAACGGAAGGACGATGGATTTCCCACCGTCCTTCACATGTATAAGACTGCTCGGCTTCATTAGAAACACTTTTTGAACAGGTATGTCCTGCTTGTCCATTTCATCTGCAATATATTGGCAATTATCCCCGAATGATGTGACAAAGGTCGTTTTGTCTTGTAAAGGGAAGAGTTTAAAGATAGAGAATAAAATCTTGAAGCATAAAAGATAAATCCCTATCGCGAATTCTTTAGCCATTGGTAACTTGTAAAAGGTCATCTTTAATTTGGGAAGTCGAAATGCCGATCGTTCTTGGAAGGTAGACCACTTCACAAACTTCGGATAATTCATCGAATTTGCCTTTCCAATCATCGCCCATTACGAAGATATCCACGCCTTCACGAATGATATCTTCCTTCTTTTGTTCCCATTTATCTTCAGGTATGACTTCGTCCACATAGCGGATCGATTCAAGAATCATTTTTCTATTTTCAAAGCTATGATAAGCCTTTTTATCTTTTATAGCATTAAATTCATCAGTGGAAATGGCAACGATAAGATAATCTCCTAAATCTTTTGCGCGTTTCAATAGATTGATATGTCCCCAATGAAGCAAATCAAAGGTACCATAAGTGATTACTTTCTTCATTTTTATTCCTCCTGTAAGACCCTTTATTTCTCTTTACATATGATGAGTCATAATAATATATAGTTGGACCATTAGAATACTATATGAAATGTTTGCCTCTGCGGCAAAACCAAAAATGTCTTACCTCACTAATTATAACTTAATAGCTTTACAAATAAACAACAATTTATTTACAATTAAACCACATTTTTTTACATCGATGTTCCTTATAGATAACACTATTAAGTTAAGGTTACATGTCGACTACATTGTATTCTTCTTTAGGGAACGTTAATTATAATGTACCTATGGAGAGAGAAGTATATTAAAAAGTATACAAATATAATATCAAACTCCAATCACTCTTATCTTATGGTCTCGAGAGATCATATATGAATCACATTTTATCATGTTTAGGAGGGAACAACTAGAGTAACTCCAGGAGGGCTTACCCGTTAGGAATGGAGGGGGACAGAGGGGCATCATGTATAGGCTCCAAATCTGTCGGTTACCATTGTAAGACACCTTTATTAAATGGAAGGAACCTGCTTTGAAATCGAACATCTATCATTCGATATGGCCATTCATGAATGGGGTGATGGGCCACCCAACCGATTTCAGCCAGTCAACGGACATTCTGCTGAGCAATAAGGATTGGGTGGTAATATATGGGCGGTTCAATTATCGGTTCCATGATATTGAGTCTACAACCAAAAAAGATTATGATTTTAACGTACAATATAGATTCATCTTATTTAAATAATTTGTTATAGGTGGTTTAAAATGATAAAGAAGCTTCTTGGAAAAAGAAAAGCAACAAAAACTCCTAAAATTAAGCTTAAACAAGTTCTGACCATTGGGCAAAAAGACAATATGTTGTTTATAAAAGGTGCATTTTCAAAAGAACATTATTTTGCAAAAGAAATATGGATATTTTCTAGAGACCATGAAGATAAAAAAATAAAAATTGCTGAAATTGCCGGTTCAGCCAATTTTGAGTTTGGCATAAATCTCGCGGATTTAATACGGAAATTAGAAGGCAGCGACCCTTCTGTTTATGACTGTTATATGAAGATTTCCGTTCCAGTTGAGAAGCTAAGTAAAAAAACAATCCTTAATATCGAGCATAAAGCTGAATATGTAGAAGGATCTGAACAGATCCATATAGAATATCCGATTCGTCTAGGCCGCTTTCAGGAAACGCACATTGAAAATCTGAATTTCTACTCCTTTGAAGATAATCAAATGATTTTTTCGATAACTAATAAAGGGAATTTATCTCTATATGTCAATAATCCCCCTAAAGTAATGATTAAGTCTCAAATTGAAAAAATAACCAATAAATCGAAAATGTTGCATATTAATGGGCAAATTTTCACCAAGCACTCAAAGGTCATAAAAGGTGAGGGCATCATCAGAGGAAGGCAAAGCGGCAAGGAATACAAAGCGAATATGTCTTTTATCCATAATCGTGAAATGCATATCATAAAGTATGGGCTGAATCGTTACATATATAAGATGATGCTGGATTTGGAACAACTGGTCAGTGCCGATTTGCAAGATGATATATATGATATTTACATGAAATTACATTTGCATGATCAGGAAGTGCCGAAATTGGTACGCGTAGGGCGTCCGACGACCAGAGCTAAGCTATTCACTAAAAAGACCGACGTCAGGTCGGATCAAACGGTGGCTATCGTCAACCCGTACTATACCTTTAAAGCATCCAACTTGTCTTTGGAAGTGTTCAATTTCCCTAAAGAAAGTTATCGATATTTAAAAAGGATGATGGGGTGGAGGCGAATTCTCGGTTCATTTAAAAAGAAAAAAGATGTCTGGTTGGTTGGAGAAAGAACGTATAAAGCCCAGGATACCGGCTATCATTTTTTTAAATATATGAGGGAAGAACATCCTGAAAGGGAAGTTTATTATGTAATAGAAGAAAATTCCGTCGAAGCCAAGAACGTCGAGCCCTTTGGAAATGTACTATATTTCAAATCAAAGGATCATATTAAAAAGACATTGGAGTCCACACGCATCATTGCTTCACATCATCCAGACTATTTATATCCTTTAAGAACATCTGAATTTAAAAATCGGGTTAAGGGTGTTAAGGTGTTTCTTCAACATGGTGTTATGGGTACGAAAAACATGGTGGCGAACTATGGAAAAAAGGCCACTTCCGGTTTTAATACGGATGTGTTCCTAGTAAGTTCAGAATTCGAAAAGGATATGATCGTAACCGATTTTGGATATAACGAAAAAGAAGTATTCGCAACAGGACTATCTAGGTTCGACTCACTGTTCAAGGACGACGTTTTAATGAAACGGCAGCTGTTGATCATCCCGACCTGGAGAGATTGGATCACTTCCGATGAAATATTTTTGGAAAGCGAGTATTTTGAAAGGTATCAGAAATTGGTGAATCATCCGGTTTTACATGAATTATCTGAAGAAAATGGGTTTGAAATCATTTTTTGCCTTCACCCTAATATGCAGAAATTCACTGCTTATTTTAAAGATGCGCCAGTTAGGGTAATAAGTCAGGGTGAGGTGGATGTCCAAAGATTGATCAAGGAAAGTGCGATCATGATCACGGATTATTCAAGTGTCGCTTTTGACTTTAGTTTCCTGCATAAACCGGTGATTTACTATCAATTCGATAGGAATCGTTTCATAGGCAAAAGGCCATCACATTTGGATTTGGATAACGACCTTCCCGGTGAAATCGTTAATGAATTGGATGAATTGCTGGATAGGTTAGCCGAATATGCCAAAAATGATTTTGTCATGAAGCAAAAGTATATCGACAAGGCTGACCGCTTCATAAAATATCGCGATGTACATTCCAATTCGAGAATATTCGAAGTGATTCAGCATGCAAAAAAGGATCAAGATACGTTCATTAAAGTGTATAACCATCCGTTCCTTAAACTTGTTATGACTCGATTTAGAAAAAGTGAATATTATTTCCCTGTGATGAAAAAAGCATATAAAATGATGTCTAGACTTCTCCCTGTCGATAAGAACCTCATTCTGTTTGAAAGTGGAATAGGCAAGCAATTCGCAGACAGTCCGAAGTATATTTATGAAGAGTTAATTAAAAGGGACAATAAACATAAAAAAGTTTGGGTCTATAATGGCAATTTACCTGTAAAAGGGAAGAATACGAAGCTGATAAAGCGCCTAAGCCCGGAATACTATTATTATTTAGCCAGAGCAGGATACTGGATAAATAATCAAAATTTCCCTACCTATATAAGCAAAAGGAAGGAAACGACTTATATCCAGACTTGGCATGGCACCCCCCTGAAAAAAATGCTATTCGATATAGAACAGATACAGGGAAGGGACGAAGGTTACTTAAATCGGGTGCATGCGGCGACCAAAACATGGGATTACTTAATATCACCGAGCGAATACGCATCCACGGCCTTCAGAAGTGCCTTTAAATATGAGGGGGAAATATTGGAAACGGGGTACCCGAGAAATGATCTGTTTTATAAGGAAGACGCTTCCATCATTGCCGAATCCGTTTCGGACAAGCTGAAGATTCCAAAAGGGAAGAAAGTCATCTTATACGCCCCTACATTCCGGGATAATCAAACATCGAAAAATAATAAATTCGTTTTCGAGTTGAAATTCGATTTGGAAAGAATGAAGCAAGCGCTTGGCGATGAATATGTCCTATTGTTGAGGATGCATGTGGTCATAAGTAATAACCTCAGCATACCGAGCGAATTCGGGGATTTCGTCATGAATGTATCCAATTATTCAGATATACAGGAACTATACCTGATTTCTGACATATTGATCACGGATTATTCTTCAGTCATGTTCGACTATGCGAATACTGCCCGGCCGATTCTGTACTATACTTATGATCTGGAGGATTACCGAGATAACATCCGCGGATTCTATATGGATTTTGATAAAGAAGCACCAGGTCCATTTTTGAAAACGACCGAGGAGCTTATCGATGCCATTACCAATATCAATGGAATAAACAGTGAATATAAAGAAAGATATCGTCTATTCAGGGAAAAATATTGCGGCATAGAGGACGGTAAAGCTACAAAGCGAATCGTGGATAAATTTTTCGAAGATTGATGACTTAAAGGGTATTGTTCTTTTAGTATCTGGTGAACGGGCTGCCTAATCGAAACATGCACCTCTACACATAGAAGGAGAGGATTTCGAATGAATATCTTGGTACGTCAAAAAGCGAGGGAACTTTTAAAGGGCAGTGCTGTAAAAATTAAAAATAATCCGTCAAGCTTAAGAAATAAGTTTTTAGGAAAAGAAAAAAAAGTCACGATAGTTACTGCTGCTTATAACTCTGGAAAATTCATCAGGAAAACGATTGAGTCCGTCATAAATCAATCCATCGGGATCGATGAGATCGAATATATAATCATTGACGACTGTTCGACTGATGATACTTATACAATCATTCAAGAGTATGCGGCTAAATATAAAAACATTTGTTCAGTGTCCCTTCAAGAAAATAACGGGTCCCCAGGGACCCCCAGAAACATCGGAATTGAATTGGGAACAAGCAAATATATAACCTTTTTAGATGCAGATGACTGGCTTGCGCCTGATGGACTGGAAAGCCTCTATAACATCCTGGAGGAAACTGGTGATGATTATGCAGTGGGCAAAACGGTTAAAGTCGAATCCGAGTCAGAAAGTGTTATCGGTGAGTTCGCTTCGGTTAAAGAAAGAAGAAGCATTACCCCACTGGATGTCCCGCACTTTTTCTATCACATGGGTCCTACGGCGAGAATGATGAATCTGTCGATGGTTAAAGAAAATGAAATTGGTTTTCCCAATATGAAATTCGGTGAAGATAAATGGTTCTTCACGGATGTTTTCTTTACGGTCGGAGCGGTTTCGACTACTAAAAAACCTATTTATTATGTCAATAGGACTTCAGAAAATCCAGCTTCTTTAACGCGCGTTACAAGTGTGCTGGACAAAAGAAAAGCGGATATTGAAATCATAAAGCATATTCAATCCAAAGACATTGCCCCTGAATTGAAAAAGATCGCTCTTAACCGGATTTATGAGTACGATTTAGTCAAATCGTTCGACAGCCAAATTTTCGTTAAATCCAACAACAAAGAAGATTTCATTGAAATATTAAGGGAAGCTGTTGAAACTGCGAAAAACTTGCCATATGATTTTCAGGATGAATTCAAAGTGCCTATTTATAAATTGGCGCTTGAACTATTCATGGAGGATCGGATTGATGATTTCGTAAGGGTATTTCAATGGTTAAAACAAGATGCCAATAAAAAATATCATATCGAAGATGGGTTGCCTTATTATGAACTTCCATTTTTGGAAGGGACATATCGCTTCGTCAGGATCCCGATGCTTGCTCGTGCAATAGATTCCTATATCATCGATAATGTCTACCACCAAAGCTTTGAAATATACGGTGATGATATAAACAGCATCGAGTCTGTATTAATACGGGATAGAAAAAGGATCGATAATGAAATCACATGTGACGTACAAATAGAAGGCAATCGAGGGCATTTCACTGTTTCGCTGGATGACATCGATAAAATGGAAAAGTCCCTATTTACAGTGTTTATTCGATATAATGAATATCAACTGATCAATATTAAAAGAATCCTCAAAAATAAGATGACGTATAATAAGAAGAATGTGGAGTTTTATACAACGGTGGCAAATAATTTGGGGCTGGCAATTAAGTCTTTGGAGTAGCTGTTCGAAGTACGCCAAAAAAGCTCCGCCTTTTGTTGGGCGAGCTTATTTTTGGTGTATGTGAGGTCGGGGATGTGTCTCGATAAGCGGGAATGACGGTGCTCCATGGTTCATTTATATCAGCAGTCACCATTATTAATTAATAAAAGGGAGATCGGATATGTCAAACGAAAAAACGGAAACCTCAAAGAGACCTTCCTTTCTATCGCTATTTAAACGCATCGCCAAAGCCATTATATTAAGAGGATATCAAATGTTCTTCGCAATGGCAGGCAGGGTATTGCCGGTGGACCAAAAGCTGGTCATGTTCGAGAGCTTTTTGGGCAAGCAGTATAGCTGTAATCCACGAGGGATTTATGAATACTTGCAGAGTCACCATCCTGAATATAAAATGTATTGGAGCGTGGATAAAAGGTATAAGGCTCATTTCGAAGAGGCAGGCATTCCATATCTCCATCGTTTTTCGTTAAGTTGGCTGCTTAAAATGACCAGAGCCCGCTATTGGGTAACGAACAGCAGGCTCCCGCTTTGGATTCCGAAGCCGAAGCACACGATCTATTTGCAAACGTGGCATGGGACGCCACTAAAGAAGCTTGCGGCCGACATGGAGGAAGTTCATATGCCGGGGACGACGTCGGAAAAATATAAAGAAAATTTCCATGCCGAATCAAGCAAATGGGATTATTTACTATCGCCGAATGCTTATTCAACGGAAATATTCGCCCGCGCCTTCAACGTCGATCCTACTAAAATTCTGGAAACTGGTTATCCCCGTAATGATTTACTTTACAATGGGAATAATCGTGATACAATCGACTCATTGAAACAGAAGTTGGGTATTCCCTTAGAGAAAAAAATCATTTTATATGCTCCCACTTGGAGGGACGATGAGTTCTATGATAGGGGAAAATATAAGTTTGAACTAAAGTTGGATCTGAATCGAATGCAACGGGAATTGGGAAACGAGTATGTCATCTTGCTCCGACTTCATTATTTGGTTTCCGAGAACATGGATTTATCGGCGTATCAAGGGTTTGCCTATGATTTATCCAGTTACGAAGATATAAGCCATTTGTATCTTATTTCGGATTTATTGATTACCGATTATTCATCCGTATTCTTTGATTACGCAAATCTGCAGCGTCCGATGCTCTTTTTTGTATATGATATCGAAAAATACAGGGACAAGCTTCGCGGGTTTTACTTTGATTTCGAAAACAATGCACCTGGTTCGTTAGTAAAAACATCCGATGCGGTCATTGATAGTATCAAGAAGATTAAATTTGAAAATACGAATGATATCAATCATTTTCACGAACGGTTTTGTGCACTTGAAGATGGCCAGGCTTCACGCCGTGTCGTAGAAAAAGTGTTTTTAGGAAGGTCTGTGTAATATATGAGTTCAGCTTTGACCGTTTTAAAAGAACAAATCAACAATTTTTATTTAGTCAGGCGCTTATCCGTCTATGAGGTAAAAAGCGCCAATAGCAATAACTATCTTGGAATCCTATGGGAAATCATCAATCCGATGATCCAAATCTCAATTTATTGGTTTGTGTTCGGTTTCATCATCTTAAATCGCGGTGACAACTTCCTTCCATGGCTGATGGCGGGAATCGTGGTCTGGTTTTTTGTGAATCCGGCTACAACCCAAACATCCAAATCGGTCTATTCCCGACTGAATATGGTATCCAAGATGAGTTTCCCGATGAGTGTCATTCCTTCTTATGTCATCTTTGCTAAACTGTATCAGCATCTTATGCTGCTTGGAGTCATCATCATCCTATTAAGCTTCACGGGATATTTCCCTACAGTTTATATCATACAACTTCCGTATTATGTTGCCGCAACGGTTGCGCTCTTGTTTTCATTTGGCTTGATTACTTCAACGGTATCAACCATCATTCGTGACGTTCATAATCTAATCGTGTCCTTAATGAAAGTTTTGTTTTATTTAACGCCAATCCTCTGGGTATTGGATGCCAAGGAGCACCCGCTCATTCTCAATATCATGAAGCTGAATCCGCTCTATTATATTGTGGATGGGTATCGCGCTTCGTTATTGGGGGAATCATGGTATCTGATCGAGCATTGGGAATATACGCTTTATTTCTGGGCAGTCATTATCATTTTGTTTATGATAGGTTCCTCGCTGCATGTTAGATTTAGAGATCGCTTTGTTGACTTTAAGTAAACAGGAAGTGAGAAAAGTTGGAAAAATCTGTAATTGTAAATGATGTAACGAAAAAGTATAAATTATATAATAAAAACTCGGAAAAATTATTGGACCTCCTTTTGCCTAAAAGCTATGGGGAGGAGTATTTTGCCTTGAGGAATGTAAGTTTTGAAGCGGAGAAGGGCGATGTAATAGGATTTGTCGGTGTGAATGGATCCGGGAAATCCACTTTGTCCAATATCATTGCCGGCATTATCCCGCCTACTGACGGAAATGTCCAAACGAACGGGAAAACGGCTTTGATTGCCGTTGCCTCGGGCCTGAATAATCAATTGACCGGCAGGGAAAACATTGAGCTGAAAATGCTGATGCTTGGATTCGATAAGCAGCGGATCAAAGAACTTGAACCTGAGATCATCGAGTTTTCCGAGCTAGGCAAGTTCATTGACCAACCGGTGAAATCTTACTCAAGCGGTATGAAATCGAGGCTCGGTTTTTCCGTTTCCGTGCATATCGACCCTGATATCCTGATCATTGATGAGGCCTTATCTGTCGGGGATAAAAACTTTGCTGAAAAGTGCTTGGAGAAAATGAACGAATTCAAGGAAAAAGGCAAAACGATGTTCTTTGTCAGCCATTCAATCGGTCAGATGAAGAAATTTTGCCAAAAGGCTTTATGGCTTGAGTATGGGGAGCTAAAGGCGTATGGTCCCATGAAAGAAGTCATGCCGCAATACGAAGCATTCTTGAAGGAATATAACGCCATGTCCAAAAAAGAACAGAAAAAATACCGCGATGAACAAATGAAAAGACGAAGTTCACAGCTCGTATGAAAAAATAAGCAGCCCCAATTCATTGGGACTGCTTGTTTTTTTTAGAGCACTTCATTGTAAGCGGTCTCGAACCGCTTGGCTGCGGAGAGGTGCGAATATTCACTTTCCATTTTTGATCGTGCCCTCGAAGCTAACGTGGATGCATATGGAGGATCATGAAGCAATTTTAAGATGGATTGTGCAAGTGCCTTTGTATCCTTCTCCTTTACAAGAAGGCCATCCTCACCATCCACAATGATTTCCTTCAAACCTCCGATTGCACTGGCAATGACGGGGGAGCGGCAGCTCATCGCTTCCAATGCAGAAATGGAAGTAGCCTCTTCCACCCCGTGCGAGTGTACGCTTGGGATGAGGACGACATCTGATGCTTCATAGAGATGATGCATATTCTCGAACGGCACGGACCCGATGAATCTTACGGAATCGGTTAATTGGAGACTGGCTGCCGTTTCCTCGAGCCGGGCGAGCTGCTCCCCTGTGCCGGCATAGACCAATATCGTTTCCTGATGGGCTTTGAGCACCTCCGGCAGGGCAAGGAGCGGATAAATGACGCCGTTCTTTTCTGTCATCCTTCTAGGCACGAAAAGCATCTTCTTATGTAGGGGGATCTGGAAATCCTGACGGGTTTGCTCCCGTTTCGCGCTTTCCGGTGCAAAAGCTGACAGGTCAATGAAGTTTTTGATCGCTTCCGCCTCGATATGGGCTAAATGGTGTATATAATCTTTGATTCTCTGGTCGACCGTCACGACTTTTGCTGCGGATTGATAAGCTTTTCGTTCAAGCTCCCGAATGGTCAAATCTTCTGCACTATCCGGGAGGAGCGCCCCCCTGCTGACTGCCTCGAATGAATAATACCCATGGACAGTTTGCACCGTTGGAATTCCGGATTCAACGGACGCGAGCGTAGCGAAAATATCCTGTGCATTAATGACATCATAGTGCTTATTCAAGCTTTTTATCGAAGAAGCCAATAATTTTTGGCGTTGTCTGTCATTGAAGAGCTGGCCGCTTCCTTGTTTTACTTTGTTCAATAAAAAACCGGGTGCCTGGGCGAGCATTTTCTTCTTGAAATGGGGTAATTGGGAGAAAGATAATACGTCTACCGTATGTCCCCGTGATATCAGCCCTTTCTTCAATGTCGTGATATGACTGGAAAGCCCCCCTTCGTGAGGGTAGTCGAATATCGTTGTAATCAATATGTTCATGATCGGCACTCCTTTTCCTTCATTTCGATTTGAGCCTGCTCCATGATTTCAGGCTGCTCACTTTAAAAACCATCGATAATCCGAGGTACAGTCCAAATACCAATAACGAGATGAACACTAGTTCCACAATGATGGGGAACGCCAAAGCAAGCGGGTGAAGCCATCGGGCAAGTCCGTAAATGATGGCTCCGATGATGAGCAGCTTGCCGCTTTCGAGCAAGACATCCCTGAAAACCGCGGTGTCCTTCCTCCCGTCAGCCTTCAGCCAAAGGCAGCAAAACAGGTAGAGCGATTGAAGGAGCATGGAAATCCCTGTAGCCATGGCAATGCCGCCGACTCCGAGATGCCGCGATAGGAACCAGCTGAGCATGACGTTAAGGAGTACGGCGAACAAGCAGGAATACATGGCCGCTTTTGTTTTTTTTAAGGCATAGAAGGCGTTCATCAAATAATCCCTAAGTGCAAAGAAAGGGAGGGCGGCTGAATAAAAGAAAAATGCCGTATAAGTCGTTTCGGTAGCCGAAGCATCAAAAGCCCCGCGTTCAAAAGCCAAGGTAATCAAGCCATTTCCGCTGACTAACATGACGATCACGAAAGGCACCGCCAAAAAAACAAGTGATTTCATCCCTCTTAAGGTCAATTCGAGGAAAGCATTGTAGCTGATGAGCGCCCGTTCGACGATGGAAGGATACAAGACGGTAATCAGCGGTGTGAGGACAATGCTTAACGGCAGCCATAATAGCCGGTTCGCATAGTTCAGCGCCGCTACGCTCCCGGTTTCGAGCGAGGTGGCGATGATCCGGTCCACGACACTATTCAGCTGGATGGCCAGAGCAGCGATGATGATCGGATAAAAGGTGGACAGTGTTTGGACGATCTGCCGCTTATGAGGCAGGAAAGAGAGGACGGGCCGGATGCCGTATCTCTTCAATGACGGGTATTGAATCAGGAATTGGCTGGCTGCACCGAATACAAAGCCCCAGGCCAACCCCTCCACCCCAAAGGGGGCAGCACACAACACGGTGGCCACTATAATGACCGTGTTTTGGGCAGTGGAAGTAAGCGCCGGCAGGATGAAACGCTTATTCGCATTCAGGACGCCGGTTGCCATGTATGAAAGCGTAAAAAATAGTAAACTAGGCAGCATGATCCGGGTCAGTGATTCCGTCAGCTCAAGCTCTGCACCTGAAAAACCGGGCGCAACCAGCATCACGAGCGGCTTTGCGAAAATCATGCAAACAATGGTCATGACTCCTGCGGCCAGCATGAAGAAGGAACCTAATAGACTGATGAAATCATCCGCCTTGATTGGATTTTCCGCTTTCTTTTCCAAATAAATCGGGATGACGCCAGCCTGGAGCCCGCTGCCGAGAGCCGTAAACAATATGGTGGGAATGAGGCTCGCCACGAAAAAAACATCTGCCGTGGATGAAGCCCCGAAATAGGCGGCTATGATTGACTCCCGGCCAAAGCCGAGAACTTTCCCGACGGCTGTGATGATGGTGACGAGCCCGACCGATTTAAGTACATGTGAACGAGTAGGCATATTTTCAATCCTTTAAAATGATGTCCTTTTGTAAAGTGATTCCCAAACAACTATAAAAAAACAAGGTAAACGTTTTATCCTCGAGAATATTGTAAAAAAGTCCGGCTGTTAAGGCCGCCAGCAACAGGCAAGCGGTGAAGGCTCCAAAGATCCCCTTTTTCGATGTCGCGATCTTGCGGAAGGAGACAATGATGAAAGTGAGAATGGCAAGAAAACCAAGCATGCCTGTCTGAACCAGGATCTGGATATATTGATTATCCGTATACATCTTTTCTCCTATTTGATATTCACCATAGATCGGCGAAGGGAAGGAAAGGGTGGCGGAATCCCCGAATGTCGCAAGCCCCGTACCTATGATGGGATGGTCCTTGAAGATTTCGATGCCCTTGAACACGACATATAAGCGTCCCCATTCCGTACTCTGGTGAAGAATCTTATCTGAAAACATTTCCGAAAAACGGCCGGACAGGGCCTGTTCATGATCGGAAGCGGTGTTGCTCCCGATCACCAGATTATCCATCGGAACGGCAGCGGATAGCTCGACTTTATTTGAAGCGAATATAACTGGGTAGTAAATGAAAAGCAGTCCCAGCAAGCATGCCCCTAATGAATAGGTAAGAAATGATTTATTTCTCGTCCAAAATACGAAGACGAGCGCCGCGAACCCAAATGCAATCATCGTCCCCCGCGAATAGGTGAGCAATAGCGTCCCGGCAAGCAAGATTGATGCCAGAAAGACGAGGACTTTGTATTTTTTCAGCGAGCGAAATAGGAAAAAGCTTAGAAACAGCTGAATGCTTAAGTAAAGGGCGAACACATTAGGGTTGGCAGCCGCCCCATAGATTCTCATCTTGTTCGCAGAAGAGAGGTTCCACATTTCCCATGCATGGGGAAGCAGGATCGTACGCGAAAAAATTTTCTCGATAAGGCCATGAAGGCAAAGGATGACCGTAAATACTAGGGTTGCCTTCAAAAAGTGAAAGATATCCTTTCTTTCTAGATTTAATTCACCGATAATGTAAAGAAGCAAGAATGTTATAAGCAAGGCCCGGAGTTCAAAGGAAATGGGCAGGATTCCCACGCCGGTTATGAGTGCAGCTACTGTACCCACCAAGCAATAAAGCCAAAAGGACAAGGTGAAATAATATTTCGAAAATGACCAATCGTTCTTTTTGAACCTTTCCAAAATCAATGAAAAGAATAAGGTGAGTATGATCAGGTCACCAGAATAGGTTAGGCCGCCATTCAGTTCCATGAATAAGGGACGGGCCGGGAAATAAATGAATAAAATGAATAAGAGACTTTTTTTATTTATACCGACAAAAACGAGCATCAACGCCGTCGCTAAGTAGCCAATGATGGGGTGAGGCACTGCAGCGGCTACGAGCAGGCAAAGTATAAGGATGGGTAAAGCATATTTTTCTGGAAGCTTCAAATGAGTAACCACCTTTGAATCGATAATCAGGTTCTATGATGTGTATGAAAAAATTTCTTGAATAATACCCCACCCTTTAGATGTATAGTACATATGAAAGGCTGAAGTGAAATGACTGAAAAGTTTGTTGAAATACTCTCAATTCCATTCGTCGATAGCAATATGGATGAATTTGTGAATAGTATCATCTATCCAAGAATCATGAACCAGGAAAAAACGTTTGTCGTTACGGCAAACCCGGAAATCGTTGAATATGCCAATGAGCATCAGGATTATAAGGACATCATTCTATCGGCGGATTACATCACGCCCGATGGCGTTGGTATTATTATGGCCTCTAAATGGCTAAATCAACCTTTGGAAGAGCGGATTACAGGATTCGACTTGATGAATGAACTATTTCGGATCGCTGATGGAAAGGGTCTGAAGATATATTTGCTTGGGGCGGAGGAAGATGTGATTGAAGCAGCCGCCCTTAAAGTGAAACGGCAATACCCGGGAATCGAGTTGGTTGGATATCACCATGGTTATATTGATATAAAGGACGAACGCTTGGCTGTGTCCATTGCAGAACTCGAACCTGACATCATTCTGACTGCATTGGGGTTTCCTCGGCAGGAGAAATGGGTTTCAATGCACGATCCCTTATTTAAAAAAGGGGTATTCATGGGAGTGGGAGGAAGCTTCGACGTCCTCGCAGGAAAAGTGAACCGTGCCCCGGTTTTTTGGCAAAAGATGCGTCTGGAATGGTTGTACCGACTGATCCAGCAACCTTCCCGGTGGAAACGGATGCTCGCACTGCCGAGATTCGTTTTCAAGGTTAGGCGGTTAAGGAAAAAGGTGCAGCGTTCCTGAACATAAGGAGTGGACTGGATGAAAGTCTTGCATTTGAATGCTGGTAATGAAACGGGCGGCGGCATGTTCCATATTATGTCCTTACTTGACCAATTGAAAAAAGAGGAGTGCATGCTTGGGGTGTTCGAAGAAGGGGAACTCTACCGGCGGTCGGTTACGGCCGGGATAAAAACAGAACTTTTTCATCAACATTCCAAATATGACCTATCCGTTTTGAAACGTTTACGGGACTTTATTCGTCTAAATCATATAGACATCATCCACACCCATGGGCCGCGGGCGAATATATACGGTGCTTTATTGAAGCGCCTCATAAAACGCCCTTGGCTACTTACCGTTCACAGCGCGCCCCATCATGATTTCCTGGGCCAGGGTATAAAGGGAAAGCTGTTTACTGGCCTGCATGTAAGGTCATTCCAACATGCCGATCATATATTGGCGGTTTCCGACCGCTTTAGACAGGACTTGATCGATCAAGGAATCGATCCGTCCAAGGTCACGAAGATCCTGAATGGGATTGACTTCGAAAAAGAAATGCCGATTCCCTTTCAGAGAGGTGATTTCGGGCTTGGGGAAGATGACTTCATCATCATCATGCCTGCAAGACTGGAACCGGTGAAAGGCCATGAATATGCGTTGAAGGCATTGAAAACCGTGGTTTCCAAGTCACCGCATGTTAAACTAATGCTTGTAGGGGACGGGAGCAGGCGGAAGACCTTGGAAACGATCGTCCTCGAAACCGGTTTATCCGGTAACGTCATCTTTTTGGGGCATCGTGCAGATATGGAAAGAATTTATCCATTGGGGGACGTCACATTGCTGACATCCTTAAGCGAGAGCTTCCCGCTTGTTCTGCTTGAAGGGGCAAGGTCAAGCCTTCCTGCCATCACGAGCGATGTTGGCGGTGTGAAGGAATTGATTCCCGATGGGAGCAAGGGCTGGGTTACGGAAATCGGAAATGCCGGTAAACTTGCAGGAGCCATCTTTCATGCTTTGGAATTGAAGGAATCCGGGAAACTGACAAAGATAGGGTCGGATTTACAAAAATTTGCAAAAAACAACTTTTCTATAGAGATTTTAGCTGAAAACGTATATAATGTTTATTTGAGGATGAAAAATTAAAATAACCATTTATATATAGGTTTTCTTATAGATCGTTACGGGTATTAGATTTTTAGTTGAATTGAGGTGGTTCTTAATGTTAATTGGGGCCTTGTTGGTATCCTTTTTATTATCCATTTTTTTGACTCCTTTTGTCGGAAAACTGGCCTTTAAATTAGGAGCTACCGATAAACCGAATGAGCGAAAAGTGCATAGTAAAATTATGCCGCGAATGGGCGGTTTAGCCATATTTTTGAGTTTTTTCATTACTTTTTTACTCTTTACGAAAGATTTCTCGGGACAATTGCCACTCCTGGTCGGCGCTCTCATAATCATATTGATCGGCATGGCTGACGATATTTATGAATTAAGGGCTGCACCGAAATTTCTGGGCCAGATCCTGGCTGCCCTCATCATCGTATTGTGGGGCGGTCTTGAAGTGGAATTCATCAATTTACCGTTCTTTACCGATACACTGGAATTTGGGATGTTAAGTACACCGATCACCATTTTGTGGATTGTCAGTATCATCAATGCCATCAACCTAATAGATGGACTGGATGGACTTGCGGGCGGTGTTTCGACCATTGCATTAGTGACGATCGCAACGATGGCGCTTATCAAAGGCGATTTATTCGTTGCCACGGTAGCCTTGATCGTAATTGGAAGCACTCTTGGCTTCCTGAAATATAATTTTCACCCGGCAAAGATCTTCATGGGGGATACAGGAGCCCTGTTCCTTGGTTATATCATTGCCGTCCTGTCCCTGCTAGGGTTCAAAAACGTTACGATGATCTCCCTGATCGTGCCGATCATCATCTTGGGCGTGCCGATTTCGGATACATTTTTCGCGATTATCCGCAGGCTTGTCAATAAGCAGCCGATTTCCGCTGCTGATAAATCCCATCTGCACCACTGCTTAATAAATTTGGGGTTCACTCATAAACAGACCGTTTTGCTCATCTACGCCTTAGCTGCTTGCTTCGGCTTGGCAGCCATCATTTTCTCGTTTGCCACAATGTGGGGGGCCTTGATCCTTGTGACGGGTCTGCTGCTGATCATCGAGATTTTTGTCGAGAAGATCGGTTTGGTCAATTCAAACTACCAGCCGCTGCTGAAGATGCTCAATTTTAAAAACAAACCATGATAGATGAACAACTAGATTACTAGATTCTTGCATGAATTGTTGAAAAAGCTCCAACCGTGCCTGTACGCGGTTGGAGCCTTTTTTTGTTTAGGTTTACAGAAAAAACCCCACTTTTACAAGTGGGGTTTTTTATCATTCTTCTATTTGTGGCTGGACGGCTTCGGTTTGATTGGTAACTTCTTTAGGTCCCAAATTCAAATGTGATTGAAGCAATAGCTTTGTATTGGCTACGGATGTTTCATTCAGCTGATAATAGTAGGTTCCGTTAATGGTGGAATCCTGTCCTTCAAGCTTGAGCGTCTCAAGATTAAGGCCGTTATCGCCAGTTACATATTTTATGAAACCTTTAATTTGTGAGAATTGTAGGTTCGTTGTCATATTGTCACCGACAGCTTCCATTACGTCTGTATACTTCGTTAAAGACCCAGCGGATGTTGCCTTGGAGATGATGGCTTTAAGGACTTCCTGCTGACGCTCGCCGCGTTGGATATCACTGTCCTGTTTACGTGTCCGGGCAAAGGCAAGGGCTTCTTCACCATCAACCGTTTGAATTCCTTTTTCCAGATGGATCGCATTCTTTTTGTCATGTGAATCCATTTCGTGCATTTCGTATGGTACGTCCACTTCGATTCCATCCAATGAATCGACAACATCTATGAAAGCATTGAAGTTCATGCGGACATAATAATCGACAGGGACATCAAATAATTCCTCCACGGTGTCCATCGTCGCCTTTGGACCTCCGGCTGCATGGGCCGCATTGATTTTTGTGGTGACTCCCTTGGCAGGTACATACACATATGAATCACGTGGAATGCTTAAAAGTTTAATCGACTTTTGATCTTTATTGAATGTAGCCAGGATTAGCGCATCCGAGCGTGAATTTCCTTGATAGTCACGTTCGTCACTATCATCGATTCCTATGAAGAGGATCGAGAAATTATCTTCGAGAGGATCGACGGATGCACTCCGCTTCGCCGAAGCCTCCACCGGATCATACGAATCATGGAATACATTCTGTGCCTTCATATATAGAGTTGCAGCATAAGTGGAAGCGCCCAGGCCCAGTACAAGCAGGGGCACCAGGAATATCCACAGCCTCTTTCGCCTTTTTTTCTTTGTCTTTTTTATTTTATAGACACGCCTAGTAGTAGACATCTTTTCTTCTCCTTTTAAATAACGAACTTCAGACATAAATCGCTATTTTTCGAATCTATCTATTTATATTTCGTCATATATTAACCCTAATTTTACAATGATTTAATAAATTCGTAAAATAAATATTTCTTTTCAATTGTATTACAACCTAAAAAAGGAAAAAAATGCAGGGGGAAATCAGGCGAATGCCTCTTCCAAATAAAGCATTTCGCCTTCTGCGATCTGTCCTTGACCATTTGTCAGCTCTGTCATCCAGGAGATATAGGATTCTTTTTGTGCCTCTTCCGCGTATACGAGGATCGTTACCTGATCGAGGTATTGAATTTCCTTTATTTGATAGATGGAAGAACGTAATTCGTTCTCCAATTTTCCAAGCCACGTATAGTCGATCGTTGTCGAAATGACCCGCATTAACTTTCTGATGACGATGCCAGTGGCATTTATCCCTTCTGAAGTCGATTTGCTATAAGCGCGGATGAGACCTCCGGCACCTAGCTTGATGCCCCCGAAATATCTTGTGACCACTACGGCGGTGTCCTTCAAATCTTTTTTCTTAAGAACCTCAAGGATCGGGACGCCTGCCGTGCCGCTTGGCTCCCCATCATCGAGGGCCTTTTGGATTTGGTTTTGTTCACCGATCATATAGGCTGAACAATTATGTGTAGCATCTTTATGCTTTTTCTTGATTTCCTGGATGAATGCCTGGGCGTCTTCTTCCGTTTCAGCTCGGGTAATGTGCGAGATGAAGCGGGATTTCTCGATGATGATTTCATGTTCCCTGCGTCCTGCCACCGTTAAATATTGAGTGAGCATACCTATTCCACCTTCGTACTTACTATTAGTTGATTCATTATAAGTCTTTGTGTAAAAAGTGGCAATCATGTTTCGTTTTTGGGGCAGATGTGTAAAGAAACTTTAATATAAGAAAAAGAAGTCCGTGTTATAATTAGTTCTATTGCCTGTCATGTGTGCAGCGAATATTATGCTTAAAAGAATAACATTTACGAAAAACAACGGGTTTTGGTCACAAGTCCTCGCTTGTTCCGATCGTGCCCGTTCAATTCGATGATTTTGCCATTTAATAAATCGATCTGTTTCATATAATAATCAATGGAGTGGAATACTCGATTCGATTGAAAAGGATCATTTGTATTGGGCTAATGGGAATGGATTTGCCTTTAAAGGGTATGGTAGACTACCAATTCGGCCATAATACCTATAACCGGGAGATATGTACCATATATGTACATTTCGTAAAAATTTGACAATGAAATTAACGTATTTTTCTTCTTTTTTTGGTACAATATGTTCATGAAGGTTACTGCATATTAACGTTTCCTGAAATAACCATTCATGAAAAAGGAAAGAACTTTTTTCCATATACATAGTCTTTAAGACAATAAATTTTTTAAGTCTTTTGATTTAAGTGGAGGGATCTTAATGTCCATAAAAAAGGTTGACGCTAAGGCATTGGACAAGATCTTAGAAACAATGGTGAGCACTGTTAGTGAAAGCAAGGATGAAGTCTTTGACATCGGCGAGCAATGCCGCAAAGATTTTGAATCATTAACAAAAGAGCTTGATGATGTGAAAATCAGGGTTGCCATTGTAATAACCGACAGCGATGCACTGGATTCAAAAGCCAGATTTGCTCGAAAAAGGCTTTCCGAGGTCAGTATGCACTTCAACCATTTTTCTGAAGAGCAGGTACGGGATGCTTATGAAAGGGCACACAAGCTGCAAGTCGACCTGCAAATAAACCGGCAATTGGAGAAGGAACTTCGAAATCGCCGGGATGAACTTGAATTAAGGTTACGGGCCCTGCAGCAGACGATCGATAAAGCGGTACATCTTGTTTCGCAAATATCGGTCGTACAAAACTATTTGACCCAGGACCTGAAATTCGTAGGGGAAGCATTGCAGGAAGCGAAACGCAAACAAGACTTCGGCTTGAAGATAATTGAAGCCCAGGAGCAGGAACGCAAGAAGCTCTCGCGGGAAATTCATGATGGTCCAGCACAAATGCTCGCGAATGTCATGATGCGTTCAGACTTGATTGAACGTGTCCAGCGGGAGAGAGGTCCTGATGAAGCGCTCGTGGAAATCCGCAGTTTGAAGGTCATGGTAAGGAATGCCTTATATGAAGTGCGCAGGATCATTTATGATCTTCGTCCCATGGCACTTGATGATTTGGGCCTTGTTCCTACCCTCAGAAAGTACCTGCAAACCACCGAAGACTATAATGATGGCGTGCATTTGAATTTCGTCAATCTTGGACAGGTCAAAAGGCTTCCTTCTGACATGGAGGTCGCATTATTCAGGCTCGTGCAAGAAGCCGTACAAAATTCTTTGAAGCACGCGGAGCCAAAACAGGTTCAAGTTAAACTGTCCATTTCGAAAGAGATGGTGACCGTTGTCGTCAAGGATGACGGAAAAGGGTTTGACAGTTCCATTCAAAAAGAAGGCTCATTTGGCTTGGTAGGAATGAGAGAGAGGGTCGAGCTGCTTGAAGGTGAAATGACGATCGATTCACAGCCAGGCGCAGGCACTTTGGTATTTATACAAATTCCCTATCAATTATAAATTATAGAGAATAGGCATTTTAAATAGAAACTAGGAGGAAGAAGCCGTTGAAGACTAGTATCATCATTATCGATGACCATCAGCTTTTCCGTGAAGGCGTAAAGCGCATATTAGATTTTGAATCATCATTCGATGTTGTTGCCGAGGGTGATGACGGAAGTGAAGCAATGGATCTCGTTGAGACACATAAACCAGATGTTGTTATCATGGATATCAACATGCCGAATATGAATGGGGTCGAAGCAACCAAAATGCTTGTGAACCGCTACCCTGAAACAAAGGTCATCATCCTTTCGATTCATGATGATGAGAATTACGTCCAGCATGCGTTGAAAACGGGAGCCCAAGGTTACCTATTGAAAGAGATGGACGCCGATGCGTTGATCGATGCCGTTCGTGTAGTAGCGGAAGGCGGTTCATATCTTCATCCGAAGGTTACGCATAATTTGGTTAAAGAATATCGCCGCTTGGCTGCCGACGAGGGTACCGATCGTGATTCCGTCCATACGATAGAAATCAGGAGACCGCTTCACCTCTTGACTCGCCGCGAATGTGAAGTGCTTCAACTTTTAGCTGACGGAAAAAGCAACCGCGCCATTGGCGAAACGCTATATATCAGTGAAAAAACAGTCAAGAACCATGTAAGTAACATTCTTCAGAAGATGAATGTGAATGACCGTACACAAGCGGTTGTCCTGGCTATTAAAAACGGCTGGGTAGAAGTGAAATAATTCTTCCGATTATATCCGGCTCTTCAGTTTTCGCAATGCGTACTGAGGAGCCGGACTTTTTTTACTTGTATACTTTTACAAATTTTAGGTATTGGAAAAGCTCTTTAATGCAAATGGAGGCATTTTCAGCTAAAATGTTGAATATGAACAAAAAGAGCAAATTTTTATAAGGATGGTACTCATTATGAAAACGGCAGTCGTAACAGATAGCACTGCATATATACCTAAGGAAACGCGTGAACGTTTACATATACATATGATGCCGCTTAACGTCATTTTCTCCAATGAAGCTTACCGGGAAGAAGTCGATATTACTGCGGATGAGTTTTACGAGGAAGTGAAGAGGCAGGAGAAATTGCCGACGACTTCACAGCCT
The DNA here is from genome assembly GCF_001542915.1 of Peribacillus simplex. Classification (GTDB taxonomy): domain Bacteria; phylum Bacillota; class Bacilli; order Bacillales; family DSM-1321; genus Peribacillus; species Peribacillus simplex_B. The sequence goes on along the minus strand of NZ_LNNH01000012.1, from coordinate 104,734 downwards.
CCGATCGGACTGTTCGTCGAAAAGTTTGAGGAGCTGGAAAAGGAATATGATGATGTCATTTCGATTCATTTATCGAGTGGCATCAGCGGCACGTATCAAGGCGCAGTATCAGCCGGGGAGATGGTCGAGGGAATTAATGTTCATGCCTTTGATTCGGAGATCAGCTGTAGCGTCCAGGGATTTTATGTTCTGGAGGCGGCAAAGATGGCCCTTGAGGGGAAAGGTGCAGGAGAGATCATGGCCAGGCTCGAAGAAATGAAACCGTCCGTTAAGGCATACTTCATGGCGGACGATCTATCCCACTTACAGCGTGGGGGACGGTTAAGCAGTGCCCAGGCTTTGATCGGCAGCCTGCTTCAAGTGAAGCCGGTCCTCCATTTCGTGGAGAAGGTCATCGTCCCGTTCGAAAAAATCCGCACAAGGAAAAAAGCGATGAAGCGGATTGCCGATTTACTTGGAGAAGATGCGGCAAGCGGTGCGAAGTATAAAGCCGTCATCATTCATGCAAGGCGGGAAGCCGAAGCCAAAGACTGGAAAACCGAGCTTGAAGCACGATTCCCGAATGTGGAATTTGACATCAGCTATTTCGGTCCTGTGATTGGAACCCATCTTGGTGAAGGCTCGATGGGAATGGGCTGGTATAAAGTATGAACAACGGCGTCCTCCCCGAATTGGGAGGCGTTTTTTTTATGGAGAGACAGGAAACGGTATGGCTTATATCGAATGATAGGGAGAGTAAATCCATGACGAAAGAAGGGTGCAAATTGAAACACTCAAGCATTCCCCGGCCTTTTTCTCCCGAACTTCAGAACCATCTCTCTGGAAGGCACCTGCTGTCCTCCGAAATCCCCTTTTCCGAAGCAATGATCGTAGAGCATCTCAAAAATGGGCATATCTCGCATACAAGCGGCGTGCAATCCGGAAACGGTAAGTTTACCTGTCTGCGCTGCGGCAACAAAGATCAAGCCATGTTTCATACCATCCCGTGTAAGGTCTGCAATCGAGACTGCGCTTACTGCCGCTCTTGCATCATGATGGGGCGTGTCAGCGAATGCGCAAGATTGTATCAATGGATTGGCCCCGGCTTGTTGTATGCCATTCCTGACCCTGTCATGTGTTGGGACGGCAAGCTATCTGACGGGCAGAAAACGGCCTCGCAACGTGCAGTCGGCGCGGTGAATGAAAAGGAGGAGCTCCTGGTATGGGCCGTCTGCGGTGCCGGCAAGACGGAGGTCTTATTTCCAGCCATCAAGACAGCCCTGCTTGCAGGGAAACGAATCTGCCTGGCAACACCGCGGACAGATGTCGTTCTCGAGCTTTCACCAAGACTGAAAAAGGCCTTTCCGAAAATCGATGTCGCCGCCCTTTATGGAGGCAGTGCAGAGCGGCATAAATCCTCACAGCTTATTATCTCCACGACTCATCAGCTTTTTCGTTTCATTGAAGCCTTTGACGTGATCATCGTCGATGAGGTCGATGCGTTTCCCTACTCCGCGGATGATTCCCTGCAATATGCGGTCAATAAGGCGAAAAAATCCTCTGCCGCAACCATCTACCTGACCGCCACGCCCTCGAAGCGTATGCAGCGATTGTATCGAAGCGGTAAATTGAAAGCCGTGACCATCCCGGCCCGTTACCATCGTCAGCCAATTCCTGTCCCGGAAATAAAGTGGTGCGGGAACTGGAGAAAAAAGTTTCTTGATAAAAAGATGCCCCCCGTAATTAGCAGGTGGGTAAGTGAACGTCTGAGGCAAAACATCCCCTTCCTCTTGTTTTTTCCAAGTATACAAGTGCTGGAGCAGGTCATGCCGCTGTTTCAAACATTGTCTCCTACCTTGAAAATCGTCCACTCACAGCATCCAGAGCGAAAGGAAAGGGTGTTGGCATTAAGGAAAGGGGAGGTTCCTGGGTTATTGACCACGACCATCCTGGAACGCGGCGTCACAATCGAACGCCTGGAGGTAGCCGTAATCGGCTCGGAGCATGAAGTGTTTTCAGAAAGCGCCCTCGTCCAGATTGCCGGCCGGGTTGGAAGAAGCTTGGCCCACCCTTGCGGCACGATCACTTTTTTTCACTATGGTAAAAGTAAAGCGATGATCGAGGCGATCCATCACATCCGAATGATGAATGAGGCTGCCCTGAAAAGGGGGTTGCTCGATGCGTAGATGCCTGGTTTGTGATGAAGTCATGAAGGAGGCCCTGACATGGGGAACATTGCTTAAGCGGGGCGAGGCCAAGGCGATCTGCAAAGGATGCGAGGCGAAACTGGATAAGATAACCGGGGAGAGATGTTCATTGTGTTCAAGGGGGCTGGCCGGCCATTACAGCAGTGGAGGCACCTGCTTCGATTGCTCAAGGTGGGAAAGGGATAAGGAGTGGTCCGGCTATTTGTCCAAGAATATATCGCTTTTTCACTATAATGAACACCTGAAAGAAATCATCGCCAAATATAAGTACCGCGGGGATTATGCATTGGCAGCGATTTTCGTTCCCTATTTGAGGGAGGTGCTGCAGGACATGGAGCATGACCTTGTAACGTGCATCCCGCTAAGTGCTGAACGGCTTAGGGAGCGGGGGTTCAACCAGGCACAGGCTTTGGCGGATGTTATTGGCATTCGTACGGTCGAGGTACTGACTCGGATCGATACGGAAAAACAATCAAAAAAATCAAGACATGAAAGAATCACGCTGCCGCAGGTTTTCCAGGTCATCAATGAGGAATTGCTGCGGGATCGATCGATTTTGGTCATCGATGACATTTACACAACCGGCACAACACTCAGGCAGGCTGCCAAAGCCTTGAAAAACGCTGGGTCGAAAGCCGTATCATCGATCACTTTGAGTAGGTGAAATAGCACAAATTTAAGGAACATCCTAAAGTATCGTACGTATTATTCGATATATACAGTACAAATCAATAATCGGTGTGATGGTGAAGGAGGGACCTTGATGGATATATCCAACTGTCCAAGCTGTAATTCGTTATTCGTTATGACTAAATTCCGTGATGTTTGCGATGCCTGCCATAAAGAGGAAGAAGCTAACTATGATAAAGTGTATGCCTATATTCGCAAGAAAATAAATCGAACGGCCTCCATGATGCAAGTGGTAAACGATACTGGTGTGGAAGAAATGCTCATCATTAAATTCGTGAAAACAGGTAAGCTAAGGATTTCGCAGTTCCCTAATTTAGGGATTCCCTGTGAAAAGTGCGGCACCCCTATCAAGAGCGGAAGGCTATGCGGCAATTGCAGCGATTCCCTGCGTACGGATTTGCAGGAATTCGAAGATGAAGAAAGGCGCAAGGCCTTCGGGAATGAGAAAAAAAATACTTATTACATGAAGGATGATCAAAAAGGGTAATTCATGGAAACATGCTGCATGATTTGCTAAAATATTCGATATTGAGAACAATTTTCGACAATAGATGTCGGACGAAAGATAACAGGAAACCATAAAAGATATCCAATCCTTGTCGATAATAATGATAGGGAGAATGATGCGGTCCATAGCCACTTCAATGGCCTGTCTGGGAAATCGTAATTTGGGATGGAAAAATCGACCGAAGGAGAGGATCTGGAATATGAAAATCAATAACGTCGGTGTGACAGGTGTTAACCCGTATAATCTTCAAGCCAATAAAGCAGGTAATATCAAGGAATCCAAGGCGAATGCCAAGGATAAAGTCGAAATTTCCTCAGCGGCAAAAGAAATGCAGCAATTATCTCCGATTCCTGCTGCAAGACAAGCAAAAGTGGATGAACTGAAGAAGCAAGTGGAGAATGGAACTTATAAATTGAATGCGCAAGCGACGGCTAAAGGTCTGATCGATTTTTACCGGAAATGATGTTTAAAAGATGATTGCATTGGACGGAAGGCATCAATTTCCGTCCCTCATTCATGAGGAGAGGAGGCAGCAAAATGTCTGTACGGAACATCATCGAGTCGCTTGAAAAATTGATCAAGCTCCATAAAAGCTTCAATCAATTGGCGATAAGAAAAACGGACCTTTTGAAAGCGAATGATACCGAAGCGATAACGGAACTGCTGATTCAGGAACAAAAGCATATGAAAGCGATCAGTCAAACGGATAAGGATAGAGAAGGGGCTGTCGCGGAATTTCTTCATGCAAGTGGAAAAGCGGGGCAGCCTGCCTCCATCCACACCGTAACCGAACTGACAGGCCCGATCGAAACGGAAAAGCTTGCCCGGCTAAAGGGGGAATTGATTGAAGAAGTGGCTAAGCTGAAGGAGCGGAACAGTTTAAATCAGCAATTGATCTATCAGTCGCTTCAATTCATCAACGTCTCTTTGGATATGTTCAGGCCTCGGAATCAAAACCTTAATTACGGCAACCCGGTTAAAAAACCTGCCAAAAGCGGCATGGCGATGTTTGATTCAAAAGCTTAGGAAATGGAAGAAAAGGAGGCATGAGTAAATGATTTCAACCTTTATGGGTCTTGAGACGGCCAAGCGTGGATTATCTACCTCACAAGGAGCCTTGTACACAACAGGAAATAACGTAGCCAATGCCAATACATTAGGGTATTCAAGGCAAAGGGTCAACCTCGTCCAGACGCCGGGCTTCCCCACTGTCGGGATGAACAGCCCGCGGGTGGCAGGCCAAATCGGGACGGGCGTAGCGGCTGAAACGGTGCAGCGTATCCGCGATAGCTTCCTCGACGCTCAGTATCGGACACAAAGCAATAAAATCGGATATTACGGGGCGATGAGCGAATCCTTGACCAAAATGGAGGGGGTCATGAACGAACCTACCGACAGCGGATTGGCTGCCACGATGGAGAAGTTCTGGAATTCACTGCAAGGGCTGACGGCGAACACGGAAAACTCAGGAGCGCGTGAAGTCGTTGCCTCGACAGGCGTCATGGTCGCAGATACCTTGAACTACTACTATAACTCGCTAACCAGCGTCCAAACGGATATCGGGAATCAGATCAACGTCAAAGCGAACGAAATCAATACGCTCATCAGCAGCATCGATCAGCTTAACCAACAAATCAGCAAGGTCGAGCCGCATGGCTATATCCCCAATGACTTGTATGATAAACGTGACGTTCTGGTCGATAATCTCTCGCAGCTTGTCAGCATAAAAGTGCAAAACGTCATTCCGACGGATTATGGCAGGGCCAGCGATGTAGCGACAGGACTGTACAATATCGAATTGATGCAGGAGGACGGTTCTTCCTATAAGCCCCCTATCAATTTGATCAGCGTTAATCAAACGGGGATGGTGGGAACGTCGAAAGTCGAAGTCGGCTATGACAAAACGACAGGCATGGTCGATGGAGTGAAAGTCGGGTCAAAAACATTGACGGACTACAAGTTTTCAGGAGAACTGTCGGGCTTGATCAACAGCTTTGGTTACAAAAAGGCTGATGGCACGATCGGCGGAGCTTATCCGGATATGCTGAAAAAGCTCGATAATATGACGGCTGCCTTCGTGAACGAGTTCAATGCCATCCACAAACAAGGGTATGCATTGGGCGACGGCAACCAATCAGTCCTGAACTTCTTCGAGATCGAACCAGGTAAGAGCGCTGCCCAAAGCATCAAGGTGAATGGCGAAATCATAAAAGACCCGTCGAAAATTGCCGCAGGCGGTAAAAGCGGCGGAGCATCCGGCGACAATGAAAATGCTAAACTGCTGGCGGACCTGAAGAAAAAGGCGTTTAGTGAGTATTCGACGAAGGACCAAAATTCAAAAGAATTGACGGGAAGCTTCGACACATATTATGCCGGTATCATCGGCAAGCTTGGGGTCGATTCCCAAAGCGCCCAAAAGAACCTATCCAACTCGGTTGTGCTTGCCACTTCCGTCAATCAAAATAGGGATTCCGTCAGCTCCGTATCGCTTGATGAAGAAATGACGGACATGATCAAATTCCAGCAGGCATACAACGCTTCTGCAAGGATGATGACGATGATGGACGAAATGCTCGATAAGATCATCAACGGAATGGGCACGGTAGGCCGATGAAAGGAGTGAATGAACATGCGGGTAACGCAATCGATGCTAACCAATAATATGTTAACCAACTTAAGCGGCAGCTACGAAAAGATGGCCAAGCTGCAAGAGCAGGTTTCCTCTCAAAAAAAATTCTCCAAACCATCCGACGATCCCGTTGCGGCCATGATGGGCATGGGATACCGGACCAATTTGAATCAAATCGGACAGTATCAGAGCAATATTTCCGAGGCGACAAATTGGATCGACAGTACGGATGATACCATTTCTGAAGCCGTTTCCGCGATGCAGCGGATTCGGGAGATAACGGTTCAAGGAAGCAATGGCACGTATGAAGGCGATCAACTGAAGAACGTTGCCGAGGAAATCAAGCAATTGAAGGAACATCTCATCACACTCGGAGACACACAGATCGGCGGGAAGTATATTTTCAACGGTCAGGATACGAATGTGAAGCCTTCATCCGTTAAAGACGCGAATGGGAATATCGTATATGGCAAAGGGGACATAAACCTTGAGGTGTTTTCCGGGATTTCGTTGAAAATCAACACGGACGGCTCGAAGGTTTTTGGAGAAGCACTCGCAAATGGCGGGAGCATCGATAAAACGATCGCTGCACTGGAAAGCGGCGGAGATGTGACGGGGACGCTTGGCGGGCTTGATGCAACGATCAATACCTTCTTAGGCCTGCAGGCCCAGGTCGGCGCCAGGCAAAACCGGATTGAGCTGATGACGGACCGTCTTAAGCAGCAGGAGGTTTTTGCCACCTCGATCCTCTCAAAAAATGAGGATGTCGATATCGAAAAAGCGATCATGGATTTGACGACCCAGGAAAGCGTCCATAGTGCCGCTTTAAGTATCGGGGCGAAAATCATGCAACCGAGTTTATTGGATTTTCTTCGCTAAGCTATTCTTAAATGGATAGCTTTTTTCTATAAGGAGTGATGATGATGCATATTCCGCAAATTAGATTGCAATCCGCCCCAATGAAGATCGGGTTGGATATCGAACAGCCAGTACAGCAAATCGAACAAAAGGCGGCGGTTCAACGAATCGAACAGCCGCAGGCCATTTTGGAAATCCATACGACCCCAGGCAAGCTGACGATCGATCAGACAAAGGCCAGGGAGGATATGGACTTGAAAAGCCTCTCCAAACGAGTGGAGGAATTCGCCCAGCAAGGGTACCAGGATTGGCTAGCAGGCATGGCTCGGCGTTCGCAGCAGGGGACGGAGCTGAGGCACATTGAAAGAGGCGGCAGTCCGCTCGCCGATCAGGCCAAGCAAAACAGCAAAGGGGCCGAAAAGCAATTCAATCTTGGCTGGATTCCCTCCTATTTTAGCGTGCAACTTGACTACGATCCGGCACAAGTGGAGATCGAAGCGACCGCCCAGAAGCCGATCATTGATGCCCAGATCAACAGGCCGGAACATACTTACACACCAGGCAGTGTGGATGTGGAGATTTTACAAAAAAATACGTTGGATATCAATTTCATTAATGTATATCCCGATGAGTCAGGTGAGTGAAAACGGAGATGAATGTACAAACCAAATTTCATGGCGAAATTGAATTAATGGCGAATGAAATCTATCGATTCGAAAGCGGGCTGCCGGGCTTTTTGGAGGAAAAACAGTTTTGCCTGCTTACATTGGATGATACACCCTTTTTCGTCCTGCAATCGACAAAAACAAAAGAGGTTGCCTTCATTGTGACGAACCCTTTTGATGTATTTCGTGATTACGAAGTGAAGCTTACGGATGAAGTGCTCGAGCTTTTACAAATAGAAACGGAGCAGGATGTCCTTACGTACGCGATCTTGACGATTTCGGATCCCTTCAATGAAACGACAGCGAACCTTCAGGCCCCCGTCATCATAAATGGCTCAAAGAAATTGGGTAAGCAAATCATCATGAATGGCAGTGATTACCGCACAAAACATAGGCTGATCGAAACCCCCACAGAACAGGGGGCGAAATGATGCTCGTATTGACCAGAAAACCGAATGAAGCGATCATGATCGGCGATGATATCGAAATCACGATCCTCTCGATTGAGGGAGAACAGATCAAGCTCGGGATCAATGCCCCGAAAAACGTCGAGATCCATAGAAAGGAAATCTATCTATCGATCCAGCAGGAAAATAGTGAAGCCACCCAAACGGAATCACATCTTCTGCAAAACATAAATGACTATTTCAAGAAAAAATCGTAAAATCCGCTAAATATGTTTCCGAGCATGTCGATATTAACTATACAACGATGGGCAGTGATATAGGCGGCCGACTTATTCACTGCCCACCGTGATGAACCACATGGATGTGGGAACTTAAAACTCAAGGAGGAAACATAAATGATCATCAATCACAATATCTCAGCTCTTAACACACACCGTCAATTATCAAGTGCAACAAACGCTCAATCCAAATCAATGGAGAAACTGGCTTCAGGTATGCGTATCAACCGTGCTGGTGACGATGCAGCTGGTCTAGCAATCTCTGAAAAAATGCGTGGACAAATCCGCGGATTGGATCAAGCTTCCCGTAACTCACAAGATGCTATTTCTCTTATCCAAACGGCTGAAGGTGCCTTGAACGAAACGACTGACATCCTTCAACGCATGCGTGAACTTGCTACTCAAGCAGCAACAGATACAAATACAACAAACGACCGCGGCGAAATCCAAAAAGAAATCAATTCTTTAACATCTGAAATCAACCGTATCGGTAACACGACTGAGTTCAATACACAAAAACTTTTAAATGGTGAAAAAGATGGGGTAGCTAAAGCAGCTGTTCACAAATTAGCATCAAGTGATATTAGTTTTGCGGATACAGAATCAATGACTATTGGTGGTAAATCTTACACAGCTGATACTACTGATAATGGTATTACTGGATTAGTGAAAAAAGTTAATGCTGATACTACTAATAAATATACTGCTACTGAAAATACTGATGGCTCACTTACACTTACTGCTAAAGCAACAGGTCCTGATACAGTAACTGCAGGAGACTTTAAAAAAGGTGCAACTAATGTAACTCAAACAACAGTCTCAGCTGGGAAGGATACTGACCCTGATAAGAGTCTTAAATTCCAAATCGGAGCTAATGAAAAACAAAGTTTGACTCTTGATATTGGAGATATGAGAGCAGAAGCTTTAGGTATTTCTACTAAAGGAACTGGAAATGCAGATTTAGCAGTGACAGACGGAACTAATAACGTAACAACTGAGCAAGCATTGAATGTGGGAACACATGCTAGTGCTGCTGAAGCAATTACAAAAATTAATGACGCAATTAATACAGTATCAGCAGAACGTTCTAAATTAGGTGCTAACCAAAACCGTTTAGAGCACACGATCAACAACTTAGGTACTTCTTCTGAAAACCTGACGGCTGCTGAATCACGTGTACGTGACACAGATATGGCTAAGACGATGATGGAGCAAACTAAAAACTCCATCTTGGCTCAAGCATCACAAGCAATGTTGGCTCAAGCAAATTCCGCACCTCAAGGAGTTTTACAACTTCTAAGGTAAATTTGAAGGGCGTTTTATCCAGTAATGGATAAAAGGATGACTGGGTGAATTGCTGGAACTTCCTAAAGCTTCATCAACCACAACGTAACTGGAAACGGTAAGCGTGATGGTCTGAAAATGATGGAGATGACACAATGGACAATCAGCAGCCAAGCTCCTTTGAGGAAACTCTGGAGAAGGTTCAACGACTAGGATATACAGTCTAAGGCTAAAAAGCTATGACCATGAAATCCGTAGGGTGGCAGCAGCCATTCGAAGTGCCCAGCCCCTTATAAGACAAGGGTGAAGATATAGTCTATTCTATGCTCGAAAGACATAGTCGCAAAGCAAGCGAACCAACAACCACAAGGCGTTTTACAACTTCTACGTTAATAACTTGAAAGAGACCCTAGTTTTGCTAGGGTCTCTTTTTTTATAAAGCAAACGGATAGATATTATCATTTTCCACGGAATGCTATCAAGAAGTGGTGTTAGTTTCGTTTTTTAATATCTTGCCATTTGTAGGTAACGGACCAATAACTTCTTTTTAGCACCTTTGCTATTTCATTTGTCGAATAACCAATTTCTTTGAGTTGATTTAATAATTTGATTTCATCTGGAGAATAGGGTTTAGAGCGATCGGAACTGCTGGTAACAACCGTGTAGTCAGGATACTTCGATTTCCATTTCATTATTTCTTTTTGATATCTAAAATCCCAAGAGGTTTTGTATAACATAGAAGAACAAGTTTTAGTCACAGGTTCGATTAGTTCAAGGAAACGAAACGTTTCCTTAACAGAAGTGGTTTTTAGGATAAATCCATGTCCATCCTTACGAGCACTCAGTCTAAAAGATAACTCATAGGTGGTAAAAATATGGTCCTTTAACTTCTCTAATTCGTCCTTACGATAACACTGAAGGTATAGGTAAATATGAGGTGTGAGGTAAATAATTTTCTTAATAGGATTTACCCTAAATGAAATACTTAAAGAGCCATCATCCATGTATAGAATAGCTATGAAATGGGGTAATAGACAATTTTTGATTAATGTGAAAGGAAGATATTTAGTTCCATCTTTTCTGTAAAAATGAGGGAATAAATTAGTGAATAATTCTAAAGATGCGGAACGTACACATTGGCTTGCCGGAGTGATATACAATAGTCCATCAAAGAAGGCGACTTTCCATTTTCGGTACTCTTCTTGAGATATACCGTAGTGCTCTCGGTAGCTATTGTTCTTTCTCCTGCTATTTTTATAAATTTTCGTGATTTCCCCGTCACTTATTATGCTGGCGTATAATACATTTCTTTGAATTTCAGTAAGCATCATCATGGACACCTCCTTAATAAAAGTATGAAAGCCCTTCTTCCATTTCCTTTTTTATAATGTTATCTCCTCCATTAACAGAATGTTTGTTCTCTTTATAATGATAAAACCTTTGTATGAACACTGTAAAGTTCAATTTCAGAACCGATATAAAAAATAAAGACATCATATTGGGGGCTATTAAGATGCTGGAGAGTTTGTCCACGAATATTCTTTCCTCACAACTCAGAACAGCCATCTCGGATGGAATCAGTTCTTATTATCAGCGTGAAATGAATACGCTGGCCTATTCGGAACAAAGCGCCGAAAGCAGTCAGCCTACGAAGGAAAAGGTTCAGGAAGTGGTGGAGAGCTTAAACACCTTCCTCAACCCGATACATACGGCGGTCCGCTTTGAGTATCATGAGAAGCTCAATGAGTATTATGTCAAGGTAGTGGATGACGTAACGGATGAGACGATCAGGGAGATCCCGCCTAAGAAGCTATTGGATTTCTATGCGGCAATGACGGAGTTTGTCGGGATCATGGTGGATGAAAAAATATAAGTGGGTGATGTATTGTGGTACGGATCAGTGGTTTGGCAAGTGGAATGGACATTGATGAATTAGTTAAAAGCATGATGCAGGCGGAACGGGTGCCTTTGGATAAATTGACACAGAAAAAGCAGTACTCCGAATGGCAGCGCGATGATTACCGCTCGATCAATACTTCATTATCGGAATTGGATACGCTCATCCGTGATGGAATCGGAAAGCAATCATCCTTTGTTAAAAAGAAGGTATCGGTTTCGAATCCAGAAGCGGTATCGGTGAAAAATGTAAGTTCGACTAGTGACTTTACAGGAAATATCAAGGTGAACAGTCTTGCCAAGGCAGCAACCATGGCCAGTACGGAAAAATCGGCTGTTACGGATGCGAAAAAGAAGCTGTCGGAATTAGGCATTACGGCACCTCAGGAGATTACGATACTGGCTCCAAATAAAGAGGGTGCTTTCAATACGGAAGTGAAGGATGGAGTAACCAAGGAAAAGCCATACACGCTTACGCTCAATGCCGATGATACGTTGGAGAGCGTCATCAATAAAATTAATGCGAACTCGGGTGTCACGCTATTTTTTGATCAAAATTCGCAAAACTTTTCGATCACCGCTAAAAATACGGGTGATGTCAAAGATCGTCCCGAAATTGAACTAGGGGGAACCGGTGATTTTTTTGCTGCGTTAAAACTGAGCAGCAACAATGAAGAAGCTGGCGGCACAAAAGGGGAAAATGCAGCGATCACGTATAATGGCCTGGACATTTCCCGCCCTTCGAATACGTTCCTCATCAATGGAGCGGAAATAACGGTAAAGCAGAAAACGATGGATACCGTCTCATTCTCTTCAACGGCCGATGTGGATGCGATTCTGGACACGGTCACGCAGTTCGTGAACAAATACAACGAAATCATTAAAAAGGTACAGGATAAAACAGGTGAAGCGAAATATCGCTCCTTCACCCCGCTGACTGCCGAGCAAAAGAAGGAAATGACGGAAGATGAAGTGAAGCTTTGGGAAGAGAAGGCAAAAAGCGGAACACTGAAAAGCGATTCGACGCTTAAGAGCCTCTTAACCACGATGAGATCCTCCCTATACACCGCAGTGGACGGAATCACTGGGAAAAACAATCTCAGCAGCCTGGGCATTACCACGACGAAGAATTACTTGGAGGGCGGCAAACTGACGATTGATGAGGACAAGCTTCGGGCAGCGATCAGCGAGGATCCCAATGCGGTTTATAATATGTTCATGGCTGATGGAGCGGAAAAAGGTGAAAAGGGGCTGGCACGCCGTTTGCGTGATGATATACAATCTTCGATGAAGGTCATCACCGAAAAAGCCGGGAAGGCTGGATATGTGAATAATAATTTTACCATCGGGAAAATGGTCAATGGGCTGGATACGAGGATCTCGGCATTCGAAACAAAGTTAGCGAAATTGGAATCCCGCTATTACAGCCAGTTCACGGCCATGGAAAAGGCGATTCAAAAGGCAAATAGCCAAAGTTCATCGTTAGCATCTTATTTTAGTTAAGGCAATCGGGAGAGGAAGATAAATATGGCGATTAATAATCCCTATCAGTCGTATCAACAAAATTCGGTCAATACAGCGTCCCCGGGAGAGCTGACATTAATGCTATACAATGGCTGCCTGAAGTTCATCATGCTTGGGCGGAAGGCGATTGAAGCAGGAAATATCGAAGCGAAGAATACCAACATCATCAAGGCGCAAAACATCATCCATGAATTGATGGTGACGCTGAACATGGATGTCGAGGTGTCGAAGGAAATGATGAGTCTGTATGATTTCATGAATCGCCGTCTGATAGAGGCGAATATGAAAAATGATGTTGCTGCCTTGGACGAGGTGGAAGGACTCGTCACTGAATTCCGTAATACGTGGAAGGAAGTCATTCAGATCAACCGCAAAAAACAATTCAGCCAAGGCGGGCAAGTGTAATGATTCAGGCTTTTCACGACTTGACTGCCGAATTACTTACCGTTCTGGAGGATCGGATGATTGCAGAACGTGAGGATAAAATAGAAAGGATCACCGAGCTGATTGATCGGCGGGATGAAGTCATTGCCCAAATCAAGCCGCCCTTCACTGCTGCTGAACAACAGGTAGGCCGCAGAACGATGCTGCTCAATCAACAGGTAGACAGCTTGCTGAAGCTTCAAAAGCAGGAAATACAACGGGACATCCAGGAAATAAACAAAAAGAAAAATTCCTCCAATAAATATATGAACCCATATGAAAGTCTATCAATCGATGGCATGTTTTACGATAAAAGAAAATGATAACCCAGCCGTTTGGTTTCCAAACGGCTATTATGTTACATTTATTTAAATTTTCTGTAAATAATTAAAGCTTAAATTTTTCTTTATCGCCAGGCATTTGTTATAATGAATGTAGGGTAGACATCAACCCTTTCCAAACCTTCCGACAGTTGTTTCATAATTTCGACATATTTCATAATATGTTTCCAAAGGGAACCGGAGGGGTATTGTAGAATCTAACTGTTATAGTCTTAATTTAAGGAGGACTCACTTTATGAATTACAACGTACGCGGTGAAAACATTGAGGTAACTCCAGCAATTCGAGAATACGTCGAAAAGAAAATTGGCAAGTTAGAACGATATTTTAACAATACACCTGATGCAAATGTGTTAGTTAATTTGAAAGTTAACAATAATACATCCAAGGTCGAAGTGACGATTCCTATGCAGAATTTGGTTCTTCGTGCTGAAGAGGAAAATGCGGATATGTATGCTGCCATCGATTTGATCAATGACAAGCTTGAACGCCAAATTCGTAAACATAAAACGAAGGTCAATCGTAAATTCAGAAACAACTTATCAACGACTCCGGAAGCATTCGCTTTCAACACGGACGTTGACGAAGTGGTAGATGAATTCGAAGATGATAATGATGTTGAAGTGGTCCGCAATAAGCGCTTCGATTTGAAGCCGATGGACAGTGAAGAAGCGATTTTGCAAATGAATATGCTTGGTCACAGCTTCTTCGTTTACACGAATGCAGATACTAACACAACGAACGTGGTATACCGTCGTAAAGATGGTCGCTACGGTTTGATTGAACCTAGCTAAATCTTAATCTATGAACTAAAGCACAGCCCAGCATTTGGGTTGTGCTTTTTTGCATGCTACAAGATTGCGGTCAGGCTTTGGGTGGTTTTTTATAAAGAACGATTCGTGTTCTTTAATAAGATAAATAGTTAATATTACCTATTCTATTGAATCTTCCCTTTGTACTATACTCAAGTTGTTGGTTCTTTAAAAAGAACATAGTGTTACTTATAACAAACGAATTGATTAAGGTGCAAAGGGGCTGGATATTTTGTATCAAAAGAATTGCCATAAATGCAATCGGTCTTCTTTTAGCAGTGCAGAATATGGAGAGTGGCTTTGCCCGACCTGCGGTGACGACCTGACTGTGCAAAAAGCCTTGGATCCACTAGTGGTGGAGAGGGTGAACCTGCAGCATAAACTGAATGGGAAAAGCACGATTTACTATTACGTAAAAAGGAGAAAATGATAAAAGGAAAGCGTTTTTTTGAATTTTCTTAATATTGTAATATTTTGTCGGATAAATTTTTTTGCATTTTGTAAGTTTGGCGACATAATATAACAATATGTGATGCAAGTATCCGATATAATATGTTTATAAGCGATGTATTTGGTAATTAGTACCATGACAAAGGCAAACTTATTGAAAGATAAGGGCGCAAAGGCACAGGTCTAAGGTCCGCTCGACTAAGATGGCTGGTCTGCCTGAAATACAAAGGTATTTTAGGAGGTAGAAGAGGTGGCTAAAATGGAAATCGATCAAGAATGGGTGGATTTAATATCAGAAGCACGGAGCTTAGGTTTTAAAAAAGAGGAAATTAGTGCTTTTTTTGAACGGAAATGCCTTGAGGTTTTGCTAGAGGAGAGCGAGCGAAGCTAATTACCAAACACACCCCTATAAACAGAGGCTGACCTGGCTGATTATAGGGGTGATTATTCGTATTGGATTTCTGTAAGTCCAGCATTTTCAAGCTGTTTACTCCAGGATTATGTAGGTAGACTATTAAACTTCTACTCTTCTTTATCTTTTCTCCATTTATTGAATTCGATGAATTCCCTGAATTGTTGTTTCGACACGCCGGAATTCATGGCTTCCTCCACGATTTTCATCCAGTCATTGTCCAAGGTTTCCTTGTTTGGTGCATCGTAAAGGAGGGCATCAACAGGAATGTTCAGCACGGCGGAGATTTTTTCGAGAAATTGAATGGAAGGGTTCGTTTGCAAGTTACGCTCTAGCGAACTTAAGTAAGACTTTGCCACACCGGCTTTGTCGGCGAGTTCAGTCATCGACATCTTTTTTTCTTCACGCAGTTTTTTTACACGTTCACCAATCATAATACCACCTCGAAACATGTTCTATTTATCTTCTACTTAAAATGTTAGTAGCCCACCTTTAAAAAAATTCAAACATGAAATCTGGTTGGATTACCTTGGCAGCATCAAATGATGGAAGGTTATGGATCATTCACATTTGCTTTTGGAATAGTGGGGAGTTTCCATGAATTATTTATACTTCCATCTATTTTAACAGTTTTACTCATGATTTATCCATTGTTTTTCGCAAGAATTGAATTCGGATCAATAGGCATGGAAGTGACATGAAGTTGTACCTCTAGGATAGAAGTGGTAAAATTAAGCGTGGATTAGGAATAACAGAAGATGCATTTCTTCTTACTTATATGAATTTTGTCATGGAACGATCATTACCATAATAGAGGAGCGTTATTGAATGCTTAATATATTAAATAAAGTTTTTGATCCGAATAAGCGAGAAATTAAACGTCTGGAAAAGATTGCTGACCAAGTCGAAGCGCTGGCTGATGAGACGGCCGCATTATCGGATGAGCAGCTTCGTGCCAAAACGGGCGAGTTCAAAGAGCGCTACCAAAACGGGGAGACCGTCGATGATCTGCTCGTCGAGGCTTTTGCTGTTGCCCGTGAAGGAGCGAAGCGTGCCCTTGGCTTATATCCTTACCGTGTTCAAATCATGGGTGGGGCCTCACTTCATGACGGCAATATCTCGGAAATGAAGACAGGGGAAGGTAAAACATTGACATCGACCATGCCGGTTTATTTAAACGCGCTTACTGGTAAGGGCGTCCATGTCGTTACAGTCAATGAATACTTGGCCCACCGTGATGCCTCCGAGATGGGGGTATTGTTTGACTTCCTTGGTTTGACCGTCGGTTTGAACCTGAACAGCCATTCAAAAGAGGAAAAACAAGAGGCGTATAATGCCGATGTTACCTATAGCACGAATAATGAGTTAGGCTTCGATTACCTGCGTGACAACATGGTGTTATATAAAGAACAAATGGTCCAGCGGCCCTTGCATTTTGCTGTAATCGATGAAGTCGATTCCATTTTGATTGATGAGGCGAGAACGCCGTTGATCATTTCCGGTTCGGCACAAAAATCGGCCCAGCTTTATATCCAGGCCAATGCGTTTGTCAAAACGCTGCAAAAAGAAAAGGATTATACGTATGATGAAAAGACAAAGGGTGTACAGCTGACGGAAGAAGGCATGAACAGAGCCGAAAAAGCGTTCAATATCGATAATTTATTCGATATCACCCACGTTACTTTGAATCATCATATCAATCAGGCGTTGAAGGCGCATGTTTCGATGCATTTGGATGTGGATTATGTCGTTCAGGAAGGCGAAATAGTCATCGTCGACCAATTCACTGGCCGTTTGATGAAAGGCCGCCGTTACAGTGAAGGCCTCCACCAGGCCATCGAAGCGAAAGAGGGTCTTGAAATCCAAAATGAAAGCATGACTCTTGCGACGATCACGTTCCAGAATTATTTCCGGATGTACGAAAAACTTTCCGGTATGACCGGGACTGCCAAAACGGAAGAAGAGGAGTTCCGCAACATTTATAATATGCATGTCATTGCGATCCCTACAAACCGGAATATCATCAGGGATGACCGGGCCGATCTCATTTATGCGTCAACCGATGGTAAATTCCGGGCTGTTGTCGAGGACATCGCCGAAAGGCATGCAAAGGGGCAGCCTGTGCTTGTCGGAACGGTTGCCATTGAAACATCCGAAGTCATTTCAGCCTATTTATCCAAAAAGGGGATTCCGCACGATGTCTTGAATGCGAAGAATCATGAGCGCGAAGCGGAAATCATAGCCAATGCTGGTAATCAAGGCTCCGTTACGATCGCTACGAATATGGCTGGCCGTGGTACGGACATCAAGCTTGGTGAAGGCGTCAAGGAGCTCGGCGGTCTTGCCGTCATCGGAACGGAGCGTCATGAAAGCAGGCGTATCGATAACCAGCTGCGTGGTCGTTCCGGCCGTCAGGGAGATCCGGGGGTCACACAATTCTATTTATCCATGGAAGATGAATTGATGCGCCGTTTCGGCTCCGATAACATGAAAAACATGATGACACGACTCGGTATGGATGATACCCAGCCGATTCAAAGCAAGATGGTGACGAGGGCCGTCGAGTCTGCACAGAAACGAGTGGAAGGCAATAACTTCGATTCCCGGAAGCAATTACTGCAATATGATGATGTTCTTCGTCAGCAACGGGAGATTATCTATAAGCAGCGTTTCGATGTGATGGAAAGCGAAAACCTGCGCGAAATCGTCGAAACGATGATAGCGGCTTCCATCCAGCGCAATGTGGCAGCATTTGCACCAATGGGTGATGAGGAAGGCTGGAACCTGCAAGGCCTTGTCGATTACCTGAACGGCAACTTATTCGATGAGGGGTCCATTTCCGTACCTGATTTAGAAGAGAAAAATGAAACGGAATTGGTTGATTTCATTTTAGCCAAAGTGAAAAATGACTATGACCAAAAAGAAGAAGAGCTATCCGAAGAGCAAATGCGTGAATTCGAAAAGGTCATCGTCCTTCGCGCGGTAGATAGCAAATGGATGGATCATATCGATGCAATGGAGCAATTGCGCCAAGGGATTCACCTTCGTGCTTATGGCCAAATCGATCCGCTCCGTGAATATCAATCAGAGGGCTTCGCCATGTTTGAGGCGATGATAGCCTCTATGGAAGATGAAGTCGCCAAATACATCATGAAAGCTGAAATCCGCAACAATCTAGAGCGGAAAGAAGTCATACAAGGACAAGCGGTGAACCCGAAGGAAGAAGACGGGGGCAAAGTGAAAAAGGCTCCGGCCCGTAAAAAGGATGACGTTGGGCGAAATACGTTATGTCCTTGCGGCAGCGGTAAAAAATATAAGAATTGCCATGGCAGTGTAGGCTAATATTAGGTGTATAATGAGTAAGGGACGGTCAAGTGCAAGGCTTGCCGCCTCTTTTCATGTTTCGTTTGCATAAAGTCGTATATTTGCATATAGTTTGAAGAGGCTTAATTGTACTGAGGCGAATCCCTCTGCAGGGATTTTTTCAACATACTTAATGAGGTGAATGGAAATGGAACTAGGAGAAATTAGAAATGAACTTGAACGGACAGCGCAACGATTAACGGACTTTAGGGGGTCTCTTTGACTTAGATGAAAAAGAGGCACGAATCGCTCAGCTTGAAAATGAGATGACACACCCTGATTTTTGGAATGATCAACAAAAAGCCCAGACTGTCATCAATGAAACGAATGCACTGAAAGAGCAAGTCACCCAGCTCGCTGATTTGAACGAATCATATGAAAACCTGGATCTGACGTATGAACTAGTGAAAGAAGAGAATGATGCTGAACTGTTGGCAGAGCTTGAAGAAGAAATCACGACACTTTCACAAAAGATGAATGATTTTGAATTGCAACTGTTACTAAGCGAAGAATATGACTCGAAAAACGCCATCCTGGAACTTCATCCAGGCGCAGGCGGAACGGAATCCCAGGATTGGGGTTCGATGCTGCTGCGGATGTATACTAGATGGGGTGAAAAAAGAGGCTTTAAAGTTGAAACCCTTGATTACCTTCCAGGTGATGAAGCGGGTATCAAAAGTGTCACACTGCTTTTCAAAGGCCATAACGCATACGGATATTTGAAAGCGGAAAAAGGCGTTCACCGTCTTGTCCGTATTTCTCCTTTTGATTCATCGGGGCGACGCCATACTTCATTCGTTTCTTGTGAAGTCATGCCGGAATTCGATGAGACGATCAATATCGAGATACGTACCGAAGATTTGAAGGTCGATACGTACAGGGCAAGCGGTGCCGGCGGTCAGCATATCAATACGACTGATTCGGCTGTCCGTATCACCCATTTACCTACCAATACGGTAGTAACGTGCCAAAACGAAAGATCGCAAATCAAAAACAAGGCTCAAGCGATGAATATGCTGAAAGCCAAACTTTATCAACGTGAAATTGAACAGCAACAAGCCGATCTGGATGAAATTCGCGGTGAACAAAAGGAAATTGGCTGGGGAAGCCAAATTCGTTCTTATGTTTTCCATCCGTATTCCATGGTCAAGGATCACCGTACGAGTGCGGAGACCGGGAACTTGGGCGCGGTCATGGATGGGGATATTGATATGTTCATCGATGCGTACTTGCGTTCAAAACTATAAGATAAGATGGCCGGACCCGTTCTATGGTCCGGCTTTTTGTATGAAATCATGCATGCCTTACAAGATGCCTGGATAATTTTTACAGCATATGAAAGGGGATGTCATGCTATGATCCGCCAATACTACATAATGATGAATGATGGTTTGAGGAGATAATAAAGAATGAGAAAAAGATACAGGGAGCCGAAGCCCCCTTTGCTGCAAAAGTTAATCGAATATGGATTGGTAATCGTGGGTTCGGCCATAATTGCCATCGGTTTTAATGTTTTCCTGCTGCCCAATCAAGTTGCATCGGGTGGGGTCAGCGGGATCAGTACGATCCTCCGGTCCACTCTCGGCTGGGAGCCAGCCTATGTGCTGTGGGGGTTCAATATTCCTTTATTCATTGCGGGACTTATCATCCTGGGAAGGCATTTCGGAGCCAAAAGCTTGATTGGGACATTGTTTTTGCCTTTAGTGGTATTTCTGACAAAAGATTGGGATGCGTGGACGAATGATGCCCTGCTTGGGTCCATTTGCGGCGGGTTGATGGTCGGTCTTGGACTAGGCATTGTCTTTCGTGGGAAAGGCTCGACAGGAGGCACCGACTTAGCTGCGCAGATTTTTCACAAGTACACCCATATGTCACTGGGGATCTGTGTTGCCATTATCGATGGCATCATCGTATTAAGTGCCGCGATCGTTTTTGATATTGAAAAAGGGCTTTATGCCTTGATTGCATTGTATGTGACAAGTAAAACGATCGATCTTGTCCAAGTAGGGCTGAATCGATCCAAGATGGCCCTGATCATCACAAATAATGAACGTGATGTAAGGGACGCTATCATACATGAGCTGGATCGCGGGGTAACCGGTATATCCGGTTATGGCGGGTATACGGACGACACCCGTCCAATCATGATGTGTGTAATAGACCAGTCCGAATTCACCAAATTGAAACAATTGGTGAAACTCGTTGACCCTAAAGCGTTTGTAATCGTCACGGACGCATCGGAAGTGCTGGGGGAGGGTTTTAAACTGGAATGACATTGGTATAATGTTCTTGTATTGGTAATAGGAAGAGGGGGTAAATTCAATGAAAATGAAATGGGCAGCTTTAGTTTTGGGCACTTCTTTGGTATTGGCTGCATGTGGCGGGAACGATGATGCGTCCGATAAACAGCCGGCAGATACTGATCGTGGTGAAACGACAACGGCAGGTGCCGGTGATGCCGCCAAGATTTATGAAAACAAATGCTCGAGCTGCCATGCGGTGAATCTCGAAGGCGGCGTTGGACCGAATTTGACGAAAGTCGGCTCGAAGCTGACGAAGGCTGATATCGAAAAGGTCATTGCAAATGGGCAAGGTGCAATGCCAAAGGGTATCATCCAGGGAAAAGAAGCCAGCCTGGTCGCCGAATGGCTTGCAAAACATAAGTAAGTGATCGCCGAAACGTTCTGCACCAGCAGGACGTTTCATTAAGCATTCCCCTTATAAATCCCCGGTACCCCTCACATTTAATTCCTTATCAAACAAACAATTACTGGAAATATTACGTAGATGTTGATATATGACCGACTGAAATGAAACTGTAATATTATTAATGCTTAATTTGACAAAATTTGATGTTATAATGTGTCTGTGCTCAAGTAAGAGCGATTCCTGTCAGAATTCAGTGGAAATTGTCGAAAAAGCTGTAATTACATAAAGATAATTCAAGCAAATTAGGTGGTTTTAAAATGATAGAAATGATAGATGTGAAAAAGACATACCCAAATGGCGTCATTGCCATTAATGGGATCAACGTAAAAATCAAGCCAGGCGAATTCGTATATGTGGTAGGACCCAGCGGTGCCGGTAAATCGACCTTCATCAAGATGATGTACAGGGAAGAAAAGCCGACTAGTGGTAATATCTTGGTCAATGGACTTAGCCTGCCAAGTATCCGCAATTCGAAAGTTCCTCTATTCCGCCGCAATATCGGTATGGTTTTCCAGGATTTTAAACTCCTTCAAACATTCACAGCATATGAAAATGTGGCATTTGCCATGGAAGTCATCGAAAAGGAACCGGAAGAGATCAAAAAGAGAGTCATGGAAGTCCTTGATCTGGTTGGCATCAAGCATAAAGCAAGAATGCTGCCTTCGGAATTATCTGGTGGGGAACAGCAAAGGGTAGCGATTGCCAGGTCGATCGTCAATGATCCCAAGGTGGTCATCGCGGATGAGCCTACAGGGAACCTTGATCCTGAAACATCGTGGGAAATCATGAACATATTTGAAGAAATTAATAAACGCGGAACGACACTAGTAATGGCCACCCATAATAGGGACATCGTCAACAATATCAAACGACGTGTCATTGCCATTGAAAGTGGAAAAATCGTTCGCGATGAACATCGAGGTGATTACGGATATGAAATTTAGAACATTGCTCCGTCACTTCCGTGAAAGTTTTAAAAATATTGGCCGTAATGGATGGATGACGTTCGCTTCAGTAAGTGCAGTAACGGTAACTCTAACATTGGTAGGCGTCTTTTTAGTACTCATGATGAATTTGAATCATATCGCGGGAAATGTGGAGAAGGATGTCGAAGTTCGCGCACATATAGATAATGCAGCGAATCAAAACGATATAAAAGCAATCGGAAAAAAAATTACGGAGATGGATGGCATTGAATCAGTCATTTTCTCCCCAAAAGATGAAGAGCTTACGAATTTGATAGATGATCTAGGTGATAATGGCGAAGCTTTTAAACCATTTGAACAGGACAACCCGTTAAGGGACGTTTATATCATCAAAACGAAATCTCCGCAAGATGTCATCAAGGTGGCAAAAAAGATCGAAGGCTTTGATTATATCCAAAGCGTCAAATATGGCCAAGGATACGTCGAGAAGCTATTCAGCTTCGTGAATATTGCGAGAAACATAGGGATCGTCCTCATTGTAGGTTTACTATTCACTGCAATGTTCCTGATTTCAAATACGATCAAAATCACAATTGTAGCTAGAAGAAAAGAAATCGAGATCATGAGATTGGTAGGGGCAACGAACACATTCATTCGCTGGCCATTCTTCCTCGAGGGGCTTTGGCTGGGAATACTCGGCGCAATCGTGCCGATAGGCCTGATTTCCGTACTCTATTACAATCTTTATAAATATGCAGCACCGCAGATTACGTTCAAGTTCGTAGAGCTTCTTCCTGCAAACCCATTTATTTATCAAGTATCGGCAATCCTCATCGTGATAGGTGCCGTCATCGGGATATGGGGCAGCTTGATGTCCGTCAGGAAATTCTTGAAAGTATAAAAGTTGCTCCTTTTATTAAAAAAGAAGCTTGGTATAGATAGAGAGACGTTGCAAGGCAATTGATGTGACGGGATTGAAAGGGGATATGAAACGTTGAAAAAAAATATCATTGCCATGAATGCTTCCATCATGATTGGTTTAGGAAGCCTTCTGGCAGTACCATCCGTTCATGCTGAGTCCATATCGGATCTGGAAAAGCAGAAAGAATCGATTCAGGAAAAACGTTCAGGTGTTGAATCGAACATTTCAGACACGGAGAAGAAAATCGATAACCTTCAGGATAAGCAAATGACTGCAGAAGAACAAATCGATGCAATCGAAGCGAAAATTGCAGAATCCACCAAAAAAATCGATGCTAAAAATGCTGAAATTACACAAACGAAAGACGAAATCGAAGCATTGAAAAAAGAGATTAAAGTGTTGAAGGAACGGATCGCCAAACGTAATGAAGTATTGAAGGAGAGGGCACTTTCTTTCCAGGAAACCGGCGGGGATGTCAACTACCTTGAAGTGCTATTCGGATCATCAAGTTTTGGAGATTTAGTGGACCGTGTCGGAGCTGTAGCAACGATCGCTGAGGCCGACCGGGATATTCTGAAGCAGCATGAACTTGATAAAAAAGATCTTGAAGAAAAACAAAATGCTGTTGAAACGAAGCTTGCTAGTTTGGAAGTGGCAAAAGCTGAACTATTGGAAATCCAAAAGCAGCAAAAACAGCAAAAGCAGGAAAAGGACGCTTTAGTCAAGCAACTGAAGGAACAAACTAAAAAGCATGAAGACGAGAAGATGGGCTTAGAGGAAGAAAAGGCGAACCTTTCCGCTCAGGAAAAAGCCATCAAATCAGCCATCAGCCTAGAACATCAACGTCTTGCGGAATTGGAAGCCGCCCGTAAAAAAGCGGCAGCCGAAGCAAAAAAACGTGCAGAGCAGGAAGCGGCACAAGCAGCTGCAAAAGCAGCATCACAAGCGTCGGAATCCAAGCAACAATCTTCTCCGGCACCTAGCGCAAAAAGCAGTTCAGCGCCAGCTCCTTCGTCCCATGTAAGTGAAGTCCCTGCGGTATCATCGGGTACATTCACAAGACCGAGTGCAGGATATGTATCTTCGACAATGGGTGAACGCTGGAATAAACAGCATGCCGGCATTGATATTGCTGCTAGTGGAACGGTTCCGGTTGTAGCGGCAGCCGACGGGGTCGTAAGCCGTTCTTACCACTCCAGTACATACGGAAACGTCGTCTTCGTTACCCATTCAATCGGTGGGCAGCAATGGACTACGGTTTATGCACATTTACGCTCTAGACAAGTAAGTGAGGGCGCTGTGGTTGCCAAAGGCCAACAAGTGGGCATCATGGGGAACACAGGCCATTCATTTGGACAGCATTTGCACTT
This sequence comes from Peribacillus simplex, assembly GCF_001542915.1. Taxonomy (GTDB): domain Bacteria; phylum Bacillota; class Bacilli; order Bacillales; family DSM-1321; genus Peribacillus; species Peribacillus simplex_B. The sequence continues at coordinate 80,082 of NZ_LNNH01000012.1, read as the reverse complement.
CGAGCTGCATAAAGGTGCATGGAATTATAGCAAATCGAATGCTGTCAATCCATTAAACTATATACCTAATTAATACCCCATATTATTGCAGTAAAACAGACCAGGATAAATTCCTGGTCTGTTTTTTTATGTTCATTCACCATTACCCTCAGGGAATATTCTTGCCTGGCGCCACATATAGTGGAATACATATCAGGTCAGAAATGGGGATAAATATGGTCAAAAAATGGGTTCTTCCGCTAGCCATCATCATATCACTAGCCATTGGAGCAGTGGGGGGCATATATTGGACAAACCTCCCGGATAAACAGGAAACAAACCCTGAAAGCCCAGCCGTATCCAAGGATAAGGAATGGGCAAAAGTGGAGCAAGCTTATGGCTTGATCGTCAGTGAGTATGTCGAGCAGGTGGATGGCTCCCGTTTGGTGGAAGGGGCGATCCAGGGCATGCTATCATCTTTGAAAGATCCTTATTCCGTTTATATGGACAAGGAGACCGCCAAGCAATTCAATGAAACCCTGGATTCCTCTTTCGAAGGGATAGGGACTGAAATCGGCATGGAAGATGGCAAGGTCATCATCGTTTCTCCTTACAAGGATTCGCCAGCCGAAAAGGCGGGCTTGAAGCCGAAAGACCAAATCCTTAAGGTGAATGGAGAGAGTGTCGAGGGCTTGGATCTGTATGAAACACGCCTGAAAATTCGGGGCGAAAAGGGCTCACCCGTCAAAATGGAAGTAAAGCGAGCGGGGGTTTCCAATCCCCTTGAGTTCAATATGGTGCGTGCTGAAATACCGCTGGATACCGTTTTTTCATCCGTTAAAGAAGTGGGCGGGGAACAGATTGGCTACATCGAGTTAACCACTTTCTCGGAAAATACGGCGGCAGATTTCAAAAAGCAGATGAAGCAGTTAGAAAAGAAAGGGATTAAAGGCTTGGTCATAGATGTACGCGGCAATCCAGGCGGCCTTCTTTCAAGTGTGGAAACGATTCTTGGAGAGTTCATTACAAAAGAAAAACCGTTTTTGCAAATAGCCGAACGAACGGGCGAAAGGCAATCGTTTTTTACAACCCTCAAGAAAGCGAAAGATTATCCCATTGCAGTCTTGACGGATAAAGGGAGCGCCTCTGCCTCGGAAATCCTAGCTGGAGCGATGCAGGAGGCGGGAGGCTACCCATTGATCGGGGAGAAGACCTTCGGGAAAGGGACCGTGCAGCAGGCTGTACCGATGGGGGATGGCAGCAAGATTAAACTTACACTGTATAAGTGGCTGACACCTTCAGGGAACTGGATCCATAAAAAAGGGATCGAACCGACGATCAAGGTGAAGCAGCCGGAATACTTTAATGCCCATCAGCTTGCGGTCGAAGGGGTGTTCGAGCGCGACATGAACGATGAACAAATCCAATATGCCCAAAGCATTCTGAAGGGACTTGGGTTTGAAACGGGACGCGAAGACGGCTATTATGATTGGAATACGGAAATTGCCGTAAAAGCCTTTCAAAAGCAGTATGACCTGAAAGTGACAGGAAAGCTGGATGCGAAAACCGCAGCCCATTTGGAAAGTGCGATTCTGGAAAAAATCCAAGATGAAGACAATGATATTCAGTTAAGAACGGCTTTGAACTATCTCGTGAAATGATAAAAGGAGGTGCCGCCCCTGAAGCGGTGCCTTTTCTTTGTTTGGTGCCAGCTATTTCCGCATCATGAAAAGAATGCGGAACAAACTTGCGATAAAGCTAATTTTTCTGCATCTTGATAGGCATGGAGGTTACATTTTTGATAGAATAGGAGGTAACTGACAAGAACGAATTGCACAACTATTTAATTACCCATTGAGGATGGTGGAAAGAAATTGACAACGGATTGGCTGACTGCATGCATGATGGGATTAGGAAAGCTATTCCTTCATCCTTTGCTTTATATTTCGATTGCCTATTGTTTATTCATCGGCTATCTTCGCGTTAAACGGGAACGCCATGATTTTAATACGAAGGTCTACAGGATTTCCATGGAAATGCGGTCGTTGTTGCCTCATGGATTGATATGGGGGTTGATTCTTTCATGCTTAACGCTTGCATCAGGAATGACCATTCCATTGGCAGCGATGTTCATCATGGCCGGTGTAACGATTTTGGCTGTACTGACCATGAACAGGAGGGTAATCTCACCCGTATATACAGTGGGAATCACCTTCTTCATCCTTTTCTTTTTATATGATAGGAACATCAAGCTGCCGATATTGCAGGATGCCATGAATCAGCTCGATCGGTCCATCTATCCGACACTTGTTATCTTGATAGGGCTTTTGCTAATTGCTGAAGGATTTTTAATGGTTGGCAACGGCAGCAAAAAGGTCTCCCCTCAGCTGCAGGTGTCAAAGAGGGGGCAGCCGATAGGTGTTTACGTTTCACAAAGGATCTGGCTAATCCCGATGTTCGTCATGATACCGGGAGGACATCTTCCGGCGCCCTTCGAATGGTATCCGGTTTTTTCGATCGGGGATATGGCGATATCGCCAATTGTGCTGCCATTTTTAATCGGTTTCAAGCAGAAAGTTCACGGAACGCTTCCAGAGCAGGCAATCAGGGCACATGGGAAAAAGGTCGGAGCTTTAGGAATGGTGATTACAGGCATGGCCATCATTGGCTACTGGTACCCGGTGCTGGCGGTCATAACGGCCGTATTGGCAATGGTTGGACGTGAATTCCTGCACTACTCCCAGAAGGCGATGGATGAAAGGCTTCCTTTTTATTTTTCAAAAAGCAAGCTCGGTGTCCAGATCTTAGGCGTCATCCCTCAGTCCCCTGCTGATAAAATGGGACTAGTCAAAGGCGAGATCATTTCGAAAATCAACGGGGTCATCGTCAGGGAAGAAGAAGAGCTATACAGGGCGCTCCAAATCAACAGAGCCCATTGCAAGCTCGAGGTCATCGATAATAATGAACAGATTCGATTCGTGCAAAGAGCGTTATTTGATGGCGAGCATTATGAATTGGGCATCCTGTTCGTTGACGATCAACTGAAGGAAAGAGGACAAGCGGGTTAACGGCAAACCCGGCAAACCTGACCGTCCACAGGTAAAATAGGACAGGATGGACTCTTTGAAAATAAAGTTTAACAACTTGAAGGAGATGCTGTCTGTATTTTGCAGGCGGCATTTTTTTTAGGTTCCAACGAAGGGTGAGAGACTGTCGCTTAGGAAATGCGCGTATACGTGAGACCCCAGAGACGAAAGCGCCGAGGAAGTTTTCGGACCGCCTTTGGGTAAGCGAGCGCCTGTAGTGGAAAGAAGCGGTCTAAGTATAAACCTCCAAAACTGGGAGCAAGCAGAATCTGATCATATGGAGTGAAGAGCAATGGAACGGATAAAGTCCGATCCTGCAAAACCGTGGGTAATCGGAAAACAAAAGCACCCTACAGGATAGACTTTTCAAAATGTCTATTCTATAGGGTGCTTTTTTAGCTAGTTTTGCTGGATCGTAATCCTTACTTTTCTAGCATGATTTTTTCTAGATCGTCCAACATTTTATTAGCGGCAATGACTCCACCCGCTGTATTCCATGTTGCATCACTTACTTCGTGGGCATTACCTTTTTTGACTGCATCAAGGTTTTTCCAAAGCGGATCGTTTGTCCACTCTTTTGCAGTGCTAAGAGCTTGTTTGTCTCCTTCAGGAGCGTAAGTGAAGTAGAAGAGGATATCTCCGTCCATTTTAGGAATGACTTCTTTGCCTACCTCTATCGCAAGGTTGCCAAGTTTATTATCAGCAGTGAACAGTTCCTTCTGTTGTTCAGCACGTTTGAAGCCTAATTGGTCGAAAATCACTCCAGAGAATGAATCCGTATAATAAATGCGTGTAGTTCCAGCCATGAAACGGACGATGGAAACTTCTTGATTTACCTTGTCACCCAATTTAGCTTTAAGATCTTCAACGTGTTTATCGAATTGTGCAATGACGTCATTTCCTTTATCTTCAAGGTTGACGGCTTTTGCGTAAAGCTTAAAGTTTTCTTTCCAATCTCCTCTAAGCGTTTCCGAAAAGACGGTCGGGGCGATTGCACTTAATTTATCATAAATCGCTTCTTGGCGGATCTTGCTGCCGATGATCAAGTCTGGTTTAAGTGATGCGATTTTCTCTAAGTTCACTTCATGTTCAACACCGACTACTTCGACCCCATCCATATCAGCTTTAATATGGTCATACCAAGGGTCGCCAAGCCAAGATTGTACGGCACCAACAGGTTTGATTCCTAAAGCGAGTAATGCCTCAGTACCTTCATTCGTCAAAACGACTACTCTTTTTGGCGCTTTTTTCAAATCAGTCGAACCCATTGCGTGCTCGATTGTATAGCTTGTATCCTCTTTTTTATCAGCAGTGTCAGTTCCTGACTTCTTATCTCCCGAGTTTCCGCATGCTGCAAGCAGGAAGACTGCGAATATTGTAAAAATTGTGAATAATGACTTGATCCTGAACATTTATGTATCCCTCCCAATAATAAGCAAATGATAATCATTCGCACTTAACAGCCTCATCATAAAATGAATATACTTTTCTGTCAATATATAATTGAAAATGATTATCAAAATCGTTGACATGATTCCGATGACGCCAGTACAATTAAGTAAACTAGTAAATAAACATGATTGGATAGGTAACTGGATATGTTATTGAAAAATACATGGCAGAAATGGATGGGGCTATTCATTACCATACTTTTGCTGCTTTTTTTACTGTGCTCAAGCATTGTATACGGTTATACGAATACTACATGGCACATGGCCATTGATGCTTTCACCCATTTCGATGGGTCGAACGAACATATCGTGATCCAATCTGTCAGACTTCCGCGTGCCTTGATCGCTTCGGCGATAGGTGCAAGTTTGGCTATTTCAGGGGTGCTGATGCAAACATTGACTAAAAACCCTCTCGCTTCACCGGATATATTCGGAGTCAACGCCGGCGCGGGCTTGGCGGTAGTCACGGGCATCACCATTTTTGGGGTAAGCAATCTCCAAATATTCACCTGGTTATCTTTCATCGGGGCCGCAATCGCGGCAACAAGTATATATATGATAGGAAGCATGGGACGGGGCGGTTTGACACCGATGAAGCTGACTTTGGCTGGAGCAGCGATGTCCGCGATGGTAGCTTCACTGACGCAAGGTCTCCTGGTTTCCAATGAGGCACTATTGGATCAAGTTTTGTTCTGGCTTGCCGGATCGGTTTCCGGCCGGAGTCTTGATAATTTAGTTGCGGTCCTTCCTTACCTTATCGTTGGATGGGGACTGGCCTTGATCGTTTCCGGAAAAATGAATGTGTTATCCATGGGTGAAGATGTGGCAAAAGGTCTCGGATTGAATGTCGTTATTCTAAAATCGGTCCTGGGGCTGGCAATCATCCTGCTCGCCGGTGGATCCGTTGCGGTGGCGGGACCGATAGGGTTCATAGGAATTGTCGTCCCTCATCTTACCCGTTATATAGTAGGAACCGATCATCGCTGGCTGATTCCATTTTCCGGACTACTCGGGGCGGTGCTTTTACTTGCAGCCGATATCCTCTCCAGGTATATCCTGATGCCCAGGGAAGTTCCCGTCGGAGTCATGACGGCGATCATTGGCACCCCATTCTTTATTTACATAGCTAGAAAGGGGTTCGGCAGCCGATGAAGTCATATAAGAGCTTTCGTTTATTTAATGAAAAAATATCATTCTTAATGGATAAAAAAGCGATGATCATTGTTTTCATATTATTTTTGGTCACTTCCTCAGTATTTGTACTCAGCACTGGATTGGGTGAAATGAATATCCATCCATGGAATGTCCTGCAGGTCTTATTCGGAGGGGGAACGGATGGTGATCGCCTGATCATCCAATCCTTTCGACTGCCGAGAATCATCGTTGCCCTTTTGGTAGGGATGGGTCTTGCAGTAGCGGGAGGGATTCTTCAGGGGATGATCCGAAATCCGCTTGCCTCACCCGATATCCTGGGAATCACGGGAGGGGCGACAGTGGCTGTCGTTGGCTTCATGGCTGTTTTTAGCGATAAGAATCATTCTTTGACGGTGAGCATCAATTGGCTGCCGTTAGCTGCCTTCATCGGCGCCACAATCGTAGCATTGCTCGTGTATGCTTTAGCCTGGAAAAATGGCGTTCCCCCGATAAGGCTTGTGTTGATCGGAATCGGGATAATGGCTTTAATGAAGGCGCTCACGACGATGATGATGATTCTAGGCCCGGTCTATCAAGCTAGCCAGGCAAACCTCTGGATTACGGGATCCGTTTCCAACTCTACATGGAATAATATCGCCATACTGGCGCCATGGACGTTTCTGTTTCTGCTGATTGCCTTTCTGTATGCGAGGAATATAAATTTACAGGAGCTTGGTGATGACCTGGCGACGGGTCTTGGCGGGCATGTTCAAAAACAGCGGTTCATATTATTGATGATCAGTACGGCCTTGATTGGCGGTGCCACGGCTTTTGCTGGAGGAATAGGCTTTGTCGGATTAATGGCACCCCACATGGCAAGAAGGCTGGTAGGATCGAGCTTTGGCGTACTGTTGCCCGCATCGGCCTTGCTTGGCGGCATCCTTGTCATGATAGCGGATTTGATTGGACGCACCTTGTTCTCCCCGCTGGAAATACCAGCCGGTGTCTTTACGGCAAGCATAGGGGCCCCATATTTCATATATTTACTTTATCGAACGAGAAATGCGTAAAAAAAGAAGCAGCCGATCAACTAAACTGTACACTATGTAAAGGACATGAAAAAAAGATGATCCCTGTATGGAACGGGATCATCTTTTTTTTATCCCGCTGGCCTCTATACTTATTCCTGCAGTACATTCAGTGTACAAAAAAAGACCCTGAAGGGCAGCCACTTATTTAAGTGTCTGCTCTTCAGGGTACAATTCATTAAGCTTCTTTAGCTGCCTCGATGTCGAGGGTAAGAGTGATCTGATCGCCAATAAGGACGCCGCCCGTTTCCAATGCTGCGTTATAAGTTAAACCATAATCACTGCGTTTAACTTTTCCTTTTCCGCTAAATCCTGCTTTTTCATTTCCCCACGGATCTTTTCCTTGGCCTTCAAAGGTGATCGCAAAGGTTTCTTCTTTAGTCATTCCATTAAGGGTTACATTTCCAGTTACATCGTATTCGTCGTCATCCGTTTTCACGATTTTCGTTGACTTGAATGTTAATGTTGGATTATTTTCTACATGGAAGAAGTCAGCAGACCGCAGGTGATTATCTCTGTCTGCATTACGGGTGTCAATGCTGGCTACATCTACGGTGAAATCGATTTCTGCAGTAGTCAGATCAGTTGGGTCCGCTGAAATGTTTGCGCTGAATTTATTGAAGCTGCCTTTAACTTTAGCGATCATCATATGTTTTACGGAAAATTCAATCGTACTGTGTGTCGGGTCGATCGTCCAATTCGTGTTTGTCATGATTATTCCTCCTAAAAATTAATCTTGAAATTATTTATCTTTAATTTGAGATATTTGAACTTAATGTAATTATAAGAGGTAATGAAGAGGGTGTCAACCGAAATCTTTTCCTGTATTTTGAAAACAAGGGAAATCCCTGTGAATCAAGGTGCGGGGGCTTTCCTTGTGATGCCCTTAAAATTAAATGAAAGTTTCTAGAGTTAAATGAAGGGAATAGGGGAAAGTAAAGAGATATTATGGTTTATATTAACAAAGGAGGGATTTTTTTGTCTAATAAATCCAAAAAAACAAATGACGATTCCAAAGAAACATTGACGAACAGGCAAGGCCACCCTGTAACGAATAACCAGAGCCTTCGAACGGTGGGGAACAGGGGGCCAAGTACACTGGAAAACTACGATTTCCTGGAAAAGATCAGCCATTTCGATAGGGAGAGAATTCCTGAACGGGTCGTGCATGCCCGCGGTGCAGGTGCCCATGGCTATTTTGTTCCGACTGGTAAAGCAGGGGACGAGCCGATATCAAAATATACGAGGGCGAAGGTGTTTCAGGTGGAAGGCAAAAAAACACCGGTATTCGTAAGGTTTTCATCTGTTATCCATGGCGGGACATCCCCGGAAACGTTACGTGATCCGAGGGGGTTTGCCGTGAAATTTTATACGGAAGATGGGAACTGGGATCTTGTCGGGAATAATCTGAAAATCTTTTTTATCCGTGATGCGATGAAATTCCCGGATTTGATCCATGCCTTCAAACCGGATCCGGTCACGAACATTCAAGATGGGCGTAGGATTTTCGATTTTTGCTCGAGTTCTCCGGAAACCTTTCATATGGTCACGTTTTTATTTTCCCCTTGGGGCATTCCAGCCAATTATCGCATGATGCAAGGTTCAGGCGTCAATACGTACAAATGGGTGAATGAAGAAGGGAAAGCCGTACTCGTCAAATATCACTGGGAGCCGAAGCAGGGCATCAAGAATTTGACCCAGAAGGAAGCCAATGAAATTCAAGCAACGAATTTCAATCATGCCACACAGGATCTATATGAAGCAATCGAACGGGGGGAGTTTCCCGAATGGGATCTGAATGTACAGATCATGAGTGATGATGATCACCCTGAGTTGGACTTCGATCCGCTCGATGATACAAAGATTTGGCCAAAGGATGAATTCCCATGGCTGCATGTCGGCACGATGGTATTGGATAGAAATCCGCAGGACTATTTCACTGAAGTCGAACAGGCTGCATTCGGTACGGGCGTCTTGGTGGATGGCCTTGACTTTTCGGATGACAAGATGCTTCAGGGGCGTACCTTCTCATACTCCGATACACAACGCCACCGTGTGGGGGCGAATTACCTGCAATTGCCGATCAATGCTCCAAAGAAGCCAACGGCCACGAATCAGACTGGCGGACAAATGCAATATGAAGTGGGCAGAGGCAACCAAAGCCCCCACATAAACTATGAACCATCAACCGTAGGAGGCTTGAAAGAAGCTGAGCAAACGGGTAAGGAGTATACCCCTTTCGTAGAAGGGAAATTGGTTCGTGAGACAATCGATCGCCAAAGCAATACGAAACAGGCTGGTGAAACGTACCGTGAATTCGAAGATTGGGAAAGGGACGAATTGATCGCCAATTTGGTATCGGCTTTGGCACCGGCAGACCGGCGCATCCAAGAAAAAATGATCTCCCTCGCAAAAGAGGCCGATGAAAATTATGGCCGCAGACTTGAAGCGGGACTGGATTCCGCTTCCGAACATACGGAATCCTCCAAACCGATGGGAGGGACGGATGACCCAGGGGACGCTGCCAGAGAAGGACATGAAGCGGATCCATATTGATCGTGAAAGAAGCGAACTTCCTTTTTTGGGGGTTTGCTTCCTTTTCGTTATGGAGATAATTTTAAAGTGGTTCAAATGTTCTTTTACCGGTCATCGGAAATCAAGCAGGAAATAGATTGGCAAAAAACTTCATAATCATTTAAACTGAAATTACTCTATTTTTCTCTTACAAAGGAGATGAAAAAATGATTAAAATTCTTTCTGCCCTTTTCCTTCCTTGTCTACTTGTCATGCTTTTTTCAAGGGTCACCTACAACAATGTCGTCGGTCTTGTGTTGACGGTTGCCTTGATAACAGCATCTGCATATAAAGGTTATACACATACGAACTTATTGATCATCGTTGATGCATTATCCCTGACAGTTGGATTCTGGCTATCGAAACGAATGATGAAACGAACATCCAAGAGCGCCTGACACCAGAGGTGCTTTTTTTGTACTCGGCTTGTCTTCACATATGAAGCGACAAAGGATATTAACTTAAAAATAGAATGCGTGTTCGCTTATTGCTGGTTTGTTTTGAGCTTGTTGTGGTAGAATGTGTATATATACTTTCTTAAACCGGAATAAATAGAAGGGATAGGAACATATCCCGTTTTTCATATAAAAATATTTCAATAGGAGGCTATGCTTGGTGAAGGATAAGTTTGAGTTAGTCTCAAAATACTCTCCTCAAGGAGATCAACCTGCAGCAATTGAATTGCTTGTCAATGGCATCAAAGAAGGAAAGGACATGCAGACATTATTGGGGGCGACGGGAACAGGGAAAACGTTCACCGTTTCCAATGTCATTCAGCAAATCAATAAACCGACGCTTGTCATTGCCCACAATAAAACGTTGGCAGGGCAGCTTTACAGTGAGTTCAAAGAGTTTTTTCCCAACAATGCCGTTGAGTACTTCGTAAGCTATTATGATTACTATCAGCCAGAAGCCTATGTCCCATCCACCGATACTTTCATCGAAAAAGATGCAAGCATCAATGATGAGATCGATAAACTTCGCCACTCGGCCACTTCGTCTTTGTTCGAAAGGAAAGATGTCATCATCATTGCCAGTGTATCCTGCATTTATGGGCTCGGCTCCCCGGAAGAATACCGGGAGATGGTGGTTTCTCTCAGAACAGGCATGGAAATGGACCGGAATGCCCTGCTGCACAGGCTCGTGGACATTCAATATGAACGGAATGACATAGCTTTCCAGCGCGGGACCTTCCGCGTACGCGGCGACGTGGTCGAAATTTTCCCGGCCTCCCGCGATGAACATTGCGTACGAGTCGAGTTTTTCGGAGATGAGATTGACCGGATCCGGGAAGTCGATGCACTGACCGGTGAAATTACCGGTGAGCGCGAACATATTGCCATTTTTCCTGCTTCCCACTTCGTAACCCGCGAAGAGAAAATGAAAGTCGCGATACAGAATATCGAGCTGGAATTGGAAGAACGCTTGAAGGAATTAAGGGAAGATGAAAAACTCCTTGAAGCCCAGCGCTTGGAGCAACGGACCCGTTATGATCTGGAAATGATGCGGGAAATGGGCTTTTGTTCAGGGATCGAGAACTATTCCCGCCATTTGACGCTCCGTCCGGCAGGTGCGACGCCATATACGTTAATCGATTATTTTCCAGAGGACTTCCTGTTGGTCGTTGATGAGTCCCACGTGACCCTTTCACAAATCAGGGGCATGTTCAATGGGGACCAGGCACGGAAGCAGGTGCTTGTCGATCATGGCTTCCGCCTCCCGTCCGCGAAGGATAACCGGCCGCTGAGATTTGAGGAATTCGAGAAAAAGGTCCATCAATCGATATTCGTTTCCGCGACACCGGGACCATATGAGCTCGAGCATACACCTGAAATGGTCGAGCAAATCATCCGTCCTACCGGTTTGCTTGACCCAACCATCGAGGTTCGTCCAATTGAAGGGCAGATAGATGACATGATCGGAGAAATCCAGGAACGTGTCAAAAAGAATGAACGTGTCCTGATCACCACTTTAACGAAAAAGATGTCCGAAGACTTGACGGATTATTTGAAGGAAATCGGCATCAAGGTTCAATACCTTCATTCGGAAGTGAAAACCTTAGAAAGAATAGAAATCATCCGCGAGCTGCGAATGGGCAAATATGATGTACTCGTCGGAATCAACCTCTTGCGGGAAGGATTGGATATACCGGAAGTGTCGTTAGTGACCATCCTCGATGCCGATAAAGAAGGATTCCTTCGCTCGGAGCGGTCGCTCATCCAAACGATGGGCCGTGCTGCACGTAATGCCAACGGGCATGTCATCATGTACGCGGACCGCATCACGAATTCGATGGAGCTTGCCATCAATGAAACGAAGCGGCGCCGCGAAATTCAGGAGCAATATAATGAAGTGCACGGAATCCTGCCGCAAACCATTCAAAAGGATATCCGTGACTCCATCAGGGCTACACATGTGGCGGAAGAAGGGGAAGAGTACAAAGAAGATCTTGCGCCAAGCTTTGCGAAGCTCCCTAAAAAAGAGCGCCTGAAAGTGATGGAAAGCATGGAAAAAGAAATGAAGGAAGCAGCAAAGGCGCTGGACTTCGAGCGTGCTGCCGAGCTGCGTGATTTATTACTAGAGTTAAAAGCGGAAGGGTGACGAAACATGGCAATGGATAAGATTGTGATCAAAGGCGCAAGGGCCAACAATTTAAAGAATATTGATATCACGATACCGAGGGACAAACTTGTCGTCCTTACTGGATTATCTGGATCTGGAAAGTCTTCCTTGGCCTTTGATACGATTTATGCAGAAGGGCAAAGACGTTATGTGGAATCATTGTCCGCTTATGCGCGTCAATTTTTAGGTCAGGTGGATAAACCGGATGTCGATGCGATTGAAGGGTTATCACCTGCCATTTCCATAGACCAGAAAACGACCAGTCGCAATCCCCGATCAACCGTAGGGACCGTTACGGAAATCTATGATTATTTAAGGCTGTTATATGCACGTGTCGGCAGGCCTACCTGTCCGATCCACAATATAGAAATCAGCTCCCAAACGATTGAGCAAATGGTGGACCGCATCCTTGATTATCCTGAGCGCACCAAGCTTCAAGTATTGGCCCCGATAGTCTCTGGCAGGAAAGGGACACATGCGAAGGTCTTGGAGGAAGTCAAGAAACAAGGATATGTCCGCATTCGTGTGAATGGGGAAATGCATGATTTAAGTGATGAAATCGTACTGGAAAAAAATAAAAAGCATTCGATCGAAGTGATCATCGACCGGATCGTCATTAAAGAGGGCGTTAGGGCCAGGCTTGCCGATTCATTGGAAAGTGCGTTGAAGCTTGGTGAAGGCAAGGTCATCATTGACGTCATGGGTGAGGAAGAACTGCTGTTCAGTGAGAATCATGCTTGCCCATATTGCGGGTTTTCGATTGAGGAATTGGAACCAAGGATGTTCTCCTTCAATAGCCCGTTTGGCGCCTGCCCTGATTGTGATGGTTTAGGAGCAAGGCTTGAAGTGGACCGGGACCTGGTCATCCCGGATAAGGATTTAACCTTGCACCAACATGCCATTGCCCCATGGGAACCGACAAGCTCACAATATTATCCTCAGCTGCTTGAGGCGGTAGCCAACCATTATGGAATCGATATGGATGTGCCCGTTAAAGAATTGCCTGAGGATAATATGGATAAGATTTTAAATGGCTCAGGCAAAGACAAGATTTATTTCCGCTATAAGAATGATTTTGGAAGAGTGCAAGAAGGGTATATTACCTTTGAGGGCATCTTAAGAAACATCGAGAGGCGTTTCAAGGAGACGAGCTCGGATTATATCCGTGAGCAAATGCAAAAATACATGTCAGAGCACCACTGTCCAACCTGTAAGGGCCATCGTTTGAAAAAGGAAAGCCTGGCCGTGCTCATCCAAGGGGTCCATATAAGTGAAACGACCGCTTTATCGGTTGAAGATGCCTTGATATTTTTCGATGAGCTTGATTTGACGGAAAAAGAGGCCGCGATCGCCAGGCTGATTTTACGGGAAATTCGCGAGCGGCTCGGTTTTTTGGCTAATGTTGGTTTGGAATATTTGACGTTGAGCAGGGCTGCCGGGACATTATCAGGCGGTGAAGCGCAGCGTATCAGATTGGCAACGCAGATTGGTTCCCGGTTGACGGGAGTGCTGTACATTCTGGATGAGCCTTCTATCGGACTTCATCAGCGGGATAACGACCGCTTGATCGAAACGTTGAAAAATATGCGTGAAATCGGAAACACCTTGATCGTTGTCGAGCACGATGAAGATACGATGCTTGCTGCCGATTATTTGATTGATGTCGGACCTGGGGCAGGGGCCCATGGAGGGGAAATCGTGGCCGCCGGCACTCCGGAGGAAGTCATGAACAATCCTGACTCGTTGACGGGTCAATATTTGGCAGGGAAGAAATTCATCCCCTTGCCATTGGAGCGCCGTAAAAACGACGGCCGTGTCATTGAAATAAAAGGTGCCAAGGAAAATAACCTGAAGAATGTGAATGTGAAGTTCCCGCTTGGCGTCTTTACCGCCGTGACTGGAGTTTCGGGTTCGGGTAAGAGTACATTAGTGAATGAGATCCTTCATAAGTCATTGGCCCAAAAGCTGAATCGTGCAAAAGCCAGACCAGGGGACTTTCGTGAAATCAAGGGGATTGAGCATTTGGATAAGGTCATTGATATCGACCAGTCCCCGATTGGAAGGACCCCGCGTTCAAATCCAGCCACGTATACAGGCGTATTTGATGATGTTCGTGATGTTTTTGCGACAACGAACGAAGCGAAAATCCGCGGTTATAAAAAAGGCCGTTTCAGTTTCAATGTGAAGGGCGGCCGCTGTGAAGCCTGCCGCGGCGATGGCATCATCAAGATCGAAATGCATTTCCTTCCGGATGTCTATGTTCCATGTGAAGTCTGCCATGGAAAACGGTATAACCGGGAAACGCTTGAAGTGAAATATAAAGGGAAAAACATTTCAGATATCCTTGATATGACAGTGGAGGAAGGCGTCAGCTTCTTTGAAAATATCCCGAAAATCAAACGGAAGCTCCAAACGATATTTGATGTGGGCTTGGGTTATATTAAGCTTGGACAGCCAGCCACGACATTATCAGGCGGTGAAGCACAAAGGGTGAAGCTTGCTTCTGAATTGCATCGCCGTTCGACCGGACGCTCCTTCTATATCCTGGATGAACCGACTACCGGGCTCCATGTCCATGACATTGCAAGGCTGCTTGAGGTGCTGCAGCGCCTGGTTGACAACGGCGATACCGTTTTAGTGATTGAGCATAACCTTGATGTCATCAAAACGGCGGACCATATCATTGACCTGGGACCGGAAGGCGGGGACAAGGGCGGAACGATTGTCACCTATGGTACACCTGAGAAAATATGTGAGGTTTCCGAATCATACACGGGCAAATATTTAAAGCCAGTATTGACGCGTGACCAAATCCGCATGGAAAACTTGATCGAAGCAAAAGAACAAGAGCATGAACATGCATGAAAGGGAGCGAGCCATTAGGCTTGCTCCCTTTTGGTTTTGGGAAGAATCGGCCCAAGGTCAACGTCGCCATGATCTTCGCGTTTTCCTGCAGGCTGCCTGTTATTTTGTAGAAAAATGAAAGTTAGCATTTAATCAATCATTTGATTAAATGCTGGGAAAGCAGAATATTTCCGGGGGAATATCATATTTTCCGTTTCGGAGAATGTCAGTTCACTTTGTCGAATGATGGTAAAAACAGGATTTATGAAACTTTTTAGATATCTAGGCGTATGTATGAATAAAATGATAGAAGAAAGTGAGGAATGTTCATGCAGGAGGAAAGAAAGAAGATTCTAGAAATGATTCAGGATGGAAAGCTATCCGCGGACGAAGCCATGGGCCTATTGGAAGAATTGGAGAAAGCCAGTCAGGAAAGTGAAGCAAAAGGGCAGGTACTGCAAAATGAATTATCGACTGTAGTCGTGGAAAAGAAAAGTGAAGGAAGCACTCAGGATACGTTTAAGAAGAATATCCAGTCATCGAAAGATAAGATTCTTGATTTCGTTGAGAGTGCTTTTAAGAAAATAAAAGATACCGACCTTGATTTCAACTTCGGCAAATCAGTGGAAGTCAGCCATATTTTTCAGCATGATTATGATTTCCTGAACGAAGTGGATGTCGATATAGCAAATGGAAGAATAAAAATCGCGACTTGGGATCAGCAGGATGTCCGGGTTGAATGTCAGGCAAAGGTATACCGGGTGGAAGATATCGAAGCTGCGAGAAAAAGTTTCCTGGATGAAGTGGAATTTTCGATTAAGCATGGAAAGATCACATTCAAGGTCAGCGAAAAAGCGGTGAAGGTCGATACGATGATGTATATCCCCAGGAAGGAGTATGAGGACATACAGGTAAGAATGTTCAATGGTGCCATCACGACTGAGTCCTTGAAATCAGAGAACCTTAAAGCCAAAACCGCGAATGGAGCGATTCATATCCTGCAAGGTAATGGTGATTCGTGTGTACTGGAAACCGGTAACGGGACGATCACCATATCAGATACGAACTTTACTGACCTGGAAGCGGAGACTTTAAACGGCGCGATTAAAGCTGATGGATACTTCAAGAAATTGGATGTCCAAACATTCAATGGCGAAATCGTTTGTCATAATTCAGGAATGGATTGCGATTCCATACATGCGAAGTCAATTACTGGAAAGGTCCAGCTGAACCTGCCGCCGGGTAAGGCGATTGAAGGAGAGCTGAAATCCAATTTGGGCAGTTTTAACGTGACCCTGGAAGGGATGACCATCATCGAGGAGAAAAGTGATGTTGTCCAAAAGGTTCTTAAGTTCAAGACGGTTAAAGAAGAGGTTCCTTTGCTTCACGTGTTTGCAGAAACAAAAACCGCAGCGATCACGGTTTCCTGATGAAAAGCCCGCCAATTCGAATTGGCGGGCTTTTTAGATCGAGATGGGGACTCTGGGGATCGGGTTGAAATAAGGTTGCACCGTGCCGGACCGTTGGATATGATTGTCTAAAGGATAGTTGCCAGTGATAGTAAAGTGACCACTCTTGCATCTGCAAGAGCAACTTAAAATCTATAAAAAGCCTGCGGACTTTGGTGATTCTTACTGACCGATGCGGCAGGGCGTATAAGATTTTTTTAGAAAGGAGAGAAGGATATGGACGTTTTTTCTGAGTATTTGGACAATATCGCTAACCCAGAGCATAGGGTGCGAACGGAAGAGGTTTTGGCTTGGGTAAGTGGGACATTCCCAAATTTAACCCCGAAGATTGCGTGGAATCAGCCTATGTTCACCAATCATGGCACATATATTATCGGCTTTAGCGTAGCTAAACATCATCTGGCAGTAGCCCCTGAAACGGCAGGGATTAATCATTTTTCCAATGAAATTGTAGAGGCTGGCTATGATCATACAAAGCAGTTGGTACGTATCCGGTGGGATGGTCCGGTTGATTTTGCATTACTAGAGAAAATGATCGAGTTTAACATTATGGATAAGGCAGACTGTTCAACTTTTTGGCGGAAATGAAAAACCTCCTCGGTTCGGTCGCTTTAATCGTACCCAACCATATCTAGTCATTTTATCAGGTTACCCACACATTCCGTTCAGGCTTTTTTCAGAATGTGTGGCTCTTTTCTATTGTTTCATCGCTTTATTCAAACCGTATTCCAGACCGGCACTTGAATCATCCCGTACGCTTGCGGGCTTTTTTCGTTTGAAAGTTAAGTGAAACAAAAAAAACGTTAAATAAGATCATGCTTTGTTTGGTTATTAACAGAAAAATGCTAAAATAGTAAAAGTATCTCGAAAAACAGCATCGCTCCAGAAGGAGGAAAGATATATGGCAAAAGTCCGTACAAAGGATATCGTTGAAGCGTTGGGTCTAGAGCTCATCAGTGGGGAAGAAGGAATTAACCGACCGATCGTCACAAGTGATTTATCTCGTCCTGGTCTTGAAATAGCCGGTTTTTTTGATTATTATCCTGCCGATCGGGTTCAGCTTTTAGGGATGACGGAGATGTCCTTTTTTAATCGCCTGAATGAAGCGGATCGTGTACAGAGAATGGAAGAGCTGTGCAGGGACTTTACTCCAGGCATCATCATCACCCGCGGTCAGGAAGTGCCGCAGGAGTTGATTGAAGCTTCTGAACGGGAATCGGTTCCCGTAATGAAATCGAATATGAAGACAACACGGTTATACAGCCGTCTGACCAATTTTCTTGAAAGCAAGTTGGCACCGACCACGGCGGTTCATGGTGTATTGGTCGATATATATGGCTTAGGTGTTTTGATTACCGGGAAAAGCGGTGTGGGGAAAAGTGAGACGGCCCTGGAATTAGTGAAACGGGGGCATCGCCTCGTCGCTGACGATTGTGTTGAAATCCGCCAGGAAGACCAGGATACATTGGTCGGGAACGCCCCGGATTTAATTGAACACCTTCTTGAAATAAGAGGCTTGGGAATCATCAATGTCATGACGCTGTTTGGGGCTGGCGCAGTCCGCAGCAATAAGAAGATATCAATTGTCATCAGCTTGGAGCTATGGGAAAAAAACAAGCAATATGATCGTGTAGGCCTTGATGAAGAAAAAATGAAGATCATCGATACGGAAGTGACGAAAATAACCGTACCTGTTCGTCCAGGTCGAAATTTAGCCGTCATCATTGAAGTGGCAGCCATGAATTATCGCCTGAAGAAGATGGGGGTCAATGCGGCAGAACAATTTTCGGATCGCTTGAATCATGCGATTGCCGATCCGGAACTTGAAGAATTTTAAACGGTATGGAAAAGAGGGGTCATAATGGAACAAGGAATACAGCCGCTGAATCCGATTGCGATCGATCTTGGACCGATCCAGGTTCACTGGTATGGACTGATCATCGGGTTCGGTGTGTTATTGGGACTTATCATTGCTTTGAGGGAATCGGAGCGAAGAGGTCTTGATAAGGAAATCTTTACGGATTTGATTTTGTTTGCCGTCCCGGTCGCCATCATCTGTGCCCGCATTTATTATGTCATTTTCCAGTGGGAGTACTATTCACAAAACCCAGGGGATATCATAAAAATATGGAATGGCGGAATTGCCATTCACGGTGCACTAATTGGATCGGTGCTGACCACTATCGTTTTTGCCAAGGTGAAGAAGGTCTCGTTTTGGAAGCTGGTCGATATTGCCGCTCCGAGCCTATTGCTGGGGCAGGCGATTGGGCGCTGGGGTAATTTCATGAATCAAGAGGCCCATGGCGGAGAGGTAACGAGGTCCTTCCTGGAAAATATGCACTTGCCGGAATTCATCATTAATCAAATGTACATAAATGGTACGTATTATCACCCGACCTTTTTGTATGAATCGCTTTGGAATATCATCGGGGTCATCATCCTTTTAAGTCTGCGAAAAGTGAACTTGCGCAGGGGAGAGCTCTTTTTGACCTATGTATTATGGTATTCAGTCGGCCGTTTTTTCATCGAAAGCTTGCGGACGGATAGCTTGATGCTGACGGAGTCACTGCGAATCGCACAAGTGATCTCCATCGCTTTGGTAGCTGCAGCCTTAGCCCTTATCATTTATCGAAGGGTAAGCGGGAAAGCCGACAAAAGATATATGGATGCATAGGGATCAACAGTAAGGGGAGAGGACATAGTGATAGGGAATTCGGTTAAAAAGGGGCTTCTTTCTGGCTTGAATACAACCTGGTCGTTGGGCAAGGTGATATTTCCGGTCACGCTGATCGTCACCGTGCTTCAATTTACGCCTGTATTGCCGTGGATCATCGGGGTGATAGCGCCCCTGATGAATCTCATCGGTCTTCCAGGGGACGCTGCGATACCGCTCGTATTAGGGAATTTCCTGAACCTATATGCTGCGATTGCCGGTATCTTGACGCTCGATCTGACCGTGAAAGAAGTATTCATCATCGCGATGATGCTATCATTTTCACATAATTTATTGATTGAATCAGGCGTGGCGATGAAAACCGGAGTCAAGCTGTGGATCATCCTGACAGTCCGGGTCGGGCTTGCTCTCTTGTCAGCTATCGTCATTAACCTTGTTTGGCATGGCGGATCAGAAATGGCTCAAGGGATGGCCATCGGGGAAACGGCCGAGGTTAACGGAATGGGCGCAATCCTTATTCACGGCGTCGTTCAGGCACTTTCCGGCATCGCCCAGCTTGCGGTCATCGTGATTCCGCTTATGGTCGTGGTTCAAATCATGAAAGATTTAAAATGGCTGGAAGCCTTCTCGAAAGCACTCGCTCCGTTCATGAAAGTGCTGGGCATGAAGCAGAATGCTTCCATGCCATTCGTGACAGGGCTTACCCTCGGCTTGGCATATGGGGCAGGCGTAATGATCCAAGCAGCGAAAGAAGACAACGTCTCGAAGAAGGATATGACCATTGCCTTCATCTTTTTAGTGGCCTGTCATGCTGTCGTTGAAGACACATTAATTTTCATCCCACTGGGCATTCCGGTCTTGCCGTTGTTAGTTATTCGGTTGCTCACCGCCATCGTTCTAACGATGGTCGTTGCGTATATTTGGAATCGGTCTGACAGTGTACAGAGAAAGGAAGCTGTATATGAGCAGTAACATAAATACATTATTATTCGATCTTGACGGCACTTTGATCAATACAAATGAGTTGATCATTGCATCTTTTACTGAAACGTTAAACCATTTTTGTCCCGGTCAGTTCAAGCGGGAGGATATCATTCCATTTATCGGTCCGACCTTGACCGATACGTTTACGTCGATTGACCCGGAGCGGGTGAAGGAAATGATCGCTTTCTATCGCGAACATAACTGGAAGAACCATGATGCCCTCGTGACACAGTTTGACGGAGTCTATGAAACCGTCCAAACGTTGAAGCAGGCCGGCTATAAATTGGCGGTCGTTACGACGAAGAAACGCGATGTCGTCGAAAAGGGACTGCGACTAAGCAATCTTGATCAGTTTTTTGAAGTCGTGGTCACGCTGGACGATGTGGAAAACGCAAAGCCTGATCCAGAGCCACTAGTAAAGGCGCTCAATCAGCTTGGCTCTGTTCCTGAAGAAGCGATCATGGTTGGCGACAGCTATCATGATATCCTGGGCGGGAAGAATGCAGGTACAAAAACGGCAGGAGTGGCCTGGTCGATTAAAGGCCGGAAGTATCTGGAGAGTCATCAACCGGATTATATGCTTGAAAATATGGCTGATCTCCTGAATATCGTCGAGATTGAAAACCTCACGGAGGCTAAAAGATGAGACGCACGACCCGCCATCCAGTTGAAGGGGCTAACTCATTATGGCATGTGTACAAGACGGTTCCCTTCTGGAAGGTGGTAAAGAACTTTATCGTGATCCAGCTAGCCCGTTATACACCATTTCTAGGCATGAAGAATTGGCTTTACAGGACATTTTTGCAAATGAAGGTCGGAAAGCATACTTCCTTTGCCTTGATGGTCATGCCTGATGTGATGTTTCCGGAGAAAATATCAGTGGGTAAGAATACAGTCATTGGTTACAATACGACGATCCTTGCCCATGAATATTTAATTAGGGAATATCGTCTGGGAGAAGTGATTATTGGGGATGAAGTGCTCATTGGGGCCAATTCGACCATTCTTCCGGGCCTGACCATTGGTGATGGGGCGATTGTCTCGGCAGGAACTCTTGTCCATAAGGATGTCCCGGAGGGGGCTTTCGTCGGAGGCAATCCAATGAAGGTCATTTATACGAAAGAGGAAATGCTTGAGCGTGATCAGCTAACGTCCATATGAAAAGGGAGGACTTGTCCATAAATGCGGCACGTCCTTTTTTTAATTGCATTTAGGGTACAGCGGAGTCAATTCGTTTTTCAGGTGATCCATGATCTCATCGATCGATGCATTCTCCTTGTTCACTGTCGCTTCATAAGTATCTTTCAAAATTTGAAAAAACCTTTCTTGTTGCTCTTTATCCATATTGAGCTAACCCCTTTCAACATAGGGCTGAAAAAACTTCAGCCCCTTCTTTCATTCATTCAATTCAGTTTTCAATAAATCGGCCACCAATACGTATCTTTCCGGTGCACTACCAATATATGAAAATGGGTAGCAGGTTGTTACTGTAAGTGTGGCTTTAGGCTTCGGAACGATTACGGTCCGGTCATCAGCATCGACGATACGGACCTTCCGAACTTTATAGGTAAACGTGCCGGCTTCCGTTTTGGTAATCAGCAAGTCTCCTTTGCCGACTTCACCAAGCTCCCGGAAAATGGTATCCCGATGACCGGATAAAACCGAATTATCGTCTTCGCCGGGCAAAACCGAACCTGCATAATGACCGACGCCCTTTTCGAGTTCATCCTCATCGGTTCCATGGTAAATCGGGAGCGTTGCCTTGATTTTTGGGATGTAAAGCTCTCCCATCAGATCCCCTGTTTCCGGCCGTTGCTCATATAGCTCATGATCATCGGGGACAGCAGCTTTTTTCTCCGGCTTTGAGG
This sequence comes from Peribacillus simplex, assembly GCF_001542915.1. Classification (GTDB taxonomy): domain Bacteria; phylum Bacillota; class Bacilli; order Bacillales; family DSM-1321; genus Peribacillus; species Peribacillus simplex_B. The sequence continues at coordinate 58,309 of NZ_LNNH01000012.1, read as the reverse complement.
GCTTGGCCTGCGCCTGCGCCATTGTCTCCGTTGCTTCGGGCTTATTCCACTTATATATCGCATAACCCTTAAGCAGTGTGTAGGTGTTTGTCGTTGTAAAATAAAAACCGAGGATTAAAAAGCAAGCAGCAGTGACAAGTAACCATTTTTTCTTTTGCGTGGATGGCCTATTTTCGGTCATTTTACTTTGCAAGTCTCGCTTTTCTGATCAATCCGAAAGCAATGCCCATCATCACTAAGCCGATCAACGATCCCAATAGGTAATTGCCGGCTGTCTTAGGAAGCACTCCGCCTTTTTCCGTTTTATGGGTCGGTCGCTTCTTTTTCTTATCTTTTTTTACATCATTTTTTTCTTTTACATCAGCCACTTTAGAAATGACTTGAGTGGACTGCTTAATGTCATTCCCGGTTTCCTTCACTAAATCGGAACCGATCATCTCACCTGTCAAAATGAAATCGAGCAATAGATTGCCTTTTAAATCATAAATGGAAACTAGTAAACTGGCATTATTCAAATCTTTAAGCTTGAATAACGCTTCAAGTGATAGGTTCGTAGTGACGCCGTCCTGGATCAAGGCGAACTTGAATTGAACCTGAAGCAGGCTTTGCAAATCATTATAAATGGAAAGCAATTCTGCCACTTGCCCAGCCGACAATTGATCGATCGTTTCAAAATCAGCCAGCTTGTCCATTCGGTCGGATATCGCCATCAAGCGATCCTCGAATGTTGGATCCTCGACGAGTGGCATAAGGTGATTCATGAATCTTTCAAGCTCCTCATCCGTAAGCCCGATCTCAGTAAAAAGTCCAGACAGTAAATCGTCCAGTTCTTCATCATCGTATTCCATGTCTTCGTCATCATAACCCATCTCTAAATCGATAATGTCTTCTATATCATAAATGAAATGGAAGGTATCGATGATGGAATCTCCTTCTTCCAATTCACCATACTCCATCAATAATTCCGTCAATTCCGCTTCTGTCATGTCATAATCCTTCAATAACTGCTTCAATGTCTCAGGAGTGACTGTCGGTCCCAATGTATCGCGTAACTCATCTACCGATTCCATCTCCTTCAAGGTCAAGTCATAATAGGCTAAGTAATCTTCCAATTCCTTTTGTGTCATTCTAACTTCCGCCAGGTATGCATTAAGCTCTTCCTGGTTCATTTTCGTTGCAGCGAAGCCTTTAGCTCCGATTGAGCCTACCGAAAAAAGAACGATAAGTGCTACAAATAACGAAAAAAATCTCTTCAATTTCTTTTCCCCCCAATAATTTCTAGTAAAGCCAAACTCCTAACCATTATAAAGCAGCTAAACCAAAAGGTATACATTAATAACAATGATTGACTGTAAATAGGAGGTTAGGAGTGGGTGGAAGGTCTGTTTTTTTCGCATGCTCCTGAGATGATCTTTAAGGTGATAGAAAGGGAAACGATAGCTTTTTCTTGACGGAAGGTTAGGGCAGCGTTAAACTATTAATAACTTCACCATGTTACCATATTAGCGAACTAAAGTAATTTGTAAGATTATTATGATTATTTATAGGATTATGTTAATCTTTTTGCTACTATTTCTTATATGGACCCAAAAATAAGGATTTAACTGTGCTTGATCTTGGAAGGATATAAGGATGTACAAAGACAATGGAGGCAGGGATTGGTTTTGGCCAAAGAAGGCGAACCGATTGAATAGATGATTACTACTTTTTTAAAAGGATGTGCAGTCGTGACAAAGCCGTTTATGTTCGAGAAACCGTTAGGCATGAGAGATACACTGCCAGTGCTATATGAGACGAAGGTGAAGGCCAGAAATGAAATGAGCGATGAAATCAAGAAATGGGGCTATCAATTCATTGAAACCCCAGCACTGGAATATCATGAGACGATTGGCGAGGCCTCGGCCATTTTAGATCAACAGCTGTTTAAGCTTCTTGATTCCGAAGGCCATACGCTCGTTTTGCGGCCTGATATGACAGCACCCATTGCCCGGGTGGCGGCATCGAAGCTGTTAAAGCAGCAAATTCCGCTGCGCCTGGCCTATTCAGCGAATGTATATCGGGCCCAGCAGCGTGAAGGCGGCAGGCCGGCAGAATTCGAGCAGATTGGCATTGAGTGCATCGGCAATAAATCGATAAGTGCAGATGCTGAAATGATTGCACTGCTTGCCGATGTGTTAAAGGCAGCGGGCCTGGAGCGATTCAAGATTTCCATTGGCCATATCGGCTTCTTGCAGGAATTCTTCTTAAGCATACTTGGAACGGAGGAAAGGGCCTCCAAACTGAGGAAGTTTCTATATGAAAAGAATTATGTCGGTTTTCGGGAGCATGTAAAATCGCTGCCGCTATCATCGATCGATAAACAGCGGCTCATCGAATTTACCTCTTTAAGAGGAAGTGAGGGCACCTTGGAAAGGGCGCTGGCGCTGGTCGAGAATGATAAAGGGAAAGATTCCTTGTCAGGGCTCGAGGAATTATCCGTTCAGTTGCAGCAATTCGGCGTAGGGCAATACGTGAGCTTCGATTTAACATTGGTCAGCCACATGAGCTATTATACGGGAACCTTATTTGAGGTGTATGCAGGACAAGTCGGTTCACCAATCGGAAATGGCGGCCGTTATGATAATCTTCTGGAAAAATTCGGTTGGGACGCATCGGCAACAGGGTTTGCGATCCGTGTCGATCGACTTGCCGAAGCTCTTGGAGAGCCTATGCAGCCTGTCGCGCCTGAGTGTATTTTATTCAGTCCAGAACGGCGACTGGAAGCGATCGAAAACGCAAGAATAAAACGATCGGAAGGAAAGCGGGTAACGATTCAGGATATCACCGTCGTCCAAAACGTTGATGCTTTTACAAGGACCTTTTCAGAGGTGCACTTATTTGTAGGGAATGGGGGGAACGGCAAAGATGAACAATAGCTTTTTAACGATAGCGATGCCAAAGGGGAGAATTTTTGAAGAAGCGGCAGAGCTATTAAGAACGGCGGGGTTTCGTCTGCCTCCCGAGTTCGATGATTCCCGGAAATTGATCCTTGAGGTGGAAGAGGAGAATTTACGGTTCATATTGGCCAAACCGATGGATGTCGTAACCTATGTCGAACACGGGGTCGCCGATATTGGCATTGCCGGTAAGGATGTCATGATGGAGGAAGACCGTGATGTATATGAACTGCTTGATTTGAAGATCAGTGCGTGCTACTTAGCCGTGGCAGGCTTGCCTGGTACGAAAATAAGTGACATCGCCCCTAAAATAGCCAGTAAATATCCGAATGTGGCCTCTGGCTATTTCCGTGAGCAGGGAGAGCAAGTCGAGATCATCAAGCTGAACGGTTCAATCGAGCTGGCACCATTGATTGGCTTGGCAGAACGGATCGTGGATATCGTTTCAACAGGCCAGACATTGAAGGAAAATGGCCTCGTTGAATATGCGAAAATTGCTGATGTGACTTCGAGGTTGGTGGCGAACCCAGTCAGCTATCGAATTAAAGAAGCAAGGATCACGGAGATTGTGGATAGATTGGCAGAAATCATCGAATAGCAAAGAATCGCAAATGAGGTGAGCGTATGAAAATGGAACGGTTTGCAGAAGGGATTTCGCTGAAACGCTCGGTTGACGCAGGTACGGCCGATCAACGAAAAGCGGTTCAGGATATTATCCATGAAGTCAGGAAAAGCGGGGATTCCGCTGTACATAAATTCACCGCACGTTTCGATGGGGTGAGTCTTGAGGAATTGCGGGTATCCGAACGGGAAATGGAAGAAGCGACAGCATCCTTAACGGCTGAACAGCTTGCTATCATTCAGGAGGCTGCCGATAATATTGAATTGTTTCACGAGAAACAAATTAGGAATTCATGGTTTACGACGGATGATACGGGAACGATGCTTGGGCAAAAATTGACACCACTTGATGCGGTGGGAGTGTATGTTCCGGGAGGCACAGCGGCATATCCTTCGTCAGTGCTGATGAATACGATGCCGGCCAAGGCTGCGGGGGTGGAACGAATCGTCATGGTATCCCCTCCGGGCCAAGATGGTAAATTATCACCGGCTGTTTTAGCGGCTGCAAAGATTGCCGGAGTCAAGGAAATCTATAAAGTTGGCGGGGCTCAGGCGATAGCCGCATTGGCTTATGGGACGGAAACGATAAAAAAGGTCGACAAAATCGTCGGTCCGGGAAATATCTACGTTGCGCTGGCGAAGCGGGAGGTATTCGGTGATGTGGCCATTGATATGATCGCCGGACCAAGTGAAATTGCCGTGTTGGCGGACGAATCAGCCATTGCAGCGGAAGTTGCCGCCGACTTGCTATCACAAGCGGAACACGACGCCCGTGCTTGCAGTGTCTTGGTGACAATATCCGCATCTCTTGCAGAAGAGGTTGCTGCAGAAGTGACAAAGCAGGCCGCATTGCTTCCCCGCCGGGAGATTGCTTCCGCATCGATTAAGGATTATGGAAGGATCATCGTATGCGGGAATATGACGGAAGCCATTGAAGCCATCAATGAGCTTGCACCGGAACATCTAGAGATCATGACCAAGGATGCACTTGAAGTGATGGCCAAAATCCGGCATGCCGGGGCAATCTTCATTGGCCGCTACAGTTCTGAGCCTGTCGGGGATTACTTCGCGGGGCCCAATCATGTGCTGCCAACAAACGGAACGGCCCGTTTTTCGAGCCCGCTGAATGTGGATGATTTCCAAAAGAAGTCAAGCGTCATCATGTACAGTGAGACGGCCTTCCGCCAGAATGCAGAAAAAATCGCTGCTTTTGCCCGCATGGAGGGACTTGAGGCTCACGCCCGTGCCATAGAATCGCGCGGCGTGAATGAATCCAAGAACTAGGGGCATTTTTTTACGGAATATATGCAAGGTACAGCTTGGGAAAAGGGGACAGGCCCCGATGAGGAGGATTTGTGATGGAACGTTTTGCTAGTGTGGAGCGAAAGACGAATGAAACGGAGATCAGTTTGAAGTTTGGTGTCGATGGGGAAGGCAATTCATCTATCAAGACTGGCGTCCCGTTTATGACACATATGCTTGATTTGTTCACGAAACATGGGAAATTCGATTTGTCCGTCGATGCAAAAGGCGATACGGAGGTCGATGATCATCATACAACTGAAGATATTGGCATTTGCTTAGGCCAGACGTTATTGGAGGCGCTGGGAGACAAGCGCGGGATTAAACGGTACGGAAATGCTTTCGTACCGATGGACGAAGCACTCGCGCAGGTTGTCATCGACTTAAGCAATCGTCCGCATCTGGAATTCAGGGCGGAGTTCCCTTCGCAAAAGGTAGGGACGTTCGATACGGAACTCGTGCATGAGTTTCTTTGGAAATTCGCTCTTGAAGCCAGGATGAACTTGCATGTAGTCGTTCATTATGGCCATAACACGCACCATATGATCGAAGCGATATTCAAAGCGATGGGACGTGCATTGGATGAGGCGACGACCATCGATCCGAGGGTTAAAGGCATTCCTTCAACGAAAGGATTGTTGTAAATGCTCGGGATCGTGGATTACGGCATGGGGAACTTATTTTCTGTAAGCAAAGCGCTGGAGCGGCTTGGCGCCGATTCATTCATTTCCGATGACCCAAAGGAACTTTCAAAGGCAACAGGAATCATTCTTCCTGGTGTTGGCTCGTTCAGGGATGCCATGAGCCTTTTGGAAAAACAAGGGCTGGATGAATTCCTGAAGCGTTATGCAGCAGGGGGAGGCTATGTATTAGGCATCTGCCTCGGCATGCAGCTTCTCTTTGATGAAAGCGAGGAAAATGGGCCGGCACAAGGATTGTCACTCATCCCAGGCAATGTCGTCCGGTTTCAGGGCATGGATGCAAGCGGCCATGTTTATAAAGTGCCTCACATGGGCTGGAATCGACTTGAATTCAAACATTCGTCACCTGTGACTGCAGGACTGGAAGCGGACCATGTTTATTTCGTGCATTCCTATTATGTAGATACGGATGAGGCATATATTGCCGCCAGTGCGACGTATGCAGGGGAAGTCCCGGCAATCGTAGCGAAAGGGAATGTGTTCGGCATGCAGTTCCATCCTGAAAAAAGCGGGCAGATGGGCATGTCGCTGTTAAGAAATTATCTGTCATTAGTAGAAGGGAAGGAAAAAGCATGAGCAACTTTACGATATACCCGGCGATTGATATGCGCGGAGGCAAATGCGTCCGCTTGATCCAGGGAGACTACGATCAGGAAACCGTTTATGGAGATTCTCCCTTCGATATGGCAAAAAGCTTTGCGGACCAAGGCGCGGATTGGATACATATGGTCGACCTTGACGGGGCGAAAGAGGGAGTTCGCATCAACGATTCATACGTGATTAAAGCAGCAAGTGAATTGGGCGCACGCATCCAAATCGGCGGCGGCATCCGTACGGAACAAGATATCGCCCATTATCTGGATAATGGGGTGGAACGTGTCATTCTTGGAAGCACAGCCGTTTCAAATCCTGCCTTCACGAAGGATATGATCAGGAAGTATGGAAAGCATATCGCGATTGGCATAGACGCGAAGGATGGCAAGGTTGCGACTCATGGGTGGCTTCAAACGTCCGGAACCCTTGCCATCGAGCTCGGTAAACGCCTGGCGGATGTAGGTGCCGAGACGTTCATCGTGACCGATATCGCGAAGGATGGCATGCTTTCAGGGCCGAATGTCAACGGGATATTGGCTATGGCGGAGGCAACAGGGAAAAACGTGATCGCCTCCGGCGGCATAAGTTCATTGGAAGATATCATTACCCTCAAACAGCAAGAAGCTGAAGGGATTGCAGGGGCGATCATCGGCAAGGCATTATATACGAATCGCTTTACCGTTGCAGAGGCGCTGGAAAAGGTGCGTGGTTAAATGCTCACTAAACGAATCATTCCGTGTCTCGATGTAAAGGATGGGCGTGTTGTCAAAGGCATACAATTCGTTTCGCTAAGAGATGCCGGAGATCCGGTCGAGCTTGCGGCTTTTTATGATCAGGAAGGTGCCGATGAGCTTGTCTTTCTCGATATTTCTGCCTCACATGAAGGCAGGGAAACGATTGTCGACGTCGTTCAAGCGGTAGCCGGCAGCTTGGCCATCCCGTTCACAGTTGGCGGCGGCATTAATTCCCTGGCGGATATGAAGAAGATATTACGTGCAGGTGCAGATAAAGTATCGTTGAATACAGCAGCCGTTCTCCGGCCTGAATTGATTAATGAAGGCTCTGATTACTTTGGTGCCCAATGCATCGTCGTCGCCATTGACGCCCGATACGATGAAGGGCTGGGATCATGGCGGGTATATACCCATGGCGGGCGAAAACCGACCGAATGGGAAGTGGTCGACTGGGCCAAGGAAGCCGTCAGTCGCGGTGCCGGCGAAATTTTATTGACAAGCATGGATTGCGACGGGGAGAAACAGGGGTTCAATATCGCTTTAACCAAAGCGGTATCGGAAGCGGTTTCCGTGCCGGTCATCGCCTCAGGCGGTGCAGGTAACGCCGAGCATTTCCGGGAAGCATTTGAAGAAGGCAAAGCCGATGCAGCATTAGCTGCCTCGATCTTTCATTATAAAGAAACATCGGTCAAAGAAGTCAAAGCGTTTCTCAAACAACAAGGAGTGGTTGTACGATGAATCTTGAAACTATTAAATTCGATGAAAAAGGTCTAATACCGGCAATTGTCCAGGACGCCCGCAGCAAAGAAGTGCTGACGCTTGCTTACATGAATGAAGAATCGCTAAAAATGTCGATTGAATCGGGTGAAACGGTTTTCTTTAGCCGCTCGCGAAATGAATTATGGCATAAGGGGGCGACCAGCGGAAATACACAGAAAATCATCGAAATCAAGTATGACTGTGATCAGGATGCATTGGTCGTTGCGGTCGTTCCTGCAGGTCCTGCATGCCATACTGGAGCAACGAGCTGTTTTAGCGAAACGATCTATCAAAATACGGAAGCCCGTCAAGCGGCTGAAACGAATGTGGCGTTCCTGACGGAATTGGAACAATTGATTACCAAAAGGAAAGCGGAGATGCCTGAAGGCTCTTATACCACCTACTTGTTCGATAAAGGCGTTGATAAAATCCTGAAAAAGGTCGGAGAAGAAGCGGCAGAAGTGATCATTGCCGCCAAAAACCGCGATGCCGAGGAATTGTCCATGGAAAGTGCCGATCTCCTCTATCACTTATTCGTTTTGCTCCAGGAACAGGAATTGCCTTTCCAAGCGGTGCTGGATGTATTGAAGGCCAGACACTCCGAAAAGGACGAGCCAAAAGAAACTGAATGAACGGTTGTCTGCCCTCCTTTAAAAGGAGGGCCGTTTATATTTTTCTTCTAAAAGGCGCCGCGCATCAAATGGCCCCCCTGAATATAAAGGGAAAGTCATGACACTAATTTGATATTCACACAGAGTGGAAGGGAAAGGAAGGGGCGAGACTCCCGCTTAGGAATGCGCGTCCAAGGGAGCAAGCGCCGAGGGGGCTCCCCGGACGGCCTCTGGATAAGCGAGCGCCTGAAGTGGAAAATAACGGACAAAGGACAAAAGAAAAAAGGCAAATTTCCAAAACGGCGGGCCATTGACGCTAGTTTGCCTAGAGAATAAGCCCTCCATCAAAAGGAGGGCTTTCTTTATTGGTCACTATTTCTTGACTCATGATTTATCTAGGAATATACTTCATCAAAAATGGAGTGTTTATGCATTTTGTTCACTTCCAATAAGGAGGATACACAGATGAAATTCAGTTCCTTGAATAAAAGCTACATTAATGGTGAATGGGTGGAAGGTTTGACGGGCCGTACCAACGATATTCTTAACCCATTTGATGGTTCTATTTTATCAACTGTAAGTCTAGCATCATCCAAACAAGTGCAGGAATCCTTTGAGCATGCAAAAGCAGCACAAAAAGAATGGGCCAAGACAACTCCGGAACAACGGAATGAAGTATTGAAAAAGGCAGCGTCATACTTTCAGGAATACCGCGACGACATCATTGATGTCATCGTCCGCGAAACAGGCGGAAGCTTCATAAAAGCCAATGCTGAACTTGACCTGACCATACAAATTTTAAAAGAATCATTGACCTATTCACATGAGGTGAACCGTGTACATGAAGTGCCATCGGCTGTGGAGGGTAAGGTGAATCGCATTCATCGCCGGCCATTGGGGGTCATTTCATCGATTTCTCCTTTCAACTTCCCGCTGAACCTTTCTGTAAGAACGATTGCTCCTGCCATTGCGTTAGGAAATAGTGTCGTTCACAAACCAGATGTACAGGTTTCGTATTCAGGCGGAATCATCATCGCTGCTGCCTTTGAATATGCGGGCCTGCCAAAAGGGGTATTGAATATGATCATTACTGATCTGGAGGAGATCGGGGATGACATGCTTACCAATCCGATCCCAAGGCTGATCAGCTTTACGGGTTCAACGCCAGTTGGACGCCATATTGGTGAAGTGGCCGGGAAGAACCTAAAACGTGTGGCACTTGAATTGGGCGGCAATAATCCATTTATCGTCCTTTCGGATGCGGATGTCGATCGTGCAGTCGATGCAGCCATCTTCGGAAAGTACTTGCACCAAGGACAAATTTGCATGAGCATTAACCGAATCATCGTCCATAAGGATCTATACGAGGACTTCATCGCGAAATTTGTGGAACGGGCCAAGATGCTTCCTTACGGAAATCCGTTAAATCCAAAAACCGTCATTGGGCCGCTTGTGAATGAACGCCAAATCGACAAAGCGCAGCGCTACATCGAGGAGGCCAAGCTAAGTGGTGCAGTCCTTGCGCTTGAAGGGAAAAGGGAAGGAAACGTCCTGACACCATACGTTTTCCGCGATGTGCAAAATACGGACAAGATTGCCCAGACTGAACTGTTCTCACCAGTCGTTTCCATCATTAAAGCCGAAACCGACGAAGAGGCCATTGAGGTGGCCAATGATACCGAATACGGTTTGAGCTCTGCCATTTTCACCAATGACTTGGAGAGAGGCGAGCGATTGGGTCTCGAAATCGATAGCGGGATGACGCATATCAATGATCAGACTGTAAATGATGGTCCTAACGTTGCTTTTGGCGGCAATAAAATGAGCGGTATGGGGCGCTTCGGCAACCCGTGGGTAGTGGAGGAATTCACTGTCACCAAATGGATATCCAAACAAACCGTTGCTCGCCAATATCCTTTTTAAATTGAGGCAAGAAATTCCTTGATGCCTTTCTCCAAGATGGCAGCTTAAAATGATAGCGCATTGCCGGATTTATAACCGGGGGTCAGATAACCTTTTTCCATTTTCTTGAATTATTCGGCAAAATTACTCCAATATGTTATAATACTGTGGTTAATCAACTTGTAGATGGAGGATTACATGAGTAAAGACTCTAAATTTGGCCAACAGGCAAAAATTTTAACCTTTCACCCAACAGGTGAGTATTATTTCACCAAGGGTTTAAAAGCATATCATAGAAGAGAACTGCCAAAATCAAAAAAATACTTGGAGCGTGCGCTTGAACTGGAGCCGGCCGAACCGATGATAGCCTGTCAATTGGCAATCACATGCTCGGAAATCGGTGAATATAATTATTCGAACAACCTTTTGGAAAACATCTTGGATGTGATGGATCCTTATATGTCGGAATGTCATTACTTTCTGGCGAATAATTATGCCCACTTAGGCATGTTCAAGGAAGCTTACCGTCATGCAAGTGCTTATCTCGATAAAGAAGAGGATGGGGAGTTCAGCGATGACGCAGAGGATTTGCTTGAACTGATTACCTTCGAGACGGATGAAACGGAAGAAAACCCCTTTAAGCATGATGGGCTCATTGCCAAACAGGAGAAAGCGCGTGAATATTTGGAATCAGGGAATTTCCCTAAGGCAATCGAGGTATTGAAGGAAACGATTGCCGAATATGAGGACTACTGGTCCGCTTATAATAACTTGGCATTAGCCTATTTCTACCTTGGCCAAGTGGAGGATGCCTTTGGGACCTTGGATGAAGTGCTGGAAAAAAGCCCAGGAAACCTGCATGCGCTTTGTAACCTCGTCGTTTTCCATCATTATCAACAGGATGAAGAGAAGGTCGAGGAGCTCATACAGATGCTGGAGAAAATCCGGCCGATGCTATCCGAACATCGTTTCAAGCTTGGGGCGACCTTCGCCTTGATCGGAAATTATGCCTCAGCGTATCGATGGCTGAAAGTTTTGCAAAAGCAAGGTTTCGAAGGTGATGGGACCTTCTATTATTGGCTAACGATATCCGCCTATCACTTAGGCCACGAACAGGCAGCCAGAAAGGCTTGGAAGAAGGTCGTGGAAATGAACCCGGAAAAGGAAGGCATGGAGCCGTGGGGTGATATGAATGCTACCTCGGACGGTTTTGAGCATCACTTTCCTTCCATTATTAAACGGCTGGAAAGCGAGTTTATCGAAGAAAGGCTGTTTGCCATTTTCCTTTTGAAGCACTCGGTCCATAAACAGAAGTTATTGAAAAACCAAGTGCTCAACCTTAACCAGAATTTCACTGATCTGGAACGGGATTATGCCGACCTTGTCCAGGCTCCTTCCAAAGATCGCCCATTGACGCACGTTGATTTTGCGGATCGAACGGCTGAGTTGTTATACCGGCATTTCCAGCCGATTCAATTGGATGAAGCTGGACTTTATCTTATGTGGTTTTCGGTCTTCATCGAAGCGGTGAAGTCCGAGCAAAAGCTCAACAATCCTGCAGGATGGGCGTCTGCGGTGGAATACGTATGGAATCAGCTTAAAAATGAGAAAGTTAGCAAACAGGCAATTGCAGACAAACATTTCATATCCGTGTCCACCTTGTCGAAGTACGTGAAGTTGGTGCAAACCCTTCTGGAATGAGCAGATATTTGGACGAAAAATTATTTGTTATATAGGATAATAGGTAGGGAACACTAACCGTAGTGAAGGTTCCATTCGTAATGGAATATGGAGGAGTGAGAACATGTCTGAAAAAATTTATGACGTTGTTATTATTGGAGCTGGTCCTGCCGGGATGACGGCTGCTGTCTATACATCACGTGCGAACCTATCAACCTTGATGTTGGAACGAGGCGTTCCGGGCGGGCAAATGGCCAATACGGAAGAAGTTGAAAATTATCCTGGATTCGACACAATCCTCGGACCTGAACTTTCAACGAAAATGTTTGACCATGCAAAGAAATTCGGTGCGGAGTATGCTTATGGCGATGTTAAAGAAATCATCGACGGTGAAGAGTATAAAACGATCATTGCCGGTTCCAAGGAATTCAAAGCGCGCTCAATCATCATTTCATCGGGTGCCGAATATAAAAAAATCGGCGTACCGGGCGAAAAGGAATTGGGCGGACGCGGGGTATCGTATTGTGCGGTTTGTGACGGAGCATTCTTCAAGCAAAAAGAACTGTTCGTTATCGGCGGGGGAGACTCTGCGGTGGAAGAGGGCGTGTACTTGACCCGCTTCGCTTCGAAGGTGACGATCGTTCACAGGCGTGAAGAGCTTCGTGCACAAAAAATTCTTCAGGATCGCGCTTTTGCCAATGAAAAAGTCGATTTCATCTGGAATCATACGTTGAAGGAAATCAATGAAGAGGGCGGCAAGGTTGGCGGAGTCACCCTCGTTTCGACAGTGAACGGTGAAGAAACGAAGCTCGATGCAGACGGTGTATTCATTTATATCGGAATGCTTCCGCTGACTAAACCATTTGAAAGCTTGAACATCTTGAATGCAACGGGCTATATTGAAACGAATGATCGGATGGAGACACGTGTCCCTGGTATCTTCGCTGCTGGTGACGTTCGTGAAAAAACATTGCGTCAAATCGTGACAGCGACCGGTGATGGAAGCATTGCCGCTCAATCTGCCCAGCATTATGTAGAAGAACTTCAGGAAAAATTGCAGCCAAAGGCATAATCGGATCGGTTACAAAAATTTACACATCGTAATTCCGTTTTAACCCGGCTGTAACACGCGTGAAATAATGATTCGGTATAGTTAGAGTAGAAGTTGACCCCCTTTAATTATAAACGTTGGAGGACACAGATTAAGCATCTGTGTCCTTTTTTTGTCTGTTCTTATATTCCAATTCAAGGGAAATGGGTAGGCCTGCATGCAATTCCGATGTTCCATCCCTTTGCATGCAGGCGGGAATTCTGGTGAAGAATAGGAGTGGAGCAGCAGTTGAATACTTGGTACGAGGATCATCAGGAATGAATATTCCCCCAATGCAGGAAGTTTACTTTATTGTTAGCTCATTTCAAAAATAGTATAATGATAAGATATACTAAACATACACATATATCTTTCATAAAAGGATGTAAAATACCATTTGTTTGAACTATCAGCATTTGTAAATCGTCAAATGGATATCGAACGGCGATTTATGGTGAAGGTTCCTATAGTCGAACAGAGGCCAAATCGAGGTGAAGAACATGCAACGTGTCACAAATTGTGTACTGATCAAGGATGGACAAATCCTCTTATTGAAAAAACCTAGACGCGGATGGTGGGTAGCCCCAGGTGGCAAGATGGAGCCCGGAGAGTCCATACGTGATGCCTGTATTAGGGAATATCGTGAAGAAACGGGCGTTTATTTAAAAAACCCTTCCATCAAAGGCATTTTCACTTTCATCATGAAGGACGGAGATAAAGTGCTTTCGGAATGGATGATGTTCACTTTCTTTGCAACGGATTCCGATGGCGTCAACTTGGATGTTTGTGAAGAAGGCGAACTTAGCTGGCATCCAGTCGATGATGTCAAGAAACTGGAAATGGCTGAAGGCGACTTTCACATCCTGGACTATATGGTTCATGGGCGTGGAATCATTTACGGAACCTTTACCTACACGCCTGAGTTTAAGTTACTTTCGTATCGTTTGGATCCAGGCTAATGGTTGCTATATAAAAAAGATTGTTAAACATGGGGGCGGAGAACAATGAATACAGGGCAGATGAATGAAACGCAATTGGTCATCATTACCGGAATGTCGGGAGCGGGGAAGACAGTGGCGGTTCAAAGTTTTGAAGACCTCGGCTTTTTTTGCGTCGATAATTTGCCGCCCACACTATTGCCGAAATTTTTGGAGTTAATGAAGGACTCGGGGAATAAGATGAATAAAGTGGCGCTTGTCATGGACTTGAGGGGGCGGGAGTTTTTTGATTCGTTATTTCTCGCACTTGATAACCTTACGGATACATCATCGGTATCTCCAAGGATCCTCTTCCTTGAGGCTGATGACGATTCCTTGGTGCGCAGATATAAAGAGACGAGACGAACCCATCCGCTTGCACCATTGGGGCGGCCATTGGAAGGCATTAAAATGGAACGGGAACTTCTGGATGAATTGAAGGGCAGGGCGCAGCTGATTTTCAATACGTCACAACTGAAACCGCGCGAATTGAGGGAGAAAATCGCTTCGGAATTTTCTTCCGATAAAAGGGTCGGATTCACGGTCAACGTGATGTCCTTTGGTTTCAAGCACGGCCTGCCGATAGACGCTGACCTTGTGTTTGATGTGCGGTTCCTGCCAAACCCATATTATATCGACCACATGAGGCCGAAGACTGGCTTGGAACAGGAAGTGTCCAGTTACGTTTTGAAATGGAGCGAGACCCAGAAGTTCTTGGAAAAGGTCACCGATTTACTAGCTTTCATGCTTCCCTACTATAAACGGGAGGGGAAAGCGCAGCTTGTGGTTGCGATTGGATGTACAGGCGGTCAGCATCGTTCCGTCGCTTTGACGGAGTATATCTCGAATCACTTCCAAAATGATTATCGGGTTCAAGTGTCACATCGGGATATCGAAAAAAGTAAGGGGAAAGCAGATGTTAAATAATAAGAAACAGCCTAAGGTCGTGATCATTGGCGGGGGAACGGGCCTTCCCGTTTTATTAAGGGGCCTGAAGAAGCATCCGGTCGATATAACGGCGATCGTTACGGTGGCCGATGATGGCGGAAGCTCGGGCCGCCTTCGTGAGGACATGGATATTCCCGCTCCAGGAGATATTCGGAACGTGCTTGCTGCGTTATCGGATGTGGAACCTCTCGTTGAACAAATGTTTCAGCACCGCTTTCAGAGTCAAAATGAGCTGTCCGGGCATTCGCTGGGGAATTTGATCCTGGCGGCAATGACCTCGTTGACCGGGGACTTTGTCCATGCAATCCAGGAAATGAGCAAATTCCTGAATGTCCGCGGCAAGGTGCTGCCGGCAGCCAACCAAAGCGTGGTCCTCCATGCGGAAATGGATGACGGAACGATCGTTACAGGAGAATCCAAGATCCCCTTCTCAGGAAAGAAGATAAAAAAAGTGTTCTTATCTCCTCAACATATCAAGCCGCTCAGTGAAACCCTTCAGGAAATCAAGCAGGCTGATCTTATTGTCATCGGACCGGGAAGCTTATATACTAGCATTCTGCCTAATTTACTTGTCCCTGGACTGGGGGAAGAGGTCGGCCGTTCCAAGGCTAAGAAGGTGTACATTTGCAACTTGATGACACAAGCAGGCGAGACGCTGGATTATAGCGCAAGCGATCATATTAAAGCGATATATGACCATATGGGCAATGCCTATATTGACAGGATACTTGTAAATAATGAGGAAATACCGGCCGAGATCCAGCAGCGGTACCAAGCTGAATATGCCAAGCCTGTCATGTATGATGTCGAGAGTTTAAAAAGGATGGGCCTTGAGATCATCCAGGAGCGCATTTTCAGCTATGAAGGGAATGTCATCCGGCATGATACAGAAAAAGTGGCCGATTTGCTTTACAATATGCTAATAAATGAAACGAAAAGCCATATAATTCCGTAGATATAGGCAGGGGCGTTTTTTTACTGATAAAAATAGATTACCTGCGTTCGATTGGGGGTGGAATGGATGTCTTTTGCTTCAGAAACGAAAAAAGAGCTTACTACATTAGAGGGAAAGGATTGTTGCGGAAAAGCGGAATTGTGTGCGCTGATCCGGATGAACGGATCCCTTTCATTTTCTAATCGGAAGCTTGTTGTGGATATTCAAACTGAAAATGCAGCGATTGCGAGACGGATTTATACGCTGCTGAAGAAAAGTTATGAGGTCCAAGTCGAGCTTTTGGTCCGTAAAAAGATGAAGCTTAAAAAGAATAACGTCTATATTGTCAGGATGTCATCTGGGGGACAGCGGGTTTTGACCGATTTGGAAATTTTGGGTGACGGATTTGAAATCCTCCATGCGATATCCGATAAGATCGTTGGAAAGAAATGCTGTAAGCGCTCCTATCTAAGAGGGGCATTTCTTGCGGGAGGTTCAGTGAATAATCCGGAAACGTCTTCGTATCACCTGGAAATTTTCTCGCTTTATAAAGAGCATAATGATGCGCTTTGTGAGTTGATGAATAAGTTCGACCTGAAGGCCAAAACGCTTGAGCGCAAAAAAGGATACATCATTTACTTGAAGGAAGCCGAGAAGATTGCCGAGTTTTTAAGTATCGTTGGGGCCCATTCCGCACTATTGAGGTTCGAGGATGTCCGGATTGTCCGTGATATGCGCAATTCTGTGAATCGGCTTGTGAATTGTGAAACGGCTAACTTGAACAAAACGATCGGTGCCTCATTGCGGCAGGTGGAAAATATCCATTACATCGAGGATACGGTCGGATTGAACATTTTGCCGGATAAACTTCGTGAAATTGCCGAACTGAGAATAGCCTTCCAGGATATAACCTTAAAGGAACTTGGCGAAATGGTATCCGGGGGAAGCATCAGTAAATCCGGAATTAATCACCGGCTACGGAAGATTGACGAAATAGCTGACAGGCTCCGTGGGGGAGAGGCTATTGCTGCGAAAAAATAAAGCTTACAGGGGAGATCATGATGGTGGAGAAACAAGTTAAAGTAAAACTGAAAACAGGTTTACAAGCCCGGCCGGCGGCCCTGTTTGTACAAGAAGCTAACCGCTTTCATTCGGATGTATTTCTTGAAAAAGAAGGAAAGAAAGTGAATGCAAAAAGCATCATGGGATTAATGAGCCTCGCCATCAGTTCAGGCGTATCCGTGAAGCTGATCGTTGAGGGGCGCGATGAGAAGGAAGCGCTGGAGGCATTGGAAGAATTCGTTCAGCAAGAGAGTTAAAGAAAGAGGATGCTAAAGGCGCATCCTTTTTTTCATGGCATGCTAAAAGGCCGCGAAGCTCTCGCGGCCTTTTGCTGTGCTGCATTATTTATCTTTTTTATCCTCAAGGATGCTGCGAGTGATGACTTTGTCGATCAAGCCGTATTCAAGGGCTCTTTCGGAAGTCATGAAGTTATCGCGTTCCGTATCTCTTTGAAGGACTTCGAGAGGCTGGCCAGTGCGTTCTGCCAAAATCTGATTCAATTTATCTTTCAAGTGAAGGATACGGCGGGCAGCGATTTCGATTTCCGTAGCTTGTCCTTGCGCCCCTCCAAGTGGTTGGTGAATCATGACTTCACTGTTCGGCAACGCATAGCGCTTGCCCTTTTCGCCAGCAGCCAACAGGAAGGCTCCCATGGAAGCGGCCATACCAATGCATACAGTGGATACATCAGGTTTGATATATTGCATCGTATCGTAAATGGCCATACCGGAAGTGATGCTTCCGCCCGGGCTGTTGATGTATAATGTGATATCTTTTTCAGGGTTTTCCGCTTCTAAAAATAGTAATTGAGCAACAATGGAATTGGAAACATTATCGTCGATTCCGCTTCCCAGCATAATGATCCTGTCTTTTAATAAACGGGAGTAAATATCGTAGGCACGCTCCCCACGACTTGTTTGTTCGATAACTGTAGGAATTAAATTCATGTTCATTTCCTCCTTCGATTAAGAGAATCATTTTAAATTCTTTATGTATGTATGATACACTTTTTGGTCAATTTAGGTCAAACAAAACAAATCCTATAAGTGATAATTTGTTCGACAATTTTCTGGTCAAGTCTCCTTCCTCTTTGAATTCATTTGTAATTATGCCGATCAGGGATGAATTTCCACATTATCCATAATACCCAAAAGACAAACTTTTAAACCTGATAACCCTTGCAAAGGAGGGCATTCTATCATATAATGAAGTCTGTCGAATAGATATGAACATTGATTTTTCCAATTCGCCCTCGTAGTGCAACGGATAGAACGCAAGCCTCCGAAGCTTGAAATGCAGGTTCGATTCCTGCCGAGGGCACTGCCAAATCTCCCGCTTAAATTATTTAAGTGGGGGATTTTTTTATGAAAGATGATTTTTGTTGGAATTTCGCGATTTCCATCGAAATCTGTTTGATGGGGACATCCCTCGAAAATAAGGGCTTCAGTCTTGAAAAATGGGGATTTTTCAATAAAAGTAGTTGTGAAAATGGCATTCCTGACATATAGTATGGAAAACAAATAAACCATTCAGAAAAAAACGTAAGCGTTTTCATGGGTTTTTGTGTAGAATTTTTTCCTGATAATGTAAAATGGAGTGGGGAGGGATGAATCGATGAGTATGAATATGAAAGCAGGATTATTTCAACAGCAAACTTTAAAGATGGCAATGACCCAGGAGCTCATGCAGGCTATTACCTTGCTGCAATACTCCACCCAGGAGCTTTCCGCTTTCTTGGAAAATAAAATGGCCGAAAATCCATTACTGTCCCTAGATCAGCCAACATCTGCATTATTTCAGCCGACCTTTGACCGGAAAAAAGGTAAACGGACCCTTAAAAATACGTATGATGCCAACTATTGGATCGAACAAATCAGTGAAGACACCGTCTCGCTTGAACAGCACGTCATGTCCCAGGTCAATCACCAGCAGCTAACGGGTGAGCAGTATAAGGCGATGCTGCTCTTAATTCATAATCTCGATGAAAACGGTTACTTGCGGATAAGTCTGGACGATATTTGCATTGCAGGCATCTCTCCAGCCGTTTTGGAGGAGAGCCTCTCCATTCTACAGCAGCTCGAGCCGCATGGACTTGCAGCGAGAAATCTGCAAGAGTGCCTCTTGCTCCAAGTGATAGCGGAGGGGATCAACCCCCTGGCGGAAAGCATCATAGAAAATCATTTTCTCGACTTTGCCGAAAAGCGTTGGAAAGATCTAAGTAAGAAAATCGGCGCTACAATGAAGGAAATACAAGAGGTATTCGATTATGTGCAAACGCTGAATCCGCGGCCAGCTTCATTGTTCTTCCAGGAAAAACCATCATATATAGTGCCTGATGTCGTTGTCGAGGTCCGTGAAGGGATGCTTCTTGTCGGGAATTACGATGGCAACACACCGAACCTTAATGTAGATAAAGGGTACTTGAACCGGATGAAGAGCCATGGAGATAAAGGCGTACAACGGTTCATTCAGGATAAGTGGCAGGAATACCAATGGATTTCAAGAGGGATTCAACAGAGAAAAGAAACGATATTGAAGGTTATCCAGTGTATCGTCGATAAACAGCCAGCGTGCTTTCATCACGGGCTGAATTACTTGAAGCCGATGACGATGAAGGAAGTGGCCGATGAACTTGGAATACATGAATCGACGGTAAGCCGCGCCGTTAAAGGTAAATATGTGCAGACCCCTTTCGGTACGATCGAGATGCGGATCTTCTTCACAACATCTTTACAATCAGTAGGCCTTGAAGAGGATATGTCCGGCATGCAAGCTAAAAAGGGACTCAAGGCCGCGATCGATGGCGAAAATAAACAAAAGCCGCTATCGGATCAGGATTTGGCTGAACGGCTGAAAGAGGAGCATGGAATCATCCTTGCACGTCGAACGGTTGCCAAATACCGGGAGCAGCTAGGGATACCGTCTTCATCTAAACGAAAAAGATATGACTGAAAAGGGTTGGGTATTTTGGAAACGAATCAGTTTGTTTTATATAGCAGGGCAAGATGTCCGTTATGTGATGAGGCCAAGGTGATACTTGAAGAGGTGAAACGGGATTCGGGCATAGGTTTTAAGGAAATCGATATTCATTCCGATGATGTGCTGCTTGAGAAATTTGCTTTGATGATCCCTGTGATTGAATGGAAAGAAGAAATCATTCAGTATGGAAAGGTTGATAAATCAGCTCTAAATGGGCTTTTGCAAAAATAATTTTTCAAATCATTTGAAGAAACAATCCGTTCCTGCTAGAATAAAATATGTAGCAGGAATATTTTTTTTATTTCAGGTGGGACATAAAATGACTACGCGGGACATATAGTGTCCAATCAGACTTTTTAGGAGTTTTATCTATGCGTACATTACTCGAGGTACAAAGAAAATTATTACCTGATTTCCTTATGGTTATGCAAAAAAGATATGATATCCTGCGTTATATCAAAATGATGCAGCCGGTGGGAAGGCGAAGCCTGGCCGTGAGTCTTAATTTGACGGAGCGGACGCTTAGAGGCGAGGTCGATTTTCTGAAAAGTCAGAACCTGGTTAATATTTTCAGTTCTGGTATGACACTGACGGATGAAGGGATGGAAATCCTGGAGAAGTTAGAAGGAATAATGCGTGAAGTTATGGGTATAGACATAATGGAACGGCAATTGCAGGACTTGTTGCAAGTGGATGAAGTCATCATTGTATCGGGAAATTGCGATGAAACCCCATGGGTAAAAAAAGAATTGGGCAAAGCTTGTGCAAACCGTATGAAACTCGAGTGGAAATCAAAGAATATCATTGCGGTAACTGGTGGATCGACAATGGCCGAAGTGGCCAATTCGCTGTCGCCTGATGAAGCATCGAAGAAATTGATATTCGTTCCAGCCCGCGGTGGAATTGGTGAAGCGGTGCAGAACCAGGCCAATACGATCGTCGAAAAAATGGCACAGAAGGCGCACGCCTCATACAGAGTGTTATATGTACCCGATCAATTGAGCGATGAAGTTTACGCTTCCTTTCAGAAGGAGCCTGCAATCAAAGAAGTCATTTCACAAATCAAATCTGCCGATATGATCATTCATGGAATTGGTGATGCCATGGCGATGGCAGAGAGAAGGAATTCTCCGCCGGAAATGTTAAAGAAGCTGTTAGATGGTAAAGCTGTAGGAGAAGCATTCGGTTATTACTACGATGAAAACGGAAAAGTTGTCCATAAGGTTTTGACTGTCGGCATCCAGTTAGATGATCTCAGCCCTGAAAAGCGAGTGATAACTGTCGCAGGTGGGAAAACTAAGGCCAAGGCTATCCGTTCTTATATGAAAGGCGCTCCTTCGTCAACCGTATTGATTACGGATGAAGCGGCAGCACTGGAGTTAATTCAGGGGAATTACACCCCTTAATATATTTGCGAACTTTAAAGGAGGAATTTTTCATGGCAGTAAAAGTTGGTATTAATGGTTTTGGACGTATTGGACGTAATGTATTTCGTGCAGCATTGAATAACCCTGAGGTGGAAATTGTTGCTATTAACGACCTAACGGATGCTAATATGCTAGCGCACCTTCTTCAATATGATACAATTCATGGTTCTCTTAATGAAAAAGTAGCGGTTGATGGTGATTTCTTGGTAGTTGACGGCCATAAAGTAAAAGTATTGGCTGAACGTGACCCTGCACAATTAGGCTGGGGAGATTTAGGTGTTGAAGTGGTTGTTGAATCTACAGGACGTTTCACGAAACGTTCAGATGCAGCCAAACATTTAGAAGCTGGCGCGAAAAAAGTAATCATCTCTGCTCCTGCATCCGATGAGGATATCACAATCGTCATGGGTGTAAATGAAGAGAAATATGATGCGGCGAACCACCATGTAATCTCGAATGCGTCATGTACTACAAACTGCTTGGCTCCATTCGCTAAAGTTCTTCATGAACAATTCGGAATCAAGCGCGGTATGATGACGACTGTTCACTCGTATACAAACGATCAACAAATCCTTGATTTACCTCATAAAGATTACCGTCGTGCTCGTGCAGCGGCCGAAAACATCATTCCTACAACAACTGGGGCGGCAAAAGCTGTTGCACTTGTTCTTCCTGAGCTTAAAGGGAAATTGAATGGTATGGCAATGCGTGTACCGACTCCAAACGTATCTGTAGTCGATCTTGTAGCAGAACTAGAAAAAGATGTAACAGCTGAAGAAGTGAATGCAGCATTCAAAAAAGCTTCAGAAGGGGACCTAAAAGGAATTCTTGAGTACAGCGAACTTCCGCTAGTATCAACGGACTATAACGGCAACCCATCTTCTTCTACAATCGATGCCCTTTCCACAATGGTAATGGAAGGAAACATGGTTAAAGTATTATCTTGGTATGATAATGAAACAGGATATTCTAACCGTGTAGTTGATTTGATCGACTATTTGGCTAAAAAAGGATTGTAATTAGAATAATAAAAAAACCTCACCAAGGTGAGGTTTTTTTAATCATACTCTAATAAAACCTGGCAGATGATGATATTATTAGTAAGTCATTAAGCACATGAGGCGCTTCCATTCCTTGTTTTTGGATAATTTTCTGGAAACCGACTATAATGAAGTAGAGTAAAGGGGAGATGGGATATGTACCCTCTCCCTTTTTGACTAAAAAAATCAAAAATGTGTTAACAATATCTAAGGAGGTTCTTTGGATTATGAATAAAAAGTCGATTAGAGATATTGAATTAAAGGGGAAACGTGTATTTTGCCGTGTTGATTTCAACGTTCCGATGCAGGACGGAAAGATTTCGGACGATACAAGAATCAAAGCTGCATTGCCGACGATTTCCTACCTGACGGAACAAGGCGCAAAAGTCATCTTGGCGAGCCATCTTGGCCGTCCTAAAGGACAAGTTGTGGAAGAATTACGTTTAGCTCCTGTTGCCGAACGACTAAGCGAGCTTAGCGGCAAGGATGTGCAAAAAGCTGAAGAAGCATATGGCGAGTCCGTTCAATCCATGATCGACAATATGGAGAATGGCGAGATCTTGTTATTGGAAAACGTCCGCTTCTATCCAGGCGAAGAAAAGAACGATCCAGAATTGGCGAAGTCATTCGCTGCACTTGCCGATGTTTATGTGAATGATGCATTCGGGGCTGCCCATCGTGCCCATGCTTCGACGGAAGGGATTGCACACCACCTTCCAGCCGTTTCCGGATTGCTGATGGAAAAAGAGCTTGCTGTGCTCGGAAAAGCCTTATCGAACCCGGAACGTCCTTTTACAGCTATAATTGGCGGCGCAAAAGTAAAGGATAAAATAGGTGTCATCAAAAATCTTTTGGAAAACGTCGATCATTTGATCATTGGCGGCGGCCTTGGTTATACATTCATTAAAGCGCAAGGTCATGAAATCGGTAACTCGCTATTGGAGGAAGACAAGATTGAATTGGCCAAATCCTTCATCGAAAGCGCTAAAGAAAAAGGCGTGAAGTTGCATTTGCCGATTGATGCCGTCGTTACGGCTGAATTTTCACCTGATGCAGAGACTGAAATCGTCAATATCGATTCGATACCAAAAGAGAAAATGGCTCTTGATATCGGTCCGAAAACAAGTGAATTATATGCGGATATCATCAAAGGCTCCAAGCTTGTCATTTGGAATGGGCCTATGGGCGTGTTCGAATTCGATAAATTTGCGAATGGTACAAAAACCGTTGCCCAAGCCTTGGCTGATGCAAAAGATACTTACAGCATCGTCGGCGGTGGAGATTCTGCTGCGGCTGCCGAAAAGTTTGGGTTGGCGGAAAAAATGTCCCATATTTCAACGGGCGGCGGTGCATCTCTTGAGTTCATGGAAGGCAAGGAATTGCCGGGCGTTGTAGCATTGAACGACAAATAGGCGTGAACCGTCAAAAATTTTTCAACTTTAGAAGGGATGAGAAACCATATGCGTAAACCGATTATTGCAGGTAACTGGAAAATGAATAAGACACTATCTGAGGCAACTGCCTTTTTAGAAGAAGTGAGCAATTTAATTCCTAAGCAAGATGTAATCGATACGGTTGTATGTGCTCCTGCTTTGTTTCTGGATCAATTAGTTCAAGCTGCAAAGGGGACCGATGTGAAAATCGGGGCACAGAACATGCACTTTGAAGATAATGGAGCCTTCACAGGAGAAGTCAGCCCGATCGCATTAGCTGATCTTGGTGTCTCTTATGTCATCCTAGGCCATTCCGAACGTCGCGAAATGTTCAATGAAACGGATGAAGCCGTTAATAAAAAAGCTCATGCCGCTTTCGCTAACCAATTAACCCCGATCGTTTGCTGCGGTGAAACGCTTGAGCAGCGTGAAGCTGGCGAAACGAATGATTTTGTTGCCGGCCAGATCGAAAAAGGCCTAGCGGGCTTATCCGACGAGCAGTTGAAACAAGCTGTCATTGCCTATGAACCGATTTGGGCGATTGGCACTGGTAAATCATCATCTGCACAAGATGCGAATGAAGTATGTGCACATATCCGTTCAGTAGTTGCTGACAAGTTT
This sequence comes from Peribacillus simplex, assembly GCF_001542915.1. Lineage (GTDB taxonomy): Bacteria > Bacillota > Bacilli > Bacillales > DSM-1321 > Peribacillus > Peribacillus simplex_B. Next base: position 33,958 of record NZ_LNNH01000012.1, on the reverse strand, counting down.
TCTAACGAAGCGGCAGCGGCCATCCGTATCCAGTACGGAGGCAGCGTAAAACCTGAGAATATCAAAGAGTACATGGCGCAACCTGATATTGACGGTGCATTGGTAGGCGGGGCAAGCTTGAAGCCGGATAGTTTCTTACAATTGCTGGAGGCTGGTCACTATGAGTAAGTCGCCTGTGGCACTTATCATCTTGGACGGTTTTGGCTGCCGCAGCGAGGAAAAAGGAAATGCTGTTTATCATGCGAAAAAACCGAATTTTGACCGTTATTGGGAGCAGTACCCGCACTCCCATCTAACTGCAAGCGGCGAAGCAGTCGGCTTGCCTGCAGGACAAATGGGGAACTCGGAAGTGGGCCATTTGAATATCGGTGCCGGACGCATCGTTTATCAAAGCCTGACCCGTGTGAACCTGGCAATCCGCGAAGGCGAGTTTGCAGAAAACCCGACCTTGGTCGAGGCTATGAAGCATACCAAGAAAAAAGGTACAGACCTTCATCTGTTTGGACTTCTTTCGGATGGCGGCGTGCATAGCCATATTGAACATATGTATGCCTTGCTGAGACTGGCAGCCAAAGAAGGAGTCAAGAATGTGTATGTCCATGCGTTCCTCGATGGGCGTGATGTCGGACCGAAAACGGCTCAGGGCTATATCAAGGATGCCGAGGCGAAAATGAAGGAAATCGGTGTAGGCCGCTTTGCAACCATTTCGGGAAGATATTATTCCATGGACCGTGACAAACGCTGGGAGCGTGTCGAAAAATCCTACCGTTCAATGGTATATGGAGATGGACCAGCTTATCCTTCTGCACTGGAATGTGTCGAGGATTCATATGAACATGGTATTTTTGACGAGTTCGTGATTCCTTCGGTCATTACGGCGGAGGATGGCAAGCCGGTGGCGACGATTAAGGATGAGGATGCAGTTATCTTTTATAACTTCCGTCCCGACCGGGCGATCCAGATTTCGAATACATTCACGAATGAGGACTTTCGCTCATTTGACCGCGGTCCCGGTCATCCGAAACACCTTCATTTTGTCTGCCTGACGCATTTTTCGGAAACGGTTGATGGATATGTTGCATTCAAGCCGACAAATCTCGATAATACATTAGGGGAAGTGCTTTCTCAAAACAAGCTTACTCAGCTTCGCATTGCTGAAACGGAAAAATATCCGCATGTGACGTTTTTCATGAGCGGTGGCCGAGAAGAGAAGTTTCCTGGTGAAGAGAGGATTTTAATTAATTCTCCGAAAGTCGCTACATACGATTTAAAACCGGAAATGAGTGCTTATGAAGTGACGGATGCGTTGGTGGAACAAATCGAGGCCGATAACTTCGATGCGATCCTTTTGAATTTTGCCAATCCGGATATGGTTGGGCACTCAGGGATGCTTGAGCCGACCATAAAAGCGATTGAAACCGTTGATGAATGCCTAGGCAGGATCGTCGATTTGATCGTCTCTAAAGGCGGCACGGCAATCATTACGGCAGACCATGGGAATGCCGATGAAGTCGTTACGCTTGAAGGAAACCCGATGACGGCCCACACAACGAACCCTGTGCCTGTCATTATCACCAAAAATCAGGTAACATTAAGAACAGATGGTATATTAGGCGATTTAGCTCCAACGATGCTTGATCTGCTTGGAGTCGAAAAACCTGTTGAAATGACAGGGAAATCCCTATTATCTAAATAAAAATGTGAATTGGAAAAGGAGAGATTTAAATGCCGTACATTGAACATGTATATGCACGCGAAGTGCTTGATTCCCGTGGTAATCCAACAATAGAAGTAGAAATCCAAACTGAGTCCGGATACTTCGGACGCGCAATCGTCCCATCAGGTGCTTCAACAGGAGAACATGAAGCAGTTGAGCTTCGTGACGGGGATAAATCTCGCTACCTGGGTAAAGGGGTACAAAAAGCGGTTGATAACGTAAATGAAATCATTGCTGAAGCTGTCATTGGCTTGGATGTTACGAACCAAGCTGGCCTTGACCTTACGATGATCGAATTGGATGGTACGGAAAACAAAGGAAACCTTGGAGCGAATGCAATCCTTGGCGTATCCATGGCTGCTGCCCATGCTGCTGCTGAATTTTCCGGTTTACCATTGTACCGTTACCTTGGAGGGTTCAATGCAAAACAACTTCCAACTCCAATGATGAACATCATCAACGGCGGATCACATGCCGATAACAACGTCGACTTCCAGGAATTCATGATCCTTCCTGTCGGTGCGCCAAGCTTCAAGGAAGCCGTTCGTATGGGTGCTGAAGTATTCCATGCATTGAAATCGGTTCTTTCTGCTAAAGGCTTGAACACGGCTGTTGGCGACGAAGGCGGCTTTGCGCCAAACCTAGGTTCGAACCGTGAAGCACTTCAAGTCATCATCGAGGCGATTGAAAAAGCAGGCTATAAAGCAGGCGAAGATATCTACCTTGGTATGGACGTAGCTTCATCTGAATTCTATAACAAAGAAACAGGCAAATACGATCTTGCAGGCGAAGGCCGCAATGGCGTTACATCTGAAGAAATGGTTGCTTTCTATGAAGAGCTAGTGAATGAATTCCCGATTCTTTCCATCGAAGACGGCTTGGATGAAAATGACTGGGATGGCCACAAACTTCTAACTGAACGCATCGGTTCTAGAGTTCAATTGGTTGGTGACGATTTATTCGTAACGAACACGAAAAAATTGGCTGAAGGCATTGAAAAAGGCATCGGTAACTCGATCCTGATCAAAGTGAACCAAATCGGTACACTGACTGAAACGTTTGACGCAATCGAAATGGCTAAGCGCGCTGGCTACACGGCTGTCGTTTCCCACCGCTCAGGTGAAACGGAAGATGCAACAATCGCTGACATCGCCGTTGCAACGAACGCAGGACAAATCAAAACAGGTTCGATGTCACGTACGGACCGTATCGCTAAATACAACCAACTTCTTCGCATCGAAGACCAGCTTGGCGACTTGGCTGTTTACGGCGGCTTGAAATCTTTCTATAACTTGAAGAAATAATTACCGTGACACCCTCTTCCGACGAGAAGCGGGTGGAGATGATTATCTCTCACCTCCCATTCCATGTGAATGGGGGGTTTTTTTATGGGAAGCCAATTTAATCAAACGTTTGATTAAAGTCAAAAAAGGTGCCGCATATGGGCACCTTTTACTTATTTATCTACAGCTTCTACTGGAACGGCATTATAGTATTCTTCCAAAGTGCTTTTCGTTTTGAAGATTTCAGTTGCGGCATCGGCGCCAATATAGCGGATGTGCCACGGTTCGTATTTATAGCCTGTAATGTTTTCCTTGCCTTCCGGATAGCGGATGATAAATCCGTATTCATGGGCATGCTCTGCAAGCCAGGACGCTTCATTCGTGTCTCCGAAGCAATCTTGGGCAGCACATGCACCGTCATGGGTCGTGACATCGATGGCCAGACCTGTTTCGTGCTCGCTCGTCCCAGGCATTGCACTGTAGGTTTTCGCTTTTTCTTCCCCGTCCTTGGCCACATAGTTATTAAAGACCGTGATTTGCGTTTGATGTGAACGGTAGGCGGATACGCCGGCGAAGTGCATATTGTCTTTTTCGGCAGCTTGGAATAGCCGTTCAAGCGCTTCTGCCGCTTCTTTGCGCATCATTCTTTTTTCAATTTTATCCTGAAAGATGAAATCCACTTTTGGGTAAACAAGATCTTCAGGTTTGTAATCTTCCGGCAAGCTGTATTGTTTGTTGACAAGTACAGGGATGCTTTCTGGGTTGGCTAAAGTCTGCAGGCCAGCCTGCGCGGGCTTGACCGTTTCATCCACTTCCACCTGGCGTTGGGCCGATTCTTTTGAATCATCTTGCTTATCATCAGTTTCTGTCTCCGTATGGTGGGAGCTCGGGTGTTCTTCTTTTTGCTCTTTTTTTTCATCGCTTGATTGGTCGAATGAACATCCGGACAATAAAATGAACGATGACAGAGCAGTTGCAGTAAATATAGGTTTTAACATATGAAAGGCCCCTTGCTTTTAATATAAGATTTCCTGCGATAGGCGTTTTGAAAGATTATCGTGACAAGTAATCCCTCGTCAATTCACTTTGGTACTTATCGAGGAATAAGCCGATCCAGACCACCATCAATAAAAATGGATAATCATTGCGGACTGCGGCTTCCACGACGGGTGCAGACCAAAAGTGAGATAGGAAACCGCCTGACATCCTGATCGTCTCGAAGGTGACCAGGGCGTGCAGCGATAGCCAGAGAATCGTAAGGGTGTTGGTGCCGAAACCAATGACGGCCGCTATGATGCTCAGCAGGATGGCGGCTGCACCGATCAGCAGCACATGGTAACTTGATTGGAAAAAGTCGATGCCGCTATTGGAAAGTCCATTATAAATAATAGCAGTAAAATAGACGGTTGTCGTGGTATATGCAGCAAATAATAAATATCGATTGCCATGATATTTTGCAAGCAGCAGCAAAAGCGGCGAGAGAACGATCAATAAGACACTGATGAGATTGCTGCCGCCTATCCATAAAGAATAGCCTGCAACCGCCGAGAACAGGATGGTCAATAAATCAAGAATCCGGAGAATGGGCTTGAACATGGTGACACCTCTTTCTTCCCTTTTTGTGAATTATCTCAAACTTTGATTCAAAAAGAAAATGATGAAGCTGCTGTTTAGGAATTCTTACCATTAAATGATAACAAAGATTGTGGATATCTTATGGGTGTGGTAAAGTTAAAGTAATTGTTTATTGGTACTTCAGGAGGTGTGATTGCATGCATGCTTTTCTCATAACGCTTTTGGTGATCGTCAGTATCGCCCTTATTGTGACGGTATTGCTTCAATCGGGTAAAAGTGCAGGTTTATCAGGTGCGATTGCCGGCGGTGCTGAGCAGCTATTCGGAAAGCAAAAAGCTCGCGGCTTGGATTTGATTTTACATCGTGCAACGGTAGTATTAGCCATTTTATTCTTTGCTTTAACTTTACTTGTTGCATTCTTTGATGTGTAATCGATCAAAAATGAGTCTAGCTAAATAGCTAGGCTTTTTTCTTTGCACGATAGTTGCATGAATAGATATAGTAATTTTAGTACTTAATGATAGGATAGGGAATTTTTTTGGTTGCTATTTACTAATGAAGGAGCTAATTATCATGAAAATCAAGCTGCAGCAGCCCTTTACTTTTGAAGGCGGAAAAAGAGCTGTCTTACTATTGCATGGATTCACGGGGAATTCCGCAGATGTGCGGATGCTTGGACGTCACTTGGAGAAGCACGGTTACACCTGCCATGCCCCGCACTATAAGGGACATGGGGTTCCGCCAGAGGAGCTGGTGAAAACGGGCCCTGATGATTGGTGGAAGGACGTCATGATGGCATTCGATTTCCTGAAGAGCAAGGGCCATGAGGAAATAGCTGTTGCCGGACTCTCTTTGGGAGGCGTATTTTCTCTTAAATTAGGTTACACTGTACCTATAAAGGGTATCGTATCAATGTGTGCGCCCATGTATATCAAAAGTGAAGAGATGATGTATAAAGGAGTATTGGAGTACGCTAGAGAATTTAAGAAGTATGAAGGAAAAACGCAAGAGCAAATAGAGCATGAAATGGACCTCCTGGCCGATAAACCGATGAATACATTGAAAGCCCTTCAGGAATTGATAACGGATGTACGGGAGCATGTCGATTTGATTTATGCACCGACATATGTCGTGCAGGGGCGGCATGATGACGTCATCAATCCGAAAAGTGCCGATATCATTTTTGATTCCATCGAGTCACCTGTCAAGAAACTGAAGTGGTATGAAGAATCCGGTCATGTCATCACGCTGGATAAAGAAAAAGAACAGCTGCATGAAGATGTATTGGAATTTTTAGAAAGTCTGGATTGGTCCGAATAACAAATTTATTATACCCTGAATAGGAGGGGTTTTATGGAAGATAACATTCAAGAACACATGAATAGGCTTTTGACGTACATGACCGACGAAGCATATAAGCCATTGACGGTACAGGAGCTTGAAGAGGCTTTGAAGATCGAAGACTCGGCAGACTTCAAGAATTTCGTCAAGGCGCTAGTGAAGCTGGAAGAAAAGGGATTGGTGGTCAGAACGAGAAGCAATCGTTACGGCCTGCCGCAAAAAATGAATTTGTTCCGCGGAAAATTAACGGGTCATGCAAAGGGCTTCGCATTTGTAACGCCTGAAGATAACCCAGGAATGGATGATATTTTCATCCCGCCAAATGAAACGGGTACAGCGATGCACGGAGATATCGTCATGGTACGAGTATCCTCGGAAACGTCCGGATCAAGGCAAGAAGGCACGGTCATCAGGATCCTTGAACGCGGAATAACGCAAGTGGTAGGTACATACTCCGAAAGCAAAAGCTTTGGTTTCGTCATCCCTGATGATAAAAAGATCGCAAACGACATCTTCATCCCGCAGCATGCTTCCCATGGAGCGGTGGAGGGCCATAAGGTTGTCGTCAAGCTGACTTCTTACCCAGAAGGACGTGTAAGTGCAGAAGGAGAAATCATCGAAATTCTAGGGCATAAAAATGACCCTGGCGTCGATATCCTTTCCGTCATCCATAAATATGGTTTGCCCATGGAATTCCCGGAAGACGTCATGAAGCAAGCCAATGCCGTTTCCGATACGATTTCTGAAAGTGAAATCGGCAGCCGCAGGGATTTGCGCAAAGATGTTTTGGTCACGATTGATGGGGCCGATGCGAAGGACCTCGATGATGCCGTTTCGGTTACTAAGCTTGAAAATGGCCATTACAAGCTAGGTGTCCATATTGCCGATGTCAGCCATTATGTTACGGAAGGTTCACCAATCGATAAGGAAGCCCTTGAAAGGGGTACGAGCGTTTATTTGGTGGACAGGGTCATTCCGATGATTCCGCATCGTTTATCGAACGGGATTTGCTCCTTGAACCCGCAGGTCGATCGGTTTACACTTTCTTGTGAGATGGAAATCACACCAGACGGGCATGTCGTCAATCACGAGATTTTTGAAAGTGTCATCAAGACGACGGAGCGGATGACATATGGCAATGTGAACAAGATTTTGGTGGATAAAGATGAAGAACAGCTGGAGCGCTATGAAGCGTTGGTGCCGATGTTCGAGGACATGGAGAAGTTGGCGGCCATCCTTCGTAAAAATCGGATGAACCGCGGTGCGATCGATTTTGATTTCAATGAAGCGAGGGTTATCGTTGACGAAGAGGGACATCCGACTGATGTCGTTTTACGTGAAAGGTCGGTTGCCGAGAAGCTGATTGAAGAATTCATGCTCGCGGCCAACGAAACCGTTGCCGAGCATTTCAACCGTCTTGACGTTCCGTTCATTTACCGTATCCACGAAGATCCGAAGCCGGAAAAACTGCAGCGCTTCTTCGAATTCATTACGAACTTCGGCTACATCGTGCGCGGGTCGGCCAATGACGTCCATCCAAAGGCATTACAGGAAATCATCGAGGCAGTGGCAGGCAAGCCGGAAGAAACGGTCATATCCACCGTCATGCTCCGTTCGATGCAGCAAGCGAAATATGATCCGGAAAGCCTGGGCCATTTTGGATTATCAGCTGAATTTTATACACATTTCACTTCACCGATCCGCCGTTACCCGGATTTGATCGTGCATAGGCTGATCCGGACTTATTTGGTGGAAGGGAAAACGGATGAAGCGACGAAAGAGAAATGGAATGCGATTTTACCCGAGATTGCCGATCATACCTCGAAGCGGGAACGTCGCTCCGTCGATGCGGAGCGCGAAACCGATGATTTGAAGAAAGCCGAATATATGCTTGATAAAATCGGCGAGGAATATACCGGCATCATTGGTTCCGTTACGAATTTCGGAATGTTCGTCGAGCTGCCGAACACCATTGAGGGGCTTGTTCATGTCAGCTTCATGACGGATGACTATTACCGCTTCGATGAGCGCCAGCTGGCCATGATCGGGGAACGTACAGGGAATGTATTCCGGATTGGGGACGAAATCGACGTACGTGTTTCCAACGTCAATAAAGAGGAACGCGCCATCGATTTTGAAATCATCGGCATGAAGGTGAGCCGTCCGCGTCCATCCGGAGAGAAGAAAATATTCAAAGCCAATTCAGGTGACCGTAAACGCGGCCGCGGCGGGAATGGCGGAAGAAACGAAGGAAAAGGCGGCGGCCGTGGCGGCAATCGCAAGGGAGATTCGCCTTCTTCCGATAGAAAGCCGAAAAAGAAGAAAAAATTCTTTGAAAATGCGCCCGCTGCCAAGCGCAAGAGGAAGCCTAAAAAGAGATAAGATTGATGTGAGGGGATGATCGATTCATCCTCTCACCGCGATCGGATGTAAAAAGGGGAGAGTTAGATGCCAAAAGGCTCAGGTAAACAACTAGCACAAAATAAAAAAGCGTATCATGATTTCTTCATTGAACAAACATTTGAAGCAGGCATCGTTTTGAAAGGGACCGAAATCAAGGCAATCCGTGCGGCCCGAGTGAATTTGAGAGATGCCTTCGCTAAAATTGAAAATGGCGAAATCTATCTTTATAATATGCATGTCAGTCCTTACGAGCAAGGGAACCAGTTTAACCATGACCCGTTGCGGACAAGAAAGCTCCTTTTGCATAAGAAAGAAATCAGTAAACTGATCGGTGAAACGAAAGAAGCGGGCTACACCATCGTTCCATTGAAAATGTATTTGAAAAATGGTTTTGCCAAGGTTTTAATCGGGCTTGGAAAAGGGAAGAAGCAATATGACAAGCGAGATGACCTGAAGAAGAAGGAAGCGAAACGTGATATTGAACGTGCTTTCCGTGATCGTCAGAAGATGTAACACTGCCAAGACCTTACAATTGATTTTTCGTTTCAATCTGTTATAATTAATCCTGTACCGATGACAATTGAATATCAGCCAACTTGCTGACTATTCTTCTCTCGTACGCTCCATTTCAATCATGGGGACGTTACGGATTCGACAGGGATAGTTCGAGCTTAAGTTGCGAGTCGAGGGGATCGGCCTCGTTAAAACGTCAACGCCTATAACTGGCAAACAAAACAACAACCTAGCTTTCGCTGCGTAACAACAGTCGTTAGCTGTTCCTCCCTCCATGGCCCACGTGGTAGGGTAAGGGACTCACTCTAAGTGGGATACGCCGGAATCCACCGTCTGAGGATGAAGGAAGAGACCAATCAGACTAGCTGCTCTGCCGCCTGTCGATAGGCTAATGAGTTCGCGAAATGCGAATATATCGACTACACTCGTAGAAGCTTAAGTGCCGTTATGTCTGGACGTGGGTTCGACTCCCACCGTCTCCACCAATACATATATTGGTGGTTTTTTATTTGCCTTTTTTCCTTTCAAGAAGGAATATGAGGATGAACAGGGAATGTAGGAAGAGAGCATTTAATGAAAGCGCATACATATGGAGACGGGGGCATGTTGATGGGATTTGATGTGATTGTGGTCGGAGCGGGTCTCGCCGGGTTGGTGGCTGCGGCAGAGCTTGCGGATGCCGGGAAGAAAGTATTGCTGCTGGATCAAGAACCGGAAGCTTCTCTTGGCGGGCAGGCATGGTGGTCTTTTGGCGGTTTATTTCTTGTCGACTCACCTGAACAGCGGAGATTGGGCATTAAGGATTCACGGGAGCTTGCCTGGCAGGATTGGTTAGGTACGGCTGGTTTTGATCGTGAGGATGATGAAGATCATTGGGGGAAAAAGTGGGCGGAAGCTTACGTCCACTTTGCATCAGGGGAAAAACGGGAATGGCTGACAGCCCAGGGCATCCGTTTTTTTCCGGTAGTTGGCTGGGCGGAGCGAGGGGGTTACCTCGCTGAAGGACATGGTAACTCGGTTCCGCGTTTTCATATTGTATGGGGAACGGGTCCGGGGATCGTAAAGCCGTTCGAGGATCGGGTCCGTAAAGCGATCGGGAAAGGTCTGGTCGATTATCGTCCCCGTCATCGCGTGAATGAATTGTTAACGGAAGACGACTCTGTCTTTGGTGTACGTGGATCGGTGCTTGTGCCGAGCTCGGCAGCTCGCGGCGAGGCTAGCTCCCGGGAAGTGATCGGGGACTTTTCGTTTCATGCTCAAGCTGTGCTTGTGACAAGCGGCGGAATCGGGGCCAATCATGAATTGATAAGAAAGAATTGGCCTGCGCGACTAGGTGAAGCCCCGAAAAATATGATTTCCGGCGTTCCTGAGCATGTGGATGGGAGGATGCTTGCCATTACGGAAAAGGCCGGAGGAAGAATCGTCAATCGCGACCGGATGTGGCACTATACGGAAGGAATCAAGAATCATGATCCCGTTTGGGCCAAGCATGGAATCCGTATCCTGCCCGGGCCTTCATCTCTTTGGCTCGATGCAACGGGCCAGCGATTCCCTGCTCCGAATTTTCCGGGATTCGATACGCTGGGGACGCTTGATGCCATCATGGCGACAGGGTACGACCATTCATGGTTCATTTTGACGCAGAAAATCATCGAAAAAGAATTTGCTTTATCGGGCTCTGAGCAAAATCCCGATTTGACAGGTAAAAGCATTCGGAAGGTGTTATCCCGCGTCCTGCCTGGCGCATCGTCTCCCGTGCAGGCTTTCATGGACAAGGGCGAGGATTTTGTCATAGCGGATTCACTCCCGGAACTTGTGGACGGGATGAATAAGCTCACGGAAGAGAACTTGCTTGTCCTTGCCGATATCGAGCGGCAAATAATCGCGAGGGATAGGGAAATGGATCATAAATTCACGAAAGACCTGCAAATCACCGCAATGCGTGGAGCACGCCATTATATCGGGGATCGGTTAATAAGAGTTGCAGCACCGCATAAAATCCTCGATCAAAAGAATGGTCCGTTGATAGCGGTACGGTTGAATATCGTCAGCAGAAAAACTCTAGGGGGATTGCAAACCGATCTTTCCTGTCGCGTCCTGAATGCTTCCGGACATCCAGTGAATGGCCTGTATGCAGCGGGTGAGGTAGCTGGATTCGGCGGGGGCGGGGTTCACGGTTATCGTTCATTGGAAGGAACATTCGTCGGCGGCTGCCTTTTCTCCGGACGACAGGCGGGCAGGGCGCTTGCAGATTTATGACGAGGACCTGCTTTTGGGGTCCTTTTTTTGTAGGAAAATCGAAATATCGCCGAAATCGCAGATAAATGGACCAGAATCTCAGATAAAGTGCCGAAATTGCAGATAAATGGACCAGAATCGCAGATAAAATGCCGAAATTGCAGAAAAAAAGATCAGTTTCGCAGATAAAATGCCGAAATTGTAGAAAAATCCTCGAATTTCGCAGATAAAAGGGACAAGCGCATTCATTTGAAGGAATATTCGTTATTTTTGTCGAATCCTTTGGGAGAAACCCAAGATAGGAGTGAGGAATATTGATTGTAAAACAGCGAAAAGTCCCGCTTACGATCCTCAAATTACGTGCATTGGTGCGCAGGCTTCCGCCACATCATCCAAAGATGCCTTCAATTATGCAGGATCTCAATAAAAGGGAGGCTGGCTATAAAGGGGAAACCTCCATTGACTTTCCATTAAGTAAGCTTTTTGGAACCGAAAAGTCATTTCATCTTCCACGATATACGGTTGTAGGACCCATCCCTTTTTTTTCAGATGGATACTTTAATCGTGACTTTTGCAATATAACATTCCAGTAATTCCGATCCATTCATTCATTGTCATCAGCAATCCCCAAACAATCATACGTACCTCTCCTGAAAACCGTACGCTCCAGTATAAAGTCATTCATCGCGAGGCGCTTCCCGCTATAATTAATCAACTCGAAAATTCCATGAAAGAATCGATTTTAGATGCTAAAGCTTTAAAGAAAGCTGTTCGCGTCATCAATAAACAGCATATCGATGCCGATTTTTCCATGCTTGAACGATACAAACTTTCCGAAACTATTTTTATTTAATCGGCCCGACTATCACGAATCGGCAGCTGCGGGATTTTTTGAATATTTCCTCTGCATCCACTGCAACGCGAATCCTGCAATCATTGAACCTGACAAGCCGTGGCGTGAATAAGGGGAGGGAGTATAGCCTGTTTTTTGATGAGTGAAAAAAGAGGCTGACCCTAAAAAGAGTCAACCTTCCTTCCTATTCCTTCAATTCCTTGCCCATTCCCTTCAGGAAGTGGACGCCGAAACCGATCGCCCGGTTTATGTCGGGATCATTCAACGTTTTCATTAGATCGAGTACGCCGATTTTCTTTTCGCTTTGGAGGAATTTGTTTCCTTCGTCGATTCCGGCGAGTGCACTTTTCAGCAGTTTCGTCGATTGTGCGGCATCGGCTTTCATCAAGGCCCCTGTTGCCCCCATAACGGTATTGATCAGGTTTGTGACAGGTTGTCTTGTGACTTGTTCAAGGGCGATTTTGGCAATCTGTTCTTTTCCTTGAAGCATCGAGGTCGCAGCTTCGAATACTCCGGCGCCATTCAGTTCATTGACGATTTTAAACATATGGTTTAAGGCATCTTCATTATTGGCGATCAGTGTTTTTAGTTCTTCTAGTTTTTGGAGCTTTTCTTCTTCCTCCGTAAGCGGATTATGGATTTCCGTAATGGGAGCTGCCATGAACATCACCTTCCTTGTTATTTTTCCGTTAAATGAACATACCCTGGACGTGCCCACTTCCGCTCAACCTCGACTCCATTTTGGGGATGTCGTTTTTTATTCCGTGGATTTGTATCGGGCAGCGGAGTATCGCCGCTTGCGCATAACACTTCCATGCGGACCATCGTCTGTTTGTATGCCGGCGTGCTTGTGCGCTGATCGTAAATGGGACCGGTCAGGAAGTTAATGGCAGAGTCTTTATCAACGGAATTCATCGGTAAAAATAGCTCGTTGTTTTTTACTCGATCCGTGATCAGCACCTTTAATTTAACGGCTCCGAATGGTGACACCAAGCGGACGAGCCCGCCATCGCCGACTTTACGCTCACTAGCCAGCTTAGGCGAAATCTCAACGAAAATATCCGGAACCTTTGCTTGGATTCCAATAGATTTATTCGTCATGTTTCCTTCATGGAAATGCTCCAGCATCCGCCCGTTGTTGATGTGAAGATCGAATTCCGCTGGGAACTGAGCCGGCTCGACCCAATCAGATAGTGCAAAACGGGCTTTCTTATCGGGAAAGTTAAAACCATCTACATAAAGGAGCGGCGTGCTTGCTCCGTCATGGCTGCCCCAGAGGAAGCTGTTCCAGCCTTCGAGCACACCATAATTGGCTTGGCTGAAAATCGGTGAAAGGCTTGCCATTTCATCATAGATTTCACCAGGATGTGTGTAATTCCAATCCGCTCCCAACCGTTTGGCGATCTCTTGGGTGATCCACCAATCCGCTTTAGCGTCTCCTAGAGCAGGCAGAGCTTGGTATAGACGCTGTACCCGACGCTCCGTATTGGTGAACGTGCCCTCTTTTTCAAGCGAGGGCACGCCAGGTAACACGACGTCTGCATATTGAGCGGTCCTGGAAAGGAAAATATCTTGTACCACGAAGAAATCCAAGCTGGATAATACGTCATGAACGTGGTTGGCATCCGAGTCGACAAGTGCCATATCTTCACCGACTAGGTACATCGCTTTCATGTCGCCTTTTTCAATGGCGTGAAGCATGTCGATATTGTTCATGCCTGGTTTGCCATCGATTTTCACACCGTAAGCCCTTTCGAATTTGGCGCGGGCCGCATCATCGGAAATATGCTGGTATCCGGGAAGCCATGTCGGGAGGGTACCCATATCGCAAGCGCCTTGGACATTGTTATGGCCGCGAAGCGGATAGGCACCGGCTCCAGCGCGGCGGTAGTTTCCTGTAGCCAGTAAAAGGTTGGAAATGGCGGCCGACGTGTCGGAGCCTCCAGTGTTTTGGGTTACACCCATCCCCCATAGGATGCAGGTCCCATCGGCATCACGGATCAATTCAGCAATTTGGATCAATGCTTCTTTTGCAAGGCCTGTGTGCATTTCAGCATATTCAAGGGTGTATTTCTCAAGTACTTCCATATAATCGTCGAAGAAGTTCACATTCTCATCAATGAATTCCTGATCATGCCAGCCTTGGTCGATCATATATTTGGTAACCGCCATCAACCAGACCTGGTCCGTGCCCTGTTTAGGGCTGATGTGAATATCGGAACGCTCCGCCATTTCATTTTTCCTGATATCGGCTACAATCAGTTTTTGGCCGTGAAGCTTATGGGCCCGCTTCACGCGTGTCGCCAGTACAGGATGCCCTTCAGCCGGATTCGCCCCGATGATGATGACCAAACCAGCCGCGGCGATATCCTTGATCGTTCCGGCATCTCCGCCCATTCCGACTGTACGGAACAATCCGTCTGTAGCAGGCGATTGGCAATAACGAGAGCAATTGTCGACGTTATTCGTCTCGAATACTTGTCGTGCCAGCTTTTGAATGACATAGTTTTCTTCATTCGTGATCTTGGAGGAAGAAATGAAGCCTACGGAGTTGCCGCCATGCTGTTGTTTGATCGAACCGAATCTTGAGGCGACCAGGTCCAATGCTTCATCCCAACTCGATTCGATGAATTTGCCATTTTTCCGAATGAGCGGCTTGGATAAACGTTTCTCGGAGTTTACGAAATCCCAGCCGAATTTCCCTTTGACACATGTGGAAATCGCATTGACGGGAGCTTCATGAGTCGGTTGGATTTTAAGGATTTTCCGGCCCTTAGTCCAGACCTCGAATGAGCAGCCCACCCCGCAAAACGTACAGACCGTTTTTGTCTTCTTCGTCCGTTTCTCACGCATGGCCGCCTCGATTTCCGAAAGGGCGAAAATCCCGCTGTACCCAGGCTCCACTTCTTTGACAAGGTCAATCATGGGTTCGAGCAAATCGTTTTTGATACCTGACATGAACCCAGCCTCACCGAGCATTGACTTCTCCATTAATGCATTGCAGGGACAAATGGTTACACACTGTCCGCAGCCGACACATGATGAGCTGTTGATTTCGGAGCCTTCATCCCAGATGACCCTTGGGCGATCGGCTTCCCAATCGATGGATAGTGTCTCGTTGACCTGAAGGTTCTGGCAGACCTCGACGCATTGCCCGCATGCAATGCATTGATTGGCATCATAGCGGTAAAATGGATGCGACATATCGACATCGGCCAATTTCACTTTCGGTGTGTAAGGGTATTTTTGGTGTTCAATTTCCATTAATTCTGCCGTGTTGTGAAGCGTGCAATTGCCGTTATTATTATCACACACTGTACAGTATAAGGAGTGGTTTTCCAGGATCCGATCCATTGCTTCGGTTTGGGCTTCTTTTGCTTTGCTCGAGTTCATGGCAATATCCATCCCGCTCACGGCCACGGTCGAACAGGAGCGGACGAGTTTCCCATCGACTTCGACAATGCAGGTGTCACAGGTCTGGATCGGATCGACCTCGGGGACATAGCAAATTTGCGGGTGGGCTAGCCCATTTTGGTTGATAACCTCAAGTATCGTCAATCCGGCTTTTGCCGTATAATCCAAACCATTGATTTTAAACGTGCTCGTCGAATTGCTCATAGTAGTTCCCCCTTTTTAGCAAAAACACAACAAAAAACCACCATGAGCACACCTCCGCCTCTAAAACGTTGGTGTAGGTCATGGTGGAATAGTTTAGTAGCAAAACTTGCCAATATACCAATCATACCATTATGTATGGGCGATGAAAAAGAAAGAGACGCAACAACCCATTATTGCATGACCAACTTTCATCCCTGATATTATACCTTTATTTACAAAAAGATACAATACTGCCCAGCAGCGGACGTTCGCCAAATCCCTTTCGTTTTTGAGTTTCGTGATTTATGATAAGGAAAAAAGAAGGCGATTTGGAGTGAGTGCATGATGTCAAAGGTGATTCACGAATTCAATGATATGATCCGTAAGCTGCGCAAGGAACTTTTCGGGAAGGGGCCGGAACGGATCCATACTGTTTTCGTTGAGAATATGGCCGTCACCACATTGCATGGGAATTTAACCCCGACGGAAATATTCATATCCAGCACAGAGGAAGGCAGGGATATGGTCCATTCTGCACGAACAAAAATGATTCAGGATGTATACTCCGTAAATCCTCCGGATGGAATGGAAGAACTGGTGGGAGCCAAGCTTGTTCATCTGTTTTCCGATTTTAAAGTGGAAGAAAATATAGCGATCTCCGTATTCGTTTTCGACAAGGAAATAGCGGGGAAGCATAACGGGCAGTGATCACGGCATGTTCCATGCATGATCACTGGACAAAGTCCTTTGTATTTGTAGGGAATATACCTACTTGAAAAAAGCGATCGGGGGAAGGTCCATGAATGAAAGGGATTGGCATATTTTAAAGATATTGCATGAACATAAGAATATCACTAAAACGGCGCAAAGCTTATATATCTCGCAGCCTTCTTTAACGAAAAGGATCCAGCAGATGGAGAAGGAGTTCAATTTGAAAATTGTCGAGCGGGGAACAAGGGGAGTGCAGTTCACCCCTCAAGGGGAATATTTGGCGATCTGTGCTGATGAGATGCTGATCAGGCTGAGGCAAATCAAAGAGACGGCGTTCAATATGGGACAGGAGATCAGTGGCACATTACGGCTGGGCGTCTCCAATTATATTACGCTGCATAAGCTGCCCGGATTGCTGAAAAAATTTCGTGAATTATACCCGCAGGTGGATTTCCATGTGACTACAGGCTGGAGCAAGGAAGTACTGAACCTCATTTACAAGGAAGAAGTTCACGTCGGGATCGTCCGGGGCGATTATCAGTGGTCAGGAGCTAAGCATCATCTTTTTGAGGAGACGATTTGCATTGCTTCCAAGGAAAAAGTCGAAGTCGGGGACCTGGCTTCATTGCCGAGAATCGATTACAAGACCGATGCACTCCTGAAAACGATGATCGATGATTGGTGGAGGAATAATTTTCAAGGCCCGCCGTTAGTTGGGATGGAGGTGGACAAAGGGGATACATGCAAGGAAATGGTCAAAAATGGCCTCGGGTATGGAATCCTTCCCAGTGTTTTATTGGAGCACGACCCAGCCCTGAGGCAGTTGGACCTGAGGGATGAGCAAGGAAACCCGCTTATCCGGAATACGTGGATGTTATATCATGAAAAGTCCCTCGAACTAAAGCTGGTCAAAGAGTTTGTCGAATTTGTCGAGGGCGTTGATTTCATGAGGGATCTATAGGAGGAGCGCAGAAACTTCTGTGCTTTTTTGTCATTCCGTTTTTGAATGGTTATCGATAATTTATTGGTATTTTGATTATGGTACACACAGGATTATGATGGAAGGAAGGTAGCAATCAACAGGAATCAGCCTAAGAAATGGAGAGGAAGTCAAGTGAGTGTCCTGTTTTTGATCGTATTGAATGTCATTGTGCCGGTCTTTTTCCTGATAGGGGCTGGAGCCATTCTTCATCGTAAATTCAAGCTCGATATGAATACATTATCTAAATTGAATCACTTCCTGCTCATGCCGGCCATCAGCTTTGTCAATATTTATCAAAGCGATATCGGCGGGGGGATGGTTGTCCAAATATTTAGCTTCCTCGCCCTGCAAGCGGTAAGCCTCATCATCGTGAGTACCGTGGTTGCCAAGCTTGCCAGGTTCGATCAAAGTCTCTCTGCCACGTTTAAAAATAGTGTGGTTCTGAATAATTCAGCCAATTTCGGACTGCCCGTCAGCCAGATGGTTTTTCATGGGAATCCACTTGGCCTGTCGATCCAGGTCATCGTGATCATATTTCAAAACCTGTTGAGCTATACCTACGGTTTGATGAATTCCGTTTCCGTCCATACAAAAAGTGTAAAGGGGGCCATTCGGGAATTTTTGAAAAACCCAATCATTTATGCTCTCTTACTCGGGTTTCTTTTACAGGCTGCGTCCTTTGATATCCCTTTGTTTTTATGGACCCCGATCGATAATATCGCCAGTGCATTCATCGCCATTGCCCTGATCACCTTGGGTGCACAGAGCGCCTACTTGAAAATAACGCATTTCCCGCTTCCGCTTATCCTTAGCTTGATTGGACGGTTGATCCTTTCTCCATCCATCGCGTTCCTGATCCTTCTCATGCTGGGCTTGGAGGGGACTGTCGCCCAAGGGTTATTTATCGCAAGCTCATTTCCGACCTCAAGAAACAGCGCATTATTCGCCTTGGAATATGACAACCACCCGGAGTATGCGGCACAGGCCGTCCTGATGTCCACCGTATTCAGCTGCATCACGGTAACATTGGTCGTATATCTATCGAAAATATTATTCTAGCAAGGCCTGCTTTTCACGAAAAAGTCCCTGAATTCAAAATCAAGTGCCTTTGCAGCAGGAAACGACATTCATCCTCGGATCGAGCTTGAAATCGCTTCGTGTTTGACTGCATGATGGAGAAAGCAAGACGTTTGTTAGCTTTAATGAAGTCAAGCAGCGTTCAAGAAAATTAAATCGTACGCAAAAAACCATTCGAATTCCATTGGATGGTTTTTTGCTGATACTTCTTAGTATATACTAGGAATAAAAGAATTAGAGGCGGCGCCATGCAAAGTTGGTATCATATCTTTCCGAAGAATACGGGGCTAAGCCCGTATGTCTGGATCATTTTTTGTATCCTCCCTTTTTATTTCATTTTCAAATCTTCATCGATGCTGGAGATTGTCTTTGGGATCGTCATGATCATTTTATTCTTCATTTCTTACGGTCTCTCTTTCGTGTCTAAGGGATGGCCCGTATACATGTGGACGGCGATACAAATCATCATCTCGATATCGATGACCATCTTTTTCGGCTATATTTACTTTTCCCTTTTTTTGGCATTCTTCATTGGCAATGTTCAAAATAAGGTTGGATTTTTCGTTTTATATTCCATCCAGCTTTTAGCTACCATCGTTTCCGTCAATATTGGCTTCATCATGAAGGACCCTACCTTCTTTTCGCAGTTTCCCTTCATGCTGATTTGTGTAGTGGGCGTGATCCTTCTTCCATTCAACACGTATAATCGCAATAAACGGGATAGACTGGAAGAACAATTGGAAGATGCGCATAAAAGAATATCAGAGCTGGGCAAGATGGAGGAACGTCAGCGGATTGCCAGGGACTTACATGATACACTTGGACAAAAGCTTTCCTTAATTGGCTTGAAAAGCGACCTCGCAGGTAAATTGATTGATTTAAAACCGGACTCTGCCAAGAAAGAAATCAGGGATATCCGCCAAACGGCTAGGACGGCTCTCAAGGAAGTAAGGGAAATGGTATCGGAAATGCGCGGGGCCAAGCTAAGCGATGAAATCATCCGGGTCAAGCAAATACTGAAAGCGGCAGAAATAGAATTCAGTTTGGAAGGGACCACGGAACTGCAAGATACGCCATTGCTTGTTGAAACGGTTTTAAGCATGTGCTTGAAAGAAGCCGTGACCAATATCGTCAAACATAGCCGTGCCGACTCCTGTCATATCGTGATAGAGGAATTGCATACAGGCGTGACGATCAAAGTCGAAGATAATGGCGTGGGCCTTTCACATAAATCGGAATTTTATAAAGGCAATGGCCTTCAAGGGATGAAGGAAAGGCTTGAATTCGTGAACGGCAGTCTGGATATTCGTTCCACTGATGGAACGACACTGTATATCAGGGTTCCGAATGCCATAAAAAATAATGGATAGGTGGGGTTAGCATTGATTTCAATCGTAATTGCCGAAGACCAGCGGATGCTGCTCGGCGCGCTAGGCTCTATCCTCGATCTGGAAGAGGATATGGAAGTTGTCGGAAAAGCGAGCAACGGGGAAGAAGCAATGGAACTCGTCAAACGTTTGCAGCCGGATATATGCATTACCGATATTGAGATGCCTGTAAAAACCGGACTGGATGTTGCAGAAGAAATCAAGAATGAGGGCAATCAGTGCAAAGTCATCATCTTGACGACTTTTGCGCGGCCTGGGTACTTTGAAAGGGCGAGGAAGGCAGAGGTAGGTGGATACCTACTAAAGGATAGCCCAAGTGAGGAGCTGGCGAACTCGATCCGGGTCATCATGGATGGCAGGCGCATTTATGCCCCTGAGCTGGTGGATATGGCATTTGAGGAGGAAAACCCACTCACTGAACGGGAGTGTCAGGTGCTCAAATTGATCGCCGATGGCAAGAATACGAAGGAAATCGCCAGCCAGCTATATTTAACGAATGGAACGGTCCGAAATTATATCTCGATCATACTCGACAAGCTAGATGTAAGCAATCGTGTTGAAGCGATCGTAAGGTTCAAGGAAAAAGGCTGGTCAAAAGATTGACTTTGGGAACACCGAAACATACAGCGGCAGGATTGAAGTATGGTATATTGATTCTTATTACATAAGGGAAAGGAGATGACCAACATGCATAAAGCCACATTTGCTGGGGGCTGTTTTTGGTGCATGGTTACACCATTCGAGGAACAACCGGGGATTGGAGGGATCGTATCCGGATATACGGGAGGACATGTTGATAATCCGACTTACGAGGAAGTGAAGACGGGAACCTCAGGACATTATGAGGTCGTGGAAATTACGTTCGATCCCCAATTGTTTCCCTATGAACGGCTGTTGGAATTGTATTGGCAGCAAATTGATCCAACCGACGACGGCGGTCAATTCCATGACAGGGGGAGCCAGTATCGGACGGCCATCTTCTTTCATGATGAGGCTCAAGAGAAACTGGCCAGTGAAGCGAAGGAGAAGGTGGCAGCGAGCGGGAAGTTCGCTAAACCGATCGTGACCGAAATCCTTCCGGCCCAAACCTTCTATCCGGCCGAGGACTATCATCAAGGCTACCATAAGAAAAATAAAGAAGAGTACAAGGCGGATCGAGCGAAATCGGGACGTGATGAATTCATTGACCAGCACTGGGTTGGCAAATAAACCGGATCGGATGTGTTTCGCATCCGGTCCGGTTTATTTGCCATATCATGAGATTTCTCATGATATTTTCATTTTTCTTCAGTACACTAAGGGGGAGGTGGTCGTAACGATGAATAAAAGGATTTTAATAATAGAAGATGAAGAAAAAATTGCAAGGGTGCTGCAGCTTGAACTTAATCATGAAGGCTATCGGACGGAAGCCGCTTATAACGGGAAAACAGGCTTGGAGAAAGCGGAAAGTGAAGAGTGGGATTTAATCTTATTGGATGTGATGCTGCCCGAGCTGAATGGCATAGAAGTGCTTAGGCGTTATCGGAAGAAGAATGCCTTCACGCCAGTCATCCTTTTAACGGCAAGGGATGCCGTTCCTGACAAGGTGAATGGGCTTGATCATGGAGCGAATGATTACGTGACGAAGCCGTTTGAAATCGAAGAGCTGCTGGCACGGATCCGTGCTTGTTTTAGGGCCAATGTCCAGACGGGCCAGCCTGAAGGAAGTGCGGATGAACTTACGGTCCATGATCTGAAATTGAATCTTGGCACAAGGGATATCCTGAGGCAGGGGAAAAGGATCGAGCTGACTTCCCGCGAATTCGACTTGCTTGTGTACCTGTTGCAAAATAAAAATCAAGTGCTGACAAGGGAGCAAATCCTTACCCATGTTTGGGGATATGACTTCGTAGGCGATACGAATGTGGTTGACGTATATATCCGGTATTTACGCAAAAAGGTGGATTACCCCTTTGAATTACAGCTCATACATACGTATCGCGGTGTGGGCTATAGCTTGAAGGAGCCTTTATGAAGACTTCCGCAAAAATTCAATTGTATTCCAGCCTTTTTTTAAGCATCATGCTGGTTTTGTTGAGTGTCATCGTTTTATGTGCTTTCCTTTGGATATCCGTGGAAAGGGAAGAGGATGTGCTGGAAGATCAAGCTTCGTTGATTGGAGAAAACATCGTCGATAGTGATTTGACAGCAGGTGATGCCGGTTTACTGGAGGCTTATACACCTGACGATGCCATGGTGCGCATATTCGGCACGGATGGAAGCTTGATCAAGTCGTTTGCGGATGACGAGGACCTCCAGGGGTTGGCGGTACCGTCCATAAGCAAGAAAGGATATGATTTTACCAAGGTCGACGGGGAATATGTCCTGACCTACCGCTATCCTTATCCGGATGAAGGGAAGAAATTGGGGATGATCGAAATCACCCAGCCGCAGGACACCCTCCTTGATCATTTATCGACCCTCGCACTCGTATTGGGTGGTTCCTCCCTTTTTGTCGTTTTGTTATCGGTCCTTGCAGGCAAGTGGCTGGCCAAGCTTATCCTTAAACCGATATCGATCATGAGCGGAACCATGTTGGAGATCGAGAAGAGCGGTGAATTCAAACGGATCCCGCTAGCGGGTCGATCCAAGGATGAGCTGCAGGTAATGGGGGAATCATTCAACAAGATGATCGGAAGGCTGGAGCGAAATTATGACCAACAGCAGCAATTCCTCTCGGATGCTTCCCATGAATTGAAAACGCCGATCACGGTCATTGAAAGCTACTCCTCCTTATTGAAACGCTGGGGAATGAAGGATGCGGCGATTCAGGAAGAGGCGGTGGAGGCGATCCATCATGAAGCCCTCCGGATGAAACAGCTGACGGAGCATTTGCTGCAGGCGGCTTCCCAATCGGACCCTACTGTCGATACGGAGGAAGAAATCGAGCTTATTTCGTTTTGTGATCAGATTGCCCAAACGTTTAGACGGACGGGCCATCGTGAAATAAAGCTGCAATCCGAGGTTAAGGAAATCCAGGCAATGACCATTCCCGGTAAGCTTGAACAGGTACTGGTCATTCTCCTCGACAATGCAATCAAATATAGTGATTCCGGTATAGAAATCATGATAAAACGGGAGATGGATGATATCTTCATCAGCGTGAAAGACCAAGGTCCAGGGATATCACCAGAACATCTGCCTCATGTATTCGAACGTTTCTATCGAGTCGATTCGTCGAGAGCAAGGAAAACTGGAGGGAATGGTCTCGGGCTTTCCATCGCCCGATCGCTTGTCGAGTCATTCCATGGTAAGTTGGGCATCGAAAGCGAGGTCGGAGAGGGAACAGTGGTGACTATCATCCTTTCTCATCGAATTCTAATCTAACCCTCATGCTCGTTTCATGAAGGATGGTTATTCTTAAGGTAACAAATTAAAGGAGGAACTCATTCATGAAAAAGCAGTGGAGTACGATAAAGGAAGGCATCATTCAACGGAAAAAGATGATCGTGACGGTGTCCGCAGCCACGGTATTGCTGTTTGGCGGTGCCGCAGGAACGGCGGTATATGCAGTCAATAAAGGGGCCCTATCCGAGGATGAGGCTGTCAAAATGATTTCGGATAAACTAGGCGGGGAGGTTACTCAATTCGAGAAGGATTGGGATCAGCCAACGACCTATGAAATGACCGTTAAAACGAAAGAAGGCTATCAGGACGTGGACGTCGATGCTGAAAAAGGAGAGATTCTTTCTCAGGAGCCGGAAGATGCCGACGATGAAGATATGAGCACGGAGCAAGCGGTGGAAAAAGCAAAGGTCAGCATGGATGAAGCTGAAAAGATTGCCTTGAAAAAGGTGGATGGGCAAGTGACGGACGCCGAATTGGATTCGGAAGATGGCGGTCTTGTTTATGAATTGGAAATCAAGCAAGGTAAAAAAGAATATGATGTAGAAGTCGATGCAATGACGGGAAAAGTATTGAAAACCGAGTTGGATGATTAAACAATAAAATGATTCCTGCCGTTTGCAGGATCAAAGCTTCGGAATGATTTCATTCCGAGGCTTTTTTTTCATTGGCTGATTTTTTTGCGTCGGTTGCTCAGGGTTCTGGAGGATTTGAACATTGACCGTTCCATTTCAATGCGGTCGCTCGCTTTCCGCGGGCGGTCCGGAAGTCTCCTCGGCGCTTGTGCGCCTGTGGTGTCTTCCCAGGACTTGCACTGCCGCAGGAGTTTCGCGCCCTCCGTTCCATTCCACTGTGCTTGAAATTAAACTAGACTCCATTACCCATCGCCGTAAAAGGAGTATGTTTCATGGGTAAGTTTTATAATTTTATTCACATTTATGATGGAGCGGCATAATGTAAAGGTAAGGTCATATCATTTGTTATTTCCATGATGACACGGCGGCATAGCCAAGTGGTAAGGCACAGGTCTGCAAAACCTCTATCATCGGTTCAATCCCGATTGCCGCCTTAAAAAGACATCTCCTATCGTTCTGGAGATGTCTTTTACTTTTTATTGTTTTTAACTTCCAACTTAGGAAGGTGTGAAAAATATCGCTTAGAAGATACGCGTCCTACGGAGACCTGGCTTGCGTAATTGACCGAAGATCGGACCGCCTCTGGAAAGCTTAGTGCGTTCAGCGGAATAAGACGGACAATGTGCACTCAAAATGATGAGGAATGGAAATCTTATTTCGTTTTCACGCGGAGTGGAATGAAACGGAAGGTGCGAGACTCCTGCGGGAAATGCGGTCAAGGTGAGACCCGCAGGCGCATGCGCCGAGGAGGCTCGCCGACCGCCTCTGGATAAGGGAGCACCTGCAGTGCAATGAAACGGTTTAAAGTATACCAGCCTAAACAGTGGGGACTCGGAATTCCATATCGTTGTTCACGCAGAGATCATCGAAACGGAAAGCGAGTGCCGAAGCAGCGATTAAAGTGGGAAATCTTTTAAGAATGATTGTGGAATGTTTTCTATCAACCCTTTCTTCCTTTTTAGAAGAATGAACCAGGAAATGGTGGTGTGCCTACCGAAAGAGGGGGATGTAAGTACTTTCATTCAATGGAGGAATGTCGGATGGAGAGTTTAGCGAGGGCACTGTCCTTAAGAGCAAACAAAGAATATGAACAATCGAGTCAGGTATTGCAGGAGTTGGCGAAGCGAGATCCCGGCGATGCAATCATCCGGTATCACTGTGCCTGGAGTTTGGATATCCTGGGACTTGAGGCGGAAGCGGTTCCGCACTATGAAGCGGCCATCGGACTGGGATTGCCTGATGAGGAAGCAAAGGGTGCCTACCTAGGCTTGGGAAGTACATATCGCACCATCGGGAAATATGCGCAAGCAAAACGGACATTGGAGGCGGGTCTGGAGAAATTTCCTGGTGACAGGGCTCTAGTGGTATTCAGGGCGATGGCCCATTATAATTTGGGGCAGCATGATTTGGCCATGGAATCTTTATTGAAAGTGATAACGGAAACCTCGAATGATCGCGAAATTCAATCATATGCAAGGGCGATTGAATTTTATAGCGATAAACTGGATATCGTTTTCACGGAAAAATGATCAGCCATCCCCAAATTATCCACATAGGGTATAAAAAACAAGATGTGAATGACGTTACGCACAAATTTTATATGGATTAATCAACAAAATGGCACGTTTAGTCAAGGTATCGGGCAAATAGATGTGGATAACCCGGGATTGTGGATAACATTTCTGTTTCATTCCGTCCTTTTCCACAGGTAATCCACATATTCACCATTTTTGCTAAAAAAACAGCAGGGAAGGTTAAGCATTCAGGAATTTGTTTTTGTAATGGCTTAAGGCCAAAAGCGGATAGATATAGCGATAGCTGTGATAGTGGATATATAAAAAATCCGCCATTGCCTGCCCAACAGGATAATCATCGGTCCAGCTGCCGGCTTGACCGGAGCGGATCAGATAGGCGATGCCCTTCTCTATTTCCGCTGTCGGTTCTTCGGATACCGATATCAACGCATCCACCGCCCAGGCTGTATGGGTCAGGGTACTGGCACCTAGCGGAATATACCGTTCCTTGATGTCACTGTAGCAGGACTCACCCCAGCCGCCATCTTTATTTTGGATTTTCTTCAACCAAGCGGCTGCTTTTCGGATGGAATGATGTTCACTTGATTGCCCTGCTGCCTTCAGGCCAGTGAGGGCAGACCATGTGCCATATAGATAGCAGATTCCCCAGCGCCCATACCACGAGCCATCACGCTTCTGGTCGTGCAACAGCCAGTCGATCGCTCTTTTGCTTGCTTCCTCAGGCTTCTTCATGTTTGTATAATTCCCTAGAAATTCAAGCGTCCTTCCGGTCAAGTCAGCGGTCGAAGGGTCTGTCAGGAGATACTTGGAACCTTCCAGAGGCAGTAGCTGGAGCCATGTATGGTCGTTGTTCCGCTCGAAGGCAGGAAATCCGCCATCGTCATTTTGCATGGAAACGGTAAAGGAGACGCCGCGCTGCCAACTATCCCGTTTATCCGTCGCTTCACGGATTTGGTTAGAGAGCGCCCGGAGCGTGGATGTCGTATCATCGACATCCGGGTTCATCGTATTCAAATCGGAAAATCCCCAGCCACCCGGGATTGCGTCAGGATTATGAATCAACCAATCTCCATACATATAATGCTGGCGTGACAGTAAATATTGATTGGCGGCGTGAACAGCCTCGTCTTTAAATGAGATGCCTGCTTCTTGAAGTGCGTAGCTGATCAATGAGGTATTCCAAACATCTGCATTCGTAAATTGGATATGCGTCTGACCATCAATGGAACAAGCCATCCCCTTCAATCCTTCCACTGCCTTGACGATCACCGGATCATTTTTCGAATATCCAATGGAAAGGAGTGCAAAGATCATGAAGAAGGTGGAACCGAAATAATTATAAAGCGTTCCGTCCGGTTCAATTCTATCGAGCATATACCGTTTCGTTGAATCCAAGGCCAAGGAATGCAAGTAATCGGGAAACCCGATCAATGCTTTGACGCCGGATTGAATGGTGGAGAAGAATGAGCGATATTCTTCCGTCCGATATTCCTCCCATACGTGCTCCTCGGATCGTTCCTCCCTAGACAGGAACAAATCTTTTAAACTGGGAGCGTTGGAGCTCTTGATCTGAAACCGTTCATGACCAAGTAATAGGATGGGGATCATATTGACGCGCCCATATACGGAAAGATCATAGATGTTGACGAAAAAGGTTGGCGGCAGTAAGACAGCTTCAAGAGGAATCGGGAAAAAGCGCGGCCAGTTATATTGCCCGGTGACCGTGAGCATCATTTTGGTCAATGCTTTGGCCTGCTTGATCCCGCCCTTGGAAAGAATGAATTGTTTCGCTTTTCTCATATGGGGATCATGTTTAGTTCGGATGCCGCTATAGAGCAGACCATAGTAAGCCTCGATCGTTACCGTAACATTCCCATCCAGTTCGTCCGGGAAGAGCTTCCATGATCCGTTTCCGGTTTGCCTGCTTTCGATTCGTCTTACTAGAGCTTCTATAAGAGGAGGATCTTCCATATCAAGGATTTTTAATATGATGATCATATAGGCATCTGCAGTTATCCCGGTATCAAATGGATAATTCCACGAACCATCAGCGGATTGGTCCTGCTTCAAGCATTGAATAAGGCGGTCGATTTCCACTTGTACTTTTTGGCTCAAAGATGTTCCCCCTTAAACACTTTTTAATTAATATATATATTCGGAAGTCGCCGGTGCATTCGGGAAATCGGATCGTTTAAAGCATTTCAGGATGGGGGAACAGAAAACGCCTTGGCGATATAATCAGCCAAAGCGTTTTTTTTTATGAACCAAGATCGATCATTTAGCGGGTAACGAGGATTGGTGCATATAGCGGTAAACCGGAAGTTCCTTCCCTTTTACAGCAGGGATGAAATTGAAGGTCACATAACTGTCTATCCCTTCAGGCTCGAGCGCCAGGGAGATGAAATTGGCATCGGCCTGGGCCATATCGAATACATAGCTCCCTTTTGGGAAATCACGTTTCTTCTTTGTTATGTCGGTGGTGACTGCCCTTGTCGCATGTCCGCTTTCCAGTTCCGGAGATACCTTTATATCCCTGACTTTGTAGCCTTCAACAGATATTTTCATCGGTTTTTTTAATTTTTTCACGTCTACACCCAATAGCTGAAGTTTGTTGGCGATTTCTTTATATTCAGGCGGAAGGATGTAGGCTGTCGGGCGATCCCTGACAAGGGTAGGGTAGGCATCGGTAGAATCGAGCCAATCGATTGGGGTATTGACCAATTTTGCCTTCGCTAGATCGACTACTGCCAGCCGTTGATTCTTGACTAACTTATTCTCGCTGGCAATGACAATCTTGTCCTTATCATTAGCCTTTCTGCCTTTTTCGACGACTTCATGCTCTGCCTGTTTGACCACTTTTTTTACGGTACGTGCCTGATCGGCGGCCGTTTTAATGAATGCTGCCTGCGCGGTGGCCTGGGCAAAAACCCGCCGTTTAAAATCGGTCCGGGCAATATTGATGCCCCTTGTTTCAATTAAATAGGTCATCGTATTTTTCAAACCGAGGGCGTTTCTGCCGATGCGGGCCTCGGTGCTCCCTTCAGTAGCGGTAAGGACGCCGGCATTAGAAGTATCGAGTGTATAGTAATCATGATAGGAGAGCTTTTCCTTTTTCAACGTTTTAAAAACATTCGGTAAAAGCAGCTCATCCGAAGCTTTTCGAAGCGGCTCCGGTATATTCAGATTCTTGGCTGAGGAGATGAGTAGATCATAGGAAGAGATCGATCCATTTGCGCCTACCTTTTTAAGGGGAGCCGGATTGACGGTATATTCATGTACATCAAGAATGACTTCAGGCTCATAATCATCGATCGCCTGATGGATCTTCTGTACTTCAGGATATTCCACTTTTAAATAATCGCGATTCGCATCCATATCATTGGCCGTATATCGTTTGAAATAATAAGAGCCATCTGGATTGACGCGCGGAACGATGGCTACATTCACTTTCTCGAGGACATCGCCAAGCGTACCATCTGCCAGCCATTGGGCAAGGACTAATGTTGATTCACCAGCTGCGGGTTCATTCCCATGAATTTGGCCTTGGATCCAAATCAATGGTTTGTGGCTATCCTTCCGCGGATTTTTTGAATCCTTACTGAAAAGTAGCATCGGGATATCGCGTCCCTCCGTGGATTTTCCTATCGTCTTGAGATGGATGTTCTTATTTTTACGGGAGAGGGATTTGATATAACCAATCAATTCTTCTTGGCTTGTAAAGGCGATCTTGTCTTGCTTAAAGGCAGGGGTCTTGAAAGATACGGAAGGTTCTGGGAAAAGATAAGAGAGATCATCAGGTTGAATATAGCTTGGGCCATTTCCGTAATAAGGGGTGAATTCTTCTGCCTTGGCGACTGGACTCTGGCCAGGCAATCCAGTGACAAGACCTAGTGTGACCGCTGATAAGATGGTTGGAATGATTTTTTTCACGAAGCTCCTCCTTGTTTATCTTTTTCCATAAATTATCATATTTTTCACTAGGTATACAGTATAAAAGAAAGATATGGTAAAAAACAGGGAGAATCTACTAGATTGATAAGGATATTGCGTGGCTTCTGGCCCGGTAGGGGTACTCAGCTTCCAGGCCATTCCCCCCTTATGGAATGGCTGAATAGCAAGCCCGCAAGTGAAGATTGATTTTGTTCACCCAGCTGAAAATGAAGAAAATGCGAATCAGCCTTTGGCTTGACCCGCATTTATTTTAAAGCTTCTTGCAATTGGTCCAATAGATCATGTGAATCCTTTCCACGCATGATCTGGCCGTTCACTTTTGCATAAGATGTTTCCTTACATAACTTGCATTCACTTAAGCATTCATATTCCTTATATTGAATCCGTGGATTGGCTAGAAACTTACCATATTCAGCGATCGTTTGGTCGGTAGTGAAGCGGTCCAGGTTATTTTGGCAAAATTCAATCTGGATTTTTTCTTTTTTGGTGAACATTTTGGAAAGGAAGGTTTTCATCATATCGCTTCTTTCGTTAGAAGAGTAAATATTTGTTAGTTTGATTTTATCATTTCCAGGAGATAAATGCATGGATGGATTATCCAACTTCATTACAATATGACTAGCTTTAATTAATAAAAGTAATTCCTTTGTATATATTGACACATATCTAAGAAGTGTTAGAATAAGGGTGACCTTGATAATGATAATGAATCTCATTATCAAAAAAATAACATTTGTAGTAGGAATAAGAACATAAGACAGATAAATAGTCTTAATTCATATATTCTTAATTAAAAATAGTATCGCTGTATTTACTGAGATAGGAAGAGTAGGGAATGTAGATGAAGATAAGATATTTAGTTATTGCTTTAGTCATTTTATCCTTTACTTCATTGTTCATTGGCGTAAAGGATATTACCCCCCTCGATTTATTGGACTTAACCGATGATAAAGTGCAGATCATGCTGCAAAGCCGTCTCCCCAGAATGGTTACGATCATCATTGCCGGAGTGGTGATGAGCATAAGCGGACTGATCATGCAGCAATTGAGCCGCAATAAGTTTGTTTCGCCCACCACTGCAGGTACGATGGATTCTGCAAGGCTTGGCCTCCTGCTTGCCCTTATCATCTTTCCATCAGCCGCCCTTATCGAGAAAATGGTATTCGCTTTCATATTCGCTTTGGCAGGTACCTTCTTGTTCATGAAGATTCTTGATCAAGTCAAATATAAGGATACGATCTTCATTCCATTGGTTGGGTTGATGTTTGGCAATATCGTCGGTTCCATCTCGACCTTCTTTGCTTACAAATATGATTTGATCCAAAGCCTCAATACCTGGATGAATGGCGATTTTTCGATGATCATGTCGGGAAGGTACGAGCTTATATATGTTAGTATCCCGTTAGTCATTCTCGCCTATTTCTTTGCCAATAAATTCACTGTGGCAGGCATGGGCGAGGAGTTCGCCATCAACCTGGGGCTCAATTATAAATTCGTCGTCAACTTCGGCTTGGTTATCGTGGCCTTATCCTCGACAGTCGTTTTGCTGACGGTTGGGACCATACCTTTCATAGGATTGATCGTACCGAATATTGTATCCCTTTACCTTGGTGATAATTTGAAAAACAGCCTTTCTCATACAGCGTTGCTAGGGGCCGTGTTCCTATTGTTCTGCGATATTCTGGGCAGGATCATCATTTATCCATTTGAAATCCCGATCGGTCTCGTGGTGGGTGTGATAGGAAGCGTCGTATTCATCTATCTGATAATGAGGAGAAAGGCATATGAATAATAAAAGTAAGATCATCATCTTAGCCGTTCTTGCAGCGGTCCTGACGGCAGGTTATATCTTTTGGGATCTTGGTCCGAACTGGGATTATGCACTTCCGAGAAGGGTCATGAAAATTCTCGCCATCATTGTGGTAGGCTGCGCAATAGCCTTTTCAACCGTGATTTTCCAGACGGTCACGAATAATAAAATCCTGACACCAAGCATTTTGGGATTGGACTCCATGTATATGCTGATCCAGACCGGAGTGATTTTCCTCTTTGGTTCTACGCACATCCTGATCATGAATAAAACACTTAATTTCCTGATTACGCTGACTGCGATGCTCATTTTTTCCAGTTTGCTGTTCAAATTCATGTTCAAGAAAGACCGCAATATTTACTTCTTGTTGCTTATCGGGATCATCTTCGGGACACTATTTGGCAGCATGTCTTCATTCATGCAAGTGTTAATAGACCCGAATGAATTTCAGATCATCCAAAATAAAATGTTTGCCAGCTTCAATAATGTCAATACAGATCTATTAACCTTGGCCATCATCCTCATGATAGCGGCAATGATCTATTTCATGAGATTTTTGAAGTATTTGGATGTCATGTCCCTCGGGAGGGACCAAGCCGTAAACCTGGGTGTCGATTATGATTTTGTCACGAAACGGGTCTTGATCGTCGTGACGATCCTGATATCCATTTCTACTGCCCTGATCGGCCCCATCACATTCCTCGGGTTACTTGTTGCCAATGTGGCTTACCAATTCATTAAATCCTATCGCCATAAACACATCATCCCGGGGGCGATGCTGATCAGTGTGATTGCCTTGGTCGGCGGTCAATTCATTGTAGAGAGGATCTTCACATTCTCTACTACCCTAAGTGTGATCATTAACGTCATTGGCGGAGTGTATTTCATCTATCTTCTATTAAAGGAGAATAAATCATGGTAGAAGTGAGAAATTTATTCAAAAAATATCATAATAAGACGGTGGTCGAGGACGTTTCCCTTGAAATCAAGAAAGGGAAAATCACTTCCTTCATCGGTCCCAATGGGGCGGGGAAAAGTACCGTCCTTTCGATGATCAGCCGGCTCATCACCCGTGATTCGGGGGAAGTCCTGATTGATGGGAAGGATATGGGGACATTCACTAGCAAGGAGCTTGCCAAAAAAATCGCCATTTTAAAGCAGGCGAACCATATCAATATCCGGTTGACGATTCGTGAACTCGTCGCATTTGGCCGGTTCCCATATTCACAAGGTAAACTGACTAAAGAGGATTGGAAGTATGTCGATGAAGCGATTGAATATATGGAGCTTGCCGACATGCAGGAGAAATACCTCGACCAGCTAAGCGGCGGGCAGCAGCAACGGGCATTCATTGCCATGGTCATTGCCCAGAATACGGAGTATGTCCTTCTTGACGAACCTTTGAACAATCTGGATATGAAGCATTCCGTTCAAATCATGAAGGTATTAAGGCGATTGGCAGATGAACTTGGGAAGACGGTCATCATCGTCATCCATGATATTAATTTTGCCTCCTGCTATTCCGATTATATCGTGGCATTGAAGGACGGCAAGGTCGCCCATAATGGGCCTACCGAGCAAGTCATTAATTCCGATGTATTGAAGGAAATCTACGATATGGATATTGAAATCCAAAATATCAACAACAATAAGATTTGTGTGTACTTCACATAAGCACCAAACCAATCGGTTTTTAATTACTTCAGTAATCGTAGCCGTTCCATAAGCACTTCGCACATTCAGTTGGCTGTAAAGAGTTGGCGGGCGCCCAAGATTATAGCCGCCTCCTGTTTCAGGGAGAAGTGGCGAAGGTGATTGTGTGATGGTGAGGATGCGTAAAGTGATTTTAAATAAAAAATATTTTTCGAGGTGACCAAAATGATAAAGAAAATATCTGTATTGCTTTTAATTGCAATGCTGGCTGTAGTGGCTGTGGCTTGTGGATCAGATAAAGATAAAGAAGAAACAGGTCCGAAAAAAGAAAGTGCCAAAAGCGAAGAAATGACCGTTAAGCACCAATTAGGCGAAACGAAAGTGAAAACGAATCCTAAAAAAGTTGTGGTATTCGATATGGGTGCCCTTGATACTCTTGATAAATTTGGTGTGGAAGTGGCGGCCGTCCCTCATGATGGACTTCCGAAATACCTTTCTAGTTATAAAGATACAACAGAGAATGCAGGCGGGTTAAAAGAACCTGACTTCGAAAAAATCAACGAGCTGGCTCCGGACCTAATCCTGATATCTGGCCGTCAATCTGAAGCATATGAAGAATTAAGCAAAATTGCGCCAACAGTTTTTGTAGGTGTCGATACGACAAAGTATATGGAATCCTTTAAAGAAAATGTAACGCTTTTAGGTAAAATCTTCGGTAAAGAAGACGAAGCAGCTAAAGAATTGGCAACTGTTGAAGAACACATTAATGCATTGAAAGAAAAAGTTCCAGCTGATAAAAAAGGCTTAATCGTTCTTGCAAACGGCGGTAAAATAAGTGCATACGGCCCTGATTCAAGGTTCGGAATCATCCATGATGTATTCGGAGTGCCTGCTGTCGATGATAAATTGGAAGTGTCTACACATGGTCAAAGCGTTTCTTTCGAATACATTGCGGAAAAGAATCCAGATTATCTATTCGTTGTCGATAGAGATGCGGTTGTCGGTGATGGCGCAGCAGCAAAAGAAACAGTGGAAAACGATATCGTGAAAAATACTAAAGCATTTAAAGAAGGTAACATCATTTATCTTGACCCTAACTACTGGTACCTATCCGGAGGTGGACTTGAATCCGTTGATGAGATGGTGAATGAAATTTCTAAAGGCATCAAGTAAGGGAAACATAAGCAAAGCCTGTCCTCGATTGAGGGCAGGTCAGACTGTAGACAAACTCGATGAAAATCGAGTTTGTCTATTTTTATGGCCTGTACAATTTAGACGTTGATTTCCACTCCAGGCACTCGCTTTCCGCGGG
>NZ_LNNH01000011.1:60838-61510 GCF_001542915.1 Peribacillus simplex | reverse complement strand
TTAGCTCCGGTTTCCCGAAGTTATCCCAGTCTTATAGGCAGGTTGCCCACGTGTTACTCACCCGTCCGCCGCTAATCTCAGGGAGCAAGCTCCCGTCGATTCGCTCGACTTGCATGTATTAGGCACGCCGCCAGCGTTCGTCCTGAGCCAGGATCAAACTCTCCGAAGAAATGTTTGACTTGCTCATTTGCTTTTTTAATAGTGTGTGCTCACTTAAAATTTAACGTTGGCGCTTTGTTTTGTTCAGTTTTCAAAGAGCAATTTCACAAATCGTCCGTTTCGACGGCTTGTTTATTTAGCATAACACACTATTGATTAGTTGTCAACTTCTGCGAAGTTTTTAACTTGTTTTTAATCGCCTTGTTTCTCAGCGACCATTTCATCTTATCATTTTCATAGTAAGAAGTCAATAGTTATTATTCCTTTTAGTAATCTACCAAAAGCGGATGAAACTTTCGTTTGTCTTACGTGGTGCTTATTTATATTAATCCTATTTCACCTTAAAGTCAATACATTTCGTAATTAATAATTCACACGCTAAATGTCCTCGAAATAGCATGATTAGGTTAGGGGTCGAATTATTGGCTGCCCGGGACGATTTATTTCAATTTCCCTTTTCCCCCAAAAAACGAACATATAATGACGAAAAAAGACCAGCCGGATGGCTGATCT
>NZ_LNNH01000011.1:0-60828 GCF_001542915.1 Peribacillus simplex | reverse complement strand
AGAAATGTTTGACTTGCTCATTTGCTTTTTTGATAGTGTGTGCTCACTTAAAATTTAACGTTGGCGCTTTGTTTTGTTCAGTTTTCAAAGAGCAATTTTTTTTCGCTTAATCTCTCTTAGCGACTTTAATATCTTAACATTTCATTCTCATGTCGTCAACAACTTTTTTTAAAAAGTTTTTTTCATCTCTTTTTAGAAAGCCTTTATGTTGCAGCAACTTTTATAATATAACAGCGTCCAAATCAATAGTCAATAGGTTTTACGAATAAAATTAACTTTTACCCCTCATCATGGATTAAGCTTCGATAATTTCGTTTTCACCTTCATATAGACAAGGCATTCCTCTTCAGTGCTCACCCTTTTTAACAAACTGAAAAGGAGATTGAATTTCTCGTTCATGGCCCTTTTGATTATGTGATCCATCCTTTCATCCTGAAAATCGGTGAGGATTTCATCCATTTCCCTTTTTAACAGATATTCCAATTCCAGTTTTTCTTTGTCACTAATCAATAAACCGAGCATGGCCTACACCTCCAACAGACATCTTTCCCTAAATATACGATTTTTATCAAGCCTGCCGTGATTTTTTTTGCATAACAAAAATCCGCCCGCATAAATTTGAAGACAAGAGTCTTGGACAAGGGGATGGAATTAATGAAATTTTTCATGGTGCTTCAAGCAAAGAACATCAAATTTTATTCGTTAATTTTACTCACGGCACTGTTTACCGCTTGGTTCCTATTTGTACAAAACATTCTCCACGCTCCTGTTTTTTCTACAGAGGACGGACCAAAAGCGGTTTATAAAGGAGAGAAGAATGTTGCGATCACATTCAATATTGGCTGGGGGGATGAAAAGGCGGAACCGATAATCGAAACTTTAAAGAAGGAGAAAATTAAGTCTGCCACTTTTTTTCTTTCAGGTTCTTGGGCAGAGCGTCATCCTGATATCGTTGCCCAAATCGTAAAAGATGGATATGAAATCGGTATGCTCGGGTACGACTATAAGGATTATTCCGAAATGGAGGATCAAGACATCATTCGGGATATCTCTAAAGCCCAGGAAGCATTTAAAAAGCTGAATGTGAAAAATATAGAGCTTCTCCGGGCACCAACCGGTCATTTTGATAAACGGCTTTTAAAGATCAGTGAAAATTTTGGTTATACCGTAGTTCATTGGAGCATTGATTCAAAGGATTGGACCAATCCAGGCGTGGAACGAATTGTCCAGAATATCAACAAGGCCCAAAAGGGCGATATCATCTTATTGCACGCTTCCGACTCGGCAAAGCAAACGAATAAGGCACTGCCGGAACTGCTGGATGAACTTCGCGCAAAAAATTTGACCTTCGTGAACGTATCAGAGATGATATCCAACTCATCGGCAAGCAGTGAGGAGATCCGCTAAACAGACACTCGACAAAATGCAGAGAACGGCGTACCTATAGGTTCGCCGTTCTTATCTGGAACAGTAAGGTTAGCTGCCTTTCCCCAATTCGCCAGCCTTCACATTATTCCCCTTAGCTTCAGCTTGCTTCCGTGCTCTTTTACCTGCCAATTCCTGTTGGGAACGCTCGATCAATTTGCTTAAAACCAATAATTGATAAGCATTGCAGACCAACAAGGGAAACAGCATGAAGTAAAGCCAGCCTTCATCATTTGAATTTAGAACAGGCAACCACTCCAAAACCGTGAATACGACCATGAAAAACAAAGCGGGGATGAACGATTGTCCGTTCGCTTGCTTCATTTTGAAAAAAGCCGTAACCACCGCTGCAGCCAACACAACCAAGGCCAGCACGATGTAGGAGCTGATCCCTTCCCCTGCTCCGAAGTTAAGATACCGCAGATAAACTAAATCGAATACAACAAAAAGGATGAGTACAATTTGTACGGCATTCCAGAGGTAAGCGCTTTTAAAAATCCCCAGACCGAATCGATGTATCGTTAAATAGGCAAAAAAGCCCGCTTGGCTTATGACACTGAAAATTAATCCAACACCGAACAACCAAATAAAGGTTGAAAGGATGCTACTGACTTCAAAAGAAGAAAAATAAGGCTTGAACTCACCCCATCGAGCCAAGAACCCTACAACTCCCCCAGTTATGCCACCGATAAGCAATGTCGTAAAAAACAATTTAACTAAATTACGGCTGTTCATTGTTTTCCCCCATATATTTCTATTTCATTTCTTTAATTGTACCAACCAAATTTGGAAAAATCCACTTATTCTACCAGGGAATAATATCGCCATTTGGAACCATATTAACAGTAAGAAGGATGAAAGGGGACCTGCGTGTGAAAGTGGGAGTTGCTTTGCTATTTACGTCATTCTTACTCATTTGTTCCGGTTGTGCTCAAAATGGGGCAGGTCAAGATAAGATGGAGTATGAAGAGACAAAGAAAATGGTCGTGGATATCCTGAAGACTGATGATGGAAAAAAAGCCATCCAGGATATTATTTCCGATGATCAAACAAAAGCTGAACTTATTATGGATTCCGATGTCATTAAGAAATCCATTGAAGATATGATCACTTCAGATAAAGGTAAGGAGTTTTGGAAAAAGACTTTTAACGATCCAGAATTTGTGGCCGCTTATGCTAAAGCTCTAGAAGATGAACATAAGAAGATATTGAAGGACTTAACGAAAGATCCGCAGTACCGTGGAATGCTCATGGAAATATTAAAGGAACCCGATTTGGAAAAAGAAATGAATAAACTATTGAAAACGAAGGAAATGCGTTCCGTATACAAAGAATTGATTATCGAAACCATGGATAGTCCACTCGTTCAAGCGAAGCTGCAGGAAAGATTGGATAAAGCAGCTACAAAAGCTGCGGAAAAGGAAACTAAAGGCGAAGAAAAAGATAAGAAGGATAAGGAATGACATAATAAGGCTGATTCCAATTTTGGAATCAGCCTTTATTTTTTTATTGAAGCTTTTCAATGACCTTCTTGGCGATATCCTCATAAATCCTGCCTAGCCTATGGTCTGCTGCGTAAATGGATGGGGCGAAGTCCTCTTCATTCCAATCCGGCTGCTGCAGGGGAAGTTGTCCCAAAACCTCTGTTCGGAGTTCTTCAGCAAGCTTCGCGCCGCCTCCTTTACCGAATACATATTCTTTTTCGCCAGTCGTTTTACTTTCAAAGAATGACATATTCTCAATGACTCCAATGACTTCATGCTCTGTCTTGATGGCCATCGCACCGGCTCTTGCAGCAACGAAGGCTGCAGTTGGATGCGGTGTCGTCACGATGATTTCCTTACAGGAAGGCAGCATCGTATGGACGTCCAAAGCAACATCACCCGTACCTGGCGGCAAGTCGAGCACTAAATAGTCCAACTCTCCCCACTCCACTTCATTGAAGAAACTGTTCAGCATTTTGCCAAGCATTGGGCCTCTCCAGATGATTGGTGCATTATCTTCGACAAAAAAGCCCATCGAGATTACTTGAACGCCAAACCGTTCAACCGGGATGATTCTCTCCCCGCGAACGACAGGTCGTTTTGTAATTCCCATCATATCAGGTACGCTAAATCCATAGATATCAGCATCAACGAGACCGACCTTTTTCCCTAAACGAGCAAGTGAAGTAGCGAAATTCACTGAAATCGTCGATTTTCCGACTCCGCCTTTACCACTGGCAATTGCAATGAATTGCGTCTTGCTGTTTGGTCCAAGTAAGCCTTGGTCCCCTTCATCCTGCGGTATATTTTCACGGTGTTTAGCTAGCTCATCTTCTGAAAGCTCCGTGAAGCGAATTCCTACCGATTCCGCTCCATTCGTTTTCAGCAAGTCCACCACTTCCGTTTGCATTTGCATTTGTTCCGCAGTCCCGGTTTTCGCAATCGCAAGTTTAACGCTTACATGATTCTTTTCTGGTTTTATCTTGATTTCGATAATCCCATTTGTTTCTTCAAGGCTTTTATGTAGAAAAGGGTCTTTAAGATCCTTTAGTAAATTCAATACTTTCTCTTCTGTGAACAAGTCGAGCACCCCTTTGTATTCGTTTTATTTTCCCATTTCAGTATATCATATTCCGGAAAGAAAGCTTATCATCTGCCCTATTTCGATGAACGGCGCATTGGCCCATAGTAAAAAGGCCTTGCACCCCACAAGACCCCGACCTCATTCTTCATCCGCTAGCTTCTCCTCTGTAAAATAACGTAAAATCCCCATATAAATCGAGCTGGCAATCTTTTCTTGATACTTATCACTAATAAGGCGTCCCCTTTCCTCATCATTGGAAAGAAAGCCTATTTCCACGAGTGCTCCCGGCTTCTTCGCATAATTCATTAAATAAACATGGTTGATCGTTTTTGCATCTCGCTTTGTATTTTCAAGATTTCTTATGATTTCAGTCTGAATGAATTTAGCCACTTGTTCATTTTCCTCATATCGCTTCGTATAAAAGGTTTGGGCACCCTTCGATGACGCTGATGGAAAAGAATTCAAATGGATGCTTAAAAATAAGTCCGCTTCCGAATCATTGATCATTTCAACTCTGTTCCGCAGGTCCTCCTGTTTTCGCTGCCGGATTCCCTTCGTATTTCTTTGAGCCAGATCCTCGTCCTTCTCACGGGTCATGATGACAAGGGCTCCCTGCTCCTGCAAATAGTCGCGGACTTTCAATGAAACGGAAAGGGCAATTTCCTTTTCCATTACCTCTTGTACATTCGCTCCGCCATCCATTCCTCCATGACCGGCATCAAGGACGATTACCTTACCTGCCAGGGGAAGGTTCCAGGAGTCCCATGAATCATCTTCAACAAATTTAAACGTTACAATTAAAAAAAGGACAAACAAACCCATGGCGATACCCGTATATTTCAGCTTTCTACGCATGACCGTTCCCCTTCCATGATCCCTATAATTAAAAGGTATGGGACAAACCATGGAATTAGAACAATTAGTGCAATTTCATTTTATAACGTTTTTCACCAGTCTTGAAGCCATCCAGCCACCACTCGCCGACAAACCCCTCACAGCAATAAAATAGTCCCTCATCGAAGGCGTTATTCGCTGTAACCTCCCGCCAATACAAAATAAAGTTGAACAGGGTATCGATCAAGAACTTTTCTTCCTTAAAGCATCTTGCCCTTACATCATCCTCCGACTCACCGTAATACCCAAACTTGCTGTAATTCGCCCCTAATAAAAAGGCTTCGATGGCAACATCAAAGTAGCCTTCCTCCAAAACTTCCATAAAATCCTGGCCGAAGTAGCGCTGGATCCGCCCCTTCATGTCTTCGATTGAAAGCTCCCTTAGTAACCTGCGCTCGAACTTCAATTGCCTTTCCCTCTGCATCTCCTGTAAACCCAATATTACAGCCATATTTCACCTCCGGGGCTTATCCCCTTATCCCAAATTATTTCCCAAGACATAATTTAGTTTTTGCGTTCTTAATCGAACCATTCATTGATTCCATTGGCAAAAATTAATGAGGATAATTTACTAACGCAGAGAATCGACATTCATGAATACTTATTGGCAAATGACTTAATTGCATCTTGTCCATAAGTTGCTCCCTACCGCCTTTATGCGGGACTAAAGATAAACTGTTCAGTCTCTTTTGTAAGGAAGCTTCATTCGGACAGGAAGCTGCCCAGGGCGCCAAGGACCACCTCGAGAAGCAAACCAATCAGCTTGCACCGGCATCCATCCCTATCTAATAAAGTGATGGAAACGGAATGCCCCCCCAATCCCATTTAAGCTTCTCTCCCGGACCGCCCCTTGAAAAACGATCAAAGTCAAACAATCTCAAACTGTGGGCAATTGGAGCTGTATTTTAATTCTTACGAAAAGATCGAGACTTCCGCTTATATATAAGTTCAGAAGACCCCAGATGCATGAGTTGGCCGATTTATTCCCGGGTTGTTTAGAAAACAGCGTAAAAAACGAGTCGAGCGCTAAATATGCGAGTAATGTGCTGAAGCTTGCGAGCAAAGCAGCTATACTCACGAGTAAGGAACTCACGCTCAGTCGCAAAGCTTGAAGGACGGACCAGCTCTGGATAAGGGGAAGCTCATAAACTGCGGGCAATATAATTAGATTTACCTACAGAAAAAAGCGCAGTCAAGATGACTGCGCTTCTTATCATGATCTGTTATATCAGAGGACAAGCTCAGGGAGCTTCCCGAGCTTGTCCTTTGTTCCATTCATTTTAAAAAGGTGTTTGTTTCCCCCTCTTATATCTGTCTCGCTCTCTGCTTTATGCGGCCTGCAAGCGGCACGACGATGATACCGGCCAGGACGACCTGCATCACGTTACCTGGGATGGAGCCAAAAGGCTGAATCCAGTTGCCATAGAGGATGACTTCGACGAAGTAGTAGCCGACGATTTTAATGATGAGTGCAACGGCAACGGCCAAAGTGTATACGACCACTCTTTTGCCCGGTACTTTTTCGGCTATGAAGCCGGCTAGAAACCCCATAGTACCGACAATGATGAATGTGAATGGCGCCCACGCTGCCCAGCCGGAGAAAAGATCGAAGAGGGCCATCCCGAAGGCTCCTGCTATCGCCCCGGTTTTTTTGCCGTAAACGAGTGCCGCTATAAACAGCGGAACGTTACCAAGGTGGATAAGGCCGCCGTTACCCATTATCGGGAGCTTAATATTGATGAACATTGTAGCTACAAGCGTCAATGCGATGAAAAGTGCGTTGATGACCAAGGTCCTTGTTTTAGTCGTTTCTACCGATGAGTATGCTGAATTCATGTGAAGTCCTCTTTCTGTTTTTTAAGTATTATCATACTCCTAAACAGAAAGTTAATAAATATGGATTTTACAAATAATTCAGTTTTACACAAATAAACTCAGGTGTAAACATATGGATTATGAAGATCGCCACCATCTGAACCGCGACAGCAGCAGCAAATTTAAATATCATAAGTGGCACATTTTTTAAGATTTGGTTTTGGGATGTATATTATTTTGGATTTACGCAGAGCAGGAAGCAATTGTCGATTTCGCTTTTGTTTTCGCGATAATTAACTCCATTTCAGCAAGATTATCTACTTTTTAATATTTCTGCACCGCACATTTCCGGGCAAAAAAAGACCCCCAACCAAAATGGCTGAGAGTCTTTTGAAACGGTAATGGAATTAACGTTTTGAGAACTGAGGTGCACGACGTGCGCCTTTAAGACCGTATTTTTTACGCTCTTTCATACGTGGGTCACGAGTTAGTAAACCAGCAGTTTTAAGAGACGGACGGTATTCTGGATCAACTTGAAGCAATGCACGAGCGATACCGTGACGGATTGCTCCAGCTTGACCAGTGTATCCTCCACCGCTAACATTTACTAGAATGTCGTAATTTCCAGTAGTTTCAGTTGCAACTAGTGGTTGGTTAACAACTTCACGCAATGCTGCGAAAGGAATATATTCATTAATGTCACGACCGTTAATAACGATGCGACCTTCGCCTGGTACTAAACGTACACGAGCTACTGAGCTCTTACGGCGACCAGTACCATAATATTGAACTTGTGCCAAGATAGTAACCTCCTTAGTAATTATCCGCGTAATTCGTATACTTCTGGTTGTTGAGCAGCGTGTGGGTGCTCAGCTCCAGCGTATACGTGTAATTTTTTGTAGATTTGACGTCCAAGAGAATTCTTTGGAAGCATACCTTTGATAGCAAGTTCAAGCATTCTCTCAGGGTAGTTTGTACGCATTTCAAGAGCAGTTCTAGTTTTAAGACCGCCTGGATGCATAGTGTGACGGTAATAAATTTTGTCAGTCAATTTTTTACCAGTCAGGTGGATTTTTTCAACATTGATTAAAATTACATGATCACCAGTGTCAATGTTCGGTGTAAAAGTTGGTTTATGTTTACCACGTAAGATGGATGCTACTTCAGTAGAAAGGCGACCCAAAGTTTTGCCTTCAGCGTCAATCACATACCATTTACGTTCTACTTCATTAGCTTTCGCCATAAATGTCGTACGCATGGTTAACCTCCTAAAAAACTTTTTAATTTTTTATATTTATTTTCAATCACAATAAACTTCCGGGGCTTATCGTGGGATTAAAATACATACCATATTATATTAACTTCTCCCAGATTCATTGTCAAGGGGATGTTACACTAGGATAAGTTGTCTATAAAACATTCGCTGCAACTCGATGAAAAGGACAATAAGGCGCAAAGCCGCTGCCATTACTGAGTTTCTCGGATTTGCCAGTTGTAAACAAACTGGAATTACATCAAAAATATTTTATTTGTAAAAAACTTTCCATAAATACAACCCTTGGGCTGGAGCCGTTTTCCCTGCAAAGCTGCGGTCTTTTTGGTTCAATATCCCGATTATATCCTGAGGGTCAATCTTGCCGCTGCCGACATCCAGGA
The DNA here is from genome assembly GCF_001542915.1 of Peribacillus simplex. Taxonomy (GTDB): domain Bacteria; phylum Bacillota; class Bacilli; order Bacillales; family DSM-1321; genus Peribacillus; species Peribacillus simplex_B. The sequence continues at coordinate 52,470 of NZ_LNNH01000011.1, read as the reverse complement.
GCGTCCCAACCAAAATACGCACCATATTATACAAAAAGCCTTCCCCGACGAAGCGAAAAACCAAGTAGCACCCGTTCTCTTCAAAATCGATTTCATCTATGGTCCGGACTTTATCGACCACTTCCGTCTTTGCCGAACAAAAACTCGTGAAGTCATGTGTCCCGATTAGATGGGAAGCTGCTTCCTTCATCTTCAGCTCATCCAAGGAATAAGGAAAATGATAGGCGTAGTTCCGCTTAAACGGATCCCGCAGTTTGGAGCGGTCTATGATGTAACGGTATTCTTTCCCCGTCGTATGGAACCTCGCATGAAAATCGTCGGGAACGATATCGACTTTGAGCACGACAATGTCGTTCGGGAGCAGGGCGCTGAACGCTTTTACCCAATTTTCAGTAGGGAACGTAAGGGGTGAATCAAAATGAATGACCTGCCCCTTTGCATGGACCCCTGAATCTGTCCTGCCCGAAGCAGTCACTTTTATCATTGTACCTTTGTGCATTTGCGCTAAGACGGCCTCGAATTCACTTTGAATCGTGCGCTTCTCAGGCTGTACCTGATAGCCGGCGAATTCCGTGCCGTCATACGCAAGCACGCATTTATATTTTGGCATTGTTCTCTTCCTTATTATGAACGTAATAAAACCAACATAACCGTAAGAAGTCCTAGCGAGACCATCAAAAGGCTATCACTTGTCTTCCAACTCAATTGGCGGTATTTCGTGCGCCCTTCCCCGCCGCGGTATCCCCTGGATTCCATGGCGGTTGCCAATTCCTCAGCCCTCTTGAACGAACTCACAAATAAAGGAACAAGCAGCGGTACGATCGATTTAACCCTTTCCTTGATTGGACCTGAAGAAAAATCGACGCCCCTTGCCGTTTGGGCCTTCATGATTTTTTCCGTCTCCTCCATCAGCGTTGGGATGAAGCGAAGGGCAATGGACATCATCAATGCCAGCTCATGAACCGGCATTTTCCACTTTTTCAAAGGCCCCAACAGCTCCTCCATCCCATCGGTGATTGATATCGGTGTTGTCGTCAGCGTTAATAATGACGTAACAAGGATCAGTAAAGTAAATCTTATCGATATGAACAAACCTTGAATCAGACCGCCTTCATAGATTTCAAACCATCCGTATTCAAACAGCAATTCTCCTTCTTTCGTAAACAGGATATGAAGCAGGAATGTGAATACGATCAAGAAGAAGATGGGCTTCAACCCATTATACAGATAGCGGAGCGGGATCTTCGAAATGCTGATCAACAGGATGGTGAATACTGCAAGCAGGCCATAGGAAAAGAAATTATTAGCCAAAAACACGACACAGACAAACAGGAAGACGAGGAGCAATTTAGCCCGGGGATCCATCTTGTGCAACAGGGAATTGGCAGGGACATAACGCCCGATGATCATTTTATCAAGCATCAGCGGTTCCCCCGTTTCATCGCTTTATCTATTTCAATCGCCAAATCGCCAATATTAAGACAAGGATGATCAAACCGGACTCCGAGTTCTTTCTGAAGCTTCAGCTGAAAACGGACGGTATCCGGCACATCAAGGCCAAGGTCGAGCAGTTGCTCCGGATCGGAGAAGATCTCCTGTGGAGTGCCCTTTTTGAATACTGTGCCTTGGTGCATGATGATGATGTCATCGGCATACTTGGCGGCATCCTCCATGCTATGTGTGACGAGAATGGTCGAGATGCCCTCACGCTTATGAAGCTCATAAAACATGTCCATGATTTCTTTGCGTCCTCGCGGGTCTAATCCCGCCGTTGGTTCATCCAGCACCAATACCTCTGGCTCCATTGCAAGTACACCCGCTATGGCCACACGGCGCATCTGGCCACCAGATAAGTCAAAGGGTGACTTATCAAGGATTTCCTCACTCAAACCAACCTGCCCAATGGCCTTCCTTGCCAGTTGTTTCGCGTCGTTTTCGGACACGCCAAAATTCATTGGCCCGAAGCATATATCCTTTTCCACCGTTTCATCGAAAAGCTGATGTTCCGGGAACTGAAAAACGATTCCAACCTTTTGTCTGATCGGACGCAATGCCTTTTCTTTCTTTCCGGCCTCGATCGTACGGTCCCCGATTATAACCCGCCCCTTCGTCGGTTTTAAAAGGGCGTTCAAATGCTGAAGGAGCGTCGATTTACCGGAACCTGTATGCCCGATGATTGCGGTATAGGTACCCTGCTCCATAGAAATATTGACATCATGTAGGGCCAGATGTTCAAAAGGAGTATTCACCTGATAGCGATATTCTACATCATCGAGTGTAATTCGCATAAATCCTTCACCAACTCTTCCTCTGTCAAATGCCCATCAACCACACGGACACCATTCTTTTGTAACTCTTTCGTCAGCTTCACTGAAAAGGGAATATCGAGACCAAGGGCAATCAATTCTTCCTCTAATTCAAAAATATCCTGAGGTGTTCCTTCACGATATAACCGGCCTTGGTTCATGACGATCATTCGATCAGCTTTGGCAGCTTCCTCAAGATCATGGGTGATTGATATGACGGTAATTTCATTTTCCTGCTTTAATTCCCTGACTGTTTCAAGCACTTCTTCACGGCCTCTTGGGTCAAGCATGGAGGTTGCTTCATCTAAGATGATGATATCTGGCTGCAGGGCTATTACACCTGCTATGGCCACCCTTTGCTTTTGACCGCCGGATAGATGGTGCGGCTCTTGATTAAGAAAGGCATTCATTTTAACCTTATTTAACGCACCATGAACACGCTCCATCATAACCTGCTGAGAAACACCAGCGTTTTCTAAACCAAAAGCCACATCATCCTGAACTGTCGTGCCTACAAATTGATTATCTGGATTTTGAAAAACCATGCCGATCTTCCGGCGTACATCCCATACCGATTCTTCAGTCAATAGTTGATCATTGATTGTAATCGTACCAGAGTTAGCGAACTGAAGACCATTCAATAGTTTCGCTAATGTCGACTTGCCGGAACCATTATGTCCGACAATCGCAAGCCACTCCCCCTGATGAATATCAAATGAAACATCATCCAAGGCATTTCGAGACTGACCCTCATATTTAAAAATGATATTCCTTAAAGAAACCAGCTTCTTCCTCATGTGGCCCTCCTCATACTCGACTGCACTCATCTAAACTAAACTCTGCAAAATCAACGATAACAAGCGTTGACAAACACAGTCAATACTTCTGAAAATATAAAAAAACGCTGCACCCCTTCCACCGAAAGAATTTTCGGTAAATTAAGAGCAGCTTAGTGCGGGCCTGTTACGAAAAACAGGGTATCTTATAATCGCTTATCATAAGCGGGAAGGGATGCTTGAGCTAGACGTGAAGGCTCCCTTCATAAAAGGTTCCGCCAGCCATCGTAACACTCAATGCGAATTTCTAAAAAACAGAATTTCTATTATAAATAAAGAAAAAGGGCATAGAACAAGTGAGTATATTCATTTGTCCCGCCCTTTTTCATCGTTGTTATTAAACTAATTCAATAACCACGACTGGTGCACCGTCACCGCGGCGTGGACCAACTTTCATGATACGAGTGTATCCACCTTGACGTTCTTCATAACGTGGAGCAACGTCACTGAATAATTTTTGAAGGGCATCTGTGCCTTTCTCAGCGTCAGCGATTTCGTTACGGATGAATGCTGCAGCTTGACGGCGTGCATGCAAGTCACCACGTTTACCAAGAGTGATCATTTTATCTACTACAGAACGTAATTCCTTTGCACGTGCTTCAGTAGTTTCAATGCGCTCATGGATAATAAGATCCGTAGCTAAATCACGAAGTAATGCTTTACGTTGTGCGCTAGTGCGTCCTAACTTTCTGTAACCCATTAGAGATTCCCTCCTTTGTTGAAGTTCTATATTGTGTGTCTAAAACAAGGCTCACAACATAATGGATGATTCCGCCATGTTATCAGTCGTCTTTACGAAGACCTAAGCCTAATTCCTCTAGCTTCGCTTTCACTTCTTCAAGTGATTTGCGTCCTAGATTACGTACTTTCATCATATCTTCTTCCGTTTTATGAGCTAGCTCTTGAACGGTATTGATTCCAGCACGCTTCAAGCAGTTGTAAGAACGAACAGAAAGGTCTAATTCTTCGATCGTCATCTCAAGAACTTTTTCTTTTTGATCTTCTTCTTTTTCAACCATGATTTCAGCATTTTGAGCTTCATCGGTCAAACCGACAAAAATATTCAAATGCTCTGTTAAAATCTTAGCTCCAAGTGCTACCGCTTCTTGCGGACCAGTACTGCCATCAGTCCAAACATCGAACGTTAACTTGTCAAAGTTAGACAACTGTCCTACACGTGTATTTTCAACTTGGAAAGATACGCGTGAAACCGGAGTGTAAAGAGCATCGATTGGAATGACACCAATTGGCTGATCTTCTCTCTTGTTTTGAACAGCAGGAGTGTAGCCGCGGCCGCGACGTGCAGATAAACGCATACGCATATGACCGTTTTTACCAATTGTAGCAATATATAAATCCGGATTAAGAATTTCTACATCACTATCATGAGTGATATCAGCAGCCGTGATGACCCCGTCACCTTGAACGTCAATTTCCAGCGTCTTCTCTTCATCAGAGTAAATCTTAAGAGCTAGTTTCTTCACATTAAGAATGATAGATGTTACATCTTCCACGACGCCTTCAATTGTTGAGAACTCATGTAGCACTCCATCAATTTGTATAGCTGTGACAGCAGCACCTGGGAGTGAGGATAAAAGAATACGACGTAAGGAGTTACCCAATGTAGTACCATACCCACGCTCTAGTGGCTCTACGACGAATTTACCGAATTTGGTATCGTCGTTGATTTCAACCGTTTCGATTTTTGGTTTTTCTATTTCGATCATCAATAAACCCTCCTTCAAAACGTCAAAACCCCGGCAAGTAAACTAAGTCACTTAAGCCGAAATTCCCCATGTATACGTTCCCGCTGTGCGCAACAACTGAAAATTAATCCTCTGTAAGAACGCAAACTCAGTATTATATCCCATTATTGACAGGAATACAAAATCTATACAGAAAAATTAAACACGGCGACGTTTTGGTGGACGGCATCCGTTATGTGGAACTGGAGTTACATCTTTAATTGCAGTTACTTCTAGGCCAGCAGCTTGAAGCGCACGAATAGCAGCCTCACGTCCAGCACCAGGTCCTTTAACTGTAACTTCAAGAGTTTTCATACCATGTTCAATTGATGTTTTAGCAGCCGTTTCAGCAGCCATCTGTGCAGCGAATGGAGTGGATTTACGAGATCCACGGAATCCTAGAGCTCCAGCACTTGACCATGAAATAGCATTACCATGAGAGTCAGTGATCGTAACGATAGTGTTATTGAAAGTTGAACGAATATGTGCAATACCAGTTTCTATATTCTTTTTCACACGACGTTTACGTGTATTAGTTTTACGTGCCATGAAAAGTAACCTCCTTTACTAATTATTTTTTCTTGTTAGCTACTGTACGACGAGGTCCTTTACGCGTACGAGCATTGTTTTTTGTGTTTTGACCGCGAACAGGAAGACCACGACGGTGACGTAAACCACGGTAAGAACCGATTTCCATTAAACGTTTGATGTTTAGGGAGATTTCACGACGAAGGTCGCCTTCTACTTTAAGCTTGTCAATGATATCACGAATTTTGTTCAATTCGTCTTCCGTTAAGTCACGAACGCGAGTTTCTTCAGAAACGCCTGCTTCTGCAAGAACTTTCATCGCTGTTTGTTTTCCAATACCATATATATATGTTAATGAGATAACAATACGTTTGTCACGGGGAATATCTACTCCAGCAATACGTGCCATGCTTGAGTGCACCTCCTTCTATTTAGCCTTGTTTTTGTTTATGTTTAGGGTTTTCGCAAATAACCATAACTTTACCTTTTCTGCGGATAACTTTACACTTTTCGCAGATTGGTTTGACTGATGGTCTGACTTTCATTGCTATCTAACCTCCTTATACAGATCGGAGCGTAACCGGGATCATTTGAACCGGTATGTGATTCTGCCGCGAGTTAGATCATACGGGGAAAGCTCAACCGTAACTTTATCTCCAGGCAAAATGCGAATAAAGTGCATACGAATTTTACCGGATACATGAGCTAAAACAGTATGACCATTTTCTAATTCTACCTTAAACATTGCATTTGGCAAAGTCTCTTGTACTGTGCCTTCTACTTCAATTACATCATCTTTCGCCATTAAAGTGATTCTCCCTTCTCTATGCGTGAACCTATAAAAGGTACACATCTTTCCGTCAACATTACTACAGTCCAATTATCCTCATAAGTCTTAAAATTCTGCATCAAGTATTCACCATTTTGTAGAACCAGGCTTTAACTGAGGACCTTATCAGTTGGACCGAAATGAGGGTTTTATGCGTCCTCATGTAAGTCTTGACCGATTCCGTGACCGACATACTCTCGAAATAGAGAAGCAATTAGTCTCGACATAGGTTTGAATAGCATGGGAGATGTTTGAAAGGCGCACGCCTGACATAGCTTCTTTCAACTCTCTATATCACGACTCTTTAGGAATCCCAATAGAGTCACTGCATTTCTTCATCAATTTTGCCGACCGGATATGTCCATGAAGATCACTTAGAAAGTAATCGCCCAATTCAGGGAATACCAAGTACAAGAACCTGATTAATAAATGTGCGAATGCTCTCGCGAAATCCATTATACCCTTTGTAATAAAGGAATGCACCAAGTTTAGATAGTAAGTTGTAAAATTGGTATGAATTTCATAAATCAATCCAGACGATTAATTTTGCAAAGCACCAAGTAACACATCAATGTTTTCAAATACCTTATTAATATCTTGCTGTCCGTTAATGTTGACCAAGTACCCTTTTTCTCCGTAGAAATCAAGAAGTGGCTTGGTTTGTTTCAAATTCACATCTAAGCGATTTTGAACCGTTGCCTCATTATCGTCGGCACGTTGATATAATTCTCCGCCGCAGCGGTCGCATACATCATCTTTTGCTGGAGGATTGAATACAAGGTGATATGTCGCACCACAAGACTTGCAAATACGACGGCCTGTCAATCTTTCCATCAAGATGCTTTTATCCACATCGATATTAATGACAAAATTTATTTTGCGATCTAAATCAGTAAGGATGCCCTCAAGTGCCTCTGCTTGCGCCACGGTACGTGGAAATCCGTCAAGCAAAAATCCCTTAAGGCAGTCCTCCTTGCTTAAACGCTCACGTACAATGCCAATGGTAACTTCATCAGGTACCAATTCGCCTTTGTCCATGAATGATTTCGCCTTCAGACCTAATTCTGTTCCATCTTTTATAGCTGTTCGGAACATATCTCCAGTAGAGATATGAGGGATATTATATTTTTCTACGATTTGTTCAGCTTGAGTGCCCTTACCAGCACCCGGCAGACCCATTAAAACTAGATTCAAAATTTTCTTCCCCCTCAAACTCTATAATGGGTAAAGGGAACAAGTCGTTCCCAAAACTCATTACTTTATAAAGCCTTTATAGTGTCTCTTCACAAGCTGTGATTCAAGCTGCTTCATCGTATCAAGGGCAACCCCGACGACGATCAGCAAACTTGTGCCGCCAATCTGTGCAGATTGAGGCAGGTCAGCGAGCTTGATGAAGAATACCGGCAGAACGGCTATGATGGCTAAGAATATAGAGCCTACAAACGTTAAACGGTATAAAACACGTGTTAAATATTCTTGAGTACTCTTACCTGGGCGAATCCCCGGCACATAGCCGCCTTGCTTTTTCAAATTCTCAGCCATTTGTTCAGGATTGACCTGAATGAATGCATAAAAATACGCAAAAGCAATGATAAGAGCGACATATATAACCATTCCAACAGGATGGGTATATGTCAGATTTTCTGTAATCCAGCTAGTCACGCTGTTCTTTCCAAAGAAAGAAGCGATTGTAGTTGGAGTGATCAGAAATGCCATTGCAAAGATTACCGGAATAACCCCCGCAGCATTTACTTTCAATGGTAAATGAGTAGACTGGCCACCCATTTGTGTACGACCTGCCGCAGCACGTTTTGCATACTGAATAGGTATTTTACGTAATGCCTGCTGAATGAAGATGACAGCAACCACGATTGCTAATACTGCTAATACAATGAGGACAATCGATATGATTCGTAAGAATAATTGATCTCCGGCATTTTCGAATTGCTGTGCGTAAATCTGGTTTGCCGTATTTGGCAAGCTAGCAACGATACCAGCAAAGATTATGATGGAAATCCCATTACCCACACCCTTAGCAGTGATCAGCTCCCCTAACCACAAAAGAAAAGCTGTTCCTGCCGTCAAGACAGTTGCAATAAGCAAGTATGTTGCTATCCCAGGATTTTCAATCAACTGGCCATTTGACATATTATTGAACCCGTAAGACATACCCAAAGCTTGGATGAATCCTAGGATAATAGTGAAATAACGAGTGAATTGAGCTAATTTACGGCGCCCTGCTTCCCCTTGCTTAGACCATTCAGCGAACTTAGGAACGACGTCCATCTGTAATAGCTGAACGATGATGGATGCCGTGATATAAGGCATGATCCCCATCGCTAAGATTGAAAAGTTTTGCAGCGCCCCGCCGCCAAAGGTATTTAGAAGACCGATGACGCTCAGCTGGTCCTGTTGAGCAAGAAAATCGGCATTCACATGCGGTACAGGTATAAATGTACCGATGCGATAGACGATTAACATGAGAAGGGTAAAAATAATCTTGTTCCTTATTTCACCCACGCGCATAAAATTGGAGATCGTGCGAAACATTAGATCACCTCTGTTTTACCGCCAGCAGCTTCGATAGCTTCTTTTGCAGTAGAAGAGAATTTGTGAGCTTTAACAGTAAGCTTTTTCTCAATGTTTCCTTTGGCAAGAATTTTGATTCCTGCTTTTTCTTTACTTACAACTCCAGACTCAAGTAAAAGAGCTGGTGTTACTTCAGTACCGTCTTCGAAAAGATTTAACGTATCAAGATTCACGATAGCATAGTCTTTACGGTTAACGTTGGTAAATCCACGTTTAGGCAAACGTCTGAATAGAGGAGTTTGACCCCCTTCAAATCCAAGGCGTACACCGCCGCCTGAGCGAGCGTTTTGTCCTTTGTGTCCTTTACCTGCTGTTTTACCGTTACCAGATCCAATACCGCGACCTTTACGTTTACGTTCTTTACGAGAACCTTCTGCAGCTTTTAACTCATGAAGTTTCATGTTGGCACCTCCTTGTTAAGATAAAAATTATTTTATTGTTCTTTTACAGTAACAAGATGAGCAACTTTGGTAATCATACCGCGAATCGCAGGGTTATCTTCATGAATAACCGTTTGATGCATTTTGCGTAAACCCAAAGTGTTAACTGTAACACGTTGATCTTCAGGACGACCAATCAAGCTGCGAGTGAGGGTAATTTCTAATTTATTAGCCATAATTCGATTTCCCTCCTTATCCTAACAGTTCTTGTACTGATTTACCACGTAACTTAGCTACGTCTTCAGCACGTTTCAATTGCTTCAATCCTTCGATTGTTGCGCGAACCATATTAATAGGTGTATTAGTACCTAATGATTTAGACAAGATATCGCTAACTCCGCCTAATTCAAGTACCGCACGAACAGGACCACCAGCAATTACTCCTGTACCTTCAGAAGCTGGTTTCAATAGAATGTGACCTGCGCCATAGCGACCGTTCACAAGGTGAGGAATTGTAGTTCCAACCATTGGTACAGTAATTAGATTTTTCTTAGCATCCTCAATAGCTTTACGGATTGCATCCGGAACTTCTTGAGCTTTACCAGTACCAAATCCAACATGACCATTTTTATCACCAACAACAACTAGTGCAGTGAAACGGAAACGACGTCCGCCTTTAACAACTTTAGCTACACGATTTACTGTAACTACGCGTTCTTCAAGTTCTAATTTATTAGGATCAATGCTACGCATCTGTTATGTCCCTCCTTATCCATTAAAATTCTAAGCCGTTTTCACGAGCAGCGTCAGCCAATGCTTTAACACGACCATGGAAGAGGTAACCACCGCGGTCAAATACCACAGCTTTGAAACCTTTTTCAACAGCACGTTTCGCAATAAGTTCGCCAACTTTTTGAGCTGCTTCAGCATTGCTACTAGCTTCGATACCGATCTCTTTATCAAGAGTTGAAGCACTTGCTAATGTTACGCCTTTTGCATCGTCAATTAATTGTGCGTAAATGTGTTTGTTTGAACGAAACACATTTAAACGAGGACGAGCTTCTGTTCCAGAAAGCTTAGCACGTACACGCGCATGTCTTTTCTGACGAGTAGCATTTTTATCAAGCTTCGTAATCATTTACGTCACTCCTTTCGTTTACTTATGCGGCATTACTTACCAGTTTTACCTTCTTTACGACGAACGAATTCGCCTTCGTAACGGATTCCTTTACCTTTATACGGCTCAGGTGGGCGAACATCACGGATATTAGCTGCAAGAGCTCCTACACGTTCTTTGCTTGCACCTTTGATGATTACTTTCGTATTAGAAGGAACTTCGACTTCAACGCCAGCTTCTGGCTCTATTTCTACAGGGTGTGAGTATCCTACGTTAAGGATAAGCTTGTTACCTTGCTTTTGTGCACGGTACCCGACCCCGATAAGTTCAAGTGATTTTACGAAACCTGTAGATACACCTTCAACCATGTTGGAGATTAATGCGCGAGTAGTACCGTGTAAAGAACGGTGAGCCTTCTCGTCAGACGGACGTGTTACAGTCAACACGTTCTCCTCAACAGCGATTGTAAGGTCAGGACTGAATGATCTAGTTAATTCACCTTTAGGTCCTTTAACAGTTACATCACTTCCGTTAATAGTAACTGTTACGCCTGCAGGGATTTCAATAGGTTTTTTACCTATACGAGACATATTGTGCACCTCCATTCTTGTGAAAATGTATTACCAAACGTATGCTAAAACTTCTCCGCCAACTTGTTTAGAGCGAGCTTCCTTGTCTGTTAAAACTCCGTGAGAAGTAGAAACAATTGCGATACCTAAACCATTTAGAACGCGTGGAACCTCTCCAGTTTTTGCATATACACGCAAACCAGGTTTGCTGATACGTTTCAGACCAGTGATAACACGTTCGTTGTTTGCACCGTATTTTAAGAAGATACGGATGATACCTTGTTTGTTGTCTTCGATTAATTCAAAGTCACGTACGAAGCCTTCACGCTTTAAGATCTCAGCAATTTCTTGTTTGATCTTTGAAGCAGGAACTTCTAGTTTTTCGTGACGAACCATATTCGCATTACGGATGCGAGTAAGCATATCTGCAATAGGATCTGTCATGACCATTTTATTTTACCTCCTTCCCAAACTCGGGTTTTACCAGCTAGCTTTTTTAACGCCAGGAATTTGTCCTTTATATGCAAGTTCGCGGAAACAAATACGACAAAGTTTAAATTTACGTAATACTGAATGTGGACGTCCGCAACGTTCGCAACGTGTATATTCTTGTACTTTAAACTTCTGTTCGCGTTTTTGCTTTACGATCATAGACTTTTTAGCCACGATTTCGCCTCCCTTTATTTAGAGATTACTTTACTTTTGGAACGGCATTCCAACTTGAGTAAGTAGTTCACGAGCTTCTTCGTCAGTGTTGGCAGTCGTTACGATAACGATATCCATACCACGAACTTTGCTCACTTTATCGTAATCAATCTCAGGGAAGATAAGTTGTTCTTTAACACCTAATGTATAGTTCCCACGTCCGTCAAAGGATTTCTTTGAAACGCCGCGGAAATCACGTACACGTGGTAAAGATACAGATACTAGCTTATCAAGGAATTGATACATACGCTCTCCACGTAATGTAACTTTCGCTCCGATAGGCATACCTTCACGCAAACGGAAGCCTGCGATTGATTTTTTTGCTTTTGTTACAACAGGTTTTTGACCAGTGATCAATGTAAGCTCTTCAACAGCTGTATCTAAAGCTTTAGAGTTAGATACTGCGTCACCCACACCCATGTTAATAACGATTTTCTCAATGTTTGGTACTTGCATTACTGATTGATAGTTGAATTTACCCATCAACGATGGTGTAATTTCACTTTTGAATTTTTCTTTAAGGCGGCTCATTGCTTAGTGTACCTCCCTTCATTTATGACTTATTTATCTAAAGATTCACCTGATATTTTAGCTACGCGTACTTTTTTACCATTTTCGATCTTATATCCAACACGAGTCGGTTTACCTGATTTTGGATCAAGTGGCATAACATTGGATACGTGAATAGCAGCTTCTCTGCTGATAATTCCACCTTGTGGATTAAGTTGAGATGGCTTGGAATGCTTTTTCACGATGTTAATTCCTTCAACAAGCACACGATTTTGTTTCGGATATGCTGCAAGAATTGTTCCTTGTTTGCCTTTGTCCTTACCAGAGATGACTACGACTTTGTCACCTTTTTTAACATGCATTAGCTTGGCACCTCCTTGAAAGGCTTTATACAAATTTTACATATTATAGAACTTCTGGAGCAAGAGAAACGATCTTCATGAAGCTATTGTCACGTAATTCACGAGCAACAGGTCCAAAAATACGAGTTCCACGTGGGCTCTTATCGTCACGGATAATTACACATGCGTTTTCATCAAAACGAATGTAAGAACCGTCAGGACGACGCATACCACGTTTTGTACGGACAACAACAGCCTTAACGACTTCACCTTTTTTAACAACGCCTCCTGGTGTTGCCTGTTTAACTGTACAAACGATGATATCACCGATGTTTGCAGTTTTACGGCCAGAACCACCTAGGACTTTAATTGTTAGCACTTCACGAGCACCTGAATTGTCAGCGACTTTTAAACGAGATTCTTGTTGAATCATGTACGGTACCTCCCTTCGGAATTAGCTTAATCCGAACTATATTAAATGATTACTGCTTTTTCTACTACTTCTACAAGACGGAAGCGTTTCGTAGCTGAAAGTGGACGAGTTTCCATGATACGTACTACGTCGCCTGCTTTAGCTTCGTTTAGCTCGTCATGAGCTTTTAACTTTTTAGAGTATTTCACGCGTTTACCGTATAAAGAATGCTTTTTATAGGTTTCTACAACAACTGTAACTGTTTTATCCATTTTATCGGATACTACGCGGCCAGTGTAGATTTTGCGTTGGTTGCGTTCGCTCATTCTGCAAACCTCCATTCATTATCGATTAGTGACACCGATCTCTCTTTGACGAACAACTGTTTTCATACGAGCAATCGATTTGCGAACTTCACGGATGCGAGCTGTATTTTCAAGTTGTCCAGTAGCTAACTGGAAACGAAGATTAAATAGTTCTTCTTTAAGAGATTTTAGTTTTTGTTCAATTTCAGCAGTGGTTAGATCTTTGATTTCATTAGCTTTCATTTGTTTCACCACCAATTTCCTCTCTTTTTACAAACTTACATTTGATTGGAAGTTTGTGTGCTGCAAGGCGCAATGCTTCTCTTGCCACCTCTTCAGATACACCAGAGATTTCAAACAATACTTTGCCCGGTTTAACAACTGCTACCCAACCTTCAGGAGCACCTTTACCGGAACCCATCCGTACTTCTAGCGGCTTAGCTGTGTAAGGTTTGCTTGGGAAGATCTTGATCCAAACTTTTCCTCCACGTTTCATATAACGAGTCATCGCAATACGAGCTGCTTCGATTTGGCGGTTAGTGATCCAGGAAGCTTCTTGAGCTTGAAGTCCAAATTCTCCGAAGTGAACTTCAGTGCCGCCCTTAGCCATCCCTCTCATCTTACCGCGGTGTTCACGACGGTATTTTACGCGTTTTGGCAATAACATATTATTTTCCTCCTTCCTCAGATTTCTTCTTAGTAGGAAGAACTTCTCCACGGTAGATCCAAACTTTCACGCCTAGCTTACCGTAAGTAGTATCTGCTTCAGCATGAGCATAGTCTATGTCAGCACGAAGTGTGTGAAGTGGAACTGTTCCTTCGCTGTAATGTTCAGCACGAGCAATATCAGCACCGCCAAGACGACCAGAAACTTGAGTTTTGATTCCTTTAGCGCCAGAACGCATTGTGCGTTGGATAGCTTGCTTCTGAGCACGACGGAATGAAACACGGTTTTCTAATTGACGAGCGATGTTTTCAGCAACCAATTTTGCGTCAAGATCTGCTCTTTTAATTTCGATGATATTGATATGAACTCTTTTGCCAGTCAACTGGTTCAAAGCTTTACGAAGTGCTTCGACCTCAGTACCGCCTTTACCGATAACCATTCCTGGTTTAGCAGTGTGGACAGATACGTTGATACGGTTTGCTGCACGTTCGATTTCAACTTTGGACACTGAAGCATCGTTTAAGCGTTTCGCGATATATTCACGAACTTTGATGTCTTCATGCAAAAGAACTGCGTAGTCTTTATCAGCGTACCATTTGGATTCCCAGTCACGGATTATCCCGATACGCATACCGATTGGATTTACCTTTTGACCCACAGATTACCCCTCCTTCTTTTCTGATACAACGATTGTAATATGACTAGTACGTTTGTTGATTGCACTCGCACGACCTTGAGCGCGAGGACGGAAACGTTTTAATGTTGGTCCTTCGTTAACGTATGCCTCTGAAACGACTAGGTTATTAATATCCATTTCGTAGTTATGTTCTGCATTTGCGATAGCAGATTTCAGAATTTTTTCTACGACTGGAGAAGCAGATTTTGGTGTTAAGCGAAGAATCGCAACTGCTTCACCTACTTGTTTTCCTCGAATTAAATCTGCGACTAAACGCACTTTACGAGGAGCAATACGAACTGTTTTAGCGACAGCTTTAGCTTGCATGAGATGCCCTCCTCTCATTAACGTCTTGTTTTCTTGTCATCACTTGCGTGACCTTTATAAGTGCGTGTAGGCGCGAATTCGCCTAGTTTGTGTCCTACCATATCTTCTGTTACATAAACCGGCACATGCTTACGACCGTCATAAACAGCGATTGTATGTCCGATGAATTGCGGGAAGATTGTTGAGCGACGAGACCAAGTTTTAACTACCTGTTTCTTGTCAGCTTCATTTAACTTTTCAACTTTTACCAATAAATGATCATCAACAAAAGGCCCTTTTTTTAAGCTACGACCCATGCGAGTACCTCCCTTCGTGACTGTTCTACGGTTCGATTTATGAACCGTAGCTCAATCCCGTTATTTTTTACGACGACGTACGATAAATTTATCGGATTTGTTTTTCTTTTTACGTGTTTTGAATCCAAGAGTCGGTTTGCCCCATGGAGACATTGGTGATTTACGTCCGATTGGCGCTTTACCTTCACCACCACCGTGCGGGTGATCATTCGGGTTCATTACTGATCCACGAACTGTTGGTCGTTTACCTAACCAACGGTTACGTCCAGCTTTACCAATGTTGATAAGTTCATGTTGTTCGTTACCAACTTGACCGATTGAAGCACGGCAAGTAGCAAGAATCATACGAACCTCACCTGAGTTTAAACGTACAAGTACATAACGGCCTTCTTTACCAAGCACTTGTGCAGATGTACCTGCTGAACGGACTAATTGTCCACCCTTACCTGGTTTAAGCTCGATGTTATGGATTACTGTACCAACTGGGATGTTAATAAGAGGAAGAGCGTTACCCACTTTAATGTCAGCTTCTGGACCTGACATGATTTCCAAACCTACTTCTAGGTTTTTCGGAGCTAGGATATAACGTTTTTCTCCATCAACGTAATTAATTAATGCAATGTTTGCAGAACGATTTGGATCGTACTCAATAGTAGCAACGCGTCCTGGTATACCATCTTTATTCCGTTTGAAATCGATGATACGGTATTGACGCTTGTGGCCGCCACCTTGATGACGAACTGTTAACTTACCTTGGTTATTACGGCCGCCTTTGCTGTGTAAAGGAGCAAGTAATGATTTTTCCGGTTTGTCTGTAGTGATCTCAGCAAAATCGGAAGTTGTCATATTACGTCGACCGTTAGAGGTAGGTTTATACTTCTTAATCGCCATTTGTATTTCCCTCCTTCTCTAATGAATTAAGCCTCGAATAGCTCGATTTCTTTGCTGTCAGCAGTTAATTTAACAATAGCTTTACGGCGCTTGTTAGTATAGCCTGCGTGTTTGCCCATGCGTTTGAATTTACCTTTGTAGTTCATGATGTTAACTTTCTCAACTTTAACGCCGAAGATTTCTTGAACAGCATCTTTAACTTGAGTTTTGTTAGCTCTAACATCAACTTCAAATGTATATTTTTTTTCAGCCATTACGTCTGAAGAGCGTTCAGTGATTACGGGGCGCTTAATGATATCGCGTGCATCCATTATGCAAGCACCTCCTCTACTTTTTCGACAGCTGATTTAGTCAAGATCAATTTGTTGTGTGATACAACATCAAGAACATTAAGACCAACAGCTTCCACTACAGTAACACCAGGGATGTTACGTGCAGAAAGAGCAACTTTCTCATCTAAACCGTCAGTAACGATCAACGTTTTAGTATCAACGGAAAGGTTTTTAAGTACAGCTACAAATTCTTTTGTTTTTGGAGCTTCGAAAGACAAGCTTTCAAGTACCAAAATGTTTTCTTCCAATGCCTTTGCAGACAATGCAGATTTAATAGCTAAACGACGAACCTTTTTAGGCAATTTGTAAGCGTAAGATCTTGGAGTTGGTCCAAAAACAACGCCACCGCCACGCCATTGTGGAGAACGGATAGAACCTTGACGCGCACGTCCAGTTCCTTTTTGTTTCCAAGGTTTGCGTCCACCGCCTGCAACTTCAGAACGGTTTTTAACTTTGTGAGTTCCTTGACGTAAGGAAGCTCGTTGCATGATGATTGCTTCAAATAATACATGATTATTAGGTTCGATACCAAAGATGGATTCATTCAGCTCGATGTCGCCAACTTGTGAACCTGTTTGGTTGAACAATGTAACTTTTGGCATTCTATTGCTCCTCCTTTCTTAGAAATTACTTTGCTTTAACAGCAGTTTTAACTTTGATCAACGCTTTTCTAGCACCTGGTACATTACCTTTGATCAATAGTAGGTTACGTTCAACATCAACCTTAACGATAGCTAAGTTTTGAACAGTAATTTGTTCCCCACCCATACGTCCTGGTAATAATTTACCTTTGAATACGCGGTTTGGAGCTACAGGACCCATTGAACCTGGGCGACGGTGGTAACGTGAACCGTGAGACATTGGTCCGCGAGATTGTCCATGACGCTTGATAGAGCCTTGGAAACCTTTACCTTTTGAGATTCCTGATACATCTACTAAATCGCCTTCAGCGAAAATACTTACATTGACTTCTTGACCGATCTCATATTCAGTAAGATCCGTTCCGCGGAATTCGCGAATGAAGCGCTTAGGAGTAGTATTTGCTTTTTCAACATGTCCCTTTTCAGGTTTGTTAGAAAGCTTTTCACGTTTGTTTTCAAAACCAACTTGAACTGCTTCATAGCCATCAGTTTCAACAGTTTTCTTTTGAAGAACCACGTTGTTAGGAGCTTCGATAACTGTTACCGGGATAAGTTCACCGTTTTCAGCAAAAACTTGAGTCATACCGATTTTTCTTCCTAAGATTCCTTTGGTCATAAGTCACACCTCCTAGAGTAATTGTTCATATTTATATGAATTATAATTTGATTTCGATGTCAACGCCTGACGGTAAATCTAAACGCATCAATGAATCAACTGTTTGTGGAGTTGGGTTAACGATGTCGATTAGACGTTTATGCGTACGCATTTCGAATTGTTCACGAGAATCTTTGTATTTATGAACCGCACGTAGGATCGTGTAAACCGATCTTTCAGTAGGTAATGGAATCGGACCAGATACAGCCGCACCAGAACGTTTTGCAGTTTCAACAATTTTCTCAGCAGATTGATCAAGGATTCTGTGATCATATGCTTTTAAACGGATACGAATCTTTTGTTTTGCCATAATTTTCCCTCCTTTTCGCCTATTTTAAAATAGACCTTCTCAATGGAAATTTCCCACACACTCGCCATGGCAAAGCGGCCGGGTGTGTCAGCAACCTTCCATATCATCGCAGTCAAAGACCAACATTGTCTATTATACATAAAGCACAAGTAGAAAGCAAGTATTACTTAGACTTTTCTTGTGCAACACACTTTTATTATTATACATACTATCTCAAGTATTTACAAGTACATTCTATAAGGTCTTTAAAATCCATTTTCTTCATATGGCCAAAGCTCAACATGATACTGAAAGCTACGTATCATTATCTCTATAATGGAGGGAAGTATAATCGTAAACACAAAAAAAAGCAGATGGCGTCCCATCTGCTCTTTTCGGAAGGCGTCCCTTCCCATATTGTTTTAGTGAATCAATTATTCTTGGATTGTAGCAACTACGCCAGCGCCTACAGTACGTCCACCCTCACGGATAGAGAATTTAGTACCTTCTTCGATAGCGATTGGAGCGATAAGTTCAACAGTCATTTCGATGTTGTCCCCAGGCATAACCATTTCTACGCCTTCAGGAAGGTTACAAATACCAGTTACGTCAGTTGTACGGAAGTAGAACTGAGGACGGTAGTTTGTGAAGAATGGAGTGTGACGTCCACCTTCTTCTTTAGAAAGAACATAAACTTCAGCTTTGAACTTTGTGTGCGGAGTGATTGTACCTGGTTTAGCAAGTACTTGTCCACGTTGGATATCTTCACGGGATACACCACGAAGTAGTGCACCGATGTTGTCACCAGCTTCAGCATAGTCAAGAAGTTTACGGAACATTTCAACACCAGTTACAGTTGTTGGTTTTGATTCTTCGTTGAAACCGATGATGTCAACAACGTCACCGACTTTAACTTGTCCACGCTCAACACGTCCTGTAGCAACAGTTCCGCGTCCAGTGATTGAGAATACATCCTCAACTGGCATCATGAATGGTTTTTCAGTGTCACGCGTTGGTTCTGGGATATACTCGTCAACAGCTGTCATTAATTCATGGATTTTTTCTTCCCAAGCAGCGTCTCCTTGAAGAGCTTTAAGGGCAGAACCTTTGATAACTGGAATGTCATCACCAGGGAATTCGTATTCAGAAAGAAGATCACGGATTTCCATTTCTACTAATTCAAGAAGTTCTTCGTCATCAACCATGTCGCATTTGTTCATGAATACTACTAGGTATGGTACACCTACTTGACGTGAAAGAAGGATGTGCTCACGAGTTTGTGGCATCGGGCCATCAGCAGCAGATACTACTAGGATTCCGCCGTCCATTTGAGCAGCACCAGTGATCATGTTTTTAACATAGTCAGCATGTCCTGGGCAGTCAACGTGTGCATAGTGACGAGTAGCTGTTTCGTACTCAACGTGTGCTGTAGAGATTGTGATACCACGTTCTCTTTCTTCTGGAGCACCATCGATTTGGTCATAAGCGCGAGCTTCTGCGCCACCAGATTTAGCAAGTACAGTTGTGATTGCAGCAGTTAGAGTTGTTTTACCATGGTCAACGTGACCAATTGTTCCAACGTTAACGTGCGGTTTTGAACGATCAAATTTAGCTTTTCCCATTAGGAATTCCTCCTTAGTATTATAAATAAAAGATTAAGTATATAAGGGCTGTGAAAGAAGACTAAATCTTCCATCACAGCTTACATAAGATAGTTATACTTTAATAAGAGATGAAAATCAATTATTCACCTTTATTTTTTTTGATGATTTCTTCAGAAATGCTCTTAGGTACTTCTTCATAGTGATCGAAGTGCATAGAGAATGTTCCGCGTCCTTGTGTGTTAGAACGTAAAGATGTAGCATAACCGAACATTTCAGATAGTGGAACCATCGCTTTAACCATTTGCGTGTTACCGCGAGCTTCCATACCTTCTACGCGTCCACGGCGAGATGTGATATCTCCCATGATGTCGCCTAGATAATCTTCAGGAATGACAACTTCAACCTTCATGACTGGTTCAAGGATAACCGGTTTACATTTAGAAGCAGCATTTTTAAGAGCCATTGAAGCAGCAATTTTAAATGCCATTTCGTTGGAGTCAACGTCATGGTAAGATCCGTCGAATAATTTTGCTTTGATGTCGACTAGCGGATACCCAGCAAGTACACCACGATCAAGTGAATCGACCAATCCAGCTTGTACAGCAGGAATGTATTCACGTGGTACTACACCACCGACGATAGCATTTTCAAATTCGAAGCCTTTACCTTCTTCGTTTGGACCAAATTCGATCCATACGTGTCCGAATTGTCCACGTCCACCAGATTGACGAACGAATTTACCTTCGACTTTAGCTGAACCACGGAAAGTTTCACGGTAGGCTACTTGAGGAGCACCAACGTTTGCTTCCACTTTGAATTCACGGCGCATACGGTCAACAAGGATGTCCAAGTGAAGCTCACCCATACCGGCGATGATCGTTTGACCAGTTTCTTGGTCAGTATGTGCACGGAATGTTGGATCTTCATCTTGTAGCTTTTGTAAAGCTTGAGACATTTTGTCTTGGTCTGCTTTTGATTTCGGTTCAACTGAAAGCGAGATAACTGGCTCTGGGAACACCATGGACTCAAGAATAACTTGGTTCTTGTCATCACATAGAGTATCACCAGTCGTCGTATCTTTCAAACCAACAGCTGCAGCGATATCCCCTGCGTAAACAGTAGATATTTCTTCACGGCTGTTTGCGTGCATTTGAAGGATACGTCCAATACGCTCACGTTTTCCTTTAGTTGAGTTGATTACATAAGATCCTGATTCCAATGTACCTGAGTACACGCGGAAGAATGTAAGTTTACCAACGTAAGGGTCAGTCATTACTTTAAACGCTAGAGCAGAGAACGGCTCAGAATCATCTGAATGACGTTCCACTTCATCTTCTGAATCCGGTAGAGTACCTTTGATAGCCGGTACATCCAATGGAGATGGAAGGAAGTCGATAACGTTATCAAGCATTAATTGAACACCTTTGTTTTTGAAAGCCGATCCACAGATAACCGGGAAGAACTCAACATTAACGGTAGCTGTACGGATGGCTGCTTTCAATTCAGCAATGCTGATTTCTTCGCCACCAAGGTATTTCTCCATTAAGTCTTCGTTAACTTCTGCTACTGCTTCGATTAGCTTTTCACGGTACTCTTCAGCCAATTCACGATGTTCTTCAGGAATTTCACCAACAGTGATATCAGTTCCTAGGTCATTACCATAAAAATGAGTTTTCATTTCGATAAGGTCGATGATTGCAGAGAATTGATCTTCAGCACCGATAGGTAACTGAACCGGGTGAGCATTTGCTTGAAGACGATCGTGGATTGTTCCTACTGAATAAAGGAAATCCGCACCGATTTTGTCCATTTTATTTACGAATACGACACGTGGTACACCATAAGTTGTAGCTTGGCGCCAAACTGTTTCAGTTTGAGGCTCAACACCTGATTGGGCATCAAGTACGGCTACAGCTCCATCAAGTACACGCAATGAACGTTCAACTTCAACTGTGAAGTCTACGTGTCCTGGCGTATCGATGATGTTTACACGGTGACCTTTCCACTGTGCAGTTGTTGCAGCGGATGTGATCGTGATTCCGCGTTCTTGTTCCTGTTCCATCCAGTCCATTTGTGATGCACCTTCGTGTGTTTCACCAATTTTATGGATTTTACCAGTGTAATAAAGAACACGTTCTGTTGTTGTCGTTTTACCAGCATCGATGTGAGCCATGATACCGATATTACGAGTGTTTGCTAAGGAGAACTCTCTTGCCATTTGTCTTTCTCCTTCCTTCTATAAGGATTTTATAGTGATTGATCTTACCAGCGATAATGAGCGAATGCTTTATTAGCTTCAGCCATTTTGTGTGTATCTTCACGTTTCTTAACAGCTGCTCCAGTGTTGTTGGCAGCATCCATGATTTCGTAAGCTAAACGCTCTTCCATCGTTTTTTCTCCACGAAGGCGAGAGTAGTTTACCAACCAACGAAGTCCTAAAGTCGATTTGCGGTCTGGGCGCACCTCAACTGGTACTTGGTAGTTAGCTCCACCCACACGGCGTGCTTTTACTTCTAATACAGGCATGATGTTTTTAAGTGCTTGATCGAAAACTTCGATTGGCTCATTGCCAGTACGTTCTTTGATTAAATCAAATGCAGAGTAAAGAATTTTTTGTGATTTACCTCTTTGTCCATCAACCATTAATTTGTTGATTAAGCGAGTCACAAGTTTTGAATTATAAATTGGATCTGGTAATACGTCTCTTTTCGTTACAGGTCCTTTACGAGGCATTATATTTCCTCCTTTCAAGAAAGTTCAATTTTTGTTTGAGATTATTTTTTAGCTGCTTTCGGACGCTTAGTACCGTATTTAGAACGGCCTTGCATACGATTGTTAACTCCAGCAGTATCAAGAGCACCACGTACGATATGGTAACGTACCCCTGGTAAATCCTTTACACGACCGCCACGGATAAGAACCACGCTGTGTTCTTGTAGGTTGTGACCGATACCTGGGATATAAGCTGTTACCTCGATACCGTTTGTTAAACGTACACGCGCATATTTACGTAACGCGGAGTTCGGTTTCTTCGGTGTCATAGTACCCACACGAGTGCAAACACCACGTTTTTGCGGAGATGATACGTTAGTTTGTGCTTTTTTAAAGCTGTTGTAGCCTTTGTTAAGTGCTGGAGATTTTGAGTTAACCTCTTTAGACTCGCGTCCTTTACGCACTAATTGATTAATAGTAGGCATTACATTTTTCCTCCCTTCACGTTTTCATTTCTAGTACCACACATCCAGGTGGTTCATAAATGGGTAAAAACAAAGTCTTTGCAAATAATATTGCAAAAACATTTTTACTTTTTAATGGCAACAGTTGCTGCTCCGACATCGATACCACATGCTTTGCCAAGCATTCTCATCGAATCAACATATGTGATAGGAACATCCAATTTCTTAGCGGTCTCAATGACGCGCCCAGTCAAGTATATATCTGCATCATCAGCGATGATAACCTCTTGAATTAAATTGTTTTTAAGAGCTCTAACTGCTTGTTTCGTTCCTATAATCACTGACTTTGCCTGTATTACTTTTTCATAAGACATGGTCCATATCCTCCAAAGTTACAGGGTAACATAGGAGCACCTTTGCTATAGTATCATTATAAGTCGGATACTGTCAACTTCTTTCAAAAAATTAATTAAAAGCAAAAGGTTTTCCATACATATTTCTATAAAGAGTTGCAAATTGCTTTAGCGAAATATTAAGTCTGAATCCTCATCAGGCTCTCGGGCATGATGGGTAATTAAGGGAGACCAGCGCAATGATTTCCTGATCATCGGCTCCGCTGGATGGGAGCACCATATTCAGGTATCGTCATTGAGCTGGTCCGTTATTACTTAGTCAACAGATACTGTCTCGGTGTTTTCATCACCAACAACGACAGGGTTTGCTTTTCTGTAGCGAAGCATTCCTGTACCCGCTGGGACAAGTTTACCGATGATAACATTTTCTTTAAGGCCGAGCAACTCATCACGTTTTCCTTTGATTGCTGCATCTGTCAAGACTCTTGTAGTTTCTTGGAACGATGCGGCGGACAAGAACGAATCCGTTTCGAGAGATGCTTTAGTGATACCCAATAATACAGGGCGTCCTGTTGCCGGTAATTTGTTAGTCAATAATGCATCGGTATTTGCTGTAGTGAACTGGTTAACATCCAATAATGTTCCTGGAAGCACTTCCGTTTCACCCGCATCAAGCACACGGACTTTACGCATCATTTGTCTAACCATTACTTCGATATGTTTATCACCGATTTCAACCCCCTGCATCCGGTATACTTTCTGCACTTCATGCAGCAGGTATTCCTGAACGGTAAGTACATCGGTAACTTTCAGCAATTCTTTCGGGTCGATCGATCCCTCTGTCAGCTCTTCACCGCGACGGACAGGAGTGTCGACAGTAACTCTTAGGCGAGCTGTGTACGGTGCAGTATATGTGCGAGACTCCACTGCTCCTTGAACAACGATTTCCTGTTGTTTATCCCTGATTTCGTTAATTGAAACAACCGTACCTTCAATTTCGGAAATGACAGCTTGACCTTTAGGGTTCCTTGCTTCGAAAATCTCTTGGATACGCGGAAGACCTTGTGTGATATCGTCTCCGGCAACCCCTCCGGTATGGAATGTACGCATCGTTAACTGTGTACCAGGTTCCCCGATTGATTGCGCTGCGATGATACCGACAGCTTCGCCCACTTCAACCTCTTGGCCGGTAGCCAAGTTGCGTCCGTAACATTTCTTACATACACCATGGCTGGTGTTACATGTAAAGGCAGAACGGATCCACGCTGTTTCTATACCTAGAGATTCAATATAATGAGCAAGATCTTCAGTGATAAGACCATTTTCAGGTACGATCACTTCACTTGTTTCTGGATGTCTGATCGCTTTTCTTGCATAACGGCCCACCAGGCGCTCTTCAAGATGCTCGATTATTTCAGTACCTTCTCTCAAGGCTGAAATTTTCAAGCCGCGGTCCGTTCCACAATCGTCATCACGGATGATGACATCTTGGGCAACGTCAACAAGTCGACGAGTAAGGTAACCGGAGTCGGCCGTTTTAAGTGCTGTATCGGCAAGACCTTTACGCGCACCATGTGTAGAGATGAAATACTCCAACACTGTTAAACCTTCACGGAAACTTGATTTGATCGGTAACTCAATGATCCGTCCAGCCGGGTTGGCCATCAATCCGCGCATACCCGCAAGCTGCGTGAAGTTAGAGGCGTTACCACGGGCACCGGAGTCACTCATCATGAAGATCGGGTTGCGGCGATCCAATGAGTCCATAAGTTTAGACTGAATCGTATCCTTTGCAGCACTCCAGATCGAGATGACGCGATCATAACGCTCATCCTCAGTGATCAAACCACGTCTGAATTGTTTTAAGACGTTATCCACTTTAGTTTGAGCTTCGGTGATGATTTCTTGTTTTTCTTTCAATACGACGATATCAGCCACACCAACAGTAATACCGGCTTTTGTCGAATATTTGAATCCAAGATCCTTCATCCTGTCAAGCATTTTGGATGTTTCGGTAATTTTAAAGCGTTTAAAGACTTCTGCGATGATATTTCCAAGAATTTTTTTCTTGAATGGATCAATAGCAGGCTGAGCCTCGATCAATTCAGGGATATTAGCGCCTTTTTCCACGAAATACTTTTCTGGAGTTTTCGTTTCCAGGTTATATCGAGTCGGTTCGTTAATATACGGGAATGATTTTGGTAAGATTTCATTGAAAATCAATTTACCGACAGTCGTAATTAACAACTGGCCGTTTTGCTCTTCAGTGAAAGTTTCATTATTTAGTGACGATGCATGGACGGCACAACGGGAATGCAGGTGAACATATCCGTTTTGGTACGCAAGCAACGCTTCACTTGTATCTTTAAAGATCATACCCTCGCCGATTGCGCCTTCTCTTTCCAACGTTAAGTAATAGTTACCTAAAACCATATCTTGGGAAGGTGTAACGACTGGTTTACCATCTTTAGGGTTCAAGATGTTCTGTGCAGCCAGCATGAGCATGCGTGCCTCAGCTTGGGCTTCAGATGAAAGCGGAACGTGAACCGCCATTTGGTCACCGTCAAAGTCAGCATTGTAGGCTGTACATACGAGCGGGTGCAAACGAATTGCGCGCCCTTCGACCAAGGTTGGCTCAAATGCTTGGATACCAAGCCTATGAAGTGTCGGTGCACGGTTCAATAGTACTGGATGCTCCCTGATCACTTCTTCAAGCACATCCCAAATTTCAGGAGATAAACGTTCAATTTTACGCTTGGCGGATTTAATGTTATGCGCCAAACCTCTTTGAACCAATTCCTTCATGACGAATGGTTTGAATAACTCGATCGCCATTTCCTTCGGAAGACCGCATTGGTACATCTTTAAGTTTGGTCCTACTACGATAACCGAACGTCCAGAGTAGTCAACACGTTTCCCAAGAAGGTTTTGACGGAAGCGGCCTTGTTTACCTTTTAACATATGAGATAAGGATTTTAATGGGCGGTTACCAGGTCCTGTTACCGGACGGCCACGACGGCCATTATCGATAAGAGCATCGACAGCTTCTTGAAGCATACGCTTTTCGTTTTGAACGATAATGCTTGGCGCACCAAGGTCTAGCAGTCGTTTTAACCGGTTATTACGGTTGATGACACGACGGTATAAATCATTTAAATCAGACGTAGCGAAGCGTCCGCCGTCAAGTTGTACCATTGGGCGAAGTTCCGGTGGAATGACCGGCAGCACGTCAAGGATCATCCATGAAGGTTCATTACCGGAGTTACGGAATGCTTCCAGCACTTCCAAGCGTTTGATAGCACGGGTCCTGCGTTGTCCTTGAGCTGTTTTAAGCTCCTCTTTCAACGACTCTACTTCCTTTTCCGTATCTATATCTTGTAAAAGTTTTTTAATAGCTTCCGCACCCATTGCAGCTTGGAACTTCTTACCGTATTTTTCACGGTATGTACGATATTCCTTTTCGGAAAGAAGCTGTTTCTTTTCTAAAGTTGTATCGCCCGTTTCAGTTACTACGTAAGATGCAAAGTAAATGACTTCTTCCAGAGCACGTGGGGACATATCAAGTACAAGTCCCATACGGCTAGGGATTCCTTTGAAATACCATATATGTGAAACTGGCGCTGCCAGTTCAATATGACCCATACGTTCGCGACGCACTTTGGCACGAGTGACTTCGACGCCACAACGGTCACAGACTACACCTTTATAACGAACACGTTTATATTTTCCGCAATGGCATTCCCAGTCCTTTTGAGGTCCGAAGATTCTCTCACAGAATAAACCGTCTTTTTCAGGCTTTAACGTACGGTAGTTGATTGTTTCTGGCTTCTTCACTTCTCCATGGGACCAAGAACGAATCTTGTCTGGTGAAGCAAGACCGATTTTCATATACTCAAAATTATTAACGTCTAACAAGGGGCCTACCTCCCTTTTAATCTCCAGGTTTAACCCTTGATCACCGGAATTTATCAGGCAATCTACACCGGATGATGGTTGATTGAATCAATAAGGCTCTAACATGGCAGCAAGGTCTTCAAAGAAACTTCTTGCTGCCAGTCAGAGCGGATCATATATAACTAGATATGTTTATATTTAATTATTCTTTGACAGGTGCCCCTACTTCGGAGGCAACCATATCTTTTGTATCGGCATCAAGGCTTAATTTATCTGCTTGGTTGGCTTCTTCTTCATCTTCCAAATCACGCATTTCAATCTCGCGGTCTTCGGCATTAAGAATTTTAACATCCAATCCTAAACTTTGAAGCTCCTTGATCAATACTTTGAATGATTCAGGAACGCCAGGCTCAGGGACATTTTCACCTTTGACAATCGCTTCGTATGTTTTAACACGGCCCACGACATCATCCGATTTAACGGTTAGGATTTCTTGTAATGTATAAGCAGCACCGTATGCTTCAAGTGCCCATACTTCCATCTCACCGAAACGCTGTCCACCGAATTGCGCCTTACCACCAAGCGGCTGCTGCGTAACCAGTGAGTAAGGTCCAGTTGAACGTGCATGAAGCTTATCATCGACCATATGCGCCAGTTTGATCATATACATGACACCGACTGATACACGGTTATCGAATGCTTCACCTGAACGGCCGTCATATAAAACGGTCTTTGCATCACGGGACATCCCGGCTTCTTCAATCGTACCCCAAACATCTTCCTCGGTGGCACCATCGAAAACAGGTGATGCTACATGAATGCCAAGAGCGCGTGCAGCCATACCCAAGTGGAGCTCCAGCACCTGACCGATGTTCATACGTGAAGGTACACCAAGTGGATTCAACATGATGTCGACTGGTGTGCCGTCTGGTAAATATGGCATATCTTCCTCAGGAAGGATCCTGGAAATTACCCCTTTGTTACCATGTCGTCCAGCCATTTTATCGCCTTCATGGATTTTACGTTTTTGTACGATATATACACGAGCCAATTGGTTTACACCTGGAGGCAGTTCATCGCCATCTTCTCTGTTAAACACTTTAACATCAAGGACGATACCTCCGCCGCCGTGAGGTACGCGAAGCGATGTATCCCTGACTTCACGTGCTTTTTCACCGAAAATTGCATGTAATAGACGTTCCTCGGCAGTCAATTCCGTTACACCTTTAGGCGTGACTTTACCAACTAGAAGATCTCCGTCTTTCACTTCGGCACCGACACGGATGATTCCGCGTTCGTCAAGGTTACGAAGTGCATCTTCCCCGACGTTAGGGATATCACGAGTGATTTCTTCAGGCCCTAATTTTGTGTCGCGAGATTCAGATTCATATTCTTCAATATGGATAGAAGTGTACACATCATCCTTGACCAGACGTTCACTCATGATGATGGCATCTTCATAGTTGTAGCCATCCCATGTCATGAAGGCTACCAATACGTTACGTCCAAGGGCTAATTCGCCTTTTTCCATTGAAGGGCCATCAGCAAGGATTTCACCTTTTACGACATTGTCGCCTACACTTACGATCGGGCGTTGATTATAGCACGTTCCTTGATTGGAACGAATGAATTTTAATAGACGATACTTATCCAAGTTGCCTTTTACTTGCTGTCCGTCAACTTCACTAACCCGTCGGACCCATACTTCACGTGATTCAACGTGCTCTACGATACCAGGGTGTTTACAAATGACAGCTGCACCGGAATCTTTAGCCGAAACATATTCCATACCCGTTCCAACTCGAGGTGCTTCCGGTTGTAGCAATGGAACTGCTTGACGTTGCATGTTCGCTCCCATAAGGGCACGGTTGGAGTCATCGTTTTCCAAGAAAGGAATACATGCTGTCGCAGCAGAAACGACCTGTTTAGGAGATACATCCATGTAATCTACGCGGTCACGCGGAACAACGGTATTTTCACCGCGGAAACGTGCAACAACATCATTATCAAGGAAGGATCCGTCATCTGAAAGACGAACATTCGCTTGGGCAACTACATAGTTATCTTCTTCATCGGCTGTTAAGTAGTCGATTTGACTCGTAATTCTTCCAGTTTCCGGATCCACACGACGATATGGTGTTTCGATGAAACCATACGGGTTTACCTTTGCAAAACTGGAAAGCGAGTTAATCAACCCGATATTCGGTCCCTCAGGCGTTTCAATCGGACACATACGGCCATAGTGGGAATAATGAACGTCACGCACTTCAAAACCAGCACGCTCACGTGTCAAACCACCAGGTCCCAATGCAGAAAGACGACGTTTATGTGTCAATTCGGCCAACGGGTTCGTTTGATCCATGAACTGAGAAAGCTGTGAGCTTCCGAAAAACTCTTTGATGGATGCAATAACAGGACGAATGTTGATTAGTTGCTGCGGTGTGATCGTATTCGTATCTTGAATGGACATCCGTTCACGAACGACACGCTCCATACGCGATAAACCAATTCTGAATTGGTTTTGCAGCAATTCACCAACAGACCGCAGACGACGGTTACCCAAGTGGTCAATATCATCCGTGATTCCCACACCATGCAGTAAGTTAAAGAAATAGCTGATGGAAGAAATAATATCTGCCGGCGTAATGTTTTTGACCTTATCCGTCACATACGCATTACCGATGATATTGATTACTTTTTCACCTTCAGCATCATTTGGCGCAAAAACTTTGATAGGCTGAAGAAGGGTCTCTTCTTCCACCACGCCACCAGAAGGATGGAATGTTTTGAATCCGATTCCAGCTTCAATATGAGGCAGGATCCTATCAAGTGTACGGCGGTCTAGCATTGTACCTTTTTCGACGATGATTTCCCCCGTTTCAGGATCGATCAAAGTCTCTGCAATGCGTTGTCCGAACAGACGGTTCTTGATATGCAGTTTTTTGTTTATTTTATAACGACCTACGTTAGCTAAATCATAACGTTTTGGATCAAAAAAGCGTGAAACTAAAAGACTTTTCGCGTTTTCGACAGTAGGTGGTTCACCTGGGCGTAGACGCTCATAGATTTCCAGCAATGCTTTTTCGACACTCTCGGTATTGTCCTTCTCAAGAGTGTTGCGAAGGTATTCGTTGTCTCCGATCAAGTCAATAATTTCCTGATCAGTTCCAAATCCAAGGGCACGCATCAATACTGTAATAGGTAATTTCCTCGTGCGATCGATTCGAACATACACAACATCCTTGGCGTCTGTTTCATATTCAAGCCAGGCGCCACGGTTCGGAATAACGGTCGCAGAGAATCCTAACTTACCGTTTTTATCCATTTTACCGTTGTAATATACGCTAGGTGAGCGCACTAATTGGGATACAATGACCCGTTCGGCACCATTGATGACAAATGTACCTGTTTCCGTCATCAACGGGAAGTCACCCATAAATACATCTTGGTCTTTAACTTCCCCTGTTTCTTTGTTAACAAGGCGCACTTTCACACGAAGTGGTGCAGAATACGTAACATCGCGTTCTTTTGTTTCTTCCACAGAATACTTCGGCTCAGCTAAGCTGTAATCGATGAATTCTAACGATAAATTACCTGTAAAATCTTCAATAGGAGAAATATCCTGGAACATTTCCTTTAAACCTACATCTAGAAACCATTGATAAGAAGCTGTTTGAATTTCAATAAGATTCGGAAGATCCAAAACCTCACTGATTCTTGCATAACTTCTACGTTGGCGGTGTCGTCCATACTGAACAAGTTGACCTGTCAACTGATTCACCCCTTAAATCAAGCGTTATAAGGATCCATTTGCCTCGGAAAAGAAATCCTTTCCATAGACAAAAAGAAAATGGTTTTTATTTTAAAAACCACTATTTCTCATAAAACGAACTATTATTTATATATTTTTCCCATATTATCCATTGGTTATACACCAATGGTATAAAAATTGCATAGTTACGGAATTATATATATGCATTTTATAATACTAACATAGCGAAAATTTAGAGTCAAACCTTTTTGGATAATAGTATATAGTAACCTTTCTTCTTCAACGGCACTTCAACATTCCCAAATAATTGCTCCATTTTATCCATGGCGGATGGCGCGCCTTGTTTTTTTTGTATGACCACCCATAATTCTCCACCAACTGCCAAACTGCGATAGCCTTCTTCTAAGATTTCGTGGACTACACTTTTACCTGCGCGAATGGGAGGATTCGTAAGAATTGCAGCGAATTGATTGGAGCCTACTTTGTCAAAACGGTCGCTTTCAAAAATCTTCACATTTGCAATCCCATTAGAAGCGGCATTTTCTTTTGACAAATCAACAGCCCTGCTATTGATATCAATCATTTCTATCGTTCTCTCGGGATAAGACGCCGCGATTGATATTCCGATTGGCCCGTATCCGCAGCCTACATCGAGAATATTTCCATCCACAGCTTCATTAAGGGTGAAGCTCTCAACTAAAAGGCGCGATCCGAAATCGACTTCCTTCTTTGAAAATACACCATTATCACTTTTGAAGCGAAAGGTACGTCCCTTTAATGTAAAATCCCAAAATTTCGGATCGCTTACGACATCCGGTTTTTGTGAGTAGTAATGCTCTGTCAGAGTCATCTCCCCCTATCAGAAAGGAATATTGAAGATTTATGAGAGAAGATATTTGAAGAAGGGATGCTTGCATGCCGGAAGTTCGACGGCCAAGGCCCATCAACCAAACATTCAACGGCAGATTTCCGTCATTTCTTAAAAATGAAGAGAAAAAAGCCCGCCAGTGATAGCGAGCTTTTTGTTTATGCAAGATTACTTAACTTCAACGCCAGCTCCAACTTCTTCAAGTTTAGCTTTGATTTCTTCAGCTTCTTCTTTAGAAGCAGCTTCTTTGATTGCTTTTGGAGTGTTGTCAACAAGTTCTTTTGCTTCTTTAAGTCCAAGGCCAGTTACTTCACGAACAGCTTTGATGACTTTGATTTTTTGATCTCCAGCAGATGTAAGGATTACATCGAACTCAGTTTTTTCTTCAGCAACAGCGCCGCCAGCAGCAGCTACAGCTACAGGTGCAGCAGCAGTTACGCCAAATTCTTCTTCGATTGCTTTTACAAGGTCGTTTAATTCTAAAACAGTCATGTTTTTAACTGCTTCAATGATTTGATCTTTAGTCATTGTTATTTCCTCCTCGAAATGGTTGGTTTTTTTTGTTTCAATAGGCAGGTTAAGCGATTAGCTTACGCGCCTTGTTCTTCTTTTTGTTCTGCAACTGCTTTTGTAGCAAGAGCAAGTCCGCGCATAGGTGCTTGTAGCACGCTGAGTAGCATTGAAAGTAGGCCTTCGCGAGAAGGTAGTTCTGCAAGAGCTTTGATTTCTTCAGCAGTTGCAACGTTTCCTTCGATAACTCCAGCTTTGATTTCTAACGCTTCATGTTTTTTCGCAAAATCGTTAAGGATTTTTGCTGGCGCAATAACATCTTCAGTCGAGAATGCAATTGCGTTTGGTCCTGTTAATGATTCGTTCAAAGCGCTAAGTTCAGCACTTTCAGCAGCACGGCGAGTTAAAGAGTTTTTGTAAACTTTAAACTCAACGCCAGCTTCACGAAGTTGCTTACGAAGTTCTGTTACTTGAGCAACAGTCAATCCACGGTAGTCAACAACTACTGTTGATTGGCTTGCAGTCAGTTTCTCAGAAATCTCAGCAACGATCTTTTGCTTTTGTTCAATAATTGCGTTCATCCTTACACCTCCTGTAGATTTGCTTGAAAACATTTATACCGTTTCAAAGAAAAAGCCTTCATCTCTATTGCAGACATGAAGGCAGTAATTTCAAAGGTCATAGTCAACGACTATTATTATCGAATTACCTCGGCAGGGAATTAAGCTCTTATAGGAGCACCTACTGTCTACGGTACAAATGATATTCATTTATTAACAACAAAACTTATTATAACCATAATAGTTTTGGTATGTCAATTATTTATTGAAAGTTGAAGGATCCACTTTCACGCCAGGGCCCATTGTAGTCGTTACAGAAACGTTTTTCATGTAAGTTCCTTTAGCAGCCGCAGGTTTAACTTTAAGCAATGTATCATAGATAGTAGTGAAGTTTTCCACTAGCTTAGCATCTTCGAAAGATACTTTACCGATTGGAGCATGGATGTTACCAGCTTTATCCACGCGGTATTCAACTTTACCAGCTTTGATTTCATTTACTGCTTTCGTAACGTCAAATGTTACTGTACCAGTTTTAGGGTTAGGCATTAAACCTTTTGGTCCTAAAACACGTCCAAGTTTACCAACTTCACCCATCATGTCTGGAGTCGCTACGATTACATCGAATTCGAACCATCCTTGTTGGATTTTGTTGATGAAGTCAGATTCGCCAACGTAGTCAGCACCAGCAGCTTCCGCTTCTTTTGCTTTTTCGCCTTTAGCGAATACTAATACGCGTTGAGTTTTACCAGTACCATTCGGTAGAACAACCGCTCCACGAATTTGTTGGTCAGCTTTCTTAGGGTCTACGCCTAAACGGAAAGCAACTTCAACAGTCGCATCGAATTTTGCGAAGTTAGCTTTTTTAGCCACTTCAATTGCTTCAGTTACAGCATAAGCCTTAGATACTTCTACAAGCTTAGCTGCTTCAAGATACTTTTTACCTTTTTTTGCCATGATATAAATCCTCCTAAATTGTGGTTTTAACGGAATGACCTCCCACGAATAAAGGTTGCGAGTATCAATCGCAACCCCGTAGAAACAAATAGCAATTACATGGATTAGTCTTCGATGACAATACCCATGCTGCGAGCAGTACCTTCAACCATACGCATTGCAGCTTCAACGTTTGCAGCGTTTAGGTCAGGCATTTTAGTTTCAGCAATCTCGCGCACTTGATCACGCTTGACTGTAGCAACTTTATTACGGTTAGGTTCACCAGAACCAGACTCGATACCTGCTACTTTCTTAAGCAATACTGCAGCCGGTGGAGTTTTTGTAATGAATGTAAATGAACGGTCTTCAAATACCGTGATTTCAACAGGAATAATTAGACCAGCTTGATCTGCTGTACGAGCGTTGAACTCCTTACAGAATCCCATGATGTTTACACCAGCTTGACCTAATGCAGGACCGACTGGCGGTGCCGGATTCGCTTTACCAGCAGGAATTTGCAATTTAACCATTTTAATTACTTTTTTAGCCACGAGACACACCTCCTTATAAGTCCGTGATGTGGTAATAGGGGTATACCCTCCCACTCATCTTGAATTCTTTATATATTAATAAAGAATGCTTGTATCGTTGAGGCCTAAAAATTGAAACATACTGACCTTTGAAATTTTACCACTTTCAAATGGCAATTTCAAGTTTTTTTCCGTTTATAATTTTTCCACTTGGTTAAAATCAAGTTCTACCGGTGTATCACGACCGAACATATTGACTAGCACCCTTACTTTTCCTTTATCTTTATCAAGTTCTTCTATCGGTCCTGCAAAGGTTGCAAATGGCCCTTCTTTAACTTGAACGGTGTCTCCGAGTTCAAAATCAACTTCGAATTTGCTTTCATCAACGCCCATTCGCTTAAGAACGACTTCAATTTCTTCCGGAAGTAACGCAGTCGGTTTGGAACCGGCTCCAGACGAACCTACGAAACCTGTTACACCAGGCGTATTCCGGACTACATACCAGGAGTCATCCGTCATGATGATTTCCACCAGTACATATCCTGGAAATACTTTCTTTTTGGTTACTTTCTTTTTACCATCTTTAATTTCTGTTTCTTCTTCTTCAGGAACTACAACCCGGAAGATCTTATCTTCCATCCCCATCGTTTCAACACGTTTTTCCAAGTTAGCTTTAACCTTGTTTTCATAACCTGAATAGGTGTGAACTACATACCAATTCTTTTCCATGTGTTAGGACTTTAACGTCCTTCCCTCCCTGCAATCGATCATTTTTCTTTATTGAGCTTTATCTTTGAACGTTTTAGCCAAAAACCCAGTTCCGGCGTCATCCCGACTTAACTAGAATATTTTGTGGTGATTCATGGTGCAGCAGTGCGCGATTTTGAACTTATTAAAAAAGACAAATTAAAAAACCCGTTTCCGGGCTTTTCTGCTGACACATATTATTCTATCACTATTATACCTTATTTTCGAATCTCTTATTCAATAACTAAGCGAATTAATTCGGAAATGCCCAAATCGACCACTGTAAAGAATAAAGCCATAAATATTACAGTCGTTACTACCACGATTGTATATTTGGTAAGCTCCTTGCGTTTTGGCCAGCTTACTTTTTGCATTTCGCGAACGACACCGCTGAAAAATTCGGTAAAACGTTTCATGAATGTATCCTCCAAGCATTAGACAGCTTCTGTCAATCTATTTATAAAACATTTATTTCGTTTCTTTATGAATTGTATGTGCATTGCATGTACTGCAAAACTTCTTGATTTCCAGGCGTTCGCCGCTTGTCGATTGTTTGCTTTCATAACTGTAATTTCTTGAACCGCAATCCGTGCAGGCAAGAACGATTTTTTTGGGCATTTAGATACACCTTTCCTATCTACTATATCCCTAAAACCTTATCACGGCTGTCTTTTATTGTCAATATCAAAGCGGGATTCACCCAGTACGGATACCGTTCGGGCGCGACTTCGGTTTCCTGACATCCATTTAAATAATTTAGTGAAAATTAAATTTCCAAGTGGAGAAGGGACAGATGAAATTAAGCGGAAAAAGCGGAGGGATTATAAACTGATTTCCCTTACTTCCAAATAGCGCTCGAGCTTTCTTTTCACCCGCTGAAGGGCGTTGTCGATTGACTTAACATGCCTGTTCAACTCTTCAGAAATTTCCTGGTAGGTTTGTCCATCCAGGTAAAGAGCCAATACTTTTCTCTCAAGATCACTCAGGAGCTCGGCCATTTTCAATTCGATATCGTCAAACTCTTCTTTGTTGATGATCAGTTCTTCCGGGTCCAGAACTTTCGTACCCGATATAATATCCATAAGAGTTCGGTCCGATTCCTCATCATAAATGGGCTTGTCCAGGGAAACATAGGAATTGAGCGGAATATGTTTTTGACGTGTTGCCGTTTTAATAGCGGTAATGATTTGCCTCGTAATGCATAGTTCTGCAAATGCTTTGAAGGAAGATAACTTATCGCCCTTGAAATCACGGACGGCTTTATACAGGCCGATCATACCTTCTTGCACGATGTCTTCCTTATCTGCACCAATCAAGAAATAAGTCCTTGCCTTTGCTCTTACGAAATTACGATACTTTTGGATCAAATAATCCAGCGCTTCACTGTCACCAGTGTGAACCAACCCTATCAATTCATCATCATCAAACTGCAGATACTTTTCGTTCAGCTTCATTCCGAATTTGAGACCCACATTATATCCCCCTGACCTGACTCAGATAGAAATATTATACAGCAGGTAAAATTTACCCGTCAATGGTTCAAATTTTCCCGCGGCGCCATTTTTCAAAAATTTCTGCCACTTCTTCACTCAAAGGAATTTTGCCAGACGGTTTTATCGTTGTCGTTTTTCTGACATCTTTCTTGATTTCCCCTTGGATTTCTTCCATTTCAATAAGCAGTTCACGCGCTGATTTCCTTAGAGCCCCTTGGCCAAAGATCACCCACTGCTCGGTGAAGTCGGAGGTGGCCACTTGAATCTGCGTTTTGACATTATTCAGCTCAATGGCCATCTTTTCTATTCTCTCATCCGCGGTTTCATTTTCTTTTGTAAAAATTACGTCAACTTTATGATTTTTGAAAATACGGGCGATTCCCTGAACATATTGGGCGTCGAATACGACAATTACCCGCGATCCGGTAAATGCCTGATATTCCGCCATCATTTCAATCAATCTATCTCTTGCGGCAGCAAGGTCCCGTTCTTTTAATTCTCTCAGTTCCGGCCAGGCCCCTATAATGTTATAACCGTCCACCAACAGAATATCCATCCCATTATTGTCCTAAAGGATTTCTTTTGCGATAGACCTCATACATCAGTAATCCGGCTGCGACTGATGCATTTAACGACGTTACTTGGCCAGCCATAGGCAAACGGATGAGGAAATCGCATTTTTCTTTCATTAACCGGGCCATCCCTTTTCCTTCACTTCCGATGACGAGGCCGATCGGCATCTTTCCATCCATGTTACGGTAGTCATCGCTGCCTTTCGCGTCAGTACCGACAATCCATACACCGCGCTCTTTCAACTCTTCCACCGCTCTCGCCAAATTGGTGACGCGTGCCACCGGGATATACTCAATCGCACCCGTCGAAGCCTTCGCCACGGTTGCCGTTAAGCCCACCGCTCTTCTTTTCGGAATAATGATTCCATGGGCCCCGACTGCATCAGCCGTTCTCATGATCGAACCTAAATTATGGGGATCTTCTACTTCATCAAGAATCATGAAAAAAGGTGCTTCTTCCCGTTCTGCCGCTTTTGCGAATAAGTCATCCAATTCCACATATTCATATGCCGCAACTTGTGCGACAACTCCTTGATGGATGCCTTCAACCATTTGGTCAATTTTTTTCTTCGGGACGATCTGCATGAATACCTTCTTTTCCTTCGCCAAACCAATTAGCGGCTGCATCGAGCCTTTTTGCGACCCCTCCGCTATCCAAATTTTATTAATATCCCGTTCGGAGCGAAGAGCTTCCAAAACGGGGTTCCTGCCGATGATATATTCTTCACTCATGGGTTCCGCCCCTTTTCTTCTTCAATGTATTCAATAGCTTTTTTTATGAGTTCTTCCATTCTTTCAATTCGGCCCGATAAATATAAATAGCCCATCAGTGCCTCAAAGGCTGTACTGTAGCGATACGTTTGCACATCCGTATTCTTCGGGACAGAACCGGATTTCGCATTTCGGCCCCGCCGAACGACAGCTGATTCCTCTTCCGATAACCAATCCGACTCCAAGAAAAAATGGATGATTTTATTTTGAGCTTTAGCCGCTACAAAAGACGTAGCTTTCTTGTGCAGCAGATTGGGCTTGACCGCTCCGTTTTGAATGAGGTGATGCCGGATATACGTTTCGTATACGGCATCACCTATATAAGCTAAAGCAAGACTGTTCAGCATTTTTGCATCTATCTTACTATCGTAATGAAGCATTCCTTACCCTCTTTTCCATCTTGTACCTTGAGGGGTATCCTCTAATATGATATTCATGCTTTTCAAGCGGTCACGAATTTCATCAGATAGCCCGAAGTCACGGTCCTTACGCGCTTGTATTCTTTGCTGGATCAAGCCTTCGATTTCTTCATCCAACAGCCCCTCCTCTTCCAGGGACAGACCCAGGACAGAAAATAGGGTACTGAATTTTTCAAGGAAAGCATCAATGACTTCCTTATGTGTATTTTTCTCCATCAAGTAATAATTTGCCTGTTTGGATAGTTCAAAAAGGATGGAAATCGCATTGGCTGTATTGAAGTCATCGTCCATTTCAGCAATGAACTGGTCTTGTAATTCATTAACCTTCGCGATCCAGGCCTCATTGTTTTCGGTCAATCCGTCGCTTGCCTGAAGACGGTGCTTTAAGTTTTGATAAGATGTCCTCAGACGATCGAGGGCTGCCTTGACATTTTCAAGCACCTCTTCACTATAATTGATGGGATGGCGATAATGGACCGATAACATGAAGAACCGTAACACTTGTGGATCATGATTCTTGATGATGTCATGAACAAGAACGAAATTCCCTAACGATTTAGACATTTTTTCATTATCAATATTTATATACCCATTATGCATCCAATAATTCGCAAAGGTCTTGCCTGTCAGTGCTTCAGATTGGGCAATCTCATTTTCATGATGCGGGAAGGCAAGGTCTTGACCTCCAGCATGAATGTCGATTGTGTCGCCCAAATACTTTTTGACCATTGCGGAGCATTCGATATGCCAGCCAGGACGTCCGCTTCCCCAAGGGCTTTCCCAAGAAATTTCACCATCCTTGGCCGCCTTCCACAAGGCGAAATCAAGGGCATCTTGTTTTTTCTCGCCGATTTCAATACGGGCCCCCACTCGCAGCTCATCGATCGACTGGTGCGAAAGCTTGCCATAGCCGTCAAACTTACGAGTCCGGAAATACACGTCCCCCTCGGATTCATAAGCGAATCCTTTTTCAATCAGTGTCGAGATGAAATCAATGATAGCATCCATGTTCTCGATTACGGTAGGGTGGGCATCCGCCTTTTTGCAACCCAGTGCAGATACATCTTCGAAATATGCCTCGATGAAGCGCTTGGATATGGTCGGGACATCTTCCCCCAACTCTTTTGCCGCGCGGATCAGTTTATCGTCGACATCCGTGAAATTGGAAACGAAATGAACATCATATCCACGGTAATCCAAATACCTGCGAACCGTATCAAACACGATTGCCGGTCTGGCATTGCCAATATGGATGTAATTATAGACAGTTGGACCGCATACATACATTTTCACCTTACCCTCTTCCATCGGGACGAAGGTCTCTTTTTTTCTGGTAGCCGTGTTATAAATTTTAATCGTCATATTATAAACTCCTTTCTTCCTGCTTCTGTTCGGCCATTTTCGCTTTCAGGAACCTGATTTCACTTTCCATTTCCTTGAAGCGGTCGGCGATCGGATCCGGAAGATCACAATGATTTAAGTCTTTTTTGATTTTGATGCCATCTTGAATGACCACTTTGCCTGGAATGCCAACCACGGTTGAATTAGGCGGAACTTCCTTTAAAACGACCGATCCCGCACCGATTTTGGAGTTCTCCCCGATAGTGATCGAACCCAGAACCTTTGCTCCTGTTGCAATCAGCACATTATCCTTTATCGTCGGATGACGTTTCCCCTTTTCCTTTCCTGTCCCGCCAAGGGTTACGCCTTGAAAGACAGATACATTATCACCAATCTCGCACGTCTCGCCGATGACGATTCCCATTCCGTGGTCGATGAAGAAGCGTCGGCCGATGGTGGCCCCTGGATGGATTTCGATCCCGGTAAAAAAGCGGCTGACTTGGGATATGCTTCTCGCCAGGAAAAAAAACTTCTTCTTAAACAGGGCGTGTGCCATCCTATGACTCCAGATTGCATGTAAACCCGCATAAGTCAAGATGACCTCCAAATAGCTGCGCGCAGCAGGGTCTTGATCAAAAACCACTTCGATATCCTCTTTAAACATCTTGAACAAAATGATCCCCCCTATGTTCCGTACTTCTCCTGCATCTCCCATTAGCTTTTTATGCATATAAAAAAGCGTCTCTGTCGAAATAGACAGAGACGCTTCAAGCGCGGTTCCACTCTGTTTGGCATGTACGAAGCAGGTTCATCATAACCCTGTCTTTCCATCCCCAACTTTAATCCTTGTAACGGAGGACATTCCGCCTGTGCCTACTATAAGTTAGTTCAGCAAAGGACTCAAGGGTGCATTTCGGAAAACGAGAGGCTTAAACCACTTTCAGCAGGTTATGGTTCTCTCTAAAAAGCATCGTTTCCTTACTTCTCCCCATCTACGCGTTCTTTTGTAAGATTATTAAATACTATATTACATTTTTGACTAATTGTTAATATAAAATACTCTGTAGCCGTTGTTTAATTTTTTCCTTACCCAATAACGATATCGCCTTAGGCAAATCAGGACCATGTGTTTGACCGGTAACGGCAGCCCGAATTGGCATGAATAGCTTTTTCCCTTTATGGCCGGTGCTTTTTTGGACCGCTTTAATCGACTTCTTGATTTCATCGGCACTAAACTCTTCCAGACCCTCGATTTCCTGAAGGAAAGCCTTCATGACCTCCGGTACTTGTTCCTCTGCCAGCACTTCCTTCGCTTCCGCTTCGAACTCGACCTCATCCTTGAAAAACAGTTGGGATAGCTCAACGATTTCCGCCCCGAAGCTCATCTGCTCTTGATAAAGGGACACAAGGCCATGTACCCACTCTTTCTCATCTGCTGTCATTGATTCGGAAACCTTTCCGGCTTCAATCAAGTGGGGCAATGACAATTCCACTGCCGAATCAGCATCCAGTTGCTTCACATACTGATTATTCATCCACGTAAGCTTTTGCTTATCGAAAAGTGCCGGTGATTTGGACAATCGATCTGCATCGAAAATATTAATGAATTCTTCCTTCGTGAAGATTTCTTCTTCCCCGACCGGAGACCAGCCAAGTAATGTAATGAAATTGAATAAGGCCTCAGGCAGGTAACCAAGTTCTTCATATTGCTCAATGAATTGAATGATCGATTCATCCCGTTTACTTAGCTTCTTCCTGCTTTCATTCACGATCAGTGTCATATGGCCGAATACCGGCGGCTCCCAGCCGAATGCTTCATAGATCATCATTTGCTTCGGCGTGTTGGAAATATGATCATCCCCGCGAAGTACATGGGATATCTTCATCAAGTGATCATCGACAGCTACCGCAAAGTTATAAGTCGGAACGCCATCCTTTTTGACGATGACAAAATCACCAAAACCATCCGTTTCAAACGAAACGTCATCCTTGACCATATCCTTGAAAGTAAGGACTTCCCCTGCAGGAACGGCAAAACGGATGCTAGGCTTTCTTCCTTCAGCAACTAATTCCGCTTGCTCCTCCTCGGTTAAGTGCTTGCACTTTCCTGAATACTTCGGTGTTTCATTGCGCTCGACCTGACCTTCGCGTTCTGCTTCAAGCTCCTCTTCCGTGCAATAGCATTTATAAGCCAAGCCCTTATCCAAAAGCTCCTGATACAACTCCTGATAAAGGTCATTCCTTTCAGACTGACGATACGGACCATATTCGCCGCCGACATCAACGCCTTCATCCCATTCGATGCCAAGCCACTTTAAATATTTAAGCTGGCTTTCCTCGCCGCCTTCAATATTTCTTTTTTGGTCGGTATCTTCAATGCGGATGATGAATTTCCCGCCCTTGTTTCGTGCGTATAGATAATTGAATAATGCCGTCCGTGCATTCCCTATATGTAAATGTCCAGTCGGACTCGGTGCATAGCGAACTCGAATATCGCTGCTCATGATATAAATAGACCTCCCAGTCGTTCTTTTCTATTGTTCATTTTATCATTTATGGACGATTGGATAAAGGCATCCACTCTAAAAACGAATTTAGTTTGATTTAACCAATAAGACGACAGCCTGTGCCGCTATCCCTTCGCTTCTGCCCGTAAAACCAAGTTTCTCCGTAGTGGTCGCCTTTACATTGATTCTATCTGTCGTGGTATCGAGAAGCTCCGCTATCCTGACCCTTATATCCTCAATATGCGGTGCCATTTTTGGACTTTGGGCGATGATTGTACAGTCGGCATTGCCCAGTTCATATCCTTCTTTCTTTACGATTGCCCAAACATGGCGCAGCAACTTTGCCGAATCGGCATCTTTAAATTCCGGATCGGTATCCGGGAAATGCTTACCGATATCCCCTGCTCCAATTGCCCCTAGGCAGGCATCGGCAACTGTATGCAAAAGAACATCCGCATCGGAATGTCCTAACAGCCCCTTCTCATACGGGATCGTAATGCCGCCGATAATTAGTGGCCTTCCCTCAACAAGTTGATGAACGTCATATCCTTGTCCAATTCGAAACATATCAATATCCCCAATCATTTTCTTTTTTGTTTATGTAAAATCGCATCTGCAAAATAAAGATCTTCCTGAGTCGTAATTTTAATATTATCATAATTGCCCTCAATAATAACTACCTGTTCATCGATCCGTTCTAGCAAACTTGCATCGTCCGTCCCTAAAAAGGCTTCTGCCTCCGCCTGTTCATGCGCCCGCTTCAAGATGGATGCACGAAAAGCTTGTGGAGTTTGTACCGCCCACAAGCTTGATCGTTCCACCGTTTCCAATACCTTATTATCCGTCGCCCTTTTAATCGTATCCTTAACGGGGACAGCAATGACTGCTCCGCCATGAAGGGAAGCCGCCTCACATAAATCACTGATCTGCCCTTGATTGATAAAAGGACGGGCCCCGTCATGCACAAGGACGATTTCTTCTCCTGCATGTTGCAGCCCATTATAAACGCTTTGCTGGCGCTCCCCGCCGCCTTTGACGAGTTCCTTGACCTTCTTAATCCCGTAAGCGGCCATCAACTGGTTGAAATGATCCTTTTCAGCCGGGTTTATCGAAAGGATGATTTTTCGGCAGTTGGGATCATCTTCAAAGACACGGAGCGTATAGACAATAATCGGGATGCCCGATAGTTCAATAAACAATTTATTCTTGCCAGCCTTCATTCGTTTCCCTTGTCCAGCTGCAGGTATCACTACATCATAAAACATAACGGTTTCTCCTACTCTTCTTATAATGCTTTTTCTAATAGTTTCGGTTTAGCGAATATCATTCGGCCTGCAGATGTTTGCAGCACACTTG
Organism: Peribacillus simplex; assembly: GCF_001542915.1. Lineage (GTDB taxonomy): Bacteria > Bacillota > Bacilli > Bacillales > DSM-1321 > Peribacillus > Peribacillus simplex_B. Next base: position 9,118 of record NZ_LNNH01000011.1, on the reverse strand, counting down.
TGACAAGGACATCAATGCGTTTTCCGATATGGTCACGTCCGCCCTCGACCACGATCATCGTACCATCATCTAAATAGGCAATGCCTTGGTTCTGCTCTTTACCATCCTTAATGACTTGTACATTCATCTCTTCGCCAGGAAGTACAACAGGTTTAACCGCATTGGCCAGGTCATTGATATTAAGGACTGCCACATTTTGAAACTCGCATACTTTATTTAAATTGAAATCGTTTGTAACGACCATTCCGCCTGATATTTTGGCAAGCTTCACAAGTTTGCTGTCCACTTCCTGAATGTCTTCAAAGTCACCTTCGTACATTTCCACCTTAATCGGAAGGTCTTTCTGAATCCTGTTCAGGATATCCAAGCCTCGTCTGCCGCGATTCCTTTTCAAGGCATCCGATGAATCTGCAATATGCTGCAGTTCATTCAAAACGAATTGAGGGATGACGATCGTGCCCTCCAGAAAGCCCGTTTGACAGATATCCGCAATCCTGCCGTCGATGATGACGCTTGTATCGAGAATCTTCAGCCGCTTGCTATACCCTTCCTCATCCTCACCTGCCTCACCATCGGCATTCTTTTTCTTATTACTTTTCGTGAATAAATTCAATAGCTCATCGCGTTTTTTAAAGCCGACCTGGAACCCGAGATATCCGAACAAAAGCGTAAGGATGATCGGAACGACCGTATTTAAAATGGGAACACCGATGGCACTGAACGCGTAGCCAACCAAAAACGCCGCGAGCAGTCCGACCAAAAGACCGACACTGCCAAAAATGATGTCCGTAATCGGTATCTTAACGAGCTGTTCCTCCAGCCACTTCATAAAATAGATCACATGATCTACTGCCCAAAAAGTAATAAGATAAAAGATAATGGCACCCAACAGTACACTTACATAAGGATTGTTTAATAAAGCAATATCATCTGCATGTAAAACAACTAATAATTCAGGAATGAGTATCATACCAAGAGTTCCGCCGACTATTAAGAAGCATGCTTGTATAATGCGTTTTAACATCCCTTTCACCTCCCTCTACTCATTATTGACCAATAAAATAAAATGAAACCTTCGAAAATTCGTTTTCATTATATACGTGAAATTCACTTAAGGATTTAGTGGATTTACAAATATGACTCTTCTCTTTTTCGTAATATTAGCCTAGCACCCTGGGTTTTGGGTGTCAAAAATAAGCGCCAATCAATTTCAAGCTAATATAGGAATTTTTTGAAGTTAAGCTTTACATCCTTCTATTTGTGACCAGCTGGTTTTTTAAAATGCGAAGACCCTCTTTAATTTTATTGGCACGGACTTCCCCAATGCCTTCAACATCATCAAGGTCTTCAACCGAAGCTTTGTTGACTTCGCTAAAGCTTTCGAACTGATTCACTAAATTTTCGATGATCAATACCGGCAGCCGCGGGATTTTATGGAGGATGCGATAACCGCGGGGATGCACGGCTTCATCAAGGTGTATATATCCATGATAGCCCAAAACCTTAAGGAGGATGCTTTCATCCAGTTTTTCCTGCATGGCCAGTTCTTGAAGCCGATAAATGATTTCTTCAGGTTTTTCGTCATTTCTGGAGGTATAATCCTTGATGAGCCATTTTCCCTCCGTTTCTATATCTGCCAGGATTTCATTCATTTGCAGACGGATCAGCCTTCCTTCGGTACCAAGCTCATTCAGGTAGGTAAGCAGCTCCGCCTTGATCCTGAGAACCATTACATAGCGGTGAAATACCTGCAAAAGATCGGCATAGGTCACGATTTCCTCAAATTCGAGCGCTCCCAATACCGAGATGCTCTGCTGGAGGACCACCTTGTATTTTTCCAAGGTTTGAATGGCTAGATTGGCCTTGGCCAGTATGACTCCTATATCTTTGAGGGCATACCGGAAATTCCCCTGATATAACGTGATGACATTGCGCCGTTGGGAGATCGCAATGACCAACGACTTGGTTTCCCTTGCGACGCGTTCCGCCGTCCGGTGCCGCATCCCCGTTTCAGTCGAGGGTGTACTATTATCCGGCACCAATTGGGCATTGGCAAAGATGATCGTATCGGCTTTCTCATTCAAAATGATGGCCCCGTCCATTTTCGCCAGCTCATACAATGTGCTCGGCGTACAGGAACAGTTGATTTGGAAGCCGCCATCCACGATCATTCGCACCTTCTCGTTATATCCCACGACGATCAAGCCGCCCGTGTTTGCTCTCAGTACATTTTCAATGCCCTCCCGGAGCGGGGTGCCTGGAGCCACGATTTGCAGAATCTCCAGCTTTGTTTTTTCATACCCTTTTTTATCTGTCATACTTAACCCCCTAACGAATGTTGAAGAGCCTCCGAAACCGATGAAACCCCGACGATCTTGATACCTTTCGGCGCGGTCCATCCCCCGATATTATTAGCGGGAATTATCACCCGGTTAAATCCAAGCTTTGCCGCTTCCTGCACTCTTTGCTCTATTCGCGAAACCCTTCTCACTTCCCCTGTGAGCCCCACTTCCCCAATGATGCAATCGGTTGGGTTCGTTGGTTTATCACGGAAGCTCGAAGCGATGCTGATCGCGACAGCCAGGTCGATTGCCGGCTCATCGAGCTTAACGCCGCCAGCCACCTTTAAGTACGCATCCTGGTTTTGCAGCAGCAAGCCCACCCTTTTTTCCAGGACTGCCATGAGAAGCGAAACACGATTATGGTCGATTCCTGTCGCCATTCTCCTTGGATTTCCAAAGCTCGTAGGTGAAATCAACGCCTGAATTTCTACCAGCACCGGCCTGGTTCCTTCCATCGAGGCAACGACGGTGGAACCTGACGCTCCTTGGGACCGTTCTTCAAGGAATATTTCCGATGGATTGGCCACTTCCTCCAAACCATGTTCTTTCATTTCAAAGATCCCCATCTCATTCGTCGAACCAAAACGGTTTTTGACCGCCCGGATAATTCGATATGTATGGTGCCTTTCGCCTTCGAAATATAATACGGTGTCCACCATATGCTCAAGCAGACGCGGGCCTGCAATCGCCCCTTCCTTCGTTACGTGCCCGACGATGAAAATAGCCACTCCATTCGTTTTAGCGATGCGCATCAGTGAAGCTGTGCATTCGCGCACTTGCGATACACTTCCCGGCGCAGATGTAACCTCCGAATGGTACACCGTTTGGATGGAATCAATTATCACCAAATCCGGTTTCACCTCTGAAATCGCCTGTTGGATATAGTCCATATCCGTTTCCGCATAAACGTACAGGTTTTCCGACATGCTCCCCAGCCGGTCGGCCCTCAATTTGGTCTGCTTGACTGATTCTTCACCAGATATATACAGCACTTTTTTCTGCTTATGTGCCAATTGGGAAGATACCTGCAGAAGGAGTGTCGATTTCCCGATACCCGGATCACCTCCAATTAAAACAAGCGACCCCTGGACGATCCCGCCGCCAAGGGCACGATTCAGTTCCATTAAATCCGTCTTGATCCGCGGTTCTTTTTCAGACTGAATGGTCGTTATTGGCGCAGCCTTTTCACGTTCCCCAGAGGTTCTAACCTCCGAATGGGTGAAGGCGCCTTTCCTCGCCGGTTTCACGATTTCAGTTTCCTCGATCATCTTGTTCCACTCACCGCAGCCTGGGCATTTCCCCATCCATTTCGCAGATTCATATCCGCAAGACTGACACATGAATTTGGTTTTCTTCTTCACTGCCATAATAACTCCTCTTCCTTTTTGAAAAATGCCTATAGTAAGGATATTATATCTTTGTTTTATTTAATCCTTCTTAACGTTAAGTTTTTTAAAAAAACACCCTATGTGCCCTGTTCTTCTATGCTCATTTCTACCTATGGATAAAAAACAGAGGTACACGGCAAAAATATCTGCGTGTACCTCGAAGTTAGGAATATGGTTATTCACTTACGTTGACAGGCTCGCCTTGCCTGATGGCAAATTCATTATTCACAACGTCCATCACGACCGTTTGCCCTTTTTTCACGTTCCCTTTAAGCAGCTCTTCGGAAAGGTAATCCTCTACATGCTTTTGAAGCGCCCTGCGGATTGGCCGTGCCCCATATTCTGGATCGAAGCCTTCCGTCGCAATTTTTTCCCTGGCCGCATCCGTCAGCTCCAAGAAGATTTCCTGCTCTTTCAAGCGGTTCGTCAGTTGATTGGACATTAAGGTCACGATTTGTTTTAAATGATCCTTCTCCAGTGAGTGGAAAACGATGGTTTCATCGATACGATTCAGGAATTCAGGACGGAATGCTCGTTTAAGCTCCTCTATCACTTTGCCCTTCATATTTTTGTAATCCTGGCCAGTATCCTGGATGTTGAACCCGACATACTTATCGGTTTTTAGTGCAGACGCCCCTACATTCGATGTCATGATCAGAATCGTATTCCTGAAATCGACAGTGCGTCCCTTCGAATCTGTCAGCCTCCCGTCCTCCAGTACTTGCAGAAGGATATTGAAGACATCGGGATGTGCCTTTTCTATTTCATCAAGCAGAACCACGGAGTATGGTTTCCTTCGCACTTTTTCGGTTAATTGTCCGCCCTCTTCGTATCCAACATATCCTGGAGGCGATCCAACCAGGCGCGAAGTCGAATGTTTCTCCATATATTCGGACATATCAATGCGGATCATGGCATCTTCATCCCCAAAGATGGATTCAGCTAAAGCACGGGCAAGTTCGGTTTTACCGACCCCTGTAGGCCCAAGGAAGATGAACGAACCAATTGGGCGTTTAGGATCCTTCAAGCCTGCTCTTGCACGACGTACTGCTTTAGAAACGGCAATGACGGCCTCTTCTTGACCAATCACGCGATCGTGGAGGATCGATTCCATGTTAAGCAGTTTATCGGACTCCGTTTGGGCCAGTCTCGTAACAGGAACACCGGTCCAGCTGGATACGACGTGGGCAATATCATCCACGGTCACTTCACTGTTCTCTTGCCCTTGTTTTTCTTTCCAAGTCTTTTTCGTTTCTTCCAATTGTTCTCTTAAGCGTTGTTCCGTATCGCGAAGCGAAGCAGCTTTTTCGAATTCCTGGCTCTGAACGGAAGCATCCTTTTCCTTCCGGACATCATCCAGCTTCACTTCAAGTTCCTTTAAGTTTGGCGGCGTTGTGTATGAGCGCAGCCGAACCTTGGATCCGGCTTCATCAATCAAGTCAATCGCTTTATCCGGTAAAAACCGATCCGAAATGTAACGGTCTGATAACTTGACTGCTGCATCGATCGCTTCATCAGTAATCGATACGCGGTGATGGGCTTCATAACGGTCACGCAGCCCCTTGAGGATCTGAATCGATTCTTCCATCGTCGGTTCATCAACTTGGATCGGCTGGAAGCGGCGTTCAAGCGCTGCATCCTTTTCGATATACTTACGGTATTCATCCAAAGTTGTCGCCCCGATACATTGCAATTCACCGCGGGCCAAGGATGGTTTAAGGATATTGGAAGCATCGATGGCACCCTCTGCCCCGCCGGCACCAATCAGTGTATGCAATTCATCGATGAATAAAATGATATTGCCAGCCTGGCGGATTTCATCCATTACTTTCTTCAATCTATCTTCGAATTCACCGCGGTATTTCGTACCAGCGACAACGGTACCCATATCGAGTGTCATAACGCGTTTATCACGCAGGATTTCCGGTACTTCATTATTGATGATCTGTTGGGCAAGACCTTCGGCGATGGCCGTTTTACCCACCCCTGGTTCACCGATCAAGACAGGGTTGTTTTTTGTACGACGGCTCAATACTTCTATGACACGCTGAATTTCCTTGCTTCGGCCAATCACCGGATCCAGGCTTCCTTCCCGTGCAATCGCCGTTAAGTCGCGAGCGAGGCCATCCAGTGTCGGCGTGCTTGCATTGGAAGCCGCTGAACCTTGATGACCGCCGGATTCGTTGCTGCCCAAAAGCTGGAGAACTTGTTGACGGGCTTTATTCAGGCTCACTCCGAGATTATTCAATACTCGGGCTGCCACACCTTCGCCTTCTCTTATCAGACCAAGCAGTACATGCTCTGTCCCCACGTATGAATGACCTAACTTTCTAGCTTCATCCATGGAAAGCTCAATGACCTTCTTGGCTCTTGGAGTGTAATGGATCGTTTGCGCCGCATCCTGTCCGCGGCCTATCAAATTTTCCACTTCTTTTTGAATTTTTTCCGGCCCCAGACCGAGCGCATATAACGCTTTGGCGGCAATGCCATCGCCTTCTCGTACCAAGCCAAGCAAAATATGTTCCGTGCCGATATTATTATGTCCTAAGCGGATTGCCTCTTCTTGCGCCAATGCTAATACTTTCTGGGCTCTTTCAGTAAAACGACCAAACATCATAGGGAATTCCTCCTTAAGAATTTTTCGTTTTGAATTAAATTGCTGACAATCCTCTAAGTAATGGCAGGGGCTGCTGCTTCCCCCGCATCCATTACAGGAATATAGGTACTCACTCTAGGTCAAGGACCTCAAGAGGAGGAAGTTTCCGTGAAATTCAAGCGTTCTCGAATGAGTGCTGCCCTACGGATATCCCTTTCGTGGGATTTTAAAGATCCACCCGCGTACTTTTGTAAAAATCCTGGCTGTGTCAAAATCATCAACTCATTTAGTATGCTTTTGGAAATATTTTTTATATACCCTAAATCTATACCTAGCCTAACATCCGAGATACAGGTAGCAGCTTCCTTCGTTTCTATGATGCGAGCATTGGATAATATCCCATAGGAGCGAAAGACCCGATCTTCTAATTGTATGTGAGACGTCCTCGCTAATGCATCCCTTGCAGACCGTTCCTGGGCAATGATTTGTTGGACGACACTGGTTAGATCTTCAACGATATCCCTTTCGGACTTCCCAAGGGTAATTTGGTTGGAAATTTGAAAGATATTCCCTAATGCCTGGCTGCCCTCCCCATATATCCCCCGGACCACCAATCCCAGTTGGTTGATCGCCGGTATGATATGATTCATTTGCTGCGTTAGCACAAGGCCCGGCAAATGCATCATGACCGAAGCCCTTAACCCTGTACCCACATTGGTTGGGCAACTCGTTAGGTATCCCCTTTCTTCATCATATGCATAGTCTATGGATTCTTCAATCCAATCGTCAAGAAGATTTGCAATCTTTAATGTTTCCTTCAGCTGCAAGCCCGACTTTAAGCACTGGATGCGAAGATGATCCTCTTCGTTTATCATGATGCTTATTTCTTCATTTTCCGAAAGAAGACAAGCACTTTTGGCTGATCCTTCAACTAAATTGGGACTGATTAGATGTTTTTCGACCAGTACACGCTTTTCCAGTGGCTGCAGCTGGTCAATTTCCAGAAGCTCCAACTTGCCAATCTCAGGAGTGACTTCCTCTTCAATTCTTTTTTTCACCAATTCAATGATTTTTTTAGCTTCTTCATTAGAAAAGGAGGTTGGGAAGGTAAAGTCTTTGAAATTTCGGGCCAATCGAATCCTTGAACTCAATACAATATCGATTTCAGGTCCTTCTGCACTCATCCAGGAGCTCAAGGCATTTTCTACAAACTTTTCCAAGCTCATATTTCCTCGCCTCCCTCTTGTGCTTCATACCTTTTTTCAAGGGAGCGAATTTTATCCCTGACCTCTGCCGCCTTTTCGAACTCCTCTTGGTCGATGTGACCCTTTAATACGTCTTTCAGATCGAGAATTTGCTTTCGCAGATATATGGTGCCACCAACCCGTTTTGGGATTTTTCCTATGTGGGCTGTATTGCCGCTGTGCACCCTCTTTAAAATGGGGTTTAACTGTTCATTGAATGTTTGGTAACATTCAGCACAGCCGAACTTTCCGATATGGACAAATTCCTTATAGGATCGATGACAATGCGGGCAACGCCTCTCTTCCGTTTTAGAAAATGCATTTGCCTTTGTCTGTTGAATATTCGACTCGATATTCAACAATCCTGCTAATAAATTATTTATTGAAAAACCATGGCCTCCTGCATCCACGACCATCTCACCTTTTTCCTGAGCACATTTCTCGCAAATCATGATTTCAGTCTTTTTTCCATTGATGATTTTGGTGAAGTGTAGGGTAGCAGGCCTTTGATGACATTCTTGGCAAATCATCCTTCATCACCTCTGCCATTTTCATTTATATTTTAAAGTCGTAAGCATCGCCGTTATAATTCTTGCCCGAAGTTCATCACGGTCAGGAAGGTCGATATAAATCACCGATCTATCAATCACGCTCATCATGATCTTTGCTTCCCTTTCATTAATGACTTCCTCATTCATCAGCCGGGCTATTACTCCTTCGGCCATGGATTGAGTGACCCTGGGACCTATAAGTGATAATAATTGGTTGATAAGCTGCACGTAATCTTGTGACTCCACTTTCATGATCCGGATATAACCGCCGCCTCCACGCTTACTCTCTACAACATAACCTCTTTCGATCGTGAACCTGGTATTGATTACGTAATTGATTTGAGAAGGAACACACTGAAATTTATCCGCTATTTCACTTCTTTTAATTTCCAAGATATCTTTTTGACTTATTTCCAGTACTTGCTTTAAATAAGTTTCGATAACATCAGATATGTTTCTCACTCAGCCTCCTCCAATCTGACTTTGACTATATTTGACTATTATTATACAACGAAAAATGCATTTTGCAACTTAAACGCACTTTCTTTCTCTACTATCCATTTTCTCCAAATTATATGTAATTGCATACTCCGTTGGACACGAAAAATTAAATATCTTACATGCTTACCCTAATCCTTCAAATCAAAAACCTCAAATTTTCATCTCTTTTATCGTTTCATCTGCTAGAAATGGGAAATATCTACCCGAAATATTCAAATCAAAACGAAAAAAGACCAGCCGAGGTGGCTGATCTTTTTTCTAATGGCTTGGCGGCGTCCTACTCTCACAGGGGGAGACCCCCAACTACCATCGGCGCTGAAGAGCTTAACTGCCGTGTTCGGAATGGGAACGGGTGTGACCTCTTCGCTATCGCCACCAAACATATCAGGAACGTTGTTCCTTCAAAACTAGATAATAAGAAGGCCTTTCATTTTTTAAAGCGTTGGTTAAGTCCTCGATCTATTAGTATCAGTCAGCTCCACATGTCGCCACGCTT
>NZ_LNNH01000010.1:119038-442008 GCF_001542915.1 Peribacillus simplex | reverse complement strand
TGTAAAGAAGATGGCCACTTGGACATGGCAAGGTCCTAAAACGGCTTAACATAGTGGCTCGAAGAGCCCAAATCTCGTAACCTTTGGTCAAAATTTCAAAAGGGGGTTCGGAATTTTTTAATTCCGAACCCCCCTTTTGTCTACAAACTGAGGCTATCCATTTTAATGGTGGCCTTTTTGCTTTCCTTCATCTCCTTATTCATACTGATGATAAAGCCCTTTTTAAGTACCTTTGTATAGCCCCGTTCTTTAGACCCTTGGATAAACCGATTATCAAAACCGTTGCCATCACACGTTTTGAAGCATGCCTTCATGGACAGCCATGGACCTGAGCTTACAATCCACAAGCCGTTCAGGCAAAGAACGGATCGATTGACTCAACCCACAGTGAACCATCCCCATTCCACAAGCGCACCGCTGCCATTCACGGAATGCATCCGCAATTCACATACCGCAAAAAAGGCAAAAAAAAGAGACGAAAGTATCATCTCTTTTGATAAATTAGGATATATCGACGAATCTGGCCGTAATATCGACGAAAATCAGGATATATCGACGAAAAAAAGAATATATCGACGAAAATCGCTATTATATCTGCGAATCTCGTTAATAGTTCGGTATGGAAGCAGGAGCCAGACGCTCTTTTTGTATCGTGAAAAAAGCTTGGAGCGAGTTCTTTTTATGTGCGAGTGTCGCATTTCGGGCTGCCGGGGCAATGGCATGACTGCCGTACTTGCGAATTTTTGCCATTAGCTTGTCCAATTCGCCAAACGTATCGTTTCTAATGCTTATCATATATTCCGAAGCGGTCTGCCCATCATCGTTCGGCACTTTCCGTTTTCCCTCGGATTCGGGCACTTTCTTTACACGGGAAATCAGCCATTTCTCGCACCAGTCGTTCAACACGCGGCGGATGAAATCTGCTTGGTGGTGCTTTTGAAGAATCGGTTCGATATGTGCTGCCACTTCCCAATCCTTCACGTTGCGGCCGAGAGCTTTTTCGGAGATGTCCCTATGAAAATGTTCGCGATCAAGCAAGCTCTTGATTGACGCTGCCTGGTGGGCATACTTGGCCATTTGTTCCAAGGTTTCGTTGTAAATGACCTTACTTAAATAGGCAGATGCTTGTTTTGGTGCCAGAAGTAAATGCTTATTGGCAGGAAGGGCATAGGCGAATTTCTTTAAAGAATGCGAATAGACGAATCGGGCTAGCTTTTGCAGCTCCTGTTGGATGTCGGTGGAAATACTCGATGATGTCGCTTCCTGCAGAAAGGAGCGGTAAATATACTTGCCGACCCGTTCCAGCTCCATGCATACAGAATCACTGATATGCCCAAGAAAGCCAGAGTTGAAAATCGTTTTTCGCAGCAAAGTCCGTTCCGCCCGATTTTCCATATACTGCTCCAATATGCCTTCGTTGAATGTGAATACAAGAACTTCCTTCTTTGAAAAAGTCCGGCTTGCAAACGTAATCGTCACCATATAACCCAGAGCATCATGGACTGCATCAATGGCATTCACTAAACGTTTCCTTGTGAAGAGTGAGCGGCCATCAGGAACGATTTCGCTATAATCGAACATCACCTCTTCCGACTTCGAAACGGACATCCGGAAAGCGGCCATCAACAGCAGCCGTTTCCCAAGAATGCTTAAGCCTTTGAAAGCATCGCTATAAAAGAAACGGTACTTCTTGCAATAACGATCAGTCTTCTTATTAAACCCAAGGATACTCGCAGGTCCCAGATTGAACTTATATAGAAGTTCCCCATCTTGATGGACGGGCACGAAAACCTTTGGAAGAGATCCTTGAGGGGCGGTGAATTCCCTGATGATCTGCCTTAAGTACTTTTCTGTTGTTCCGACACCGCGTGCCATCCTATGGAGCGGACTCTGAATCACCCCATCCCAATCACTATGAAGCAAGGCGTACAAGCACGTATCGAATTCAGTGGAAGATGCATTTCTTAATAGGTGGTGGTAGGTTTCTTCATAAATCATCCGGTTTCGCCCCCTTTCTTATCCGCCCTATATATAAACCTTCCCTAACAAAAAGTAGCAGCATCCAGGGAAAATAAAAATGCAAGATTCCAAAATATTATAAAACTAGTAAATAAGGTGCGGAAAAGTGATAATATGGGTAAAAAGGAACATACATGACAAGGAGAGATTTTTAAAACCATGATACTTTCACTTATCGTCTTCATACTAAAAGGGATGCTCCTGAAATTGCCCTTTGCTCTATTGGGGCTTTCGTTGATTCCGCAAAGGTGGATGCAGGCAACCGCAAAAAAAGAAAAGGGCTTTTTCATCGAACAAGCGATGAGATGGCTGCTTTCTGCATTCCTATTATTTTTCATATTCGATATTATATTATTGGACCTTACGGCAGCCGCATTCTTTTCGAGTTTTGCCCTTCTATTCGGGCTCATCCTCATCATTGATTCGGGAATGTACATATACACTGTCAAGGAGGTTTCAACATCCCGCAGTAATCGAAGGAGAAACGAAGGAAATAAACCAGCCAAGACTCCTTGGAATGTTCATTTCAACAGCTTGATCGGGGGCATCTTGATCATGGCTTGGGTCATCATGCTGTTTTACCCGCTCACTGTAGCTGAAGACCTCCACGGTTTGGCGAAGGTCGATAAAAAGGGTGAGCTCGAAGAAGTGCAGGATATAAAAACGATGCAGCTCGTCACAGTGAAAATGGCAGATGCAAAAGGTGATGCAGCGATTAACAAAATAGAAAATGCCTCATATTTCACGGAAGGCGATTATAGACTGACCAATATAAATGGTGACTTGACGTATACCTCGCCGATCGAAATGGACGGGTTTTTTAAAGCAGGGAAAGCGGATTACACGCCAGGATTTAACCTGGTTTCCGCGGTTTCGACGGATAAAGGGGCAAGCACGATAAAAGGAAAAATGCTCTATGCTCCCTCACAGTACCTTGAACATGATCTGGAAAGGACGATCAGGAGGGCATATCCGGATAAAATCATCTATGATTCCTATTTGGAGCCGGACGAAGCTGGCAAGCCCTTCTTTGTAGCCTCTGTCGGGCATCATTTGAAATACCGCAGCGGCTCCGTCGTGGACGGGGTGGTATTGGTCGATCCGAAAACCGGCGGCACGAAATACTATCCGTTAGGAAAAGAACCGAAATGGGTAGACCGGACATACACCTTGGAAACGGCGTTGGAATATTGGACGTACTGGGGGAAATATGTTCACGGCTGGAAGAACCAATCTTTAATTGGCGCAAAGAAGGATGTCTTGATCCCCAATGAAGATAATATGCAGGTTACGTTCAATGAAAAGGGCGAATTGATTTATGTCGTTGATTTTACCAGGGCCAAATCAAAAGGGAATTCAAAAACCCTCGTAGGCTATGGTGTTTTCAACGCCAAGACCGGCGAGATGACCTACTACAAGGGAGTCACCTCGGTTCTGACTGGAAAGGAAGCGAAATCCAACGCCAATGCCAGTGAGTTTTTGTCCAAATATCCAGGCTGGAAAGCCACCAATGGCGTTTTCTATACGATATACGGTGCACCAACATATGTCATTCCGGTAACGAAGGGCAGTAAGTTCCAAGGCGTGGCCATCGTTTATGCCAATAGCGATAATCCCCAAGTGGTCTTCGGGAAAACGAAGGACGAAGCTTTCCGGAACTATAAAAAACTGATTGCCTCTTTAGGCAAGGTCAGTGGCGTCACCCCGCAAAAAGGATTCGAGATGAAAGAAATCAAGGGGAAGGTAGCCAGGATCAACGATGCTAATCTTGCAAACGGCTACGTCTACTATCTGCTTGTGGAGGGAAATGGGAAAAGATTCTCGGTCGACCCCAGCATCAACGCACTCTCCGATATCGTCTTGACGAAAGCGGGAGACCGGGTTGTCCTGAAAGTGCTCGACATGGACGAAGATATCGTACCAGTCGATCAATTCACGAACCTCGACCTGCCAAAGAAATAAACGGCAGCCTAAGGATTAAGTTCGGTATAACACCGGACTTGATCCTTTTCATATAAAGCCCTTAATGAGCGGAAGGCTGTTTTCGTGAAATAACATGAGGAGTGAGGGTATGGAAAGAAATAAACAAGGTCGATATGTGAATATGATTTTGGGGACTATCGGTCCTATGCTCATTGCTTTAGCTGCATTAAGATATCTTGCTAAAGGTGATTCTAGCGGGTATATCATCATCTTTTTTGGCTTCATTTTAACGATTGGCTATATCAGCTACTTAGAGAAAAAAGCGGGAATCAGTAAAAAATGGACAGCGATTAGAGTGATTGTAACTTTAGTTGTACTTTTATTGTTTACATATCCCTTATATTTTTAACTAATCAAGTAGCGGGTTTTAACGTTAAAGAAAGGCAGAATTTCAAGGGAGGATTATATGTCGAACAAATTGAAAGAAGTCTTCGGATTGTTCTTTGAAAATAGGGAAAGTGAAAGTACGAAACCATTTGTCCAGATCAGGTATGTAATGGCGACAGCGATAGGCTTGGTTTTGATTTTGTCATTCACGACTGATTTTAATATACATTTCATATGGTTGTTATTAGGAATTGGATCAATCATAGATGCCATCGAAAGTTATTGTAACAAGGAAAATAAGAAGAAGGTGTTTATGGCTATTGGGTTTGCGTTTTTATTTTTCATCGTATTTTTGACATAGCGTTATGATCTCACTTCATGGATAAGCTCGATATATTGTGAATCTCCATATCCAATGGATGGAAACCGTTCGAATAACCGATTAACTAATTCGGATGTCGGTAAGTGTTTGTTTTTGGAAATGTACGTCACCACGGCATTATTTGCTTTGAGCATATCCAAATATAGGTCGATTGCCTGGTCCATGATCGGCGTGAGTTTTTTTGCTGGTTTTTCATGATTCACCAATACTTCTTGATAGACAGATTGATAGGTTCCTAAAGTGAGTTCAGCTTGGCTTACTTTAAACTCATCCTCCCTGAAGCTGTTTAACAATACTTTGCCGGCATATCCTGACTGTTCAAAATAGGAAAGGAGGGTGAGGAGGTTCATTTGGCAAAACATGTCTTCACCAAACCATAAAACGATAAAGGTGTACTCGTTATGAAAGAGGCCGTTTAATGGCTCGATAACCTTTCCCATATAATTTTTCACCGACTCATGATGCCCTGCTGCCCGTGTTTTTATGAACGATTGATCGAAAACCTGCGGAGTCGTCGCGTTAACACACATCGCTTCATTGAATGGAACGTAATCAGAATTCCCCATTAAATTACTTTCCTTGAAATCTTCATACATAGCCTGACCATTCAAAATGTGGAGTACGTCTTTATTAAACAACTCACTCTTCGCATGTTTCAATTGTTCAACCTCGATTTTTCTGGAAATAGTCATGCCGCTCCACTCCTCGTCTTTATTGATAGATTTGACAAATGATTGAACAATCATCTATAGATGACCTTTCACCCAATCAATCATATGTTGTCTATGCTCATTCTCACTCCTTAATAGAAGTATAATAGATTTCCGTTTCATACGTTTGATTTTTCTTCTTTACTTGAATTTCCGAGCTATCTCCAAAGAGTGTTTTGGGGCTGACCTTTTTTATAAAATGAAGTCATTGTATAATAATGGTATCGTTTATTAAAGGAGGATGAGATGTTGGGTGGCAGCACATTGTTTGTTCCACATAGTGTATATATCCTTTTAACTTTGATCCCTATCGTAATTTCTTTGGTTCTTACTGGTTTTGCCATTTATTTTGTGAGTAAGGTCATTAAGTTCATGAATGAAAAGGTAAAATTAGATCAAGAAAAGAACGAGAAGCTGGATGAATTAATTAAGGCAATCAAGGGATAAAAAAGTAAAAGTTTCTATATATAATTCAGGGGACAAAAGAACTTGATTTACATCCAAATTTTAATGACAGATGGGAGCTAGTTACGATGATAAAAGGTTTTGGCGGAATATTTTGGAGAACTAAAAATCTAGAGTCAGTAAAAAAATGGTACAGTGAAGTGTTGAAGCTTGAAATAGACAATTGGAATGGGACGGTAATACAACCCCAAGCAGGAAATGAGACCATCTTTTCTTTCTTTACCGAGGATGACCGTTATTTTCCAACAGAACAACAAGTGATGTTAAATTTCCAGGTAGATAATCTAAGCGAGACAATTAAGCATCTTGAACAAATAGGTGTACCTCTTGCCAAGAAAGAAGAGATTAGTGAATATGGAAAGTTTGTTTGGATTGAAGATCCTGAAGGCCGGCTGATCGAGCTTTGGGAGAAATGACTACGAAGCTAATGGTTGCGTTAGCTGAAGATCGGAGCTGTCTATAAGGCAGCTTTTTCTTATGAAAGGGACGGATAAAATGGATGTTGAAAGTTTGATAAAGAGGAAAATAACTGTCACTTATGTCACGACAGCGGTTACTTCCTTTATCTTCGTTTATTTGTACATGGCTGATGGAATGAAGGAGGGAACGACCTATAATTTAGGAGGGGAATTTTTAAGATGGGTATTTTTATATAGTATGTATGTAGGTGCAATTGTCTTGATTTATGGCACCCTGGTTTCAGTAGTCATAGAATATCTGCAAAGAAGATGGTTTATAAAACATACATGGCTTTACATTTTGCTTCATGGTCTTTTTGGTTTATTGAATGGATTGTTTTTTCAGGAAACGTCATTAGTAATAGCCGGAATGGTTGCTGCTTTATTCTATGCTTTTATTGATAGATGGCTATATGTTAGAGATAAGGCTCAACAGACTACAAAGCTGTTCTTGCTTTTCCCTCCCTTAGCATGTGGTTTGCTATGTGTGTATTTTCAAATAATATCAGAACCTTTACCTCCATTTTCAACGGAAGATGCTGTTGAATTTGCCACTGATGGAGAGGGGACTTTTACTGAGGTTTTCCCTAAATATGTCGGCAAGGTGGATGAAATGATTCACGGTTATCATGTTGAGAGAGAAACATCTGCGAAAGGAATTGGAAAAGAAAAATATCTCATTACGTTTACTGAGAGGTGGAACAAAGGAAAAGAAAAGGGATTCTGGTCCTTTTCTTATGAAGTAGAACGAAAATCTTTAACCGCTTATGATGATAAGGGAACTTACCCTCCATACTATCAATAAATGAATGAAGATTCTGATTCGCTGTCTTGTGTTGGATTCCTCTTGACCTAACATGCCCGACTATTTAAACCAACTGTTATTTTTATTATTGTAGCTGTCCATGGTATCAATACATAGGTTTTTCTCTGAAAGTGGGAATCCACTGAATATATTCAACACAATTTTTGCCCGGCAAAAAACCTATTCCTCCATATGCTAGCCCTGTAGCACCAGATAATTGAATAACATTTGCCCATTTACAAATAATATTAAAAATTAGAAAGGTGGAAATCGATGAAAAAGTTGTTGTTTTTAGCAATTTTGCTGGCTTCCATGAGTCTCGATAACGTTTCCATTAGTGCTGAGAAACAGCATAAGCACGATTCAAAAGGTATGGAACAAGTTATGGACCATTTTATATTAGACCAGTTTTCTGATGAAATGAAACAAGCAGTAACCGATTTTTATAAAAAGGATTCAGTGACGTTTCAATATAATTGGTGGGATAAAAATTATGATGTTGTGGAAATAAAACAATCGGAAAAAGGAAGGGAATTAAGCCATCCTTATATAATAAAATTTACTGTTAAAACTTACGATGGAAATAAAAGGGGACAATTAGGCACGGATACCATTACATTTGGTGTTTCACCCCTCCAGTTTAACAAAGACCTGGATGAGAAAAATTTAGCCGCTTCCAATGTGGAATTATTAAACTATAGTCACGGTGAACCTTCGAAAGGGAAATGATAACGAAAAAAGCACCTGCTTGGTGCTTTTTTCTATTATCTATTTTAATTAACCTTTACCTTTTACACAGCCTATTATTTATTCTCTCTAAAATGGCATGCTTGAGTTCCGATGGGGAATCAGAACGAATGGCGATTTTAGTACATTCTTTTTGAATTCCCATGAACAGAGTAACTTTTATTGATTTTTTTAAGTGGATAATCATATCCGGGTCAACCTTAGCAAAATCGCGAACGATAAAATCGATTGTGTCTTTCGGTATTTTCTTCTTTAAGATTTCAAGGTCCACAATAATGGATTCAATGTTATCGAACTGAATTTCGGCACGTTTTACCAATCCTAAAGATATAAATAGCGTCCGGTCATTCATATAAATTGGATTTAATCTGATTGCTTGAATATTCGCCAGAAAATAAACGACAGAGTAAATATTAAGGACTAACAAAATTAGAGAGAGGGTCGTCGATTTTCCATGAATCCACAAGTGAATCCCTAACGTTTCAATAACAATTGCATGAATCATCATAATTTGAAAAGCCATGTAACTAGAATTTTTATAAATAGTCATGCCAGGAGGCGGAGTCTTTTTCCAACTGAAAAATGCATAATAAGACATGAGAGCTTCTGAGCAAATCATATGAATAATTGGATTTTTCTTCACATACAAATTAACAGCGTGTGGAAAAGAAAAAATGACAGGCAATTTACTAGATGAAACGGTCCTGACAATTTGGGGTACATAACGTACAAACATAAAGATCAGTAAAACTTCGAAAACGATTAAAGCTGCTTCAATAGCAATTCCTGCCCAAGTGACTGCCACGAATGGTTCCAAGAAATCATAGGGTATCAAAAATCTCGCTAAAATACACCCCATTGCTGTAAGAAGTACCGCCATCTTTATCGTGAATTTCCGCTGATAGAGCATAAAAAGTATAGGAAGCAGAATCACTAAATCTAATAGCGAGCCTAAAACGACTTCATTGGTATCATCTGGTAATATACCATTGCCCACGTTTGTGTTGTATATAGCGAAGTTACTACATAGGACCAATCCTAACATTAATAACCAAACCCATTTTCCCTTTTCAATCAGAACCATTAGCTTCTCCTTCACTATAAAAAAATTGTCTAACAATAAATATTTCGTTAACGAAAAAAATGAAAGTGAACGAGCCCTTATGCATGACGGACTCTTTATTGTCATTTTACTTTAAGTAACATTATAGTAACTTATTGGGTATTTTGGTGCAACAGCTATTCTTTTAGCTGGAAATGCAAAAATGTGGTTTCTTGTTTTGGAACAGAGCTGCTTTAATCTTTTTTGCTAACTCAATTGGTGGACAATGGAAAATGATACATACATGGAAGATCCATCATATATTTTGAAATGTATTTTCAAAAACCAAAGGCGCTATAATCGATTTAGTTAAAAAAATTAAAATAACATTAACTAAAGAGGATTATGTTTGCTTGTATTAGCTTAAATTCAGAAAAATAGATTGAACATTCTAGAAAAAGTAATTGGATTGGTTGTTGTAAATTGGAGAGATTTAAGCTCTGTCACAAAACTTCTAATCATTTAATAAATACAAGTGCGTAAGCCGATGGGGCAGCCTTTGTACGGATCTTTTTATATTGGAGTATAAGGTTAGCCAGTTTTTACTGGATGACCTTTTTTTAATAGAATCTATTATATCAGTAGCCAGGGCAGGACGCAGATTTCGTATAGCAGTTAAGCTCTCCAAAAAATATAGGCCGCTTGGCAATGTTAGGCGGCCCTGATCATTTTAAATGGAATAATAATCGAAAAACATGTCCAGAAACGAATGAAACACCTCTGATTTCTCATCACGGCGGTATGCTACTGCTATATCCAGCGGAACTGTCGTATCCACCAGTTCCCTAAAGGCAACCTCAGCAGTTTGTGTATTTCCAGCTTTAAGTGAGAAGCTCATCCCAAGGGAGACGAAGGAGATTACCGTTTGGAGGTCATGGGTCTCGACCGTGATATTAGGAGAAAACCCGGCTTGAAGACAGGTTTTTGTAATTACATCGTAAAAGCCCGGTCCAATCACCCTTGGGGTAATAACTAATGATTCGTCTGCCAAGTCTGCTAAGGAAATGGGACCCTCTTTCAGTACAAAGTCATGATGAGTTAGTAACAAGCATAGTGTATACGAACTGTGCATATTCCTATTTATCAACGTATCGATTTCCTCTCTTTCAAAAGTTGAATAAAATGCACTTTCTATTCAACCTTTCTAGAAATATAATGAAACGGAAAGGAGGCAATAAGAAATGAAGCATGATTCTATGCACCAAGGGCATAAAGAGCATAATAAACGGGTAGCGGAGTTTCACAAAAAACACGCTGCTCAAGTAGCTAATGGAGAGAACGGAAACGGTTGGTTAGCCAAGCTCGAAACCTCTTTTTTTCATAAAGTACTTGTTCCTCTTAAAATTGTGAAATAACATCTTTTTTTTCTGCTTCTGCTCTTTGAGGAGCAGTTTTTTTGATTTTATATAAATACTTTGTGATTCGGTATGCGTCAACTCTGCGATAAATCTTTATGAACTAACGGGGCAGGTTAGTTCAAAAAGGAAGTCTATATTAGCCTTAATTTCAAAGTTAAACTGTTATGATTATAAAATTGACTTTATGACTAAGAAAAAAATACTGACTATTATAATTGAAGGGATCCTAAAATGTGTACCTTATTCAACTACTTCTTCTTATAGATCCGGATAAAATAATATACTGCAAGGGAAGTTAATCCAACATTCGTATATATATATAATATACCGGCATACCATATATTTTTTTCAGCAAGTGGGTCGAAAATATAATGTAAAAAATGATTTATTGCCACATACAATATGCAAACATACCAGAATACCTGCTCTTTTCCTGAAATGAATTTTTTAACAAGTTGAAGAATAACAAACCAAAGCACGAGTATACATAATGTGCCAATAAAATTGAAGGGGTAAGGTACAAAATAAAAAATGTATCCACTATAAAAAAACGCAGATAACAAAAGCATTAATAGTGATTTTCTGAATTCTTTTCGTGTAATAAAAATATATAAACCGACTAAAATACCAACACAAGAATAAATGTAGTGAAATAAATTTTCCAATTCAAAACCTCAAATTCAGCAACGAATTTTTTCCAATAAAAAACGACATTCTTATCCTATTATAGGTTAAACTGCTCGGAAATACAGGCCTTTCAACAATCACTTTACTCATTGTTAAGATATCTCTACGATGTTTAACAAAACCTAAAATATGGTCCCAATTTAAATAATTGTCGAGGTTTTGTAGCCATGCCATTAAATCGGTGCATCCACCCTTTCAACTGCTTTTACATTTTAAAAATAATAATTTCTAATATTTTAGGCTGGTGAAGTAGTGCTACTGAAGTTTAGCGCTGCAAACAGGCAGGTTACTTAAGAAGGTAATATTTAGATTGGTATGGATATAAGTAGAAAAGGTGATTTTTGGAGAGGATATGGGGGATGTAACGAAATGGTTATTGGGGTTAAGAACCATGAAGGCTTATGCAGAGTGTCAAGGCATTATATTGGCGATGATTTATTTTACTAAGTTTTTAATGTTTTTATTGATATATGCCAAGTTAGCAGTACACTAATAAAGTAATAAGGTTTAGTTCAGTAAAATAAGGTATATTATATTTGTTGAATAGATTCTCTTTACAGACAAGAAAAGTAGGTGAATAAAGTGGGAAAATATCAATTGGATTACAAAAGTCAGGTAGCTGTGACAAAGTTTCATGAAAAACAGAAGCCTGCCAAATTTGATAAAAAGCAGCAAATAGAAAAAATACGTGCGGAGTATTTGAAAAAGAAGCAAAAACAAACAGATCAATAATAGGAATGAAAACATAGGAAGACTAAAATCTCCCTATGTGATGAAGAACGATATTCCTGTCTTTGAAAAGGGGTTGGGAATTTAAATTCCCAACCCCTTTTTGAGACTCTGCCTTATCGATTACATGTATTTCAATACTTTATATGCCAAAATAGCTAAGTATAACTTTATGCCATTATCATAATGGTCTAGGTCCAATCCGGTTTTTTTCTGTATCTGATCTAGCCTATATGTCAGTGTATGGCGATGAATATATAGCTCACTTGCCGTTTTTTTGATGCTTTGATTGAAAAAAAGATAAGCTTCAAGTGTCGTAATGAGGTCTACCCCTTTTGAATCAAATAGATTTCCAAGATATTTTTGGTGAAATTCCTCTAAATCCACCCCTGATTCTTTCATTTCCATCAGTAATTGATATACCCCAAAATCATTGTAATGGGCGATCGATTTTGGTTTAAATAGAACTTGGGAAAAACGTGCGGCTTGCTCGGATTCAGCCGCACGTTTAGGTAATTCATGAATGTTGGCAGCTGTTTGACCAATCCCTATGGCTATCGGTTCATTTAACGATGTTGAATTCCAACTAGTTAAGAGGCTCTCCGCTAAGTCCATACTACTCGATCCAGGTTTTGCTTCCGCCATAATCATCACACTATCGGATTTCGTCCGCAGAAGGTAGGGGATTTTCGACTTTCCCATAGTGTGTTGAATCATTTCGGTTAATTGATTGTATTTTTCATCACTGTTCTCCTCATTCAATGATGGAAAATAAATGAATAAGATACTTTGTGGGTTTGCAAGGTCTACGCCTAGTTTACGTCCTCTCTCGATCATATCTTGATTATTGGAGATTATGGGATTCAATATTTCATCAAGGAAGTCACTGGTAAGCCGCAATTGGGTCTCCTCTATTGCTCTTCTTCGCAAAAATTCAATGGCATATACAGTCGTCGCATGCTCGATTGCGATAGAATCCAATTCTTCCGATAACCTTTTTTCCTTTATGATGAGTACATTTCCGTAGGTATGCTTATTGGCGATAATAGGTTGACTGATCATTTTGACGTTATCCATTTGTTTTTCATCTAGATTGGTTAAATTGTCGATATCAATAAAGTCATGTTTTAGGCAGGAGCTTATTACTTCATCTTGTGCCATAAGGATGATACTTGCATCCAGTATGTCATGAAGGGTTTTCGTAATCGGATCAAATCCATGCCCTTCCAATACAAGCCGTGTAAACTCCTTATGGATACGCAGCGAATACTCCAATGTTTGGCTTTGTTTGTTCACAATTTGTACGAGTAGTTCTTTTGTGATCATCGAAAAATTTATGTCTTGAGGAATTTCAATTAAGGGCAGGGCAAATTCGTCGGCGATGGCGATAAATGATTTTGGAATTTCCTTTAGATAAAAACCGGTATATAAGGCTATTCCAGATAGTTTTCCGCTGGATAAAAGCTTTTCGAACACCTTGCGTTTCTCCGTATTTTCTCCTAATCCGAATCCTGTTGTAATCAAAAACTCTCCATCTTGTAAACGATGGATATCTTCAATTACCTCCACAATGGTTACCCATTTGAGCCAATTTTGTAAGCCCTTTTTGCCAGCCATTAATTTGGTTTGTTGCATAATCGGCAGTTGCAACGCTTCATACATCCGAATCGCCATAGATAGCCCCCCAGTGAGTAAACATCGATTAGTCTTTCATCCATTATACACAGTGTACAATGGAACCCCGATTTTTTCATCCGTTTGTCAAATTGTGGTTTGTCGGAAAATTTAATAAAGTTTTAGTATACTCTTATAATCCGAGGGAGCTGTAAAGGATGAAGGAACGAGATCATTTAATTAAACCGATATTAGGTAAGCGATATCCAATGGCAGCATCGGCAAAAGGCATATATATATATGATCAGGATGGAAAAAAATATATCGATGGGTCTTCGGGAGCTGTAACAGTAAGTATAGGACACGGTGTACAGGAGGTTATCAACGAAACTCTTGCACAGGCAGAAAAGATTTCATTTTCTTATCGATCGCAATTTACCAATGAACCAGCTGAAAAACTAGCGAAAAAATTGAGTCAATTGGCTCCTGGAGATCTTAATTGGTCATTCTTTGTCAATAGCGGTTCGGAAGCGACCGAGACAGCGATGAAGATTGCGATCCAATATTGGCAAGAAAAGGGAAAATTGAAAAAAGACCGCATTATATCCAGATGGTCGAGCTATCACGGAATTACAATGGGAGCATTATCGATGTCAGGGCATGTGCTAAGAAGACAGAGATTTTCATCGTTGTTAGCTGATTATCCTTCCGTATCTGCCCCATACACGTATCGCCGGCCGGAGCACGTAACGGAAGAGGAGTGGGGTTTTCTTTGTGCACAAGAACTAGAAACGGAGATTAGGCGCATTGGGGCAGAACGTGTTGCTGCATTTATTGCCGAGCCGATTATAGGCGCTGCGGGTGGGGCCATCACGCCACCAGCTAATTATTATCAGAAAATCAAAGAAATTTGTGAGCGTTATGACGTCCTATTTATCGCAGATGAGGTAATGACCGGAATTGGCCGTACCGGGAAAATGTTTGCCATCGAGCATTGGAATGTTACGCCGGACCTTATTACCCTAGGAAAAGGAATGAGTTCAGGGTATACCCCCATGGCAGCCACCCTAGTCAGCGATAAAGTCATGGAACCTATTTTGAAAGGATCCAAGACCATTATGGGCGGCCATACTTATAGTGCCAATCCGCAATCTGCAGCGGTTGCCCTAAAGGTCATTGAATACGTGGAGAAACATCAATTGGTAGAAAAAGCAGAAGAACAAGGTAACTATCTGATGAGTAAATTGAAAGCGCTCTCGGAATCTTTTGAATTGATTGGGGACATAAGGGGAAAGGGTCTACTAATTGGAATGGAGTTTGTCGCAAACCGGGAAAAGAAAAACCCTTATCCACCAGAATTAGATGTAACGAATCGGGTAATTGAGCATGCATTTGATAAAGGGTTACTTGTTTATCCGGCTTCAGGAGCCATTAATGGGATGGGGGATGCCATTATCATTTCGCCACCCTTGGTTATTACAAAAGGTGAACTGGATCGTTTGGTAGATATTTTAGAAGCGGCCATTTCCGAGGTGCAATGTGAACTCCGTCTGGAGGGGAAGGCAGATCCTACTGTCCAACTTTAAACAAGGATGAGCCAGGACGGAGCCTTTTCGATATACGACGTGAGCGGCCATCCTGAGGAGTTTACAGAAAAAAAAACGCCCGGAGAAGTAGCTGGTGCAGCACTTCTGCGGGATTTAAGTTAAGGAGGATACATGATGTCTATTCAAAATCTGCCTTTTTTCACTCGAATCGAGACGGGGGAAAGTTTTACGATGGAACTCTATCTTGATCATGCAAATCAACGATTGCGCATTGATGATTATCGGGGGAATATCAAAACAGTGATAACTCGATCACTCGTCATCACTCAGGAGCACGGCTTTACAAAATTGATCCTTAAAGCCAGACAAGAAGATTTATCTGCGACATTGGCTCGTGGGTTTGTGCTCGAAGGAATATTGAAGAAGTATTTTCATGGGAATGATGCTTATTGCATGGCCTTGTATTTTACTGATGAAAGGCGGACAAGTGACGATTGGATGAAGGAAGATAAAATTATCCAGGATGTCATCGATATTCCTAGAGTGATAGAAAAGCGGCAACTGCCTGAAGATTACTCCCTTCGATTTGCTGAAGTTAAAGATGCACATGAGCTGGCTAAGTTATATGGTGAAATTTTTGAAACCTATCCAACACCAATGAATGATGCGGGCTATATCAAAAAAGTGATGGAGGAAGGTACGATCTTTAGTGTTATCCAATATGAAGGATCGATTGTCAGTGCTGCATCCGCGGAAGTATGTGAAAGGTATCATCATGCTGAAATGACAGACTGTGCTACGATTCCTCATCATCGGAAACATGGTTTTATGAAGGTGCTTATCTCGTCATTGGAGCAGGAACTTATCAGGAAAAATATTTATTGTTCCTACTCTTTGGCACGGTCTTTGTCGATGGGAATGAACGCCGTCTTTCACCAGCTTGGGTATGAATATGGAGGAAGATTAACGAAGAATTGCAATATTTGGGATAAGTATGAGGACATGAATATCTGGGGGAAAGATTTATCTTCAGGTGATGGAGACTTTAAATAGGCATATGTTTCAGATGAAGAAACTGGAAGCTTCAGTTGAGAGGTAGGAGGAACCACATATGAAGCAGGTCATTTCCAAAAAAAACAAAATTGTGACTCTGGAAGAAGCAATCGAGTATATAAAGGATGGATGTACGCTCATGTATGGCGGGTTTGGGGGAGTGGGGACGCCGCCAACGCTCATACAGGGCATCCTGGACAAGGGGGTCAAGGATTTAACCTTGATTGGCAATGATACAGGATTCCCCGATATTGGAATTGGCAGGCTAGTGACCCTCGAAAGGGCCAAAAAGGTCATCGCCTCTCATATCGGCTCTAACCCTAATGCCGGTCGGCTCATGACGGAAGGGAAGCTGCAGGTGGAATTTTCCCCGCAAGGGACATTAGCTGAAAGGGTTCGTGCCGGGGGAGTGGGCTTGGGTGGGATATTTGTTGATGTCGGGATTGGAACGATAGCCGAAGAAGGCAAGGACAAAATGGTCATCGATGGCAAGGAGTATGTGATCGAAACCGCTTTGACCTCGGAAGTGAGCATCGTCTATGCCAAAAAGGCTGATCCGTTGGGGAATTTGGTATATGACAAGACTGCCCGCAACTTCAATCCTCTGGTAGCGATGGCAGGAGCCCTTACGATAGCCGAGGTAGAAGAGATCGTTCCGGCCGGCGAATTGGATCCGGAATGTATTGCCACGCCAGGTATTTATGTAGATATGGTGATTCCAACAAAAGGGGTGAATTGGAAATGGGCATGGGAGTAGATGTACGGAATCGAATTGCGAAACGCGCTGCCAAGGAAATCCATGACGGATTGATCGTTAATTTAGGGATTGGCATCCCTACCTTAGTGGCCGATCATTTACCACAAGATATCCATGTTCTGTTTCATGCCGAAAACGGTGTTCTTGGAACAGGCCCCAGTCCAAAACAGGGGGAAGAGGATCCTGCTCTCTGTAACGCAGGAGGGGTACCGATCACGACTGTAATGGGGGCTTCTTACTTTGATAGTGCTGCGGCATTTGGCATGATTCGCCGAGGGTACATCGACATTACCATCCTCGGGGCATTGGAAGTTAGTGAAACGGGGGATTTGGCCAATTGGATTGTCCCAGGCAAACGGGTACCGGGGATGGGCGGAGCAATGGAGCTTGCCCAAAAAGCGAAAAAGGTGATTGTCTTGATGAATCATGTGAACAAACAGGGTGAATCGAAAATTTTAAAGAAATGCACACTGCCTTTAACGGCAAGACAAAGTGTAGATATGATCATCACGGAAATGGCTGTCATTGAAGTGACAAAAGAGGGATTGGCATTGAAGGAAGTCATGGCGCCCTATACAGTGGCCGATGTGATTGCGAATACAGAGGCAACGCTGAAAATCGGGGCTGCTGTCCACAGCATCGAATAGGCAAGAGGCGTGAAGGATTGATAGTCACATTGTGATGGAATATGGAATGGCACGCTATGTATATAAGGAGGATGAAAGTGGCGAATTTCAAAACACGAATCAACCAATGGATCAAGGATCATCGGGAAGAAGGAACGGACTTATTGCAAAGATTGGTGCAAGCCCCGAGTACCCAAGGAAATGAAGCGGGGGCGCAGGCCATCGTTGCCCAAAAAATACGGGAAATGGGCCTGCAGGTCGATATTTGGGAGCCTGACGGCGGGGAGCTGAAAAAGCATCCCTATTTCTATTCTCCCCGCAGCGAATTTTCCAATAGCCATAATGTGGTTGGTGTCATGAAGGGGACCGGAGGAGGCCGTTCCATCATCCTGAACGGACACATCGACGTGGTTCCGGATGGTGATCGAAATCAGTGGGACGACGATCCATATAGCGGAGCCATTAAGGATGGGAAAATGTTTGGACGCGGCGTAACAGATATGAAGGGAGGCAATGTATCGCTTATCCTTGCCATCCAGGCATTAAAGGAAAATGGCATCCAGTTAAAAGGAGATGTCATATTTCAAAGTGTGATTGAAGAAGAAAGCGGTGGTGCCGGAACGTTGGCAGCCGTCCTGAGGGGATACAAAGCCGATGCGGCTCTGATCCCTGAACCAACGAATATGAGGATCTTCCCTAAACAGCAAGGGTCGATGTGGTTCCGGGTTCTAGTAAAAGGCCGCTCGGCTCACGGCGGAACAAGGTATGAAGGCGTTAGTGCCATTGAAAAGAGCATGACCGTAATAAATCACATTCGTGCTCTGGAAGAAAAGCGAAATGCACGTATCCGTGATCCGCTCTATCGGAACACGCCCATTCCGATACCAATCAATTTAGGGGTCATTGAAGGCGGTAATTGGCCATCCTCCGTCCCTGATCTCGTGAAAATGGAAGGTAGAATGGGTGTTGCGCCAGAGGAAACGATGGAGCAGGCGAAAAACGAAATGGCCGAGTGGCTATTAAAGATCAAAGAAGTAGATGAATGGTTCAAGGATCACCCGCCCGTTTTAGAATGGTTCGGGGCACGCTGGGTCCCAGGGGCAATTGATGTGGAACATGAACTCATGAATACGCTCGTCAATCAATTTCGGGAAGTTGCTGGACAAGATCCGGTCATTGAAGCCTCTCCTTGGGGGACTGATGGAGGATTGCTGACTCATGTCGGTGAAACGCCTTCCATCGTTTTTGGTCCTGGCGTAACGGAGGTCGCTCATTATCCCAATGAATACATCTTACTGGACCATGTATTCACGACAGCGGAAATCATTGCCCTCGCTTTAATTCAATGGTGTGGAATGGAACCCTTGCAGGATGAGCAGGATGCGGTCCTGGCAAGTAACGAAGACAAATGAAGCGTAATTTGATATCTATTGAAATGCACGCTTAAAAGAAATCATTTTGACTTTTTCCAGTAAAGTGAAGCGGCAATAGGGGCAGGAACCTAGCCAATGTACAGACAAGGTTCTTGCCTTCAGTCAGTAAGGGTAAATACATCTCTAGCAATATTTCTTAAAGCTTTGGGCAGTAGTTTTTAGTGCAGTGCTAACTTACGGTCCATGATGAGATAAATAGAATTTTTAGATGATGGCAAACTTCACCACTTGGTGAGCTTGCTTTTTTTTGTGCCCAAACGGCCGATTTCAATAAAAACCCGGTACCAATCGTGCAGTCACCCCTTAATAGCAACCTCCTATCCACTTCCTTACTTTGACCACATAAAATCAAAACAAACCATTCAGCATCTCCTCCCCATTAAATCAAAATGGTTTCCTTACATTTTTATCCGGGGTCGTTACAAATTCCCATTATTGATAAACATTATTTAGGATAACTTCATTTATTGTGGATAACTTAGAAATGAAATCTTAAAAGAAAGGATACATATATGAAAATAAAATGGGTTTTATTGGCTATTCTTTCTGCCTTAGTTCATGTGCTTTCTGGCTGTGACCGATTAGCGGTTTTAGATCCTAAAGGACCTCAGGCCCAAACGCAAGCCAATGTGATATGGCTATCCATTGCGATCATGGCGGTTATCGTCATTATTGTTTGTGTTTTTTTAGTTTATGTGTTAGCGAAATACCGTGACGATAAACTGCCTAAAGACTATGAACCACCCTACATTGAAGGGAACCATGTCGTTGAATCGATCATTGTTGGGGTGCCGATATTAATCGTCATTTTCTTCTCCGTTGTTTCCGTCATTTCCAACAATAAAGTGGAAGCCACTCCGGAAGAGTACAAAGGTCAAGATCCATTGGTGATTTACGCTTCGACATCTGACTGGAAGTGGCATTTCAGTTATCCAGAAAACGATATCGAGACCGTGAACTATTTGTATATCCCGACAAATCGACCACTCGAATTCAAACTCTATTCTTTCGGCCCGATCACGAGTTTCTGGGTTCCGCAACTTGGCGGTCAAAAATATGCCATGTCCAACATGGTGACCACCTTGCACTTGGCAGCGGACGAATCAGGGGAAATGATGGGACGGAATGCGAACTTTAGCGGGAAGGGATTCGCTGAGAATATGTTCCATGTCGAAGCGGTGTCTCAAGATAAGTTTGATGAATGGGTCAAGGAAGTGAAAGCAACTGCGAAACCCATCACGGAAGAAAAATTCAATCAATTATTAAAACCGGGTCACACAGGGCAGTTGACCTTTACGGGAACTCACTTGGGCTTCTCACCAGCGCCGGAAGGTGAAAATGCTGGACATCATCATGGCTCTAGTAATTCTGATGCGAATTCAAAAGGCGACCATATGGAACATGATCATAAAACAAATGATGGTAATGAAAAGCCAGAACACAATCATGAATGATTTCCTGGTCCCTCTCATGAAAAATATGGTTAGAAAGGAAACATAACAGTATGGGGTTCTTCACTAGATTTCTTATACCTAATCCTAGTCCAGTCATCTACACATCAATGGTAGCCATTGGTGTTACTGTTCTCTTGATCATTTTTGGTTTAACCCACTTTAAGAAATGGTTTTATTTATGGAGTGGCTGGCTGACGACGGTCGATCATAAAAGAATAGGCATCATGTATTTGATCGCTGCTTTGCTGATGCTATTCCGTGGTGGGGTAGATGCCGTGATGATGCGTGCGCAACTTGCCATACCGGATAACAAATTATTGGATTCACAGCACTATAATGAAATTTTTTCTACACACGGGGTCGTGATGATTCTCTTTATGGCGATGCCATACATCATGGCCTTGATGAATTTCGTCGTGCCATTACAAATTGGAGCCCGGGATGTAGCATTCCCTCGTCTGAATGCGATAAGCTTCTGGTTATTTTTTATGGGGGCGATGCTATTCAACATCTCATTTGTAATCGGCGGCTCACCCGATGCGGGGTGGTCTTCTTATTTCCCGCTTGCAGGCAATGAGTTCAGTCCGCATGTTGGAACGAATTATTATATGATTGCCATTCAAATTGCCGGAATTGGGACGTTAATGACGGGGATCAACTTTTTGACGACCATCCTTAAGATGAGGGCGCCCGGCATGACATTAATGAGATTGCCGATGTTTACTTGGTCTTCTTTAGTCACAAGCGTCATCATCATTTTCGCCTTCCCTGTATTAACAGTGGCGCTGATCATGGGGACGATGGATCGACTATTCGCCACCAAGTTTTTCACGATGACCGACGGCGGAATGGACATGCTTTGGGCTAACTTGTTCTGGGTTTGGGGACATCCTGAAGTATACATCCTGATCCTGCCGGCATTTGGTCTATTCAGTGAGATTATCCCAACCTTTTCACGTCGTAACCTTTATGGCTATCGATCAATGGTGGCTTCGATGGTGTTCATCTCGATCTATTCATTTTTCGTCTGGACGCACCATTTCTTTACAATGGGGCAAGCAGCCTATGTCAATAGCATTTTCTCGATCACGACGATGGTGATTGCCATTCCGACCGGGATCAAGATCTTCAACTGGTTGCTCACGATGTGGAGAGGCAGAATCAGATTTACCGTACCGATGCTTTATTCGATCGGCTTCATCCCGCTTTTCACGATCGGTGGCGTTACCGGGGTCATGCTGGCGATGTCAGCCGCGGATTATCAATATCACAATACCATGTTTTTAGTGGCTCACTTCCACAATGTCATCATTCCGGGAGTAGTATTCGCCGTGCTTGGTGCCGCCACTTACTACTGGCCGAAAATGTTCGGTTTCATGCTGAATGAGAGGCTTGGGAAATGGGCGTTCTGGTTTTTGACCATCGGTTTTTGCTTGGCATTCTTCCCGATGTATATCACGGGGTTGGATGGTCAAGCACGCCGGATATACACATACTCTGAATCGACTGGTTTCGGACCATGGAATATGGTTACGTTTATCGGTACAGTACTTATGGCCATCAGCTTCTTTATAATCGTTTATACGGTTTACTATAGCATTCGCCATGCGCCAAAGGATGTTGGTGGTGATCCGTGGGATGCGCGTTCCCTTGAATGGGCCACTCATAATCCAGTCCCGGAATATAACTTTGCGATCATTCCGCAAGTGAACTCAAGGGAAGCGTTTTGGGATGCCAAATATAAAGGGGTTGAATTATTCAAGGGTGACTATGAAAAAATCCATATGCCCAATAACAGCGGCGGACCGTTCATCCTATCCTGTATCTTCTTTGTCTTTGGGTTTGCGTTAATATTCAGCATCTGGTTTCTTGCGATCATTGGGTTAATCGGCATCTTTGTTTGCATGGCCCTTCGTTCATTCGAAATAGATCATGGCCATTACATTTCTGTAGAAGAAATTAAAGAGACGGAAGCAAAATACGGGGGTGTCAATAAATGAAGATCGATCACTCGCAGCCTCTTGAATATAGCACGGAACAAAATCGGCTGAATATTTTAGGCTTCTGGATTTTCCTGGGTGCCGAAATTATGCTTTTTGCAACACTCTTTGCCTCTTATTTTACATTGGTGGATCGTACCGGTAACGGCCCGGCTGGAGCGAAAATCTTTGAAATCACTCCGGTCCTTGCTGAAACTTTCCTGCTCTTGACAAGCAGTTTTGTCATCGGACTTGGCATTCACGCCATGCGTCTCGGCAACAAGAAAGCCATGTTGACTTTCTTCGTAATCACTCTCCTTCTTGGACTAGGGTTCCTGGGGTTTGAAATCACGGAGTTCATTACGTATTATCACGAAGGAGCTACGCTGCAAACCAGTGCCTTCACATCGGTGCTCTTTACAACATTAGGGACACATGGAGCGCATGTCACATTAGGACTTTTCTGGGGTTCATTTATTATCCTGCAAGTGAAAAAACGCGGATTGACACCGGAAACAGCCAATAAATCCTTCATTTTCTCTCTTTACTGGCATTTCTTGGACATCGTTTGGATTTTCATCTTCACGTTTATCTACATGAAAGGAATGACCTGAACATGAAGGAATTATTCCCGGCTAAACAAGTATGGGGTTTTGTATTTTCATTGCTCTTGACGTTTGTCGCTCTTTTGGTTTACTTCTTCAATATGTCAAAAGCGATGGGAATGACGATTTTTATATTGACAGCATTCATCCAAGCAGCTGTTCAACTAGTGGTGTTCATGCATGCCCGTGAAACGGATGATAGCAAATCGATTTTCATGACTTTGTATTGCGCTATATTCCTGGCTATCATCACTGTCGTCGGTACAATCCTATGTATGATCTGGGGTTGGACTTATTGAGAGGAAACGCATGCTGGTATGCAAAGCTCAGGAAAAGGTCGGAAGTTGAAAGATCAATGAAATAGGATGTGTTACCTCATTTACCAGGAGCTGATCAGCAGCTCCTTTTCTTATGGAACTAACGGGGCAGGAACGATGCATTAGTTAGGCTCTTTTTGTTTTTCGAACGAAACGATTTAAGCGGACTCCTGGAAATCGACCACCCGATCACTTGATGCAAAGCAACAAAGCCATGCAAAAACAGCCATCAGTTATTAACCGCATGAAATCGGCATATATTAACTGAAAGGAGTGAAATGAAAATGCAAAGTCCACCAAATAATGCTTATCGTGAGATATTGCCGCCTGGGCATTATGCGTATTCAAGCGGTTTTCCCACCATGATGAAAAATGTATCGCCGACTTATACGATACCTACCGAACCTGTTTTTTTAGATCATTTACTTATGAATTTAGAAAAGACCATTGTCGTCGCCACAACAATGGGGGCATTAGAAGGAAAATTAACAGGAGTTGCCATTGACCACATTCAACTCACTATCGGAAATATAAATTACCATATTCGCCATCAACATATTGTCTACTACACTGGTAAGCCTTAACCGCGTCTTAGGACGCTTTTTTACTGTATCCTCGCTGTTCGGATTGTACGTAGTCTTTTATGCATCAACAGTCTATACATACCGTTCATCGTGCTGATCGAAATTAGCAGCGGCACAGCTGGGGAAGTGGAATAAACTCATTGAAACCTCCGAGGTAAACGAGCATGATGAAGCATTGGATAGTTCCCCTTTTTCCCAGATTACAAGAAGGTATCAGTAAATCTTTTGGCGAAAATATAAAGAGCTGACATTCAATGATGAGTGGGGAAAAAAACGACTACTGATCACTTTAGGGGGAAATATATTGAAACAAACATTACTGATCATCGATGCCCAACAGGATTTAATAGAAGGCAATAAAGAAGAACAAGGCGTCTACGAGAAAGAAAAGCTTGTTAATAACCTGAATGCTGTAATTGAAAAAGCGATAAATGAGGGGATTTCCGTCGTTTTTATAAGAGATATAGATGTTTCAAATGGAGAAGGACCTGGATTTCAGATACACAGGGATATTAGGGTGCCATCAACTGCCATCATATTTGATAAAGCTGCCACAAATTGCTTTTATGGCACGCCCTTACACCAACATTTAAGAGAAAACGATGTAAACCATATTGTAATGATGGGATGTAAAACGGAACATTGCATTGATTCAGCTGTTAGAACAGCAACAATCAATCATTTTGACGTAACATTGGTTGGTGATGGACATTCTACGTCAGATTCCAAAAACCTATCTGCAAAGCAAATAATCCTTCATCATAATGAAATCCTTCACGGTCACTATAATGTAGACAATTTCTCCATTGTGAGAAATGCCGATGAAGAACTATTCAACCCTCTTCACGATCATTACCGAGAAGCATCATCTCCAACTAATGTGTGAGTAGCTGAGGACCTGAGCTGTCATCTGGCAGCTTTTTCTTATGGAATTGAAAGGGCAGGAAAGGTGAGGGGTGCGCTTTGAGCTTGGGCGATTTGCATAAGATTGGAACCAATGCCCATTTCAAACGTAAGTCATGTTAAAGACTCTAGGTTGGGAGGCATAAGTATGAAGCAGCTTTATATAAAGCAGAAGGTATTCAGTCTTAGCGGGAAATTTACGGTAAAGGATCAGCAGGAGAAGGATATTTATTACGTGGAAGGAAGTTTTATGCAAGTTCCAAAGACTTTCTCCATCATGAATACAGCAAGAGAGGAAGTCGCACTCATTACGAAAAAGGTGTTCAGCTTTTTACCAAAGTTTTTCGTTGAGGTGAATGGCCGGGAGGTAATGACGATAAAGAAGGAATTTTCCTTCTTAAAAGCACGATATACAATAGAAGCGGCAGGCATTGAAGTACAGGGCAGTTGGTGGGATATGGATTTTCAAGTTTTACAGCACGGCAAAACCGTAGGAAAAGTCGGCAAGGAGTGGTTCACATGGGGCGATAGCTACAAGGTTCAAATCATGGATGAAGAGATGGAAACCATTATGATTGCACTCGTTGTAGCAATAGATTGTGTGAAGGCAGATCAAGCAGCTGCTTCATCAGCAGCATCGAATTAAAGAAGGCTGAAGGAGGAGCTGTCTTAGGGCAGCTTCTAATTTAGGCTCTTTTCGTAAGCGTGTTGTTTTAAAACCAAAACGTTTCAAGTAAAATCATCGGAGCTTGGGAGAAACGGACCTGTTATAACTGGCGAATATTAGATGAGGCAGACTGGTTAATCCCGAACCATTGGACGCCTCTTTTAATAAATAAAAGGGAATAAATTTTTTTACCCACCATATCTTTTTTAGGAGGAAAACCGTTAGTAAAGTGAAAGGTTTTTTACACTCTATTAAAGGGAATGGGGGAAAACTATGAAGGTCCTAATATTAGGGGGCACTCGTTTTTTAGGAAAAGCATTGGTAAAAGAAGCATTGAAAAGAGGTCACGAAATTACATTATTCAATCGCGGTACCAATAAAGAGGTGTTTCCTGAGGTGGAGCAGTTAACTGGTGATAGAGACGGTGATGTTTCGCTTCTGGAAAACCGGAAATGGGATGTTGTCATCGATACCTGCGGATTAGCTCCGCATCAAATCAAAAAAATCGCGGCTGTGCTTGGGGATAACGTCGAACATTATACATATATCTCAAGCATCTCTCTTTATAAGGATTGGATTCCCCTCCATATTACGGAAGACTATCATTTACAGCCGATGCCGCCTGTTGATAAGTTGAAAGACGTTGAGGAAGGGCGAATTTCTCCCTATGAGTATTACGGTGCGTTGAAGGTACTTTGTGAAGCAGAAGCAGAAACGCATTGGCCAGGGCGTGTGTTGCATTTAAGAGCGGGGCTGCTTGTCGGACCGTTTGACTATACGGATCGGCTCTCGTACTGGGTTCAGCGTGTGGCCCAAGGCGGAAAAGTATTGGCGCCGGGGCGTTCAGATCGTCCTGTTCAATTGATTGACGTTAAGGATGTAGCAACATGGGTATTCAATATGGCAGAAAGCAGAAAAAAAGGCACGTTCAATGTAACAGGTCCGAATGATAAATTGACAATGAAAGAGCTATTGAACACCTGTAAAGCCGTCACCAACAGCGATACCGAAATGGTGTGGGCAGAAGAACAATTCATAGTAGAGCACAAAATAAAGCCGTGGACGGAAATGCCTTTTTGGATTCCTGAACACTTCCCGTTAGAAGGAGAAACAGAACCGTGGAAAGGATCTTTCTCCATCAATATCGCAAAATCCATTAACGCTGGTCTTACCTTCCGTCCTCTTGAAGATACTATTTATGATGTGTATCAATGGGAGCAAACGAGACAGGATACAGAAAGAAAAACAGGGATATCACGAGAAAAAGAACAAGAACTGCTAGCGGCTTGGTTCCAAAAAGAAAAAAAGGAAACATTGTGATGGGGGGGATGACCACCATGCCCATCTAATAGTGGATTACTAGCTGCGGATCGGAGCTGTCTTAGGGCAGCTTTTTCTGTTGGGAGGAACGGGGCAGTCATATGTACTAGATCCCTATTGCGGCCCATCCCTTGATCGAAGAAAAATTGAAGCTGAGGGTATTGTCCCGAATAATTTACAGTGCTTTTATTTTTGGATAAAATTAAGGTACAATTAATACGTATATAGGTTATTGATGATAAAAGATAATGAGGTAGGTAAAAAATGATAGCAAAAACAGAAGAAGATTTTAATGGTTTGAAGGAAATCGGTAAAATTATTGCCTCCATCAGAGATGAATTGGTACAAAGAACAATTCCTGGCATTACGACCAAAGAACTTGATGAGATAGCTGGAGAACTTTTGGAAAAAGCAGGGGCAGTTTCAGCTCCAAAAGGTGAATATGATTTTCCTGGCTATACGTGCATCAGTGTTAATGATGAAGTGGCACATGGTATTCCTGGTCAACGGGTTATTCAGGAAGGGGATCTTGTGAATATCGATGTATCTGCATCAAAGAACGGTTATTTCGCAGATACAGGAATCTCATTCGTCGTAGGAGAAGGAGAAGAGGTATTAACGAAATTATGCGAAGTTGCTAAAATGGCATTTGAAGCAGGTCTTAAGAAAGCAAAACCCGGTGCCAAAAAAAGCAGAATCGGAAAAGCAGTATTCGAAACAGCGAGACAGCAGGGATTCACTGTGATCAAAAACCTTACAGGACATGGTGTTGGACGCAAAATACACGAAGCGCCTGCCCATATTTGTAATTATTATGATCCATGGGATAATGAAATATTAAAGGAAGGGATGGTTATCGCATTCGAACCATTTATCTCGACCTCTGAAGAAGAAGTATTCCAAAAAGAAGACGATTGGACCTATGCAACAGAAAAAAGCTATGTAGCTCAAATCGAACATACGATTATCCTTACTAAAAATGGTCCCATTATTGTCACCCTTTAAGTCAAGCATGGACGGAAAAGACGCGTAAACATAAAGTAGCTCACTTACCGCGCATCTAATAAATGCATAAACCCACGTAATGAAGGAGTTGCTTATGGCAGCTCCTTTCCTTATGGAACTAACGGGGCAGCTGAAGGAAATGTAGGACTATATTGAGTAACTTAAGGGATTCTTCAACTAAGGGTATCGTCCCTTAACTATTCCGCTGCTAGAAAGAAGGATTTTTCGTACACCAAAAAGCAACCATCAAATAGACAGTTGCATCATGTGAAAGTATGACAAAAACAAAGAGTATAGGAGATAGCTCCATACATTAATAGGGAGAAGGGGCACGACAACTATGAACTGATGTGGTCATTGGATAAAAAAATAGTACGAGTTAGATTAATGAATGCCTCTAAAGGGGGTGTCATTCTTTTATCCTTATGCCAGGCAATTTGGGTGAAAAGGGAAGATTCGGCACCCTTCCATGGCAGTTCCTTCATTCTACCTTCTTTAATATCT
Source organism: Peribacillus simplex (assembly GCF_001542915.1). Lineage (GTDB taxonomy): Bacteria > Bacillota > Bacilli > Bacillales > DSM-1321 > Peribacillus > Peribacillus simplex_B. Next base: position 413,868 of record NZ_LNNH01000010.1, on the reverse strand, counting down.
TTTTTGACTACCATCTCCGGTAATAATGCTACTCCTAAACCTGCTATTACACATTGTTTGATTGCCTCGATACTGCTAAATTCTATTTTATCCAGAGGGTATACTCCCGCTGATTGAAGGAATTCTTCGAACATGATCCTATAAGAACATCCCGTTTCCGTAAGTAAAAGAGTCTCGTCCTTAAGGTCATCCAGTGAGAGAAATGTTTTGGGGTGGTTTAATGCTGTGACCAGCCTGAATTCCTCTTTGATTAGTTGCTCCACTCGTAATGAACCCTCAGGCTTACTTATATCCATAATAAAAGCAATATCCAATAAACCCTCCATAAGGTGTTTTCTCGCCAATTCGTCAGAAATGGCAGGCTTAAACACGAGCTTAACCTTGGGGAAGGCTGCCTTGAACTCTTTAAGAATGGGAGGTAAGCGATAGGTACACTGGCTCTCCTGGGCACCTATGATTAAGGTTCCAGTTGGCTCTTCTTCGACGTTCACAGCCATAATCGCTTCGTTACTTAATTTTATCATTTTTTCTGTATATAACTTAAAATGGTGCCCAGCCTCTGTTAAGATCAATCGTTTTCCTAGGCGTTCAAATAAGGGTTTGCCAATTTCATCTTCAAGAGCTTTAATTTGGGCAGTTACACTTGATTGTGCAAAATTCAAGATTTTCGCAGTCTGGGTAAAGTTCAAATTTTCTGCGGCATGTTTAAAAGTAATCAATTGTTTAATATCCATGTTTACGCCTCTTTGTAATCATTTTTTTCGATTGAATCAATCGAAATAATTAGCTTTATCGATTATTAAATTAACTATAAGATATACGTATTGAAGAAACAACAAAAAAAGAACTGAGGATAGTTGAAGGGAGAAATCATAAATGAACATAGCAGTGATCTATGGCGGGACCCGTCCCGATGGCAATACGGAGATTTTGACAGAATACTTAATTGAAGGTATCGCTACAGAAAAGTTTTACTTAAAAGACTATAACATCAAACCAATCATGGACATGCGTCATTCAAAGGATGGATTTCAGGACAGAAGTGATGAGTATAATTCCATAATCGAACGGATCCTGCCATGTGACATACTAATATTCGCTACTCCAATTTATTGGTATAGCATGTCAGGAACAATGAAAAACTTTATCGATCGATGGTCACAAACTTTACGGGACCCCAAGTATCCTGATTTCAAGAACCGGATGGCTTCCAAAAAAGCATTTGTGATTGCTGTTGGAGGAGACGAACCTACCATTAAAGGCCTGCCTATGATTCAGCAGTTTAATCACATATTCGATTTTATGGGAATTGAATTTGCGGGATATATTCTTGGAAATGGAAACAAGCCTGAGGAAGTAATCCAAGACAAAAATGCATTTTCCGCAGCTGCGCAAATTCGAAATACATTAATTGAAAGCAGCTGAAATTAAACAAAAAATCGGTTACTCGAAAGGTTAAAACTGATTATGACACAAAAACAGGCAAACTTACTATTAGTCACTGTTTCTATGGGGTGGGGGACATCTTATGTCTTTATGAAACTTTGTGCTGACACGATCTCTCCATTCACAACTGTAGCGCTGCGATTTGGAATCGCATTTATCGTGATGGTGGCGATATTCTCCAAAAAATTGATCCATACCAATATTGCCATGTTAACATATAGTGCCATCGTTGGAGCTTTACTGTGTGGGATCTTCATTACCCTTATGTATGGAATGAAAACGACAACCGCTTCTACAGCAGGTTTTTTGACAAGTTCAACGGTTATTCTGGTACCTATCTTGCGGACATTCCTTATACGAAAATTGCCTCATAAAAACATCATTTATGGAGTGATCATCGTTTCCGTTGGCTTAGCTCTACTTATTATTAAAGATGATTTAACTTTTTCGATGGGGTCGCTATATTGCTTGGTCGCCGCATTGCTATATGCGATATATATCATCTTAATAAACAGCTTTGTCCGCCAGGTTGATGCCCTGCTGCTTGGAATTTGCCAACTCGGATTTGCTTGCTTTTATGCAATAATTGGAAATTTTATTTTTGAAACGCCAGCTTTACCAAACGAAGTTATGGATTGGTTAGCGATTCTCGGTCTAGCACTCATTTGCACTGCTTATGGCTTTGTTATGCAGCCAATTGCCCAAAAGTACACATCACCTGAAAGTACTGGTTTTCTTTTTTCACTGGAACCGATTTTTTCAGCTATATTTGCATTTGTTTTTCTGTATGAAAATATGGGGATACAAGGTTATCTTGGTGCTTTGCTCATTTTAGCTGGTGTATTCTTGGCAAACTCCACATCTCAAAAACACCCTTTAATTGAAGAGGCGAAAGTTTAAAGCGTTCTTATCTACTGCATGACCTTGAGGATTTTACAACGTACAATGCGGGTAAAAAGAATGATAAACAGGGAAAATCTCAAAGAGTATTTCTTGAATTTTTAAATAATCAGCTAAAAAATAAACTATCGACCATTCAGGTTGGGTCATAACGGGAAAATTTCTGAAATGGGCGGCAGGGCATGGGTTCTGCCGTTCGTAAAAAGACATGTTTAAGAACAAGAAGAAAGCCCTTCATAGAAGAAAAAAGGGCTTTTTTTGTCTTTACTGTTAGATAAGAACTCATTGTAGCAACTAATTCACTCGTATTTTTTTAAAACGATGGCTGCATTATGACCTCCAAAGCCAAATGAATTGGATAGACCAGTACGTATTTCCACTTTACGCGCAACACCTGGTACATAATCCAAATCGCATAATGAATCAGGATTTTCTAAGTTGATGGTTGGAGGAATGATTCCTTCCTTTAAACTTTTCGCCAAAGCAATTGCTTCCACGCCACCAGCTGCTCCTAGCATGTGACCAAGCATGGATTTATTAGCTGTTATTGGGATCTGGTACGCGTTTGATTCAAATAGTTTTTTAATGGCCAGTGTCTCAGAGCGATCGCCCACTTCTGTACTTGTTGCATGGGCGCTGATAACATCAATCTCTTCAGGAGAAATTTTTGCATTTTTCAATGCCATTTTCATGGCAAGATAGGCTCCTTTACCTTCCGGGTGTGTAGCTACCATATGATAGGCATCAGAACTGGCACCATACCCAATCACCTCTGCATGAATATTTGCATTTCTACGTAAAGCGTGAGACAAAGATTCCAAAATTAAAATTCCTGCTCCTTCTGACATGACAAATCCATCGCGTTTTACATCAAAAGGACGGCTGGCTTTAGTTGGATCATCGTTTCTCGTTGATAAGGCTGTAGCATTACCAAAGCTAGCCAAAGATAAATCTGTAATAGCTGCCTCTGCTCCTCCTGCAAAAACGGCATCTGCTTCCCCATAGCGAATAAGTCTGAATGCTTCACCTATAGCGGTATTTCCAATCGCACAAGCGGAAACAGGTGACATGGTAGGTCCCATTGCGTTCCATCTTATACTAATTTGAGCTGCAGCTGCATTTGAAATCATGGCTGGTACCAAGGTTGGACTAACCCGTCTTGGACCTTTCGTCCGCAGAGTATCCACATTCTCGATAAATGTTTCGATGCCCCCTATCCCCGAACCCACATATACGCCAAGTCTTTCAGGATTGATCTCATCCATCTTTAAATTGGAATCAGTCCAAGCTTGTTCAGCGGCTGCCAAAGCAAATTGAGAAAAGCGGTCCAGACGTCGGGCTTCATTTTTTCCTAAAGTGTCATCTGCATTGAAATCACGAACGATTCCGGCAATTTTTGCTTTATGATTGCTGACGTCAAATGTATCAATTGAGGAAATTCCCGACTTCCCTTCGGTCAGATTTCCCCAAAATTTTTCTACGTTGTTTCCAAGGGGAGAGACTACGCCCATTCCGGTAATAACGACTCTTTCCATTTTTCATCACTCCAAATGAATAGTATACTTGTATTATACTTCGACGTTATCCTATTACAAGTGAGTGTTTATCCTGGTATAATGACTACTAGGTTAAACGCTATGATGGAGGTTATTGAAATGGATGATAAAAACAGACTTGACGCATTGTCTTCATTTTTAAAAACGAAGCGATCCCAAATAAAGCCAGAATCTATCGGTATACCTGCTGGTACACGGAGAAGAACACCTGGCTTACGAAGAGAAGAAGTTGCACATTTGGCGGGAGTTAGTACCACTTGGTATACGTGGCTGGAGCAAGGCCGGGATATAAAGGTCTCCACAAGCGTATTGGATTGTATATCTACAGCTCTGCAATTAAATCATGATGAACGAGCGTATCTATATGATTTAGCTTTAGAAGTGAAATCACCCATTATTGATCGAAAGAAGGATCAGCCAAAACTGAGTCCTTCCTTGGAAAGAATTTTAGCCGAGCTGATGTACTGTCCTACTATCATTACCGATCGACATTGTCATATTGTAGGCTGGAACAATGCTGCAGCTCATGTATTTTTGGATTTTGAACAACTTCCAGCTGACCAACGAAATTTGATCCGCCTAATCTTTACAAGAAAAGAATTAAAAACATTAGCTGTGAATTGGGAGCATTTCGTTAAGGGGTTTCTTTCCATTTTCCGTGCCTATTATGGTCACTACGTAGGAGATGAATGGTATAACCTATTTATTAAAGAAATGAGCGTTTCTCATCCGGAATTTCAATCTTTATGGCAAGAAAGTCAAGTGAGCAGAGCACCGGAAATGATGATTGAATTTAGACATGCCAAAGCCGGTAAGATGCTGTTCAATTTAACTTCCCTTCAAGTCCAGGGGGACATGGACTTAAGGTGCAGTATCTATACACCAGCAGATGGAACAGCCACTGAAGATAAATTAAAACGATTAATGAAGAAAATCTCCATTGAAGGTTCATAAACGAGTTACTGTGGTGAAAAATCTAACCTAAGCCTTTTTTTTCTGAGCAATAGATACGGAACGTAAAATCGGCAATATCTTTACGGCAGCTTTTCCTTATGGAACTAACAGGGTGGGATCGTTACATATAGTGCAGTGTTCCTTCTATGAATAAAGTTCTTTTACATTCACCATACTAAAATAAATTACTTGTGAAGGAGTGACCTGTTTGTTCGATGTGTATCCTATTCTAGCCACACTCTTAGTTGTCTTATTTTTTTTGACTGAAGGATATATTTTCTACAGGTTTATTAAAACTCCTGGCACCGGTCTTTTTTGGGCTTTAGCCACCTATGGAGCAATAGGTATATATGCCGCTGTCTTTATGATGATTTTTAATCTTACTGATTAGTTGATTTACTATATAAGGATTCGGTGAACAAAAGCCTGGAGTGAGAATACTTCAGGCTTTTTTCTTTTTTGCGAAAGCTGCATGAAGTAGTGGATAATGAAAAAACTTTTCCTGAAAAAGTGAATCTTTGGATAGATGATAATATAAAAAAAATCGATTAAGATTGGATGTAGAAGAATTTTCCAATTGAGAATAAGGGAGGAGGATTAATCATGAAAAAGTTTAGAATGAGTGTCTTGGTATTGGCGGCTGCGTTGTTGTTCCCTTCTGCTACATTTGCAAGCGGCTGGGATTACTTAGGAGAACAATCTCTTTTTTCTAATGGTGCTGAAAGTGATCAGTTTGCTTCTACTGGTGGTGATTATAAGATTTGTCGGGATTCTTACGTGGGCCCAGCCGGTAAGTTAAAAGTTGAATTATGGGAGTATGATCCTGACAGTTATAATGATTATGTAGGGGTAAGATATTTAGATCGAGGCGAATGTGGTATTTTCCGTAGTATTGGCAGCTTTGTTGATGGAGGAAATGAAGCAGAATTTTTTGCGAAATCAAGGACCAACAGTGATATGCATTTAATCTTTTATGATTAATTCACTAACTGAAGGAATGCGTAAACACATGAATATTCCTGTTACTATATAAGTTGTTTTAGGCTGAAGGATTTTCACTTCAGCCTTTTTTTATGCAGAAAATCATTCAATATATAAACCTTTTACATCGTCCAGAATTCAAAATTAAGAAAGACTACAGAAGTTAGGAAAGCTGCACTAACGGTGCAGGATAATTGAACAAGGTAATATACTGTGGAAAACAATATATTACTCTATATGTGGGGAATGATAGGCAGCTATAACCAAAAATAAAAAAAACTATGCGTAATTTTCTCATAAGGCTCCCTCAATCCACTAGGGAAGAGGATTCTTGTTAAATTATTTCATACAATTGAAGTAACGGGTGCATCAGCTGTGATCATAGCTCTCTTTTGGGCCATATAATTGAATGGAAATCATATCGGATACTGGTTGATTCGGTTAAAATTGGCATGGGGTTTAGGTGGTTTTGTTTCACCTACAAGATCAAGTTTTGTAATATAATCAGTGGATAGTTTTTTTTTTAGCAAGGAGGAACATAATTTGATTACAGAAGGAAATGCAGCAAAAAAGGAGCAAGCAGAAGAAATGGCTCAACAAAACATCCCTCATTATCTAATGAAAATGAGGGGAAAAGGAAAGAGTCCTCTGAAAGTAAATACGAAGGATGTTATAACTGGATTTATGGGTGGGGCTATTACTATTTTTATTCTAGGATTATTGACACGCTTTACATACACTCCATTGTTAATAGCTTCATTTGGTGCAAGTTGTGTATTAGCATTCGGCCTTTGGAATTCTCCTTTATCACAACCTAGAAATATCATAGGCGGACACTTCATTTCAACTTTAATAGGATTACTTGTTTATCATCTAATTGGAAACGAACCATGGTCTCTGGCCTTGGGAGTTGGATTAGCTATCAGTTTGATGATGTTAACCAAAACAACCCATCCTCCCGCTGGGGCAGACCCAATCATTGTAATACTTGGCTCTTATACATGGAATTATTTATTTACGACAGTATTGACTGGATCCATTATTATTGTGCTGATGGCATTATTAATCAATAATTTACGAAGTGATAGAAAATATCCTGTTTTTTGGATATAAAAGTATAGAATTAAAGAATAAACCACCGTTTTTCTCCATTTGTATTTTAAAAAAATAATCTGTAAAGATAAAATTCCCCACAGGTTACAGGTTTCGTAATTCATCCTTAGCGTATGAATTACGATTCTTGAAATAGTTTCACTTCTCTTCTTCACTGAAAATACCAGGACATTCGGATTCATAAGTATGCAACCCATTGTCTTCTTCAAAATACTGAGGGGTGGTTTTATTGAGCAAGTCATCTCTGCCCGTTGCTTCACTTTATCTCTACTCTTCATTGATAACATCCCATTCCACACTGTTTGTATCGGCTCTGCGATAAGTCTGATAGAACTAACGGGTACGTTAGCGCCTATGAATAGTAAAAATACCACCAAGCTGAGTGCACTGGTGGTGTTTCCTGCTGCAAAACTAATATACGATCAGTTGCATTTCATCACTCGGGTTTAGTTGAATTGGTATTTAATCCTATTTTTTTTCTTTGTTTCAAGAACTCTTCATACTCTTTTTCATGCTTTGTCGAAACAGCAAGATTAGATAGCGCATGGTGAAATTGCTGGTGGTCCAGTTTAAATAAAAAAAGGTTCTCGAATCCACTTGCAGTAAACACTCCAAACTCCCAAATGGCTTTATAGTCACGTGGATTAAGGGATTTAGCCATTAAAGCTAACACTTTTAAAATTTCAGTTGCCACAATTACATTTTCTTTAGCATAATGTCTGATATAACCAAAACCATGATAAAGATAATGGTTAAAATCCCTTTCCTGTAAAATCACGCGCAGATTATTATTTTCATCTATTAAGTAATTAGAAAAATTGGATTTGCGTGAAATGGAAGCAAGTACCTCACCAATTTGATAGATTGCATTTGTAGCTGTTTTGGGATCATAATTACCTATGGACCTAATCGCAACTTCTACTAGTTTGTTGATACTGAATTCAATATCTTGAACTTCAGATTGCCTCCTTTTGATACTAAAAAGCGAAAGATACTTTAGTTCATCTATTTCCTTCGCGTTTTTTTTCCAATAGGATAAGATAGGCGTTGATTCGAAAACATAACTTCCAATTGTATATTCCAACCGAATAACGATGCCATCTTTTTGAGCTTCATTAACCATGGTAATATAATCCACGAGTTGAATATAACCAGATTTCCTTGCAGTAATAGTAAATTCCTTACTCTCGGATATTGGGCCTTTAATGGTACTTATATCTTTTACTTTATATGGATCCATTTCATCTTCTAACGTACTTTTTACAATGCTTAACGCTTCTTTTTTCATGTCATAAGTCATTTGGTTAACCTGCAGCCAATTGACCGCATGATGAATGAAAAAGACAAACGTTCCTATAGATAATGCAGCTATTATCGTGGCTAAAACAGGTACTGCAAAATAATATTGTGCAAGATCCTTATTTAGGAATAGATAACATAATAGCATGTAGAAAAAACTTGCTGTAAAAATCCCAAGCACACGTTGGGTGGCTTTACTTGCAATGAAATTTTTCAACATGCGTGGCGAAAACTGTCCGGAAAATGTCGTGAAAACGACCAGAACCAAGTTAAATGTAAACGTAGTTAATGTCAAAGTGGCTGCTGTAAGCGTACCGACAATGGCTTGAGTTAGACTATAATCCACCGCATAAATAGTGATCATATTTTTTCCTAACTCATATTGATAGTCTGCCGTTAATGCAGCACCTACCAATAGAAAGGAGATAAATACATATATAACAGGCGTATACCATAAATTAGATTGAATAATATGAGATAATTCCCTATTTGACATCGTTCTAAATTTCTTTATCTTATCAAAAGAATTAATTTTACCCACATTCATATATCTCCTTTCAGTAAAAAATTCAAGGCATAAAGCTAATTTTCCAACAAGTTCTAAGGAACACTATCTATGTATTACCTAATCCTCCCCATCTTTAAACAGTTTATTCCAAAATGACATGGAAACGTAATCAACCTGAAAATCCGGATTCAATACATCGCTTATTTATTGAATAAAATGGATCATCGAGACGGATATTTTTGATTCCTTCTTCATGAACTATCGGGGAGGTTAGTTGAAGAAGGAATTTCAAATGTTATTCAAGAATATATAGAATTATGCCATCGAGATATAGGTAATGTTAAAGGGGAAAATAGAAAAATAGGAGAGGGGAGTTATAAATGATTGGGACTAGGAACGGGACTTTGGCAGTGTCTGGGGCGACCCTCCATTATGAAGTACGTGGCTCTGGTCCTCTACTTTTGATGATACATGGTGGAGGTGGAGACGCGGATAAATTCCAATATGTCGCAGACAATCTTGCTGACCGGTATACAGTTGTTACCTATGACCGCCGTGGACATTCCCGCAGCAGTCTCTTCAATCAAACTGAGAATTTCCGCGTGAAGACGCATAGCGACGACGCTCACCGTCTGCTAGCTACATTGACTGATGAACCGGCGTACGTATTTGGAAGCAGCTCTGGTGCAGTCATCGGACTCGAGTTATCCAAGCGCCACCCGGAGCAAATACGAATATTGATACCACACGAACCAGTCTTATTGCAATTATTAACCGGCAATGAGCTCGTACAGGCAAAGCAATTCTTGGAATCCCTTAAGAAGAATCATCAAAGTGAGGTCTTGAAGTTATTGTCCAATTCGGAAAGGGATACAAGTAATTCCGACCAATCGAAGGATGCGATACCAAAGCGTCTGTTAAGTAATTCAACGTATTTTGTTGAACATGAAATCCCGGGGATTATAAACTATTCATTAGATATCGATACATTGAAAACTGCAATAAAATCTTCGGCGATGCAGGTACTTCCAGCCGGTGGGATAGCTTCACGAGAATTTTTCACTTATGGATGCTCGGTAGCCTTAGCGGAACAACTAGGAACAAATTTTGTGGAGTTCCCCGGGCACCATGGAGGTTACAATTCAGAGCTTCATAAGGAGTTTGCTGAGAGGCTACACGAGGTACTGCGTTAATGTTCGTGAAGGATTGTAACCTGAAGGAAATAAGGCAATTGTATTTTTAGCTTAAGATCGCTGGGTAAAACCAAACGTGCAAGAATTTCTAAAATGGAACTGATATTAGCCAGTTCTTTTTTTGTGGAATGATAAACCGGTTCATAAAAAAAAGACCGTAATAGTTCGGACTTTGCCCAAAATGGCATGAATGCTTTGAACTACCAGGTGCTTACTAAGGAAGGTTGCTGCGGCAACGTTTTTTCTTACGGAACCAAAGGCGCAGGATTGTTCCATACGGACGGCTTTTCTTAATGAACATATGGGTACGTTAGCCTTCTTAAACGTATGATTCTCTTACATCTGATCGTCTTCCTTTTGTTCACAGGTGTTTAAGGGATGATGCTGGAAGTCAAAACGCATCACCTTTTTTTATTAAAAATCCTAATTCAAGGGAGAGGTAAATAGAAAAACCGTCACAAGCAAAGGTATATTCAATAGGTATAACCTACTCCAAATTCAGCAATCTATATGCATTGGTTTTGAACATTTTTTGCTTCACTGCATCTGATAATATACCCGTTTGTTCAAGTTGTTCAGCCAAACTAATCACAAATTTGGTTGGTGTGTACGGTGTGTCGGAAGCGTACAGCAGCTTATCCTGATCGACTAAGTCAAGCAAGACTGGCAGTTGTTGGGGAAGAACGATACCCGCGACGTCGAAATATTGCGAGCGCATGACAGCCATAATATCCACTTGTTCATCGGTCAAATCTGGATTCAACACTTGCGCCAGTTTCACACGACTTGCAATAATGGGGAGGACTGCGCCAGCATGTGGGATAATGAAGTTAATATGGGGATAGCGGACGAAAATCCCATTTTGCAACATGTTTAATACAGTGCGTGTCGTATCAAAGAAAAATTCCATAATTGGAGTTGGAATTTGACCCGCAATTTTTGTGTCATACTTACCAGGCTCATTGGGATGCAATGCGACAATGGCATGATGTTCATTCAATGATTCCATAATGGGGTCAAGAAGCGGGTCACCCAGGTATACCCCACGGGAGTTGGTGGGTAATGTAAAACCGGTCGCATGTTGTTCGGTTAGAGCTAGCTCGATCGTCGCTAAACTAGCTTCAATATGCGGAAGCGGTAGAGAAGCCAAAAAGCCGATCTGTTTGGGGTATTTTCGCTGCTGTTCAGCCGCATAGTTATTGACCTCTGCGGCTAACTCGATCGTACTGTTCATTTCTCCCGTATTAATGTGTGGTGACGAAATTGAAATCACCGAATAATCTATGTTTGTTTTATCCATAGTTTCCAGCGTCAAATCAATTGAATATTCTGGAGTTTTCACTCCATCCCCCATATCATTGAATTGCGTTTTTAAAAAATGCTTATACCCGGGAGAAAGATAATGAGCATGGAAGTCAATTTTTGAATAGTTCATCTATTTCATCCCTTTCTACGTTAAAAAAATACTTCTTTTACAGTTTGAGCAAATTCCTGGGGCTTTTGTGCATAGCCTAAATGGGCGCCAGCAATGGAGTGAATAGGTAAATCAAGCTTCTCGGACAAGTCTCTGACAACATCTTGAGGGAATGAACCCACTGAATCCGTACCATTAAATAAGATGATTTTTTCTTTTTGCTCTGCCATTTTGTTTAAATCAATTTTACGACTGGTGTATTGGAGAATTTCATATTTGAACCAATCGGCCATTCCTTTAACAACGGGGTTATCTATATTTTCGAGCGAAACAGCTGGTTTAGCCATCATTTTGGCATCCATAGGAGCGATATGCAGCGCTTCGCCGAATAGTTTCATGGCTGCCGCCATTCCCTCTGTCTGGAAAGTTTCAACTATTTTTTCATTCATGGCTGCCCAATCCGATGAATCAGGCAAAAATGAGTTGATTGGCGGTTCGTGGAAAGCGACTTTTTTTACAATCTCAGGATAGTCTTGCAAGGTTTCCATAGCGACAATTGCACCGGAACTGCTGCCCAAAATATATATCGGTTCATCAGTAAGGTGTTTTGCTAATGCTGCTACATCATTAGCGTCGGTTTCAAGACGGTAAGTGCTGTGTGGATTCTGGGCATCTTTCGGCAATGGGGTTGTTAATTCACTCTGTCCATAGCCGCGGCGGTCATAAGTTACAACCGTATACTGTTCTTGTAAAAGACCAGCTGTTTTGACATAAATATCTCCAGTGCCATTAGCTCCTGGAATCAAGATGATAACAGGACCTTGACCAATTTTTTCATAATATAAATTGGCACCATTAACCTGTAGAATACTCATTGCAAATCGCTCCTTTAAAAATATATTTAAAACTCCTTGCTAACTCATGTCACCAACTATATACTCATGGTATGAGTTAGTCAAGCGACAAAATTAAAGAAGGATGGAATTATGACAAAGCGAATTAGTTTATCAAGAGAAATTGTGCTAGAAGAAGGTTTGAAAATCAGTAGTGAAATGGGATTTATTAAACTGACCTACAATGGGTTAGCCCGTTCATTATCCATTCAGCCGCAGTCGATGTATCGATATGTAAGTAATCTGGAGGATTTAAAAAGTGGAGTTGTAGCCATCTACCTAAAAGGCTTGGTCGAATTGATTTACCATGAATTATTAGCGTACTCAGGTAAAGACGCGTTACGTAAATTCGCGTTCTGCGTGATTTCATATTCACAATCCAGACTCACATTTCCAGATATGGTTGGTGGACTTGCTGAATTCAGTGATACCGATGCAGTTTCACAGCAAATGGAAAAGCTGCATAACATATTAGTTGAAGTTATTAAACCCATTACAAAAGATGAATCAATGATTGAGCAAAATGTACAAATTTTTCTGAGTTACGTACTTGGACATTTGCAACTCATGAATAATGGAATTGCACCGAAAAAAGTAAATATTCAACAAAACTTTGAAGAGAACATCGAACGATTATTTTCATTATTTTAAAAGGACAAAAAGACAGGTAAATCGGCACACCCTCCCAAATCCGAGGGATGTCTACGGCTATCAGGAAATATTGATAATTCAGCCGTAAAGATGATTAATTTAGGAATCTCCCTAGAGGTTCCTTTTTTTTAGTGTGCCAGGCATGGCATCTATCTAGGTACACTGTGGGGGGACACATCGACCAACCACTAAGGAAGCGCAAGGTACTTATCGTGAGGTAAGGGCTGGAGGAAGCGTGGAATAAAATCTTGGCTCGACGAACAGGAATCTGATACTAAGGCTTTATAAAGGGATGAAACTCCTAAATAAGTTAAAGTCCAAAAGATGTGCGTAACTTTGTAGAATAAATCAGGCGAGTAAAAGAGGAAAGATAGGTGTCTTACCCTGGGAGGTCTTGCGGATGTACGGATGTACAGTCGAAAAAGGTTTATCGCAAGAAGTCAGCAGACATAGGATTATCTAAAGTTGTACAAAGAGCAATTTCAAACAAAAGACTAAAGCAGAGGGGAGTCCCCTCTGCTTTAGAACATTATCTAAAAGTACACACTGTGATATAAATTGAAACGCCGTATACGCGAACCGTATGTACGGTGTTGTGAGAGGGGCGAAAATAATACATTTATTTTCCCTCTACTCGATTGGAACTAAAGGGGGAGTTGTGATGAAGAAGGATTTTTTTTTTTTATATCGTATTTACTTAGTAATTATAAAAGGAGTGTGTAGAATATGAATCAATACCTGATAGGAATCCATGCAGGTGAGTTATCGAATCCTCAGCTAAGTGAATTAATGGAATATAACTCCAAAATATCAAAAAACTCAATAACCACGATATCAATTTCTTCCCCAGAAATTCTGACGTTAATGGTAGGGGTAGAAGAATCTCAATTATCAACTGGACTTACTGACCAATATTACTTACTAACTAATGAATTAAAAAAACGGAATCAATATCAGGATAAGTTTTATTTCGTTTATGATTATAGGAATAGAAAGATAGTAAAAAACCCTACGGTAAGATGTTTTCCTTTAATAAAATTAACGATTAGTGTTACTAAGTTACAAAGTCTAATTCAAACTGTTAAAGACATAAAACAAGAAGATGTATTTGCAGGCTTCAAAATGAACTTAGCAGAACCGGATTTACTTATCGTTGAAGTTCTTCTTTCCTCTCCAATGTTAGAAATGATGAATAAGGGTGAAAGAATACCTAATTCCTCACAATGCGATAAACATTATTTATATTTAAGCGAATTAACACAGTTACTTTCTGATCCTAGGTTATGTAACTCTGTTCAAACTAAGGCTATAACAGATTAGAGTCATTTAAAATTCAAAGTTTGTGGAGAGTGTTCATATGATTTGGTCATTATTATCTTTAGTGGGTTTACTTCTTATTGTTTTGGCTATCTTTTATTTTGTTAATGTAGCAAAAACATATAAAAATAAAACATTTAGTACCATTTCATTTGTATTTGATTTCATTTTTTCATTAGGCAGTGGCGTGATTTTGTTAGGTTTCCTTCTAATAATCATCGGAATGGCTATGGCAGCAGGCTCCTAATAATTTTTGTTTTTCGCGTCATATTTTATCATACAGTTTCTGCTGCAAGCATTATAGATCTAACGTATAACGAAAGGAATGTATCTATTGTTTTTCTTATATGCAATTTTATTTTTCATTATTGGATATAGCTTTATATTAACATTTATAAAAGCAATAAAAGACGAAGCATCCCAGCATCTTGCTGCAATCCTTTTTCTTGTATGGGCTTCACTAGCAATAATCGTTACTGTGAATGTAATGACATTGTAAAAACTGTTCTTATTCATCAATCAGGGAATTGCTTCGGCAGTTCTTTTCTTATGGAACAACAGGGGCAGGACCGTTGAAAAAGTGAAACTGAAAACGATTTTTAACGTCATATAACTAAAGGGGGAGTTTTTGGTGAGATATGTAAGTTTTTTAACTGTCAGCATAATGTTTTTGCTTATAGTTGGTTGTGCCGATATAGAGACTGATTCAAAAAAATTTGTTCCTTCTGATACGGATATCGTGAATAGGAATAATGGCGATATTGAAAATGAATCTAGGTTAAAAGAATTTATCAAAAATACAGAAACAGGAGATAAGGATAGTATTCGTGTGGTGGCTTACACGAAGGAAGGCGATCCAATCCTAACTGAATTAACATATAACGGAGAGCAGCTTGAAGTTACTGAGGATACCACTAGAGATGAATACGGCAGTGGAGAAATTAACACATTTGAATGCGAGAAAATTGTAGTTGAAGAAAATAAATACTCAATCATTGGTTGCCAAGGTGACAAAACACCTTATTACTTAGCAGAAGGAAATTAATGTGATATTCAATTGTGTAATTCTCAACGACCCTTTATCATGCCATGATTCTAAATCATCCTTAATCAACTAACCGGGCAGATTAGTTCAAGAGCGCTGTTTGATCTTTATTCGACAATTGGGCCATATTGTGGAATAAGCAGGAAATTTTAAATGGTTAAAGAAGTGATTATTATATTGAAGTTAATTTAAAAATATAGAGAGGACTTGGGGAATCTAATATGACTGCAGATATAATCTTTTCATCTAATAAATTAGGAATAATTTATAATAGTCAATTACAGTCAATGCTTGATAAATTTAATTTAGGTAAACTCATTTCATCCCAAATAACAGAAATTGGAGCTATGGGTCAAACAATGTTCGTTTCATCAACGAAAGGAGATTTTGTTTTTAAGGGAAACCCCCTTTATCCTGGTCAATTGGTAGAGGAAAAGTTCTTTGTAGAGAATCTCCATAAAAGAACAAATGTAGCTGTACCAATACCATATATCATTGATGATTCGGAACAAATTTTTGGTTGGAGTTATTCGCTGATGCCTCGCCTTCAAGGCGAACATCTAAAAGCTAATCTGAATTTAGATGAAAGTTATAAAATAGCTGAATTAATTGCTAAAACTCTATATACATTCCATACTTGGAAAGTGAACGAATTTGGTGAACTTAATACCAAAAAATTCGATATTATTCCCTTTAAGGATAACTATACTCAATGGCTTTTCAATAGAATAAAGTTTTGGTTGGAAGATGCAAAAAAATATTCAGAAATAACGGAAAAGGATTTTGAATGGGTAGAAACTTTATTGGTTGAATCCAAAGAGGCATTTGATAATTTTTCCTCTCCAACTTTTGTAATGGGTGATTTTAAGCCTGGGAACTTCTTGATATATATGGGGGACAGTGGATGGGAAATAAGTGGCGTATTTGATTTTACAAATTCTTATTTTGCAGATCCTATTTCAGATCTAATTAAGATGATTACATATTATTTAGATAACAATGACCGTAAAATTGCAAAGCATTTAGTCAATGTGTATTGTCGTGAATTAGAAGAAAAAGATGATCTGAAAAAACGTATTAAAGTACATATGCTTCATCAACGGGTTTTAGATTGGGGTTGTGCAAAAGCAATGAATAAGGTCACTTGGGATAACGAACTTCCATTTTCTAAATGGGTAGAAGTGTACACAGATTCAGTGTCAAGTCTTTTAGAATAAATAAAAAATCTTATTCAGCCACCGGTTAGTTCATTAATAAGAACCGATTTTCTTAATGAACTAACCGGTGCTTTCCTTCAGATTATAGATAGGATAAAAGAAAGTAGTGAAAGAATGATAATGAATAAAAAGATAAACACACAGTTTGATTCAGTTGTATCAAATGTTAGAAAGACATCTGAATTAGTTGATTGTTCAGGTGCATCTGTTTTTATAATTCATAACGATAATATTGTTATAGAGGAATATTGGGGTAAACATTCTAAGGGTCCTAATTCGAGGCAGATCCAAGAAGATACACAATTTCATGTTGCATCAGTTAGAAAAAGTTATATAGGCTTTGCAGTAGCCTATGCGGTTTATAAAGGATACGTAGACTCGATAGATGATTTAATAGAAAAATATCTTCCACCAAATAGTATGCCAATACCTAATTCGACTACTATAAGACACTTACTAACACATACGCATGGTATAACGAGTACTAACGGAGAGATATATCGAGAATTTCCTTCTGGTGAGAATTGGGCATATCGAGGTATTGGAATCGACATTCTGACGCAAATAGTTAAAAATACTACTGGGAAATCGGTAGCTGAGATTTTAACTAACAACGTACTTAAACCACTAAATTTAACGGAGACAGGATGGTACGGGGAAATTAATGAAAAACTTGTTGATGTAATACGAAAACCTAATGATACAAGTTGGACTACAAGTAGAAGTGTCGACGGCGATAAGGGGAATATGTATGTATCACCAAGGGATTTGGCTAAATGGGGATACTTTCATCTTAAACAGGGATATGTAAATAGGGAACAAATTGTACCAAGTAAAATTATAGATATGGCTACAACCGTTCAAAGTCCCAATTCATTAGATGTGGAACTCCCACAAAACGGTTACTTATGGTTCGTAAAAGATTTACCTGCAAGAAAATCAGAAATTGGGGAGCTTGTATCTAGAGGTTCCTATCAAATATTGGGCTATACTGGAGTAACTCTTTTGGTTATACCTCAACATAATCTTGTTGCAGTGCGTGCGTTTAATAGTTTTGGTTCTCCTAATGGATTTGATTACCTAGCTGATGTCCGAGAATTTGGTGATACTATAATGACCTGCTTAATGAACTAACGGGTGCGTTAGCTGAAGATCAGAGCTGTCTTTAAGATAGCTTTTTCTTATGCACTTATGGGGCAGGTTAGTTGAACAAGGAATTCAATCTATGTTTGTAGAAATAGTACAATTAACAATGTTTGGTATTGATCTTATATTATTTTAACAGCTATTTATTTTCTAAATGGGGAGGGGCATTTTTGCAAACTTTTTTTAGGTATATCTGGATGGTAAGAGAAGATTGGTATCGTTGGTGTGAAGAGTTAAGTGAAGAAGAACTTCTGTGGAACCGAACGGGTGGAATGCGCAGTATATTGCATACACTTTTCCATATTGTTGAAGTCGAATGGAGCTGGATACGTCTCTTACAAGGTAAAACTGAATTTCAGGAGAGTTTCGATAGTTATAAAAGCTTGAACAAAGTTCGAAAATTGGATGCCGAATTTCATTTAGAAGTGGAAAACTTTGTGAACAATTGGGATGCTAGTATGGAAAATCAATTATTTTACGATACCTTGCCAAATGGAAGAATCGTTACGGATACTTGGGGTGAAATCATTCGACATGCCATTGCTCACGAAATTCATCATATAGGGCAATTATCAATTTGGGCAAGGGAAATAGGGAAAAAAACTGTTTCTGCAAACCTTATAGGGCGGGGTCTTTCCTCACATTCAAGTAAATAATCCAAATAGAAATTAATTGAGAAATCGCCTTTTCCATGTTAAGCTGCAGGTCAGATTTGTGGAAGAATATGAGTTTGTGAAGAATTGTACTTAAACTAACGGGTGCGTTAGCTGAAGATTAGAGCTGTCTTTAAGGCAGTTTTTTGTTATTCAACTAAAGGGGCGGGTAAGTTCTAGAAGCGTAGCTTATTCGAATCTTAATTATTGACTACTTTTGTAATAACACCTAAAATTTAGTTAATTATATAATTTGGTGGTGTGAATTTGTTAACTACTATAAATATTCCAGGATTAATTCTATCTTCTCTTTTCGCAATATTAGTTTTGTTTTTACTAAGAAAACTAGTGCAATCTATTAGACGGTAAAACCGTCTTTTTTTTATCACAAAACTCAACAAGTAGGTGATTATATGAAAACTTGGATGAAAATACTTATTGGTTTAGTATCAATTCTTATAATCGCTATGATAATTGGAATTTTAAGCTTTTATTCAATTTAACGTTAGCTGAAACGGAGCAGACTTAGGGCAGCTTTTTCTTAATGAACTAAAGGGGCAGTATAGTTTAAATAAAGAAATGTAATTTTATGTTAAAATAAGCAAGGAGATTTTGAAGGAGACATATAATAAGATAAAAATCAAAATGTTGGGAGGATTAGCTTGTTTACTTCAGTTCTATTTATCTATTTTCCTATAGCTATTTTACTAATAAGTATCTGTTTGTTTTGGGTAATTAAGAACAAAAGACAGATATATATTTCTCCCTTGGTTCTAGTAAATTTAGGTATCATAACGCATCTTATTGGTTTGATGTTAATTGGGGGATTTGCAGGAATGGGAGTGAGTATGGTAGGTGCAATTATACTTGGAATAAGCCTGATAATCTTAGTTTTAATATTAATGACAGATTTAAATAAGAAAAGAAAATTGAAATGACCACTTAATTGATTAAAGTAAGGTTGCTGAGGCAGCCTTTTTCTAATGGAACTAACGGGTGAGATTTGTGAAAGAATGATTGTTAAACATTGATTCCGGAAAATTGTTATAAGAGGTGATTTTATGGATATTTATATATTTTTAGCAATTTATTGGGTTGGAATTATTATATGGTGGCTTAAAAATAAGGAAAAGGCTAAGAAGGAATTACTTCAATTAAAAAATAATTGGAAGACAGGAGTATCAATATTGCTACTTGTTTTATTTCCATTTTTAGTTATGGCTTCTATGATATTTGTATTGTAGTTAGTTTTCATTGTTAAGCTAACGTGGCAGGTTAGCATGTTTGTTAAGGTTTGTACTTAAACTAACAGGTGCGTTACTGATTAACGATTAATCAACTTTAAAGAGCCTTACTACAAAAAATGTAGCAAGGCTTTTACGTATTTGGATTAAAAATAAATAACGTTATGATCACTTTACAGGTTCTTTAGGTAAAACAAGATTTTCTACTTCCATTATGGCTCAAATAGGAATAATATATAGGTATTAATACTTGAATAATCTTAAAATTATGAAAATGATACTAATTTTAGGTCCAAAGGTTTAATTCGATACAAGAACGTGGTAAATATATTCAAGAAAAGTATCGAATAATAGTATATGAAATAACAATTTTATTGTTATCTAGTCTTTTCTAATTGAGTCTGTTCAATTTTAGGTGAGAAGGAGTGGATGATAATAAATTGCTTAAATAGGTTAGATGATGAACTATTGATTGAAACTTACCTCGCGGCTACCAAACTTAAAGATAGTAAAGACTTTGTGGAATTACTTAAAAACGAGATATGTAGGCGTGGTTTGAATGATAATAAATTATTTCAAAAAAAATTTAAACTAAAGCTGTGATGCGTTGAAGCCATTCTGTACAGGAATGGCTTTTTACGTTCTGTTAAAGGAGGTATCACCAACCTGGTGATACAGGTTGGGACAATTCAGGTAGGGACCAAGCTGTGCAGCTAGGAAAAAGTTGTTTACTTCTTAATAACTAACTGGGCAGGTTAGCTGAACTGCAATTATGGGCGATAATTCTTACAGACACTTCATAAATTTTACCATGTTGTATGGAAACTTATGTTACTTTATTAATGGAGGTGACATTTATGAAAAATAAACCAATCTATGTGGAAATTCCAATTCAGGCAACAGTAGACGAGGTATGGCGGATGACTCAAAAGCCTGAACTACATGAACAATGGGATTTGCGTTTTTCTTCTATTACCTATTTACCGAAAAAATCAGAAGATGATCCGCAATCCTTTTTATATGAAACGAAATTGGGTCGTTATGTTAAAGTCGCTGGCTGGGGTAAAAGTGTCGGTACGCATAATAAGAAGGATGGTTCAAAAACTTCTTCTCTTCACTTTGGTACCGATCAAAAAATTTCGCCAATTCGTGAAGGGAAAGGATATTGGCAATATATACCGAAAGATAACGGAATCACATTTCTGACCCAATATGATTATGATGTACGCTATGGTTTGCTTGGACGGCTTGTAGACTTCTTTTTTCGGCCAATCATGGGGTGGGCAACTGCTCTAAGCTTTGATGTGCTAAGACGCTGGATTGAAAAGGGGGAATCACCACGATCTCAATATGTCCGTTTCATTATTAACGCTATAGTTACCATGCTTTTTGCCTTTATTTGGCTTTATCATGGGCTCATCCCGAAGATGATTGCCAAGCATCCTGAGGAAGTATCGATGCTATCCAGTTTAACATCCTTGGATGGGACTGCTGCTGTGAAGGGTGTAGAAATAATAGGCGTTCTCGAGATTTTATTTGCAGTGGTTTGGCTGCTTTATCGTAAGAAAAGACACTTACTTATTGTGCAGATCATTATTTTTCCGTTACTAACCATTAGTGCCTTGATTGCTAATCCTTCATTAGCATCGCATCCGTTTACCCCTCTTACATTTAATGCTAGTCTGTGGGTCCTTTCCATCATTAGCTTCTTACTAGCAACTGATTTGCCATCGGCAGCAAGTTGCAGGCGGACGCGAAAGGGTGAATCATCATGACAATCTACCAAGACCTCTTAGGTGAGGATTTTCAAAGACTTCATCCTAAGCTTCAAGAGCGTTATGCCCTGCCAATTGGTAAACCGTTCAATGGGGTCGGAACGATGTCAAAGATTGAAACGGGGGCAGGCTGGCTAAAACCTTTTTTGAAATTAGCAGCACGCTGGAAATTTCTTTTTCCCGAAAATGGGAAGGATGTGCCGTTTTCCATCAAAAATACCTGTAGATCATTGCCGACAGGTGAGGCACAAATACATTGGGAGCGTACTTTTTATTTTGAAGAGATCACTCGGCATTTTAATGCGTTTATGACGGTCGATACGAAACGTGGAGTTGTAAAGGATTATTTAGGGGAGCCAAGCTTATTTTATTCGGATTTAACATTTGCGGTTACACCTGAAGGGCGCATTCACATTCACTCTGGTCCTCAACGTATCGTTATAGGTAACCTGGAGCTTCCAATTCCTCGGTTATTGGAAGGAGTTGTGACCGTTGAGGAAGGGTACGATGATGTCCGAGAAGTATTTACGATTCAAGTCGATATAAGAAACCGAATCGTAGGAAGGTTGATGGCTTATGCAGGCGAATTTAAGATGCAGGCTCTTTAGTCCAATCACCATTGCAGGTGTTTTCTTTTTCATAGCAAGCAGCATGTTGGCATCTGAATCGTATTTGTTAATGCTGACAGCTGCCCAGTTAATTTTCGTGCCACTTATGCTCCAGCTGCTATTAGAAACAAAGAGGAAATATATTATGTTCAATTGGATGGCCATGCTCTCCATTTTTTTACTGCAAGTCGTCCCATCAAGCACAGGACAGATGGTACTCGCCTTCATTTATATGACGTTTACCTTTTTTGTGGCGTGTAATGGCCTAAAGCGTTTTTTTCAGCGTGGTTTTACAAATTGGGCAGAAATATCCATTGATATTGGGATGATGTATTTATTTGTAGGCGGACTATGGTTCTTTGCTTATATGACGGGAATGGATACAGGTTTCAGTCCACTGATCACGTGGTTAACAGCTATTCATTTTCATTACTCTGCCTTTTTATTGCCCATATCTCTTGGGTTTTTTGGACGCTTACACGAGTCAACCTGGTATCGTGTAATTGTGCCGATTATTTTAGCAGGTCCCATACTGGTCGCCATTGGCATTTCATTATCGCCGTTACTGGAAATCATCTCTGTGTTGCTATACATATTTGCCATTTACACATTAATCGTCCTGGCATACGAAACACGTTTCCTTTCACACTTGCAGGCGATATTGATACGGCTATCGTTCAGTGCACTAGGCATCACAATCTTATTTTCATTGCTTTATGCGACATATAATTCATTTGGAATTTGGCTGGTTAGTATTGATTTCATGCTAAAATTCCATGGCTTGTTTAACTGTTTAATTTTTGGCATGTTAGGCGTACTCGGCTGGGTGCTTGTGCCTCCTAAAACGAAACAGGATGTCTGGAATTTCCCAGTGAGCCAAATTCGAGGTGCGTTAAAAGGAGCAGGCAAGCCACACCCGGGTCTAGTGGATGATCTAAGTGAGTTTGTTGATATAAAAACTTTACCAAAAACAATCGTCCATTTTTATGAGAACACAGATAAGTATCGGTTATTTGCGTCTGTAAAATGGGCAACTTGGTTTAAACCGTTTGCGGTGTGCTATAAATTGATAAGTACAAAACTACAGCAATTGAACTTGCCCATATCAAGTAACCGAACTGAAATGACCTATCAAATAAGCACTGTTGATCAAACGCTCGATGGGAGGGAAAACCCACGCGCATGGATTCGCCAGGTGAAGGGGAATACCGTATTTGTGGCCATTTATTCTCAGCACGAAACGAAGGGCAGGACGTATATGAATATTGCACTTCCGCTTCCCTATTCGTCGATGATTGGCATTTTACAGCTTGAAGCTATCGAAGGCTCTCTCATTCTTTCGAGCGAGGGAGAAAGTGACGCCGGTATTTATTTAGCAGCGGGCAAAGCGCTTCTCAAGCTTCCATTATCCGAACACTTTGTAATTAATGAAACAATGGCAGGCGTGCTCACAGCACAACATAAAATGCGAATCTTTGGCATTCCCTTCTTACATATTGATTACACCATTGATCAAAAATGATGGTGCAGGTTAGTTGAAAATCGAATAGGGTTTTTATGGTAAAATAAACTTAAATTATTTTCATAAGGGGTTTACCTGCTATGAAATTAGATGATAAAAAGAAAAAGGTACAAATGAAATACAGAGAGGAAATAAGGGAAAAGAAAGAAGTTGGAAATCACAGTAAAAAAATGCTTGTTATTGTTACTACAATTATTATTATTCTAGTAGCATATTGGGCAAATTCCGTTCTTTTTAGAACCTTTTAACTGTGTTAGTTCATTTGTATGGCCGCCAAATGGTGGCCTTTTGATTGTAAAAAAAGAACCCTTAATTAACGATAGGTGCAGGTTAGTGGAACAAGATTATAGAAGTAAAGGAAATGAATTTAAAGCAAAAGAACAGGGAGGCTTTAAAATGAAACAAAATGTTGGTACAGAAGAAGCAATTAAAAGGTGGGATAGTTTCGCGGATACATATTCAGCAAATCATACCGAACAAGGAGACCATCATAAAGAAGTTTTTTTAAATCCAACTTTATTATCACTTATGGAAACGGTTAATAATAAAAAAGTTTTAGATGCTGGGTGTGGCGAAGGGTATTTAAGTCGAATTTTAGCCAAGTCCGAAGCGAATGTAACTGCTGTGGATTATTCACCAAGGATGATAGAAATTGCCAAAGGAAGAACTCCAGATGATTTGATAATCGATTATAGGCAGGGTAATTGTGAGGACTTGAATTCTCTAGAAGATCAAAGTTTCGATTTAATTGTATCCAATATGGTTATTCAAGACCTTGCAAATTACGAGAAAGCATTTCAAGAAATGTATCGGTTATTAGTGGATGGAGGCTGTTTTATATTTTCGATTTTACATCCTTGTTTTGTTACTCCAGAAAGTGGTTGGGAGAAAACAAAAGACGGTAAAAAGTTGCATTGGAACGTAGATAAATATTTTTATGAAGGTGCGTATGAACAAGGTTTAGGAGATAAAGAAAAAATGTTATTCTTCCATAGAACATTAACAAGTTATATAAACACTTTAATCAAAACAGGTTTTATTTTAGAAAGCATCGTAGAACCGAAGCCATCAAAAGAGATGTTAAAAAAATATCCTTCATTTGAAGAAGATTTTAGATGTGCTGATTTTATAGTTTTTAAACTAAAAAAGTAAAGTTGAATATTTTGGTTTAGTAATCATCATCTAATGAACTAAAGGGGCAGTTTAGTTCAAGAGTGCTGTTTGATCTTTGTTCAGCAATTGGGCCATTTTGTGGGAAGATCAGCAGAAACTTTTGAGATCTTAATCAAAATAGTAATTAATCTATCGAAGTTGTAAAATAAAGGTAAGAATAGTTCTGGGGGGATTTATATCAATTATAACGCTATTAATCTAAGCGAGAAACTGTCCAAATTCAGTGAACACTGGTCGCCCAAAGTCATTGGTGAAATGAATGACTATCAGTTTAAGTTAGTTAAGATTCTGGGGGATTTTGTATGGCACGATCATAAAGACACCGATGAGGCATTCATCGTAATAGACGGAGAGATGTCCATCGCATTCCGCGATGGAGAGGTTAAACTTTCCAAAGGAGAAATGTATGTGATACCAAAAGGTGTGGAGCATAAGCCTTATGCTGAAAAGGAATGCCATATAATGCTGGTAGAGCCTAAAGGTGTAGTCAACACTGGTGAAACTAATTTTAAACTAACTGCTGAAAATAATATATGGATTTAAACCAATAATTCAGTTACTTTCTTTGGATCAACATATAAAAGGAAGTTACAAATTTTCCGCAATCGGGCACGATTCTTCATTAAGGGGCTGGAAACAGCTGCAACTAAAGGGGCAGTATGGTTGAACAATAATTAAGACGATAACCTAATCTTTTAGAAGGAGAAATAATGGAACAAGTAATAAAAGAAATTCCATCTAGAGGAATACTCTTTAACTGAAGCGAATCTATTGTAAGGTAACCAATAAAATCAACCTAGGATTAAATTGGAGGGAATAGAAAATGGATGTAAAGACACTTTTGTTACAACAATGGGCAAGCTGTTTGGATGAAGAAGACTGGTTTCCACCACTTGAAAAAGTGCTAGAGGACATCACTTTGGAACAGGCAATTTGGAAACCAGCTGATGGGGCAATGATGAATTCCATTTGGGAATTAGTTTGTCATTTGCTATTCTTTGAAAAGAGATATCTAATGCGATTTCTTGGTGAAACAGCGAATGAACCACAGGCAGAAAATAATGACTCTACATTTCAATTACCAACTGAGACGTTAGAAAATTGGAAGGAAACAAAACAAGAATACTTTTATGTTCATCGAGAACTTGGAAAAATACTAGCAAAATCAGAACATGAAGATTTATATAGACAGATTCCAGGCGATAATCCATTAGTGCTTGAACTGAAGAGTTTAGCCATGCATAACGCATATCATATTGGGCAAATTGTATTCCTTAGTAAAATGCAAGGTGCTTGGGCAGCGAAACGCAGCTTTTAAAAAGGCGTCATTAGCTTTACCGTTATTCCATTATAGGGATGCTTAATGGAATAAGAATAAGAACGGGAACGTCCAAATCGGACGTTCCCATATTTTATACCTGAAAACAACAATACTATTAACAAAGCCTAAGATAGAAAAAGTTGTGAAGATTCTCACTTAAACGAACGGGTGCGTTAGCTGAAGATCGGAGCCGTCTTTAAGGCAGCTCTTTTTCTTATGGAACTAAAGGGGCAGGTTAGTTCATTAGGATGTATCACGCAGTTGACACAAACTGTACGGTTTCACTTTTACAAATTCGCAAGTGGTATTTAAATAAAATAAAAAAGATCACATATTGTGATCTCATTCCTTTATCGCTTATCTCTATTAGAGTCTAGAATGGTTTTATTCATTTTAATGACAGCCCTTGCTTTATCTGAGTTGTCCTGATAATCAAACTTTTCCTTCTGTTCTGTTTTATCAGGAACTGGAGAAATTCTTTCTAACGCATCTGCAATTCTGATAAGTTGTTCTAAAATCTTTTCTGTTGACATTATAAGCCTCCTTTTCACATTTAATTATACATTAAACCAACATAACTTTATTCATTTCAATGTTTATAAAATGTGAACAAGGTTAAGACTGTTCTTCTATCTGAACATTATATTCATCACGTACGAATAAACAATGAAACAAAAAAAGGTAACTATTCCAGAACAAGAATAGTTACACAAGTCCAAATTATAAAAGAGACATTCGGAGAACGTGATGCTGCAATCTAAGTATATGTCGTTAATAACAAAAGATCCGCCAAACTTAAAGGTGCATGGTACGAATAAACCAAAATGAAAAAAAGTAACTATTCTTGAGAACAATAGTTACATGTTGAGGACTTATTATATGTCAGGTTCAGTATATGAAACGAAATAAATTATGTTCCAATAAAAAAATATAGTTCGAATAAACAGTGTGGTAAGGCACAAACTGTAAAAAGATTTAGGGGAAATATACAAAAAAAGAGCCATTAAAGGAAAAGGCTCAAAGTTTAACTGCGCTAGATATTTGATCATAAACCCTAGATAGATGATTAATTAGTTGAATTAAATCGTCTTCATTGAAATCTTGTTCTTCGAGTTTTTGAAAATAATTGTCTATTGCTTTCTTAATAAAAGCATTCTTTTTATTAGTCAAATATCTCCTTTCAACATTGAGGATATAAAATACCTCAAATATTCTATGCACCAACCGTATCATTTTTATGCCCGAGTGTATATGGTAAGTACTTCTCATAAAGAAAGTTTGAAATATTTTACCGAACGGTCCGAATAAACTACGTGGAAACAAAAGCTTAATCATTTTCATTGGCTTTTATAACTAAAGGGGCACGTTAGTGAAAGAAGGTTATGGTAAACTTAACCTATGAAAAATATAAAAAAGGTAGTTTATATGAGACGAAAAATGAAAAAATCATCGATTCAAATTTCGAGAAATGAAGAGAAAAAAGAACATCTACAAACGGTACATATTGTATTTGGTGATTCGACTGCAGGTAGCTTAAAATTCGCATTTCGTAAAACTATTTATGCAAAAACAGAAGAAATCATAGTGTTACCCGATATTTTATCGGTTGGTCCAATTGAATCACTCCAAACAAAAGAAGGGATAGAAAATCGTTTTCAATGGTTTAAGGAAAACTATCGTGATGACTTCAAAACTGTTGAAGAATATAAACAGGGTATGTTAAAAGCAATCGAGAAAATAATAGCGATACCACCTTATCAAAAGGTGATTATTTGGACATGTGAGAATGCTGCTGAGCAAACAGGTCTGCGTATTGTCCTTTATTTATTGCAAAATAAAGTCAATAATGTGTTCGAACTCAATACGTTTACAGCTTTTCACGAATTCTTTACATACCCTTTGTTAGAAGAGGAACAGTTTCCTCGTTCATCAGGAGAATTGACTCCCGAAAAATTGCTTCAATTTTATGAACAATTTGAGCTTAGACCATTGAATTTTGCAAAACGTAATGCTCTCAGCGACGAAGGACAGAATTTAATGCTGATTGGAAATCATTTGAGAACATGGGAGCATGGTGAGCTTAGGGATTCAAATATTGAACGAGGTGATGATTTTATCATTCTTTGTGCAAAGAAATTACATAAAGAACAAGGTACATATGATTATATGAAGTCGGCACGTTTGATTGGTGAAGTCGTTGGTCATATGCAGCAATACACTGGAGATGTATGGATAGAATATCGACTCCGAAATTTAATTTCAAAAGAAATATTTGAATATCGAGGGGATTTAAGTGCAATGAGACTATACGAAGTAAAATTAAAAAAAGAGTTACTTCACTAACGGGTGCTTTAGCTGAAGATCGGAGCTGACAATAAGGCAGCTCTTTTCTTATGGAACAAAAGGGGCAGGTTAGCTCAACAAGAAAATGTTAAAATAGGGAGTTGAAAGGTGGTTGATGTTGAGTGTATGTATTCCCAGAAGAAAACGACTTTCTTTCGTTATTTGAGTGCGAACCTATATTATTTGATACCTCTGCGAAAGATTTACCATTTTATTATAATAAAGCAACATATCAATTTTCTAATGGGGAGGAAGACTTTATTGTTACACTTTCTCCATCTTACGGTGAAGTGAAAATACAAGTAACCCAACCGACTTCAAGTAAATTGTTATCACTTTTGGATTTAAAACGAGTTGATAAATTTGAGATTACAGCAGACAAAAAGGAACTTTCAAGTGTACTTTTAACAGTTCTGCATGAGGATTCCCAACAAACAATAGAAGTTGATTTTAAGCCGAAATTTAAACTGATTTTTAGAGAACATGATAGGCGGTAAAAACACAGTCTTGTTAAACTAACGGGTGCATTAGCTGATTAGGGAATACAAAAATGAGCAATCTTTATTAACAATGAATAATCCAATTAGATAATAGAAGGGCATGTTTTGATCAATCTTTTATCAAAACATGCCCTTCTATTTTTCTTTTATCAAGATCAAGCCTTGTTTCAAAGCTGCACCAAACTCGAAAATCCGAAGGAATTGCGCCTTCTAAAATTTAAGGGTGTTTCTAGCTACAGTTAATCCTGCAAATTAAATTGAATATAATCAAGGTTGTAGGAACCTGGGCTTGTGACCTTGACTGTAAATAGGTGAGTACCTTTCTTTAGGTAGCGGTACTCCAAATTCTGAAGCTGGAATGCACGTTTGTGAGTTGTATTTTTCAGCTCGGTCTCCCCGCTTGTTTTGCCAGCCCAATCCAAGGTGATGGCACCAGCCGGGGTAGCGGCTGCAGAAACTCTGCCGGAGATTTTATATGTTCCTGACTTCTTAATGTTCACTTCGTATTTCGCCCACTCACCTTCCATGTTATGGCTTACAGCAATGGCTCCATCGATTTCGCAAACATCGAGTGAATCTTGGTCGGCTGTATTGCAGCGGTTGGCGTCCTGATCAAAATACCCGGTACCTTGCCCACCGCCAAGATGCTCCTCAGCCTGAACCCGAACTGTACGGTTCCCGGTATCGTACTGCCAGTGTCGCATATTGCCTCCATGCCGCCAGTAATCGATCGCTTCAATATTGTCAGTCTGTATCATATTCACTCCAAGCTTTGTTACGGCCTTCCATCCCATATTTACATCTCTTAGTGAAGCCTCATCCGTGTATTTTGCAGCAAGGCCATTCCACATTACATTTGCTAAGACCCTGCTACTTTTCTTGATTTGTTTCAGCTTTTCTGGCTGAATCTGCGGATCTGCAAGATCTGCAAAAACAATTTCATAAGCGACCGGCTGACGCCCCGGGAACGTTCCTATAGAGTTGACGTTGTTATCAAGGATAATGTGCATATATAGGATTTCTGGATCTTTCTCCATAAATTTGGCTGCTTCTTCAACATTTGGACTGCCCTTAAACAGACCGTGATCTACTGTGTCGGTTTTAACGAGAACCTTGTACATTTCATCCCGTATCTCCCAGCCCTTGTCCAGGTTTACAATTGCCCGGTCCTTTGCTACAAGCATGACCTCTTCAAGCGTTGGAATTTTGTGCTTGGTGAGCGCTGCCGTTTTACCTCCGAGACCTTCCTTGAGGCGAAGTTTCTTAATTTGAGCCAGTGTGAAGTCAGAAACCTTTCCTTTGCCATTGGTAGTACGATCAACGGTCGTATCGTGCATTAATACAGGTACACCATCAGCGGTTAGCTGGACATCTATTTCCACAATATCGGTGCCGTCTTTAATGGCCTCATTGACTGCTGCAAGCGAGTTCTCTGGATATTCACGCCATTGGCCCCGATGAGCCAGGGTCATGAGTGGCGCATTTTTACCATGATTGAGCAGCTCTGCGTGAATCTGTTCAAAGGATTTGTGCTCTTGGACAGCAATCGGTTTAGAGGCCTTTGCTCCTGCTTCCTGTACCGGCATTAAGGCAGACGCTATGAACCCTAATAAAAATAACTTTTTTAGCTTCAGCATTGTTAAGGCTCCTTTCTACTTTTAATCAATGAAAGATTGGAATAATATTGTCAACCTCCCAACATCGTTACTGAACCTTTCCGTTTTTACAGTTTCATTATACTTTCACTCTGCAATTAAATATCATGATTATACAAATTTTTACAAGCTTTTACATAGGTTTTACAAAGTTATCAATCGCTATCCTTGCTGGACAAGTCAAAGGATTTCGGAAAACCGCGAGATGCTGCAAACACTATTGAATTTCTTTCAGAAGGGGGACTTTGACTAACGGGGCAGGTTAGTTAAAGAAAAAACATATGGTATTATTTAGGGAAGATAATTGTTGCTAGGAGGACAGTAATGGGTGGTTCGCTTGTCTTGAAAATTTTATTGATACCGATTGTTGGCAGTGGTCTTTATATTACATTTAAATATATTAGACCAATGTTACCAGTGCCAGGGTTTACTGTGTACAAATCCACTGGGATAACAGTGGACTATCCGTCTGTTGATTTAGAAAATAAAGAAGTTATTGGAACAGTTTCGTTTAAAGATAAGAAAATTATGACGGTAATTGTAAATGTACAATCAAATTATGTTAACGTCGAAGGCAGTGTCGAGAATACTCGTAAGGGTGAAAGTGATAGTGACTTTATTGATATGGTTAAAAATCAGGCTGAATTTTTCATTAAAAACAAAATAAGTAACCCAAAAAAGTATTATGAACAGTTTATAGAAGCTGATCCTTCTTGAACTGACGGGGCAGGATAGTTGAATAGGGACATACATAGTTTTTGTCGGGAATGTATAACTAATATATATAATATGTAAAAATGGGATACTGAATTTGTTTGGAGGGATTATTCTGACAGTAGAAAAAAAATTAAGGGTTTGTGAAAAGGGACATAAGTTTTTCAAAAGTAGTGACTGTCCAAGTTGTCCTACATGTGATAATGAGAATAAGCCAAAAAGTGGCTTCCTCTCGAAACTCAGTTCACCTGCAAGAAATGCATTGGTTCACGAAGGGATCGACACGTTGAAAGAACTATCAAAGCACACGGAAAAAGAAATTTTAAAAATTCACGGTATTGGCCCAGCTTCCTTACCAACCTTGAGAACTTCATTAGAAGAAGAAGGGTTATCATTTAAAGAATAAAGAATTATGACGTACATTACTTGACGAACATGTGCGTTAGGTGAAGATCGGAGCTGTCTTTAAGGCAGCTTTTTTCTTATGGAACTAACGGGGCAGGTTAGTTTAATAAAAGTTGCGTATTGTTTACGCAACTTTTATTAAATTAAATCTAGAAAATAGACATAGATATTAGTCGGGATAAGAGATAATTAAATAGAATCTAACCAGTTCATCAGAAGAGTTTATATAAATGTGTTCAGTATTTGCGTTAAATTTAATAGTCTCATCAGTGTTTAATTCAAACTTCTCACCTTGAACATCGAGTGTAAGTGTACCGCGTTGTATAAGTAAATATTCCTCACCTAAATGCTTTTCGGATATATGACTAAAACCAGGTTTTAGGTCTACAGTGAAAATTTCAAACTTTTTTTCTGGATGAAATGGGAAAACGGAATATACAAGATAATTTCCATCATCATCAAGCAATGGGTTCAGTTGATTGATGTTTATTTTTTCAATTTGTGGCTTATCAGTTTCCTTTAAAAAAGCAGAAAAAGATACTTGTAACCCATTTGCAATTTTCCAGAGAGTGGTGACAGTCGGATTTGATTTTCCATTTTCAATTTGAGCTAACATTGCTTTACTAACTCCAGTCAGTTCTGCTACCTTATCTAAACTCAATCCTCGCGTTTTTCTCATTTGGGCAAGGTTATTAGCTATAACCTCTTGAATGAATTCCATAAAAAATCTCCTTGACTCTTTTTTATGTTTATTATAACATACGCATATACAATATAACAGACATACATTTAACATAACAGACTAAAAGGTGGTGCAACTATGAATGAATTAGCAAAAGAAATAAATAGCGAAGAAACTCTCCCTACATTTTCTCAAGGAGTAAAAGATTGTATTCCTACTTTAATTGGCTATATCAGCATTGGAATTGCTGCGGGGATTGTTGGAGCTTCATCAAATCTAAGTCTTTTCGAAGTAACTCTTTTATCGGCATTAGTTTATGCTGGTGCATCTCAATTTATTATTTGTGCACTGTTAGTATCAGGAAGTCCTATTTCAGTCATTTTATTTACAACTTTCATAGTGAATTTGCGGAATTTTTTATTAAGTATGACATTGGCTCCCCACTTTACAAAATATTCTTTAATGAAAAATATCGGTATTGGAGCTCTTGTAACAGATGAGTCATTTGGTGTAGCCGTTAATAAACTTGCTAAAAAAGAAATTATGAGTGCTCAATGGATGAATGGACTGAATGTAACGGCTTATATATTCTGGATTTTATCTTGTATGTTGGGCGCTATCTTTGGTAAATGGATTTCAAATCCAGAAGCATTTGGATTAGATTTCTCTTTAACAGCTATGTTTTTGGCATTACTTGTTTTGCAATTACAAAATATTGATCAAGGTAGATTGAAGTTTTATCTATCATTAATTGTTTATGTAGTTTTATTGATGCTGGTACTATGTATGCTTGTTCCATCTTATATTGCAATTATCTTATCGACAATAATCGTTGCAACGATTGGAGTGGTAAAAGACAAATGAGTATTAATATATCCGTTTTATTAGTCATTTTAGGGTGTGCTATTGTAACCTTTATTCCGAGAATTATTCCATTTATAGTTATAAGAAATATTGAGCTCCCGAAAATTGTGGTCAAATGGCTTTCATTTATCCCTATTTGTATTTTTGCTGCACTAATCGTTGATAGCTTCATCATTGAAGATGAATCATTACTATCGGTTGATTGGAGCGTTCTTGCTGGTATAATACCTACTCTTATTGTAGCCATATGGACGAAGAGTTTGTCCGTTACAGTTTTAGTGGGCATAGTGTGTATGGCTACTCTTAGGTTTTTGTTTTAAAAAAGCCAACGATTGTGAAAAAATGCACTTAAACTCCCATGAAAATTAAAAAACCTCAAAACCTAGAAAAAAACACAACAAAATAGACCCAGTAAAAACGCTTTTAAAAAAAAGGCTGAGCTTTATGAGTGATCTGATTGGTTTGGTAAATCGTTAAACAAAAAACCTCCAAATATAGAAAAATAAGTAGAGGCTAGCGCGACGACCAAAAAAGGATTAATCTCCCATGAGTGCTACCCATAAAGGGCGCGACAGTCGGTGGTACACCGTGGTCGTCGGAGTCAGACTAACGGATGGGCTCAAAGGCACCATAGTTCAACGACCTTCTTCGCCAGCCATTAAAACATTATCGACATAGAGACCAATTTTCATTCTCTGTGGTGAAGCGCTGATTTTTGCGCTTCATGGATGGCTAACGGGTTCTTTACTTCAATAAGATAGGTTGCTGAGGCAGCTCTTTTTGTTATGGAACTATCGGGGCAGGATAGTTCATTAAGACGATTGGAAAATGAAGTATAATTTAAAAAGTGAAATTAAGAAATGAGTGATGATGAAATGGATTATAATGAATTGATGCAAGGGAAAGGATTTATTTATTTGGAAGAAATATTTGAACCCAAAGAAAATTCATTACGATTGCTTATTAATAGAAGCAGGCTCAACAACGATTTACCTATGGTGCAATTAGAATTTGAATCCTATATTTCATATTCTGTTATTGATGAATGTTTTTCATATTCTATAGATAATTCTGAAATATCAAAGGGAGAGCTATTTAGGATATATACCAAGTCAAGGTACTCGGATTTAACAAAATTAGCCACGAATGAACGAGAAGATATATGTCCTTCTGAAAATACGTTCATTATCAGTTTTCCTGCTTAAATCACACGATTGATGTCATTTCTTGTGAAGAACCAAAAATAACCGTGGTATCAGGATAAACTGATTTATTTGAATCCTTTTCTTGTTGAACTACCGAGTGCGGTTGCTGCGGTAACCTTTTCTAATGGAACTAAAGGGGCAGGATAGTTCAACAAGCATAGTGTACTCGTACTGTGACAATACAAAATAATGAGAATAGAATAATTGTTATTGGTATAACCAATTGTATTTTTATGGTAAAATTAGTTATTAACCTAATTACCAAAGAGGTGATTTAATGGATTTTTTATTCTCTTCTTATTCAAGTTACGTTATTACCTTTATTCTTCTAGTTACTTTTGTAATAGCCCTTACAAAGAACAAAAAAAGATTAGCCATTGCTTGTCCACTTATTTTCATACTTTTAGGTATTATTAATCTCGTATCTGGCCTTTTAATTGTAGGAGGTTTTGAAGGAATGGCTGTTTCGATTTCTGGTTTTGTTTATTTGGGACTGGGAGCAATTACACAACTTATAAACAGTCTATTTATTTTTTATAGGACAAAAGATACTCATAAATTTTAGACGGTAAATCCGTCTTTTTTTATGTCGTAGTTTGTGTCAACTCTGCGATAAGTCTTAATGAACTAACGGGTGCGTTTGCTGAAGATCAAAGTTGTCATTATGGCAGCTTTTTCGTTATGCAACTAACGGGGCAGGTTAGTTCAACAAGGAATTTTAAAATGATGACCGAATAAAGGGGTATCAGGAGATTTTGAAGAAGTGGGTGTCGAAATGCTGCAACAGATTAAA
The DNA here is from genome assembly GCF_001542915.1 of Peribacillus simplex. Lineage (GTDB taxonomy): Bacteria > Bacillota > Bacilli > Bacillales > DSM-1321 > Peribacillus > Peribacillus simplex_B. The sequence goes on along the minus strand of NZ_LNNH01000010.1, from coordinate 378,778 downwards.
ATACAGAATTGGTTATTAGAAGTTGATATTGATAAGACCCGAGAATTTTATAAAAAAGGTATAGAGGTATGTAGTTGTCTATACTGCAACAATTTTGTGGCTGCTTGTAAGTATATAGATACTTCCGTAGCAAATATATTCAGTAGACTAGGCATTGATCCTACTAAACCAGGACACCTCTCTGATTATCCTACAAATGAATGCGGAATACGTGCATACATAGGTATTTATCATTTAGTTGGTAGAGTGTTGGAAGGAGAATTGTGTACAACGTCTACTTGGAATGATACTAATACAGTTCGTATAAAGAACTTTACAATAGGTTTTTCTTACGACCTAGAGTTTGTACCAGAATGCTTCCCGAATCCTGTCGTGCAGTTGGAATTTGGGGCTGATATCTCTTGGGTACTTGATGAAAAGCCCGATGAATGTTAAGTGAAATAACTAACAGGTGCGATAGCTGGAGAAAAGAGCTGTCTTAAAGGCAGCTCTTTCTTATGGAACGATTGGGGGCAGGATAGTAAGATAAAAATATTAAAACAATAATATAGAATCAATACTTATTGGTAGGTGAAAACAGTGTATTTTAAGGCATTTTTTAAAAAGAAAAAAATAGATTTAATTATTTTTGCATTCGCTATGATTTTAGGATGGATTTCAAGTTATATACTTATTAAAGGACCAGCATCCTGGGGAGGTCCTGTTGGTGTAATAATCGCTTATTTAATAAGGTTCTTTTGGGAATATAGGAAATTTAAAATAGATACTAAAGAATCAAATAAATTTTCACATAGTAGACGGAGTTTTTAATAATATTAAGAACTTCGTTTCTTGTTTTACCAACTTTCTCATTGTGACTAAATACACTTAAACAAACGGGTGCATTAGCTGAAGATCGGAGCTGTCATTAAGGCAGCTCTTTTCTTATGGAACTAAAGGGGCAGGATAGTTCATTAAGAAAATGTAATTTTATGTTAAAATAATGGTAGAGATATGTATAAAAAAGGAGTAGTTTAATATGCCAACCTGTCAGAATTGTGGTTATAAGTGGAGCTGGAAAGAAACTTTTGTAAAATTATTCACGTTTAAAAGTAGGTTAAAATGTTCCTTCTGTGAGGGATTCCAATACGTTTCAAAAAAATCAAAAAATCGATTAAGTCTATTTGTATTTACTCCATTTTTAATTTGGCTACCGTTAGTATCATTTGGTGTACCTCAGGGTTATATCTTAGCTTCAGAATTAGTTTCTTATGTTTTAGTGTTTGTTTGGATGCCATTTCTATATAAACTCAGTAACAAGGAGGAGCCGATGTGGTAGTATTTCTTGAACAAACGGTTGAAATATCAGGGGTTGCTGCGGCAGCCTTTTTCTTACGGAACTAAAGGGGCAGGTTAGTTGCATAAGGAATGCTATAATAGCTTCATTTCAAAACGATTTTAAGGAGTTCAAATCTTATGATTATAAAAATTGACTTTGGTAACGATTTTATTCAATACATTTCTTTTGTTCAACAAAAGTAGGTAGGAAGATGAACAGTATTCAGGAGGACTTTCTAAATTGGATTTTTGACGAGGAAAAGAATACAGAATATTGGGCTTTAGAAAATGGAGAAAGAATTCACACTAATTATGATGCAAAAGCAATTGTTGAATGGTTAAACAATGTAAGATTTAAGCGAGGAATAGCGAAAGCTAAATTAATTACGAATCCTCAATTATGTGTTATAAAGAAACTATATTTTTAGAGTGCTTTTTAAATGTTTAATGTTCAAACCATAAGATTGTGTAAAAATGTACTTAAACTAACCCGTGCGTTAGTTCTATAAAAGAAAAAGGAGAGAACATATTATGCATGGCTAATATGTTCTCTCCTTTTTTTATTAAAGTTTTTAAAATAGTCAGGAAAATGCCATCGCTAACTTGGTGGTACCCCTTCACTATCACTTTTGAAGCCTATCGATAAGGTAAAACAAATTACAAGTATAGCCTTAGATACTGCGGGTGAGAGCATTCAAATTCATGCATTAATTTCATAACCGTTAATTTCTAGAAGCCTTATTGAAAAATAGAGCTGCGATATTTCAGTTACATGATTTAAATCAATTCCAGTCATGTCCTTTATTTTATTGATTCGATAAAATAGGGTATTTCTATGGATGCACAACACTTTAGATGCTTCATTTGGTGAACTCCTATAGTAAAGATAGTGCTTAAGTGTAAGTAATAAATCTGTTTGGTTTTGCTGATCAAACTCTATAATTTTTATTACTGCCGGATGACAAAAATCCATATAATTGTACTTGCTTTTAATTAAGTCAGAAATGATATTTAGTGCAGAGTCCTTAAAAAAAGATACGATAATATTTTGTTTCTTTCCAATCTCAAGGGCCTCTATTGCTTGTAAATAATATCTTTTGCAATCAGAAATTTCAGAGAGATTCAAGCTAATTCCTGCTCTTAATTCATTTCTTTCTAATAAATTTATAAATTCTGATTTGGAGCCAATAAATAATTTTTCATAAAGTTTTTTGGGAATAAATGCTGTAATATTTGATTGAAATATAATGCAATTTTCCAGTGGAATGAATTCTTTTAAAACTTGGACCACTGCTGGAATTTTAAAGTCTAATCCTTTTCGGTCTTTGTTAGATATCACTATAATATATAGGTTCTTTTCTTGTATCCAATTTAAATAATGCAGCTTGTCTCTAACAGCATCCTGCGTCATTATTTTTCCATCCAACAAGTCTGTAAGAACATAATTTGGTATAAGACTATGGTCCATGTTAAATGCATTGCTTTTTTGAAGTTCAACAGACAAAATCTGGGTAATCTTATCGATGAGTTTAAAATCAATTTCTTTAAACTTAATTCCTGCCTCATATACAGCAAACTGTGCAATTTCAATGTCATTAATTTTAATTATAGAAAGATTTGTTCCGTTTAAAGGTTCCAACTTTTTAATGTATTCAGAAGAACCTTTTTTGCGTACCTTATCCGCAACATTATTGGAACGAATAAACTGAATCGTATCTTCATTAATATAATTATTTCCGTGCTCATCTTGTGTGAAATCTACAATCTCATGTGCATCATAAGAAGCTGTTAGCACCTTAAATCCCATATCATGAACAACCATGGGGTGGCCTAGTATTTCTCTGGCTTTATCAATGAGCTGTTGCAATCCTAAGTTCAGATAGAGTACTTCAAATAGTTCCTGAATATATAGGGCTAATTTTATTTCAGTAGTATCTGCATTCGAGTTAGCTTGTTTTGAATTATTCATATATCTATCTTCTCCATAATAAAAGTATTGTGCTGGAGTACAATATTTTACTTAATATCTACTTCAATATCAAATCCTAGTACATGGCAATATACTTAGTCGAAGAGTAAAATATCTTACATAGGGCAAGATATTTTGTGATGTAAATTGTTCTACCGTATAAAATACATTTAAAAATAGGAGTATGCATATATGATGATATTAAAAAGACCAACAGTAAATACACAACAGGATCTTATTGATAAGGCAAGTGTTAAAGAATTAATTGAATTTGAGCGTTTTTGCAGAGATAACGCTTTATGGGATGAAATGGACAAATGCTTTACATCTGATTCAAAGATAACAATCTCCTGGTTTCAAGGAACTGGACATGAATTTGTGGAAGCTTCCAAGAAGATGCCAGGTCGCGCACCACATAAAATTTATAATACTGAAATATGGCTCAATGGTGATAAGGCGGTTGCCATCATGATAGCAACCATTCAAAAACGAATAGATATTAATGGATACCCAGTTGAATTAAATTCTGATGCAAAACTAGTATTCAGTGTACAAAAAATAAATGGACAATGGTATATCGTTTCCATGGAAGGGATTTACGAAAAAGATTCTCTTGTACCTGTATATCCAAATGCCAATATAACTGTTCCTATGGAAGAGTTATCTGAATTTAGAGAAAGCTATGCTTGTCTTTCCTATGTTCTTAGCCAAGACGGCTATGATATAGCCGGTGATTTGCCTGGAATTGACAGACCTGACTTAGTAGAAGCTTTTTATAAGAAAACAGATGAATGGTTAAGCAAATAGGATTGAGTCAGTATAGTATTGAAGCTTCTGTAGCGTCCCAACCATTGCAAAATTTTCAGTATTAATACGCTATTTATGGTGCTATCTAAGCACGTAATACAGAGTCTACCGGGTGCGTTACCTGAAGATTGGAGCTGTCGTTAAGGCAGCTTTTTCTTTATGCAACTAAAGGGACAGGACAGTGTAACAAGAAATCAAAGTAATTATATACTTTGGAAGAAGAATATTAGGATGTTTTTGAACAATGAAAAGGTTTTTTAAAATTAAATCTATTTTATATTCATAAAAGCTAACTTTATTTCAATTATTAATTTACTTGCTGTTTAAATATGATAGAATTGTCTTTAAATTCATAATACTTATCAAGAGAGGTGGAGGGACTGGCCCTGCGAAACCCAGCAACCTTCAAACATATGTTTGAAAAGGTGCTAATTCCTGCAAAGTAATTTGCTTTGCAAGATAAGAAACATATTTTAGAATATGTAACCTCTCTTTTTTATAAATAGAGAGGTTTTTTGTATTTAAAATACTTTAACGCAGAGGAGAACTAACATGCATTCTAAATTAACCTTAGAAACTTATAATCAAACTACATTGTTATCATTTGAAATTACCTCTTTTATATACCAATTTTACAATGATATCTGGAATCAACATAAACTAGATAAAATTCCTCTATATTATGATGACAGGATAGTTCTATATAACAACAAAGAGCTTACAGCGAATGAAGAAATTAAAGCCGAAATTAGTAGCGCTTTAATAGATATTGGAAGTGGCCCTTTAATTATAGACACCTTAACTTGTAATCAGAGTGGAGAGTCAAATAATTGGGATGTAACGGCTGAGTGGAAGATAGTATTATCTAGTAAAGACTGTAACTGTATATTAGGTATAACACGTTTTCAAATTTGCAATGCTAAGATTAGAAGCGAAATAATAAACTTCGTTAATTGACTTAAGACCCCTACTAGGCTGAGTCGTTTAAAACTTTAAGACACTCTTAAAATTGTCACTTTGACGGATAATTTGCGTATATTTTAAGGGTTATTTTGCACATCCAACTTTAAAAACCCAGCTACCTTCACATCAGAAGATTAGCTGAGTTTCTTAATTACATCTAATAATTTGATAGAACTATTCGGATCCGCCTAGTAAAAAGCGATTGCTCATTGTTCAGCAATCGCGCCCGATTGTTTAATACACCGTTCAAGAAACGTCACCATAAAAACAGTTTACTTTACTTTAAAAAACACTGGAGCTGAATCAACATTCTTAAGCCTTATGTGCTTTTGATCATCCAAACCATCCTTCACCTATACATCACCTTTATACTCCCTATCCTTTTTGCGTAACCAAGTCAGATATGAACCAACAACTTGAGGATCTTCATCAAATTCAATATTTTTCGGGAAAGAGGTGCTGTTATTGCATTTTTCACAGGAGAAATTGCTACGGTTATAATGCTGTACTTAATTTTAATTACTCTAAATGGAATACATTCAACCATTAAAGATTTTTATGATAATTGGAAAAATAGGTATTAAAGTTGAAATACTGTTTATCTTTTCCCTTGTTAAACTAAAGGGTGCGTTAGCTGGTCATCGGAGCTGTCTTTAAGGCGGCTTTTTCTTTTGGCACGATCGGGGCAGGTTAGTTCCGTTGTGTACAGTTTATTGTACTTTACAATATCAAATATTTATGGAAATTATTTCATAATTTAGGTAAAATATCATAGGGTTCTTTGATTTGGAATTACACACTAGCTTGTTCATGATCTCCTTTAAATAGTAATTTCCACTAGCTTTTTATTTTGATGGATAAAAGCCACAAAGGGCGGGGCGTAGTGAATTTCATTCATCAACTGCTATTTTTGTTTTGATCAAGTAGAAAGGAATGAAAGCAATTAAATGATAAATATAAAGAAATTAATAAAATGTATCGGAATAATTATTATAATATTATTAATCATTTCCCTTTTTTCACCAACATGGACTTCTCATATAAAAGGTGATAACAGTATAAGTGCATTAGAACAAGTAGAGATAAATGGAAGTAGTCAGGAAATCATGATACGTGGTAAAGATAAAGATAATCCGGTTATTATTTTTGTACATGGAGGACCCGGATGTCCGGAAATACCATATGCTGATCAATACCAAGACTTATTGGAAACTAATTTTACGGTTGTTAATTATGACCAAAGAGCAAGTGGAAAATCATATCATTTTTTTGAGGACTACTCCAATCTTTCTTCAGACTTACTGGTGGAGGACTTATTGGCTATGACGGATTATATATCAGAACGTCTTGGCAAAGAAAAGATTATACTTATTGGTCATTCTTATGGTACATATATTGCCATGCAAGCTGCTTATGAAGCTCCTGAAAAATATGAAGCATATATTGGTATCGGACAGATGAGTGATACAACAGAAAGCGAGATTGACAGTTTGAACTACAGTATTAATCAGGCTCAAAAAGCTGGCAATACGGATGATGTCTTATTTTTACAAGGGTTAACAGAAAAAATCAAAAATGGCGATACGTTCACCCCGCGAAATTATGTCATGAAATATGGCGGGGCCTCAAGACTTATTGATAACCCTGATGGTGATAACATAGGTATTTTATTCAGCAGTGAGTATAACTTATTAGATGTCATCCGTTATAACTTTGGGTTATCCTTTTCTCAAAATACTTTGTTAAAGGAAGTATTAAAAAATCCCTTACCCACTATAGTAACGGATCTTAAAATACCATGCTATTTCATCATGGGTAAATACGACTATATGACATCATCTAATGCAGCAAAAAATTATTTTGATATGATCGAAGCAAATAAAAAAGAATTTATTACTTTTGAACAATCAGCTCATTATCCACAATTTGAAGAGAAGGAAAAATTTTATGAATGGATGTGCGATACATTTATAAAATAAATATAGATAAGGAAGCATTTTCCTTATCTTGAAAAAGAGAGTGTGAAGAATTGTAACTTAATCTAACGGGTTCTTTACTTCAATAAGATAGGTTGCTGAGGCAGCCTTTTCTTATGGCGCTAACTTGATCATAAGTTTGAAGTAAGCTATAAAATTTATGACGCTAAATCAAGGAGTCTTATTCTAACAAGTGAGTAGCTCCGTATACATGTTGATAACATGGGGAATTATGAACAAGCGGGTGCATTTGTTGAACAGGAAGTAAAAGGGGTGATACATCTTAATATGTATCACCCCTTTTTGTAACTTGGTATGATTTAGGTCTTGAAAAATTTCAAACAACCTAAAAATCGGTATCATTTCTCTCTAATCTGCTCCGTAAGACGGTAGGTCATTACCCAATACAAAAGGGCCAAAGCGCTGACAGAGGCACCAAATAGAGATACTCCGATCCAGCCATAGTTTGCGTATATATTGGTTGAAATAATTGAACCCATGGCACTGCCGATGGAATAAAAAATCATGTAAGCAGCAGTAAGTCGGCTTCTTGCCTCAGGACGCACTTTGAAAATCATACTCTGGTTGGTTACATGTACTGCTTGCACAGCCAGGTCAAGAAAGATAACGCCAATGACTAATGCGACCAGTGAGTGTTCGGTAAAGCTGATTGGGAACCATGATGCTAACAATAAAACTAGGGCTATGCAGGTTGTTCGCTGCCCTAGACCTCGATCAGCCAGACCTCCAGCATGAGCAGCAGCTAATGCTCCGGCAACTCCAGCAAGACCAAACGCTCCAATTGCGGTATGTGAAAGGGAGTATGGTGGAGCACTGAGAGGTAGCACCAGCGAAGTCCACAATGTGCTAAACGCGGTAAAAATCAGCAGTGCCAGTACTCCGCGGATGCGTAGGATTCGTTCTTGCCTGAACAATGTGAGCACCGAACGAAGCAGCTGCGGATAGGAAAGTGACTCTCTTTCGCTTTCATCACGCGGGAGTACTCGGAACAACACGCCGGTCATGATGAGCATCATGGCGGCAGAAACAAGATAGACCGAACGCCAACCGGCGAGATCGGTTAGTACACCAGCGAATGTTCGTGCGAGCAGAATGCCAATCACGATTCCACTTTGCACCAAGCCGACTATACGTCCACGCTCGGATGGGGCAGCCAAAGTCGATGCGAACGCTACGAGCACTTGAGTCACCACAGCAAGCAGCCCGACCGCAGCTAACCCGGTGAACAGCACGGTGATGATGGGGGCGATGCCGACGACAATCAGAGACAATACAGATAAAAGCATCTGACTGATGATTAGCCGACGTCGATTCAGTAGATCACCGAGCGGTACCAGCAGTAGCAGTCCTAGGGCGTAACAAAGCTGGGTAATGGTGATGACAATGCCGATGGATGAATGGGCGATACCGAATTCGATCGACAGGGAGTCTAGCAACGGTTGTGCATAGTATATGTTGGCGACAGCCATCCCACAGGCTGTTGCAAACAATAGTGCCATGTAGCGAGTCATGGTTGATCCGGATACTATTTGAGATTGATTCGTTTTCGTATCATGATCTTCACCTTTAATTGTTGTTTTTTCTTTCACCTTCACCATAACTTCCCTCCTTTTTGTACTTAAAAGTATAATATATCGTTCAGTATAAAATAATTCCTTATAAGGATAACCAACAAAACGTTTTGATGTCAAGTAAGTTAAGCAGTAATTAGAATGATGTCCTTGAAATGATCATCACAATTTGACATTAGGACTGTAATTAAATAAGATTATAATATACCGATTGGTAATTAAAAGGAGGGTTAATCATCCATGAATCAAATACCGGGGAATAACGAATTCACGGAAATATCTGGGGGCGGTTCACCAGCTCCAAAATTCCTGCAGACAAACGAACAGATTATAAAAAGCTTCTTTGAAGTTGTCAGGTCAGGTAGCAACCCCGAACAAGCTAAGTTTTTTATGGCGAAAGAGGTAAGAGCACATCAAGTGAATTCAGAAAGCATGGTGACAATTAAAAGGTCACCTGAGAATTATGCTGATCATATAAGAGAAATGAAAGATGCATGGGGGAATTTTAAAATAGAAATCCAAGAATTAATTTCTCAAAATCAAAAAGTTCATGTCAGATGGAAGCAGACAGGAATGCATATCGGAGAGTACGAGGGGTATCTGCCTACAAATAAAGAGGTTATTGAATTAGGAAGTGCCGTATACCTGTTAGAGGATCAAAAAATAGTGGAATACTGGATTCAGGTGGACAGATTGGGAATCATTGAGCAAATAAAAAAGAATCAAGAACAAGATTAATTATCTAGTGAAGAAATTTTGTTTTTTGAAATGAGGGATGTATTATGGTTCGACTTCGTGAATTTGATGAGGAAAAAGCGTTGGATGAAGCTATGCTGCTTTTTTGGGAGAAGGGGTACAAGGCTACTTCGCTAAGCGATTTGACTGCCAAAATGGGGATACAACGACCAAGCTTATACTTAGCTTTTGGAGATAAAGAGAAATTGTTTGAGGCTGCATTACGCAAATATACAAAGCTACATGCTTCCCATATTCGAACAAAATTTCAAAACAATCTATCTGTAAAGGAAGCATTTCAAACATTTTTTGAAGATTTGGTGGAAGAGGAATATAAAGAAAGTCCGAACAAAGGATGTTTTTGCATTAATACAATGGTGGAACTTGCCCCTCACGATGAAAAATTTGAAATCCTTACAAGGGAGCATCAAATGTATCTTTCGATCATATTTCAAGAAACGATTGTCCGAGGTATTCGCTCAGGTGAGCTCGAAAGCAGCCTTGATGCTAAAGTTTTGGCACAGACACTAGTCGTTTCATTAATCGGACTTACCGTGTTAATGAAATCTCGTCCAGAGCGTTCATTTGTAGAAAATTCTGTAGCGATGATATTATCATTATTAAAATAAATTCATCAAAATTCCAGTTTTATCAATCATGTCAGTCTCTGTGATCGATCGATTGCAGCTGTCATGCTAATGATTATTTTAACCAGTTTCGGCAAGTTTCTTTAATAAAAGAATGATTCATTAATTATAGTAAAAGCGTATCTTTTTTCAAAACACGCTTTTACTTCGAAAAGAAACTATATTTTTAGTTGTTTTTTATTGGTTAACGGGTGCTTTACTTCATTATCAGGAGCTGATCAGCAGCTCCTTTTCTCATGGAACTATCGGGGCGGGATAGTTCATTAAGGAAAACAAGTATTTAATGATATAATTGTAAAAAACAGGGATTGTATAGGTGGGTAGATTTATTAATAGGAGATATTATGAAAGGGATACCGTTTTATAGTTTCTGGTTTGCTAAGACAAGCATAGCCCTAGCTGATGTCATTTACATTATGGTAATTACCACATTTATATATCAAAAAACTGATTCTGCATTAATGGCTTCATTATTTCCTTTATTCAAGGCCTTGGCTAATTTAATTGCTGGCCTTACATCACCATTACTTTATAAAAAGTTCACTTTCTCTAAATTACTTGTGAGTCTTCAAGGTTTGAAGGCTATAATACTTACTTTCTTACTTCTGGGTTTCTTGCCTATAACTAATCATATTTATGTTCTGTTATTATTTATTTTAGTTATATCTTTTATGGAAGGATGGGGAAACCCGTTACTTAATTCTGTTACACCTAAAATTGTACCGAAAGAAAATCTTGTGAAAGCTAACAGTTCTTTATCTATTACAACACAATCTGTTCAAATAGCTGGATATAGCTTTACAGGTTTTGCTGTCATAAATTGGGGATATAATTCAACTTTGGCTTTTAATGTAGTATTGCTTTGGGTTTCTGTATTGGCTTTATATATTACATCAAAATATTTTATGGATAACGTTGAAGTTCAAATAGAAAATAAGTCTAAATGGACACTAATGAATGAAGGATGGGGTATTTTATGGCGTAATCAAACTCTTAGACTGGTTACATTAATGGATGTTATTGAGGGAATGGCAGGTTCCATTTGGATAGGAGCAATAACATTGGTGTATGTAAAAGAAGCCTTAAACCAAGGGGAACAATGGTGGGGGTTTATTAATGCAAGTTATTATATCGGTTCTATTTTTGGGGGTATAATCACCTTGTTCATAGCTAAAACCATACAGAAGCACTTAATTTTTAGTATGGCGATCGGTTCGTTATTATTTAGTATTTTCACGTTAATATATGGGCTGACGAGTAACCCTATACTGGCTCTTCTGCTTTGTGTTGCAATGGGTCCAGCCTACCAAATAAGAGATGTAGCTCAACAAACTGCATTTCAAATAAATATTCAAGCCAAACATTTACCAAAGGTGTATGCATCCCAAGGTATCCTTTTATCAACTGTTACAGGTTTATCCATTTTTCTAATGGGCTTCATTGCTGACTTTGTTGGAGTACGAGCTGTATATATATTCGGTTCAATCCTAATCTTTATTTCAGCTATATTATCTTTTACATTAGTTAAGGCTCATAATAAAATGAAAATCTTCTTTAACTAATTTACTACAATAAATTTGATTAAAAAATGTATATAAATTCATATAAAATAAGCTAACGAAGGGAAAACAATATGCCAATTATTAGCGTTAGAGATTATCCAGAGTATAAAGAAAAAGCAATTAAATATATTCAGTGCAAATGGGCAAACGAAAACAGCCTGAAAGTATATGAAGACTGCATTATGCACAGCATAACAACAAAAAGTCCGCTCCCTATTTGGTATTTGATGGAGGATTCGGATGAAATTATTGGCTGCGCAGGTCTCATTAGCAATGATTTTATTAGTCGTATGGATTTATGGCCCTGGATATGTGCCCTTTATATTGAAAATAGCTATCGTGGTAGGTCTTTAGGCAAAGAGCTACTAATGCGTGCTAAAGCTGATGCGGAAAAAGCAGGATTCAATAAAGTTTTCCTTTGTACTGACCACATTGGATACTATGAAAAATATGGATTCACTTATATAGGTAACGGATACCATCCTTGGGGAAGTAGTTCAAGAATTTATGAGAGCAATAACCAATTCATTTAGCTGTAAAAAATGGGAGTGACTCTATATTAAAAATGTTCCTTCTTTTTGGTATTCTGTTTATTGTCATTTTTGGAGTTTGGTTGAGAAAAGGATTCTTTTATTCGAAATTAAAAATAAAAGGAAATTGTCTTCTTATTGGATAACTCTTATTGTTCTAGGAGTACTATTTATTGTGATTTTTCTCTAAGCTTATTTCGTAAACGGGGAATTTGGTGATTGGACTGATCGGGTTTATTACCTAAATACCAAATAGAAAATTCTTGAACTAACAGGTTCTGTAGTTGAGATCCCGGGCTGCCATTTGGTGGCCTTTTTGCTTCATGAACTAAAGGGGCAGGTTAGTTAAAGAAGGTGATAAAATATTATTAGAACAAAATGAACAACGGGGGAAAAATATGAAGTTAGAATTGGTAACGAATGAAGAAATTAATATGCTGCATTCAAAGTTTAAAAAATTCAATACTCATCTTGTTGAAGAACCAAGTAAGTTATACAATCATATCGGTATTATGGATGTATATAATCGAGTTCTCACTGAAGAAGAGGCAAGTGAGTTATTGGGGAGAAGTCATAATGTAAAGTACGGTCCCAAATTCGTTAGTACCTTTACGAATCTTTTTCAAATAGAAGAGAATGAAGTATATGTACACATTTATAAAAAAGGTTTGGTAAAAGCAGAGTTCAGGCATATATTAAGCTGTTTACATCGAAAAGAGGCAAATTTCTTTCGAAAGTTGTTTTCCAGCAACAAGGGTATTTACAAAATAGGTGACGTTGAAGCCCTTATCTTTTTAACGAAACTTTCCGTGAATGAATCGTATTTTACTAATTTTTTCTTTCCTTCTCTTGATACAGTGATAATCGGGAATTGGGATTTGTCTTTTCCTGTTTATTCTAAGACAACAATAGGCTTTCAGAAGGTTAAGGAGATTATTGAAGAAAATGGCTTATGTATACGACAGTAAGGATAAGAGAGCACCAGGAGCACTCATTTCTTGTTGAGCTAACCGATGCGTTAGTTCAAGAAAAAGACCGATTATTTCGGTCCTTTTGTTTTTCTTTTTATTCCGCAGTGAATGTAAATGTTTCTTTTAACGGTCTGCCTTCGCTGCCTTTTTTAGTCCAAACGATTTCAACTTCTAATTCCGTAGCCTTTTCAGCCAAAAGGAAATTGCTAAATCGATAAGGATACCCATCATTCAGTTGTTTAGCTAAGGTAATCGCTTGTTCATCAGTATCTAGTTTGCTACAAGGGTGATCAGGAGGACAACCAAAAAGTGCAAACTTCGTCGTAGAATTAGGTTCATTTCTATACATGTGAATTTCCGCAGATATTACATCCTTACCAATGTTATCAACCTCTAAAGAGTAAGTATGATATTCTCCGTTTTTGGATTCTGCTAACCCCTTACCTTTTTCAGCCTGGCCTATTTGAACAGACCATTGTTTCGATGTTTGCTTGGCTGGCAATTCACCAAAGGTTAAAGCTTTTGCCCCTAGCCTTGGTGAAACTATGTTCAAAAGAAATAATGTACATATGACAAGTATCGTTTTCTTAACCATGACTACCTCCTTTTTTAGTTACAGATATTTTGCCCAAAATCGATTGGAATATGTTTTAACTAACCGGTGCTTGCTATCAATAAGGAAGTTTGCAGCGGCCTCCTTTTTTCTTACGGAACTAAAGGGGCAGGATAGTAGCAAAAGAAAAGAGAAGGATTTTACATTTTTTTGAAGAAATACTTTCTTTAAGAAGTTAACAATCGAAATGTAATGAGGTGAAGAGATTAAAAAATTAATTATTATATGCCTACTATTAATTGCAACTGGTTCCATCTGGATGATATATGGAACGGAAAAGGTGAAATTTCCAAGCACTTCAACGGTTAAACAGGATAAGGAAGGGTTTTCACCAAAAGGATTATCTCCAGGTAGTGAGTCTGAGTACGATATTAATATGGAAATGGATGTAGAAGGTAACTTTAAAATCCATTCAACTACTTCTATTAAAAATATCTCTACTGATGAATGGGAACAGTTAATATTTTACTTTATTCCAAATATGTTTACTGAAACTAATTCATCCTTAGAAAAACCCTCTACTGTTAAAGTCGAAAGCATCAATCTTGATGGAGAAACAGTAAAGTTCAATCTTGAAAAAGATACGTTAACCGTTCCTTTAAATGAAAAGTTAGAACCAAATAAAGATGTAGTTGTCGACATTAAGTATGAATTCACTCTTCCAGAGAAGGGTTTTCGATTTACCAAAAATGAAACTAATTATTTTCTAGCACAATGGTATCCTATGATTGCCACATATAGAAACCATAAGTGGAATAAGGAAGCGTATCGGTTGAAAGGTGAGACCTATCATACTGGATTTAGTGATTTCAGAATACATTACAAATTGCCAAAAGGTTTAACGATAATTTCATCTAGCGATAATGATAGGTATCCAAGTAAACGTACAGGCGTTTTAGAAGGGAAAAACTTGAAAGAATTTTATATTTCGTTACTGAGGGAACCGAATGTGACCCAAAAGAAGACAGATGACATTACAATTAGAGTATTTGGGGTTGATGAAAGAAAAGAATTACATAAAGAAATAATTGAGTTGGCTAGTGAAGCAATGAATTACTTTCAAAATACTATTGGACCTTATCCTCATAAGCAACTGGATATTATTTTAGATGAATTAGGAATGGAATATCCAGGTGTAGTAACAGCTAGTTCTATTTATAATCATTGGCTTGAAAGTCCTGAACATCTAAAACGTACAGTTGTTCACGAAATTGCTCATCAATGGTTTTATGGGGTTATAAGTAATGATTCTTATCACGATGCCTGGCTGGATGAAGGTATAACAACGCTCGCTACTTCGTTGTTTTATGCAAATCAAGGTAATGATAGTTCCTTTGATGAAGAGCTCTCTAGGGAATTTACTTTACCTGTAAACTTACCATTAGATAAATACTCTTTTAACGAACAGAGTGGTTATATTTATGGGAAATCTTCCGAAATGCTCTGGAAAGTTTTTCAGGAAAATGGTGGGGAATTAAAAGCAGAAGATTTTCTCAAAAATTATTATGATCATTATCAATATAAGGAAGTAAATACACTAGAGTTTGTACGTTTTTTAAAATACGATTTGAACTTAAAGGATGACGATTATTTTAAAGATTGGATTTTATTAGAGAATAACAATGAGCGGGTGCGTTAGTTGAAGATCGGAGCTTTCTTTTAGGCAACTTTTTCTTTATGCAACTAACGGGGCAGGGGAGTTCAACTGTGTGATAAACATTAAACCTCCTTAGGAATAGTAATGAAAAAAATGAATGTGGCATCCTATTAATTTGTAATATTATTCAAGTAGAGAGTGTGAAAGGGAATGAATGACGAACACTGGCCTAAATGTTACTCAAACGATATGTATTAAACAATAGTAAGAAGGAGTTCTTTGAATTGGGTGAAAATTTGACTGGAATTCCTTAACAACCATTTATACTAACATATCCTTTTTTAAATAATATCCAAGGGAGAGATAAGTATTTTTTTATACATGTATGAAGCAGGAATTATACTGGGAATTATTATGTGTGGACTCACCTATCTATTTTTGAGAAAGATAGAGGACAGAACTCAATTCTTACTTCTATTCTCACTAGGCATTTTGATTTTAGTGTTTTCACTTTTTGTGATTGGTGGGTTTGAGGGGATGCCGTATGGTGTATTGAGCCTTGGTGTAATGACACTGGCGATTCTATATTTTTTCTTAAATAGATATCCCTTAGGAAGGAAAATTCTCTTTATTGGGGTTCCATTAATCATGGCTCTTCATATTTTATTCATATTTATCAATCAAGTTGACTACAGGGTTGTGGATAAGGAAAGACTGACCGATGATGAAACTGGGAATTATATTGAAAAAATCGAGAAAGATACATCGATTGTCGGTTACAAAAAGTTTAAAGGAGGTGAAGGGGAGGACTTTTTATTAATATCAATGGGTGGTGAAAGAAAGGGAAATACCATTGAAGTGTTGGAAGTGAACGAAGATAGTGAAAAGACTATCATCCGCATTCGGACATCTTTTAATAAAAACCCTGAGCCAAATCCGTATATAGCTGTAGCACTTACTCGTATAAAATCAAAGGTAGTCATTTTGGATACTGATGGAACAAATTATGGAGATGGTTTATTTGATTAAACCTTTCTAATTTGTTTCATACTTTGGATGGTTCCTTTTTCTAACGGGTCAGATTAGTCCAAGAAGTATTATTTTAGTGTATAGTGATTTCAATAACACAAATGTAGACAATAAATTTTTTCCTGCTTCTCGGCATCTCGCCAGATGCAGACTATAACGATGGTTAAACGCTCATCAGGCGTCAATTTCCGACATTTAAGCCTTCGAAACTAGTATAAGGACTCGTATAATTTTTAACGGTAGATCCACCTCTGCCAGTCAACAATGATCGTATAAAAAAGCCGAATGAAAAAAGCATCCAACTGGATGCTTTTTTGTTGTGAGTTACTTGAATGGACGGATGGCAATCAGCGTCATTTGTTTGCCTCGTTTACTGTCCAATGTTAACTCCACTTCAGTGCCTTGTAATGAAAACAGCTCATTTTTCAGTGAATCGGAAGTGGCTTTTGCTGAATAAGTAACACCATCATTGGCTATGAATCGGAAAACGCCCGTTGAGTCGACTCCTGTAACCATCCCTTTAACGTTAATCGTCGTATTGGTTTGAGTAGGGGGGGACACGACTGGGATTTTTATCGTTTGTCCGATTGTTAATTTTGATGAGTCCACTTTAGGGTTTGCTTCTTGAATAACCGCTACAGGAATGCCTAAACGTTTAGAAATCTTAGTAAATGTATCTCCACTTTTAATAATGTATATAGAAGAATGGGAAGGGTTCTCTTGTTTGCTTGTTTGCGGTTTTGCAGTTAAATAGCTCTCGCTCACATATGCTTTTTTTCCGTGGTACGTGATTTGAGCCCAACCATTAGTGGTTGAAACCACCGTTACTTTACTATTTTGTTTCAAGGAACCCAATACTGCACCAGTTGCAGAGGCAGCGGCCCTAACACGTAACGAGCTTGCATGTACATACATCGTCTTAGCTTGAACAGATGTATCGGGGGTAGTATCAACAGGTTTTGTACCTTGATCCGTTGCTTTAGATTCAGAAATGTAAGCGGCACTCACAAACAGCACTCTGCCTTCGATTATTATTTCTGCCCATCCATTTTTCACATGGATAAGTTTTACTGCATCCCCTTTTTTATAGCTGCCGACAATGGAACTGCTTGTACTAGGTGAGGAACGAACATTCAAAGAAGTGGCTGTAACATACGCATCTTTAACACTTGGTAAAAGTAATTTTTGGTGATCTTTAATCGAAGTGATACCGTTTGCCTCTTTGATTTGTTGCGGTGTAACACCGTGTTTTTTAGAAATAGCTTCAATCGTATCCGTATCTTTCACCACATACGTATATTCATCTATACACGCAGAAGCGGTTTGAGCGGAAAGTGTTAATAAAATCGTGAAAATTCCCGATACGATGACTGTTTTAGCTGGACTCCTTTTCACCCAATTCCTTACATTGGCTACATGGGTTCCCCAATCCAGGGTGATGCTTCTCAAGAAAGAATTTACTTCTAAAACATTTCTGATATCCAGATTATGGGTTGCTTTATTATATTGACGGGTTTCCATTCTTGTAGTGAATACGGGCGTGATTTCTTTCGCTTTGATTTTTCCTTCTTTGTGATACCCATGTTTTTCTTTTCTGCTTACTACCAATTTTCCATCCACCACTAAAGGCATCTCTATGTTCATTTTCATTCCCCCAAATGTGGTTTACTCATTTCTATATTCTGTAAATGATAAGGTTCTGTCCTTAAACATTGCTGCTCATTTGTTGCTCCTTCTTTTGAATGGAAACCACCATTATTCCTGTTTCAATAAATTAAGATCATTCTTTTCCATTTAACGGCCCCGGTAGTGAAAAAATCCATATTAGTAAATTAGATCAATTGAATATTAATTATAATTGTGAAATATGCGAACTAACAGGGCCAAAAGATGCAGTGAATTCAGCAGAATTCCATGTAATTTTTAGGTAAATTATGGTAGTGTGAAATAGGGGTGATCACTTGAGGAAATGGTTTGTTCTTTTTATTAGCTTCTTTTTCGTTTTATTCTTTTTACCAGGTTGTTCAGCGAAGCCTTCTCTGGAGCTAGTAGATGCGGATGTTGATATTGTGAAAGATAAAAGCGTAGTTGGTGCGATTAGGATAACCGAAGGGGAAAGAAAAGGAGATGAGCTGATACCGACCGCTTTATTTTATCGATTCACCATTAAAAATAATGGCGATGATCCAGTAGGCAGCATCGAGAAAGCTGATAAAGGAATCGAACTTAAGATTGAGCCTAAAGACCAATTAAAATCGGTGTCAAAAGATGTGATAGGCTTCAATATCTACAATCCTGACGATTATAATGAGAGTGGCGTAGGGTTCGGCCAATCCCTTATATCCATTATTAATGCTGACCAAATGGAGAAGTATACATGTACCTACGATTTAGGTGTAAGCGAAGAAAATCCCGAAGTTCCGTTGCTTGTACCTTCAAAAGAAAAATTAGCCCAACTGAAAGAGAATGCATTTGATGCTTTCCTGATTGTAACGATCGAAAATCAAGAAATTGCAAGATTTGACCTGGATGAATTTAAAAACTAACGGAGCAAGTTAGTTTTACATAACAAACCTTGTAGAAAAAATCTGAATGAAGTCGGTGATGTTATGTTTAAGCAAAGCATCAGATTTCCCTTAATATATTTTGTGATATTAACCGTTTGGAAATTTATTGCTAACAAAGAGGTTGATTGGATAGATAACATAATGGCCTGTTTTATATTGTTCTTGATTATTTTGCTATATAATTGGGCGAAAGTCCCATATAAGTGGAATAAGGACAAATGAAGAGGGAAGATAATCAATACTTTTCTCTTCAGCTAACAGGGTGCGTTTGCCGAAGATCGGAGCTGTTTTAAAGGCAGCTCTTTTCTTATGGAATAAACGGGGCAGGTTAGTTCTATAAAAAGTATCCCGCAGTTGACGCAAACTGTGCATGAAAAAAAGTTACCTTTCAGCAACTTAGGAGTAGAAATCCATTATTTATATTTAGTAAGCCAGTCAATTAATTGGTCATAGTTACTTGAGAACATTGCATTGTCTTTGGTATTAGAATGTTTTAGGTGAATTAGAATATCCCCTTCTTCTAATAAAAAAGCGACTGCAATCGTGTTCTCTAATATATTATTAGAGAAAAATTTTTCTTTCCACAATTTTTGTACAGAAAAATGTTCTGGAGTATAACCTTTACGATTAACTAACAACTTATACTTTTTTCCATGTCTAATAAATGAATAGCACGTTTTCTCAAATGAATTAAACCAGGTGTTTACATCAGCAAGGCTTATGAAACCTGTCAAATTAGTGATAATTATATCTTCAGAAATGGATGTACTTAAATTTTTAACATTCAATTAGACAACAACTCCTTATCAATATTATAAACCAAATAATGTAAGGTGGGTGTAAGTTTTAATGTTGCACAGTTCGAATAAACTACGTGGAAACAAAAGCTTAATCATTTTCATTGGCATTTAGAACTCCCAAGAAAATTAAAAAAGCTCAAAATCCAGAAAAAACCACAAGAAAATAGACCCAGTAAAAACGCTTTTTAAAAAAGGCTGAGCCTTATGAGTGATCTGATTGAGTTTGGTAAATCGTTAAACAAAAACCTCCAATCATAGCAAATTAATTGGAAGCTAGCGCGACAACCAAAAAAGGATTAATCTCCCATGAGTGCTACCCATAAAGGGCGCGACAGTCGGTGGTACACCGTGGTCGTCGGAGTCAGACTAACAGACTAACGGATGGGCTCAAAGGCACCATAGTTCAACGACCTTTTCGCCAGCCATTAAAACATTATCGACATAGAGACCAATTTTCATTCTCTGTGGTGAAGCGCTGATTTTTGCGCTTCATGGATGGCTAACGGGGCAGGTTAGCTGAGGAAGAGGAGTAAATAAAACTATGACGAATATATATTTATTGGTTAATTTGAGGAATTGGAGTAAAAAATTTTGAAAAAATATAAGATTGAAAATAATATCCCCACATTGGAAGAATACAAATATTTGTGTGAATCTGTGGGATGGACTAATTATATGAATTTTGAAGTGGTGGAAACATCCCTAAGGAATTCTCTTCACTCCATCACAGTCAAGGATAATGAACAAATTGTGGGTATGGGGAGAATTGTCGGCGATGGAGCTATTTATTTCTATATCCAAGATATAGTGGTTCATCCAGAATATCAGAAAAATGGTATTGGAAATGAAATAATGAATCTTTTGGTTGAATACTTAAAAACAAATGCCCCGGATAAGGCGTTTGTTGGTTTGTTTGCATCGCAAGGTAAAGAACCGTTCTATGAGAGATATGATTTTAAAAACTTCTCACCCAATATGACAGGAATGTTTACTGTAATTTCAAAAAAATAGATTCTTATAGAACTAACGGGCAGGTTAGTTTAAGATGAACTTCTATTTCTTCAGACAACGAAAAGTTTTAGATGATATGATTAAATAAGAAGGCTCTGTTAAAGGAAAAGGTTAATAAATCGTTAATGAAATTAGAAGTATTCAAAAAAGAATATATCAAAAGCCATAGAATAGGAGTAATCATCTTTGAATTATGTTAGATTTTGTGTTTATCAATTCATCTTATTTTCAGCAATTTTTGTTATCAACATTCCCCTGGATAAATACATAGGTAAACCATTTACTTCTGTTGATTTATTAGCAATATGTATAAGTATATTTTTCATACTAATCGTTTACGGAGTAATAAATAAGATATATAGCCGATTCGAGAATATTAGGTTACGAAATAAGATATTGATTTCAATACCAATTGTTATATTATCAATTCTGTTTATAGGGATACTGGAGCAACTGTTCGTTTAGTTTTCTTATTCAACTAACGGGTGCGTTAGCTGAGGATCGGAGCTGTCTTTAAGGCAGCTTTTTCTTATGCAACTATCGGGGCAGGTTAGTTCAACAAGGAATTTGGAGTAAGTATAACGAAATAGATAAGTATTGTAATTGTTAGGGAGTGGGGGGAAAAGGGATTAAAGCAGTGATTTTTGATTTAGATGGGACTTTATTAAATAGAGATGCTTCACTACAAAAATTTATTGACGGACAATATGAAAGATTAAATAAATGGATAGGACATATACCAAAAGAGAAATACACATCAAGGTTCATAGAGTTAGATTGTCGAGGTTATGTTTGGAAAGATAAAGTATATCAACAATTGGCTGGTGAATTTGTTATTCCAGGGATAACTTAGGAAGATTTACTTCAAGATTATATAAGCCAATTTAAGAATAGTTGCGTCTCATTTCCAAATCTTATTAGCATGTTAGAAAAATTACGAAGTAACAATCTTGTTCTAGGAATGATTAGAAATGGAAAAGGACAGTTTCAGATAGATAATATAAGGGCTTTAGGTATTAAAAAGTACTTTGAAACAATTTTAGTATCTGAATGGGAAGGAATTAAAAAACCTGACCCTCAAATATTTAAGAGAGCCTTGGAGCAACTGAATGTTTCACCTAATGAAAGTATATTTGTTGGCGATCATCCAAAAAATGATGTGAACGCTGCTCAAAATGTAGGGATGAAGGGAATTTGGAAAAAAGATTTTCAATGGAACAATGTCAAAGCAGATTTTATAGTAGATGATTTGGCGGAATTACCTTTAATCATCGAAAAATTAAGACAATCCCATATTAAATCTTCTTGAACTTTAGGTGCGATACTTCAATAACGAAGTGTCGTTTTTTTCTTATAGAGCTAAAGGGGCAGGTTAGTTCATTAAGAGAGTAATTATCTGATCAAATATAATCATTTGGGATATTTCATTAGCAATAGTTAGATAAATAACAAATTTGGTTATATTTGTTTTATAATTTTATCTATATCGGAAAAGGGGATAGTTATTGTGGAAGGTTGTTATTGTAATAACCACACTGAAGATACACAAACTTCAGGGACTTAT
Organism: Peribacillus simplex; assembly: GCF_001542915.1. Lineage (GTDB taxonomy): Bacteria > Bacillota > Bacilli > Bacillales > DSM-1321 > Peribacillus > Peribacillus simplex_B. The sequence continues at coordinate 356,528 of NZ_LNNH01000010.1, read as the reverse complement.
AAGGGTGAAGAATTTAGTTGGGTTGGAAGTCAGGAAGCTTTTATTGATAATCCAGATATTCAAAAGCTTAACCAAATTATTGTTGGACGTTATGGAGGAAACTCAGAAGCAGGTCAAAATAAGAACGAAGATGGTTGCTTAGTGTGGTCAAATAAAAATGAGGATTGGGAATTCGTAATTATATTAGATGCACACTATACTGCCGAGAGTGCTGAGATAGTGATTGATCTTTTTAAACAGAATAAAACGGATATGGAAAACCTATTATCCTTTCCTACTACAAATCATTATATGTTTAAAAACCTTGAAGAGAAGATATTAAACCTTTTTCAAAGTGATGAATTTCTTTCTATTTGTCGTAAAGTAAAAGGTGAAACCTCCTGTTTAATCGTTGTACGAAAACATAAGTATCTTTGGTGGTTTTCGGTAGGAGACTGTATTCTTTATTTGTTTCATCAAGATTTAGTTGTACTTGGACAATATCAACTTAATCAAAGGCAATTCTATGAATGGGTAGGAAAGGTCAACACATTTGATAACAAAGTGCCTTGTTATACCAGTGGGACAAGAGAGCTAAGAAAAGGGTTAAATCATATTTTTTTGACTACTGATGGTTTAATAGAATGTTCAAATGCCCCTTTTATTAATCCAAGTGAAATATTTAAAGTGTTTGCTAATTGTCAAACCGACGATGGTATTGAATTATTGCTGCAAGAAATTCAAGAAAACAATGTTAGGGATAGCACTACCATAGTTTCCTGGGAAGTTTATATATCAGAAGAAGCAAGTAAACCAAGCGACCAATAGAGGTGGGAGGGGCTTATGTTAAAGAAGATTTTCATTGTCAGACATTGTGAAGCACAGGGGCAACCTGCGGAATCTCCATTAACAGAAAAAGGTTTAAAACAAGCGGAATATTTAGTTGATTTCTTCAGTAATGAAAAAATTGACCGAATAATTTCAAGTCCTTTTTTGCGGGCTATTCAATCGGTAGAGCCCTTAAGTGAGAAAACAAATATTAAAATAGAGATTGATGAACGCCTCTCAGAACGAATACTAAGTACAATGGACTTGCCTGATTGGTATGAAAAACTAAAAGCAACATTTAATGATATGGAATTAAAATTTGAAGGAGGAGAGTCAAGTCAAGAAGCAATGAATCGAATTGTAAATGTTGCAGAAGAAGTCTTTAAAGGTGGGACCGAAAACACAGTAATCGTCAGTCACGGAAATATAATATCCTTTCTTTTAAAGAATTATCATAGTGACTTTGATTTTGAGTGTTGGAAAAACCTTACTAATCCTGACGTTTTTCAAATAAACTGTATCAATAATGAAGTGATCTTGGAACGTATATGGGATGAAGATAAAATAATAAAAATCTAATTAATTACATTATTTTACAGAACTAACGGGTGCGTTATCTGCAGATCGGAGCTGTCTTTAAGGTTGCTCTGTTCTTATGGAACTAAAGGGGTAGGTTAGTTCATTAAGGTTGGAACATCTTTCTAGATAAATAAGAAAGGTGTTTTGTTAAGATTGAAGAAGTAACTACAAAGTAACTTGGAGGATATAGGCAAAATGCGTTCTTTCCTAGATAAAATTAAGAATACTTTTTTTGAGAAGTTGTCACGCAGAATTAAACCCCTGATGTTTGTACAGATATTATTATCAATCATTGCAATATTTGTTTCGTTGCAAGCATTGAATGAAATTGATACCACAGTTTATTACACATATTCCACGATTATAAAAATTACAGTAGGTTTTGTGATGCTTTTAATAGGGATTGAAAATTATATAGTTAACAAAAGAAATAAAAAAGAATATATAATTTGGTTTGTCGCTGCCTTAATATTTTTTGGAATAGCTATTGACCAATTTTTCTTCTTACGCTAACGGGTGCTTTACTCCAATAACAGGGGGATAATTAAGCTATGTTAGATTTTCTTTTAGGCATTCTATCAGCAGGATTCGGTGATAATTCTTTGGATACTCGAAAAATTGATCGAAATATAGAAATGCTGAAGAATCATACTTGGTTTAAAGAAATATACGAAGATGAAAAATATCATCGATTGTTTTTTGTAGATAGAAATGTTAGGCAGTATTTACAATGTACAATGCGTGTAAAAAGAATTATAAAAAGGGAAAAATCTCAAAGAGTATTTCTTGTATTTTTAAATAAGCAGTTAAAAAAATAAAATATCCTTAATGAACTAACGGGTGCGTTTGCCGAAGATCGGAGCTGTTTTAAAGGCAGCTCTTTTCTTATGGAACTAACGGGGCAGGTTCGTTTAGCAAAGATATTAAAAATGTAAAAGCACCCAATAAAGGCCGTATTTTATTTACTCGCTCTTTCGTTCGATTTTTGTCTTTTATGCAATGTATGCTTTGTTCCCCATTCATGCATTGCGTGTAAGATGTGTTCCAAGCTCCTGCTGTATTCAGTAATCGAATATTCCACTTTAGGAGGAACCTGTGGAAAGACAACGCGCTGAATAGTATCCTCGTTTTCTAACTCACGTCATTGATTGGTGAACATTTTTTGCGTGATTCCAGGTATTCTTCGTTTTAACTCACTGAATCTTTGAGTACCGTTCGTAAATAAATGCACTAAGATAATTGGTTCCCATTTCCCGACTAATATACTTAAAGCATCTTCTACACAGCATGATTCTGGTTCTATATTCAGCCTAATAGCTCCTTAAGTATCTTTTTCTATACTATACCACTTTTAAGTGCGTACTTTTTAATATGACCATTATGCGTAATAATAACATTGAGAGAAAGGATGATATTAAATGACAAAAATCGGTATTTTAGTTGGTAGCTTACGAAAAGAATCTTTTTCTAAAAAAATCGCATCGAATGTTGCAGCTTTGTTTCCCGAAGGATATGAAACAGAATGTATCGAAATCGGAAATCTCCCATTCTATAATCAGGATGATGATAGTGAAAATAATGTCCTACCAGAATATACGGCATTTCGTAACAAAACAAAGCAATTTGATGCTTTTTTATTTGTAACACCTGAATATAACCGTTCTGTGCCAGCTGTATTAAGTAATGCACTGGATATAGGTTCACGTCCTTATGGAGCGAGTGTTTGGAATGGTATACCAGCAGCCATTATTAGTCAATCACCTGGTAATTTAGGCGGTTTTGGGGCAAACCACCATTTACGTCAATCACTTGTATGCTTAAATATGCCAGTGGTTCAACAACCGGAAGCTTATTTGAGTAACGCGGCAGCTTTATTGGATGAAAACGGCAAAGTTAAGAATGAAGGAACTGTTCAATTCTTACAATCTTTTGTCGATACGTTTGTAGGTTTGATTCAGAAATATCAAGTTTAGTTTTATTCGGCAATCGGGGCGCGATTGTAAAACATGAAGTAAAAGGGCGATACATATTAATCATGTCTAATATGTATCGGCCTTTATTTTTTATGGCTTTTTAGGTCTTGATAATATACACTTTCCGCATTTTGTTGGTTGGCCCCCATTACCATCAAGCTAAAACAGAATTTTTAGGATCTATTGTGAAAAGAAAAAATATATTTATGGTTTTAGGGGTGGCCTGTTTTCTTAGGCTGATGGCACGGTGGTGCTAACCAAAATTACAAAAATCTCCTTTAAAAAAATAATAGTTTTTTTAAACATTCCAATATATCCAGGCTAACTCTCGAATTTTGTAGACTAAGTGAACGGGTTTAATAAGCTACGAATTCATGGACCTCTTGGCTACTTAAGTCCTCTAGAATATAAAAAAATTACCCTTAAAAATGTTGTTCGATTTAGCGTTGACATACCATCCTTTTTTATGGAAATAAAGGGGCAGGTTATAAAGATTTCAGACTTTTTTTGGAAAACATTGTTATAATGAAGTGAATAACTTCGTTAGGAATTTTGCTGTTCAAGGTGGTTACAGATTGAAATCTAAAAAAACAGTAGTGATCATTGTTTTCGGTATAATATGTATAGCTATCGTTATGAATCTACTAAAGAAGGAATTATGGGATGTAAACGAAGAGCTGTTAAAAGAAGAAGTGTTATCAATTGGAAATTCCGTTGAAACAATAAATTTATTAGATGTAACACCGTTCGACTGGGATGTAGTATATTCCTTTCGGCCATATACCCCGAAAGATGATATATATGAAACGGTAGGCTATAAATGGGATACCATTAGCGAAACTGTAAATGAAGGAATGAATCAGATTGTCTTTTTGAACGATGGAAAAGTGGTCTGCTATTTATATGGGTATCCTGAGAATAATGGATATGGTATATCGTTTGAATCTGAGAATGTGAAAGATGCAAGTTATATGCTTAATAGTAAGGATGATTTAAATTTTCAAGTGGAAAGAAGCGACAGTGTCGTTTTTTTGAAAAAATAAGCAAAAATGAGGCCTTCAACTAAAGGGGCTAGTGTTATAGAATTGTGCCCTTATAAATAAGGTACACTAACACCAATACCTATAAAGGCAGGAATTAAATTGAATATTGGCGATATGTTATATCAACTAGTCTTCCTTATTTTTATATTTGGAATTTTTTCTGGTGTGTTTTTTCTTGTTCGTTCTTTAGTTACTAAACACCCAAACAAGTCAGAAAATATCGAACAAAAGCTTGATAGAATAATTGATTTACTCGAAAAGGATAAGAAAGATTAAACTTTCCTGTAATCGGTGCGGTAACTGAAGATCGAAGCTGTCTTTCAGGCAGCTTTTTCTGTATGCGAAAATCGGGGCAGTTTAGTTGAAGAAGAATTAAGAATTGCACGGAATACTGAAGTAAAAATTAAGGTGGGATATTGTGAATGTAGAATTAACAAGGTTTAGAGTAAATGAAGGTAAATCAGAAATAGTAGATGAATGGATGAAATTTTTAAACGACAATATGAAGGATGGTCTTATTACTTTAGAAGGTGAAAGGATGTATGTTGAAACCATATTTAGAGAGAAGCTTGATGGGAATGAGTATTTATATTGGTACTCAGTACAAGGAGAAGGTGGTCAAAATGTCGAAGAATCAAACCATTGGATTGATAAAAAGCATTTAAAATATTGGGAGGAATGTATAGACTCAAGTTTTAGACCTGTTGACCTAAATACGGAGGTTGTTATGATACCTGAGAAAGTTAGGGATATAATGAAACCGTAATTTATATTAAATTTACAGTAATGGTTATTAGGTGTTTTGTGAAGGGTTACACTTAAACTAACAGATGCGTTTGCTGAAGATCGGAGCTGTCTTTAAGGCAGCTTTTTCTTATGGCACTAACGGGGCAGAATAGTTGAAGAAATGATATTATTATGGAATAAATTAACATGACATACGGGAAGGTTGAGCAAAATTGGAGATTTGGAAATTAAGCGAAAAAGTATCAATAATTAGCGATGTAATACCTTATTATTTTATTAGTCTATTCTTGTCTTGTATCTCTTTTTCTGTTTTTATAATTATATTTAGTGGAGAGCCCTCTTGGTTGCAGTTAATGCCTGTTATTATATATTCTCTTTATGTTGTTATACCTTATTTACTTTTTGCAGTACCATTGCAAATTATATTTAATAAACGCCCGAGAAAATTTAATGTGTTTTATCTTTTAATTTACACGGTACTTTCTTTTGTAGCAGTATTTTTATTTAATGTGATGGTAATTAGAATCGAACCTACATATTTAGTTAAAACCCAAATATATTACGGTTTTAGTTTTACAGCAGCTGCTATTTATTGGTTTTGGGATTCTATCTTCTTACAAAAGAAAAAATGAAATACCCTAGTTCTTCAGCTGACATGGTGCGTTAGCTGAAGATCGAAGCTGTCTTTCAGGCAGCTTTTTTATGCGACTAAATGGGGCAGGTCAGTTCAATAAAAAAGGGACAAACGAGGCATACGAATTTCCTTAAAAGGAGTAACAAAACCACGTTTATGAAAATAATGGCTATTGGTATTATATTAATTGTTGTTGGAAGTAGCATTTTAGGGTGGCTAATTAAAGAAGCCTACAAAAATAATAAGGATGAAAGTAGAAAATATAAAATTCTCTATTTATTATGGGTGATATTAGACGTTTTACTAAATACAAGTGGATTAATCATTCTCTTTGGTCTTATTTTATTAGGATTTATTTTAATATTCTATTACCCACTCTTCATCTAACGAGTGCGTCTGCAGAAGATCAGAGCTAACTTTAAGACAGCTCTTTCTTAATGAATTAAAGGGGCAGGTTAGTGAAAGAAAGTATTTCCAATTACCATACAAGTGATAAGGTGTTATATGGTAGGATTATAAAAGAAATAGTGCAGAACTTAATTTTTAGGGGGAAATACATTTTTGAAAATGGTTAGAATTATCTTGGCGATAGTGATTATTGTTCTATCAGGTTATAGTCTAATAACTCAAACCTTTAAGTTAATGCCGTATTATATATTTTTCCTTGGGGCATTTATATTGGTGACAGGCTTTGTCGAACTTCAAAAAGACAGAAAAGGATTTTGGGGGTATATGAATATTGTTATCTCTATATTTATTTTACTTGTTTATTTCTTATAGAACTAACGGGTGCTTTAGTTCATTAAGGGGCTGGAAACAGCTGCAACTAAAGGGGCAGTATAGTTGAACAATAATTAATACGATAACCTAATCTTTTAGAAGGCGAAATAATGGAACAAGTAATAACTTCCTACCGTTGGTACGTCAATTAGTGCAACTTCGGTACCAGGCCGACCATACTACCGAGAATAAAAACAGCACATATATTTGTACCCGGGACAGGTATCTCATTAAGCAGAAGCTAAACGTTTTGAAGGAATAGAAGATTTGGAATAGTTTCATGGACACATTTTAGAATTCGTTCTATTACGAAGAAAAATACCGTCCTTATCCATCTAAAGATATTATTCAAACTTATTGAAGGTTGGTATAACCGAAAAAGAATTCACAGCAGCTTGGGCTATCAAACCCCACAAGCCATTGAAAATCGAATTATGAATACAGCATAAAAATTAATTTTTTCCTGTCCAAAATATTTCCTTAAATCCAGAGTTTGTTAATGATTATGTGAAAGATCATTTAGAGGATGTACTTGATAGAGAAAGGTTAAAAGAAGTATTAACAACGTAAAACAGCCAGGATTGATTAGTTTAAGAGAAGTAATTTATAGTTTAGTCTTATTATTTGTATATTCTAAGGCTTAAGACCGATATTAATTTAGATTGTATATAAATATTAATAATTATCCATAAGTGTTAAAATTTTCTTGATTTAGTAAGTGATTGTATGAACTTGATTCTTGGATGGGGGACAAAAATTATGAAAAAAGTTTGTATGATATTTATATTTAGCATATCTATACTTTTATTCGGGTGCAGCAATGAAAAAAAAGATATGAAAGAAGACTTTGGGCTTGAGAAACTCCAAAAGATAGAAGTGTCGTCAGTAGAAAATCCAGAATTGATTTTAAATGTTATCAATAATAAAAATGGTGTAAATGAATTTGTTAATGCACTTAAAGTTGATAAATGGAGTATTGCGGATATTCCTTCAAATGCAACAAAAGAGAATATTTATAAGATGTCCCAAGAGGATACAATTAAACTTGGAGAGTCTAACACAGATGAAAAGGAACTTAAACAAATAGCTACAATTACTACCTATAAAGACAGTCCTTATATCAACTTTAAAACAAAGAAACTAAACTTTAATTTTAAAGTTCCTAAAGATGTCGCAGAATACCTTTCTAATAACGATAATTTTTAAACCTTTATTCATATCAACAATTTTGATAACTACACGTTATTTCTTATTGCTGAATTAAACCAACCGATAGTTTGTGAAGAATAATACTTAAACTAACGGGTGCGTTAGTTGAACAAGGAGTTGTCTTTAAGGCAGCTTTTTTTATGCAACTAAAGGGGCAGGTTAGTTTATAAAGAACTTATATTATTCCAGAGATTGAAGAGGGTTTTTTGTTAAAATTAAAGGATAAAGAATTCGAAAGGATATCTAAGCTAATTATGAAAACAATTCTTATATATTTAGCAGGATTATTAATTTATCTTATATTGATAGCTAATTATGAATCTCGATTTGATAATTCATCTGCCATAATCTCTACTTTAATTTTTATATTTTCAATTTTTGTCATTAGTATTTTAAATAGAATATTTATCAAAAAAAAATAAAAGACTTACTTCAACTAACGGGTGCGTTAGCTGAAGATCAGAGCTGTCTTTAAGGCAGCTTTTTTTTATGGGACTATCGGGGCAGGATAGTTGAAGAAGAAAACCTTGATTGTTCAGGCGTTTATTATTATGTATGATACAAGTAAATAAACACCATTTAAGATAGAAAGAGGATGAAGTATTCTGGATAAAACAAAAGTAATGGCTTACTTTAGTGTATTTGGTGATGAATTTGCTTTGGAGGTTGTAACCGATATTCTTAGTATTGAACCTACAAAAACTTACAAAAAGGGAGATATTATAGAAAAAATTAATAATCCCAATCTTGTATCAACCAAAATTAGACGGAGAAAAGAAACTGTTTGGACTTTAAGCACTGGATATCAGGAATCATACGATATTAACAACCAGTTGAATACAATTCTTAAATCTCTTGAAGGTAAAACGAAAGAATTAAAACAACTAAAGGAGAAATATAGTTTAGAGTTTCTTTTTATGATTGTAATTCAAGTAGAAAATGACGAAAAGCCCGCAATGTATTTACAGAAAAACATTATAGATTTTTCCAGCTTAATTCAAGCAGAAATCCACTTTGATTTATATATATTTAGTTAAGAAAATTATTAGTTTTCTTGTTCAACTATAGGGTGAGCTAGCTGAGGATCAGAGCTGTTTTTAAGGCAGCTTTTTCTTTATGGAACTATCGGGGCAGAATAGTTTAAAAAGGATTATCAAAGGAGTCGGTAAGAATGAATTTAGCTTCATACATTGGCTGTAATATAGAATTACCAATTAACATTGATGAATATTCAGATGATTCTTTTTACATTGGAAGATGTTTTGCAGGAGATAGCGAACTGCAAAATGTAAAAAAAAATCAGTTTACTAACCCTTATGTTTACGAGGTATCAAGTCATTGGGGAATTGAGATTTCGGAATATATGAATCAAGAAACCTGTGCTGAATCAAAAGTAAAACTGTTAGAACTTTGTAAAAGAATGGACAGCTATCTTGAAAAAGGGGATTATTTTGAACTGTATAGCTGTTGGATTGGAGATGAAACTGATAAGCGAGAGGGTGAGATAACTCTCCAAATCAATAACTTTGATATTGACCAGATTAAATACCAGAAAAAACGTTAGTGAGATTTGAAAAATAAAGGCTTCTGTGCTTTAGCTGAAGATCGGAGCTGTCTTTAAGGCAGCTTTTCCTTATGGAACTAAAGGGCAGGTTAGTTCTATAAAAAAAATGAGGACTAATGTGTAAATTTTTTGAAAATTACATGATGGAAGTTAATACCACCTATTTTATTTCTTGTATAATAAAAGAAGTAATATTTCGATATTTTATTCAAAAAAGGCATTATGTTAGTTTAAAAGGAGGTATAAGACAGTGGTGAAATTACGTTTATACTCTTCAAAATAAAATTTTGAGGAGGAAAATATAATGTCCATTATTATTATAGAACAAAAACATATAGAGCAAGATGATTTAAAAAGCCTTTATGATGATGTTGAATGGTATGCATATACGAAAGATTTAAATCAATTACAACAAGCTTTAATTCAATCTTTATATGTTGTATCAGCATGGGAACACAGGAAATTAATCGGTTTAACTCGGGTCGTTGGAGATGGACTGACAATTGTCTATGTTCAAGATATTTTAGTTTTAAATGCATATCAAAATCAAGGCATTGCAACACTTATGATGCAGCATGTTCTTGAAAAATATAAGGATGTACGTCAAAAAGTCCTTTTAACAGAAGAAGCACCTGATGTACGTCACTTCTACGAAAAGAACGGTTTTCAATCTTGTGATAAAGGTGCCCTAGTGGCTTTCGCTAAACTTGATTAGGGGGCGATTAATAGCTATTGCCACCCAAATTAAACAACCTTATTAGGTGCGTTAGCCGAAGATCAGAGCTGTCTTTCAGGCAGCTTTTTCTTATGGAACTATCGGGGCAGGTTAGTTGACAAGAAAAGTGACAACCTAACACGTATATGAAGAAAATTATTTTATATCCGAGGGGCGTTTATGAAAATTTTATCTATCATTATCTCTTCAATTACCGTGTGCTTTAGCGTTAGTATTCTAATTTAAAAAAACGGTAGATTAATGGAAAAACTTCCTTATTATATTCTAAATGAACAAAGGAGAAACAAATTGCCCATTTATTCATACACTGTTCCTGAATTTGTCTCGTATCAAATGAATATGCCTATTCATAACGAGCAAAGAGAATTAGTCTACTTACTAAAAAAAACCCGACACCGTTTTCTGACTCAAATAGCCCATATGTTACTCCGGTATGGTATGCCTTATTGTTACCAAGTTCAAACACAAGATAAAATCCCCATTTATAAAATAGAGTGCTTGTTCACTGGTTTTCGTTATACTTTACTCAATTGCAGTACATCAGAAAAGCTATCAATCAATCAGCACCGTACTCAACTGATTGAAAAGATTCAGACCGTTACTATTAATGGAGATGTATACAGACTTGAGAAAGACTACGCATGTACAGGGGAATTAAAGAAGAACGATGAAACAATTGCTACCATTAGAAATCTCGATAATGTGAGTACCAGCTTAACCAATCGTATTCGCATTGAAGCAATTGATGACAAGACGGCTGCCCTCGCTGCCGTACTGTATCATACATTTATATATTTTGGTGCTTAACAAGAGGTAGAATTGTTTAAAATACTTGTGATGTTTGTTCACTAAAAGTTCGAGTCCTAACGGGTGCGGTAGCTGAAGATCGGAGCTGTCTTTCAGGCAGCTTTTTTCTTACGGAACAAACGGGGCAGCTTAATTCAATAGAGGTTATATTAATTATTATGTTGCATTTTAATACTTTAGCCGCCATTATGTTTGGCGGTTTTCTGTTGCCAAAAAAATTTAAATATTCTCTGTAACGAAATTGACTGGAAACGGATATATAGACGAGAGGAGGAAAAGGCTTGGGGGAACTAGATGAAATTTATAGCAGTTATGCTGAAGAAGTTTTTAAATATCTAATGTGTCTTTGTCACAACGCAGATTTATCAGAAGAACTAACACAAGAAACCTTCTATCAAGCTGTAAAATCCATTGATAGATATAATGGTGAATGTAAAATGTCAGTTTGGCTTTGTCAAATAGCGAAGCACTCCTATTATAAGCATCTTGAACGTAATAAGAAGCAACAAAGACATATACTTCAAGAGGACACAATTCATACTTCTCCTGAAGCTGAACTTATTTATTCCGAAGACAAAATTGCCCTATACCGAATAATACACTTACTTGATGAACCATATAAAGAGGTTTTACTATTGAGAATCTTAGGTGGTCTTAGTTTCAAAGAAATAGGGGAAATTCAGTTAAAAAATGAAAACTGGGCGAGAGTTACTTTTTATAGGGCTAAGATGAAATTAAGGGAAAGGGGTAAGGATAACAATGGACATTAAATGCAATATAGTGAGAGATTTACTTCCATCTTATATCGATCATTTGTGCAGCCAGGATAGTATTCATTATATTGAGGAACATATGGAATCGTGTGAAAAATGTAGAGAAGTATTAGAAAGTATGAAAAATGATGTGGATTTTACCGTTGAGATAGATGAAGTTTATAAAGTGGAAGTAAAAAAACCATTCCAAAAATTAGCCAGATTCTTCAACGGTCAAAAGAAACTGACGAATTATTTACTTCTAACAACATTATTCTCCTTGCTGTTTGGATTCATTTTTCTAATCCATTCAATTATTAAGTTTAATGAACATAGAGAAGAAGTAACTAAGTTGGAAGTAGTAGAACAAGAAAAAGAAGCCATTATGGATGAAGTAATTCATATTCTCGGAGCCTCAACAGAAGTGACGGAAAAAGAAGAAAAACAACTTCTTATCGTATTTAATAAGTATAATAAAAAACTTAATTTGTTAGCTGTTTTTCCAGCAGCAGATTTAAAAGATTGGTTACAGGAAAATGCTTCTGTAAAACAGAAACCTACAACGATCTATCCTATTGAGTACAAGGAAGCTGCCATTGTCATTGGAAATCAGGGAATACTTAGGGAGAATGATTCCATTACCCCTAGTGGTTACGATTTAGGAACTGTTGTGCTGGCGAAAAATCGGTGGGTCATTCAATATGAATATAAAAGTTCGTATGAGAAGACTATTGAGAGACATCACCAAGTAACCCATTACGGACCAAGTACGTGGAGTATTTTTCAGGCACCGATATTATTATTTATTGTATTTAGTGTTCTATTGATGTTTTGGATATTCTTAATGAGACAAAATAAACATCTTAAAGATGTAATGGGATAATATGTACAGTTCTTGTTCTACTAAGAGCTAGTTCTCCAACTGACGCATGCTTTACTTCTTTATAGGGCTGGAACCGCTCCATTTTCGGGCAGTTTAGTTGAAGATGATATCATTAAGGAGTCAAGCGTAATTGGAGTGAAAAGAATACAAAATGGATAAAATAAAACGCTATATAAAATATCGAAAAAAATCATATCTTTTAAATACTGCACTTTTTATTGCAGTTTTCATTGTTGCTATCTTAATATTTGGACCTCCGAGATATTATGCTGTACCGATTTTATCAATGATAATAGGTTTCGGTCTTGTGGAGTTCGTCGGATATAAGGGTTGGAAAAAAGATGAATTTTGAATTAATTATTTTGAGTTAACGGGTGCGTTAGATGAAGATCGGAGCTGTCTCAAAGGCAGTTCTTAATAAAAAAACAAGTAAATAGAACATAAATACAGAACGAAGATTGGAATTGTAAAGAGATACACTTAAAAAAACGGAGATGTTTTTTATGCATAATGTTACAGAAATCTTATTAGGATTAAAAAATAGGTTAGATAGCAGTAATAGACTTTTGATTCAAGCAACACACGGAAATGTTCATTGGACTCGTTTCACATTTAATCCTCCCATCCCAGTTAAAGAATTAGACAGATTGGTCAATAAAGAGAATTTAATCTTACCGGAAGGATATAAAGAATTTCTGCTACTGCATAACGGAGTTTATTTATTCGAAGATGAATATTCAGCTGGAATTGCCCTTTATAAAGCACAAGATATACCTAATCGACTGAAACAATTTCAGTATAATTTTGGTCCGTATTTAACAGAAGATAACAGAGGCTCATATCCAATTGGAAGTTATCCAAACATAGGGGAAATCATGATTAATTATAATTATATCAAAGAAGGAAGAAAGGATTATATGTGGATAGCAGACGACCAAATGAGCAAAATGGGACAGAATACTTTCGAGTCATGGCTTGATAAACTTATCGTTTCACAAGGATCATTTTTTTGGGAGTGGAATTAAATATATAAATCAATGGACCATGAACAGTCTCTTTTTTATCGTTAACATTGCAACCTAGTAATAATATACTTATATAAGTAAAGGAAATATCATATGTTAAGAGATCTACGTCCCACGCAGCATCAAACATGTTTCTAAATTGAAGAAAAGATAATCAAACAAATTGTAAGTATCTTTAGATTTCGCATCATACTCTCCTCTTCCCAATAAAAAAGAGCTATTCCGAAGAATAGCTCTTTTTATTATTAATTCCAAGAATGCCATGTATTACCTTGACCTTCACTATTGTCACTGCCAACATTCCCACTATCCTCATGGTTCCAATCCTTATTTTCTAGATCTTTACCAACTTTATTCCAATCAGTTCCTCCTGCGTTAGATCCATTAGAAGAACTTCCTTTGTTAGAAGAACTATTATTATTAGAGTTAGGAGTACTTGAAGATGACTTATTTTGACTTGGTGTTGTCTTGCTTTGGCTAGATGATGACTTAGTTTCATTTGTCAAAGATTTGTTTTGACTAGGTGTTGACTTGTTTTGATTTGAAGATGAACTTTTTGATCCTGATGATGTACCTGAAGAAACTCCTGCACTACTTGATGAAGAATTTGGAGTTTGACTTGATCCATTAGAAGGTACCGGTCTTGTACTTGAATTAGCACTATTCGCAGTAGCCTTTGATTTCACTGCTTCTGCTGCTTTCCATTGTGCCTCTTTCCGTTTCGCTTCTTCCTTTGCAGCAACTAGCTTGTTGCTCACCTTATCTAATCTTTTTGTTAAATCTGATTTACTGCTTGTATTTTTGATTTTTGCTACAGTTGCCGAAGCACTTTTATATTTATTTTCAGTTGGAGATTTTTCTAATTCACCGACTTGTTTAGTTGCTGTCTTGATATCATTATATTGTCTCTTGGCTTTATCTAAGAGGTCCTTAGACGATTTATGGAAGGATTTATTAAAGGAATATACAGCTTCTGTTTTCTTAGCAGCCTTATCAAATTGTTCCGGCTTTACACCATTAGTTATAGTACCATTATGAATTAAACCGTTAAGAGCCAATTGAAGATCCAGCAATTTTTGAGCTTGATTCACTTTTAACTTTAAAGGCTCTTTGTCCTTATTGTCTGTTACATTATTTACTTTTTTCTTAGCCGATAGGATTTGCTTACCTGTTACACCTTTTTTAAAATTGTTTTTCTCATACAATGATGAAACAGCTTTCTTAGCCTCTTTTAAGTTGGTTACTCTGATTTCTTCCTTTTTTTGCGCTTCTACATGGTTACAGTAACCATAAGCGCCACCGCCTAAAGCCAATGAAAAGGCAAGTGTACCTATAATTATCCCTTTTTTCATACTCTCACCCCTATTTCACCGATTATTTCATTAAAATATTTCCTGAAATTAAAGATATCACAAAACTAAGTAAGAAAATGTAATTATTGAAGTAAAATTAGGTATTTGGTATTATTTATATCTTTTTGAAACATTGAATTTTGGAGAATAACAATACTTTATACTTATTTATGGTGCTCATACGTTATTATGTTTACAGCTGATTTATATAGGAGGCAGCGAATAGCTCCCTATTATTTTAGAGAAAGATATTGACACACCATTAGCTGGTAGTTCATTAACAGGGTTGCTGAAGAAGCATTTACTTTATGCACTATCAAGCAGGTCAGTTTAATAAGCAACATCAAATTGGGAAAACTACCTATATAAAAACCAAACAGGAAGAGGTAGTAAATTGAGATTATTTTTTATACGTTTATTAGTTGTATTTATTCTAATTCAAACCATGCCACTAATAGTTCAAGCAAAAGAAATCAAATATAATCACGATAGTATAACTATTTCTGAAATCAAGAAGAAAGTTGATTTTAAAGTAGTTGTTCCTCACAATATTCCTAATGATTGGACGTTAGAAATAAAAACATACCCTTGGGATGAAAAAGACAAAATCACTAATTTTAGTTTGCACTATATGGATAGCGACGATAAATATTTGCTAATTAGTATTGATCAAAGGAAGGGACCTTTTAAGAAAGAAATGCACATAAACGAAGAGCAGGTAGATATAAACGGTCATAAGGGCTTTTTTGTAGAATGGGGTAATAGTGGTGAGTTAGATGAAAAGGGAGAACTTGTTACTGGTGGTTTACTTCGTTGGAAACAAGAAGGAACTTATGTAGAAATGCATAGCTCACGGGTATCAAGGAATAAAATGTTGAAAGTTGCAAGATCAATGAAATAGTTTAAGAACTAGCGGGTACGTTAACTGAAGATCGAAGCTGTCTTTCAGGCAGCTTTTCTTATGGATATGTGTTTTTTTTCGTCTTTTTAGGAAAACTATTCAAAAATTGATTTATACAACAGGAGGCAGCAATATTGTAAAAACTTATTACCTCATTTTTTATTTTTTGCTTAATAGCCACTGGAGTAGTTTCAAATGCAACAGCAGAGGCGGACAATCTATTTAAAACTCCTATCGTAAAGCAATCTCATCAATGGAAAATCGAATTAAAAAAGGGTGAAGAGACGGCAAAAGATACTAAGAATAATGTTGAAACGTATAATGTGGTTATCACAAATATTGGTGAAGATCTAGATGAAGTTGAATTTAATACTTACAGGAATGAACCAAATACAGAAACAAAATACGGATTAAGTCTTAATGACTTTCAACATGAAAAATTTAAACAGGGACAAGTCTTTGAATTTCAAAATTTCCCTATGTCGGTGAAAGCCAATGAACTTGAATTTGAATTAAGTTGGCACGGAAAACCACACAGTAAAGGAGTTCACGGAAGAAAATACAAGGAAACGTTTATTTTCACGGCTACTAAATAAGAGAAATGAATGGTTGGTGCCCTTTTTACCGCACATCACCTTATAGTACTAAAGCGTGCTTTACCTCATTACTAGGAGCTGATCAGCAGCTCCTTTTCTTATGGGACTAAAGGGGATGTTTAGTTCCATAAGAAAATCGAAAATTGGGGATAATACCTTTAATATTGTTAAAGGAGAGACTTCCAATGAAAACTAAATGGTCTATTTTAATCGTAACTATGCTTATGTTAATAACTGTTAATGTACATGCTCAAACTTCCGAAAAGTATACGGATAATAGCAAGAAACAACTAATCAGTGCAAATGAATTTTATCAAAAGAACGACTTATTATGAATTCAAATCGGCAACCCTAAATATTAGAGAAAAAATTCTGTATAAAGATTTAAAATCAACAGTTAATAAATATGCGGAAAAATATCAAATAGTTAATAGTTACAATAATCCTCACCCACATATTGATCCGAAGAGGCAGGTATATTTTTTTTGTTCTATTAAAGAGAAAAAAGAAAGTTTTGTCCATAAATATTTAATTGTAGATGCTGAGACAAAAGAGCCAATAACTGAAGGAAACGGAGAAAGGTGGTACTACCATTAAAGGTCTATACTCCCCCCTCCAATGAGAAACCCAACGCAGACGGAAGAAACTACTTCATTAAGACCTAAATTCTTAATCACCTAACGAAAGCTTATTTTCTATGCAACAATCGGGCAAGGTTAGTTGAATAAAGAAAGAATCAATATTTTTAAAAACGTATGGGAACAGTAAACCTAAACAATATTAGGATAGGTTATATTATGAATCAATTTTTCTTGGGGCTGTCCATAAGTTTGATACTATTGAGTGTTCAACCTCATATAATTACTTCAGCAGAAACTGAATTACATGATAAATTAATTTATGATACATTATTGACTACACTTGACCCATATATATCGGAAGAAGTGGTTCATTATTATGGCTATTATAAACAGTACGGTTTATTTGATGCCAGGATCATAAAGGTTATTAGGAAAAGTGAAGGTAGTTATAGTTTTACGGTAACGGTTCAGGTAAATACATTTGAACACGCTCATAATCCTCCATATGGCAAAGAAACGATCACTTTTGATGTAAGCCCTTTTGGTGTAAAAGTGATTGATTTTGTTCATAAAGGGGATGAAGAGGAAATGAAAATAAAGGAGTTCTATGAGAAAGTTCTTTCGGATATTCTGCAAACGTTTAATTTAAGGTTGGAATCCTTTTCAAAATATAGTTATGAACAACTGCTATATAAATCAGAAAAACAAAAAGAATACAAAGTTCTTTCAGATATTGTCACCGACATTATCGTTAATGATTTAAACCCTGATATAAAACCACCCTATAAAAATGTGATCGATCCAGTTACTTTCATTAAGGGGACCCAAGGTTATATTTTGTTTAAAAGTCCGGATGGGACGAACATCGTTCTTCAAGTGGCTATGGAAAATGGGATATGGGTGGTCGTGGAAAAGAAAAACAAACAAGGCGAGAAAATGCAAAATGAACTGATTTGGTATATGTAATATCATATTAGGCTAGATCGAAGCTGTCTTTCAGGCAGCTTTTTTGAAACGGTTCATTGAGGCTTCATTGCTTGGGTTTTCGGAATCTAGCAGGTATTTCTTCCACGTAAAAAAAGGTAATTCGGCTGAATTACCTTTTTTGGTGTTCTGCAAGCTCAATCGGTTGTCGTCAAGGACGCCTGGACATTAGGACTAATTTGTGTCTGAGGATAGTTGATTCGTTCGTCGAATTCGACCCAGTCGAGATTTGCCATCAGCAGCAGGAAGCGTTTATCGCTTTCCGGGTCGCTGATGATGATGTGGTCACGCCCAGCCGTTTCTACGCGCCCGCGGTAAATCATTGAATTCCATTTGCTGCTGCCTTGGTAAGTGAAGTAGAAGGTACCGATCTTACCTTTGTTGAAGCGCAGGATGTTTTCCATAAAAGATTCTTCGATCGTGCCAGCCGGTAGTTGCTGCCCCGTCCCCATCGGGACGACTGGGGCGGCATAGGAAGGTCCAGAAGGCATGGTTGCCCGGAAGCCGCCGTATGGTGGTTGCCCGGCGATGCCATTCATCGTGGAAGCTGGATAAAAACCAGGATGATCATTCATTGGATAATAATTAGAGTCTCCGCAAGTCATGAGAAGAATGCTCCTTTTTAATTCAACTATAAAACTCTGGACAATAGCCCGGTACGCCGACATAAAAGCAATGATTCTTGTGTGAAAAATCGAACTGCGTCATGGGCGACCTTGGCATGGTGGCGGTACAGGGTGCTCGGTATTTTTTTCCCGGGCTGGGATTGAAAAACCACAAACTATTTCTGGCCCGCGGGTCACGATACCCATGCAATACATTCCTGGCCCTCTGAAGGTCAGCTTCATTGGGGCGTTGTGTATACAAGGTTCCATTCAAGACGGGCTCGAAGTGAGGAGTTTCAGTTCCGGGTATCGTTTGATAAATCGCATGTCTGATATTGCGCAGTCCTCTGAAGTCAGGGGCACAGTCAGCCTCGACCCGATTGGCCACAACGGTTCCCACCATGTTCATGCCCTGGACTCCCTCACCGCTCGCTTCCGCCTTCATGAGTCTCGCCAACTCCTCCACGTCTCGTGAATTATGTTTTATTCGTCGACCCATTTTCTCGCCCCCCTTCAGCCTATACAGGTAGCTTATTGCCCAAAGCTGGTTTTGGTAACTTGGCTAACAGCCCATTGTTACATGATCCTTGGGCAATTTTTATCGTTTGTAAGCTACTAGATAACTTTAATTAATGAAGGGGTTTTTCATTTGAATGAAAAGATAGCTGGGTGTACGGCAATGTTAGATTCCAACTTCTTATGTACAGTTATTGGCTTTTGGCAAAATGAGAATTTTAATATGGATTCCCTTGAAAATTCACGTTATTTCCCCACGAAGATATACGGTGAACGTCATGGAAAGCGCCCATCCGAAAAAACGACTGAACGTTGTTTTAGATTCTACTTCTCCTGCTCCTGTATCACTTGCTCAATCCCTGCCAGAATCAGCTTCAAACCGAATTCAAACGAACGATCGGACCCCATCAGGTTGAAAAGCCCATCTGTGAACATTCTCCGGAACAGTCCTGCGTCCGACTCGCTCATGGAGTTCAGAAGGCGGGTCACCTCCTCGCCAGGATCCGTTTCCTGGTCCTTCATGATGGCAGAAACATTCCGTTCATGCTGATAATCGTCTAGAACGAAGTAATAGATATAATTCACAAGCGTGGTGACCACTTGCATTTTCTGCTCTTGCTCAAGCGTCGTCGATTCCACGCAAAGCAGCATGCGGTTGGTGAATCGGATGATGTCCGGTTCGTGGGGCAGCGTCATCATCATGAGCTGTGTTGAGCAAGGGTATTGGCTGAGCACACTCCGTACCGTTACCGCAAGGACCGTCAGCTGCTCCTTCCAGTCACCGTCGGAGTGAAACTCCTTCAGGATCATTTTGGATACATGGTTGGCCAGCCGCTGGTAGAGGTCCTGCTTGCTCTTGAAGTACCAGTACAGAGAGGGAGCCTGAATCCCAAGCCGGGTGGCCAAGCGTCTCATGCTGAATTTCTCGATGCCCTCCTCCCCCAGAAGCTCCCATGAAGCTTCTATGATCTTATCCTCCGAAATCTGGGGCTGTTGCTTTTTCATTGATAAGCCTCCTTATAACTAACAGTGTAAGTTTATGATTTACATGGTCATAGGTTTATGATATCATCTAATACTGTAAGGGGCAATCTAACACCGTTAGATTTAAACCTATAATAATGATGAAAGTGGTGACTCCATATGGATTCAGAAAACCTCTATTATTTTGAAAAAGCACCGATAGCAAAAGCCGTAGCCCACTTCGCTGTACCAATGATGCTAGGTACGTCGATGAGTGTCATATATTCGATCTTGAATGCCTATTTCCTTGGTACGCTTCACGATACGGCGATGTTAACGGCACTCGCACTAACCTTGCCGTTATTCGCAATCATCATGGCGCTGGGAAACTTGATTGGCGTAGGCAGCGGTACATTCATCTCGCGTTTGCTTGGAGAGAAAAAATATGATGATGTAAAGCATGTGTCTTCATTCGCCTTTTACAGTAGCTTAGTTCTCGGTCTTATCATGATGGCCGTCGGGCTCCCGCTGATCGATCCAATCGTCCATGGCCTGGGGGCTACGCTTGAATCCTTTGATTTCACGAAGGACTATGTCACGATCATGCTTATCGGTTCGCCATTCGTCGTATTATTCTTTACGCTGGAGAACATCGTGCGCTCGGAGGGGGCGGCAATCACGTCGATGATCGGGATGATTCTCAGTGTTGTCGTAAATATCATTCTCGATGCGTTCGTCATCTTCGTATTTCATTGGGACGTGATCGGCGTTGCGTCTGCTACGGTCATTTCCAACTTGGTTGGGAGTGCATTCTACGCCTTCCATATGGGATATAAAAGCCAATTCTTAACGGTCTCGGTAAAATGGTTCAAGGCTACCAAGGAAATTCTGGGCAATGTATTGAAAATCGGAATTCCTGTCTTTATTATGAGTGTGTTTATGGGAGCCATGTCGCTCATTTTCAACCATTTTCTTGTCGAATACGGGGATCAGGCCGTAGCCGCCTTCGGAATTTCATCCCGTTTATTGCAATTTCCTGAGTTCATTCTGATGGGCTTATGCGAGGGAGTCGTGCCGTTGATTGCCTTCTCTTTCACAGCGAATAAATTACGCATGAAGAATACGATTGGATTTACGATCAAAGCGATCGTGGCGTTGGCAGTCGTGTTCGGCATCATCGTCTACTTGATTTCCGACCACTTAATCGGCTTATTTACCAATGACCCGCAATTAATTGAAATGGGCAGCTACATTCTGCATGTGACGTTTTTATCCTTGTTCATTACCGGAATGACCGCATTGTTTACCGGGATCTTCCAAGCAACTGCGCAAGGAACTGCCGCTTTCATTATGTCAATCATTCAAGGAATCACCCTGATTCCCGTATTGTTTATCGCCAATCAAATGAACGGCTTCCACGGGGTGGTCTGGTCGCTTGTCATAGCGGATGCCGTGGCATTTCTCGTCGGTGCCAGCATGCTGTATGTTCTGCGAACCAAATTGCAGCCCGATTTGTCTGAATTAGTACAGTAAAACACCCATTAAGGAAGGATAAGGGATTCCCCGATATTCTTCCTTTTTTATATATAAGATTGCCGCTCCGTCAACGGAAAAGATGATTCGGGAAATCCTCCCGAGCAGAAGCAAACCCATTGAACATATGCTAAAACGAACAGCGCTTCCCAATAAGGGGAGCGTTTTGTCTTTAATAGGGATCTTGCTTGCTAGGGTAACCAGAATAAAGGGGTATCCATTTTAGGATTTTCGATGATTGCTGTAAGTAAGGAACAAAATAAAAGGATCTTGTTGAACCAACGGGTCTGATAGCGAAGGAGTGGAGCTGTCATATGCCGTTTTTTTACTTTCCATCAATATCCATTATTTGTTAACATAGAGGTAGCTAATGATTTACACTTGAACTAACAATGAGGAGGAGTACCATGAACCGAATGCCATTCGAACAACCAACCGAACATTATGATGAAAGGATTTCTTCGATAGATGAACAGCTTTGCGCATTAGTAAGACAACGGAAGGACATTTCTGCCGACAATCCGGGCGTTCCGCCTGAGGATGCTATTTCCAAATGGGCTTTGAAATATGATCTGTATGAGGATTTATTAAGGTCGTTGTTCTGGTCAATGAGAATGGACGACGTATATAAACCTCGTGTAGAACCGACTGGATTCAGAAAGCACCTATCGGTTTTGAAAATGGTTGAACAAGACGATCAGGTATATTCGGTAACGGTTATTCGACAGTATGAGAATGCTAGTGTTATTCAGCTTCACGTCGATTGGGAGGAAGCGAAGGATGTACCGATGGACGAGCATCATCACAAAAGTTTTGAATTATTTTTAGGGGAACCATATGATTGTTGGCAGGATAGGGCAGGAGGCTCAACAGGACATTATACATACAACTTCATCGTTTCCCCTCCGTTGCCTGACGATATATCAAGCATGGACTTGGTTTTTAAAGAATATCACGAACCCTTTAAGGAAAATCCGACGGGTTCTGAAATTGTTATCCAGATAGAATGATAAACAACGGGTGCGTTACTTCAATAAGGGAGTTGCTTTGGCCGTTCATTTTTTGATGGATTAGGTAGTTTAGCTTGAAGTGAAAAAGGGGGAGCGGAAAATGGGAAGTGAATCTGCGTTATATGAACATTTACTGCAACTGGAAAAAAAGTTGTTAAAACCAGAAATTCGTACATCTCAAAACGAGCTTAACCATATACTTGCAGACCAGTTTTTTGAATTTGGTAGTTCTGGTGAAGTCTTGTACAAAGATGAGGGGATTGCTGAAGAGGGAATAGGTGAGGTAAAGATGACTTTGAGTGATTTTGACATACATCCATTGTCTGAAGAAATTGTGTTAGCCACCTATCGAATATTTAACGAAGTAAAAAAACAACATTCATTGCGAAGTTCCATCTGGAAATTTACAGATGGAAGATGGCAAATGCTTTTTCACCAAGGAACAACGATCGGGGCAGGACAGAAAGTATAATATGATCCAAATGAAAGAATGAATAAACAACAAGTTTGAATTAACATTCCTTATTAAAAGGGTTGCGCGGCAACCTTTTTTTGCGAATCTAAAGGGGCAGAGAGTTCAACAAGGAATTACACTTCATCCTGTGGAAATGACTACTTAACAGGCAATTGCGGATGAAGAAAGAGGGGATTAAATGAACGATCAAGTCATCATAAACATGCCGATATCCAATCATGAAGTCCCTGAATGAAGGGAGCTTGTTGGGTGGGCAAGACGCGATGAAGATTATCCTAGATTGTTCGAGCGATCCAATTTCTGGGCTGGAGTAAGAAACGAAGATAATAAGCTGATAGCATTTGGTTATGTTGCAGGCATGGGATTGGAACATGGCTATATGGAAGACATAATGGTTCACCCTGATTATCAAAAATGGGGGATTGGTGTGAAACTGGTAAGAGAATTATTGAATGAGTCGGAACGGTATGGATTAGAAATCGTTACCTTAACGTATGCCTCCAAACACAAAAACTTTTATGAAACCTCTGGCTTCACTCCCTGCTCAGGCGGGCTGTGGAAAAAGGCGTAACAAGCCGAAAGATGGAATAGCTGAAGAACGGAGCTGTCTTAAAGACAGCTTATTTTTATGCAACTAACGAGGCAGGGTAGTAAGGGATGCTTGGCTACCCACAAGTCAAACAGATATTAAATGGATACCTACACACCCTTCGTTCGATTTTATTTTGGGTTTATGCCCAAAATCTTGAAAAATAAGTATTGATTTGAGCGTCACGGTCTTTCTTCCTATTACTTAATTAGTGGGCATGAAGAGCGATGCCTCTCCCCAATTGGCTATATGGAAGGTGGCTATATGCAGGATTTAGGATGAATCGGGTAATTCTTTAATTCAGGTAAGGTTAGTGTTAACATATAGGAAGCATATCGTCTAAGTGAAGGAGCCAGTTATGAATCCTAATATTATCGTGCGTAACAATGTAAAGGTAAAGGGAAGCGGTACACGACCCATGATATTCGCCCCAGGCTTTGGTTGTGATCAAAATGTCTGGCAATCAGTTGCAAAAGACTTCGAGGATGAATACCAAATTATCCTATTTGACTATGTTGGGTCAGGTCATTCCGGCTTAGAGGCATACAACGTGGAAAGATACAGCTCTCTTGAAGGGTATGCACAAGATGTACTTGATGTTTGTTCCGCATTAGAGCTAAAGGATGCTATTTTTGTTGGACACTCTGTTGGTTGTGTCATTGGCATGCTGGCCTCCATTAAGCACCCTGAATACTTTTCTAAACTTGTTCTGGTAGGGCCTTCGCCTTGCTACCTGAACCTCCCTGATGATTATTACGGAGGATTCGAGAAAGAACAACTTTTCGGATTGATTGATATGATGGAAAAAAATTATATAGGCTGGGCAACCGCCTTTGCGGGAACGGTTATGCAAAATCCCGATCGACCAGAGTTAAAACAGGAGCTGGAGAAGCGTTTTGTTCCACTGATCCCATTATCGCTCGCCAATTTGCAGAGGCCACCTTTTTCGCAGACAACCGTAAAGACTTAGAAAAAGTAACAGTGCCATCACTTATTTTGCAATGTTCTGAAGATGTTATTGCTCCGTCAGCAGTAGGTGAATATATTCATAGACATCTTCCTGATAGTACGTTGAACAGGATGAAAGCAACAGGACACTGTCCGCATATGAGTCATCCCGAGGAGACGATTCTCCTGATCCGTCAATATTTGGATGAGTCTTCGAAGATCGATTGATAGAAAAGGATAGGTGTGGATTTTTGTGAATGAACAATTAAATGAGGCACCTTGCGGATTTTTTACCTTGTCAGAAGAAGATACTATTTTATCCGTTAACCAAACTTTACTTAAAATATTGGGGCATGGTCACGAAGAAATGGAAGGGCAGCATATTAACTTTATCCTTTCAGCTTCGGCTATACTCTTTCATCAGCTATATCTGGTTCCTCTGATTAAGCTGGAAAATCACATTGAGGAAATTTATATATCTTTAAAGTCTGCAGATGGTGAAGAGATACCCGTGTTACTCAACGCTGTCCGAAGAGAGCGGGATGGAAGAACCATTATTGAGTGTGTGGTGATTCTCATGCGAAAAAGAAACGAACTGGAAAATGAGCTTCTATTAGCGAAAAAAGAGGCAATGACAGCTCTACATGCTAAGAATATGGCTTATGCTGATTTAGAGAATGCTCATGAAACGGTGAAAATGCAAAAAGAAAAGCTTATTGAATTGAACGGGAAAAACGAAAAATACAAAATGGAAACAGAAAGAGAAATGGAACTCGCAAAAAAAATCCAAGAGGCGTTATTGCCTGTTCCCATTAGTAATGAACATCTTGAAATTCAAGCCTATTATAAAGGCGCCAATCAACTATCAGGTGATCTTTATGGATTTTACCAAATTGACGCCCACCGATTTGGCCTTATCCTGCTCGATGTGATGGGGCACGGGCTTTCTTCGGCTCTCATAACCATGTCGCTTCATTCCATATTTCAAAGATTGATTCTAAAAGGTTCCGAAGTCGGGGCCGTCATGAAGGAATTAGATGATCTTCTTCATTCTCTATTCAATAACACCAGTGAAACTTCTTATTATTGCACAGCTGTTTACCTTTTAATCGATACGGATAAGAAAGAAATCCGTTATATTAATGCCGGCCATCCTCCCGTAGTTTTACAGGATGTGAACGGAACCCAATATCACCTGCATTCCAATCGTCCTCCACTCGGGATGTTCGAAGGGATAAGTTTTACTACGACTGCCATCACATACAATAAGGACAGCAGCCTGTTCCTTTATACAGATGGAGTGGAAGAACCTCTAGGTTCAGACCAATTATGTTCATTAATAAAGAACCATTCGAAAGCCCCGCTATCGACACTTAAACAGGAAATCATGGAATCCCTTAGAAATGGAAAGAACTTGGATTCATGTAAAGATGACCAATGCTTTATACTGGTTAAACTAAATTAAGTCATTGAGGTGTACGTTAGTTGAAGGTTGTAACTGTCTTGAAGACAGCTTTTTCTTTATGCAAACAGGTCAGGATGGTTCCATCAGGAAAATAAAAAGCATTCTCTGTTGAATGCATTCAGAGTATAGACAAACTTGATGAACTTCGGGTTTGTCTATTTTTTATGCAGCTAGTCGATCAGTTCCTACTAATAAGCTTAAATCATGAATCTCATTTTATACCATTTTTAGCTTGAAAAATTATACTTTTAGTGTAAAATTACACTAAAAAGGGGTTTTTACTACTAATGGAAAGAGAAGAATTCATTCATTTAATTTCAGAAAAAATGAAACTTGTTCGAACTGAGCAAAGTTTTTCTCAAGATAAGATGTGTGAAATACTAGGGATTTCAAAAAAAACATTAGTTCAAATTGAAAAAAGAAGAACAGAAGCCAATTGGACCACCGTTGTGGCATTTTGCGCTTTGTTTAAACATAGCCAATTGCTGATGTCATCGATTGGTGATGATCCAGTTGATTTTGTCCGGCTAATTGCAAGCAAAAATGGCGGGACGCCTAAAGAAAAAACAATGGGCGGTAAGATATGGTGGAAGGAAATGGATTATAGAGGGGATTTCCGATTGCAACAAAACTTGATTAGTAACCATTACCGTATATTGGATCAATACGATTATCGCTGGCATAGTTCTTTTAATAAAGAAGAGAGTGTAAGTCGTTTAATCGAATTACAGGAGTTAGAGACGTTCGAAGGAGAGATAGGGAGGGGGATATGAAGAATAAAATTTTAGTTACATTATTGATGATCAGTATCGGGTTTAATTTGTTTTTATTTGGAAGATGGCTTATTTTTGAACATGCGTATGAACCTTCCAAAAGTGAACAGGTTATTTTAAGTGAAATGGTTCAAAAAACGGTTGAGAGTCAAGATTATAAAAAGATAGCAGAAAAAGAGAACATTATTGCGATGGATGCTAGCCTGGATAAAAATAAAGGGGGAGCATTCCCCTACTATTTTGGTGTAAGTGTCCGTACTGACCAGCAGACCTATCTCTTTTTTTGCAATGATGATCAATGCTCAGAAATGGAAAATGGAGGCTGGACTTACTCTATCTATCAAGATGAAAGTCCACGGCTTCCATTTAAACAATAGGAGAAACCGTTAGTATGAAACGATCGATTTTCCTGCGTTGAATATTTTAAATATTCATCTTTTTATCATGGAGGTATTATAAGCACTACATGTTCATTGTTGCGGATCGTTGATAAAATGACTGTGTTAGTGTTTCCTGCGGAGGAGAACAGATAATAAAAAATTTCTAGAAAGAGGTGTAATTTCAATGAAATCATTGAACCATATTTTTTGTACTTCCACATTCAAAAAAATAGTGCCAGTACTGGTTCTTTCATGCGCAGCGCTTGCGGGTTGTTCAAACCATAACGGGAATGCTGAATTAACTGAACCTAAAAAACAAGAAACGGCCAAGATTCAAAATTTTGCCCAGCTTGAAGAAAAATTTGATGCCAAGCTTGGTATCTTTGCCTTGGATACCGGTACAAACCAAACGGTAACCTATCATCCAGATGAGCGTTTTGCTTATACATCCACTCATAAGGCCCTAGCTGTAGGAGCTCTATTACAACAGAAATCATTGGAAGACCTTAAGCAAAGAATTACCTATACACAGGAGGATCTGGTTAATTATAATCCGATCACAGAGAAGCATGTTGATGCCGGGATGACTCTTAAGGAGCTTTCGGATGCATCTCTTCGATACAGTGACAATACTGCTGGAAACCTTATCCTTAAGCAACTGGGGGGACCGGCTGGATTCAAAAAAGCACTGGAGGAAATGGGTGATGATGTTACCAGCCCTGAGCGGATTGAGCCAGCTTTAAACGAAGTGAATCCTGGTGAAACTCATGATACGAGTACGCCAAGAGCACTTGCTGAAAGTCTTCAGGCTTTTACATTGGGAGATGCACTTCCAAAAGAGAAACGTGAGCTTTTAATAGATTGGATGAAGCGAAATACGACGGGAGATGCGCTAATTCGAGCTGGAGTGCCGAAAGGATGGGAAGTTGCTGATAAGACTGGCGCGGGATCATATGGTACGCGAAATGACATCGCCATCATTTGGCCATCAAAAGGAGACCCTATCGTTCTTGCCGTCCTTTCAAGTCGTGATGAAAAAGATGCCGAGTATAATGACAAGCTTATCGCTGAGGCAACAAAAGAAGTAATACAGGCTCTTAAAGTCAAAAATAAATAGAAAAAGGAATGTACTAAAAAGGGTTACGTGAAGTAGCCCTTTTTTTGTTATACCTATGACGATTGATAAAAAAAGCCAAAACAAAAAAATGACTTCTACATTAAAGTCATTTATTTTGAAGGGTTTCATGGATTTGCATACCTAATATTTCGGCCAATTACTTGGTTTTATTACGCAGTTCGAATGACTCGTCATTGTCATCCCATTTTACATGTATCTTAATCATTTCATCTTTGTTCTTCATTGCTCCATTTACTGAACTTCCACTAGTTGTAAATACTTTTTCACTAGGCGGGGCAGGATAGTCCTCTCTTTTACTTCCTTTACTTGAGCTTGTTTCATAAGAATATTCAAGGTGTTTCATTGAAGATAATTCTTCCAAAGATCCCTTGTATTTTAATGTAAGTACATAGTTATCTTTGCTGGAGTGAGTTGCTTGTCTGCCCTTTTTGCCCCATATTTCGGTTGCTTTATAAGAATATACAGCCTCCCAGTGCTCGCTCTCTCCTGTAAATTGATAATCAATTTTGGTCTTCGTCTCTGATTCGGTACCTTTATCAGTGAAGATGCTACAAGCTGTTAGTGCCATCATGATAACTAGTACAGCGGTCATTTTCTTCTTCATCGTGACTCCCCTTTAAACTTGAGTTTTACCTTAAATTTACCATTAAAAGGAATGTGATGGCAAATGGTGAAAGAGACCGTATCGCAAAAAAAAAGCTGCCCCTTAAGTAAAGGCATTTTTGCTACAATAGGTAGAAATAAGCAGGGAAAGGGAGAAGTGAATGTGTGGAATCCAATTCATTTTAGCTACCACCTATAAAGAAGCGTATAAGGAAGAAACGTTTGTAGAGTTTGAGGAGGGGATACACTCCTATCTTTTAAAAAAGGAAAAGGATTCTGCTAATAAGTTTGGCTTCCTTCTAAATCTTGATATTTATGGGGAAACCATTTTGTATAGAGATGAGATTAAACAATTGATAGGGATATGCGAAGGTTTAATTCATACCTACACAAAGGAGGACAAAGATCAGCAAGTCCGGCGTTTTGCTAAAGATTTAAAATGGCTCTGCATGGAAGCAATACAGCGAAAAAAACATGTATTTGCCATAGGTGATTAGCTTTATGTAGTCTAAATTAGTTGACCCTGTTGAGCAATCGATTCCAGAGGGATTTAAAACAGATAAAGGGTAGGAAAGACTTCAATGAATTGCAGTTTCACTAGCCTGTTGAAAGATGAATGAGGTTTATTGTGAAACCAATGGTTACGATTAACTTCGTTGCAAAGTTATTTATTTTTTTAATGTTTATCTCTTTTAATACATATATATGTTTTTATGCCAAAGACAAAACAGCAGGGATCGTAACTGCGTGTATAGGCATCTTTCTAATGCTGGTCGTGGCAGCTACTGGATTCTTTCTAGAAAAAAAGAAAAGGGATCCGGATATACCATCAGGATCCCAAAAGGGTGAGGGAACATGAAATGAACATAGATATAGGGTTTCTCTTTCTTATTCTCCTATCGATGACAGGATTGATATTTTCCATTAGATATACTAAAGAACAAGATAAAGAGAAGACGGAAGTGATAAGTGGAGCAGGAATCCTCGGTAATTTTATGTATCTTTTGATGAATTTACTGCCATTTAAGGTAAGAAAGGCGATATATATTATGGTGTGCCTTCTTTTGGTCCTTCTGTTTTCCATTGGTTTAGGGGAACTAGCAAAGGAATAGTAATTGCAACTAACTGGTGCTTTGCTGTGGGTTCGGGCTGTCTTTAAGGCAGCTTTTTTTTACGGAAGCAACAGGTGAAGGTTGTTTGTTCGGGTTGGGCTATTTGTTAAATATTTCAATAATGTATAAAATAAGAGCAGGATATTGATGTTAACGTAATCACCTGTAAGATAGGGGCTGGCAATAATGATAAAAGGTATTTTTGAAACTCATATTAACGTTAGGGACTATCAAAGGTCGGCGACATTTTATGAAAAGTTCTTGAACATTATTCCGTTACATGAAGATACTGCTAGAAAGTCAAAATTTTATTGGGTTGGGCAACCAGGAGAGTCGATGCTTGGTATCCGAGAAAACTATCCCAGTTCTTTAGTGCAGCGACAACATTTTGCTTTTAAAGTTAATGTGGAGGATATATCCTCGGCAAAAGAATATTTATCCAAATTAGGCATTCCAACAACAAATTTTCTTGGAGAGAGTTCCGAAACGTTACTAGTCTTTCCATTCATGCCCGCTGTATCTATCTATTTCGAAGATCCAGATGGTCATTCCATTGAATTTATATCGATACTAGATGATCCACCAAGACCTGAATTAGATATGATGACTTGGCCAGAGTGGGAAGAGTTACAGGGTAAAGGCAAAAGAATTTGTCCCGCAGCGCCCGCAGGAGTCTCGCACCTCCGCTTCAATCAGCCTTGAATCGTTTCGTGTTAAAAACAATAATCTTTACGAAAAGAGTCTTAAAGAAAGAAGGAGTAAAATGGCATATTGTAAAGTTCGCCAGGCTGAAATATATTATGAAGATTTAGGGGAAGGTACGCCCATTTTAATGATACATGGTTATACTCCTGACCATCGATTGATGAGCGGGTGTATGGAGCCTATATTGGCTGGGAGGCACGGGTGGCGCCGGATTTATTTGGACCTTCCTGGGATGGGATTAACAAAAGGATACGACGAAATAAGCAGTTCCGATGAAATGCTGAATGCTGTTTCGGATTTCATTCAAGCCGTAATTCCTGACCAAGAGTACGTCATTGCCGGGGAGTCATACGGTGGCTATATAGCTAGGGGCCTTATTGAAAAGCAGCAGAAACGAATACTCGGCGCTGCCTTCATATGTCCGGTCATTTTACCACTTCCAGAAAATCGAACAGTTGAGAAACACGAAATAGTAAAGATGAATCAAAAGTTTATTGAAAGTTTATCAAAGGATCAATTAGAAGATTTCAAGAATCATAACATTGTACTTAATGAATACACATGGTTAAGGTACAACGAAGAAATTCTTAGTGGTTGTAAAATGGGAGATGAAAAGTTTCTAAATAAGGTAAAAAATGAATATGGGTTTTCTTTTAAGATTGATCAGTCTGATTTCAGTAAACCCAGCGTTTTCCTGTTAGGAAGGCAAGACTCTTCGGTTGGATATAAGGATGCTCTTGACCTAGCCGATAAGTATCCGAAAGGAACATTTGCCGTATTGGATAGTGCAGGCCACAATCTGCAAATTGAACAACCACAACTCTTCCCTACGCTAATAAATGAATGGCTGGATAGAGTTGAAGACTTCCATAACTGATACTGAACGAAGCAATGATAAGTTATGGAGATTGTACGTAAACAATAAGGGGGTTGCCTTGGCAGCTCTTTTTTTGTATGGAAAAAAAAACTGAAAATGTGTAAGTAAAATTGTAAACTTTTCTATACGATATACGTCTAGTAGGCAGGAGGACGATGATGGATGACATAACTAAAAATAACGTACTTAATTCGGAGCTTAATATTGTATATAGATACTTGCGGAAGTTGGGCATTTCGCAGGCAGATTCAGAGGATGCTGTTCAGGAAACGGCTTATAAGTATCTGCTTTATTACGATACGATTCAGACTTCCAAGATTCGGAGTTGGCTGATACGCGTATCATTGAATTTTCATTATGATCAGTGCCGAAAGCACCGTCGGTATGACCTCAATTTAAATGAAGAACGTTTAGTGACGGACATAGAAGAGCTTCCAGAGGTGATCTTTCTTGTGAAAGAAAGGAATAAAGAGGTTGGAGATGCCCTTTCAAAGTTAAGGCCACACTTTCAAGAACTTTTGTTATTAAAGTATCAATCAGGCTTATCGTACGAAGAGATAGCGATGTTAATAGAGAAGCCGATCAGTTCCATTAAGACGAATTTATTCAGAGCGAGGAAACGATTAGCGAAGATTTATAAGGAGGAGAATCATGAGTGATAACCATGAATCAAAAAAAGAGGAAGAAATCGACTTTATCAGCACACCTTCCTTGCAAAAGGCCATCAAAAAAACAAGAAGAAGACAGACATTCAAGTATGTGATCATTGCTGTATTTACAACTGTGATTCTGTTGACCATCCTTTTCACAGGCAGTCAATACATCCTCACTAATCGGCTAGAGCATCAGGATAATTATTATGACATGATTCATGGGGCCAATATATCATTTGCGAGTAGCAGCAATAATTATAATTTATTTAGTGTAACAAAAGAAACGACATATCGTAAAAGCATTGGTGACCGTTCAATCGTATGGGATAAAAAGACCGAGAAAATCCCATTGTTCGGAAGGATCGATACGATTGAACGAGGAAGCGGGATGATCGAAGTCAATGTTTTTAACGAAAAAGCGCAACGAATGGTCCGTTACAATGAATTCAATAATGAAAGGAAAATCGATTTTTATTACCCAGGTTTATCCTATGACTATTTACCGATAGAACTTGATACTGCAGTCGGTTTGGACAAAAATAAATTAATTGAAGTGGCCCTTTCCTTTAAGGAGCCAATGACTTTGGCAGAGCTAAGTAAGAAGCTTGGCTATGAAAATGTCAATTGGTTATGGGCCGATACAACAACTGTTGCCCAAATGGACAGAATGACAAAGGAACTGGATTCTGATAGCCTAAAAACTAAGGGAGGTGGCGGAGCCTTCGGATTCGAAGTCCGCCAAGAATACCCTTATTCTAAGGAAAATGGGCAAGGGTTCATACAGACGATGAAGCAACTGAACAAAACAGATAGTCATAAAAGCTCCATTAAAGAAGCGCTGAAGGGAATCAAGGAAAACACACAATCTACAAAAGGGGAAATTCGGTTAAACGGGGCTGTCGTGACCGGTTCGCCAGCGGAGCTTAGACGTTTCCAAAAGCTTGATTTCATCCGTGCCTCCGTCATAGGGGCTACGGTAGATAAGTATTGAAGGCAGAACCATTGATATAAAACTCACCATACACAGATAAAATATAAAATGAAAGGCAGGCAACCTAGAAACCTTAGGTAAGTAAATTCAACTGACAAGTGCGCTGTTCATATACGGGGCTGCTAATGTGGCAGCCTTTTTTCTTCTTGGAATGATAAGGCAGATTAAGGTAAGGGGGAAAAGATGAAGAACTACCGTGCGTTAAACGTATGATCGTTTATCGTATTTTTGGCAGGGACGATCGTTACGATATATCGATACCTCGTTTGGCTGAAAATTAATGGCTTTACTACTGAAAAATATCCTTTTTCAACTTGTTACCCTGTTCAATCACTATTGGATGGTATAATTATACATATCATATTATGGGCAGCTGCAGCAGTGATTAAATGAAAGTGCTGAGATTGATGAGGCTGAATAAATAAGCAGGTCTGTCTTTAAGGCAGCTTATTTAAAAGGGATACGGAGTAGGGTAATTCAACAAGGAGCCGTGAATCTTATGGTGAAATGAAAAAAATGTTTGTTTGGAGGTTATTCAGTGCAAATCATCATTCCGATAGGTCTTACTGTTGTTGGGTTATTCATCCTATATGTGGTTATTGAAACGGCAGTAAGAAAGGGAATCAACCATTCAATCATTGGTCAAATCCTTGAAGAAAAGCATGAAATGAAAAAAGATAAAAAGTCATTTCTGGATAATGATTTAGATAATGATCGTTAAAAGAGGCTGCTGAAGCGGCCTTTTTCTTATTTGGCTGGTTAGCCACATGGAAATACCTTTATATATGATGTAGAATTTTTTTAGCTTATGCTGAACATAAAAATAGAAGCTTAGAGGGTTAGGGTGTATGAATATCACTGATATATTGGTTTTGTCTGTGGTTTTAGGCTTAATGAATGGTTTTAAGGACAAGAGAAATAAAGTTCAAGGTTTTTTCACAATAGCTTTCACCTTCTTCACAACAGGTCTAATCTTCAACATAACAGGCAAACTATTTCTTGATGATTTTTTAGATGAATATTTTTCTAGTGAAGAATATGGGGTATGGTTATTTGGCGGTTTGTTCTTGCTATTCTCCATTTATTTAACGATTAAAGGATTTAGAAAAAAGACCACAAACTCTCTTCATTAATTATCTTTACTAGGCAATGGCGGCAGGAACTTATTTTTAAGGAGGAAAATATGGGCTTGAATCATGAGTTTTATCTTATTTCCAAAACAACCGTTATTAAAGATTTTTGGATACATAGAGAAAGCAGTAACGATGTCATTGAAAGTGTCGTGATACATGATGATGTAATTCAATACATAATGGACTCATTGAAATGGATCCCGAGTCAAAACCCAGCAATGCGAGGGAATCCAAGCGGCAGGGGTATTAACTATCATGGAGTCACCCTTTTTGATAAGCCGTCATCTAAAACTTTAATAGGGATTTTTTCGTCATGGAAAAATCTATTCAAGAACGCAACTGCGAGCTTTGTACTCACTGGTGCATACGTTTATGGCGGTACTTTGAAAAGTTAACCTTAAGCCGAGATGAAGTGATGGCACAATTTGAAAAGATCATTTCAATGTCAGAAGCTTTGGCTAAAGGTGAATTCTTCCTTTATCATTGCGGAATATGATAACTGAGCAATAACGGAAACGAAAAATGAACAGAAAATAAAAAACCACTTGCAGTGGTTTTTTAATCGCGCATGGCCCCGGCTTCACGGGAGGTCATAGCACCTTGTCCTTCGCTTACATCTTTTTGGATTTGTTGTTTTACTTTTTGTGCATCAGTTCCGGAAAATTCCGGTTTCATGATGGAATCGGAATTCCCTTTAGCTTGTTGATCTTGTTTCATATAAGTCCTCCTCATTGCGTAACACGCTTATTATTCACAAGTATACACCGGTTGTATTCCTTGGAGGGATTAACAAATTTTATAATCAAATCTAGAATTTGGTTAATGAAATGAATGGGGCGGTGTGTAAGTTGAGTAATATAGGTATTCCAGGCTTCATTCTAACTATACTTTTCGTATTATTGGTTTTGCTTTTAGTAAGAAAACTAAAGGAACCAAAGAAAGAACTTCAACAAAAAATGGATAAGCTAGAAGAAGAGGTTCGTATATTAAAAAATCAGAAATGATGAGTACCAGGGGCTGATTGGCAGCTCCTTTTCTTTTGCGCAAACGGGCGGAATACCCTTATTAGGGGGGGATTCAGTCTTGAAAATGATGAAAATTATCTTAGCGATAATGATATTCGCCTTATCAGCCTATCAGCTACTGAGTTGAAGAAGGGAAACCTCTTTTTGTCTAGAATATTTCTAAGTAAGAACGGTTGTAATAGTTGGGGAGGGTTCAGATGGATAAAAGAGTTCAATTTGACTTTGAAATCGTGTTTACGAATGGCGGTGGGCTTCAAGGGCAGGAATTCCGCTTGGATATTGAGGGAGATGACATCACAGACCAAGAGTTGGCCCAGTATATTGTAGAGGATATGAGGTTACTGATGGTTGGAGACATTAAGATATTCAATAAAAAAATAATAAATGAAAAACATAAACGAAAGCCTGTTGATGAAAACTCTGGAAAGTGACCGGCTTTTTCAGCTGACAGGCGGGTTAGCTGAATAGTGGAGCTGTCACTAAGGTAGCTTTTTCTTATAATACCATTCGGGGCAGGCTGTGAAAGTTGCCATTAAGGTGGTGGTCTTTTTGAAAGAAAACATTCCAAATAAAATACATATAATCGGTTCAGTTGGCAGTGGAAAAACGACTTTAGCTAGAGAGCTATCCTCAAAGTTGAATATCCCGCTTTACGAATTGGATAATGTCATTTGGAAAAGGTGTGAATCTGGAGATAGTAGAAGAACGGAAGAAGAAAGAGAAGAATATTTCAACACCATCATTCGTTCCGAAACTTGGATGATAGAAGGTGTTCACAATGAAGAGTGGGTGTCAGATGGTTTTCGAAATGCAGAATTGATCATTTTCTTAGACACAGATTATTCCGTGAGGACTTATCGAATAATAAAAAGATTCATTTTACAAAAGCTAGGATTAGAAAGGTCAAATTATACACCCACATTAAAGATATTCTTTAAAATGTTTAAGTGGAATAGATACTTTGAAGAAGTAGGGAAACCAAATTTTTATAATCAATTTGGAATGTACGATGATAAGATATTGGTTGTGACAAATAAGGACGAAATAAAAAATTACTTTAATTAACAGAGTGGAGCTGTCTTTTAGGGAAGCTCCAGTAGAATCATGTTCTTCATTAAGAGGAAGGTCGATATCCATACCAAAATAGTAGAAACAAACAAAAAGACACCGTCCTGAAAGAGAGGGTGTCTGTACATTATGCAGCTTACTTGATTTTGTAGCTTGGGCTGACGATTTCTCCGCCTTCTACAATCAAATCTTCTTGTTTTTGTGCTTTTCCTTCAAAGAAGTTGTCCAGAATGGCTTTTGTACCGATTTCGATACGGTGCTGAGCTTCCAGGGTCATGCCAGAGTAGTGGACAGTCATGGCTTGTTTTGGCATTTGTCTCCAAGGATGATCAGCAGGAGCAGGTTGTGGGTACCAAGTGTCACCAGCGTAACCAGCTAAATGTCCGGATTTCAAGGAATCTACAAGAGCATCCGTTTCAATGATTTTTCCGCGTGCTGTATTAACGATATAGGCATCTTGTTTTGTACGGCTTAAAACATCGCGGTTGAACAGTGTATCCGTTTGCTCGGTCAACGGAGCGTGGATTGTGATGGCGTCACTTGTTTCAACCAATTTGTCGAAAGTTACATATTCCACTCCCAGTTCATCTTCCAAGTCTTCACGACGGTATGGGTCGTTGTAGACCAATTTCACATCGAATGGGCGCAGACGGGCAGCGACACGTTGTCCAATACGTCCGAATCCAAAAATACCAACTGTTTTTCCTTCTAAGTCATGGGCATAAGCACCAACTTTTGGCAGGTTCCACTCTCCATTTACTGCTTGTTCGTGACCGCCTACAAAGTTACGGAGCAAGATCAGGATTTGCATGACAGCATGCTCAGCAACACTAACAACGTTACTTCCCGTTACTTCAGCAACCGTGATATTCCGTGCTGCACAAGCTTCCAAGTCAAAGTGGTCGGAACCTACGCCAGCCGTAAGTGCCATTTTAAGATTTGGAGCACGATCAATTTTCTCTTTTGTCAGGTAAGCAGGGTAGAAAGGGCTGCAAATGAAGATGGACATATCTGCCAAATGCGGCTCCAAAGATTCATTTGCATCGCTCAGTGTAACGAATTCATGACCTTTGCTTGCAAAATATTCATGAAGATTATAAGCTTTCTCAACGTTAAACAAATAGCCTGGAGATGGTTCTGGCAATTCTACTACTGGTGGTAATACTGCTACGATTTTCATATTGTGTTCCTCCTAGGAATAATGTTAGTTTGATTTTGTTGAAAAAATACATATAAAAAACCACCACATTTTGGTTAAGAGGATAGCCTGGGCCAATCCTTTTATCCAAAATGATGGTGGTTAGTTACTAAGCACATACGTACCGTATTCCATCCGCCTGTCATATTGAAAACATATCTTCTGTTCCATCTATGGGTTGTTCAAAAACAAATATAGATACGACTTCATCTTTCTCTAAATCTACATCTGTAATAAGTTTTATAAATTTTGCTCCTACCAGTTGTTCCATATCAGTGGGAGTTAACTCACTGTACAGTTCTTTTATCATGTGTGTACGAGCATGTAAAATCATATTCCGTCCTTCTTCAGACCGTGTGATAAAACTTTCTACCGGACTTAG
The DNA here is from genome assembly GCF_001542915.1 of Peribacillus simplex. Taxonomy (GTDB): domain Bacteria; phylum Bacillota; class Bacilli; order Bacillales; family DSM-1321; genus Peribacillus; species Peribacillus simplex_B. The sequence goes on along the minus strand of NZ_LNNH01000010.1, from coordinate 318,433 downwards.
GCATCCACTCATATGAGCGACAACCCAATTTCTGGTGAATGTTACCTTGATCTTCTCAGGACCTTTTCCAATCTGTTTCTTTCGATAAGCTCGAATGAGATTGGCAAAATTCTGTTCAAGTTTTTGTAAAGATTCACTCATACAGCTCATCCTCGAGGCATGTAATTTTATCTGTATTCGTAAGCATATGTCTTACAAGAAAAATTATATATCATTACTAACCAAATGTAAATAGATATAACTAGATATAACTAGTTATAATTAGTTAATGGATTTTTAGGGTCTGCATATTTTCAGTGGGTAGAAAAGGGTAAAATCAACATATAAATACCCTTCTCCTCTGACAAATCTACTTATATCGAATTCCATTGGACATTTCTTCTAAAACGGTCCAATTTACTATTCGAATCGAATTCTTATCCCTTTCAATCATTTTCTTTTGGGAAAGAGAAAGGATCACTCGATTTAAATGGCGATATGTAGTGCCGAGTAAATCGGCAATTTCTTTAATATTGGATGTCTTAAGCTCGATTCCAAAGTTAGTATCTGGTTCTGGTGCGATTGTGGACAAAAGGTAGCTCGCAAATTTGTTTTCCACAGATGCTAATACATTTACACGAGATGCCGTTGTACAAGTTTGAAGCTTATAGCTTAAGTGTTCTAAAAGGATATGCAAAAATTTTGGGTTATCCATTTCATGTTTTTTTATATAATCAAACTGCAGTCCAATGAACAAGCATTGATCCACTGCCTTAACTTGTGATTGGACGGGAACGTCACGAATTAATTCAATATCGCCAATAATGGAGAATGGGTGGATAAATCTGAGCAAGAGTGACTTTCCAGTTTCGATGCTTGAGGTTATTTTCACTTTTCCTTCCACTAAAAACAACAGCGATTTCATCTCCACTCCTTCTAGCAGAATGATTTCCCCCGGTTCGTATTGCTGCAATGTAAAGGGGAGTTGTTGGGGCTGCCTAAACATTTCTTCAATTGGATATTCCTTTAATTTTGTACCAAGCAGTCTTGGATCATTCATATATTTCATGGAAAACTCCTTTTGGGACATATGTCCTTTTCATTATAAAATAAACTGATATGCTAAGAAAAATAAAAAATTGAGGAGTGGGCATAATGAAATTCGTATTTGATTTAGATGGGACAATTTGTTTTAAAGGTCAGCCTGTTTCTGAAAAAGTCTTAGTTGCATTAGAGAAATTGGTAGCTGGGGGGCATGAAGTTATTTTTGCTTCAGCTAGACCTGTACGCGATTTACTTCCCGTCTTACATGAGCGGTTTCATCAGTTTTCGATGATAGGTGGCAATGGCTCAATGGTTGCATTAAACGGGAAAATCATCTCGACGGTCAGTTTTGATGAAGAAACAATCTCGAATATTGTTCAATTACTACGAGCTCATAGTGTTTCTTATTTGGTAGACGGAGATTGGGATTACGCCTATACAGGGCCAGCTAGCCATCCAATTAAGAATAACCTTGATCCACTAAGGCGTGCTAAAAACATAACATTGGATAAATTACAGTCAATCGTCAAAGTATTGATACTTACTTCGGATAATATGGAAGAAGTCGAAGCACAGCTTAGCAGGATGGATGTTGTTGTTCATTCTCATGGAAATGAGGGAGTGTTAGACATAAGTCCAAAAGGTGTTGATAAGTGGAGCGGGCTGCAACAATTGGGTGTAGAAGAAGGGGAGTATATAGCATTCGGCAATGATGCGAATGATATTGCAATGTTTCAGCATGCCATGTATTCAGTCATGATTGGTGAGAATTTGCAACTTGCCCCACTTTCCTCTGAAAAACTGTCATTATGTGGAGATACAGAAGACCACATAGTGCAAAGGCTTATGGAATTGGGAGAACTGACCTCAATAAATAAGTCTGTAAAAGTTTAAAAACAATCTAAGCCCAAGATGAGGGGTGAAAATTTCTGTAGCTAAAATCGATTTTTTCATATACATATAAGTGTAAATACCAGAATAATGAAACTACATCCGCTTACTATCATGTGTAACGCTGCTATATTCATATTTAATGTACTATAATATAAAAACCATTTTAATAAAAAGTACATAGGGGGTTGAGGGATGCTTGTATTGCTGTTTTCTAGTATCTTACTAGGTCTTTCGATTGCATTGCCGATTGGAACTATTTCAATTGAAATGATTAAACAAGGTTTGAAAAATGGTTTTATGCACGGCTGGAGTGTAGGTCTTGGAGGTATGACCATTGATGTAATCTTGATTATTTTATTGTTCGTTGGATTAGCACCAATTTTAACTATTCCATTCATTCAAGTGCCTTTGTGGATAATAGGTGCCATTGTCTTATTTCACATCGGATATGACAGCATCAAAAACGCCGATCACGAAATCACACTGGTAGGTGAAAAATCGGCAAAATCATTAAAATCTTCGTACAAAAATGGACTGCTTGTGGCCATATCTCCTGGGAACTTAGTTTTTTGGGTAAGTATTTTTGGAACAATCCTGTCAAACTCATTTGATTCGTCAAATATTTTTAATTTTTTCATTGTAAGTGTAGGTATTATCATAGGTATTCTCATACACGACATAGGGTTAATGGCGGTTGTTACAGGTGCTAGAAAATTCTTGAAACCAACATACATTAAACGTGCGTCCATCGTTGCTGGACTGGTTTTAATCGGATTCGGTTGTTATTTTTTATATAAATTTATTGATAGTATCCCAATGATAATGCAGAGAAGTTAGGAATGAAATCAATTTATCATTGACCAAACAACCAAAGCAGATAATTGGTGCTGATGTTGATATATTTAACGCTAATCTTTTAAAAGCATAAGTGTTTTTGTAGAACAAGGGAAGAAAACACCTCAAGTCAAGGTGATTCTCTTTCCCTTTTTCATTTAAAGTCCCTGTTGATTGTATCCTCCAAGATCATATAAAGAATGAAATGAGTAATATCAGCAGTATGGAGACAAGTAAGAATATATAACCGATTGGATTCCCGAAGTTTATGGCCCAGCCGACTCCGAACCGTTTTTCGACGAAAATGGAAGGATCATTTTTGTTCACATAAAAGATGCCTGCCTTCCAGTATTGGTCGTCGTCGACAAAGGTGGTATCCATCGTTTCCTCTTCTTCAGCCGTTACCTGAATGCGAGAGCCGCCTTGACCGACCTTGAAGGCATAGACGGCGGTCACGATTAGCATGATTGAAAGGAAGCCGAGTGGCACCGCTGCCATAAAAGCGGCATTCCCCATTCCGCCTTGAATGATCACCAGCTGTATGAAGCCAAACAGAATGGTGATCAGGACAGTCGTGAAAAACAAAAACCAGCTTGAATATTTACGGAATGCCAGTTGCTGGACTTGTGAAGATTTCTTTTTGGCAGAAGTCAGCTTGATGCCCGAACGTTTTGTCATCACATTTATTCCGAACAACATACCCTGGATGACCAATAGAATAAGCAAAAGGGAGATGGCGGAAAAGGACGTTTTTTGACTGAACGCGTCCGGTTGGCCGTCTATATCCCAATGAGTGGGAATCATGGCGGGCAACTGACTGTATTGGCTTGCTGTATAAACGAGCAGTCCCGCTGTAATGAGCGCGGGAAGGGCAAACATATAGGACGGAAGCATTTCATCTTTGGCATGGCTTGCGAGATCAGCTATCCGAACCGGTTTTAATCCTGCACCCCACTTATGGGTGCGTTTCAATTTCGTTGTTTTTGCATGGAAATATAGATACATGATCATACATAAAAAAAGAATGCCGAACTGGATGGCCAAACCGGCAAAAACGACTTGATCCTCGGAAAGTGTCCGGTTTTTTGCCCAGAGGAAATAGACAATCAAGGCAAGGAAACCGGTAATAAGTATCGTTGCTGAATAAAAGCGTTTATACGAAGAAATCGCTCGTTCCTTCATATGTTGTTCGGGAATGGTAACGCCAAATACAATCGACCCCTTCAATAAGAACGGAATGGCGGATTGCAGCAAAATGATGAAAGCCAGTGTAATAAGAAAAATCGATAATGACATAGGTCTTATTCCTCCTTCATATCTGAAAGTATGGATGAAGCGAGTTGCTGAATGTCCTCGGCATTCATACCCAGCACGATTGCCTCGGCAATAATCGGCTTCAGTTCCTCGACGATCCTCAGACGATGTTCTTGGGAAATGCCATCTCGAATGGATGGATTAATTACGGCTCCGGACTTCGGTACGATGCGGATGATTCCTTTTCTTTCTAGCTCATGGTAAGACTTATTGACTGTGTGCATATTAACCCCAAGGTCAGACGCCAACGATCTGACGGAAGGCAATACATCGCCCCCTTTTAATTGATCGCGTGCGATTAGTTCAATCAGTTGATTGGAAAGCTGCGTATAAATGGGAATATCCGATGAGGTTTCGATTTGGATAAGCATAAGTACCTCCTGACTGTTCTAATTGAAGTATAACACGTTGTTCTATATATTGTATAACAAATCTTCGGCTGGTTTCTGCGGGCTTATTTTCACTTGGGTGGATGATATAAGTGTGTTAGCTACCTTTTATTTATGCACCGGTCTAGTCAAGTTTATTGCGAAATAATGGGTTAATTATCCAAAATATTTGTTGTATTATGGTAGAATTTAAGAAACTAACTTTTTTAAGGGGCTTATCGTGCAAAAGACATTTCTTTTTGTTTCTTATTTGTTATTCCTCGTTCCTCTACTATTCATTGTGAATTTTCTGTTTGATATTGTTACACTCGAAAAAGTGCAAGGGTTGCCTATATTTTTTCCATTGGTAATTGGTCCTATTGGTCTCTTCTTCGCTTTAAAAGCACATTATATTCATAAAGATGTTATGACGTTTGTTTCTATTTTTGTAAATGCATGCTTATTCCTATTTCCCTTTATATATATGATTTTAGGGACAATGATATTTGGTGTTTGAATGATAGATTAGATCCTTTTCTAAAGTTTAAAGCCAGAATACATATCATAAGTCAGAGAGAGGAATCAATTATGAGAAATAAGATGTATAAAGCAGAATATATTCCAATATTGGTAGGGTGCTTGGTAGGGATATTGCTTATGATAGGTATATCCAGTAGACTTTTTCCGATGAAAGAAGTAGTCTCTTTTTTTCTAATGTTATCTTTTCTTTTTGGTTTAAGTTTCGATATCAAAACAGGTGCGTTCAAGAAGAAAGAAACTAAATTCCCGTTTAAATATTTTGTTTGGATTTGTCTATTTTCTTTAGTAAACATTAGCTAAAGCCTATGCTGTAATGAAATCATTTACTTGCAAAAATCTCTTCACATGCAGTCACGACATGTGTTACGAGAGTAAAAGAAATAAAGGCTGGGTATACGTATGTATATAGTACAAGATCATTTCTGGAGAGTGCAGTAAGTTTAATGAAATCCCTTTAGGGCTAAACTTATTATAAGGAAATTACATTTGGATGCAGGCTAATAGAAAAGGAGATGGAATCATTGTCAAACGTTAAAGTAGCAGTGATATTTTACAGTATGGGCGGAACCAATTTCCAATTAGCAAAATGGGCTCAAGAAGGAGCAAAAGAAGCAGGAGCTGAAGTGAAAGTATTAAAAGTACAAGAATTGGCTCCTCAATCGGCTATCGAAGGAAATGAAGCATGGAAAGCAACCGTCGAAGCAACAAAAGACGTACCGGTCGCGTCATCGGCTGACATTGAATGGGCAGATGCCATTATCTTCAGTGTCCCAACGCGCTTTGGGAATGTGGCATCACAAATGAAACAGTTCCTCGATACCCAAGGGGGACTGTGGGCAAGCGGCAAGACAGTGAATAAAGTCGTAAGTGCCATGACTTCGGCGCAAAACCCACATGGCGGTCAAGAAGCTACCTTGTTATCGTTATACACCTCCATGATGCACTGGGGTGCTATCATTGCTCCTCCCGGTTATACGGACCCAGTCCTATTTGGTGCAGGAGGAAACCCATATGGAACAAGCGTAACGGTCGGACAAGATGGCAAAATGATCGAAGATGTTTCAGGTGCCGTAAAACATCAAGCTAAACGTACAGTGACAGTAGCGGAATGGGTCAAAAAAGGAAATCAATGAATGCAATATAAAAAAGTCAATCGCTGATGAACTAAACCCCGGATGACGGACACGCTTAAAAGTGTCCCTTATCCGGGGTTTTTATGTAAGAAATACATGGGATAATAAAGAAAAGTGAATCGGCGGTTAAAATGAAAAATACTATCAGGGGTTGAATGGTAATCCGCTACGGAGGGAGGTTGCTTAGGCAGTTTTTTCTTTTGGAACTATTCGGGAGGTTAGAAGAATATAGGCATGATTCAATCTAAATCTTACCAAAAACAAGAATATAAGTCTATTTCTTTTTTGATAAATATGGAAAAATTATGATAGTGTCAATGAAAAAATCTGTTTATCATAAAAGAAAAGAGGCGATTTTTGTTCATAAAACAAAACATTTATGATCACCCGAAATTCTTCGAGAGCTACCGGAACCTGCGTGAGTCGGAATTGAATTACAATGATTTACTAGAGCAGCCTACCTTAAGAGATATGCTGCCTGAATTAAAGAATAAAAAGGTGTTGGATGTAGGATGTGGTATGGGGGACTTCGCAAAATATTGTGTGAATGAACAGGCTCGAGAGGTTTTAGCAATAGACATTTCAAAGAATATGATAAACGTTGCTCAACAAAGAAACGCTCATGAACGTATTAGCTATGTACATATATCATTAGAAGATCTTCAGATAAGACAGCAGGATTTTGATGTTGCAGTTAGTTCGCTAGCTTTACATTATATAAGGGATTATGATGCTGTCATAAAAAAAATGAACGGTTGTTTGAAAAAAATGGGGGTCTTTCTTTTCTCCATTGAGCATCCGATTGCAACAGCTAGACGAAATATGGATAATTGGATCATTGACAAAGAAAACAATAGATCACATTATGCAGTTGATCATTACCAGGAAGAAGGTGAAAGGCAACAACATTGGTATATAGACGGTGTTGTTAAATATCACCGTACTTTTTCAACACTAATAAATGAACTAATCCTTAATGGCTTTCAGATTGAACAAGTAATCGAGCCTATTCCCGCTGATGAAGCAGCGGATAGTTTACCAAAAATCACGAATGAGTTGAGAAGACCATCTTTTATGATCATAAGGGCAAAGAAAGCTTGGTAATATCGGAGGTTGCTGCGGCAGCCTTTTTCTTATGGAACAAAAGGGCAGTTTGGGTAAAGAAGGAAATCGCGAATGGTCGGGCGAAGTAGTTAGGATAAAAAAATTTAGGATGATTAAATTGAATGAGATTGTAAAAATTAAAGCCCTAAAATTCCCTGATATTCTCCACTATGAATGGGAAGTTATAGATGATAATGAGTTTGAATCAAACAGTATTACCTACCAATATCCCACAGAGTTAAAGATTGCGGCAGTAAAGGCATTGGCAAGGTTAAAAGAAGAAGTTGCCAAGAATAGATTCCCTTTTAATGCAAGCATCATTTCTCATATAAAAAGATAATTCAGGATAGCTAAAAATAATGAAATATCTCACAAAACTTCTAAGCAAAATCAATGGTTAGTCTGGAGGATTTATATGTCATTCGAACAATGTCATAGGATTGCTTCTTTGATGTCAGGATTCAATAAAATGTGGTTCTTTGCAGGTGGTTGGGCAATTGATTTAAGTATCGGCAGAGAAACAAGACAACATCAAGATATAGAGATTGCACTATTTCGGAAGGATCAGTTATATCTGAAGGAGTATCTGAATGAATGGGATTTTAAGAAGGTTGTTAAAGGTACATTCCATAGTTGGAATAATGAGTTTTTAGAGTTACCTATTCACGAAATACACGCTTTACATAAATCAAATGGAGATAGATTAGAAGTGCTTTTAAATGAAGCAACGGATTCTGAGTGGAAATTCAGAAGGGAGTTAACGATTTCCCATCCGCTTATGTCGGTTTGGAGTTATTCTGATACAGGCATTCCTTATCTAAATCCAGAAATTGTCCTTTTATATAAGGTGAAAAACACCAGAGAAAAAGACCATCAAGACTTTATCGCGATAGTAGATAAACTAGATGATCAGCGGAGAAAATGGCTTCGGGGTGCCATACAATTGCACGAACCGGAACATAAATGGCTTCAATTCTTAACATGATATTTCAATGAATGAACAGTGCTAACCTTGATTACCTGGAGCTGATCGGCAGCTCCTTTTTTTGCGGCTAACGGGACAGGTTAGTTGCATTACGATGAATGTTAAAGGGGGGATCATGTGAGTGACAAATTATTAAAGAACCGTCAGTTCCTTATCTTATGGATAGGTAATGCCATCTCTGAATTAGGCGGTGCTTTCGGTGCTTTTTGTAACTCCATTCTTCTATATCAACTGACGAATTCGCCGATGGCATTGGGGAGCATGTGGCTTTTGTATTTCTTGCCATCCCTTATCCTGCAATTGTTCATTGGTCCGTTTATTGATAAATGGAGCCGTAAGTGGTTAATGATCGTTTCTCAATGGACCAGGGGGGTGATTTTCTTGATTCCACTTGTTTCCTTGGCAGTTGGAAATCTCCAACCTTGGCATATTTTCGTCGTCCAAATAATAGCAGGCTTAATAACCCCCATTTATACACCTGCTAATCAAGCCATTACACCTACTATCATTCCTAAAGACCAATTAAGTGCGGCCAATGCTTATAAAGATGGAACCGTTAGGCTGATGACATTCTCTGCACCATTTTTGGGCGGAGTCGTTATAGAGCATACAGGCGTAATACCGTCCCTGATTTTTGTTTGTGGACTGCTTATCATGAGTGGAACTCTTTTGTTTTTCATCCAGGAGGTAAGGACGGTTCAACATGTACGAAAGTCTTGGCTGGAACAATTTATGGAAGGAATATCTTATTTCTTTAAACAACCGGTTATTGTTTGGTTAGGAATCTTTTTGGCCTTCGTTCAATTTGGAGTGGGGGTCACAATGGTTGTAAACCTTCCTTATGTCACAAAGGAATTATCGGGCAGTTATGCAGAGTACGGATATTTTATGGCAAGCTTCCCATTAGGCTATGTAATGGGTACGATCTTTGCCGGTAATATCAATAATAAAAGGCGCAGAGTTTTAATGCTGGGAGCATTAGTTATAGGGGGCTTAACATTCATTTCATTAGGTTTTAACCATAGTATCGCCTTTGCGTTAATCACCGAGGTAATTGCCGGAATAGCCATGGCTTTTTTTGGTGTTCATAACATAACCATTTTTCAGCAAACTGTGCCAAATGAATTAATGGGTAAAGTATCCGCTGTCCGGCTTTTCATTATCAGAGGTGTTATGCCATTAGGCGTGCTCACCGGTAGTTTTTTGAGTGAAGTTTGGGGAATACGGCCACTATACTTTTTAATCGGGTCCATTATTTGTACCGTATCTTTACTAGGGGTGATACTTCCTTACTTTAAGATCATCGATCATTCTTTCATAGGTGAAAACATTCCGTGTTCTCGAAAAGATCATAAGGATATGCACTAATGTGATTTGCTGAAAATTCCCTGGAGAACAAACTAACATCGTATGTATCGGAAAGACCTTTCAACTAACGCGGCGATGTTGGCAGCGTCCTTTGTGTCCATCTTTCAATCGGATTATGAGCCATAAATTAATTTCCTGAATAACCATCTATACTAAAAGCCAAGATAATAACATTAGAAATTGGTAAGACAAATGAGGGTCCTATATGAACCAAGCTACTGTTAATGTTAAGTATAAGGTATCGCCATTTTATGTGTTTTTTTTAATGCATGGCATGCAAACTGGATTAGGGGCGTTGAGCTTTCAAAGGGAATTGGCGAAGTTCACAGGAACGGATGGATGGATCTCCATATTGCTGGCGGGATTGATCATTCACCTAATAATTTGGCTCATATATAAGATTTTCAAAATGGTTCCAGGTGATATCATTAACGCCAACCATCATGTATTCGGCAAATGGGTTGGCAGTTTCTTCAGCCTGTTGTTCATTTTGTACTTTTTTATATTGGGGATGACGATCATCGTCGGATATATACGTGTCATACATGTTTGGATGTTCGATGATGTCCCTGCCTGGGCAATGGCTGCGGTGTTCCTCATCCTGATTTATTATGTAATTTCCGGGGGATTCCGAACCGTTACAGGAATTACTTTTATAACAGTAATCGTTTCATATTGGCTTTTGTTTTTCCCTTTTTATGGTATTAGGTATTCGGATTTCACGGGAGTGCTTCCTATATTCAATCATACCTTTCTGGACATTCTGAAAGGAACCAAAAGTATCTCCTTAACGATGCTTGGTTTTGAAATGCTGCTGATGTATTATCCGTTCATAAAAAAAGCAGAAACATCACAAAAGTTTGCCCATGGAGGAGCATTAACCACTACTTTGCTGGCTTTAACCGTCTATTTCGTTTCAATCGCCTTTTATCCACTCAAGCTGCTTACCCTTACCCTATGGCCAACCTTAACCCTGACCAGCATTATTGAATTGCCCTTCATTCAGCGGTTCGAGTACATAACCATTTCTTGGTGGGCCATCATTATCATCCCCAATATGGTCATTCCCTTGTGGGCTGCCAGCAGGGGGATCAAGCGCTTATTCAATGTCCAGCAAAAATATCCCTTATGGATCATGTCCATCATCATCGTCCTGGTCAACATCCTTTATTACGATATCGATTTATTGTATATACTAAACAAAATAATCAATCCTTACAGCGTCGGCTTCATTGTTTTATATATACCGCTCCTATTTGTTTTATTAAAAACAAAGAAATTATTAAAGCGCTCTTAAACGGGAGTTCTTAAGGGTGTGAGGAAGATATTAGAAGGAAAGTGATGGAACAAATTCTTTTAGCTGCCTTGTTGGCAGCTTTTCTTTATGGCCGTTTTCGCATCCTTCTGCAGTGGAAGATCACTTATCTTACCAGGGAATGGTTGGTTCGGAAGATGAAGTCCGAACGGTGGTTCAACAAGTAGGAAACAATGGGTAATATATGATGTGGTTTATTCATACCCTGTTTAAAATGCTTTTTTTATTAAGGAGGACGGATGAATAAATTCCAGCCATTGATGTGGATTATGTTTACGACGATGATTGTCATATTAGTAGTGCCTTCCATTTTGGTAGTTTCCTTTTCAAATCATGCAAAAAAGAACCTGGATGCATCAACAAAGCAGGATGTGAGTGAATCGACGTACACGAAAGAAAATTCGTCTGAGCCATCCACCGACGTTTCGGTTTATAGGACAAAAACGAAAGTGATTGAGCATATTCCTTTGGAAGAATACGTGGTAGGTGTCGTTGCTTCAGAAATGCCAGTTACTTTTGAAATGGAAGCATTAAAGGCTCAATCATTAGCTGCTAGAACTTTTTTAGTTCAACAGATGATTTCCGATTCGAAAATTAATTTACCGGACGGTACGGATATCACCGATAATATTCAATACCACCAAGTCTTTAAAAACAAGAAAGAGCTAGCTAATGAATGGGGAAAGGATTATCAATCAAATATTTCTAAAGTTCAAAAAGCGGTCGATGCCACAAAAGGTCAAATTATAACCTTTGATGAGAAACCAATCGATGCATCTTTCTTTTCGACCAGCAATGGATATACGGAGAATTCCGAGGATTACTGGGGGAATGAAACCCCATATCTAAAAAGCGTTGAAAGTCCCTGGGACATCAAATCTCCAAAGTTCCAATACCAAACGGCAATTCAAGTATCCAAATTTGAAGAGCTGCTGGGAATTAAATTGAATAATGATGTCAATATCGGTAAGGTTATTTCAAAATCAACTGGGAATCGCATAAAGCTTATCGAAATTAATGACAAGAGATATAGTGGGAAAACCATCAGGGATAAGCTGAAACTCCAATCATCCGATTTCACGATTAAAAGAGAGGGCAGTGAGGTTATTATTTACACGAAAGGTAATGGCCACGGTGTAGGCATGAGCCAATATGGGGCAAACGGATTGGCTCAAGAGGGGAAGAGTTATAAAGATATCGTTCATTATTATTATCAGGATATAACCATTTCTTCAGTTGAACCCTTTATGAATAAAATGTATGTGAAAAAGTGAAATATCCCTCCATTATTTCCTGTAAAACTTAAAGGTTAGGGCTGTGACGAGCAGCTCTTTTTGTTATAGAATAAAAGGCAGAATGATTGAGGCAGTACGTTAGTAAATCATGAAAGATAAAGAGGATATAAAAGTGGCAAGAGGGAAAAGAAAAGCAAAGAAAGGTTTTTTCAAGGGCATAATGGATGAAATTCTCGATTCAATCTTAGCTGAATTGGTTTTTACTATCTTGACTTTCATTCCAAAAATGATCATCCGTTTAGTAAAGCGTGTAATTGATTGAATCGGAGGCATTTCCAATAAGAATGGCTAATGGTAAAATAAGTTAGAGGTGATGATGTTGACTAGTATTGAACGTTATATATCTGACTTTATGATTTCCTTGCTTTTTCTGGTTTTTGGTATGGTTTTTTTGAATATCTACACCAATGCCCTGCCTTCCATAATACTTTTTGGTTACTTTTTTCTGCATTATCTCATCAGGGGCCTTTATCGCTTATTTAAAGATAAGAAACAGGGCAGTTTAAACTCATGAAATATACAAAACAGGGTCTGATTTTTTCAAGGTTGTGTCCACTCCATAATAAGCAGGAGCTGCGGGTGCGGCCCTTTTTCTTATGTCCTGAAAATCATTAGGTTAAATGGCGGGATCAAAAAAATGGGGCATTGCCCAACATGTATCTCCTTCCAATACAAGAGCATCCACATAAGCGGATGCCCGACTTGGTCATCATTTTTGATTTTCATGGTATATTCTAGCCGAGAGCATAATTTCCTCATGTATATCCTTGAACCATTCAAAAGGCGAGTAGTTTGCGATTGCGCATTTTGGTAAAGAACCTACTTCAGTTTTGCTGATGCTCAATTGGGTGATAGTATCAGCGGTAATGACAGGTCCTTTATCAATAATCCTGTTATCCTTGTATGTCTTTACAAGGAACTCGAATGCATGATAGGCTTCATCTTCGGTTTCATAATCAAAAGAACGATGTTCCCCATTTTCCATGATTTCTAAAACATATAACGTTCTATTCTTAACCTCCACTTACTCACCTCCTTTTTTAAGAATATATATTCAATAAAAGGGGAAAATTTCCTTTAAAATAAAAAGCACCCATTGAATGGATGCTTTTCATTACATGATTCTTGAATCATTAGAGGTCCGAGAGGTTGATGGAGAGTATCGATTCCATATAATATCCTTTTTGGATGACGGCTTTAATGGCAAAGTGGCCATTTATCCGCTTCCGCACCCTGTAGAGGAGGGAGGCGATTTCTTCAGCTGATACAATTTGCTCAGGATCACCATTTCTTTCGGGCCAAACATGCTGGACGATCATTTCCTTTGAAATGAGATTGTCCAAGTTCTCATGAAGCAGCTTAAAGCAAATGAATTCCTTCGTGGGCATTTTAATGGGTGCTTCTTCATTGATGGTTACGGTCTGAAGATGTTCATTGATGGTCACGGTTCGGTGCATATCTGGATTCACCGGAGTGAAATCACGTGTTAAATCGTTGTCGATCGATATCATGAATTCAATCAATCCATTAATTAAAGCAATGGCATCACCCGGTTCAATGGCGCAGGGCTGACCAGGGACCAATCGCATCTGGTTCACGGATGTCCCGTGCTTGCTCGCCAAATCCTCGATGAAAAGCTTTCCTTCCAACAGATAAATACGGCAATGTTCCCTGGAAACGAAGTCATTATAAAGCTTGAAATCAGCTTTCGAGTGCTGGGTTGCACGTCCAATCAACAAACTTTTCCCTTCATATACATAGGCGAATTCCTCGGTTTGACCTTTATGCAAGGTTCTCAGGACTACCTTGAAAGTTTTATTGAACATTTCCTTCATATCCCCTTAAAAGTCTGAATATTTACTATATTTTCATGGACTTATCATTTTAGCTACATGGCTATTTAGTGGTTGCAATCCTATAATTATAAATTATCAGACGCATACATCCTAACGAAAAATGAAAAAAATCAGAATTAGGCACGAAGACACACCCAGTAAATAAACGTTGTTGAAGCGGGAAAGCATCATTCGCTGCAAGCCAAACGGAAAAATGAAACAGCGAAGTGTTTAATTCAGGTACCCCATCGCAAATGCGGCCGGGAGGATGGTACTGCGTTCAAAACGCATTCAAAAGGAGTTGACCAAAGATGAGTATGTGGAGAGACAGAATCAATGCCTACAGTATCCTGCTGATGATCATTAGCATGATGGTTTACATCATTTATCCCCAGCCCCTTACCCTCGGTCTGTACTGCACATTTGGCATTGCCTTCATCACCCTGGCTATCCTGAATTGAGTCTAGCGGGGGATGTGAGAAGGACGTTGAAATTAATACCGGAAGTGACGCCGGTTAAAAAATATAAATTAGGCCTACCGGATTAGCGGTAGGTTTTTTTTGAGGATTATTAAAGGGCAGGAGGTATTCGTTATGAAAAAATACTGGTAGTGATCGGTACTTTCTTACTGCTTGGATTAATCATGATTCTTTATACAGGAACAAAGAAAATGGCTACCGACGGAATAGAAGTGAATACAACCTATTTACAAGACTCAAAGGTTTTGGTAGCTGCTATGAGTATCGCTGGCAATATTCGTGAAGAGAAAACGCTTGATATACAAACTTTTTTAAAAGAAAACAATACCATTTCAATAAAGGATGAGCAAACTGATGGTGAAATGGAATGTATAGTAAGAGATTCAAAGGGGGAAAAGGTATTCTCTGAAGTGATGAAGGGAGATGCCATTCGTTCATTTAAATCATTGTCCGGAGAAGGAAGCATCAAACTGGTCTTAAATAGTGGGAAACAACATGCAATGGTCATTATAAATGGGGATGGGCCTGATTTTGAATAGCTGATATCATTGCGTACCAGCATTAAAGCATATGTTCCATTTGCAGAAATTAGGGGATTCATGAACGAGCATAGGGTCGTCACCCATACTTAAAATGAGCCATTTTCATATGGAAACGGTATAATAAATTGGCAGAAGCAGACATTAAAAATGACTGCATTCTTTGGTTTAAGTATGGTATATAGCTGAAATGATGAGCGAACGAGCATTCATACAAAACGACAAAACGAGAAAAGGAGAAGCCATGACTAAGAGTAATGAAACAGGATGGAATTTAGACAATAGTTATGCCCGTCTTCCGGAAAAGTTTTTCACGAGCACGAAGCCGACTCCTGTAAGCTCACCTGAGTTGGTCATCCTCAATGAACCGTTGGCAGCATCGCTTAATCTGGACGTTGAGGCATTGAAGGGTGAAGCTGGTGTGGCGGTGTTTGCCGGAAACGAGACACCTGAAGGCGGATCGCCTCTTGCTCAAGCGTATGCGGGGCATCAATTCGGTCATTTCAACATGTTAGGGGACGGCCGGGCCATCCTGCTAGGCGAGCAGATCCTTCCTCAAGGCGGAAGGGTCGATATCCAGCTCAAGGGTCCGGGAAGAACGCCGTATTCGCGCGGGGGCGATGGGCGTGCGGCACTGGGGCCGATGCTGCGGGAGTATATCATCAGCGAGGCGATGCATGCACTTGGCATTCCGACGACCCGAAGTCTGGCAGTGGTTACAACCGGCGAATCAATCATTCGGGAAACAAGGCTGCCCGGGGCCATCATGACCCGTGTCGCTGCGAGTCATCTGCGCGTCGGCACCTTTCAGTTCGCGGCGAAATGGGGCACGATCGACGAGCTCAGGACGCTTGCCGATTATGCGATAAAGCGGCATTATCCCGATGTAGAAGCAGGGGAGAACCGGTATCTTTCACTGTTCGAGGAAGTGATCGAACGTCAGGCAAGGCTTATTGCCCAATGGCAGCTGGTTGGCTTCATTCATGGGGTGATGAACACCGACAACATGACGATTAGCGGAGAAACGATCGATTACGGCCCATGTGCCTTCATGGACGCTTATGATCCGGCAACGGTTTTCAGCTCCATTGACACCCAAGGCCGTTATGCCTATGGCAATCAACCGGTAATTGGCGGCTGGAATCTTGCGCGGTTCGCAGAATCCCTGTTGCCGTTGCTGCATGAAGACCTGGACTCGGCAGTCGAGCTGGCACAGGAGAAGATTTCGGCTTTTAAAGAGCTGCATCACGCCCACTGGCTGGCGGGGATGCGAGCGAAATTGGGGCTGTATAATGAAGAAACACAGGATGAAGCGTTAATCAACGGCCTCCTCAGCATGATGAAGAAACATGGCGCCGATTATACGAACACATTCCGCGCGCTAACGTTTGATAAATTGGAGGATACGGTCCTTTTTGGGGCACCGGAATACGTTCAATGGCATGAGCTCTGGCAGGCCAGACTGGGCAGGCAGCAGGAATCGAAAGCCTCAGCGAGCCAGCTGATGCAAAGCAGCAACCCGGCGGTGATCCCGAGGAACCACCGGGTCGAAGAGGCACTCTCAGCTGCCGTGGAAAAAGGAGACTACAGCGTGATGCAGCGGCTGTTGGATGTTCTCTCAAACCCTTACGAGCACTCCGCCAAGCAAGCCGAATACACCACATTGCCTGTTTCATCAACGCCCTATCGGACTTTTTGCGGGACTTGAGATCAGGTGAAAAAAAGACGGTATCCCGAGGTTTCGGGATACCGTCTTTTCATATGGCTGCGTATCATTTAGGTCCTTGTTTATTCGAGCTGAGCTGCTGAATCTGGTCATCGAGGACAGAACTTGCTTTACCCAAAAACGTGGTGATGAGCTCCAGCTCTTCCGGCGTGTAGCTGGAAACGAGCTTAACCATTTCATTATGAAGCGGTAGATACGTGTTGTACACTTCTTCTTTATCTTCATATTCGGGTACGATGATCACCCTGCGCCGGTCATTGGGATCATTTTGCCTGCGGACGTATCCGAATTTTTCAAGCCGATCGACCAATGCCGTTATGCTGCCAGTGGTGAGGCCGGTTTTTTTGGCAAGTTCTCCGGCAGTGATCGGACCGGTTTCGCGCAGGATATCAACGGAGATGAAATCATGATTATACAGTCCAAGCGAGGTGGCGACATTTTGCTGATATAAAATCGTTCGGGTCCCTAGACCCCGCATGGCCGAGACGAAATATTGCTGTGAATCTGTCGTTGGGACTTGATGTGGGTTTGACAAAAGTGAATCCTCCTTTTAATATAAATATATATCTTGATGACAAAGATGTTTAATTGTCGAGATAATGAATGTTCGTTTATTCTTTATGCATTCATTCTAACGAAACATTTCACATGTTGTAAAGGAAGCATCCTAAATCAAAAGCAGAAAGCGAGGGAACGATATTGAAAATCAATCATCTGAATTTAACGGTAACGGATGTCCCTGCAACGCGAAACTTTTTGGAAACGTATTTTGGTTTAACCTGTATCGGAAGCAAAGGATCGGGTTTTGCGGCCATGTTCGATGACGATGGATTCCTGCTGAACTTAATGAAGGGCAAGGATGCACATTATCCAAAAACATTCCATATAGGTTTCCCCCAGAAAAACAAGCAGCAGGTGGATGAGGTAAATCGAAGACTGACAGCGGATGGATACGAGGCGGGGCTGCCGAAACATGAACATGCCTACACCTTTTATGTTTCTGCACCAGGCGGATTCCTCGTCGAAGTTTACTGCCCAATAGCTAAGGAAGAAGCAACAGGACCATCCACAGTCGGCAGTTTGGAACGTCCTACAAGTTAGCCAGAAGGCCGTTGAAAGCTGTTCATGCATGAAGCCAATAATGAGCTTCCCCGATTCGAAGTGGCCGTGTATCCACATCAATCGGGGAAGCTTGTCTTTTTTTAGAAAGCAAAACACCCTGAATGAGTAGGAAGCCTAATCGAGATTAAAGCGACCAAATCAAGAGCCAGCTGCTGAATTCGTGAGTAAAAGTGTCGAATTCGCGAATAAAGTACCGAAATTCGCGAGTAAAAGGGCTAAATTCGCGAATAAAGTGCCAAAACTCGCGGATAAACCGAGGAAACTCAAGGTTAAAGCGACCAAATTAAGAGCCAATCACTGATTTGGCTAGAAAACAGAAAATTCTTCTAAATATTTTTAAGTATTATCCATACAATTCCAGTGAATTATTGCATAATGAAATTATTGAATTTGCTGTCGATATACTTATAGGATGACTTAAAGAAAAATTAATGAAGAAGGATGGTTCACTTTTTATGAAGAGAAATATAATTATCAAGATGATTCTCGTGATGATACTATCGCTTTCGATTGGTTTGGGCAGTAGTACGGTACAAGCTGCAGGTACTGATTCAATAAGTGATGGGACTTATACAGCTGGGGAGGGAATATCCGCTGGCTTAACTGAATTCAGTATTACAAGAGGGACCGCAATCATTACTATTACGAGGGATACGAACGAAATAATTAATGAAACGCTCAGTGATGATGGATACATGCCTACACGATTTACGGTACGCTTGAAAGCTTGAGACAAAATAGAAAGCAATCTATATGATGGTGCTTCCACTATGGACGTCCGGCAAATCCCGAAAGTAGACTTGAGAAACATATCCGCTGGTTATTATGAGATAGGCACCGATATTCCTGCAGGCACGTATGCATTGGATATTGACCGCCCTTCGGATGACTATGATGTGGCGTATATAAATATTTTGGATGACCGATATAACCGAAAAGATTCTCTTAACCTCTTCAACGAAGAAGATCCTTATGAGTATAGGGCTTCGGAGGGAGAAAAAATCTACATTTCTTCATTGGTCGGTACGATGAGTTTTAAAGAAAAGATCCTAGTTCCGAAAAGTATCACGTTGAGTAAGCCTAGTCTGTCCCTGTTAGTGAGCCAAACCGCACAATTAAAGGCTACGGTGTATCCGAACAGTGCCATTAATAAAAGTGTTAGTTGGACTGTCGGTGATCCCCGAATTGCGACAGTAGATGTGAAAGGAAATGTAAAAGCACTTAAAGCTGGCAGGACAACAATCACAGCTACTGCCGATGGTGATGCATCCATTAAAAAAAGCATCGAAGTTACAGTGACGAATATTGTTCCTACTAGTTTGAAATTAAGTAAATCAGCGTTAAACATCTCAAATAACCAAACGATTAAAGTAACTGCGACAGTAGCTCCAGGCAATGCAGCGAATAAAACGATTTTATGGAAAAGCTCGAATTCCAGAGTCGCTAAAGTCGATTCAAAAGGCAATATAAAAGGATTGGAAAATGGATCGGCGACCATAACGGCGACTGCCAAAGAGAACACGAAGGTCATGAAAACCGTTGCCGTAAAGGTTTCCACAAAAACGGTGAAGGTGAATAAATCAAGCTTGTCTATCATGGCAGGCAAGACAGGAGCCCTGACTGCGTCCGTGTCACCCTCTGATAGCACGGACAAAACGGTGAAGTGGAAATCCGCTAATACCAAAATCGCCACCGTTGATAGCAAAGGGAAGGTCACCGGCAAACTAAAAGGGACGACCACCGTCACGGCAAGCGTTAAAGGGGCAAAGGATGCTAAGGTGAAGGTCACCATTACAGCCCCGGTCATGGAAAAATCAATTAAAGTGAACAAGACTTCCGCCACTTTGTTAAAAGGTAAAACATTGGCCTTATCCGCAACTGTTAGTCCAAGCAATACAACGAATAAAACGGTGAAGTGGAAATCGTCCCATACAAAAATAGCGAAGGTCGATAGTAAAGGGAAAGTGACCGCTGTGGGAGTTGGAACGGCCAAAATTACGGCGACTACTGTAAATGGAAAATCAAGCGTCACCACGATTTATGTACCTTATAGTAAAAGTTTAAGTGCAGGAAAATGGAAGGCAGGCAAAAATTTGCCGGCAGGACGTTATAAAATCACGACAAAATCGGGCAGCGGCAATTTATTTATCGCGGATAATAGCTACGATCGCTATGTAAATGAAATCCTATCAAATGAAGATGATGGTTATAGTGTAACGGCTGTTACAACGGATATTAAATCGGGGGACAGTATTGAAATAGCTGGACTGGACAGTGTACAGTTCACCAAAGTATCCCATGTTAAATCGAATACCCTGCATGCTGGATACTGGACAGTAGGCAAAGATATAGCAGCGGGAAGATATAAAATAACGACACCAAGTTCAGCAGGAAATTTATTCATTTACAGGGGAGACCATTTACTTGTAAATGAAATCCTCTCCAATGAACGTGATGATTACATGGTAACAAGTGTAACGACCACGCTGAAAAATGGAGATCGCATTAATATTTCCGGCTTGAATAAGGTGGATTTCACTAAAAAATAGCATTCCAGCAGAGGAAAAAAGCTGTCGACATCATGTCGGCAGCTTTTTTTTAATCTTTGCGAAGCTCCCATTTATTCCGGATGAAGCTATAGATCATGCATGCGACGATGATCGTGAAGGATGTTAAACCGCTGAACCAAATGCTTTGAAATTCACTTGCATAAGGCTGGATGATGTAGGAGGCAGCGATGGCCAAGACCGCACTTATCGGAATGTAATTGGCGACTTTCCCTTTGCTGAACACGATCACCAGGATGGGGGCGAGCAAGGCCGAATAGATATTCCCGGAATAAAATAAAAGCTCCAATAGGTTTGGGGAATATAAGAGTGTAGCCATGAATATCAATACGCCGATACTGATTGATAGAAGGTAGGCCATCCTTATTTTTTGCTGGTCGGTCGTTCTGTCCTGGAAGGGATCGATCATATTGGCGACAATCAGGCTGACCAAGGCATGCAGGCAGGCTCCGAATGTTGACGTGATTGCACTGAAGGCACAAAGCACGAACAGGATGAAAAAAAATGGCGTCGTGATCTTGTTTGCCAGCCCCTCTAAAATGGAGTGGATATCAGTGAAGCCGCCAGTGAAGATCACCATGATGAACAGTGATGAAAATGAGAGCGGGAATATGAGCCATATCAGGCCGGACAAGGAAAAGGTTAAGGGAACCTTTTTCAGTTCGATCATGAACAAACGCTGCCATGATGTCAGATCAAAGAAAAATTGGCCGAATCCGACGAGCAGTCCGGCAAAAATGAAACTCCATAAATCATATTTATTGATCACGAGCATATAGGGATGATACAGGCGGATTCCATCATAAACGGGCTGGATGCCTTCTTTTACGAAAAAATATAAAGGAATCAAGATGACGGCGGCAAACATGAAAACGACTTGAAAGGCGGCGAAACGATGAATGAGCTTCAACCCGCCGAAGCCTGCAAAAAGAACACAAAAAACGAAAAAGAAAAATAAACCGACATACAGCGGTGTATCGAAAAGGAATTGACAGAGGGTGGAGGCGGCCATTCCCTGAATGAATAAAATGTGTAAGCTGGTTATGACCAGGATGACCAGCAAGATCCAATATCCCAGTGGATGCAGCCTCGTTTTTAAATAGTCGCCCATGGTCAATCCCACCGGAAAATCCTGCCGAACCCGCTTGCCGATGAAGCTAAACATGAACAGGGCGATCGCCCCCATTATCGCGTAGCCGATTCCTCCGAACACGCCATACTTCACCATGGACTCAGGAGAGGATAATATGGTGGTTCCCGTCACCCAGCGTGCCAGGAGGGAGATGATTCCTAAGCCCATTCCGATTTGGATCGGGCCTTGTACGTATTCTTGAAATGTCCGTGTTCGCAATGGTCATTTTCCTTTCTCGCGGAACTCCTTCGGTGTAATTCCCTCTATTTTACGGAATAACGTGCTGAAATAATGCTGACTGTTGAAACCGGAGTGTTCAGCTACATCCGAGATGCTCCAGTTCGTGTTAGTGGTTAACGCCCTTTTAGCGGCTTCGATTCGATAGTGCATTAAATATTCGGAAAAGGAGGTGCCGACCTCTTCATGGAATTTCCTGCTCAAATAAGTCGGGTTCGTATGTACTTCACGGGCGATGTCCGAAAGCGAGATTTTGTCCGCATAATTTTCATGAATGAATGATAGCGAATGATGGATCAGGCTTGAATAGTTTTGGGTTACCCCGCTTTCTTGATACTTGGATAGCACTTTATGCAATTCACTTTCAATCACCGGTTTCGTTAAGTAATCAACAACCCCGATCCTGATGGATTGCTGGGCATAGTCGAAGCTTTGATGGGCGGTAACCATGATGATTTCCACATCTTTATTGAGTGCCCGCAGATCTTCACCGAATTCAAGGCCCGATCTCCCTGGAAGGTTAATGTCCAGGAAAGCGAGGTTGATTTTGTGATTCTGGTTGAGGGTAAGGGCTTGAACAGCATCAGCGGCTTTATGGAACTTCCAAAAAGGGAATATCGATTGGATCATATATTCCATTTGTTCAAGGACCAGTGGTTCGTCATCAACTAATAATACATTCATTCCGGTGCCTCCTTCTATTTCGTATCAAAAACAAGTGGCCAGGACACCTCCACCTTTGTGCCCGATTCATCAGAAGCTATCGTTAAATGTGCACGAGTGCTGAAATACAAGTGTAGGCGTTTTTGGATATTGTCCAGGCCATGTCCGCCATCCTCATCAGCGGAAGTGGCGTTTCCGATGCACCCATTATCCTTCACGACGAGATACATCGTCTCCGATTCCAAATGGAATTGAATATGAAGAAGGGCTGCCCCGACCTTTTTTTCCAAGCCGTGCTTGAACGAATTCTCCACTAATGTTTGCAGGATGAAAGGGGGCACCAGTGCGATGGTTAAGTGGTCAGGGCACGACATGTCGATCTTAAGCCGATCTCCAAAGCGAATGCTTTGGATGTCGAGATAATGCTGCGTGTACTGAATTTCCTGGGCAAGGGGAATCAATGGCTCGGAAGCTTTGTATTTGAATTTCAGGAATTGCGAAAAAGCCTCCAGGGCTCGGATCAATTCGGCCTTCCTGTCCAGGCGGGCCAAGCCCAATATGACATTCAGGGTATTGAAGAGAAAGTGTGGCTGGATTTGCTGGTTCAGCTTGTTATATTGCGCTTCCTGCAGGGCTTGCTCCAGCCGGATCTCTTTGTTTTTATTTTCAAGCAGGTCGATTCTCTTTTCGAATATGAATAGAAATAAAAGAGCGATAGCCCCCATGATGGGAGCTAAAATGAAGAGCATGATAATTATGGTGAATCCCTCGTAACTTAGCATGGAGAACCTCTGCTGGTTATATTTTTGAATTATTTTGTCTATGAGTATCTTACTAAAGACTTCTGCGGAAATCTACAATTTATGACACAATGTGACAAGCCACTTGATGATTTTGTGTTGATCTTTTCAATTCCGGTGCCTTCGTTTTGCAGATGTCCATGACAAACGGGCACCGTGTATGAAAACGGCAGCCGTTCGGAGGGTCGATCGGCGAGGGGACATCACCCGTCAATAGGATCCGTTCCCTTTCCTGCACGGGATTCGGTACAGGGATCGCAGACAGCAAGGCCCTTGTATAAGGGTGCTGAGGCTGTTCGAATATCGACTTTTTGTCGGCGATTTCGACGATCTTTCCTAGATACATCACCATGACGCGATCCGAGATATGGCGCACGACCCCTAAGTCATGCGATATGAAAAGAAAGGTAAGTTCGAATTGCCGTTGCAATTTTTTTAATAGATTCAGCACCTGCGCCTGAATGGAGACATCGAGTGCAGATACCGCTTCATCGCAAATGATCAATTTAGGATCTACGGCAAGTGCCCGTGCAATCCCGATCCGCTGCCTTTGACCGCCGCTGAATTCATGTGGGTATCTTTCCAGTGATTCAGGTCTCAGGCCGACATGTCCCAATAATTCCTCAATCCTGCCCCGGCGATTTTCTTTAGGCACTACATTTTGAATCGCTAAGGCTTCTCCGAGAATTTGCCCGATCGTCTGTCTAGGATTGAGGGAGGCGAAGGGATCCTGAAAGATGACCTGCAAATCCTTCCTCGTACGCCTCATATCCTTTTTTCCTAAACGTAAAAGGTCCTTGCCCTGAAAGTGTATCTGCCCGCTTGTAGGTTGATCCAATCGAAGGATGGCCCGTCCGGTTGTCGATTTACCACAGCCGGATTCACCGACTATACTTAACGTTTCCCCCTGATAAATATGGAAGCTGATGTCGTCGACGGCCTTTACATGGTTAACGGTCCTTCCGAAAAAACCACCCTTGATCGGGAAATATTGCTTCAATTGATCTACTTTAAGCAAAACCTTCTTGTCTTCCACCGTTGCTCCCATCATTGAACCCCCACTTTCTCTTCCGCTTCATATTCTTTTTCCCATTGCGGGGTATACATCCAACAGCTGACCAATGTGTCGGGTCCGATTGATTCGAGATCCGGTACGGCTTGTTCGCAAATGCTCTTCGCATGTGCACAACGGGGTGCGAAGCTGCAGCCCTTGGGCATATCATACGGACTTGGAACGGTCCCGGGGATGGTGGTCAATTCCTCCTGATCCAAGTCGAGGCGAGGAAGGGAGTTCAATAATCCGATGGTGTAAGGATGTTTAGGGTTGGTGAAAATTTCTTTCGCCAAGGTGTATTCAACCATTTTTCCGGCATACATCACCGCCACCTTATCGCATGTTTCATACACGACACCTAAATCATGCGTGATTAAAATCACAGCCGTTCCGAAATCCTTTTGCAGCGATTTTATCAGTTCCAGGATTTGCGCTTGGATCGTCACGTCAAGCGCCGTCGTAGGCTCATCCGCTATCAATACCTCAGGGTGGCAGGCAAGTGCCATCGCAATCATGACCCTTTGCCTCATTCCGCCGCTCAGTTCATGCGGTTCCTGCTTTGCCCTTTTTTCAGGGGAAGGGATTCCGACAAGCCGAAGCATGTCGACCGCTTTGTTCCACGCTTCTTTTTTTCCAAGCTTTTGGTGAAGCCGGATGGCTTCTGCAATTTGTTCGCCCGCTGAATATACCGGATTCAATGAAGTCATCGGTTCCTGGAAGATCATCGAAATTTCGTTTCCGCGAATCGACCGCATTTGTTTTTCGGTTTTGGCAAGCAGGTCCTCTCCTTTAAAAAGGATGCTGCCGCCGGTGATTTTACCGGGAGGGGATGGAATTAACCTTAACAGGGATAAGGAGGTGATGCTTTTCCCGCTTCCTGATTCCCCTACGATTCCAAGCGTTTCTCCTTTGTTCAGGGTGAAGCTGATTCCATTCACGGCTTTGCTTGTTCCTTCGTCTGTGAAAAAGTGAGTTTGTAAATTTTTAACTTCCAGGATTTTTTCATCAAACTGTTTCATCACGTACCTCCTTAGTTTAGGTCTATTCGCTTGTTAAAGTATCGATAGAGGACATCGACAGCCAAATTCATGAATACGAAGATGACGGAGGCGATAAGGACACCGCCTTGGACCATCGGCAAATCCCTCGTTCTGATGGCATCCACGATCAATCGTCCAAGTCCGTTGATGGCAAATACGGATTCGGTCAATACGGTGCCGCCAAGGAGTGCACCGAACTGGAGGCCAACGACCGTAATGACGGGGATCAGCGCATTTTTCAGCCCGTGCTTATAAATGATGACATGCTCCTTCAATCCTTTTGCTTTCGCGGTACGAATGTAGTCCTGACGAACGACCTCAAGCATGCTTGACCTGGTCATCCGGGCGACAATCGCCGCTCCGCCGGCACCAAGGGTTATCGCAGGCAGGATCATATGCCTGAAGGTCCCCCAGCCTGAAACGGGAAACCAATGAAGATTGACGGAAAAAAAGTAGATGAGCATCAGCCCTAACCAAAAACTAGGCAGGGAGATTCCTAATAAAGCAACGATCATGATGGAAATGTCGGCTGCAGAATATTGCTTGGTTGCCGAGATGATTCCGGCCACCATTCCAAACACGACGGTGATGAAAATACTGGCAAGTGCGAGTTCAAGGGTAATTGGCAAGCGGACCATAATCTCGTCCAGAACAGGGCGGCTGCTCCGGAGGGATTCGCCGAAATCGCCTTGTACGGCATGAATCACATAATCAACGTACTGATAGATGATGGGGCGGTCCAAACCAAGCTGGTGCCTGATCATTTCTATCGTTTCTTTTGTCGCACCTTCACCTGCAAGCAGGGTTGCCGGGTCACCGGGAACCATCTGCATGATGAGGAAGACGACTAAACTTACTCCTAACAATACCGGTATCGTTTGCAAAATGCGCCGGACGATGAATACGAACATGTTCTCTCCTCCTTATTTTTTCATTCTTGGGTCCAGGGCGTCCCTCAACCCATCCCCGAAGACATTGAAGCCAAGTACAAGTGTGGATATGGCAATGCCCGGAAATAAAGCGATGTGCGGAGCGCTGAACAAATAGTCCCGTCCGCTGCTTAACATCGCGCCCCATTCCGGTGAAGGAGGCTGGGCTCCTAGTCCGAGGAACGACAAGCCGGCTGCCGAAAGAATGGCCGTTGCCAGGCGCAATGTCGCTTGTACGATGACGGGTGAAAGGATATTAGGGAAAATGTGCTTGAATATGATCGTGAAATCGGTGGCTCCCAATGCACGAACGGCGTCAATGTATTCAAGCTTCCTGACCGAAAGTGTGGAACCCCGTACGATTCGGGCGAACATGGGGATGGAAAACACACCAACCGCTACCATTACGTTGATTAAGCTTGGTCCCAGGGCGCTTATGATGGCAAGGGCCAGCAATATTCCCGGGAAGGCAAGCAGGACGTCCACGATCCTCATGATGACCGTATCGATCCACTTTCCATAATAGCCAGCCGTCAATCCCAAGAGGATGCCAATGAAGGCGCCGAAGAAAACGGAAACGAATCCCACCGTTAAGGAAAGGCGAGTCCCATATAATAACCTGCTCAAAATATCTCTTCCCTTATCATCCGTCCCCATCCAATGCTCTGCCGTAGGTGGCTGAAGCTTGTTGACCAAATCGATTTCATATGGATCCTGCGGTGAAACGACAGGTGCAAAAATGGCCAATAAAATATAAAAAAGTACGATGTATCCGCCTACCAATGCCAACTTATTTCTTTTGAACTTTTTATAAAAGGCTTTCCAGTTTTGTGGTTTTGTAGATTTGTTTTTGTTTAGCTTCAATCCTGGATTCTTGATAACGACCTCTGGCTTCATGACAGTTCCTCCTTTTCTTTCATTTAATTTATGCAAAATAGGTATCGAAGTAAATATGATGCCTGAAAGCAGTAAAGATAATAAAAAAATGAGTAAAGATTCTGAAAATATAAAATTTTGTTTTTTCTTATAATTTGATTATGCCCAATGTGCTCATCGTAAAAGTTGCGTGGAAATCAAAGGGAAGTAGGAAAGGGAGGAACAACTATCATGAGAAAAGGTATAACTGGATTACTATTTGCATCGTTATTATGTATCTCGACGGTTTTATCTGGATGTACATCAGATCAAACAAGCAGCAAGAAGCCAGAAAGGGAAGCGAAAGAAGGGGGAACATTGGTCGTTGCGCGGCTCTCTGATGCGACGACACTTGATCCGCATTTCATTACGGACATTCCTTCGGCAAACGTCGTCTATGAAAAGGTGTATGAAACATTGGTCGTTCCTGACAAGGACATGAAACCACAGCCATTGCTCGCGAAGGAATGGAAACAGCTCGATGATAAAACATGGGAGTTCAAATTGCGTGAGGGCGTGAAATTCCATGATGGGGCACCTTTCAATGCTGAAGCGGTAAAAACCAATTTCGACAGATTACTGGATCCGAAGACTTCTTCGCCACAGGCCGGGAAATTGGAAATGATCAAGGAAATCAAGGTAGTGGATGATACGACTGTACAGTTCAAACTGAAATATCCATATGCTCCCCTACTTTCGATATTGGTCAGTAATGAAGGAAGCATTTTAAGTCCAAAGGCGATTAAAGAGCATAGTGATAAACTTGGCCAAAATCCGGTTGGGACAGGACCATTCGTTTTCAAATCGTGGAAATCGGGAGAAGCGATCGAGCTGGAAAAGAATGAAGACTATTGGGGGAAAGAACCGAAGATCGATGGGGTCGTATTCAAGGTCGTCCCTGAAGATGCAACGAGAATTGCCATGATCGAAACGGGTGAGGCACATGTGACCGATCAAGTGCCCGTGACGGAAATCGATCGCATCGAGGCGTCGGACACGATGGGGCTTTATCGCACCGAAGGACTTGCCGTCGAATACTTAAGCTTCAATGTCAAGAAAAAGCCGTTCGATGATGTTCGTGTCCGGAAAGCGGTCGCACATGCCATCGAAGTCGATTCCATCATCAAAGGGGTATATAACGATGTTGGTACAAAGGCAAATTCAACGATGAGTCCGAAGGTTTTCGGCTATGATCCGAATATAAAGGGATACGATTATGATATTAATGAATCCAAAAAGCTATTGAAGGAAGCCGGAGTCAAGGAGGGCATGGAAATCACTTTAACGACAAGTGACCGTAAGGAAAGAATTAACATGGCAGAGGTGATTCAATCCCAATTAAAAGGAATTGGAATCAAGGTGAAAATCCAAGTTCTTGAATATGGAGCTTATATTGATGCGACCGCCAAGGGGGAGCATCAGGTTTCCATAGGCGGCTGGGGCAATGCGACAGGCGACGGGGATTATAATCAATTCAATCTTTTTGATAGCAAATCCCAAGGTGCAGCAGGGAATAGCTCATTTTACAGCAATCCTGAAGTGGATAAATTGATCGAAGCGGCACGACAGGAATCAGATGGCGATAAACGTAAGGAACTTTATTCGAAGGCCCAGGAGATCGAAAGGGAAGAGGTGCCGTATGTTCCGATCCGGAACTATGAGCATCTGGCTGTTTATGGCGAAACGGTTAAAGGGCTTTGGCTGAACCCGGCAAATTATTTAATGCTCGATGACATAACCGTTCAATAAGGAATGGATCAAAAGAAAAGACAGCATACGATGGTTATGCTGTCTTCTCGATTAGGAGGGGAAATATGATCGATCTGCTGCTCATTCACGGAACTGTAATTACGATGGATCCAAACAGGCGAATCCTTTCGGATGGTGCCATCGCCATAAACGAAGGACGGATTTTAGACGTTGGCATAACCGGAAAACTTACATCGAAGTATGAAGCGAAAAAAGTGATCGATTGCAGCCATCAATGCATATTGCCAGGATTGATAGATGTTCATGGCCATGGGGGGCACTCGATGTTCAAGACCATCGCGATGGAGAATATCGATTTTTGGATGCCGATCATGACGAATACGTATAAACATTTTGTAACCGATGATTTTTGGTACTACGAAGGAAAGCTCTCCGCCCTTGAGAGATTGAAGGCGGGTGTGACAACGGGTGTAAGTGTGTTAGGCTCGATGCCGCGATCCGATGACCCGATTTTCGCCATCAATCATGCGAAGGCTTATGCCGAGGTGGGGGTGAGGGAGGTTATCTGCACAGGTCCCTGTAACCCTCCATGGCCTCATTCATTCAGTCGATGGGTTGATGGGAAAAGAATCGTGAAGGAGGTTACCTATGAAGAGGTATTAAAGGGAGCGGAAGCAGTGATCGAAGCACTGAATCATGCAAATGAAGACAGAACAAGGGCCTTCATTACACCTTTTGTCATCGTCACATCGGTTGACCCCTCCAATCCCACAGCTCCTGACAGGCTAAATGGGCTAAGTGATCATGATCTTTATCAAGCGAAAAGAATTCGGGAAATTGCCCGTAAATATGATACGAGGATCCATTCCGATGCTTTTGGCGGGATGATCCATTTAGCGATACAAGATAAGCAGAATGCCCTGTTGGGTCCGGATGTCCATTTACAGCATTGTCGCGGCATTTCCTTCGATGAGGCAAGGATACTGGCAGAAACGGGGACGAATGTCAGTGCCTCGCCAGGTTTTGGACAGGTGCTTGCCCGAACGCCGATCACTGAATTATTGGAAATGGGGGCAACGGTGGCGATCTCTACCGATGGAACCTCGCCTTCGACTAGCTTTGATATGTTCCAGGCGATGAGGAAAACCCAATTCGTTCACCAGGCGGCACTACGGGATTATTACTATTTACCCCCAGGAAAACTGCTAGAAATGATTACGATCGATGCGGCGAAATGCATTGGCTGGGATGATGAAATCGGTTCGCTTGAGATTGGGAAGAAAGCGGATGTAATTACGGTCAATTTGCATCAGCCGCATCTGACTCCTGAATTCATGCATGTTCATCGGCTTGTCTTCCAAGCAGTGGCGAATGATGTGGAGCATGTCATCGTCGATGGGAAATTAATCATGGAGGGGAGGGAGGTCCACACCGTTCATGAAAGTACCGTACTCGACGAAGCGAATGAAGAAGCCTTTTCGACGATCGAGCGTGCGGGGCTGGAAAAGTATATGAAGCCGACGAAATATTTCTGGGGACACGCCAGGGCCTATGTCGATGAAAGGAGATATGACGAACGGGAAAACGCTGCGGCATTGCGGAAAGGGGAATAAAATGAAAACGAAGCTTAAAGGAAGATACGTAATTGGTCATGATGGCTGCGATCATGTCATTTTGGAAAATGCGGAGGTCGTATATGAAGGGGATACGATTTTGTATGTAGGAAAAAAGTATTCGCAAGAAGTGGATGCGGTATTGGACGCCGGGAATGCCATCATTAGCCCCGGCTTCATTGATTTGAATGCGTTAGGGGACATTGACCATGATATCTTGCATTTCGAGGCTGGCTCCGATAGACAGAAAAATCTGCTTTGGTCAGAGGACTATATCAAAAGCGGCCATCCCGAATGGATGTCCAAAGAAGATGAAGCTTTCAAATCTCTATATGCATATTCACAGCTCATCCTTCATGGCGTGACGACGGCGATGCCGATTACCTCCGTTTTTTATAAAAGCTGGGCCGAAACCTATGAGGAGTTGGCAACTGCGGCGGAGCATGCAGCTGGATTGGGGCTAAGGATTTACTTGGGGCCAAGCTTCCAATCCGGGATCAGGGTCGTCCAGCCTAACGGCAAGGTAAAACTGCACTGGGATGAAAAGGCCGGTGAAGCTGGATTACGAAGGGCGGTCGAGTTTGTCGAAACGTTCGATGGAGCCTATGATGGCCTGATAAGAGGGATGCTTGCCCCAGAACGTGTAGAGTGCCAAACGGCAAATAGTTTAAAACAGACAAAATACTATAGCGATAAATTGGGTGTACCGATCAAGCTTCATGCTGCCCAGGGGAGCTTTGAATTCGAGACGATATGGGAAGCTCATCACGTGACACCGATTCAATACTTGTACGATCTTGGTTTCCTCGGTCCAAGAACGGGAATTCCCCACGCCCATTATATTTCAGGATACAGCCGAGCGAAATATGGCCAGAGTGATGACTTGGCGCTTCTCAAGGAAACGAAGACAACGGTGATTCATTGCCCGCTGATTATCGGCAGGCATGGCGAGGCGCTGGAATCCTTCGCTGAATATAAAAGGGCAGAAATCAATATAGCCCTTGGAACGGATACATTCCCTCCAGATATGTTCCAAAACGTAAGGGTAGGCAGCATGCTTTCACGAATGGCGGAAAGTGAAGTGGAAGGCTCCACGTATGCCGACTTGTTTCGGTCCGCGACTCTTGGTGGAGCCGCTTTTCTTGGCAGGGACGATTTAGGCCGGATTGCCCCAGGGGCAAAGGCCGATATCATTGCGGTCAGCCTGGACAGCTACCATATGGGTGTCATGGATGACCCCATCCGAACCATGTTTATAAGCGGCACCGGGAAGGACGTTACCTTATCCATCATCAATGGGAAGATCGTCATGAAAGATCAAATGATCCCCGGCCTTGATTTGAAAGAGATGAATAATAAGGCGCAAAAATATTTCAATAGGATGAGAAGCGGATATATGGAGAGGGATTATCAGAAACATCCTGAGCAACAGTTGTTTAAGCCCTCATTTAAGATGGTAGAATCAGTTGCTCCCCAATCAGGAATAGAGAGAGAAAAGAAGTAAAGAAAGTGCAAAATATAGTAAATATTTTCACGATAAATAGTCAGAATATTTTCTATAATTAGATAAATATACAAAAAAAGAAATCGGGAGGTCATGGTCCATGGCAGGTAATCTTGGCATAGGAAGGCTTATTCTAGTCATGTTCATCGGATTGATCATTACAGGCTGTTCTTCTAACAATGGTGTAAGTGAAACGGCAAACGATTCGAGCGTCGCATCAAAGGAAGGGGGGACATTGGTCATTGCCCGTTTATCGGATGCTGAAAATCTGGATCAGCAGTTCATGTCCACGATTAATGCTGCCAGTGTCACGCACCATAAGATCTATGAAGGACTGGTGCAGCGGGATAAAAATGGCGAGATACAGCCTATGCTCGCAAAATCGTGGAAGCAAAAAGATGACACCACTTGGGAATTCAAGCTAAGGGAAGATGTAACGTTTCATGATGGTACACCATTCAACGCAGATGCAGTAAAAAAGACGTTCAATCGATTATTGGATCCGGCAGTTGCCTCTCCTAGAGCGGTCGTATTTGAAATGGTGAAAGAAGTGAAGGCGGTTGATGAATATACCGTGCAATTCATACTTAAGGAGCCATTTTCCCCGCTGCTTTCAATCTTGGCGAATCACGAAGGGGGAATCATCAGCCCGAAAACGATCGAGAAGTATGGCAAGAAAATTATCCAGGAACCGAACGGCACAGGTCCTTTCGTATTTGATTCATGGTCCCCGGGACAGGAAATCACCTTGGTGAAGAACAAAGACTATTGGGGAAATGAGCCAAAGGTGGACAAGGTCATTTTCAAGGTTGTCCCTGAAGATTCGACGCGGATATCGATGATTGAAACCGGTGAAGCACAGATAGCGGAGCCTCTTCCGATAGCGGTCATGGATCAAGTGGAATCCTCAGCGGCAATGGATGTTTACCGCAGCGAGGGATATGGTACCGAATATTTAGGGTTCAATGTCAAGAATGAACCATTCAATGATGTCCGGGTCCGTAAAGCGATTGCCCATGCCATTGAAATGGATTCGATCATTAAAGGCGTCTTTAATAATGTCGGAGTAAAGGCGAACTCGTTGATGGGCTCTAAAGTATTTGGGTATAATGCAAGTTTGGAAGCCTATGATTATAATCTCAAAGAAGCCAAAAAGCTGATGGCCGAAGCCGGATATTCAAAAGGCTTGGACGCTACCATCCTTACAATGGATAGTA
The DNA here is from genome assembly GCF_001542915.1 of Peribacillus simplex. GTDB lineage: Bacteria > Bacillota > Bacilli > Bacillales > DSM-1321 > Peribacillus > Peribacillus simplex_B. The sequence continues at coordinate 285,178 of NZ_LNNH01000010.1, read as the reverse complement.
AAGAAAGAGTCAACTTGGCCGAGGTCCTGCAATCGCAACTAAAAGGAATCGGAATCCACTTGAAGGTACAGGTCATGGAGTACGGGTCGTTCGTCGAACAAGTGAATAAAGGGCAATCGGAAATGTTCATCATCAGCTGGAGAAACGCGACAGGTGATGCCGATTATAATCAATACAATCTATTTCATACGAATTCACAGGGAGCGGCCGGCAATACGTTCTTTTACAGCAATCAAAAGGTTGATGATTTGATAGATGCGGCAAGGAAAGAAAAAGAAGAACAAAAGCGCAAGGAATTATACGCCGAGGCCCAGGAAATCGAAATGGCGGATACCCCATATATTCCGGTAAGGGTCATTGAAAACGTAGCTGCGGTCGCAAAGGATGTAAAAGGCTTCTCGATCAGCCCTTCAGGCTATCTCGAAATTAATGAAGTAACGATAAAGTGATGAAAGCAATGGGTCCGCCCCAATATAGGCGGGACTCCGTTTGCTGATGAAAAGGTTTCTGAGATTTCTTCAGAAGCCTTTTTGTTTTAACTCGATTACTGTGATGAGACTTTCCACGGCACTCTGGATGAAAACGAAAGAAAAATTCAGACAGTCCGCCTTATAGGTGGATTTGGACAATGATCATTTCATGCCACTTTGCATGATGACAAAGAGGCAATCCCGATTGTCCACATGTAGCTGGCGAGAAACGGTACAAAAAGCATGAGAAAAGCGCAATTTTTATGAGCACCCGCCTCAAATTCGGTGCTCAGCCTAAACTCGCGAATAAAGTGGCCCAGCGGAAAGGGGGCACCAGGGACGGTCCAAGTCCAATCCATCCCAACTTGGGGCAATTTATGCAATATGTAAAAATAACATAAAAATGAGTAAAAATTCTGAAATTATTCAATTGGCAGGAGAGCTATAATGAAAGGGACGCATGTTCAATATGTAGTGGAAGGGTGAGTTCAATGTCACGATCGTATTGGTTGACGAATGTTCGGCTGGAAAAAGGCTTCACGTATAATGAAAATGAAGTGATCACCGGTACGGAAACCGGGAATCATCACATTAAGATTGAGAATGGGAAAATATCCGCGATTTTATCGGCTAAGGAATCTTTATCAGATCAAGACCCGCAGCATGATGCAGGGGGCCTGCTGATGGTTCCTTCGTTTAAGGAAATGCATATCCATATTGATAAAACTTACTACGGCGGGCCATGGAAGGCTTGCATGCCTGCCATAAACGGGGTGAAAACAAGGATAGAAGAAGAGCAGGCGTTACTTCCTCAGCTGTTGCCTACCGCCAAGGCAAGAGCGGAAAAAATGCTCGATTTATTATTGGGTTTCGGATCTACGCATATACGCACCCATTGTAATGTAGATCCCGTAATTGGCCTGAAAAATTTAGAGGCCACCGTTCAGGCTTTGGAGGGATACAAAGATAAATTGACGTATGAAATCGTCGCCTTCCCCCAGCATGGCCTTTTACGTTCGAATTCCGTAGGGCTGATAAGGGAGGCCATGAAAAATGGGGCAAACCTGGTAGGCGGTGTCGATCCCGCCACCATTGATGAAAACATCGAGCGATCACTTGAAACGATCATGGATATTGCGGTTGAGTCGAATTCGGATATCGATGTCCATCTTCATGATCCGGATCAGCTTGGGCTGTTTACGATGCAGCGGCTCGCTTCCATGACGGAAGACGCAGGTTGGCAGGGAAGGGTGACGGTGAGTCACGCCAGCGGGTTAGCAGATCTTTCGGTTTCGGAGGCAACGAGCATAGCCGAAAGGTTTTCGGAATTGGACATCTCGATTACCTCCACTGTGCCTATCTTCAGAACGATCCCGATCCCGCTGCTCCGTGAAAAAGGAGTGAAAGTCGAACTTGGCAATGACAGCATCACGGATCATTGGACTCCATTCGGAATCGGTGACAATCTTGAAAAAGCAGGTCGCCTTGCCGAGAGGTTCCGCATGATTGAAGAACGTTCCTTGGCAAGCAGCCTGCAGCACATAACAGGCGGAAGGACGCCATTGAACCAAGAAGGAGTCAGGACATGGCCGAATGTTGGCGATGAGGCGAACATCGTCCTGCTAAAAGCAAGCTGTTCGGCAGAAGCGGTGGCTAGGAGGGCGAAGCGGGCCGCTGTCATCTTCAGGGGCAATGTCGTAAGCGGGTCGATTTCAGCTTTTGCGACGACAGGTGTTTAATCTTCTATTAAAGAGAGTGATGTAATGTATAAAGCATACTGGCTTACCAATGTTACGCTTGATAGCGGATATGTTTATGAGGATGGAAGACTGGAAGGAACGGAAACCACATTATACAACATCCGGATAAAGGATGGGGTGATCGAAGAAATGCAAGTGGCCGAAGGCTTGCCTTTGATGACGGATCTGCCCGTACAAGATGCCACAAAGCTGCTTGCCCTTCCCCCTTTTAAAGAGATGCATAATCATCTTGATAAAACCTATTTAGGACTCCCATGGAAATCATGCACCCCGGTGCCGAATTTAACGGAACGATTGAAATTGGAAGCGGCGGAGCTGGCTGAATTGGCACGGACCGGGCAGCATCGTGCGGAACAAATGCTTCAGCTTTTGCTGCAGGGCGGCGCGACGCACGTCAGAACTCATGTGAATATCGATCCGTACATTGGTTTGAAGAACTTGGAAGAAATTCAGAAAGCGTTAGATTGCTTCAAAGGCAAAATGACGCATGAAATCGTGGCTTTCCCGCAGCATGGATTGCTCCGGACGAATTCGACCGAATTGATGAGGCACGCGATGAAAGCGGGGGCTTCGATAGTGGGCGGCTTGGATCCTGGCGGAATCGATCAGAATATTGAAGCCTCCCTCTATGAAATGATGAACCTAGCTGTTGAGTTTGATGCGGATATTGATATCCATCTGCATGATCCGGGACATCTAGGGTTTTATACGATCAAGAAACTGGCCTCCTTGATCGATGAAGCGGGATGGAAAAACAGGGCGGCCATCAGCCATGCCTTTGCACTCGGTGATGTTTCCCTTGAAGAATCCGCTGGAATGGCGGAGGAATTAGCAAGTCTGGGGATTTCCATCATGTCTACGGTTCCGATTAACCGGGTCATGCCCCGAATCGATGTATTGCATGAAAAAGGTGTTCACGTAGCTCTTGGCTGTGATGGGTTTTATGACTCATGGTCTCCATTCGGTACAGGCGATATGCTGGAAAAGGCGGGCCGGTTGGCCGAGAGTTACAAGTGGAAGGATGAGTATGCATTGTCTCAATCGCTCCAATTCATAACAGGAGGCATCAGGACACTGGACCGTGAAGGAAACCGTCTATGGCCGAAGATGGGGGATGCGGCAAGCATGGTACTGGTGGAGGCATCATGCTCTGCCGAGGCAGTGGCAAGAAGATCAAGAAGGGCAGCGGTCATTTCCGGTGGTAGTCTGATTTACGGTGGATTGAACAGGGAAACGGCCTTGGCGAAGAAGTGAATTAAGAAGGGATGAGAGGGATGGATCATATCTTTTGGTTGAAGAATGCACGGTTGGAATGTGGTTTCCAAAAAGAGGATGGAAGAGTGACGGGGACCATTACCGGCCTATTTCATCTGTTGATCGAGGATGGAAGGATCTCGAGAATGGTCAAGGATGGAGAGCCGGTTCCGAATGATGTGCCTGTCGAGGATGCAAAAGGGTTGCTTGTGCTGCCTTCGTTCATTGAAAAGCACGTACATCTTGATAAGACCTTGATGGGGGATGTATGGAGAGCGTGTACCCCTTCGTCCGGTGTCATTGAGCGCTTTGAAAATGAGAAAAAAGTGCTTCCGACCATTGCGACAAGCACACGGAAGCGGGCTGAGTCATTATTGGAAGTGCTTTTAGCTTCTGGCTCGGCGCATGTCAGGACTCATGTCGATATTTACCCCGAAGTTGGCTTGCAAAACCTGGAGCAAGTGCAACAGGCTTTGGGAACCTATTCCAACCGACTCAGCTCGGAAATCGTGGCATTTGCCCAGCACGGATTGCTGCGATCGAATTCCGTCAAGCTTGTCAGGGAGGCTTTGCGAAATGGAGCAGGAATCGTGGGGGCAGTCGATCCGGCAACGATCGATCTAGATATTGAAGCATCACTTGTGCAAATGATGGAGCTGGCAGTGGAAGCGAATGCCGATGTTGATCTGCATTTACATGATCCCGGTCACCTCGGTACGTTCACCATGAAACGTTTGGCCGCTTTAACCAAGCAAGCAGGCTGGGAGGGCAGGGTAGCCATCAGCCACGCATTCGGCATCGGCGACGTATCCAAAGCAGAAGCTTATGACCTGGCCGACATTCTGAGGGATGCCGGGGTTTCCATCGTCACAAGCGTGCCTATCAATAGGCAAATGCCGCCAGTGGATGTATTGCATGAAAGAGGCGTTGAGGTTGCAGTAGGGAATGATAATATCTTCGATGTATGGTCACCGCTGGGGAATGGTGACATCCTGGAGAGAGCTGGCAGGTTGGCCGAGCGTTTCAAATGGGTGGATGAAGTTTCCCTCGCTCAAACATTGAGGTACATAACGGGCGGAAAAACGCCGCTTGATGAACAAGGGAACCAGGTATGGCCGAAGGTTGGGGATGCGGCAAGCCTGGTGCTGGTTGACGCCAGCTGTTCTGCCGAAGCCGTTGCCAGAAGGTCTGAGCGAAGAGCGGTCATGTACAATGGAAGTATCGTTTCCGGTTCACTTAGTAAACAAAAACGGCCCATCGACGTGAAGGGCTAATCCGAAAAAGGATTTCTGGATATTTCCGGATTTCCTTTTTCGTTTTGTGTCTGGAACACATGACGGGCTTCGTTTGCCATTCGTTTCAATCTCGTGTACTTTTACGTACTTGTGTTATATGCTTGGAAAGGAATTTCTTTTTGCTTTATTGGTTAATCAGTTTTGTCCGTAATGGTCCTATATGCTGTAAACGAAATAAAATGGAAGATGATTATACCGGTTAACAATGCTCTTTATATTCCAAACTAAAGGAGCTAGGCGATAGCCATCATTCTTCAAAAAATCGGAACCGGAGCTTGCATTTTTCACGCACCGTTCCAATATTTTCTGCATGTGCACTACGGCATTCACGTTTATCAGCATGGGCATTCCCGTCGGCTTCCTTTCCGGGGAGGATCCATGTATTAGCCATAAGCTAGAAAAGTATCATGTTCAAAGGAGATGGAAGCAATGAAAAGTTGGGGTTCTTCCGTGACTCTATTTTCTTCTTTTCAATGGTTATTTTTTATTTTTGCCAATACGGTGGTCGTGCCGATATCGATTGGGGCAGCTTTTGATCTTCCCACCGATGTTACGGAAATGACGATGAGGAGCTCGCTCGTTTTCACGGGGATCGCCTGTGTGATTCAAGGGTGGAAGGGTCATAAATACCCTATCATGGAGGGGCATTCCGGACTATTGTGGGGAGTGATGCTGAACCTCGGGTTATCTGCGCCATCGATCGGCCTCAGTTATGTGGAGATAGGAGGGGGAATCGCGACTGGCCTCCTTGCGGCAGGTGTCGTGACCATGATCATTTCGGCCTTCAACCTGATTAGTTACGTCCAGAAGATTTTCACTCCAATGGTCATGACCGTTTACCTTTTTCTCCTGACCTTCCAGCTCATCTTCGTCTTCTTTAAAGGGATGTTGGGAATTACGGATGCGGGGGAAATTAACATTCCAGTCAGTTTCCTTTCATTGGGGATTGTCTTATTAGTAAGTATATTGAAGATTAAAGGCCCAAGGACCATTAGTAATTTCTCGATTTTGATCGGTATCATCGTCGGGTGGATTTTTTATGCGTTGCTCTTTCCATCTACGGGGGCCGGATCGGGGTCGGCAAGTGCTTCTTTTTCATTATTCCCGTTGGGTACGCCGAACCTGGAATTCGGCATCATAGCGATCGCCTTTTTTGCCGGCTTCCTGAATTTATGTAATACCTTCGCTTCGATCCAGGCTGCATCCGAGCTATTGGGGGAGGAAGCATCGAATAACCAATATCGCAAATCCATATTCATGACAGGCGGGTTCACCATTTTATCGCCATTGCTAGGCCTTGTTCCATATACGCCTTTCACCTCCTCCATCGGATTTCTGCAAAGCACTCAAATTTATGAGCGGAAACCCTTTTTACTGGGGGGCATGCTGTTGACCATAATCGGACTGATCCCTCCTTTTATTTCTTTCCTGGCAACGATGCCGATAACCGTTGGGAATGCAGTATTGTTCGTTGCGTACCTTCAATTGTTCGGCACGGCCTTCAACAGTGTCAAGGGGGAGTATTTCACTTCGGATACGATCTTCAGGCTTGCCGTACCAGTATTGATCGGCGTGAGCTTGATGAACGTACTTCCCGGAGCTTTCGCGAATATTCCATCGCTTTTGCAGCCGTTTTTAACGAATGGGCTCATCATGGGCGTCATAATATCGATCGTTCTGGAAAAAGCGGTAAACTGGAAGCGGTTTGAACAACTTCAGAACTAAGCTGTAGACTTCATAATTGAAATTCAGCATGAAAACCAGGGGGATTCCAGCCTTCTGGTTTTTTTAGCTTGGCTCCGGGAACCGGCCGTACGGTGAAAATAGGCTTTTGTATCAGTGACAATACCAACTCCCCTTACATATTTTGTTGGAGGGAGTACTTGACGTGGTTCGGACTCCCAGCCTATTACATTGTGATTTTTTCTGTAACGAAGCACTACCTTATTAATGACTATATGGAGGTTATATAAATGAATGAGTTTCAAAATCAACTTCAAATGCTGAATGTTGACGATTTTCAAGTAACCCAGCCGGTTCCATGGGAACAAAATCAACCACAGTATTCCATGGAGGATTCCCGTCTTATAGGTGTTGGCTGCTTTGGTTGTTTCTTGTGCTTTGGCTGCTTTGGCTGCGGCGGGTGCGGCGGACGTTGTGGCGGATGCGGTGGACGTTGCGGCGGGTGTGGCGGTCGTTGCGGCGGATGCGGCGGACGTTGCGGCGGGCGCTAATGGTTCGAATTTTCTTACGGTCCCTGCAGTGATAGTGCAGGGACTTTTCTTTTGGTTTAGACATAAGAGACAAATTGTCATACATAGGATGAAAGTGAAGTGATCAGAAGCAGAACTTAGAAAAGCTTCGGGTCAGGAGGTGCAAAATGGTCAAGTTGACCCCTTCTATGCGATTGAAAGTGAAAAGGGACACGTTTTTCTTCCCTGAACCAAACAAAGGTGTATATTTCAGGAATAATATAAGTTCGTTCACTATGGAAGGAAGCACGATCGTCCAGTGGATCGAAAAGCTGTTACCGATGTTCAACGGGAACCATTCGCTACGTGAGCTGACGGATGGATTGCCTGGACCATACAGGAGCCGCGTTATGGAAATTGCCGAGGTGTTGTACAGGAATGGATTTGTTCGGGATGTAAGTCAGGACAGTCCCCATCAATTGAGCGATCAGGTTCTAAAAAACCATGCCTCCCAAATCGAGTTCCTCGAAAGTTTCGGTGACTCTGGCGCTAGCCGTTTTGAAGCTTATCGAAAGGGAAAGGCGCTGGCGATCGGCTCTGGACCGCTGTTCCTTTCCTTGGTGTCCTCGCTGTTGGAATCCGGTCTGCCCAAATTCCACGTGCTCATCACGGACACGGTACAAACTAATCGGGAGCGATTAAAGGAAATCGTAGCCCATGCGCGCAGCATGGATGAAGAAGTGGCGATAGAGGAGGTTGTACGAGGTAAGGATGCAAGCAAAGGCTGGCAGGAGGTCATCCAGCCATTCGATTCGATATTATATGTATCACAAGAGGGCGATATAGAGGAATTGAGGGAAATCCATTCAGTTTGCAGGCAGGCGGGAAAGGTACTATTTCCGGCTGTGGTCCTCCATCAGGTGGGCATGGCAGGTCCGCTTGTCAGCCCACAATCCAAGGGCTGCTGGGAGGCAGCTTGGCGCCGTTTACATCAAACGGTGCTGGACGGGGATCAAGCATCCGCTTCGTATTCCTCGACGGCAGGGGCGATGCTTGCAAATGTCATGGTTTTCGAGTGGTTTAAAGAAGCCACAGGTGTCACGGCAGCAGAGCAAGATCATCAATTCTATCTGTTGGATATGGAAACTTTGGAGGGGAGCTGGCATCCGTTCCTGCCCCATCCTGGAGTGACGGGACACGGGGGCGCTAAATGGGTAAAGGATTTCGAGAAGCTCCTCGGGCAAGCGTCTGGCCGGGAGAAGCCAGGTCAAATGTTCATGCTTTTTGGCAGATTGACATCCAAGCAATCGGGGATTTTCCATAGCTGGGAAGAGGGAGACCTCAAACAGCTTCCGCTGGCCCAATGCCGCGTTCAGGTTGCCGACCCGCTGTCCGTCGGTCCGGCACTGCTTTTGCCTGATATCATCCGTTGTGAACTGACACATGAGGAAGCGAGGCGGGAGACCGGGCTTTCAGGAATCGAGGCCTACGTATCACGAATGCTCAGCCAGCATGTTGCGGCCCTTCCTCCCCTGTCTGGTTTGGGTGATATGAAGGGACCGATCGGAGTCGGAGCAGGGGAAACATTTGCTGAAGGTGTATGCAGGGGATTGCAAAGCTGTTTGGATGAGGAGTTCGGGAACCGGAAGTTCAACGAGGAGGCTCTTGTTCCGGTGCAGTTGACTGAGGTGGATGACGAGCGCTGCACGTATTATTTACAAGCACTGACCCGTCTGCAAGGTGAACCGATCATCGGCCTTGGCAGTGATGTATCCGGTTTTCCAACAGTTTGGGTAGGAACGAGCGATGGCTGGTCGGGAGCTGTCGGTTTGAATGTCACGCTCGGATTGCGTGAGGCGTTGAAAAAGGCCATCATGAAGGTCCAAAATCAAACCATTTGCCTTACCGCTTCAGATTTCGCTGCATCATCCGAGCATCCGGCAGAACGAGCAGCAGAAGACCTTTTGATTCCTGCATGTGAAGGGCCAGCGACTTCCGAATTGGTACGCTCCGCGATGCAGGTAGTGGAAGAGGGAGGAAAGCGGCTCTTCGTTTTCGAAGTGGAAACGGAAATTGTTTTGCAAGAAGAACTGGCAGGGGTGTTCGGGGTGTTTTTGCGAGAGGGGGAATCAGGGTGAAAGCTGACGTATCGGTTGTCGGGGAAGGCGTATTGGCCGACCAGATTCATCGGGACTTATCCGGCACATATCAGGTCCATCGCCTATCCGATTTCACGGCAGGAATTCCTAAGGACACCGCTTTGCTCCTGGTGCTGCAGGATGCCTGGGATCCCGCCGTCCATTTGAAGGCGGAAGAGCTGGCAAGGTCACAAAACATTCCTTGGCTGAGAGGGTTCGTATCATTTGGAGAAGGTGTGGTCGGCCCGCTGGTGCGAGCGGGCATACCCGGCTGCTCCCAATGTGCCGACCTGAGGCAGCTCATGGCCGGGCGTGACCGAAAGGAAATGTGGGGCATCAAAAAGCAGCTCCTGGAAAATGGCGGGATCGGGCGGGATGCCGCAGCGTCGCGCTCAGGTCTGTTGCAGATGTCTCATTTGATTGGGGAGGAAGTAAGGAAGGCGATGGGCGGCGATCAGCCCCGTTCTGAGGGGCGGGTGGCATTCATCCATCTGAAAACACTTAATGGGTCGTGGCATTCATTTTTACCTGATCCATTGTGTCCGGTTTGCAGTCAATTGCCCGATGACTCGATGAATCGGGCAAGGATATCCTTGCAGCCAAGCCCGAAAATCAGCCCCGGCAGTTACCGTACCCGTTCAATGGAGGACCTGGGTAAAGTTTTGGCCAGGGATTATTTGGACACTCGCACGGGTTTCCTCAATAGTAAAATGATAGACCTCATTCCGCCATTTGCCGATGTCAGTGTTAATTTGCCTTTGTTCATAGGCGATGAGGGGACGGCTGGGCGGACGCTTTCCTATGCAGCAAGCGAGATGACGGCCATATTGGAGGGACTTGAGAGGTATTGCGGAATGGAGCCGCGCGGCAAGAGGACCGTGGTGCATGACAGCTACAACAACCTGAAAGATCAAGCGCTTGATCCAATCAAGATAGGCGTTCACGCAGAGAAGAATTATGCACAGCCAGATTTTCCGTTTCAACCGTTCGATCCTGACCGCTCGATAGATTGGGTATGGGGATATTCGTTCATGCAGGAGCGGCCGATTTTGGTTCCTGAGCTGCTCTCCTATTACAGCTTGGGCTGTGGAAACGGGTTTGTCTATGAAACCTCCAATGGGTGCGCTCTTGGCGGCAGTTTGGAGGAGGCCATTTTCTACGGAATCATGGAAGTGGCGGAACGTGATTCGTTTCTGATGACATGGTATGCACAGCTTCCTCTTAACCGGATCGACCCCTATTCGGCCAATGATAAAGAGCTGGAATTGATGATAGACAGGGCAAAGGCAGCCGCCGGATATGATATCCAGCTGTTCAATTCGACGATGGAACACGGTATTCCGAGTGTATGGGCACTGGCGAAAAACAGGAAAGAAAAAGGATTGAATCTCATATGTGCGGCCGGGGCCCATCTTGACCCGGTCCGGGCGGTGAAAAGCGCGGTTTTCGAGTTGGCGGGCATGATGCTGACCCTTGACGAGAAGTTGGAGGAAGACAAGGAGGAAATCGAGAAAATGTTCCAGGACTCCTCCCTTGTACGGAAAATGGATGATCATGGCATCCTGTACGGTTTGCCGCAATCGGAGGCACGACTGGATTTTTTATTGAAACCGGAACGCCCCTTGCGGACGTTTGCTGAAGAATTCGGGGAAATCGAGAAACATCAGGACTTGACTGATGAACTGCAAACTATTCTTGAGGAGTTTCGCCGCTTGAAGCTCGAGGTGATCGTGGTGGATCAGACGACGCCTGAAATCGAGCGTAATGGATTACATTGCGTCAAAGTGCTGATTCCGGGAATGCTGCCGATGACATTCGGCCATCATCTTACACGGGTGACAGGACTTGAGCGGGTACTCAGGGTACCAATGGAACTTGGATATGTAAAACGGCCGCTTGCATTCGAACAGCTCAACCCGCATCCGCATCCGTTTCCATAAAGGTGGATTAAGGAGGTAGGGGGATGAGTTTAGAGACATTTCTTCATAATTTGCATTTTGACATTGAAAAGGCAAGTCCGCCTGATTGGGAAGTGGATTGGGATGATGCACCGCTTACGTTCAAGCTTTACCGTGACTTGCCACAGTTCCCATTGTCGCTGGAGGTTCCGCTTGCACTGGATGGATCCGCCAGGTTTTCGAAGCCTGACGGAAGCGTAATCGGCCATTTTCTTTGGTATGCCTATGGTCTTACCCAAATCAGCCAAGCGCAGAGAGCCTCGGATCCCGATGACCTGATGCAGTCATTCCGGCGCTTCCCCCCATCAGGGGGAGCGCTGTATCCAAGTGAGCTGTACGTATACTTGAAGACGGAGGAATTCCCGGACGGCGTGTACCATTATGATGCAGCCCACCATCGATTGGTGCTGTTGCGGGAAGGGAATTTTGATTCATATTTAATCAAGGCCCTAGGTGACCGCTTCAATGCATCCGCTTGTTTTGGCGCCGTATTTGTATCGACGATGTTCTGGAAAAATTTTTATAAATATAATAATTTCTCATATCGGCTGCAAGGTCTTGATGCTGGCGTGCTTATCGGACAACTGCTGGAAGTGGCAAAACGGTTCGGCATGAAGACGAGGGTGTGCTTTCAATTCCTGGATCGTGCCATCAATCATCTTCTTGGACTATCGGAGGAGGAAGAAAGCGCCTATGCGATGATTGCCTTATCGAAGGAACCAATAAAACTGGAGAAGGATGAGGATACAGGGGAGGATGCCACTGCGACCGATTTGTGTCTGGAATTGCCCCTTATCCGGCCGGAACACTATGTTCGATCGCTTGTGGTCAGGGATTTCCCGTTGTTAACGAATATGAATGGAGCATCGATGATCGAATCCAGTCAAATGATTCGGCCTGTTGAAGCCAGGGAACAAGGGGAATGCGAGGGACATGTAATCGCCCTGCCTATCGTGAAGAGAATGTCCTATGATTTGGCATCGGTTTGCAAAAAGCGCTTTTCCCCGGAAATGGACTTCATTTTAGAAAAGGTAAGTCAAGAGCGGCTCGCCCTTCTCCTTCAAGAGGCAACAGCCGCGTTCACCTATCAAAATGACCTGGATGAAGACAATGAGCATCGCGTAACCATCTATGCAAGCTTATATAATGTAGAAGATATGGAGGATGGTGCCTACCTGTATGAAAGGACGACACATTCATTGAGGCTGATAAGGCCAGGAGATCATCGGGCTCGATTGCAGTGCGGAATGTCCCTCGATGTCTTGAATTTTCAGCAAGTCCCGATCTGCATCCATGTGGCGGGTGATCGGACGTACTTCAAGTCTCAGCTTGGATACAGGGGATACCGGATCCAGCAAATGGAGGCGGGGATGCTCGTGCAACGAATATTGTTGGCGGCATCTGCCCTCGGAATGAATGGGCATCCGCTGCTGGGGTTCGACGTCAATATGTGTGATGAGCTTTATAAGATGGGCGGATCTCAAGGGAAAACATCCCTGATCCAAATCCCGATCGGAGCGTACCGCAATCGCCCATGGCTTAAGGGGGGACTGCATAGCTAAACGAATGAAACGAAGGCCACCGTCCCTGTTTGGGAAGGGTGGTCTTCGTTATTTGGAGGGAAGTAAGATTCAGTGGGTGTCCGTTAATGCCTGCAAGGTTTTTTCCCTGATGCCGATCCTGTTTTTATAATCCTTTGAAACCAACTCGGTATAAAGTAAATCGAAAAGCAATAGGAGCGGCAGCAAGGGAGAGATGTTCTGCCCCATATGCATGCTGTTTTTGCTTGTGACCAATAACGATAGGTCACTTAACCGTGAGAGCTCGGAATTCTTATTGCCTGTGAAAACCAAGATCAGGGCGCCTTGCTTCTTGGCGATTTTCATCGCGCGGATGACCTCTTTTGTCGCACCGCTAATGGAAATGCCGATGACAACACTTTCCTGGTTGCTTAAAGCGGCATCCATCATCGACTGATGGGGGTCCGTTATCGCTTCTACAGACAGGCCGATCCTGAAAAACTTCGATTTGAACTCATGAGCGGCTATACCTGAGCTGCCAATTCCGTAGACATGTATCCTTTTTGCATTCGTAAGGAAAGAGACCGCTTTTTCGATATCCTCATAAGAAGTGATATGAAAGGTATCATCGATGATGCTCATGTGATCTTGATATAATTTCGCGAAATAATCGACCTGCTTGAGATCCTTCATATGTATCGGCGAATTGCGAAGGTCGACGAAGCGTTTTAACTCATGCTTAAACTCATTGAAACCGGAAAAAGCTAATTTCTGGCAGAAACGAGTGATCGTTGCCGGCGAAATATGCAGTTTTTTGGCGATTTGACTAATGGTTAACTGACTCACTTCCTCAGGGCGCTGCAGAATATAGTTGGCTAATTCTTCTTCCGTCTTGGTGAATTTACTCATGCTGCATTCGATTCCATATATGAGGTTTTCTGCTAAATATTCCAAATGACCACCCATTCCAGGCAAAATAGATTCTATGTATAGTTTAATGTATCCAGGAAGGACGTCAATAACCGATATCTTTTAATGATGGCGATCGATCGTCAAACCTGTCATATTTCAGCCTGTTCAAACAAGGAAGGCGGATTTCTTGCTTGGAAGCGTTTTATTATACTGGACAAAACAATGAAGTTGTAGGAAGATATTCTAATGGAAATCAGCCAATTCAGTGGGTGGAATGAAAAAATACTCCATTTATCCGTATTTCCCGATGCCGTTTTCGCGAAAAGATGAGTGTATCATCCAAGGATAATGGGAGAAAAAAACCACTTAAATATTATTCCTATATAAAATTATAAAATCTAGTATAATTAGATTGTCCATTTCTCTAAGAATGAGGAAGTTGCGTTACGTACCTTCCGTGGGACTGGATTGGTTAAGGTTCACCCCAATAACGGAGCCAAGATTCCTTGCTTTCTGATCAATGAAAAAGATCGATTTGAAAGAGAATGATGGGGTGTTATAGTATTCCTTGGAAAACATTTTTGAGAAATGTATGGAGTTAGGGGAGTGTTGCATATCTGTTGTCCAAACTACAGGATGGTAGGGGAGCGGGAGCGAAAGAAAATAAGGCTCGTCCCAGGTTAGATGACGATGGAGCCAACCGTTCCAAAACTGATGTGATGCACAAATTGAAAAAATTACTTTTTAAAAACATGGGGGATCAAGGAATGATAGATGAGAAAGCAATCCGTATTGAGAAAGACTTTCTTGGTGAAAAGGCAATTCCGGCAAATGTGTACTATGGAATTCAGACTTTACGCGCTGTAGAAAATTTTCCGATTACCGGATACAAAGTCAATGAAGAGATGATTCGTGCATTGGCGATGATAAAGAAAGCGGCGGCGTTAGCCAACATGGACACAAAGCGTTTGTATGAGGGTATAGGGAATAGTATCGTGAAGGCTTCTGATGAAGTGATTGAAGGGAATTGGCATGAGTATTTCATCGTCGATCCAATTCAGGGCGGCGCCGGCACATCGATGAATATGAACATTAATGAAATCGTTGCCAATCGGGCCATAGAACTGATGGGGCACGATAAAGGCGACTATAGCAAAGTCAGTCCGAACAGCCACGTCAACATGTCACAGTCGACCAATGACGTCTTCCCGACGGCCATTCATATTTCGACACTGCGATTATTAGAGCGTTTACTGGAAACGATGACGAAGATGGGGTCCGTCTTTAAAGCGAAAGCGAAACAATTCGATCACGTCATCAAAATGGGCCGTACTCACCTTCAGGATGCCGTGCCTATTCGTCTCGGCCAAGAATTCGAGGCATATAGCCGTGTGCTGGAGCGGGATATAAAAAGAATCAGCCAATCACGCCAGCATCTATATGAAGTGAACATGGGAGCGACAGCGGTCGGAACCGGTTTGAATGCCGATCCGCGTTATATCGAAAACGTCGTGAAATATTTAGCTGAAATCAGTGAAATGCCGCTTGTTGGTGCAGAACACTTAGTGGATGGCACACAAAACACGGATGCTTATACCGAAGTATCGGCTGCCTTGAAAGTATGTATGATGAATATGTCAAAAATCGCGAACGACTTACGTTTGATGGCTTCAGGACCAAGAGCTGGATTAGGGGAAATCACGCTTCCTGCACGTCAACCAGGTTCATCGATCATGCCTGGAAAAGTGAATCCGGTCATGCCTGAATTGATCAACCAAGTAGCTTTCCAAGTAATTGGGAACGATAATACGATTTGCCTCGCCTCTGAAGCAGGTCAATTGGAATTGAACGTAATGGAGCCTGTACTCGTATTCAATTTATTGCAATCGATCAGCATCATGAACAATGCCTTCAACGTATTCACCGATTATTGCTTGGCAGGTATTGAAGCAAATGAGGAACGCTTGAAAGAATATGTCGAAAAAAGCGTTGGCGTGATCACGGCCGTCAATCCGCATCTAGGATATGAAGTCGTTTCACGTATCGCGCGTGAAGCGATCTTGAAAGGAAAATCCGTTCGCGAGCTTTGCCTGCAGTATGATGTGTTGACCGAAGCAGAATTGGATTTGATCCTAAACCCTTATGAAATGACGAAGCCGGGTATAGCGGGCGCTTCTCTTTTCGATCGGGAATAAGGAATAAGTGTAGAATGAGATGTTTCTTCGAAGAACTATGCCTTGAGTTAGGGGCATAGTTCTTGTTTTTTATGCAGTCTTAGCCTGACATTGAGGTCACTAACTAAGCTAAGTTTAAGATAACGCTACAGGGAAGCCTGCGCTCCGATCACAAATGATTAAAGGGTGAAGCTGGCGTTTTCATGCACCTCATAATGATGGAGAACAACATCCAGTTAACTTATAAAGAAGATTTTTCGATAATGAAATCAGTTTTAAGATTTTAAAAGGGGGAGTACCATGAAAATCGCGGATGCTTTGAATATTGGGGAACTATCGATTGGAACAGTCATTGCCGGAAAAAAGGGGATGACACGGGAAATCGTTTCGATTGAGGTTATGGAGGTCCCGGAAGTGGGCAGCTGGGTCACGGAAGGAGTTCTGATGATGACGACTTTTTATTCGGTTAAAGATGATCATCAAAAACAATCTGAAATAGTAAAGGGATTAATAGAAAAAAACGCGTCAGGTATCGTCGTTAAAGTAGGTCGGTTTGTTGAACAACTTCCAAAAGAAATGATCGAATTAGCGGATGCCCATTCTTTTCCGATAATATCAATCCCTATTAATGTTTCATACATAAATATTTTAACTCCTTTATATGAAAAGCTTTATGAAGAAAAGAAAAAAGTCACCCAAGATCTACTCAATCCCTTCCATCCGTTTATAAAAGAGGAGTATGCCACAGTATCAGAAGCCCTGGAAAGTTTATCAGACATTCTGAATTCACAAGTCTATATAGAAAATTGTGAAGGGGGGCTTCTTTACTGCACAAAAAATATTTCCCCAGATGGATGGAGAAACTCCAAGTTGTTATTATCCAAACCTACACATCCAAAGTATAAAGAGCTGTCAAAAGAATGGTCGAAAGAATTAAAACATTGTCCTTTTAAACGAGTGCAATTTTCAAATCAAAGGAATCGATTGATCATTCCGCTTATTTCGAAGAATAATATATTCGCTTTACTTCATCTACCCTATAAAAATCAACCTGAATTTAGACAAATCCAACCACAAAACATAGAAGGGGTAATCCGGAAATGTTCTGAAATTGTAATGAGTGAGCAGTTAGAATTGCAAAAGGAGCGTATTAAGGATCTGGAAGAAATAGAATTCCTCGTCGATTATCAAAATTTTTCGAATGACCCCAAGTCTTATACGCTCTTATTTTTCACGAGAGCAAACCTTGGGTCCTCATCTTTTCATCCTTCGAACGTAATGGATGGTAATGTATTGATTCGAAAAAAAATAAAAGAGATAACGTACGACCTTCCGTTCGAACGAAATATCGTATTTGAAAAAACCGGGCATTTTTTTGTACTTGTCCAAAATTCAATAAACGACCAGCATGCCCTATTTCAGTTTAATGAATTTTTGCGATCGAAACTGTCAGATTCTTCAATAAGTGATATGCATATTTCCATAAGTCGGCCTTTTCAAGACTTGCATTCTTTTGATGATAGGATTAAATCGGTAATAAAGATAATGGAAATAGGTCTGAAATATCGACCTGATGAAAAGGTTTATGCGTATGACAAGCTCGGAATATACGAAATTCTCATCAAACTGAGCAGTGATTCGTTAGCAGTTAAGTATGCGGAAGAGGTACTGAGGCCATTAGCAAACAACGATGGAATCCTATTGGAGACCTTAATCGTATTCCTGGAAACGAACGGAAATGTATCTCGTACGGCTGAAAAGCTATTCATACATCGAAGAACAATGACATATCGACTGCAAAAAATAAAAGAGCTGATCAATATGGAGCTTGATGATCCAGAAAACCTGTTTATTTTACGCTTTTGTTTGAAAATGAAAGAGCTCATATAAATCATGAAGACGGTAGACAAACTCAAAAATAATGGGGTGTCTACCGTCTTTTTGTGTAATAAAAAGATCCTTGCGCGATCATGTAACTGCGAAAAACAGTCGCACAACCCTCGTTGCCTTCGGTATTTTTCGGTCTATTGATGATAAATGTGATAATAGTGGGAAAAATCAGAACAAAAAGTTTTCTCACTTTATGCATACAGATTAATCGTATTAATTTTTATAATAGGTAGAAAGGGGGATGGCTAATATGTTAGGAATTATACGGGTTTTAACAACGGAAGATGAATATGTCCTTCAGGAACACGGGAAGAAAATGCATGAATTTGCTGGGGTGAATTCCATGACATACTGTATCCCGGATCAACCGAATGGAATCTTTGATGATGAATCCGAGTACGAGGCGAAGCCAAAAATCATCCGGCTGGCAAAATGGATGGAGGAACATTCAAACGTTGATGCGATCACCATTAGCTGTGCAGCCGACCCAGCGATTGAAGGGTGTAAAGTCGCTTTGAACATTCCTGTTTTAGGGGCTGGTACATGTGGTGCAAAAATCGCTTCCATGGCTGGGAATAAAGTAGGTGTGCTCGGTATAACGGAAGAAACTCCAATCCGAATTATACAAGAATTGGATAATTACTATCATTCCTATGCATGTTCCAATGATTTAAGGAAAACGACAGATTTATTGGCAGAAGGTGCGAAGGATAAATTGCTGTATCGGGCCCAAATGTTAATTGATTCAGGTGCGGACGTTATTTTATTTGCTTGTACTGGCTTCTCTACCATTGGTTTAAAGGATCATTTTCGGCATAGTTTGTCCGTACCTGTAGTGGATTTAGTGGAGGCACAAGCGATTGCGTACCAATTACTTGGACAAGGAGGGTAATCATGAATCAAAAAACCTTTGACCTACCGTTCATCGTTTTTTCGATAGTCATTGCCGTTTTTGGTGCAATTGTAGGCATGCAGCTCATTACGACGCTCGGAATTACTCCCAATACATCAATCATTGGTGCATTGATTGCGATGTTGGTCGCACGGATCCCGATGCAAATGTTTTATAAATATAAGCTGCTGGATAATCAAAACTTAGTTCAAACAACGATTTCGGCTGCAACGTTTGGTGCGGCTAACAGTTTATTAATCCCAATCGGGCTGCCCTATGTTTTAGGAATGCCTGACCTCATCATTCCGATGTTGATAGGTGCCGGGATCGCTTTATTTGTGGATGGTTTCATTCTTTATAAAGTATTTGACTCGAATTTATTTGGTTCGAATGAGGCTTGGCCTCCGGGTATTGCTACCGCTGAAGCTCTTAAGGCAGGTGATGAAGGCGGACAGAAAGCGAAGTTCCTCGGATTGGGTATTTTAGGCGGCCTTGTAGGTTCATATTTTACCATTCCAATGTCAGCTTTTGGTGTCGCTTTCATCGGTAACATATGGGCTCTCTCCATGTTTGGAATCGGGCTATTATTGACAGGTTACTCTGGTGCATTGTTTGGTGTGGGTTTAAATGCGTATTACATCCCGCACGGAATGATGATTGGCGGAGGAATTGTGGCATTGTTCCAATTCATCTCTGTTTTTGTTTCTTCCAAGAAGAAAGTGGCGCAGGATACAGATCACGAATATACGCGAACACAAGTGGATGTGAAAAGGGGTTTTGGAATTGGTTTCCTTCTTTATATTGCGGGGGCGACCCTTCTTGCAATCATGGGCGGGATCATTAGCGAAATGCCTGTTTGGCAGATAGCGTTATTCGTATTATACGCTGCAGCAGCAGCCTTAATCCATGAAGTTATTGTCGGGATTGCAGCCATGCATTCAGGATGGTTTCCAGCATTTGCTGTTACATTAATCTGTCTTATCATCGGTATGCTGATGGGCTTTCCTCCAGTTGCTTTAGCCTTATTGACAGGCTTTACTGCGGCAACGGGACCTGCATTTGCTGATTTGGGGTATGACTTGAAAACGGGTGTACTGATTCGCAAAGGGGTTACGACTGCAGAGGAGCTCTTCGGGCGCAGACAACAGTTTAAAAGTGCAATGATCGGATTTGGAGTGGCAATCGTGATGGTAGTGATTTTTGCTGATTCATTTTTCTCCCAGGACTTGGTTCCTCCTGTTGATCGGGTTTATGCAGCGACAATTGAAAAGGGTGTCACCGGAAACGTCGGCATGTTGTTATTCTTATGGGCCATACCCGGTGCGATCATTCAGTTAATCGGAGGGCCAAAAAGACAAATGGGGATCATGCTTGCAACAGGATTGTTGATTATGAATCCAATTGCAGGCTGGGCAGTCATAATCGGAATTTCAATCAGGGTCATCATCTTAAAGGTTCGTGGTCCGGAAGCTGAAAATGCAATGTTTACAACAGCGGCAGGATTTATAGCCGGAGATGCCTTGTATAGTTTCTTTACATCCATTTGGAAAGTTCGATGATGAGGTGAAAAACAATGGTGAAAAGAGAATTGACAAAAGATGATGCAATAAAAGCAGTATATGGAGGTTGTATTTTAGGGGGAGGAGGCGGAGGCTGGATTTCAGATGGACTCCAAAAAACAGAATCCGCTTTTGAAATCGGTTTCCCTACACTTATTACGGTTGAAGAACTGCAAGACGAGGATTATGTTGTTTGTGTTTCTTTAGTGGGTGCACCTTCAGCAAAAGAGCAATATGTTGATTCAAAACAACTAGTGGAAACGGTTCAACGAATGCAAAAAGAATTTCCACATCCAATCAAAGCCATCATGACGAATGAAAATGGAGCATCAACGACGATAAATGGCTGGCTGCAAGCTGCCGGAACCGGTTTACCGGTTCTTGATGCACCTTGCAACGGAAGAGCACATCCAACAGGTTCGATGGGTTCATTGAATTTATCGGAAGTCGAGGGATATCAATCACTGCAATCCTATTCAGGAGGAAAAGCAGATAAGAAAGTGGAAGGGTTTGTTTCCAGTGCCCTCGATAAATCTTCCAAGGCTGTTCGGTTCATGTCTGTTGAGGCAGGCGGGATGGTTGCAGTTTGCAGAAATCCAGTAACGATGGGCTATGTGAAAAATCATGCTGCAGTTGGCGGAATTACACAAGCGATAGCGCTCGGCGATGCATTCCTATCCGTACCTGCTGGGCCAGAGAGAATTGAAGCAGTTGCATCATTTTTAAAAGGCCGTGTCATCCATTCTGGAAAAGTAAGTACTTTTCACATGAATCAAACAGGCGGATTTGATGTAGGTATGGTGAGGATTAACGATTTGGAGCTGACTTTTTGGAATGAATATATGACAGCTGAAATGAATGGAGCTCGTAAAGGAACCTTCCCTGACTTGATTATGACGTTTGATGCAAAAACCGGACTTCCGCTTGTAAGTGCCGAAATTCAAGAGGGACAGAGCATCGCCGTTCTTTCCGTACCGAAGGAAAACTTGAAATTAAGTTCGACGATGTTTAATGAAAAGCTATTAAAAACGGTCGAACCTATTATTCAAAAAAATATCATTTAAAGGAGAGATTACTAATGTCTTTGAAATATACGATGGAAGTTATGGAGCTATTGGATGATCCTAAAGCAAACGGGAAGATGGTCGTTGACCTTTTTATGGAATTTTCACATATTAAAGCATCATATCAAACAGTGACGGGTGAGAGTGGATCAACGGATTTCATCCAAATCGTTGTAAAAGGTCTTGAAGGAAAATCAGCAGGGGGACATGCTCCTTCTTTAGGAATTGTTGGGCGGCTGGGGGGCCTTGGGGCCAGGCCGTCCCGTATCGGATTCGTATCCGATGGGGACGGAGCAGCCGCAGCCATTACAGTTGCTTTAAAGCTTAGCCAAATGGCTGAAAAAGGTGATCGACTGCTTGGGGATGTCTATATCACGACTCATATTTGTCCGAATGCCCCAACAATGCCCCATGAACCTGTGGATTTCATGGGCTCGCCTGTTGATATTTTCACGATGAACCAGTATGAAGTTCTGCCAGAGATGGAAGCTGTTTTATCAATTGATACGACAAAAGGGAACAAAGTAATCAATCATCGTGGCATTGCCCTTTCACCAACAGTAAAAGAAGGATATGTATTGAAGTTCAGTGATGAGCTAATCCGGATCATGGAAATGACAACTGGAGAATTACCGGTCACGTTTGCTGTAACGACTCAAGATATTACACCGTATGGAAACGATGTCTTTCATATCAACAGTATTTTACAGCCAGCGGTAACCACGGATGCTCCAGTTGTAGGACTTGCGATAACCGCAAAGACAGCGGTCCCAGGATGCGGAACAGGTGCAAGCCATGAGGTGGATGTGGCGCAAGCCGTACGTTTTTGCATCGAGGTTGCAAAAGAGTTTACAAGGGGCGAAATTCAGTTTTATGATGAAGCGGAATTTCAGCAGCTTCTGAATTTATACGGATCGATGAAGAAGCTTCAAACATTGGGAAGTGCAGCAAAATGACAAAGAAATCGATTGGTGTCTTGACGATTGGCCAGTCACCAAGGGTTGATATTACACCTTCGATTCAACATGTGTTAGGGAAAACAGTCGAAATTGTAGAAGTTGGAGGACTCGACCGAATCAGGGAGGAAGATCTTTATTCGATTACACCTGATAAAGGTGAAGTTACCTATATTTCTAAGTTAAGAAACGGGCAATCCATTAAAATGGGGAAATCAAAATTATTGCCGTTATTGCAAGCGGAATTAAATGAATTGGAAGAACGAGTTTCTGTCGTCATCATGCTCTGTACGGGGGATTTTCCAACCATTAGAAGCAATAGGCCCATGATTTATCCGGATAAAATAGTAAGTAATATCGTTCAATCCCTCCTGAGGACAGGAAAACTTGGATTGGTCGTTCCGCTGGAAGAACAAAGAAATACGTTAATTCAAAAGTGGAAACTCAAGGGAGTGGAGTATTGCGTTGAAGTTGCATCGCCTTATGAAAACAGTGATATAAGCGGGGCTGCGAAAAAGCTGAAAAATCAAGGAGCAGAACTCATTGTCCTTGATTGTATGGGATATGATGAAACGCATAAAAAAGCGGCCATCGAAGGCAGCGGCTTACCTATTCTTCTGCCGCGGACCTTAATTGCTCGCATTGTGGCAGAATATGTAGGCTAGTAGAAGAGAGTCAGTCTGCTTTTGCGGCAGGAAAAAAGAGGAGCGGATATAGATGAGTGAGTTTCACACAATCGTTGCCAATATCATGGCGAATAATTTTCATGCTGCTAAATCTGAATCCATTTTAGTATTGGCGGATCATAGTACCTCTTTATTAGCCAAAAAGTTCAGTGATGCTTTATCAGCAAACGGTTGGAGTGCTTCCTTTCATGAAATGGAAGATCGAAAGAAATCGGGGGAAGAGCCACCGAAGCCAGCGGCTGATGAAATGCTGAAACATGATAGGGTCTTTTGTTTAACAAAACATTCTATAACACATACACTGGCACGGAAAAACGCGAACCTGCACGGCATAGGTGTGATTACCATACCGGGAATTACGGAAGATATATTTTTGCAGGGCGCAATGAATGCAGATTATCAAAGAGTGGAAAAAGAAACATTGGCAATGACGAAAAGGTTATCACAAGCTGAAAAACTAATCATCAAAACCGGAAAAAACTTGTTGGCGATACCGCTGCATGGGAGGAAAGGAGTTCCAAGTACTGGCGTTTTCAGAGAGAAATCGGCTTCGGGTAATTTACCATCGGGTGAAGCTTATATCGCACCGGTAGAAGGAGAAGCAGAAGGGAAAATTGAAATTAATGGTTCAATTGCAGGCATTGGGCTTTTGGAAAAGCCGATCGTGTTAACGATTCAAAAAGGCAGACTTGTCGAAGCGACAGGTGATGATGGGAAGACATTGCTCACCTTACTTGGGAATGGAGAGGGAAGATGGCTTTGTGAGCTCGGAATCGGTACGAACCATGCTGCAAGAGTAACCGGCAATATTTTAGAAGATGAAAAAGCCTACAATACGATTCATGTCGCTTTCGGTTCAAACCATACATTTGGAGGGGAAATCAAGACAAATGTCCATATTGACTGTGTAACGGTAAAACCGGAGTTGGAATGGGCATTTCCTGAAATGTGAATGATCGAGACCCGGACTCCAGATGGAAAAGACCCAAACTTAAAGTCTGGGTCTTTTCATTGCTTGTGCACTTCTATTCTTGAATCGCATCGACGAATCTTTTAGTGATTTGCTGGGGCCTGGTGATGGCGCCCCCGACTACTACTGCATGTACGTTCATATCCAATACGGAACGCGCGATTTCCGGGGTAATGACATTCCCTTCAGCGATGACTTTTGCCTTTTTCACGGCGCTTACGATTTCCTTCAGCACAGCATAGTTGTCGTGATAAATTTTCTGGCCGCTCGTTTCGTTTGTATAGCCGTATAAAGTAGGCGCGACAATGTCGAATCCTAGTTGGTCGGCGTATATGGCCTCCTCTTTGGAGGATACATCGGCCATGAGCAAAACATCTGGATATTTTGCCCGTATTTCATCGTAAAACTGCTTTAACGTTTTGCCGTCCGGCCGTACACGCGCAGTCGCATCGGTCGCAATGATTTCTGCTTTCGTTTCCATCAATGCATCGATTTCCGTCATGGTAGGGGTGATATAGACATCGTTTTGTCCATAGACCTGTTTAATGATCCCGATGACTGGCAGGTCGACATTTTTCTTGATCTCGATTATATCGGCTACAGAGTTAGCGCGAATGCATTTCGCACCGCCTTCCTTTGCGGCGACAGCCATGCGCCCCATGATGAAAGAACTGTGCAGCGGCTCATTCTCCAATGCCTGACAAGACACGATCAATCCCTTATGAATGGTATCCAGCACATTTTGCATGTGTAACACTCCCTTATCGTTATCTATCCGCTTAGTGGCCCAAATACTCTTCCACTTCATTTTTGATGATCGTTACTTGTGGTCCGTATACGATTTGAATGCCTTTTCCTTGTTTGACGACGCCCTTGGAACCGGTTTGTTTGATGACGTCTTCTTTTACCAAAGCTTCATCCTTTACCGTGACGCGCAAGCGAGTTGCACAGCAATCGACGATCTCGATATTTTCCTGTCCGCCCAAGCCCTCGACAATGGTCTCGGTTCTTTCCGATGCCGCCACTTGTTGCGAGACGGCTTGTTCCTCATCTTCACGGCCAACCACTTTTAAGTTCTTTCTCTTGATCAAGAACTTGAATGTGAAGTAGTAAAGGAAGAACCACGGAATGCCCACTACAAGGACATAAATCCAATTTGTTTTACTGATCCCCTGGAGTATCCCGAATAAGGTGAAATCGATAAAGCCTCCAGAGAAGGTTTGACCGATCGTGATATTGAATATATCAGCCATCATGAACGCCAAGCCGTCGAATATGGCATGAAATACATAAAGGATCGGAGCGACGAATAAGAAACTGAACTCCAACGGCTCGGTAATGCCCGTTAAGAAGGACGTTAAGGCTGCTGAAAGAAGCAAACCGGCCACTACCTTCTTGTTTTTTGGTTTAGCACAATGATAGATGGCCAATGCCGCTCCAGGCAAACCAAACATCATCGTGATGAACCGTCCTGACATGAACCGTGATACCCCTTCATAGTACTTGGTCGTAGTTGGATCGGCCAATTGGGCGAAGAAGATATTCTGCGTTCCGCTTACAAGCTGGCCTTTGATCTCCATCGTTCCCCCTAAAGCAGTTTGCCAGAAAGGGAGATAGAAGATATGGTGAAGCCCTAACGGCCCGAGCATGCGCAAAATGAATCCGTAGAAGAAGGTTCCAATCGTTCCTGTGCTCGTTACCAGTGCACCAAGCTGGTTAATGAAAAGCTGGAAGTAAGGCCATACGACAAACAATAAGGCTCCGACCAGGATGGATGCGAATGAAACGATGATTGGGATGAAACGGGAGCCCCCGAAGAATCCCAATACTTGTGGAAGCTGAATTTTATTATATTTATTATGCAAAAATGCTGCGGTGATACCAACTATGATACCGCCGAACACCCCAGTCTCCAGTGTTTGGATCCCAACAGCCATTCCCTGTCCGGCACCAGCCAAATTATCCTTGGCAAGCTCCCCGGTTATTTGAAGCAGTGCATTGATCGAACTATTCATCACGAAGTAGCCGATCATGGCTGCCAGGGCAGCGGTCCCTTTATCCGAACGCGCTAAGCCTACGGCGACGCCGACGGCAAAGATGACAGGCAAGTTGGCGAAAACGATATTGCCTGCAGAGCTCATGATCGTGAATATAGCCTGCAACCAGGCAAAATCCAAAAATGGATAAGCCTCAACTGTATTAGGATTGGAAAGAGCACCGCCGATTCCCAGCAATAATCCGGCCGCTGGTAAAACGGCAATCGGGAGCATAAAAGATTTACCGAACTGCTGCGCTTTCTCAAAAGCTTTCTTCATAAAACATTCCTCCCTTATTCATTGAGCCTATGACCCTCTTTATTTATTGGCTAAGCTATACTTGTATATTAATTCCCCATAAAAGCGTTTACAATAAGGAACCAAGAGATATCAATTGTTTTCAATAAGGAGCAAATTTCTCTGAAAACATTTTCAACACATGGACGGGCATGAAAATCAAAACGGGTAAAGACTTCCCAAAATAGGTAGGATCAGTGGATGTGGCTCGTTGTAAAGTTATATGAATATAGTGAAGGATCATAAGGAACTTACTGATATAATTCGGTTATTGGTAGTTAAATGGTCGATTTTCAGGGATTTGAACATTTTTTCGTATCAAATCCGAATATTATCTTGTGCTATTGAAAAAAAGTATATATAATTACCTCAAATGATAGTTTTGGCAGGTGAAAAGTCATCTTACCGATAAACACTAATGAAACGAAGAAATTGCTTTCTCATATGTATAATGAGGTATCGAAGGAATTGTTCGGTTTTGGTACGACGGTGCTCAAGGTTACCGTTGAACTGAATGTGATCACATTTCAGGCCAAACATCGCCGTGCACCACGCTCCGAGGCTTTGGAGGGAGAAGTTCCCAGCCTGAAGCAGGAGGTTGATTTTCATATGTCACTGCTTTATAAAAAGAAATTGAGACAAAAACTGGAAACACAAACGGATTGGGAGATCGAAGCGGTCTTGAGGGATTATGACTCAGCAACGCAGCGGGCTTTCACCAATATTGTATTGAAGGAAACTATGTAATCCTATAAATGGATTTCGCTCCGGATATATCTGGAGCGAACGCCGCAAAAGTACCAAAATGATAAGTTTTATCTTTGTTTACAAAGAAAAGACAATCTTGGGTAGAATGCTAATTCTATTTAAGATTGTCTTTTTTTACATGTATGGCTGTAAAAAGGGAATTTTATACAATATCAAATTGGAGGGTTCGATGATGAAAAAAATAATTAGCTTATTCATGATGTTCACGGTGTTCACACTAGTTTTAGCGGCTTGCTCCTCAAAGGAGGAGGGAAAGGGAAAATCGGCCAAGTTAGTCGTTTCGACTTGGGGATTTGCCGATGATTTCTTCCGCCCTGAGGTCTATGAGCCTTTTGAAAAGGAGCATAATGTCAAGATCGTCGTCGATTCAGGAAATAATGCAGATCGACTGAATAAGGTACGCCAAGCAAATAGTGACGTGGATGTCATCTATTTATCCGATTATTATGCACAGCAGGGGATCGATGAAGGGTTATTCGAAAAAATCGATGCTGCAAAGGTTCCGAACATGAAACAGATTTACGACCAAGCGAAGGCCCCGAATGGCGCCGACTATGGCCCGGCCTATACGATTGCCCAATTTGGGATTGCCTATAATCCCGATGAAGTGAATGCACCGATTTCCTCGTGGAAAGATCTTTGGAGCAAAGATTTGAAAGGAAAAATCACGATTCCATCCATTACTTCTACGACTGGCCCGATGTTTTTGGATGCGGCTTCGAAAGTAAGCGGAAGTAAGGAATTCAATGAAGATAAGGCCTTTGCCCAAATGAAAAAGATCATGCCGAATGCGGTAAAAGAGTACGGGCAAACATCCGAGTTCGTCAACATGTTCTCGCAAGGGGAAATCGCGGCTGGCCCGATCATGGAAATGTATTTCGGTGATTTACAGGAAGCCGTCCCGAATGCGAAGTTCATTGCTCCGAAAGAAGGCGGATACGCGGTCATGAATACGGTGAATATCGTAAAAGCCAGCGATCAAAAAGAATTGGCTGAAGAGTTCATGAATTACATCTTAAGCAAGGAAGTACAGGAAAAATCAGCGAAGGCGAAAATCGACTCTCCTGTCAATACGGAAGTGAAGCTGTCTGAAAAAGAGGCGAAAGGCTTAACATATGGTGAAGACGTCATTAACAGCCTGCGTGTCCTGGACATGAAGTTCGTTAATGAAAACTCGAAACAATGGATCGATCGTTGGAATCGTGAGCTTGCACACTAAGAATGGAATGAGGTTTGATGAATGAAGAAAAAACTGATTCTCGATGTGGATACTGGAATAGATGATGCAATCGGGATCATTCTCGCCGTGAAAAGCCGTCAATTCGACATATTGGCGATTACAACCGTAAACGGCAATGTATCACTTGATACGGCCACTCTTAACACGTGCAAGATACTCGATATGCTCGGCGAACAAGACATTTCAGTCATAAAGGGCGCAGATGCCCCCCTCATCAGGCCCTCCTTTTTTGAGCATAGGATCCATGGGGAGGATGGGATAGGGGGCGCCCTCGCGAACGTCCCCGTTACGAAGCAGCCTGATGATGGGTTTGCGGCTGATTTCATCATCAATTCCATTTTGAACTTTCCGGAAGAAGTGACGCTGATCATGACGGGACCGCTTACGAATTTGGCACTTGCGGTGAAGAAATGTCCGCAAATCACCCAGCTGGTGAAGGAAGTCATTTTCATGGGCGGAGTTGTACAAGGGGGCGGCAATGTTACGCCGACCTCTGAATATAACGCATACGTCGATCCGGAAGCAGCCAAAATCGTCCTGCATGCAGGGTTCCGATCGATCACCCAGGTCGGTCTCGATGTCACGAGAAAGGTGCTGCTGAGCGAGGCGCATATCCAAGCAATTCAAAATCAAGAGCTTGCTGACTATATAAGCGAAAGCACATCAGACTATCGGAAAAGGTATTTTGAGCGGAATGGTGTTTGGGCATGCGCCATGCATGATCCATTGGCGGTTGGCGTCGCTTTGCAAAAAGATCTTGTCACGACAAAAGAATATTATGTAGATATAGAAACAAAAAGTGAGATTTGTGATGGACAGATGGTTTGCGACTTTCAGGACCGGCTGATGAAGCCTGCGAATGTGCATGTTTGTCTGGATGTCAATGCAGAAGCGTTTTTCGACCTGTTCATTCGCACCATCCATTCATAAATCAAACGATCAGGGGGCTCCGAGGTGAAAAAACGCTATTTATACCTGCTGCTGTTGCCAGGGTTACTTTTTTTGACGGTTTTCATGATCATTCCCATCTTTTTGACGATAGGGACGACATTCATCAATGACAATGGTTTTTCGATACAAGGATATCTGGATTTTTTCAAAGATCGATACTTTATTGAAATCCTGCTCACGACACTTAAGGTGAGTCTGTTCACGACGATCCTTTGTATTCTCTTAGGTTTTCCAGCAGCCTATTATATTTCGAAACTAAAACAAAGAAAAAAAGCGATCATGCTTTTGCTGACGATTTTTCCGCTCCTGACGAGCCCGGTCGTCCGCTCATTCAGCTGGATGGTGATCATCGGTAAAAACGGTGTGGTGAATAAATTGCTTATGGGCATCGGCTTGATCGACAAGCCGCTTGACATATTGTATACGCCGACGGCGATCATCATCGGCTTGGTCCATTTATTCCTGCCTTTGATCATCGTAACGCTGGTAGGCGTAATGGAAAACATCGAGACCGATTTATTGAAGGCGGCGGAGAGCCTTGGAGCTTCACGGCTGGCCGTGTTTTCAAAGGTGATCATCCCGCTTTCCGTTCCAGGCTTGGTCATTGGCAGCATCCTCGTTTTTGTAGGAAGCTTCACGGCGTATACGACGCCAGCCTTATTAGGCGGGAAGCAGCGAGTCATTTCGACATTTCTTTATCAAAATGCCATAACCTTGAATGAGTGGCAGGTGGCATCGATCGTCGCGACGATCATGATTGCCGTAACCGTCCTTATCATCTCGATCATGAATGGTTTGGCAAAAAAATTAAATCCAAAGGGGTAGAGGTGTATGCAGGAAAAAAATCGAGGATTGGCCCTGTTTACTCTCCTGGTGTTTCTCTTTTTACTAGGGCCTTTACTGATCATATCCGTTACGTCATTCGAGGGCGGAAATATTTTGAAGTTCCCGCCAGAAGAGTTTTCTTTAAGATGGTATGAAAATATTTTCAAGGTGGACATGTTTTTAGTCGCATTCAAAACGTCCATTCTTGTTTCGCTTGCCGGCAATCTATTGGCGCTATTGCTGGGAGTTCCGGCTGCTTATGCATTAAGCAGAGTTGATTTTAAAGGGAAGTCCCTCATTAATGCGTTTTTCGTTTCGCCGATCTTAGTTCCGGGCATCGTGCTTGGCTTTGCGTTTTTGCGTTATATTGTGGGAACGTATCAGCTTCCGATCCATGCGGCCCTGTTTGTCGGGCATACAGTCATCATGCTGCCGTTCATCATCCGCGTGATTTCCTCAAGCCTGTCAAACTTCGACTTTTCCATCGAAGAAGCGGCCGAGAGTCTTGGGGCAAGTAAGCTGGGGACATTCTTCACGGTCGTCCTCCCGAATATCAAATCAGGAATCCTGGCAGCCGTGATGATTGCCTTTTTGGAATCCTTCAATAATGTGGACATTTCCGTTTATATGACGGGTCCTGGAGTTAGCACGTTCCCGATTCAGATGCTGACGTATGTAGAGAATTATTTCGATCCGACCATTTCGGCCATTTCCGTAGTGCTCATGTTCATAACGGCATTCTTCATGTTCATGGTTGAACGGCTCATGGGCTTGTCTTATTTCACAAAACGATAAAGGAGGTAATGATGGATGGCGTTATTCACTTTACAAGATGTATCTGTAGCCTATAACAAACAGAATATTTTAAAGGACTTCAACCTGGAGATTGAAAAAGGGAAATTGGTCTCCCTCCTTGGCCCGAGCGGCTGTGGGAAAACGACGACCCTGCGTTTGATCGCCGGCTTTTTACAGGCGAACGAAGGAAAATTTTTATTCAAGGATAAGGATTATACGAAGGTTCCCGTCAACAAGCGGAACTTTGGCTTTGTATTCCAAAACTATGCTTTATTCCCGCATTTGTCGATTTTCGATAATATTGCCTTCGGTCTGCGCCTAAGAAAGAATTCAAAGGCTGAAATTGAAAAAAAAGTAATGAATGTGCTCGAAATCGTAAATTTAAAAGGATTTGAAAAACGATATCCCCAAGAGCTTTCCGGCGGGCAAAAGCAGCGGGTCGCGATTGCGAGGGCGCTGGTGATCGAACCTGATATCCTCTTGTTTGACGAGCCATTGAGCAACCTTGATGCGAACTTAAGGGTGAATATGCGGGTCGAAATTCGCCGCATCCAACAGGAACTGGGGATTACGACGGTTTATGTTTCCCATGATCAGGAAGAATGTTTTTCCATATCCGACCAAGTGGCGATCATGAATAAAGGGGTCATCGAGCAGCTGAGTGATCCTGCGACCATCTACAAATATCCTGAAACCAAATTCGTCGCGGATTTCATCGGCTTCAAGAACTTCATTGACTTCGATAAGCGGACGGATCATGACGGTAAAATTGTTCTGAATAAATCCGGCTACTCCTTCGTATTGGATAAGGATGCCCGGATGGCCAATCATGCCGGGAAAATAGGCGCGATCAGACCGGACGATCTGTTGATCAGGGAAAAGGATGATGCCGCAGCCGTGCAGGAAAATAGTGTATCCGGGCGAGTCAAGGTAAGCACGTATCTTGGAAGAAGCTATCAATACGTCGTTGAAACGCCAATAGGGGATTTCATCGTCAATAAGGAAATGACGGAATCCTACCGGATGGGTCAGGAGATCGTCCTTGAAGTTCCGAGAAGCCAGATGGTGCTTGTCGATTAGGTTAGGGGGGGAAGTTATGCGAATGGATATGCTTATAAAAGATATCAACATTTTCAACAGTTACTTTAAGAGGTTCATGAAAGGGAACGCGGCCATCAAGGACGGCAGGTTCTATTATATTGGAGCTGGGGAGCCGGATGCCTTCGCTGCCGATCGGATTCTCGATGGAAAGGGGAAGTATCTGATCCCTGGACTGATCGATATCCACCTGCATATTGAAAGCACGATGGTGACACCGGCCACGTTTTCCTATGGCCTCATCAAGAATGGCGTGACCACAATCGTGCCGGAACCGCATGAAATGGCCAATGTCTTCGGTATTTCCGGAGTGAAGGAAATGATCAAGGCGAGTAAAGAGTGTGTCGCGGATATGTTTTATGCCATCCCGAGCTCCGTCCCTGCGACATCGATGGAAACGACGGGCGGTTCCATCGAAATTTCCGACATGGACGAATTGATGCAAACCGAGGATATTATCTGTCTCGGCGAAATCATGAATTACTATGAGGTCATCTCCGACCCCGAATGCAAAACGAATAAAATCCTGTCCCACATCCGCTCCCATTATCCAGATCTGATCATAGAGGGGCACGTTCCAAAGCTGCTCGACTTGGACTTGCAAAAAATCATTCATGCCGGAGTGGATTCAGATCATACGCACCAGACCGTTGAAGGGTTGGATGCGCGGATCGCTGCCGGGATGTTCATTGAGATACAAGAGAAATCGATGACTGAAGAAGTGATGGATTATTTGAAGGAAAATCAAGTGGATGAGCATTTCTGCTTCGTCACCGATGACGTCATGACCGACTCTTTCCAAAAAAGGGGGCATCTGAATGTCCTGTTAAAGAAAGCGATCCAAATGGGCATGTCCCCGGAAAAAGCGATATATGCTTGTACGTATACACCGGCACAGCGGATGCGGATGCATGATCGCGGCGCAATTGCCCCTGGAAAGGTGGCTGACTTCCTGCTTATCTCGGACTTGCAAAGCTTTGACATCGAGCAGGTATATAAAAACGGCGAGCTCGCTTATGATTCGTCACAGCCTTACGTGCAGGAAGCAAGCGGCAAGCAATTTCCGGAACACTTCTATCAAAGTGTGAAGCTTGCGGACCTGAGCGAAAACGATTTTCACCTATCTGTACCGGATGAGCAGGGACAAGCTAAGTGCCGGATCATCAATGTGCAGAATGGTTCCACCTTCACAAGTGAAACACATGATTGGCTCACGATGGAGAAGGGTGAATTATGTTGGGAAGAAAGCCCCTACGGGTTGATTGCCACCTTCGAACGGTATGGGAAAAACGGCAACCGGGCCCACGGCCTGATCACCGGCGATGTTTTGAAACGGGGAGCGGTTGCCACCACCTATTCACATGATAACCATAATCTATTGGTGATCGGCCGCAATAAGCAGGACATGGTGATGGCCGCTAATGAAGTCATCAGGAACCAAGGCGGCGTCTGCAGTGTCCATGACGGCAAGATCCTCTCGATGATTCATCTCCCAGTGGGGGGGATCCTTTCCGAAGAACCGATGGACATCGTATCGGAACAAGTCGAGCGACTGACTGACTCGCTTAAATCGTTAGGCTACGAACATTATAATGTCATCATGTCATTAAGCACCTTATCGCTCCCAGTCAGCCCGGCCCTGAAAATAACGGACCATGGATTGATCAACGTAAATGAAGGGAAAGTAGTCCCTCTCATAATAAAATAAGAAAAGGGATTATCCGAAGGTGGATAATCCTCTTTTCCTATTTAATGTTGAGTATGATTTCAAAAAAATGGAAATATATGATAAGATAAAAGGACAACTGAGGATAGAGTGGTAGGTCACATACTTTTCCATCTAATTATGGATGGGAAGGAGGTGACTGCATGATTCATTTCTTATTGAACATCATGATAGATATGGGTAAAGAGATCGTTGTTGCAGTAGCAACCAGTCTTGTCCTGTCTATGTTCGCCAAGAAACGGAAAAAGAACCACTCATCCTCCCAAGATGGCAATGGTTCTTCTTCTGACGATTAAATTAAGTTAGTTGTGACCAACCACTCTTGCTAGTTGTCAGCCTCATGTTAGCGCATGGGGCTGTTTTTAGTTTATGACAATATAAGGATAACATACCCCGATTTTAAAGTAAATATTCAGACATTGAAAACAGAAGTTGAGGACCCGGATCCATTTTGTCGTCATCATTCATAAAAAAAAGATTTGTGCTTTGCTCGTGAATTCGGGAGCCTTACTCGCGAAAAACGTGCGTTTACTCGCCAATTCGGACCCTGGCCTGCCTGACTGGCGAGCTATTAAAGTGCTCGATAAATAAATGCGGGCTATCGAGACTACAAAACGCCCAAACACAATTGTGCAGTCTCCCCATTGGGCGCAACGTAAAGAACCATGAAATTATACCTTCAAAAGTCCATTCGAAAATAGTTTGACTCTTTCTTACTAATATGGTATGTTAGTTCCAATTCTTAGAAAAGGTGTGGTGTTTTATGTCGGGAGTAGGTATCAACTAATTCAGTTGAATAAGGTTTTTTAATCACTGATAAGTCAGTGGATTAAGTATGCCTTTTTTCACGGTGCAATTATGCAACTGTGAATGCCTACCTTAAGACTGCTTCCTTTTCCATAATTCGCGTAACATGTAGGTGTTACGGCGAAATTGCATGGTGGGATTTGTCCTATCATGCTTTTTTGTTGTAGATCAGGTTTATTTGACCTGCCTATTTTGTTATCGATTTTAGGTTCTTATCATTGATGAGGCCGTGCCCGCAGGAGCTTTCTACTCAAATGGCTTGTTCATTTGTAAAGGTAGGGGGGACTTTTGCGGGCATTTTTTGGATTTAAGGAGAAAATCACACTCATTCAAGGAGGATCAGGCTATGAATACGATGACTTATGAAAAATTACAATATATCCAACTAAAAGAAATGGTGAAAAACCATTGTGTAAGCGGCTTAGGAAAGGAATTGTTGGATCGGCTTCAGCCAAGCAGCGTGTTGAAGGTTGTTAAGAACCGTTTGAACGAGACGACGGAAGCGAGGAACTTATTGAACGCGGAAAGCCATATTCCTTTAAAAGGCATATCCCATGTTGGTCTTCATATCGACAAACTGGAAAAGGGAATGATCCTGGAGCCGAGTGAACTTGTGGCGATAGCCGACTTTTTGAGAGGCTGCCGGAATATCAAGACGTTTATGACCGATAAAGCGTTCTTTGCCCCAACCCTGCATTCGTACGCTCATTCGATGACCGATTTAAGGAGCATCGAGGAAGAGATCCAATTCACGATAAAAGGGAATGCGGTTGCTTCGGAAGCCAGCAGGGATTTGAAGCGGATTCGGAATCAAATCAGCAAAATGGAAAGCAAAATAGAGGAGCGGCTGCATAAGTTCTTGAAGAGCGGGGCCAATAAAGAGTTCATTCAGGAATTCTTCATCAGCAAAAAAGATGATCGCTACACCATCCCGATCAAAGCCTCTTATAAAAACCAGGTGGCCGGGACGATCGTGGAGGTTTCGGCCAAAGGGGCCACCGTATTCATCGAACCTGCCACCGTGACGAAACTGAATGCAGAATTGGCCAGCTTCAAAGCGGAGGAAGCGATGGAGGAGTATCAACTTTTGGCTACATTATCCGGCACGGTTTTCGAGCAACTGAAACCGATCAAAATCAATATCGAGCTGATCAGTCAATATGATATGATCTTCGCAAAAGCCAAGTTCAGTAAAAGCCTGGACGGGATTGAACCGAAAATCAATGATCATGGGTATATCCGATTAGCAGGCTGCAAGCATCCGCTTTTGCCCGCCGACAGTGTACCATTGGATTTCGAAATCGGTCACGATTATCGCAGCTTGATCATCACCGGACCTAACGCCGGAGGGAAAACGGTCGTCCTGAAGACGATCGGCATCCTTACGCTGGCTGCGATGTCCGGGCTTCATGTTGCCGGAAAAGAGGGAACGGAGCTGGCTGTCTTCGATCACGTATTCGTCGATATTGGCGATAATCAAAGCCTGGAAAATGCGCTGAGTACGTTTTCATCGCATATGAAAAACATTTCGGAAATCATGCTTGCTGTGTCCAATAACTCGCTGTTGCTCTTCGATGAAATCGGGAGCGGAACGGAACCGAATGAAGGTGCGGCTTTGGCGATTGCGATATTGGAGGAATTTTATCAAAAGGGATGCATCACCGTTGCGACGACCCATTATGGGGAAATCAAGCGTTATTCCGAAATTCACAGCGACTTCATGAATGCGGCGATGCAGTTTAACAGTGAAACATTGGAGCCGAAGTATAAGCTGCTGATCGGTCAATCCGGCGAAAGCAATGCCTTGTGGATCGCGAAAAAAATGGATATACGCCAAAAGGTATTGCAAAAAGCAAAACACTATATTGACAATAAAGACTATAACTTGGAACGTGTCCAGGAAGGAAAAATCAAAAAAGCGAAAGCCGAAACCCCTTCCAAAAAAGCCTTACCCCAATTTGACATCGGTGACAAGGTAAAAGTAAGCGGACTTGACGGATATGCGATCATCTATAAAAAGAAGGATTCATTCAATCATGTCATTGTCCTTTTCGAAGATGAATTCAAGGAAGTTCATGCAAATAAGCTGGAGCTTGAAATAAAAGCCGCCGACTTATATCCGGAAGGCTATGATCTGAACGCCCTATTCGTCAGCTACGAAGAAAGGAAGCTGGATCATGACCTAAAGCGGGGGTCGAAGAAAGCCTTAAGGAATGTCGCGGCGGACATGCGGAAGAAGCTAAACGAATAAACAACGTTAGGCAGGGGCTCTTTGTGGATTCATCCTTAATTTAACTTTATTTCCCGTGTATATCGTTACCTGTAACGGCGATGTGAGAAAAGACTGGGAAATCAAGTGAAATCCTAAAATAGGGATTGGGCGTAGATAGGAAAGGTATCAAACAAACAAAAAATTTATGGAAGAAGTGTTAGTAATAAGCAAATTTACTGACTATTAAATTTGATGGAAATGAACGGTAAAATAAGAAAGGTGATGCAAACAGCCTCCGAAAAGGTTGATTGTATCACCGGAATCTTTAGCTTTTTGAATGATCAAACATCTTTAAAATAAAAATGGCACTTAGAAAAAGTGCTGGAATTCCTACAATAAAATAATAAACACCTTTGGGCATAACCATATCAGAGAAATATAGAAACATGACTACCCAGAGGAATAGGACAATATATTTGGTTAATTTTTTCATGAATAATCAATCATCCTTTATAACAATCGCGTCATATCTCTTTTATCGTATTAGTTTACTACCAAATTTAATCTCCCTCATTTTTCTTTCCTCTTGTGAATTTGAGCGATTAAGATAAATATCATACCTAAAATAAACAAAGAGATAAATAAATGGAAAGACTTTATATATCTGAGCGGAAATAATCCTGCACCAAACAAGGATATTCCAGCCAGAATATAAAATGTCAGGACCTTACTATTCATGATTCCTCCTAATAAGTACTAGCTTTGCTGACTCCACTATACATGTTTTTTCAATTTGCTGGGTTCCTAAAATGATCGGTACCGTTTCAGATATGGTACGCCCTCCAATGATGTGCTGGGCTGAGCGCAAAAACAAAATTCGACAAAGATTTCAAAGCTGTTGTAAGATGAATGAAAAAGCCAGAAATGGAGGTGATGAGTTGGTTCATTTATTACCGTCGCTGTTTGAAAAAGTGGGGATCATCGTGATTGCTGCGTTCCTGCTTTCTTATATGAAGCCGTTTCGGCAAATGATCGGCCATGAACATCAAATGTCAAAGAAAATCATGCTCATCGTCCTTTTTGGAACATTCGGCATCATTAGTAATTATACGGGGATTGAAATCGGAAATCATGAGATGCCCGTGGGAGATTGGCACACCGAAATTGCGCCAGAAAATGCGATTGCCAACACCAGGATCATGGGTGTCGCCATCGGCGGCTTGCTTGGGGGGCCATTCGTAGGCTTGGGGGTCGGTTTGATTGCAGGCCTTCACCGTTATACTCTCGGCGGTTTTACAGCAGGGGCTTGTGCCGTGGCGGCAATTTTGGCTGGCGTCTTGTCAGGTTTTTTAGGAAAAAGGCGGCAAAGGCATGGAAGGATCACCCCTTGGTTTGCCCTCCCGATTTGCATGGCCCTGGAAGCGATCCAAATGGTCATCATCCTGGCAACGGCCAAGCCATTTGAACGGGCCTGGGAGCTCGTTCAGGTAATCGGACTTCCGATGATTTTCATCAATGGCTTTGGCACGTTACTGTTCATGCTCATCATTCAATCGATTACGAGGGATGAGGCCCGGACGCGGGCGGTGCAGACGAATTTGGCGTTCCTGATTGCGGATCAGACATTGCCTTATTTCCGCCAGGGCTTGAATCAAAGCTCCTGTAAGAAAATTGCCGAGATCATCCTTGGGCTGACAGAAGCCGATGCCGTGGCCATAACCAATCGGAATAGCGTACTTGCTCATGTGGGGGCAGCTTCCGATCATCATGTCCCGAAGGAGGGAATCGCGACGGGTATAACGAAAAAGGCTCTTGAGCAGGGTGAGATCATCGTCGCGAAAACAAGAAAGGATATTTATTGCTTTCAAGATCAATGTCCATTGCAAGCAGCGGTCGTGCTGCCCCTTCAGGTCCAACGGAAGACGGTCGGGACGTTGAAGATGTACTTCAAGCATCCCGATAAATTAAGCCAAGTGGAACAGGAGCTGGCTGAAGGGCTGGCCAAGCTTTTTTCCACCCAGCTGGAGCTCGCTAAAGCGGAAATGCAGACGGAGTTATTGAAAGATGCTGAAATCAAGGCCTTGCAGGCACAAGTCCATCCGCATTTTCTGTTCAACGCAATCAATACGATTTCCGTTTTATGCCGGACGGATGTGGAGAAGGCAAGAAGCCTATTAATGGAGCTAAGTGCTTTCTTTCGCAGCAACCTCCAAGGCGCAAGGCAAATATTGGTGCCGCTTGAAAAGGAATTGGAGCATGTCCATGCATACTTATCGCTGGAGCAGGCCCGATTTCCGGATAAATATGAAATCGTTCATAACATAGAACCAAGTCTTAAGGAGGTTCCACTGCCTCCATTCACGCTGCAGCCGCTCGTTGAAAATGCCATCCACCATGCCTTTTCGCAAATGAGAAACAAAGGTGAAATCCTCATTGATGTATCTTTTCAAGAGGCGGCGATGTGCATAACCGTGAAGGATAACGGAAAAGGGATTTCAAGAGAGAAATTAGCTGAATTGGGGAAGCGGACTGTCAAATCGCCGAAAGGTACAGGAACGGCCCTTCATAATATCAGTGAAAGGCTGGAGGGCATCTATAAGGGCCAGGCCAGCCTCTCGATAGAAAGTGAAGCGAATGTTGGAACAGAAGTGAAAATAACCATACCACTCAACGAAAAAGGAGCATATGACAGCGATGTTGAAAGCATTTATCGTAGAAGATGAACCCCTCGCAAGGGATGAATTGAAATACCTTCTGAAGAGAAGCAGGCAAGCTGAAGTCATCGGTGAGGCAGAAGGGATAGAAGGGGCCATCAGGGATATCCCCAGCTTAAAGCCGGATCTTGTTTTTATGGATATTGAGCTGGCTGACGGCACAGGCCTGCAATTGGCTAAACAATTGGCCGGGCTTGACCCAGCACCAACGCTCATTTTTGCCACGGCTTATGACGAATTTGCCCTTCAGGCCTTTGAATCGTATGCATTTGATTATCTATTGAAGCCCTTTAATGAAAAGCGAATACGCCAAACATTGGACAGGCTGAACAAAGTGCGCAAAGCAGGGGAGCGCGAAACCAGGACAAAGCCGCCGCATCGCAATGGGGCGGAGCAGACAGGCAAACTGGCTGTTGAAATCGATGACCGGATCGTTTTGATCGACCGGGATTCGATATTATTCATCGGGCTCATTGAAGGAAAGACAATCATCAAAACGGAAGAAAATGAATATAAAATGGGCGATCCGCTCATCGTGTTTGAACGGAAGCTTGACCCACGCTCGTTCTTACGGGTGCATCGCGGGTTTATCGTCAATGTCATCCATATCGCCGAGATCCAGCCCTGGTTCAATTCGACGTATAATCTCATCATGAGCGACGGATCGAACATACCCGTGAGCCGCACATATGTAAAGGAGCTAAAGCAGCTTATTGGTTTTTAAAATTTTCATAATTCTGCATTTTAGTATCTTTATATTGCAATCCAGCCCTCATTATCTGCATTGTAGCTTGAAAACCCTTTGCATCCGCTTACATCGTGATATCATCAGTCTACGATGTAAGAAATAGAGGGGGTTTTCAAAATGAATGCGGTTTCAATCGTCATAGGCTCGATTTGTATATTAATGATCGCTTACCGTTTATACGGGACATTCATAGCACGGAAAGTACTGAAGCTGGATGATTCCAAGCCGACTCCGGCTCACGCATTGGAAGATGGAAAAGATTATGTTCCGACCAATAAATGGGTGGCATTCGGCCATCACTTTGCCGCCATCGCAGCGGCAGGTCCGCTCGTCGGTCCGATCCTTGCTGCACAATTTGGCTATTTGCCAAGTTTGTTATGGCTATTGATCGGAGCCGTCATCGGCGGAGCGGTCCATGACGCCGTAGTGCTTTTCGCTTCCATGCGCAAAGACGGAAAATCGCTATCGGAAGTGGCCAAGGAAGAACTTGGACCGGTCGCAGGCTTCTGTACAGGACTTGCCATGCTTTTTATCATCACCATTACGATGGCAGGACTTTCTATGGTCGTCCTGCATGCATTGGAAAATAACCCATGGGGAACGTTTGCTGTCGGGATCACGATTCCCATCGCCATGGGAGTCGGGCTGTACCATAAAAAAACAGGCAATTTGAAAGGCGCGACCATTGTCGGCTTCGCGCTCATCATGGCTGGGATCTTGCTTGGTCCGAACATTCAAGGAACGGCCCTTGGTGAACTATTGACACTCGAAGCAAGCACGCTGGCCCTCATTTTGCCGATTTATGCTTTCTTTGCAGCGGCATTGCCTGTGTGGCTGCTGCTTGCACCGCGCGATTATTTAAGCACCTTCATGAAAATTGGTGTGTTTGCCGCTTTGATCATCGGCGTGTTCGTGGTGAATCCAGAGATCCAATTTCCGGCATTCACCGAATTCGTCAATGGCGGAGGCCCGATTGTCGCCGGTCCTGTGTGGCCATTCATTTCAATCACGATTGCCTGTGGGGCGATTTCAGGATTCCATGCATTTGTCGGCTCCGGTACAACGCCAAAAATGCTGAACCGCTGGAGTGATATCAAATCCGTCGGTTTCGGGGCGATGCTTGTGGAATGTGTCGTGGCCATCATGGCA
Organism: Peribacillus simplex; assembly: GCF_001542915.1. Taxonomy (GTDB): domain Bacteria; phylum Bacillota; class Bacilli; order Bacillales; family DSM-1321; genus Peribacillus; species Peribacillus simplex_B. The sequence goes on along the minus strand of NZ_LNNH01000010.1, from coordinate 244,122 downwards.
TTGATTGCGGCAGTCTCCCTGCAGCCAGGTGATTATTTTGCCATTAACTCTTCACCTGAGGTCTTTCAAACATTAGGCATGGAAAAAGTGCACCTTAATGAGCTAAGCGAAGAAATCGGCATTAACCTTGAAGGACGGACAGGCGGGGCCGTAACCCTTGCTGTCGGAATGACCTATATTTTCACGGAGATTCCCTTCTTTGAAAAATTGGCTTCGTTTTTCTTCCAATTCGTCATCATGTTCGAGGCGGTGTTCATATTAACCGCGATCGACTCGGGGACACGTGTGGCCCGCTACTTGATCCAGGACTTCTTCGGCGAGTTCTATAAACCATTGAAGAAAGTCGATTGGCTGCCCGGCAACATCTTCGCCAGTGCATTAGCCTGCTTCATCTGGGGCTATCTGCTCTATTCCGGGGACATCGGATCGATCTGGGCACTATTTGGCGTATCCAACCAGCTCATGGCTTCGATCGGCCTCATCATCGGGGCGACCGTCGTCTTGAAAATCGCCGACAAGCGCTGGTATATGTGGACATGCCTCGTGCCCCTCGCCTACCTATATGTAACGGTTAATGTAGCAGGATACTGGATGGTGAAAAACGTATACTTGAACCCGGACGCTGCAGGCTTCAGCATCCTGAATGGAGCATTGTCGATCATCATGCTATGCCTCGGCTTGGTCATTCTCATCTCCGCCCTGAAAAAATGGCGCGAGCTCTGGAAAATCCCGCAAGCCGAACTACTGAAACAATCAGCCTGAAAAAATGAGATAACCTAAAAAAGGAAAGTATCAATACCCCCAAATTTGTTAATGATAACAAATGAGGAGGTGTAATACGATGGCTAAAGATGTTCTATGTGAGGTAAACAACTGTGTACATTGGCATTCTGGAAACAAATGTAATGCTGAAGCTATTTATGTAGTGAGTCATAAAGGGAATCATGCATCAAATAGTAAAGAAACGGATTGCAAAACATTTGATCCAGGAGTTTAAAACCTCGGGGGGTAACCATCAACTGGTTGCCCTTCTTCTTTTTTATTATTGATAATAAAAATCATTTTCATTCAAGGAAAATGAAATTCCTTTTATTTTTCTTCCTCACTTCGTAAGATTGAGCGATAAATCGGGAAGTTTGATCGATATAATCGTGAACGAAGCAGCTTTACTTTACTTTTGAAATGGTCAGCCCGTCACCAAGTGGAATGAGTAATGACTCCAAGCGAGGATGATTGGCGACAGATTCATTGAATTTCTTCATGAATTCAGTATAATGCTTAGGTTCAGCTTCCTGATCTGCGACACTGCCTCCGACAAGGACATTATCCATGACGATTAAAGCACCCGGTTCTGCCAGCTCTATGCAATGGTGAAGGTAATTTTCATAATTGTCCTTGTCAGCATCTATAAAGAAAAAATCAAATTTCCTGTTATCACGAACAAGTTGTTCAAGGCTTGGCAGTGCCTCTCCGGTCATATACGTTACTTGATCGCCAAAGCCAGCTTTTGATAGATGGCTTTGTGCCAAGGCTGCGTAATTTTCCTTTAATTCAAGGGACGTTAATTTCCCTTCGCTGCCGAAGCCCCTGGCCAGGCAAATCCCGCTATAGCCTCCAAGAGCACCTATTTCCAGTACATGTTTCGCACCTGATATGGATACAAGCATGGTTAGGAACTTCCCTGATGAAGGAGATACCGATATGGAAGGCATCCCGTTATCTTTTATCGCAGCCACGACTTCTTCCAAAACCTCATCTTGGGTATGAAAAACTGAATCGATATAGTGGTTAATTTGTTTCATTCTGAACCATTCCTTCCTCATTGTGATTGATAGCTTCCTTTTCTTCACCTTCTTGTATTTCAAATAATTGTGTAAATTCGTTGATTAACATATCGATGGCTTTTAATTCACCGACTAAGATTTGATTAATGGATTGAAACTCTGGTTTGTCTAACTGTTCCTTAATGGTTGAACGTTTAAGCTTCATCATCTCTAAAAAAGCGAGAGCCCGTCCGCGGCGAAACGTTTTTGGGCCGCGATGGTGTGAGCCATGTCCTTTTCCTTTGTGATGTCCATCTTTTTTTAGATCCTTCATTTTTTCATCTCTCATAGCATTCCTCTTTCTGTATACAAACGTATACATGTTTTTTCTTGTTCTAACTGTATACTTATGTATACAAATTGTCAATGAATGAACAAGAAATCCCACTAAAATATGTGTAAAAGCCAAATTCGCGAGAAGGGCTACATTGGGGAGTAAATGTACCGAATTAGCGAGTAAAGTCGTCAAACTCGCGAATAAAGCTCCGATCCAGTGAAAGAGAGCACTAGTCTTCCGGTAAAAAGAACATGCACTGATAAAAGTGTGTCCAAAATGTGAATTCGTTAATTAGAAGAGAAAAAAGTACTTACATCCAGAGAATTTTTTTTGGTATAGTTGCAAATAGACCGGTTGGTACAAAGAGAAGGAGGAGGCTTTCGGCTATGGGTACAAATCGTTGCCGAGGTCCTGCAACGATTTTTTTTCGGGAAATGTAAGAAGCTTTTGCAGATGTGTTCAGAGACATCGGGTTTGCGATGGCTATCAAATATATTGAGGGAGTTTTTAAAAAGTGAATAAACAGGTAAAAACAGGGCCGATAATGGCGGCTCTTTTAGTCGCGGGGTTTGTCGGGCTATTCAGTGAAACCGCATTGAACATCGCATTGGGTGAATTAAGCCATATTTTTGATGTAGATGCGACGACCATCCAGTGGCTGGCTACAGGCTACTTTTTGACACTCGGCATTTTAGTGCCGGTAACAGGAATTTTAATGCAAAAGTTTACAACACGCCAAATGTTCATGGCGTCTTTATTTTTTTCAATTGTCGGTACGATTGTCGCGGCTGTCGCACCAGAGTTTAGTGTGCTATTGGCGGCACGTGTGATACAGGCAGCTGGACTGGCGATCATTTTGCCGTTGACGCAAAATGTCATCTTCACGATTTTCCCGCCGCATAAACGTGGAGGGGCAATGGGGATCATGGGATTGGTCATCTTAGCGGGTCCAGCCTTCGGTCCTACCTTGGCGGGGATGATTTTGGATACGTTATCGTGGCATTTCATCTTCTGGTTTACGCTACCGTTTTTATTATTTTCGCTTATTTTTGGCTATATTTTCATTCCGAATGTTAATGAAATCCGAACGGTTACAATTGATTTCTTGTCGGTTGTGTTATCGACGATAGGCTTTGGCGGTATTGTGTACGGGGTAAGCGCAGGCGGCGATCTCGGCTGGGCGAATACGACGGTCATGGGCACAATCATCGTTGGGATCATCGCACTCGTTTTGTTTGCGTTCCGTCAAACGAAGATGGAAAACCCGCTGTTGAATTTACAGGCATTCAAGTACCCACTCTTCGTGCTGGGACTTGTGATGAACATGATTACGTTCTTCAACATGTTATCGATGCTTGTTGTGCTGCCGATGTATATGCAAATGGCGTTAATCGTCTCGGCGTTCGCCACTGGCTTGATCATGCTGCCAGGCAGTTTGTTAAACTGCGTATTCGCGCCGATCATCGGGCGGCTATTCGATAAATATGGCCCTCGTGCCATCATTATGCCTGGGACGATATTGGTTGCGATCGGATATGGGCTATATGCCATGTACGGAACGGAAACGGCACTTTGGATCGTGGCAGTCACGCATATCGTGATGATGCTTGGCATTGGCATGGTCCTTGCTTCCGTCCAAACGAATACATTGAATGCCTTGCCAAGACAATTCTATCCAGATGGTATCGCGATCACGCAAACCTCCCAGCAAGTATCGGGGGCCATAGGCATTGCAGTCATGATATCGCTTTTCTCTGCGAAGCAAAGCAGCTATCTGACTGATTTCGCAAATGACCTGCCAGCAGCTGCTGCTACGGGATCATCACTTGTATTTAAAGTCAGTTTACTGCTTGCCGGCGTTAATGTGGTGCTTTCATTATTCATGAAAAAACCGTCTGGACATGGAGTATGAGAGTATGACTGTCTAGTAGACAAAAGGTTTCGGTCACTCCGAAACCTTTTTTTATTTTTGAGTGGACGTACTCAGCCCTCGAACGGATGACTTCGTTGCCTTAAGCATGGTTGCAGGATTGTGCACAAAAAAATGTAGAGTATAATATTGTGCAGTCGATGTGACAACAAACGAACTCAGAAACCGTTCATTTCTAATGAGAAGTGAGATATTGTAGAGGAAGGGAGAGGGAATGAGCATGTTTTTAGATGAAAGAAGCGCCCATTTATTAAGGCTATTGCAGCATTCGCCGATTTCGAAAATGAAAGAGCTTGAAGCACAAACCGGTTTGACGAGAAGGCAAATTCAATATGCCCTGACTAAAGCGAATGATTGGCTGCAATTTCAAGGTTATGAGCCGATTCAATTCAGCCGTGAAACGGGTTATTCCTTTTCTGGAACAATCAAGGATGAAGAATTGAATGTTAAGCTGACAAAACGCAATTATATATTTTCAGAGATGGATAGAGAAAGAGTTTTTTACCTGCTGATTTTGTTAAGCGAGGAGGAACTGTCCGTCTACCATTTCCAGTCACTTACCGGAATATCACGGAATACGGTGTTGAAGGATTTAAAGCGGTTAAAGGAAATACATAGAGACAAGGCGCTTAAAATCCAGTATTCGAAGCAAGAAGGATATGTGGTGAAGGGAGAAAGCCGGGTTAAACGATATGTCATCGAACATCTGGTGCATGATGTGCTGAACAGCCCGAATCGCGAGCCGATCATGGAGTGCATCTGGGGTCGATACGAAAGCCGGATCATCGCCATTCGGTCGCAGCTTGAAAAAATCGAGCGTGAATTGGGCATCACCTTCACCGATGAACGGCTCCATGAACTGACGTATTTGTTTTTATGCACCGATCAGCTCATTGGAAAAGGGGAAGCGTTATTGGCAGACCCAAGCTGGGAGCCATTTGTTACGACTGACGAGTACAAAATGGTCGAGGAAATGACCAAAACGGATGCCTTTCAATCGGCATGGAGTGAAACGGAAAACCTATATGCGACTTTACATTTATTAAGCATGAATCGTACGAAGGACATATCGCCTCTAAAGGATGATGAGATCATTCAACAGCTATTGGAGGAGATCGTGGAAGAGTTTGAAAGGTTGGCTTTTGTTCACCTGAAAGACAAAGAGCAGCTATGCCAACAACTATATGTTCATTTTAAACCGGCATATCATCGCCTGCGGTACGGTCTCCCGCAAATGAATCCGATGACCGGCCGGGTCCAGAAGGTATATCCTGAGCTGCATCATTTGACAAAGAAGTCGATGTGGGTGCTGGAGAAGGAGCTGGATTGTCCGGTATCGGAAGAGGAAGTGGCCTACTTCACGATCTATTTTGGCGGCTGGCTGCGCAGGCAAGGAACGACATTGGATGATCGAAAAAGAGCGATAGTCGTTTGTCCGAATGGTATCGGTATCAGCAATATCCTCATTTATACATTGAGGGAGCTGTTTCCCGACATTTTGTTCCTGGATGTTCTGTCCGTTCGAGCTGCGGCCGATTACACACTCTCATATGACCTTGTCTTTTCAACCGTCCATATGCGGACGAACGCGACATTATTCGTCGTGCCGCCCATTCTGGAAATGCAGGATAAGCATACATTGCGCCAGCAGGTTATGCAGCAGCTGTACGGATATACGGCGGAAAGTGTCGATGTTGCAGCATTATTGAAGCTCATCTCCAAGTATGCCACCATCCATGAACAGGATCAGCTTGAAAAGGCACTGCAGTCGAAGATGTATGATCGTACACCAAAAATTACTCAATTTTCATTAAAGGAGGCAGAGAAGCCTGTGTTAGAAGAACTGCTCAATATGCAAACCATTCAATTACAGCCGCACGTTTCCGATTGGAAGGAAGGCATTCAGGTAGCGGCTAAGCCTCTCGTGGATCTGGGAACCGTCGAAGATCGATATGTGGATGCCATGATCGAGGCGATAGAAACGAATGGTCCTTATGTAGTCATCACTCCCGGGGTGGCCATTCCCCATGCACGGCCGGAGCAGGGAGTCCGGTCCTTATCGATGAGCTTATTGAAGTTGGATGAAGCCGTCGACTTTGCGCCGGATAAACCGGTACGCTTGATCATCATTTTGGCTGCGGTGGATAACGATTCCCATTTGCGCGCATTGATCCAGCTCACTCAATTATTGAATGAACCAGCCAATATTGAAGAAATCCTGCGAACTTCAGACAAAGAGATCCTTATGGAGTACGTTCATAAATATTCGAAGGAGGAAGCGGAATGAAAAAAATCATGGTAGTATGCGGGAACGGATTGGGCAGCAGCTTCATCATGGAGATGAATGTGAAAAAGGCATTGACGGAAATGGGGAAGACGGCGGAGGTGGATCATACGGATCTGGCATCGGCCAAAACGGTTCAGGCGGATATATTCCTCGGTGCCGCGGATATTGTCGGTCAGCTGGATGATGGGACGCGTACGATCGTCACATTGGAAAACATGATGAGCATTCCGGAAATCAAATCTAAATTGGAAGTCCATATCGGATAAAAGGAGAGATTGATATGAAAAAAATCATGGTAGTATGCGGGAACGGATTGGGCAGCAGCTTCATCATGGAGATGAATGTGAAAAAGGCGTTAACGGAAATGGGGAAGGCGGCGGAAGTGGATCATACGGATCTGGCATCGGCCAAAACGATTCAGGCGGATATATTCCTCGGTGCTGCGGATATTGTCGGTCAGCTGGATGATGGGACGCGTACGATCGTCACCCTGGAAAACATGATGAGCATTCCTGAAATTACATCGAAATTAGCTTCACATCTATAAGAAGAAAAGATAAAGAAGAGGGGGAGAGGCAATGCTGGAGCTTATCATGAATGACATCTTGGGTACACCATCGATACTGGTCGGGCTGTTTGCGCTAGTCGGCTTGCTGTTACAACGGAAAGCTGCTGCGGATGTTGTATCTGGAACGCTAAAAACCGTTATGGGCTTCATCATCATTGGAGCGGGTGCGGCCGTACTCATCGGCGCCCTTGATATATTCAGCCAAATGTTCGATCATGCCTTTAATGTTCAAGGCGTCATCCCGAATAACGAAGCCATTGTTGCCGCGGCACAAAGTGATTTTGGGACTTCGACTGCCTTGATCATGGTTTTTGGGATGGTCGTCAATGTTTTACTAGCACGCTTCACGCCATTTAAATATATATTCTTGACGGGACACCATACCTTATTCATGGCTTGTTTACTTGCTGTCACCCTATCGGTCGGCGGGCTTGACGGCGTTGCGCTCATCTTGGTCGGTTCCATTCTGTTGGGGGCATGCATGGTGTTGTTCCCTGCGCTCCTTCAGCCATACGTGCGGAAAATCACCGGAAGCGATGATTTTGCCATCGGCCACTTCGGGACGATTGGATATTTCGTTTCTGCAACCGTCGGAAAATGGTTTGGCAACAAGGAAAGAACGACGGAGCAAATCAAAGTGCCTAAATCGTTGGGATTCTTGAGGGACACATCGGTCGCTGTCTCCCTAACCATGACGATTTTCTTCGTGATCGTCGCATTGTTTGCCGGGCAGGATTATATCGAAACAAAATTATCCGGCGGCTCGAACTTCATCGTATTTTCTTTCATCCAGGCAATCACATTTGCAGCCGGCGTCTACATCATTCTTGCAGGGGTACGGATGCTGATTGCCGAGATCGTCCCAGCCTTCAAGGGGATCGCGGATAAAGTCGCGCCAAACACAAAACCTGCGCTGGATTGTCCGACCATCTTTCCATTCGCACCGAATGCCGTGATCATTGGGTTCCTATTCAGCTTTATAGCTGGGTTATTGTCGATGTTCCTTCTTCCGGTAATCGGACTGAAGGTCATCGTTCCGGGACTCGTTCCCCATTTCTTTACCGGGGCGGCAGCGGGTGTGTTCGGAAATGCCACAGGCGGCAGGCGCGGGGCGATGCTCGGATCATTTGCCAACGGTATCATCATTAGCTTCCTGCCGGCGATCCTCCTCGTCTTCCTGGGGGATGTAGGATTTGAAGGAACGACATTCGGTGATTCCGACTTCGGCGTAGTCGGTCTCCTGATTCTAAGTGTGATGAAGCTGTTAGGATTATCCTAACATGTTATACTGATTTATGAAGAAAAATAATGGAACGAAACCAGCAGCCTATGATCTATATGAGAGTGGGCTGTTGGCATTTCATGATCAATTCTGAGGTGATGTAGATGACGATTGAAGCAATCGTGCTGGATTTGGATGGCACGACATTGAACGAAATCAATACGGTGAACGAAACACTGATCCAGTACATAGGGGAACTTAGGGAAAGGGGAAAGCTGGTGTTCATTGCAACGGGAAGGACGCTGGAAGAATTGAAGGACGTTGTGCCGTCTCATATGCTCGTCGATGCCATGGTGACCGCGAATGGGATGTCCGCATTCATTGAAGGCAATCAGATCATTGAACACGCCCTGCCGCCACAACTTGTGGAGCGATTGGTTGCGAAAGCGGGAGCGGAAGAGATGTATTACGAAGTGCATCCGAACGACGGAGCACGAATGACGTTAAAAAAAGATAAAGGCTATATGGTTAAACAAGGAATGGTGCAAAAGCCTGCTACAGTCGAGGAGAATGAATGGCTCTCAAGACAGGAGGCAATGGAAGGGAAAATAAAATGGGTGGAACAAATGGATACTGACAGCGTCGCCAAAATCTACTTTTTCAGCAATGACATCCATACCATGGAGAAATGGATAGCCGAGCTGGAATGGATCAAGAAGGAGCATGCTTTCACAACAGCATCCTCGACCCATCATAATGTGGAAGTGACCGTGGAGGGCGTTTCGAAAGCAACGGGCGTTCAAATATTGCTGAAGCATTTTCAGGTGGAGCCCCAAAATATCCTCGCTGTGGGTGATGGTGAAAATGACCTTCCGCTCTTTAAATTCGCCGGACGCTGCATTGCCATGAAAAACGCCACTGATCTTGTCAAAGAACAGGCAGATGAAGTGACGGAGTATTCCTATAGAGAAGATGGCCTGTATCGCTTTTTGAAGGAAAAGTTTCAATGACCCATACTTGTTTGATCTGTGCCCATTTTAGCGATGGGCCTTTTTTTGCTTCACGGACGCCAGGACCGATTTCATAACCGGAAGAAAAATTTGTAATATTATGATATATTATAAGAGATGGAAATCGATTACCGTTCAGGTTGAAAAATATCTAGGTTTTTAGTTTTTCAGGATAACAATTTGTAAGCGTAGAAAGGATTTTATAAGTATGAAAAGATTGACGACAGAAGATGTGGCAAGAATTGCTGGTGTTTCACAGTCAACTGTTTCGAGGGTGTTGAATGACTATCCCTATATTAAGAAGCATACCCGTGAAAAGGTTCTGGCTGTCATTGAAGAACTGGGGTTCACAAGGGATGAAATTGCCCGAAGCCTTGTTGAAAAAAGAACGAAGTCGATAGGGTTGATATTGGGGAGCATTTCCAATCCGTTCTTTGCCGAAACGGCCGAGGTCATCATCGAAAGGGCCCAGCAATTGAAATATGATGTAATCGTATACAATACCGGTCATAAAGATGAAAACCTGGAGCAGGCGATTAATTTGCTGATTGGTAAGCGGGTGGACGGAATCATCCTCACAAGTGTGAGTAAAAACTATACTGAAAAAATCAAGAAATTACATGATAATGGATTTCCGGTATTATTATATAATAGCTTCCTGGATATCGAGGATGTGAACTTTATCGTCATGGACAATAATAAAGGGGCGAGGGTAGCCGTCCAGCACCTATTGGGATTAGGACATGAAAAAATTGCGAAAATATCCGGGCCTTCCAAATACTTAGCGACTTATGAACGAACGATGGGCTATAAACAAGAGCTTACGGACAATGGATATGCAATCGATGACGATTTGATTTTCAGTAGTGAATTTTCCTATGATAAAATTTATTCATTCACGAAAAAACTGCTGAAGAAAAAAGACAGGCCGACAGCAATCATCGCCGCATCCGATCAAATGGCCCTCGCCGTTTTAGGTGCAGCTTCCAGCCTCGATATGAAAATCCCGGATGATTTGTCCGTTGTCGGGTTTGATAATATAAGGCTAGCTTCCAATGAATTCATCGGGCTGACCACCATATCGCAAAAAATGGATGAAATGTCGTTGACGGCTTTGGAGAAACTGATATATCTAATTGAACATAAAGAAGAAGAAGCAGCGGCATCGATCCAAATATTCCTTGAGCCTGAATTGATGATCCGCCGTACAACGGGACCCGCCCCAAAACAAGACTGAGTGTCATGACCGGCTTTGGGGTGGTCCTCAAGTATGTTTGTTGAAAATTTCTTCGTAAAAAAATAATCTAACTATTTACAAAAGTCGGAAAGTTGTATATATTTTAGTTTGTAATCGATTAAAACACTGCATCCCATTTTTTGAATACGTATTCAAAGGCAAATGCTTCATTCCGGAATTTACAAAAATCTCTTCGATGAGATAAAGATGGGTGATAGATTGGACATTAATCAAATATTTCATTTAAACGGTAAAGTGGCGATCATAACCGGCGCAAGTAAGGGGATCGGCAAAGAGTTGGCCAAAACCCTTGCGCAGGCCGGGGCCCATATCGCCATAGTTGCCCGCAATAAAGAGCAACTCGAAGAAGCTGCACATGAAATTGAACGAATCGGTGTGAATGTTTTACCCGTTCCTTTTGATTTAACGAAGGTGGAAGACACGGCACAGATGATGGATGGAATCTACAAGCATTTCGGTCAGCTCGATATTTTAATAAATAACGCAGGAATCAATGTGGCAAAGCCAGCGGAAGAGTTAACACCACAAGATTGGGATAAGGTGTTGGACATTAATTTAAAGAGTGTATTCTTCACGAGTCAAGCAGCAGGCAAGTATATGATCAACCAGAAAAAAGGGAAAATCATCAATATGTCCTCGCAAATGGCGTTTGTCGGCTATTACAAGCGGGCAGCCTATTCCTCCAGCAAAGGGGGAATCACCCAGCTTACGAAAGCGCTGGCAATAGAGTGGGCGCCCCATCAAATCAATGTCAATGCCATAGCCCCGACTTTCATAGAGACACCGATGACAAAGCCGATGTTTGCAGATGAAGCCTTTAGACGCGAAGTATTGGGGAGGATCCCTCTTGGCAGGCTTGCCAAATCGGAAGACCTATTCGGAGGTGTGCTCTATCTGGCATCACGAAGTTCGGATATGATGACGGGCCAAACCTTGGTGATTGATGGCGGGTGGACCGTCTGGTGAGTTTTTTTGAATACGTATTCAAAGGAGGATGAAACATGTCAATTAATCAATATAGGCATCATATGAGCCATGATTTTCGAATGCCTGCCGTTTTCCGATTCGGTGCCGGGGCATTTGCAACATTGGTGAAAGAAATAGAAACGCTTGGTTCCAGGAAGGTGGCGATCGTTAGTGACAAAGGGCTTGAAAAGGTAGGCGTAGTCCAAAGAGTGGTCGATTTGATTGAACCGCTTTCCATTCCAACCGTCACGTATACGAATATTGCCGGCGAGCCAACGTTTCAGCTATTGCAGGATGCCGTAGAAACGCTTCAAGCCGAGAATTGCGACTTGATCATCGGGATTGGCGGGGGAAGTGCGCTGGATGTCGCCAAAGCAACAGCCGCTTTATGCGGAAAAGACAATTTGGCTCCCTATTTAAATGGGGAGGAAACGATCAAATCGAGAATGGTGAAATGCATCCTTCTGCCGACAACCTCCGGAACAGGTTCGGAAGTGACGATGAATGCCATTTTCGGCGATGAAGAGCAGCAAGTCAAAAGAGGGCTGGTAAGTCCAGTGTTCCTTCCTGATGCAGCCATCATCGATCCGGAGCTGACCATTTCCTGCCCGCCTCGAGTGACCGCGGCATCAGGGGTGGATGCGTTTACCCATGCGATTGAATCGTATATCGCCATCAAGTCGACACCGCTCACGAAGGTTTACTCTGAAAAGGCGATGAAGCTATTCACTTCGAACATTACGGGAGCTGTCCACAATGGAAGTGACTTAGAGGCGCGGATCGGGATGAGCTGGGTAAGCTCGCTTGCGGGAGTGGCCCTTGCCAATGCGGGGGTTGGGGCGGTGCACGCACTCGCCTATCCGCTAGGCGGAACATTCCATATTGAGCATGGAGTCGCAAATGCTCTCTTAATGCCATTTGTTTTCGAAGTAATCGGAAAAACATGTACGGAAGAAATGATTGAAGTAGCGACCTTTTTACAGCTGGGTGATTACAAATCACGACCGCATCAAGCATTGAAGGCAGTTGTTGATTACATGTATCAGCTTCTGGAGGATCTGGATTTACCAACATCGTTATCTGAACTGGGGATCGATGAAGGCTCATTACCGATGATGGCGGAACAAGCTGCTAAAATCGATCGCTTGCTATCGAATACTCCTTATAAGCTAAATGAACAAAAGATTCTTGGAATCTATCAAAGCGCCTTTAAAGGAAGGGAGGGAAACTAAGTTGATTGGTACAGATTCTGATAGAAAGAAATTATTCATCGGGGGCGAGTGGCTGGAAGGAAACAATCATTACGAGCTTCGGTCTCCTTTCTCCGGTAAGGTGATCGCACAAGTTCCTTTGGCAGAAAGGGAAACCGTTTTAAACGCGATCGAATGTGCCGAACGTGGTGCGAAGGAAATGAGAAAGCTAACGGCGCTTGAGCGTTCAACCATTTTGGAACGCGCAGCCGCACTATTTCAGGAAAGACTTGAGGAATGTGCATTAATACTCGCTAAAGAGAATGCCAAGCCATTGAAGGCCGCAAGGGGGGAAATCCTCCGCACGATCGAGACGTATAAGTTTGCGGCGGAGGAAGCAAAACGGATCCATGGTGAAACGATTCCGATGGATGCCGCTAAAAACGGCAAAGGCCGTTTCGCTTATACGAAGCGTGAACCGCTTGGCGTCATTGCGGCGATCACACCCTTTAACTTTCCGTTTAATTTAGCGGCACATAAGCTGGGCCCTGCGTTTGCTGCAGGTAACGCAGTCATATTAAAGCCAGCTTCACAAACGCCGTTAAGCGCAATCATGGCCGCGAAAATCTTTGAAGAAGCAGGCTTGCCTAAAGGAGCTCTCAATGTCGTCACAGGTAAGGGAAGCGTCGTCGGCGATGTTTTGGTCACTGATCCCAGAATTAAAATGGTTACGTTTACAGGAAGTGTCGACGTCGGTTTGGGAATCAAAGAAAAAGCGGGTTTGAAAAAAGTGACATTGGAGCTTGGTTCCAATTCAGCTGTCATCATAGACAGTGCTGATGACTTGGATGCCGTTGCAGCGCGTTGTGTCGAGGGTTCCTTTGCTTATTCCGGTCAGGTATGCATCTCGATCCAGCGAATTTATGTTCAAGAAGATTTACATGAAGCATTTTTACAAAAATTCACTGAAAAGACGAAGCAGCTTAAAATGGGCGATCCGGAATCCGAAGATACAGACCTTTCCGCACTAATTCATATCAATGAAGCGGAACGTGTGGAAAAGTGGATTGAATCGGCTAGAATGGCTGGAACGGAAATCGTTTATGGCGGGCAAAGAACAGATGCAGTCCTTCATCCAACCATTATCAAAAATGCAGGGTCAACACAGGAAGTAAGCTGTCAAGAAGCATTTGCGCCAATCGTGTCAGTGAACGCCTATAAAACCTGGGATGAAGCCATCGACCTTGTCAATGATTCCTTATACGGCCTTCAAGCAGGGGTGTATACAACTTCGATGCCAAAAGCGTTCGATGCGGTCGAGCGGCTGGAAGTGGGCGGTGTCATCGTGAATGATATCCCATCATTCAGGGTTGACCATATGCCATATGGCGGTGTGAAAAACAGCGGCACGGGCAAAGAAGGGGTTAAATATTCAGTGGAGGAAATGACGGAATTGAAGCTTGCCGTCTTTACGCTTTGAATAAATTGAAATTTTAAAAAATAACGAAGATGGAAGGGGAAATTAAAATGACAGTACAAGAGCCAAAAGTGAAAAAAGCGGTAACGAATGAGGAAATGGAAAACAATTGGATCGTCCGTTTCGATCAAATGAAAGCAAAAGGAATACCGCTTATGTTCATCGACAGCATCATTCCAGGACATCAACGCCTCAACTATACATTAATCGGGGATACAGCAAGTGAAAATGATAACTTCACACCGGAGATTACGGAGCCGCATGGTTTTCAAATCGGAATGGTGAAGGCCCAGAAAGGCAACGGACCCGCTTACCATACGCATGACTATATTGAATCCTTCCTTCCTCTTTCAGGGAAATGGCGTTTTTACTGGGGAAAAGGACCGGATGAAATTGATGGTGAAACGATCATCGAGCAATGGGACTTGATTTCCTTGCCGCCAGGTTTATGGAGAGGCTTCGAAAACATCAGTGAAGAAGATGCCTGGATCTTTGCCGTGCTTGAACAACATCAAGTATTTGATGGAAAAGACCCTTACTGGTCGCCAAAAGTGATTAAAGATGCTGCTAAATATGGCTTCCACGCCAATGAATTAGGAAAAATGATTAAACCGGATAACTTCGAAGAACTTGAAAAGGAAATCGCCGATAAATTGAAAATGGGTGAAAAATAAGCATGCAAAAGGTACCGCTCATTCTGCTTCCTGGAACGCTTTGTGATGAACGTTTATGGGAATCGCTGAAACTATCGGATCTTGCAGATGTAAAAGTATGTGATGTGTCCAAAGCTGATACGATCGAGGGCATGGCAAAGTCGGTATTGAAAGAGGCACCTGATCGGTTTGCCCTTGCGGGGTTATCACTGGGCGGCATCATCTCTCTTGAAATCATGCGAATCGCACCGGAGCGGGTCCTAAAGCTAGCGTTGCTCGATACAAATCCATATCCTCCCCAACCTGAACAAATCTCAGGCTGGGAGAGGCTCATCGAAATGGCCGATAACGGTCTATTCCTCGATATTACACACAACCACCTGCTGCCGGTGTTGATCCATCCAGACCGGAGAAATGATGAAGCATTGGTCTCAACGATTATCGAAATGGCTGAGAAAGTCGGTAAAGCAGGGTATATCAATCAGTTAAAAGCCGTGATGACTCGCTCTGACCAGCGCCCCATTCTTTCCTCCATTGAATGTCCGACCATGATTCTGACAGGAAAGGAAGACGTCGTGTGCCCTGTCCATATGTCTGAATTCCTGCAAGAAAATATCCGGGAAGCGAGACTGGAAATCGTGAATCATTCAGGTCATTTAAGTACGTTAGAGCAGCCAGAAAAAGTAAGTGCCTTATTGAGGGCTTGGTTATGGAATGAATACGCTTTGTAGAAAGTGAGGGAAGATGATGAAGAATGAAGTAAAGGAAAAAATAAAGCAAGGCGAACAGGTTCTTGGAGCATTTATAGGCATTCATTCACCGCCCTTAGTCGAAATGATCGGCTATGCCGGCTTTGATTTTGTCGTAATCGATGATGAGCATGGCGCCTTCAGTCCCACCGAGCTTGAGAGTATGATCCGTACGGCGGATTCATGCGGGCTTGTCCCGATCGTCCGGGTTTCCTATGACCCTTCCAGTATTCAAAAGGCCTTGGATCGCGGTGCAAAAGGTGTACAAGTACCGATGGTCAATACAAAGGAAGAGGCGCTTGATGTCGTGAGCAGGGCCAAATTCCCGCCATATGGAAATAGGGGGGTATCGTATTCGACGAGGCCCGCACGCTACGGAAAAGAAAGTGGAAAACCTTATTTAGATGAGAGTAATGAAAATGTTATGATAATTGTGCATATTGAAACGCAAACGGCAGCCAGCAACTTCGAAGCCATTGCCACAGTACCTGGAATCGACTTAGCCTTCATCGGCTCGACGGACCTCTCCGTGAGCATGGGCCATTCCGTGGAAGGGGCCAGTCACCCTGAAGTGCAAAAGGTCATCCATGGACTTTTCGAAAAAGCGAAGGAGCTGGATGTGCCGATTGGGACGGTTGCCGGTAATGGTGCTGCCGCTAATGGGGCATTTGACAAAGGTGCACAATACGTTGGGGTCATATTGAATAATGTGATTACCTCTGCGTTAGATGATGTCGTCTCGGCTAGCAAACCAGTGCAACCTATCAAATCATCTTGAAGAGGAGTTAATCGCATGACTAAATCCACAGAAACCATCGATGTGAACGAGGAAAAAGATTCAGTACAATCAGCTGTAACAAGGAAGGTGCTAAATTCCAATAATGGGAAAATCCATTATGGAAATAGCGAAGAAGTTAATAGGTTGGGGTTTCATGATTTTAATGAGTATAGGAAAAAGCTGAATCGAAAGCAAAGCATGGATGGTTTTGATCCTCAGTACTTGGACATAGTGGATTTCATCATGAAAATCACTCACCAAATTTGGGAAGAACGAGGCATTGGTGTCATTTATAAAACGTACCATAATAATGTCACCATGCACTGTGGGTCTTTAAATCTTCAAGGAATGAATGCAGTCATCTCCAATACCTTGCAAACCTTACATGCGTTTCCAGACAGGAGATTAATAGGAGGAAACGTTGTTTGGTCTGGTAACGATAAAGAGGGCTTTTATTCCTCCCATCGAATTAATTCGACTGCAACGAATTTAGGGGACTCGCTATTTGGACCATCGACTGGGAAAAGGGTGAACTTCAGGACCACTGTCGATTGTGCCGTGCACTCGAATCGGATTTATGAGGAATGGTTAGTGAGGGATAATCTTCATATTGTTCAACAGCTAGGCCTGGACCCTCATGAAATGGCAAAAATCCTGGCAAGAAATACTGCAAATTCCTTTCAGCAAAGCTATGGCTTAAGCGAGACGATGAATGGTCAATTGATGCCTGCTGTGTTCGAACCGAAATCCGCTCAATTCGAAATCGGTGAGTTCATTCAGGATATGTACAATAAGATTTGGGAGTGGCGTTTGTTTAATCAATTACCTGACTATTACGCGGATCACGCGGTGGTACATTATATTTGCGATAAAGACCTTAGTGGCTACGATCAGATTCAAGGGATGCTCGTAAGCCTGTTTGCATCATTCCCGAACGCTAAGTTTTTAATGGACCGTGTGACCTGCAACCCGGGAGATGATCATGATGCTTGGGATGTATCTGTAAGATGGCGTCTCCAGGGACTTCATGAAGGAATCGGCTGCTTCGGGCAACCGAGCTGGAAACCGGTTGATATTCTAGGTATCACTCAGCTGCGCGTGATTGGCGGCAAAATAGGCGAAGAGTGGATGACCTTTGATGGATTGGATGTCCTCAAACAGATTTACATGAACACAGATGATATGGAAGAATCACCGCAAAAAGAACTGTAAACTTCCGAGAGTGTATCGGGCACTTTCGAAATGGGTGATTTTATCATGGAACAGCGATCTTTCAACCAAGTAAGAGCTTTTATAGAGATAACGCTACCGGTCATTTTATTGACGATAAAACGCTCGAATCCAGTGAATGTTGGCCTATTTTTTTGCTTCGTATCCTGCCGCCCGATTTTGAAAGGGTGACCTGTACCTAAAGCGGTGCCGTTAATGAAGGTTAAAGGAAGAGCATTCTTTGGTCAACCAAGCTATGAACCTATTGAAAACTAGCGATTAAACTTGTAGAAGAATGGATCATTTTTGATGAGATGGATATTTTGAATCAAATTCATGCCAATCAAGAAACAGGGGCCAAACAAATGTAAGGGGATGTGTGAAAAATTGACAAAAGTAGATGATAGTAAAGTGATGGAAAAGAAAGAATCACTAGATAGTAACAACACACCTAATAATATAGTTCTTCATGACAAGGTTTTTTACGGAGATAATGCAGAAGTGAATCGTTTAGGCTATGCAGATTATAACGAATATTCGAAGAAAACGATACGGAAACAAAGCATGAGAGGTTTCGATAAAACCTATGTAGACATTGTGGATTATATTGTGAAATGCACCCACCGCATTTGGGAAGAAAAAGGCTTTGGCTTGATCTATTCCCACTACCATAATGAATCGATTTTACATGCGGGATCACTTAATCATTATGGCATCAATCATGTCCTGTCAAGTTCCATTCAAATGCAGCATTCTTTTCCAGATCGCAAGGTAGTCGGGGAACAAGTCATATGGTCAGGGAATGATCAGGATTCCTTTTATACATCTCACCGCAGTATGTCAATGGGGACAAATCTAGGGGCGACGAGCTTTGGACCAGCGACAGGTAAAAGGGCAACATTTAGAGTGATTGCAGATTGTGTTGTTCATTCTAACAGGATTGTGGAAGAATGGCTTGTAAGGGATTATCTTCATATCGTTAAACAATTGGGATATAATCCGGTCGAGATTGCTAAAAAACTGGCACGCACCTCTCAAAAACAGTCTAGTTTCGGAAGACCTGAAGCAATGGAAGGTCAATTCATGCCAGAAGTATACACTAACAAGCACGAATGTTTCGATATTGGCGATTTTGTTTTAGAAATGTACAATAAAATTTGGGAACTGCGATTATTTAATCATGTAAAGGATTTTTACGTAGATCATGCAGTGGTCCATTACATTTGTGATCAAGATATCGTAGGCCACAATAAAATCCAAGGATTGCTTGTTAGTTTATTTGCATCGTTCCCAACGGCCAAAGTAATCTTGGAAAGAGTTACGTGCAATCAAGGTGAAGGCAATAAAGAGTGGGATGTGGCTGTAAGATGGAGATTGCAAGGCATTCATGAGGGAATTGGCACTTT
The DNA here is from genome assembly GCF_001542915.1 of Peribacillus simplex. GTDB lineage: Bacteria > Bacillota > Bacilli > Bacillales > DSM-1321 > Peribacillus > Peribacillus simplex_B. Next base: position 225,319 of record NZ_LNNH01000010.1, on the reverse strand, counting down.
TGGTTTGCCGAGTGGAAAGCCTATCGAAATTCTTGGAATCACCCATCTGAAGGTTCGCAATGAAAAAATCGTTGAAGAATGGATCGTATTTGATGGAATAGATGTATTAAGGCAAACCTTTTTAGATACAGAGGATGAACCCATTTAATTGCTGCATGCCCCCCATTTTTCTTATTTGATGCGGTATTCAGGCGCCATATATATTCCTGCGAAAAGGAGCCTTCTTTTTACTTTTAGGGGGAGAGTAATGGAGGTTTCTCCTTTTGATTTTTTTTATTTACATTAGTTAGAAAATTATTTATATTCGATGATACCCAATATTTTGAATGCGTATTCAAATGTAACATTTTCCTAATGTTGCAAAGTGGGCAAAAAAAAGATAGACGAAGCAGCTTAAAGCGTTTACAAGGTCTAGATATCTTGCGTTGAATGTAAGGAAGCTATAACTCTATTAAAAAGGATGGTTATCCACTATGGCAGAAAAAAATTCAGGTTCAATCGAAATGGCGGTAAAAGAGGAAAAAGCAGGTTCAATCAATGTGGCTCCAAAAGAAGGAAAGGCAGCAAGGAAAATGAGTCAACCAATCAAGAGATCGCCCAACTACATCTTCTATGCGGATGCTGATGAAGTGAATATGCTGGATACGAAGGATGACTCCGATTACATAAATATAGAAGAAATGTATCAAAAGAAACAGCGGATGAACGGTTTTGACCCGGAATACAACAACATCGTCGATTATATCGTAAAAATCACGCGTCAAATCTGGAAGGAAAAAGACATCGGCCTGATTTACGATACGTATAGCACAAGTGTCTCCGTTCATAAAGGGCTGATCAATAGTCACGGCGTTAACGAAGTCATATCAGGCACGCTGCAAACCTTGCATGCGTTTCCCGATCGGAAAGGACTGGGATGGAGTGTAATCTGGTCAGGAAATGATGAAGAAGGATTTTTCACCTCCCACCGGGGACGTTCGGTTGCGACGAATCTTGGAGATAGCTTATACGGCCCGGCCACCGGAAAGAAAGTGATGTTCAGAACAAGCGCCGATTGTTTGATCTTGAATAATAAAATTCACGAAGAGTGGCTTGTGATGGATACCTACCACCTTGTTTTACAGCTTGGCCTGGATCCTGTCGAGGTGGCTAAAAAAATGGCCAAAAGCACGCTGAAGCTCGCTCCATCGATTCAATTCGGCTTTAATGAGACAGCGGAAATGGGGCTCCCGCCAAAGGTCTTCACGCCATCATCTGATGAATTCGAGATCGGGGAGTTCATGCAGCTTGTATTCAACCGCATCTGGGCACGGCGCTCCTTTAACTTCGTTCGTCAATATTATGAGGAAAATGCCGTCGTTCATTATGTCTGCAATAAGGATGTCATTGGAGCGAGTGAAATTCAAGGAATGTTCATGAGTTTGTTTGCCTCCGTTCCGAACGGGAAAGTGATCGTGGAACGGGTGACGTGCAATAAACGCGGCTCGGAAAGTGACTGGGATGTAGCGGTGCGCTGGAGAATCCAAGGGATGCACGAAGGAACAGGATACTTTGGAGCGCCTAGCGGAAACGCCATCGATATTGCTGGAATCAGCCATTATAAAATCCGCAATGAAAAAATCCTCGAGGAATGGTTATTGTTTGATGGGATGGAAGTATTGCGCCAAATCCATTTGCCGAATGAACAAGATTCCGAACAACATGCTGAAGCGACAGTGGAAGATGGGAACTTTACCGGCGTATCATGATTGATCGGTTTTTAGCGGCTGTGCTGCAGCAGGTAATGACACGAATAGGAGGAAAATGAGATGGAATATATGAAGAAAGCGGAAGCGTTGGAGCAGACCTCTTCAAATGATGTAGAACAAACGGTAAAGTCCATTATTGAGCATGTAAAAGCGGGCGGAGATGCGGCCGTACAGGAATACGAAAGGAAATTCGGCCAATCCGATCGTCCGGTCCGGGTAAGTGAAGAGGAGCTGGATCGCTGCATGAGGACGCTGCCAGATGAGGTGAAAGCCCTCATCGATCGGGTCGTGGATAGGGTCAGTGAATTTGCCAAGGCGCAGCTGAGCTGTCTGACACCATTCGAAAAGGATTTTGGAGAAGGAATCAAAATGGGGCATCGAATCGTCCCGATCGAAAAGGTAGGTGCTTACGTACCAGGGGGGAGATTCCCTTTATTGTCATCAGGGCCCATGGTCGTTGCCCCGGCAAAGGTGGCCGGGGCAAAAAGAATCGTTGCCTGTAGCCCGGCCAATTATGAAGGCGGCATCCATCCAGCTGTTTTATATGGATTGATTCGATCCGGTGCGACAGACATTTTCGCCATCGGCGGTGCCCAGGCGATTGCAGCGATGGCGTATGGAACGGAATCCATTCCCGAAGTGGATATCATCGCAGGGCCAGGAAACCGCTTCGTGGCAGAAGCAAAGCGCCAAGTATTCGGGAAGGTCGGCATTGACCTTATTGCAGGACCGAGCGAGGTCATGGTATTTGCCGATGATTCCGCATCACCGACGAAAATCGCGGCTGATCTGCTTGCCCAGGCAGAACACGATCCTTACGCACGGGCCATTCTCGTTACGACTTCCCGGGCGGTTGGCAAGGAAACGGAAACCGAAGTCGCACGGATTTTGAAATCCTTTTCACCATCATCGCCCGCTCATGAATCATGGGAAAAAAGAGGCGAAATCATTTTGGCGGAATCGCTGCAGGAAGGCCTCGATATTTGCAATGACTATGCCATAGAGCATTTGCATCTGCATATTGAAAAAAGCCGTGATTTGATGGATAGGTTATATAATTATGGATCATTGTTCCTCGACGAAGGCAGCTCCGTCGTCTTTTCGGACAAGGTTTCCGGCACGAACCATACCCTGCCCACTCAAAAGGCAGCAAGGTATACGGGCGGATTATGGGCAGGAAGCTATGTGAAGGTGATGACCCATCAGGAAATTACAGGCCAAGGCATTCAATTCCTGGCCTCCCATGCAGAAGACCAATCCCAAATTGAAGGATTGGAAGGCCATAAACTATCAGCCACGGTCAGGATGTCGTGAAATGAATGATATAAGGCAAGCTCCATAAAGCTTCAAGCCCCCCTTTAAGGTGGATGGGGGGCTAGGGCATCATGAGAGAAAAGAGCGCCTTTCCGAACGAAGGGAAGGCAAGGGAGGGGAATGAAAGGATGGAATATATGAACCGAACCAATAAAATGAACAATCGAAAAGAGACCATTTTATTCTTTATCATTAGCTTGTTGTTCTTTGTCACCATTTCGGCATTTGATCCATTTATCTCCTCTTACGCTAAAGATCTCGGGTTCGATTCCGTCGTTATCGGCAGCATAATCGGAATATCGGGGATTGTCGCCTTATTGACCAGACTTCCAATAGGGATACTTTCAGATATGTTCCATAAACGGAGATTGTTCATCCAATTGGGGTTGTTGGTCACGATCGTCCTGTGGACGTTAGCCTTTTTCATCCCAAATGCAACAACCTTGTATCTCGGGAAGATTTCGGACGGACTGACAGGTTCGACCTGGGTGATTTATAACGTCATGTTCGCTTCCTATTATGGCGTGAAGGAAGCTGCGAAGGCTGTCGCGATATTGAGCGTCGCATCGCCGATTGGCTCGATCCTGGGAACGACGACCGGTGCGCTGGTGGCCAACAGTTATGGCTATCGTTATAGTTTTTTGGTCGCTGTTGCCGCAGCGATCCTTGCGTTGATATTAACCTGCTTCACGAAGGATATAAGTATTAAAATGAAGGTCAAATACGATAAGAAAATACTCATCGAGCAAGTTACCGATAAAAAAATCTGGATCATTTCCGCCTTGGCAACGGTTGCCTTGATGGTGACCATTGCAACAAGGGATACGTTCACACCTCTAGTAGCAACGGACCTGGGCGCAAATCCCTTGCTGATCGGCATGCTGGCCAATACGCATCTGATCATATATGGGGTAGCGGCAGCATTATGCGGAGGCTTTTTTTACAAAAAGATCGGGTTGGTGAAAACGGCGTTCATAGGTGCGGTATTGCAAGGGGTGATCGTGATCGCGATTCCCTATGCCCAAAGCCTGTCCATGCTGTTCCTCCTGCAAGCATTTCAAGGCTTTGGATACGGTTTGATCTTTACGGTCGTCACCTCCTGGGCCGTCGAAAACATACCGGAGATCAAGCAATCCACGAGACTGGGCTTGTTCCAAAGCCTCTATTCCGGGGGGATGTTTTTGGGCCCTGTCCTAATCGGGATCTTGATCGAAATGTTTTCAAGGACGACCGGCTTCCTCATCATTGGCATCTTGTCGATCGTGTCCACGATTCTGATTAGAGGAACGGTCAAACCTGCCAAAGGGCAATCTTCCGATCAAATCTATCCTATTATAGGAGATGATGACGAAAAGAAAATGAGTGTACGCTGAAATGATAACGCATACATGAAAGATGAAAAGGTGAACCCTGGAGGGGTTTGCCTTTTTTATTTTTGAGCCGGTTCCCATGAAGCACATCAATGTCATGAGCAATTAAATGCATGAAGGCTTTCTTAATGGCCATAATGTTTTTTATTCACAAAATCGTACTAATGTTGACGGTATCAGTCCATGACTTTATCATAACAACAAGATAATGATAATCATTTTCATTTAAAACTTCATTGCTAAAACAGAAAGGGTGCAAAAAATGCGGGAATCGAAGAAAGCAAGAACAGTAGGGGGGGGAATATTCATCCTGTTATTCACGGTCATGATGATATTGTCAGCATGCAATACCTCTCAAAAAACGACAGAAGCAGAGAAAACAGCAAAGAATCAAGACATTAAAACGGTCAAGCACGAAATGGGAGAAACGGAAATCAAGCATACTCCGAAAAAAATCGTTACCCTTGAATTATCTTTCGTTGATTCTTTAAATGCTCTGGGATTGGAACCTATTGGAATATCAGATGATAACAAAAAAGAGATGATTACAAAACTTGTAGGGAAAGAAATAGATTATACCTCAGTAGGAACACGTGAACAGCCTAATTTAGAGGTCATCAGTTCTTTACAGCCGGATTTGATCATTGCAGATGCCGAGCGTCATAAAGGAATTTATAAAGATTTGCAACAGATTGCCCCTACGATCATCTTGAAAAGTCGGGAATCGACGTATCAAGAAAACCTGGATTCTTTTAAAACGATTGCAAAGGCAGTCAATCAGGAAGAGCCTGCAGAAAAACGTTTAACCGAACATGAAAAAACGATCAAGGACCTTAAGGAAAAGCTTACTGTCGATACAAACATGACGGTTCTGCCAGCCGTTGTGCGGGATACTTCCTTCCAGGCTCATACATCATCTTCCTATGATGGAGAATTGCTTGAACGGATGGGATTGAAAAATGCCATTCAGCAGGAACAGCCGCATGCTGAGATGAATCTGGAGCAGCTTGTCGAGATTGATCCAGATATCCTGCTGTTGGCGAACAATGAGGGCAAGCTGCTGACTGATGAGTGGAAGGACAATCCTCTATGGAAAAACCTGAAGGCTGTAAAAAACGGTCATATTTACAGCGTTGATCGTGATTTATGGACAAGATACCGCGGGGTTGTATCCGCAGAGGCCATTGCCAAAGACACTTTAAAAATGCTTGATGAAAAATAAAGGAATAAAAGAGGAGTAAGAGAACTGATTCTTACTTCTCTTTCCAGTCGTTTTAAATTTTGTTAGGAAGTGTGTTGTGTTGTAAATGGAAATTTTAGGTAAAAATAAAATGAAAGTATACGGTACAGCTGTAACTGGAGTGGTTTTGTTAATGTTAGGAGTCTTGTCCAGCATTACGGTGGGTGCAGCCGATATAGATGTATCAATGGTGATGAAATCCTTTTTTGCGATGGATTCGTCCAAGGAACAAACGATCATCAGGACCATTCGCTTGCCCCGCGCCTTGGTCGGCGCCTTAGTCGGTGCAAATTTAGCGGTTGCGGGTGCCCTCATGCAGGCTATCACCCGGAATTCACTAGCCTCGCCGCAAGTTTTTGGGGTGAATGCCGGAGCCTCATTTTTTATTGTGTCCGCCTTTGTCTTCTTTCCTACGCTCTCTTCCGTCTCTCTTGTTTGTCTTGCATTTGCTGGGTCAGCAGTGGCGGGGCTGTTGGTCTATTCTTTTGCTTCGGGAGGGGGAATGACACAAGTAAAACTGGCATTGGCCGGGATGGCTGTTCACTTTTTTTTATCTTCTTTAACGCAAGGAATGATCATCTTTAATGAGCAAGCGAAAGACGTGCTCTATTGGCTAGTGGGATCGATCAATGGAAAAACATGGACGCATGTCAATTTGATTCTCCCTTGGTCCCTTTCTGGGTTATTGATTGCTGCCGTGTTCTCCCGATCGGTTTCCATCCTTGTCTTAGGAGAAAATATGGCCCAAGGACTTGGTCAGAAGGTTCAACGAATCCGGATTCTAGCAGGAATCTTGGTGATCATTTTGGCCGGTTCTTCGGTGGCCGTCGCAGGTCCAGTCGGCTTCGTTGGACTGATCGTTCCTCATATCGCCAGAAAGCTGGTGGGTGGGGATTATCGAAGAATCATTCCCTTTTCGGCCTTATTCGGCGCTGTATTGTTAGTATATGCAGATGTTCTTGCCCGTTTTATCGCCTATCCGTTCGAGTCGCCGGTAGGCATCGTAACAGCCATCATCGGTGCGCCGTTCTTCCTTTATTTAGCGAGAAGAGGGAGGAATATTAAGCAATGAAACCAAAACGGAAAGTGAAATCAAGGTTGCGCCCAAATTCCATTCTCCTGATGCTGACCATGATTACGTTGGTCCTATCGATGGTGAGCCTGGGGTTAGGGGCCATATATATATCACCTTTAGATATCATCCAACACTTGCTTGGAGAAGGGATGCAAAGCCAGGCATTCATTCTGCACAACTATCGTATACCGCGCATTTTAATTGCTGTGATAGTGGGAGCCGGATTGGCAACGGCTGGAGCCATCTTGCAGGGAGTCCTGCGGAATCCATTGGCTTCTCCCGATGTGATCGGGGTAACGAAAGGGGCCGGATTGGCGGCTGTTATCGTAATCGTTTTATTTCCGCAATCACCCCTCATCATCCTGCCTCTTTCGGCTTTCATAGGAGCGGCGATCATGGCGGCCATTTTGATGACATTCGTTTATAAAAAAGGAGCTCAACCGAATACGATCGCTCTGGTGGGAATTGCTTTAGGGGCCATTTGTCAAGCGGGCATAGAGTATTTCATGGTCAAATTCCCGGATGATGTCAATACGACACTGCTGTGGTTGACGGGCAGTTTATGGGGAAGAGGATGGGATCAAGTCTTCATATTGCTGCCATGCCTTATTCTTGTCCCGGTATTGATTGCCTTAACTTCTAAAATGGATGTGCTGAGTCTTGGCGACGATATAGCTACAGGTCTCGGTGAAAGATCAAAATCCCTGCGCTATATATTGCTTAGTGTTTCGGTCATTTTAATTGGAGTATGTGTAGCTGCAGTTGGTTCCATCGGGTTCATTGGTTTGATTGCCCCCCATATTGCCCGAAAACTAGTAGGATCAAAATTCAAGGTATTGCTTCCTGCATCAGCTCTCTTTGGTTCAATCTTTCTGCTCGTCGCCGATAGCCTAGGGAGGGGATTATTCCCGCCAGTAGAAATACCCGCCGGAATTATCACAGCGGTGATTGGCGTGCCGTATTTTTTATATTTATTACGTCGTGAACGAAAATAACATAAGGAAGGCTGGCGGTTATGACAACATTATCAGCAGAGCATCTTTCTCTCTCTTATGGAACGAATCGAATCATTGAGGATATCGATTTAGACATCCCGGAAGGTAAAATAAGCATAATCATTGGATCCAATGGATGCGGCAAGTCCACCATCCTGCGGTCCCTTGCTCGATTATTGATGCCTCAGGAAGGGACGATCTATTTAGATGGAAAAGCGATCGCCCTTCAATCCTCCAAGGAAGTGGCAAGGAAATTGGCCATTCTGCCTCAAGCTCCCGAGGCTCCTGAGGATATAACCGTTAAGGAACTGTGCCATTATGGCAGGCATCCTCATAAGGGGTTATTTTCCAGGAAGACCCTGGAGGATGAGGCCATTGTGGACCGGGCGTTATCCGCCACTAAAATGACGGAATTCGCTGATCGGACTTTGGATGCCTTGTCTGGAGGGCAAAGGCAAAGAGCGTGGATTTCAATGGCCTTGGTACAAGAAACGGATCTTTTACTATTGGATGAGCCGACAACGTATCTCGATCTAGCACACCAAATCGAAGTATTGGAATTACTGCGCGATCTAAACCAAACCTATGGACGTACGATTGTCATGGTGTTGCACGATTTAAATCAAGCAGCACAATATGCCGATCATCTGATTAGCATCGTGAAGGGGAAAATCTATAAAGAGGGACCGCCTGGAACGGTGTTTACGAAAGAAATGATCAAGGACGTCTTTAGACTGGAATGCTGTATTATCGAAAATCCTGTAGATCAAACACCATTATGCATTCCAATTGGTTTATCACAAAATCTATAAAACGTGTTGCACAATCAGGGGGATATCCATCTCCCTGATCTTTTTTCATCATGATAAAATAGATGGAACTTGATAGTGAAGGAGACTTACGATATTGGAAGCCAGATGCGCAAAATTCTATGAGTTCGGGAATCCGCAAAACGTGATAAAAGTGGAACATACATCTATACAAAAACCTTTAAGTGGGGAAGTCCTCGTTCGGATGACCACCCGTCCGATTAACCCGTCTGACCTGCTGCCCATCAGAGGCGCCTATTCCCATCGAATTCCCTTGCCAGCGATCCCAGGTTACGAAGGCGTCGGCATTGTGGAAGAGGTGGGTCCTTTTGGTTCGAAAGACCTCATTGGCAAACGTGTTTTGCCTTTGCGCGGCGAAGGAACGTGGCAGGAATATGTAAGAACCTCTGCCGAACTTGCCATCGTCATTCCCGATTCGATCGAGGATCATGTTGCGGCACAATTATATATCAATCCGTTGACGGCCTGGTTGATTTGCACAGAATCGTTGGCGCTGAAGCCGGATGATGTATTGGTCGTGAATGCCTGCGGATCTGCGATTGGCCGTATCTTCACCCAGCTATCGAAGATCCTTGGCTTCAAGCTGATTGCCGTAACGAGAAACGATACCTACACCGCTGAACTGCTCAAACTCGGTGCCGATCTTGTAATCGACACGTCCAGGACAGCATTGACCGATGCCGTGATGGAATGGACGAGTGGGCGAGGAGCGAATGCGGCCATCGATTCTGTGGGCGGCAATGCTGGCTCTGAGCTGGCTTTTTGTGTTCAGCCTACGGGCATTCTGCTGACGATCGGTCTTCTATCAGGTCAATCCGTCAATTGGGCGAAAATTTCTAAAGCGACAAAAGTTCATGTTCAGATGTTTCACCTAAGGCATTGGAACCAGCGGGCGTCCGTTCAAACCTGGCACGAAACGTTTGACCGCTTGCTCGGCTTCATTGCCGATCATAGCTTGAAACTCATGCTGCCTCATTCCCACTATGACCTTCGGGATGTGCAGGAAGCCATTACTGTCGCCGAAACTTCCTCCAGCAATAGAGGAAAGGTGTTTTTAAGCAGCTGATTAAATGGAATTAGCTTCCTAAGGTAAAAGGTAATCGCCCCTGATAATATGGAATTACTTGAATACCGGTAAGAGGCTAGGGTAGAATGCGGAATAGACACATGTTGAGCAATGATACGACTTTGGAGGAGATACGAATGAAAACGATATATATGAATGCTACTTTTTTTACCATGGATAAGGAAAATCAAATCTTTGAAAATGGCATGATGGTTGTGCAGGATCAAACCATCTCCTCTATCGGTCCGCATTCAAACGAGCAATTGAAGGATGCAGATCAAGTGATCGACCTTGGCGGGAAATGGGTGATGCCAGGTCTTGTAAATGCCCATTCACATATCGTGATGACGCTATTGCGCGGAATCGGGGATGATATGCTGCTCAAGCCATGGCTTGAAACGAAAATCTGGCCGATCGAGGCCCAGTTCACAACCGAAATTGCCTCAGTAAGCACACAGCTTGGCATCTTGGAAATGATGAAATCGGGCACGACGACCTTTTCGGATATGTTCAATCCAAATGGAATAGATGCAGGGGCTGTCATGGAAACGATAAGCGAAACAGGCATGCGCGGAGCCTTCTCCTACACGATTTTCAGCTTGGGTACCGAAGAAGACCAAAAAGCGAACCTCACCGGGGCTGAACAGTTCTCGAAAGCGTATAAGAATTTTGCCGATGGCCGCCTGACCACCATGGTCGCACCGCATAGCCCGTATGCCTGTACACCTGAAGCCATTTCCGAGAGTGCCCGGATCGCTAAGGAAAATGACTTGATGGTGCACATTCACGTATCGGAAACGGACTTTGAAATCCTCGACATCGAAAAGCGGTACGGATCCCGTCCTGTCGAACACCTTCGCCGTCTAGGACTGTTCGACCAGCCGACCGTGATGGCCCATGGTGTCGTTCTCAATGATGAAGAACGGTCGATATTAAAACAGCATGACGTCCGTGTTGCCCACAATCCAATCAGTAACCTAAAGCTCGGATCGGGGATTGCCGATGTTGTCAGCCTCTTGGATGCAGGCATTAAAGTGGGCGTGGCAACAGATGGCGTAGCTTCCAATAACAACTTCGATATGTTCGAGGAAATGAGGACGGCAGCCTTGCTGCAAAAAGGCATCTACAAGGACGCCACTAAATTCCCAGCTCAAACCGCACTGGCCATGGCCACCAGAATGGGCGCCGAAGCAATCGGCATGAGTCACACCGGATCACTCGAAGCAGGTAAAAAAGCGGACTTCATCACGATTTACCCTCACGACAAAGAACATCTGCAGCCGCTAAGCGAAGCTTACTCACACTTGCTCTATGCCGCACGCGGAAACGACGTATGCGATGTATACATCGATGGCAAAATGGTCGTCAAAGACCGCGTCTCCCTCACCATCGACGAAGAAAAAGTCATTGCCGAAGCCAATCGCCTGCAAGGAACCCTTTCACGATAAAAAAAGAAGCTGCGACTTGCAGCTTCTTTTTTTTATGGATGGAATGATGCAAAGGCGGATCGGCCGAATTAATCGAGGTGTAGGACGAAATATTCGTATGTAGGCCGGAAAAAACGGGGGTTTGGTCTGTAAATTCGAATGTGGGACGAATTAAATGGGGTTTGGGACGAAATATTCGATTGACCGCAATAGTAGCCAGCTAATGTTAAACGATGAACGGGTTAAACAATCTTTGCTAGCATCGACAATTTAATTCACTTTATTATGGAATATTTTGTTAATGTATAGTATACATGATTTTACAGCATGCTTCATGTATATGTAAAGTGTTGAAGGGAATGAAAAAAGAAGCTTATTCTTTTAGAGAAGATTTGCAGCAGTTGGAGAAAAGTGTCCTCTTATTTAACAATAAAGAGTGCAAGTACCTGTCATTATTATCCCAACAAAACGAAAGAGAGTGATGAAGTTGATATTTAGAACCATAGATATCGATAAAGATAAGGAAACAATCGTTGCATTCAGGAAGGATTCGTATGTTGTGAGTTTTGGGTCTGAAGAGGGTTTTGGAGATGAGCGATCGTATTTGAATAGAATTAAAGAAAGGGTGCGCCAATTTCCGGATGGGCAGGTGATCATTGAACGGGATCAGGAGCCGATCGGACAGATGGAGCTTCAAATTCGGGAATATGAAGGTACTGAAATTGGCTATGTGAATCTGTTTTATCTTATTCCCGAATACCGGAGTAAGGGGCTTGGCAAGGAATTGGTCGGCTATGCAGAAACCTTTTTCAGGAAGTTCGGGGTATCCGAATATCAGTTAAGGGTGTCTCCGGATAATCAACGCGCGGTTCGGTTCTATACGAAGTCAGGAATGGTGAAGCTAAGGGAAGAAAACGAAAAATATCTTGTATGGAGAATGAGGAAATCTTTATAATAAATTATATTGATATAATAAAAAATAATAAATAAACTATCCTGTCAAAATTTTTCGAATGATGAAAATGGTGGTTGACTTTAGCGGGATTTGAAGATATAGTGAAGGACATAATTAAATATAACGTTATTTCTTATCAAGAGATGTGGAGGGACTTGGCCCTATGATACCTCGGCAGCGGGTTTTTACTTTTGTAAAAATACTGTGCTAATTCCAACGGACGAAAGTTTGAAAGATAAGAAGGAGCTTTTCTTAGATAATTAAATTAAGAGTTTACTCTTTTTTATTTCTAAAAGAGGCCTCTTCTGTCTGATGACGGAGGAGGCCTCTTTTGTTTATTCATGCAAAGCTCTTCTCTGATAATGAAATCGAAAAAACGAACAACTGGGGGGAGACAGGATGATTGAGTTTCAACATGTTAAAAAGGTTTACGAAACGAAGAAGCAGACCGTCGAAGCATTGAAAGGCATCGATTTGACCGTCGAGAAGGGGGATATATTCGGTGTAGTCGGTTATAGCGGGGCCGGGAAAAGTACGTTGATCAGGCTAGTCAACCTGCTGGAACATCCTTCAGAAGGTAGGGTAGTCGTCGGCGGGAAGGAGCTCACTTCATTGAGCCCGAAGGAATTACGGGCAGAAAAGAAGAAAATCGGGATGATCTTTCAGCATTTCAACTTACTAAACTCGAAGACCGTTTTTGATAATATTGCTGTGCCGCTGGTTTTATCGGGCACGCCAAGTAAAGAGATCAAAGAGCGGGTAAGCGAGCTGCTTGAGTTCGTCGGCTTATCGAGTAAAGCAAAGAGCTATCCGGAACAATTATCCGGCGGTCAAAAGCAGCGGATTGGGATTGCACGGGCATTGGCCACCAACCCATCGATCCTTTTATGTGATGAAGCGACATCCGCATTGGATCCGCAAACAACGAGTGCCGTGCTGCAGCTCTTGAAGAAAATCAATAAAGAATACAATATCACCATTCTGCTCATCACCCATGAAATGTCCGTGATCAGGGAAATTTGCAATAAGGTGGCAGTGATGGAGGGCGGCTTCGTGGTTGAACAAGGCTCCGTGTTCGAGGTGTTTGCCAAGCCCAAAACGGCTATCGCCAAAAACTTCGTGAGAACGGTGATCCATGATGAGATTCCGCAAAGTTTCCTAAAAAGGATAGGGACGCACATTCCGATTATTTGGAAAATTAATTTTATTGGGACTACTTCCGGCACCCCGCTGCTTTCTACGATCTCAAAGAAATATGATGTTCACTTAAGTGTTTTATCAGCCAATATTTCTGAAATTCAAGAAACGCCGTTTGGGAATTTGATCATCGAAGTGACGGGTGACAAGCAAGAGGTAGCCAAGGCTTATCAATATATTAAAGATGAGGGGATTCTCGTCCAGGAGGTGCAGGTAAATGGGTAATACACTTTGGGGAATGGAAATAACGGCAGAGCAGCTGTCGACCGCTTTCGGCGACACTCTTTATATGGTAGCCCTCTCGTTGATTTTTTCCGGGCTGATCGGGCTTCCGCTTGGCGTCTTGCTCGTCATAACAAGGAAGGGTCACATCATGGATAATAAATGGATCTTTAATGTATTGAACCCAATCATAAATATTGTGCGATCGGTTCCTTTCATCATCTTACTTGTCGCAATCATTCCTTTTACTAGATGGATTGTAGGCACTGGAATCGGTTCGAATGCAGCGATTGTTCCGCTTGTTTTTTACGCCGCTCCTTATATTGCCCGGCTCGTCGAGAACTCCCTGTTGGAGGTGGACAAAGGAATCATCGAGGCAGCCCAGGCAATGGGGGCAACAACATGGCAGATCATCCATCGCTTTTTGATTCCTGAGGGACTTAGTTCGCTGATCCTAACCTTCACAACAGCGACAATCGGGCTTGTCGGAGCTACTGCGATGGCAGGGGCCGTTGGTGCTGGCGGGGTCGGAGATCTAGCTTTGGCTTACGGTTATCAAAGATTCGATACGATGACGATGGTCGTCACGGTAGCAGTGCTCGTGATCATCGTTCAATTACTGCAATCCACCGGGAACTTCGTTTCCAGAAAAATCAGAAGAAGATAAATATATCAGGAGGTAGGAGACATGAAGAAAATTTTAGTAACGATCATGGTATTGGCATTTGCGCTCGTGACGGCAGCATGCGGAAACGAGAAGGGGGCATCAGGCAGTTCAGATGATGTGAAAACCGTGAAAGTCGGAGTCAACAGCGGGGATACGAGAACGTGGGAGTACATTGTCGAATTAGCCAAAAAGAAGAACCTGAATATCGAGCTGGTCACGTTTAATGATTATATCCAACCAAACCTTGCCTTGAGCGAGGGCGAAATCGATGCGAATTCATTCCAAACGGTCGCCTATTTCGATGAATTCATTCAAGATCAAAATTTGAAATTGGAGGCCATCGGGTCTACCGTCATTGCGCCAATGGGCCTTTATTCGAAAAAACATAAAAGTATAAAAGATATTCCAGATGGTGCGACTATTGCCGTTCCGAATGAAGCGACGAATTGGGGCCGCGGCTTACTCCTTTTACAGGAAGCGGGCTTGATTACATTGAAGGATGAATTCAATGGGTCGGGATCAGCGAATATCATCAAGGATAATCCGAAAAACTTGAAAATCAAGCCTGTTGCTGCCGGAAGTACGCCACGTCTGCTGGATGATGCCGATGCTTCCACCATCAATAGTAACTTTGCCGTGGAAGCTGGACTTAACTTAAAAGATTCATTATTCCATGAAAGTAAAACGGCCAAACCGTATATCAATATCATTGCCGTCAAAAAGGGAGACGCCGATCGTCCTGAACTGCAAAAATTAGTCGATCTTTATCAGTCGAAAGAAGTGGAAGCGTTCATTAAAAAAACGTATAAAGGAAGCTCGATTCCGGCATATGTGACGGTCGATGAATTATTGAATTACCAAGATTCCTGGACAAAACCAGCTAATGAAAAATGATGTAAAGATCGAAAGAGCCGGATGCAATATGATTAGCCATCCGGCTTTTTCATTAACAGAAAAGGGGAGATAGCAATATGGGAATTGAATTAGTGAAGTCGCCTCAGCAAATCATTGCCGATCACATCGATGAACATTCCAAATTATATGTGGAAACGAGTCAGGCGATCCATGCCAAACCGGAAATTGGCAATCAAGAGTTCTTCGCTTCGGATACGTTGACGAAATTGCTTCAAGCGGCGGGTTTTGAAGTGACCCGCGATATAGCTGGACACGAAACAGGATTCATCGCCAAAAAAACCTCTTCCAAGCAAGGACCCACGATTGCCTTTTTGGCAGAATATGATGCACTGCCGGGGTTAGGTCATGCCTGCGGCCATAATATCATTGGGACGACGAGTGCGGCGGCAGGCATTTCCCTCGCTCAAGTGCTGGAGGAAACAGGCGGTCAGGTGATCGTGTTCGGAACGCCTGCCGAAGAGGGAGGTCCCAATGGAAGCGCAAAGGGCAGCTTTGTGAAGCACGGCCTATTCGATGAGGTCGATGCTGCGATCATTATCCATCCGGCCGGAAAAACGGGTGTGACAAGTCCATTTTTGGCTGTCGATCCTCTTGATTTTCACTTTTACGGAAAAGCGGCACACGCTGCGGCTGCACCGGAACAAGGCGTGAATGCACTCGATGGGGTCATCCAGTTGTTCAATGGCATTAATGCTTTGCGCCAGCAGCTTCCATCCGAAGTCAAGATTCACGGAATCATCACCAATGGCGGGGAAGCGCCTAACATCATTCCGGAATATGCTTCCGCGAGGTTCTACATCAGGGCGACAACATGGAAATTATGCCAGGAAGTATCCGGAAAAATCCGTGATATTGCAAAAGGTGCAGCACTTGCCACAGGAAGCACCGTCAAAGTCGAACGGTTCCAGAATGAAGTGCTCGATTTCATCATTAATCCGGTTCTGGATGAGGTGCTGAAGGAAGAACTGACTGAATTAGGAGAAGCGGTGGCACCAAGAAAAGAAAATGGTTTCGGTTCGACGGATGCAGGTAATGTTAGTCATGTGGTCCCGACGGCCCATCCTTATATCAAAATCGGGCCGGATGAGCTGATTGCCCATACGAATGAGTTCCGCGACTGCGCCAAATCCCCAAGAGGGGACCAAGCCATCCTCACTGGTGCAAAGGCACTTGCCCTTACAGGGTATCGATTGATTTCGGATAAAGACCTGTTAAATAAGGTAACGGCTGCATTTCAGGAAGCGAAGCAAAAGGCTGAATGAAATTTTGAAAACAAGAAAAAAGTTGTTGACTATGAAGCAGAGAGTTTGTAACATAAGAGACAATAATACTTAGTAAACTAATAAGAATTATAGGTTAATTGACCGGATAACCGGAGACTTTTTCTTTCGTACAAAGAGATGTCTCCGGTTTTTTTTTATGTCAGGTCAAGAGAAGTACGCAGTGGTGTTCATAATAAGGGAGGGTTTTATTATGGGGATGAGATTACGCAAAGCAGTCGAAACGAAACGGAACTTTCTGATCAATAAGTTGATTAACGAAGGGATTTATAAAAAGAACGACATCCATCTATTTGAATGGACCTTGACCGATTTAGAGGAGGAATATAGGAAATTAAGGAAAACGAAGCAGATTGAAGCCAATCCAGAGGATCATCCCCCCTGTATGATCGAGCATTGGGCCATCCACTGAAACAAGCAAATAAAGAATAGGAGCGGGTGAAATGAAGAAGGATGCGAAAGAAAGACAACGGGAATTAATTTATAAACTTAGGATCCATCACCTCTACAAGAGTGAAGAGCAGCTTTTGAAGCTACCCTTACATGAATTGGAAATGGAATACAAACGGGTGCAATCGGACTGTCATCCCCACAGTGATTCGGGTTCGATTAACTGGATTCATGCATGCAAAACGTTAACACTTCATGTTCCGCAAAAAATCATTCATGATGCTAAATGCCTTATCGGCTGATTCGGCATCATAGTTGGAAGTATAGGAGTCACTAACTTCCACTGAAAGTATGTATATCGATAGGCTTAGCTTTTAAAATTGAAATCAATTCGTCCACATCAAAAGATCGCTCTTCTTGAGCAAAGAATAGCAGTACAGGGCACTGTGGCACCAATTCGCTATAATTCCTGATCCGAGAACCGTAAAATCCAACGATTCCATCGACACATTCTTCCTCACTGCATATCCAGGCCACAGTCGCACCTGCACTGAACCCAATGATGAAAACGTGTTTGTAGCGGATAAGTATTTCATTCAGGGCCCCAGTGATACCAACCTTCTCTCGAAAATGTCGATAAGCTGCCTCTTTTTCAGAATAACCAAAAACTAGCTCTCGTTCCTCGAATTCGGACAAATGACAGCGAAACGCTGATTTGCCAATGCGTCACAAACATCATGCCTATTGAAAAACTCGAATAGGGCGAATCAAGACATGCCACAAGAAAAAGGAAATAAGTCTTACAGAAAGGATTATAAATTATGATAAATGATTCAGGAAGCAACAACCATTTTCCATCTATCCAGTTAAGGACGGGAGGATGATCATGATGCCGATAAAAAAAGCCTACGGGTATGTGACAAGAATCAATAAGGGAGAGACACAGGTATTGGTTTTCCAACATCCCATAGCTGAAGCGGGGATACAGATACCGAAGGGTACAGTGAAGTCTCAAGAAGATGCGTACCAAGCGGTGATTAGGGAAATAAAAGAAGAAACAGGCTGGAAAATATTCGTGTCGAGGATTTAATTGCCGAGGATTTGTGGGAGAACGCAGATGGCGCCATCCATCATAGATCTTTTTATCAAATCCGTGTATCGGACGTTCCTGATGAATGGGACCATCAGCCACAGGGCGGCGGAGATGAAGCGGGGCTGACCTTTCATTTCTTCTGGATTTCATCCGAACATGAAGTGGAACTTATTAAAGGACATGGAGATTATTTAAACCTGATATTCACCTAACCCATCCGTTTATTACAAGCGGCCAAGATCATCCTTGATCATGGCCGCTTGTTCTTTATGATCAGGTTTGATTTTCGGTCATGAACGTTTTTACGGTTGGCGGCTCATATGTATTGAATTGATCAAGAAGTCCACTTGGTTCAACATCTACCAGCGCCATGGAACGGAACTTTTCATGCAGGAACTGTTCGTCGGACATATGATTGAATAAAGCGACTAAAGGATCATAATAGTGATTGATATTTAAGAGTCCGCAAGGTTTTTGATGAAGACCAAGCTGAGCCCAAGTGAATATCTCAAAAAACTCTTCCAATGTTCCTGGCCCGCCTGGCAAGGCCATGAACCCATCTGAAAGCTCGGCCATTTTCGCTTTTCTTTCATGCATGGATTCCACGACGATCAGCTCGGTTAAGCTCTTATGTGCGATTTCTTTTTTCTCTAGAAAATCGGGCATTACGCCAATCACATTACCGCCTGCTTCCAGAACGGAATCTGCAACCGCCCCCATGATTCCGACACTTGAGCCCCCATAGACAAGGGTAATCTCACGTTTTGCCAGCTCCCTGCCCAGTTTTTTAGCTTCTTCAACATAGACAGCAGATGCACCTTTGCTCGATCCACAAAATACAGCTAGACTTTTCAAAATATCACATCTCCCATTTAGTAATCTTCCTTTCTTATCATACAAAATTCAAGGGGGTTTGTTAAACTTGAATGATTTAATGAAAGGTGGATGCATAGGAACGTCACTGAATTTCAACATGGGGTAAAAGAAAATTATGAAGCCCGATGATGGTCGGGAGTGGGCATCTTCATCATTCGCATTGGCTTTTTGGCAGAAGAAACCGGGGAGGGAGCTCGAGCCATTCGCTCCCTTAAGATGGGGTGGGATAGACCCAATGAAGTTAATGGCTCGTTTGAAGTGAACAAACAGCAGCTAACCGAGAATTGGGGGATGTGCAGGGAAACATGAGCGTGATTTGAGAATGAATACAATCTTCCTTTGGAAAGAAGTGTTGAGTGCCCATAAAAAGAAACGATCTGAACGCTATAATCTTAGATGGCATTCAATAGGTGAACAAAGGAGTAGAAGAGCTGTGACCTTCAGTCCTTTTTTTAGTTCAAAAGAATTATATGTATATATTTTTTCTGAGATTATAGAAATAGAATAAGTCTTTTGTCCTTATTTTATCGAGTGTAATTCACAAATTTTGGGTACTACGCTCGATTGAGATTGGGTTTTATTGGGTATACACTAGCATGGATAGGAATGAACGTTCATTCCGCATTTTCTGGATGAAAGGCTGATTCAATATGATAACTGCAGCAAATAAACGAGACAGCATCGTGTCCAGCGCATTGGAACTATTCGCCGAAAGAGGATATGATGCGACGACGATCCCGATGATCGCCACGAAGGCAGGGGTCGGAGCGGGTACCATTTATCGTTACTTTGAAAATAAAGAAGTGTTGGGCAATAAGATTTTTCAAGGGTATGTGGATATTTTTACGGAGACAATCAAGAGCGGATTTCCACATGAGGATTCCATTCGTAATCAGTTTCATCACATTTTCAAGTCAATGGTCCATTTTACAAACGAGCAGGACCAAGCGCTTTATTTTATAAAAATCCATAGCGGGGCCCATTTCTTAAATGAGGAAAGCCATTCTAGTTTTCAAAGTCTTTTGGATCTATTTAAAAACTTCTTTGATTTAGGTAAGGATCGAAAAGAAATCAAGCAGCTTCCCTCTTCCGCCTTGATCGCCATCATATATGGAGCATTTCTTGAACTGCAGCGACTTGTCCGTATCGGGGAGTTGGTACCTGAAGCGAAACTTTTGGCAGATGTGGAAGAAAGCTTTTGGGATGCTGTCCGCCTGCATAATTGAGATAGGTTCGATTTTTCAGCCATTAAGCGGAATGAACGTTCATTCCGAAATATTAGTAAATAGAGGTGCTAAGCATGACAAAAACAACTCAAATACCACAGCCAAAGACATATGGCCCTTTAGGGAGCCTGCCTGTCATCGATAAGGATAAACCGCTTCAGTCGTATATGAAGCTGGCGCGGGAGCTTGGACCGATTTTTCAATTTCAATATCCGGGCCGAATCGGTACATTCGTATCAAGTGCAGCACTAGCTAAAGAAATTTGCGATGAAACCAGGTTTGATAAGAAGGTTGGTCCGGCACTGCAAAAAGTGAGGGCATTTGGTGGTGACGGCCTCTTCACAAGTGAAACGGCGGAGCCGAATTGGAAAAAGGCGCATAACATTTTGCTCCCTAGCTTTAGTCAGCAGGCCATGAAGGGCTATCATGCTAAAATGGTGGACATCGCCGCCCAGCTGATCCAAAAATGGGCTCGCTTGAATCCGGCAGATGAGGTTGATGTGCCTGAAGATATGACCCGTTTGACCTTGGATACGATTGGTTTATGCGGATTCAATTACCGCTTTAACAGTTTTTATCGCGATACCACCCATCCGTTCGTGGCCAGCATGGTCAGATCGCTCGATGAAGCGATGAGTCAAACACAGCGGCTCGGCATCCAGGATAAACTGATGGTCAAATCGAAAAAACAATTCCGCGAAGATATTCAATATATGTTTTCGCTCGTGGATGAATTGATTGCCGAACGAAAGAAAAACGGCGATCAAGGCGAGGATGATCTCCTTTCCCATATGCTCAAGGGCGTCGACCCTGAAACGGGAGAGACGCTGGATGACGAAAACATCAGATATCAGATCATTACCTTCTTGATCGCAGGACACGAAACGACGAGTGGTCTCCTATCATTCGCCATCTATTTCCTGATGAATAACAGGGGCAAATTGAAAAAAGCGCAACAGGAAGTCGACGAAGTGCTCGGTGGCGGAATTCCGGATTACAAACAAGTCAAGAAGCTGAAATATGTCCGGATGGTGTTGAACGAAACGCTTCGCCTATGGCCGACAGCTCCGGCATTCACTGTTTATGCGAAGGAAGACACCGTGCTTGGCGGAGCATACAAGGTGAACGAAGGGGATGTGTTCTCGCTTCTCGTTCCTGAACTCCATCTTGATTCATCCGTTTGGGGCGATGATGTCGAATCGTTCATTCCGGAACGTTTCGAGAATCCAAGCTCGATTCCTTATCATGCGTATAAGCCGTTTGGAAACGGGCAGCGCGCCTGCATCGGACAGCAATTTGCACTTCATGAAGCGACGCTTGTGCTCGGGATGGTCTTACAGCACTTTGAATTGATCGATCATAAAGAATATCAATTGGACGTTAAAGAAACGTTGACGCTTAAACCGGACGGATTAACGATGCGCGTATCACCAAGGAAGCCGTTGATGTCGCTTACCGTTGATCCTCCTGAACCGGTTTCAGCAAATAAAGGAGCCTCGGCCCCTTCAGTCACATCCGCTCATGGCACACCATTGCTCATCCTGTTCGGATCGAACATGGGAACAGCTGAAGGAATGGCCAGAGATCTCGCAGAAACAGGGAAACAACAAGGATACCATACGGAAGTTGCCCCTTTGAATGATTATGTCAATCAACTTCCCCGCGAAGGAGCTGTCCTGATTGTCTCGGCTTCTTACAATGGAAATCCCCCTGATAATGCGGATGACTTTGTTTCAGCGTTGAAGGAAAGCGAGGATGGCAGCTTGGATGGAGTCCGCTATGCCATCTTTGGATGCGGAGACCGTAATTGGGCTACCACTTACCAACGCATTCCGACCTACATCGATGACCGGCTGGAACAAAGTGGAGCCATTAGATTGTCAAAAACAGGCTATGGAGATGCAAGTGATGATTTTGAAGGGGACTACGAGAATTGGACGGACGCCCTTTGGCCAAATCTTGCTAGCGCCTTTAGCATTGAAGTCAATACGGATGATCGGGAAACAAGCTCGATTACGATGAACTTCGTCAGTGATGTAAGCGGCACACCACTCGCCCGCACTCATCATGCCATTACATCGATTGTCAAAAGGAATGTGGAATTACAACATGCGGATAGCGGAAGAAGTACACGACATATCGAACTGGCGCTGCCAGATGGCGTCGAGTATCAGGAAGGCGACCATCTCGGGGTCCTTCCGCAAAATCCGGCGGAACTTGTCGAGCGAGTGCTCAGTCGATTCGACCTGAACGGCCAAGACTATATCAAGCTTACAGGTGATTCTGGAAAAGCTGCCCATCTCCCTACGGAAATACCGGTAAAACTAGCGGAAGTACTATCAAACTATGTCGAGTTGCAGGAACCCGCCACCCGGTCCCAAATACGGGCCCTTGCCGCACATACGGTATGTCCACCGCATGTAAAAGAGCTTGAAGCGCTGCTGGATGATGGCACCTATAAACGAGAAATCTTGGGCAAGCGCATGACCATGTTAGATTTAGTTGAAAAATATCTAGCATGTGAAATCCCATTTGCAGGATTCCTGGCATTGCTGCCGCCTTTAAAGGCAAGATACTACTCGATTTCAAGCTCCCCGCTGCATAAGGAGGGGCAAGCGAGCATCACTGTCAGCGTCGTCCGCGGCGATGCATGGAGCGGCAACGGCGAATATAAAGGCGTTGCTTCCAATTACTTGGCGGGGCGCGCTGAAGGCGATAAAGTGGCCTGCTTTATCCATACACCGCAATCCAACTTCCAGCTTCCGAACCAACCTGGAAAACCGATCATCATGATCGGACCTGGAACAGGAATCGCGCCGTTCAGAGGGTTCATTCAAGCCCGCCGCGCCCTGAAGGAAAAAGGCGAAACACTAGGAGCCGCCCACCTGTACTTTGGCTGCCGCAATCCGGAACACGACTTCCTTTATCAAGAAGAACTCGTCCAAGCCGAACAAGATGGACTCGTAACCTTGCACACAGCCTTCTCAAGATGCGAGGGCCAAGAAAAAACATACGTTCAAAACCGCCTCGCGGAGAACGCTCAAGACATTCTTCCTTTATTAACTGAAGGCGGACACCTATACATCTGCGGAGACGGAAGCAAAATGGCCCCTGATGTTGAACGAACATTGATCGAAAGCTACAGGCAATTCCAACAAACAACCCAGCAAGAAGCATCCGTCTGGCTGCAGTCGTTAGAAGAAAACGGCAGATATGCAAAAGATGTCTGGGCAGGAGCATAAATCAACAAACAAGCAGCGACTCCCACAAGGGACTCGCTGCTTTTCTCTTTATATACCAAAATAGCATTGATGAGTAAGCGCCGAAATGGAAGAGCAAAGCCTCAAGCGCAAACTCACGAGTAAAATACTTGAATTCACGAATAAAATGCCCAAACTCACGAATATAGTAGCTGAATTGGCCAGTAAGGCACCAAATTTGTGAGTAAAGCACCGAATTTCATCGACGAATCGCCCAAACTCTCGAGTAAACGCGGCTAATAGATGTAATCCAAATTCCTCAAACTGGACATAAAACGGTCCAATGGTGTAAAACCAATGTTATATGAGTTGCGACTTTCATTTTTAAAAGGTGAAATCGCTTCGTCACGTCTTTAGGCGGCTTACAGGTGGAGGGGATTGGTTATGTTTAAGTATACGGTTTGTTTTGTGAAGAGAAAGAATGAAATCCTGATGCTCAATCGGGAGAAGGCTCCCATCATGGGGGTGTGGAACGGGGTGGGCGGCAAGATCGAAAAAGGAGAAACTCCTGATGAGGGGGCGATGCGTGAGGTGTTCGAGGAAACGGGCATCCGTGTCGGGCACTATTATTCTAGCGGAACGGTAACGTGGCAAACTGCAGGGGCTGACCGGGATGGAATATACGTTTATTTGTATGAAGCGGATGATGATTTAACATATGAATCTCCCCAAAAAACACGAGAAGGGATTCTTGATTGGAAAACGATTGAGTGGATTCTCGCGCCTCATAATCTAGGGATAGCGGAGATGGTCGGGGAGTATTTGCCGGTTTTATTGAAAGAAGAAGGCACCTACTCTTTCATTTACAAAAATGGTCAAACCTATCTTTCGTAATCTTCCTAAAAAGAGATACTACCATAGTGAGTAGTATCTCTTTTTAGTCTATTTTTCGAATATCGTCCCTTTTTTGAAAGGTGATGTTTTATAGGTGAACTTCATCAGAAGGATATAGGCCATGCCTCCCACGACAACACCTATGATCCAGGCGAGCTCCACTTTCAGGAAGGCGGCTCCTGCGCCAATCAGCATGGCTAGCAGTGCGCAGGGATTATACCCGGCGAATGGTCCATCTTCTTTGTACAAGTCGGACACCTTCATTTTTTGCTTTCTTAATAGATAATATTCGACTAATAGAATAGAAACGATCGGACCTAAAAATGCAGAATAAATCAGAATGAACATACCGAGGCCTTTTGCCGAGGAATCCTGCACAAGCACCCAAGGAAAGGAACATGATGCGAGCAGTCCGGTGACGATAACGGCAGGCTTATATTTCATGTTTGTCAGTAAAGTAATGACATAGGTGGGCGGAATGATATTGGCCACCATGTTGACCGCAATCGCACCTATGACGATGAATGCAGACACACCGACTGTAATATAAGGATTATCCACGACTATGGCGAACGCCTTGACCGGATTGGATATGCCGGTAGCCGAGGCGAGCATGACACCGATGGTCAGGACAAATCCGTACGCAATTAAAATCGGCGAAAAGTATAAAAATCCACGTTTTGAATCACTAATGCCAGTTTTTAGCTCTCTTGAGTAGTCCGCTGCACTTAAAAAGATCGCTGCATAATTTCCCAAGAACATCATGATGAATGCAAAGAAAGGCAGCCCCCATGAGCCTTTGGCATGCACCCATTTTTCTGCGATCACTTCGCTATGGGATGTCAAAAGAACACCGAATACATAGACAAGAGCGAGCATGATGACAAGCGATGCAAGCATTTCCACCCATTTGATGGCATGGAAGCCATACAGGGAAAGCGTGATTTGCACCAGTTGAATCACGACGAAGCATATGAAGACATTATCAAAAGCGCTGCCTGTCATGATCTTGACGATTTCATTTAAGGCGGTACCGCCGATCCAACTTTGGAAACCGTACCAAATGATGGCGGGTATGCCACGCAAAAGTGATGAGAGGATCGCGCCCTTCATCCCGAAAGACATCCTGAGCTGTACAACATAAGGAATTCCCGTTCTGTATCCAATTCGATCATTTAAAGCAAATATGGTGGAGATGATTGCAATGGCAATGGCCGCTGCTGTAAATGTCTGAACGATGTTTAACGTAGCGGTTCCGGCTACGATCAAGCTCGCCCCAAGTGTCATATTGCCTAGATTGACACCATCACCAATCCACATGAAAGTGTAGGAAATTGGACCGACCGTCCTGCCTTCCTCAGTTTTAGGCAGTAATGATTCATCGACATCCGCAGCCTGGCGGATGGCCCCCTCTTCTAGAACGTGTTTTTCTAAATGTGCAGACAATATACAATCAACTCCTTTTATTGTGAGACTAATTAACTATTTTGTGTCAGGAAAAATAACATGTAAAAAGTATATAAAATATTGATTTATTAGTCATTAGAATAATTGTGAAATTTCAGTCAATTAATTGTGCTAATTAACTAAAAATAATAGAAGGCAATACAAGCCAATGGATAAACTACCGCGACAGATCAATGGAATAAGTACTCGTGAATACCTTAGCTCCTTTGATTTAAAAAAGTGACGGAGCGATGAAGGAGCGATTTATAATAAGCAGCTGCTAGCACATCCATTCCAATGAGGTGGAGCCTATAACCTATATTCGATTCCGGGAGGGAGGTTTTTTTTTGATGGAAGAATATCGATTGTTGGGAAAGATTGAGCATTTTAGTCAGTTATTTGTGCATGATACCTTTTGTCATAGAGGGTTCACAGCTCATGAAGGTGTTTATATGGTGCTATTTCGCAGTAATAATGGGAGTTCAAATTGTTTTGGAGAGAATATACCTGAAAAACAAGGAATATATGTTAACGCTTGCTAATCTAGTGTTGATAGTAGTGTTATTTTAACCATTTATAAGGCTACTACTCGGAAATAAAGTGGAAGGAAGATTGCATGAAGCTTTTCAAAGGTAGGTCTGCAACGGAGTCGGCCCATTGGAAATAATGAGCCATACTTGGTTTTTAGATTGCTGCATTTGGATTGCAGTGAATTTTGGATAACATGAGAAAATGAAACGGAGGTGATTTTGAAGATTATCCAAGGCAACCACCCTTGAATCAGGGTGGTCATGACCATTTTTATTTCAGTCCAAGCCCACTTGTTGTTCGCTCCAATGCCAAAACCGGTCTACAAGCTCGTCATCCTGGGCTAGCTTTGAAAGCGGGGCTTCTTTTTCATCATAAAAATAAGAGCCGGAAATCGTCTGGACGCGGTCGCTTGTTGCGAGAAATACAGCTGTTTGTGCACCTCTTTCAGGGGTTCTGAAAAAGGGGACCAATAGCTTGATGAATCGCTTGCCGAATCCGGTGTCCCGATCGACGCCTATATTCGTTGCAACCGCCCCGGGATGCAAGGCGTTTACGGTGACGGATGTATCTGCCAGTCTTTTGGCCAATCCTTTCATGAACCAAACATTGGCCAGCTTGGAACGCCCATATCCTTTAACGACATTGAAGCCTTTGTGAAAATAAGGATCGTCAAAATCGAATGTCCCCCATTTATGTGCTCCTGAAGAAACGATGACAATCCGCCCAGCTTCAGATCGTTTTAATTCATCAATCAGCAAATTGGTCAGCAAAAAATGGCCGAGGTGATTCACTCCTAACATCGATTCGAACCCATCCTTCGTTTCCTGCCGTTTTAAGGTGACGACACCTGCATTGTTAATCAATAGATCAAGAGAATCATGATTTGCCTTAAACGTCTCTGCAAAGTGGTGAATGCTTTCGATGGATGCTAAATCACCATTCATTAGTTCGATACTGCTGGACTGGCTTTCTTCCTTGGCCAATTCAAGCGCTCTTTTCCCCTTCGCTTCATTCCGGCATAGCATGATGACGTGCAGGTCTTTCTTGGCAAGGGCTATCACGGTTGCCAAGCCCATTCCTGAATTGGCTCCCGTTACGATCGCTAGTTTCTTCTCCATCGTTTTGCTCCTTTTCTTTTTCAAAATCGCCTTTATTGTAACTTGTTCCCTGATTGGGAAAAATGAAAACTCTCCAGCTACCGTCTTCTGGACTGGACTTTCGTTTGTGTTCATCCCATACATTTGCTTAATGATCCTTGGTGGGCGGTTTCGATCGTATTCATGAGCATCCACCTGCGAACTAAACGAATGAATCCACTCATTAGGGGCCTTTTTTCTTGATGCTATAGTATCCCTATTTTGGCAAACAAGCAAAAAAAACGGTGGAATAAATCTCGGAAAATCTATATCGTAGAGTGGAGGCAAGGCAATCGAAAAACAGTGTTGTAAAGCTCTGGCCTATCACGCGAGTTCACAGTGTGGTGTTGATGAAGACCCGCCGGATAACCAGTGTAGTTTCAGGAAAAAGGCATCATCAGCGGGCCATTCGGTTGAATGTCTTGAAATTGAGCAAGAAGGGAGCGTTTCGATGGGGATTTTAATGTCGAATGGGAAAAATATCGAGGTGGACTGTTTGAGCTGTGCCGTAACAAGCGGCTTAGCCGAGCCGGAAGGCGGTACCATCATTGAAACGGAATATTTTCACGCCCACCAGGATGTAGCATACCCGATCAAAGGGTTGATCATTTTAGCATCAAAACGCCATATTAAGTGTCTGGATGAGCTGACTGAAGAAGAAAAAATCGATTATATCAATCTATTGACTAAAATCAGGAAGGCTCAAAGAACCGTATTGAACATAGAGTATGTGTATTATTTTTACAATGAAGATACGACGCACCATTTCCACACTTGGATGGTTCCGAGATATGAATGGATGTACGAATTCGGCCGTTCAGTCGAATCCGTAAGGCCCATCCTTTTGCATTCGAGGAATCACTTGAACAGTGAGGGAAATTCGAAGGAAGTGTTGCTTGCGGCAGCGGAGCTAACTAAGGAATTGAATGGAAAATGAATGTCTGGCAGGCTTGGATGATAGGGAAACTGGATTTTCCGGAAGTATAAAAGATGAAGGATATTCTATGATGCGGATAAGGAGGCTTCTTGGCAGCCATTCTTTTAAAACAAACGAAGCAAAAATCGGTTGTATTTCACAATATAAGCTGATCAAAGGAAATCGGAAGTACGGATAGCTTGGATGTTTTCTTTTTGCTTATCTCGCTTTCGCTTGTCTCGCTTTCGCTTGTCATGTAGATGATTGTATACGACCTGTTTCATGAGGTAGGTGGAAATCATTCGATCATTGGAAGCTTCAAACGAATGAGGCGATTCCCACAATTTCTTGAAGGTAATGAACAAAAGATTCTCGGCATTGATTTCAGAACCCGTCAGTTTCAGGGCAGTATTTTTTAACATGTTTTCATATTTGTTGTAAAGCTTTGTAAAGTAAAGTCGATCCCCGTTTAATATGTGGTTAATTACTTCTTGTTTATTCATCATGGCTGTATCCCCGTTCCTGTTTATAATTATAGGTAATAAGTACCTCCCTTTGCGTCAAATGAAACCTTTATTTGAAAAATATTGGAATGTCGCAAAACGCATGCCCGGAAAAGGGGGCATGCGTGATTAGTCATTCCTTAATGATTTCCAACTTTTTCAAAGCTTCCAGAGTAACCGCCTTTGCCGTGCTTCCGCTGCCGTCCAAGTTCGTGGCAAAAGCCCATGTCCCTTTGTCCGTTTCGATGTAACCGACATACCAGCCCAATCCCATATCAGAGAGGCGCGTACCTGTTTTTCCATGAAGGACATAATCATCAGCTTCTTCATTGATCATGATTCTCTTTACCGTTCTCATATGCTGCTTATCGATGGGCAGTTTTTCTTTCACCAGTTTTTCGATAAATTGGACCTGTTCCTTGGCAGATATGTTCAGGCTGCTGTCCAGCCAGAAATGATCGATCCCGCCAGATATATCATGATTGCCGTAATCGAGCATGTTCACATATTGCTGCATGTTTTGTGCACCTATGTCGCGGGCCATTTCTTGATAAAACCAGATCACGGAATACCTCATGCCTGAAGCAAGCGAATGGTCCCTATTCCAATCTTCGAACTCCCGGATCACCCCATCCCACCGCTTCACTTCATATTCATCGCTTACGGCCTTTGTCTGCAGGCCGATCAATGCATTCGCCACTTTAAACGACGACTCCGGAGTATAACGAACGTTACTTCTTTTCTTATTGTACATATATTCTTTATCCGTTTTTACATTTTGGATGATCATCGTGCCATCCACACCGCCGAAGAATTCCCCAATCTGCAGTTCCTTCACCTTATGACCGTTTGCACTAGCATGAACCGTGCTCACAGAACCGGCGACCAGCAGGACAAGAATGAAACATAACGATTTGATATTCATTACACACTCTCCTTTAAGGGTTGGAATGGTATTTTTCCAAAAAATAGGGCAATAATTAAATTATATATATGATCTAAGAGAAACGAAACCATTAAATCATGACAACCAAGCAGGGATGCGGCAGGAAGCTGATGAATATATGGGGTGAATGCTGGAAGGGGGGCCTATATATGGAGGTTAATTTAGGGAAAATAAAGGGGATCGAAAAAGATGTGACATACACCCAGATTGAAAACGGAGGTCCCGCTGTTTGTTTTATGTTTTCGGGTGCTGGTTACACGTATGACAAGCCATTATTTTATTATTCGACAATGACTCTTCTTCAAAATCGGTTTGATGTCGTACATATTCATTATTCTTACGAGCAGGATATAACCAAGCAGCCATTGGTGGATATCACTAAAGTTATGGTTGGGGATTGTTCTCCGGTCATTGCGAAGGTATCTCAAAAAAAAGAATATCAAGAAACTATGTTTTTAGGTAAATCACTTGGTACCATCCCCCTCATTAATGGCTTTATGAAAGACGAGCGGCATATCGATTCCAAAATGGTTTTGCTTACGCCGCTACTGAAGTTCGACCCGGTTTTTGAAGGGGTAATGAGCAGCAATCATCCCATTCATCTAGTGATTGGGGAAAAAGATCCTCACTATGTTCCAGAAAAAATTCAAAGGATCAAAACTAAAACGAACATCAGCATGAATCAATACCCTGATGCTAATCATTCATTGGATATCGAGCCTTTTCATACTTCAAGGTCGATAAAGGTTGTAGAAAGTGTCATGAACGGGTTGGCGGAATTCATAAAAAGCAAAAGCTGAGCCTTACCACAACAAACTCCATGTTTTAAATCAAGGTGGTGAACGAAACATAACGAAATTGATTTCATAGGGAGGATGAGTAATGAATAAAGGCACAGATCTGCCGCCAGAGTTGGCGAAGCCTGCACAGCGGGCATTAGCAGGGGCTGGGTATGTACAGCTGGAACAGTTCACCAAGCTGAGCGAGGCGGAAATTCTCAAGCTGCATGGGATGGGGCCGAAAGCGTTGGAGCAGCTTAAGCGTGCACTTGCGGAGAAGGGGTTAACCGTACGGGATGGTTCATGAATTGGTTTTACTCGATGAAAAGCCCAGTTTTTCGCTTGTATCAAGTGGAAAAACTGGGCTTTTTATTAATTGATGATATTTTTTGCGGCAGGAGCAAAGCCTTTTATCATTTGTGTCATATCCTGTGGCGCTAATTGCGGCACTTGATAATAGCGATGCTTGTTTTGATAAAGGAAAATTTCATAGGCCATTTCAACAAAGTTAGGTACACTGTCAGCGATGACCCTTCTAAGCACAGGGTTGGTGATTTCGACAGCAGTCATGGCAAGCAGTGACCCCGTTGATTTGATAAGTCCGAGCATGTGACCGGAAACACCTTGTTCATTCATCTCGTTTACAGATTGATTCGGTTTTTTAGGCTGAGAAGGCGTGAGGCCGTACGTGACGGCATTATTTTGGTGCATTTCGTAAGGCTGGGATACATGCGATGGTTTTTTTCCTGTCGTGAAAGCTTCTACAGCAATGTTATACACATCTGTTACGAATGTATACTGATGGTGAAGGATCGCTTTCAGGTCTTGATCTTTAATGTGCTGGTCAAAGAGTTGGTATTGATCTAATACATTTATGAATCCTGAAAGGACCTCGTGAGCATCAAACAATTCATGACCACCATGGTTCATGTTCGGCACCATGCCTTGTGGCTGTTGGGTATTGGACATATTAGGCTGATTTTGCAAAAGTATTACCTCCCATATTTTTTAGCATACCTCCTTAAGATGGACAGCGATGCCTGAAAATATGTATGTGTTGAATGAGAAAGAGGAGAGGCTTGCTCATTCTGGATCATTCCCTTTAGATTTTTTCTTTACGTCGAATTCGTCCTGCGTCGATACAATTCGACTTTATATTCTCTTGTGATATCGGTTACAAAATGATTGACATCGTTTTCATTGCATAGTATATTGTAGCTAACGAGAATAAGGATTGTTACTGACTCGATCAGGCATTACCTATGTTGAAAGTGCTTGGATTTTTTTATGCATTTTTAAGATGGGATTTTTTACGTTCCTTTGATGTGGGGGAAGCTTCAATGAAGTTTGTTAAAGCGTTCAATAACAATGTAGCCTTAGTGGAGGATTCCTCAAATTTAGAATGGGTCGTGATGGGAACGGCTGTTGGCTATCAGAAGAAAAAAGGGGACATGATTGATGAATCCCTCATTCGGCGTAAGTTTGTAGCTGAATCTTCGACGGTCCGTAGACCACTTGCACAAATTCTTGACAGCATCAAACCGGAAATCCTTGAGGTATCCGTAGAAATAATCAAGCGAGCCGAAGCTGAAATTGGCGTAACATTCAATACGAATATTTACTTAACTCTTGCGGATCACTTGAATTTCGCCATTGAGCGGAGCGATGCAGGCATTGAATACGCGCAACCAAGCCGTTGGGAAGTGAAAAAGCTCTATCATAAAGAGTACCAGGCGGCAGTGAATGCGATTCGATTTGTATATGATCAACTCGATGTACTTCTTCCTAAAAGTGAAGAAACATTCCTTACTTATCACTTCGTCAATGCCCAAAATGCGCATGCGAAGATTGAAGAAACGATGAAAATGACTGAGGTGATCAATCGAATCATCGACATCGTACAGTATCACTTTCAAATTAAACTAGATGAAGATTCCATGAACTATTCCAGGCTTGTCACGCATTTACGATTTTTCGTCATACGTCAGCTTGATCACGAACAAGATGGTAACCCACAAGTCGATAACACTTTACTTGATGTGGTGAAAACGAAGTATATGAAGGCATACCAGGCAGTCGGGAAAATTGCCAACCTGCTGCTTAAACAGTACGGCTGGTCACTATCATCGGACGAAAAGCTTTATTTAACACTGCATATATGGCGCGTCACCAGTCGTGCTGAAACTGAATAACCGTTATCTTCACTTGAGGATTGCTACTGACTAGATCAGGCATTACCCAAACAGACTAAGCATGTGATGAAAACATGCTTGGGCATCTGTTTGGGTTTTTTATTGGAAAAAAGGGGGAAATATTTTGGCTACACACAAGGAGACAGCTAAAGAGATTGTGTTGAAAATCGGCGGACGCGAAAATGTGGATCAAGTTTGGCACTGTGTTACCCGACTGCGATTCAACCTTCAAGATAAGAACAAAGTAAAGCTTGATGAAATTAAACAAATTGACGGCGTCATGGGTGCCCAGTTTTCTGGCGATCAGTTTCAGGTCATTATCGGAAACAAAGTAGCTGAGGTTTTTGAAGAAGTGGAGCCGCTTGTTGGGGTTGGCGGTTCGTCTAATAGTAAAAATAGAGAGAAACAAGGGGGAATCAGTCGGATCTTGGATACGATCTCCGGGATATTTACCCCGATCCTTCCAGCGCTTGTCGGTGCTGGCTTGTTAAAAGGTTTTGTCGCTTTATTCATAACCTTTGGTTGGTTTAGTTCAAAAAGTGACACATACGCAGTACTCAATGCAATTGGTGACGGGGTTTTCTACTTCCTGCCCTTCTTCTTAGCCGTTTCAGCTGCACGCAAATTCAAAACAAACGAATATTTAGCACTTGCGATAGCTGGTACATTACTTTATCCCACTTTTGTTGATGCAACACGAGGTATCACGGATATTTCGAATTTTACATTATTTGGATTAAGTTTCGTTTCCATTCCGGTTGTGAACTACGCTTCTAGCGTTCTTCCTATCATCTTAAGTGTTCTGTTATTGAAATATGTATACAAATTTATTCGTTCATGGATGCCTTCATCGATTACGGTGATGTTTTCCCCATTGCTTGCGCTGCTTATCGTCGTGCCTCTCACCCTCTGGTTGATTGGGCCGCTCGGTACAAATATTGGGAATGGACTATCCCAAGTATTTGCTTGGCTCTTTGAACATGCGGGCCCGGTGGCTGGTTTGCTGATGGCTGGATTGATGCCGCTGATCGTTATGACAGGCATGCATTACACGTTCGCACCAATTAGCATTCAGAACATGTCTCTTTACGGGTTTGATAATGTCCTGGCACCCACGATGTTCATTAGTAACTTGGCTCAAGCTGGAGCTGCCTTTGGCGTAGCGCTGCGGACTAAAAATAAGGAATTGAGACAGCTTGGAATATCCTCAGGAATCTCGGCGGTGATCGGGATTACAGAACCGGCAATGTATGGAGTCAACATGAAATTAAAAAGACCATTCTACTATGCGATGATTTCTAGTGGATTGCTTGGTGCTTTTGCTGGTTGGTATGGATTCAAAGCGTTTACCATGGGGGGACTAGTCGGGATATTCTCCATTCCGACATTCGCGGATCCCAGTGGAGAGGCGGGTAACTTGATCGTTGCTCTCGTCATGCTTGCATTAGCGATCATTCTACCCATTATTCTGATTTTGATCTTCGGGTTTGAAGATATTGCGACAGAAGACCAAACTAGTGGAGTTGGGAAAGTTGAAAAAGGATTGGCAGAAGCTGCATCTACGATAACCAGTATGGAAGGTGAATCAAAAACGGCCGATGTATTTTCCCCGTTAACAGGAAAAATCGTTCCTTTAAAAGACGTTTCAGATGCAACATTCGCGCAAGAGATTATGGGAAAAGGGATTGCCATCCAGCCAGCTGATAATCGTGTCGTCTCTCCAGTCCCAGGAATCATCATGGTGTTGCCGGATTCTCAACATGCAGTTGGCATAAAAGGAGATGATGGGCAGGAAATATTGATTCATATTGGGATTGATACGGTTTCTCTTAGAGGAAAACATTTTAAAGCACTTGTTAAAGAGGGAGATCGTGTAATCAGCGGCCAGCCGCTGATTGAATTTGATCGGGATGCCATCCAGGCAGAAGGCCTCGACTCCGTTACGATGATTATAGTGACAAATACAGCAGATTATTTAGATGTCCTGCCAGTCAATGAGAAGGGGCAGATATTCGAAGAGGAACAACTACTTTCGATAGTGAAATAAAGCAGACTTGGAGGGCAAGGGTCTTAGCCCTCCATAATAAAAAATAAACAAAGGACGTGGAGAATATGGCAATGACGGATACTGGATTCAAAAAAGGATTCCTCTGGGGCGGCGCAACCGCAGCCAATCAACTTGAAGGTGCTTTTGATGTTGCAGGCAAAGGACTTTCTACAGCGGATATGATTCGCTTCGTTCCAAAAGAAGAACGCAACGGCTATTCTATGGACGTAAAAGCGGATTACATTGAAGGCGTTCTTGCAGGGAAAATAAAGGATCGTTTTCCAAAACGTACAGCGATTGATTTCTATCACCGCTACAAAGAAGACATGGCGTTATTTGCAGAAATGGGATTTAAAACACTTCGCATTTCGATTCACTGGGCGCGCATTTTTCCGAATGGCGATGACCAACAACCGAATGAAGCAGGATTGAAATTTTACGACGATCTTTTCGATGAAATGTTGAAATACGGCATTGAGCCGCTTGTAACTCTTTCACACTATGAAACTCCGCTTGAATTGACGCGGAAATACAACGGGTGGCATAACCGGAAGCTTATTGGATTCTACACGCGCTATGCAGAGACCGTGTTTACGCGCTATAAAAACAAGGTGAAATACTGGCTCACCTTTAATGAAATCAACGTCATTACACACAGTCCTTACACAGGTGGCGGTGTGCTCGTTGAAAACGTTCCGGACAAGACATTCGAGCAAGTAGCGTATCAAGCAGCCCACCATCAATTTGTCGCTAGTTCCCTTGCCACGAAGCTTGCCCATGAAATCATTCCCGGAGTACAAGTAGGATGCATGCTTGCACGCATGACCACGTATCCTGTCACGAACCATCCGGATGACATCTTATTAGCGCAAAACCACAATGATATGAACCTATTCTTCACAGACGTTCAAGTGCGAGGAGAATATCCGAAGTTAATGGAGCGTTACTTTGAGGAAAATGACATCGTGATTGAAAAGAAAATAGGCGATGATGAGATTATTAAACAGTATCCTGTCGATTTCATCTCATTTAGTTACTACATGTCTATCTCTGTTACTACACAAGGTGAAAAAGAGAGTGTTCTCGGGAATATGGTGAAAAATAGTGTTAAAAACCCTCACCTTGAAACATCCGATTGGGGATGGCAGATCGATCCAAAAGGGCTTCGTTATACATTGCAAGACTTCCATAATCGCTATGGAAAACCGCTGTTCATCGTTGAAAATGGTCTTGGTGCCCATGATAAGGTCGAGGAAGATGGCTCCATTCATGACCCGTATCGTGTTGACTACTTAAGACAGCATATTGAACAAATGAAGGAAGCTGTCAAATACGGCGTTGATTTGCTTGGCTACACGGCATGGGGGCCCATTGATCTAATCAGTGTCTCAACGAACGAAATGTCCAAGCGCTACGGCTTCATCTATGTGGATCAGGATGATGAAGGAAACGGCACACTTGCACGCTCGAAGAAAGATTCGTTCTACTGGTATAAAAAAGTGATCGAAACAAATGGAGATGATCTATCTTAATCTTCCTATAAACAAAGGAGTCCGCTATAAGCCACTTGTAGCGGACTCCTTTGTTTATTAGTCCCTTTTCGTAAAGATTTCTTATTTAAGGCGAAGCTACTAAATGTTGATTGGAGCAGATTGCGAGACTTCGGCGTCAGGAGTGCCCGCCCTCTCGAAAAAGCGGCATTGAGGGAAATCAACCACAACACACTACTTGAGAAACAGAAATAAAGAATCCTAAAAATTGCTATAATATAGAATAACGACAAATTGAACGACGAAAGGAGAAATCATGGTAGGAGCCAAAACTTTTCATACAATTGATGAATATATCTTGCAATTTCCCGAAGAGGTACAGGAGATTTTGAAAACGGTAAGGAACGTGATAAAAGCTGCGGCACCGGAAGCTAGTGAAAAGATTAGTTATCAAATGCCCACGTTTGCCATACATGGCAACCTGGTCCATTTCGCGGCTTATAAAAACCATATCGGATTTTATCCGACACCGAGCGGGATCTTGGCCTTTGAAGATGCTTTATCGGACTATAAACGGTCGAAAGGGGCCGTTCAGTTTCCGCTCAACAAGCCGATTCCTTATGATGTAATAAGTGAGATCGTTACATTCAGGGTGAAGGAGAATATTAAAAAAGCCGAAGCCAAAGCGAAAAAGAAATAAGTACGTTCAGCGCCATTTTCGAATCGGTTAAAAAAGGGGCGGTTTTTCCTTATGAAGTATCGCTTTTTCTTGTGCCGGAATGTGTGTAGAATTTGATCGCCTTCTGCTTGCCCTGCGCTCCGGAACCTGATAATTCTCAAACGTGGTCGACTTATGATAAGCTTGTATTATCGGAATTAACAAAATATTAATGATTTTGTTGGCGAAAGTCCTGCGTGCATGCATCAATTGTTAGAAAGGTGGCAACGATCATAACGGCTATATTAATGGAGGAGTTTAACCATGCTTCTGGATTCGGAACGAAATTAACTTGGCACTCCGAGCCGAAAGCATGGAGTATTAATGCGGAGGATTCGGTTTTAGTCATTAAAACGGATAATCAAACCGATTTTTGGCAAAAAACTCATTATGGCTTTCAAGCGGA
Organism: Peribacillus simplex; assembly: GCF_001542915.1. Taxonomy (GTDB): domain Bacteria; phylum Bacillota; class Bacilli; order Bacillales; family DSM-1321; genus Peribacillus; species Peribacillus simplex_B. The sequence goes on along the minus strand of NZ_LNNH01000010.1, from coordinate 188,229 downwards.
TAATGGGCATTTTTTATACCTTGAGGTAAACGGGGATTTTCGTTTAACGACGAAAGTGAAATCCAATCCAGTCAATAGATATGACCAAGCGGGCTTGATGGTGCGCTTCTCAAGCGAGACATGGCTAAAGACGTCGGTTGAATATATCCCTGATGGCCAAAGTAAATTAGGTGTGGTTGCAACAAATCAAGGGTATTCTGATTGGTCCAGCCAGGACATTTCAGAAGACGGGGCTCCGCTATTTTATCGAATCACGAGAAAGGACAACGACTTTTATGTGGATTATTCATTGGATGGCACTTCGTGGAGCCAAATCAGGATGACCCATCTCGTTGAAGAGGCAAGTAAGATGAAAGTCGGCCTTTATGCCTGTAGCCCGCAAGGAATTGGGTATGAAGCAGCGTTCGATTTCATGAAGGTGGAAAAAATAGATAAGGAAACAAAGGTTTATTAATAGGGCAAGAGATGAAGACTTTTTGTCTTGATAAATTCGACTGGAAAGAGGAAGGGGTCTATTATGTTCAAGAAATTATTCGGAAAAAAAGATAGTGTGGAGCAATTGCTTGCACCGATAAACGGACAAGTCATAAAGATGGAGGATGTTCCTGATCCGGTGTTCTCCGGGAAGCTGATGGGAGATGGGATCGCGATCCTTCCTGAGGAGGGCCTTGTCGTGGCTCCGATAGATGCAGAAGTGGTCCAGGTTTTTCATACGAAGCATGCAATAGGACTTAAGACAAAAAATGGGATTGAATTGCTGATGCATATCGGGCTAGAAACGGTGAACCTTAAAGGTGAAGGATTCGAAGTCCATGTCGCAGAAGGGCAGCGTGTAAAAGCCGGGGACAAGCTCGTTACATTCGATATCGAATTTCTTAAATCGAATGCACCAAGCATTATCACTCCTATCGTCATCACGAATGGTGAGCTCGTTGAAAAAGTGGAAAAAACAGCTAGCACCGAAGCGATCATGAACGAAACGGAGATTATGAAAGTTTATTTAAAGTAAAAAATTAAGGGTTTACTAAAGTGTAAACCCGCAAAACATCCTTTGCAGCGATTATTGCAAAGGATGTTTTTATGATCATGAACTTTATTTATCCACCCAGCAAGATAGACCTTTCAGGAATACGCACGCTGAATTCGCTCAATGTCTATAGCATATTAAAGATTTAAGATGGGTAATGAACTGGTTCATATTTTGACTTGGACCGCTATCATTGCTGCCAGCAGGATATTCGAAAAAAACAGCGAATAATAGGTGAGTGAACAAATAAATCAAGCGAGGGTGAATAGGATGAGAGTTCAAGCAGAAAAGATATTCGTTAACCTGCCTGTTAAAGATTTGGATGCTTCGATACAATTCTTCACTAAAGTGGGCTTTGCCTTTAACGAGCAAATGACCAATGAAAACGCAACGTGCATGGTTATCAGTGAATCGATTTACGTCATGCTATTGGTTGAGGATTATTTCAAGACGTTTACGAAGATGGAAATCCCGAATTCGGAAACGAGTGCGGAAGCGATTGTCGCCCTATCGGTAAATAGTAAGCAAGAAGTCGACGAAGTCGTCAATAGGGCATTGAATGCCGGCGCACAGCCCTATAATGAAGCCATCGACCATGGATTCATGTACGGTTGGAGCTTCAGGGATTTGGACGGACATCTTTGGGAAGTATTCTACATGGATGAAAGTGGGTTCAGGCAAGAATAAGCCAAAACGAACACCCCTTCACTTAACATGTACGCCTTATATAAGACATGAAAAAGGTGATGCTGTCTGTATTTTGCAGATGGCATCTTTTTTAAGCTCCATTACCCTCATAAACCAATACCCTAAAGAAAGCTGCCCAGTTCGTGCTGGCCTACGAAAGTATAAACCTCAAAAACTGTGGGTTAAATGGTCCTTTCTAAATGTTTAAGCTGAGTGTAATGAAACGATCGATGTATAAAATATGAAAACTATAGGCAATCGAACTTCTATCTCCATTCCCTTGTAGAGGGGATGAAATGGCATTACGCATGTTACCCTCAGTTTTGACTACGGGCTGTCCCGATCTTCTCCTATTGGTTTAATTGTTAATAATTAACTATATATGATACTATTACCTTTAGTTTGTTTTAACATGGGAGAAGGTATTAGATGAAGGCAATTTTCCGCACTAAGTTTTTTTATGTAATTATTTTGGCCGTGTTGTTGGCTGCTGGTTTTGGTTTCACCCATTACGAGCATGGCGAGAAGAAAGAGACATTGACCGATGCTGAATTTTATTCAACATTAGAGGCTGGAAAGGTGACATCCTTGAAATTGGAGCCGAAAAAAAGTGTATATGAAATAAGCGGCCGCCTGAAAGCTGATGGAAAGGATCAATCTTTTAACGTAATTGTCCCGAACAGTGAGTTCGCGCTGAATACGATCAATCGAGCTGCGGACGAACATAATATAGAACAAATTGTCGTGATACCGCCAGATACTGATGTAAGCGGGTGGGTCACCGTTCTTACAACGACATTGCCGTTCATACTCCTTTTGATCATGGTTTTCGTCATTGTCCTCATGTTACGGGTGATAAAAAGATGGAACCGTCCACGATATTAAAAAAACTCGCTTTTCCTACTTGGAAAGGCGAGTTTTTTTATCAATATATCAAGTTTGGCAGGATCACATCATGTGAGTCCAGCCAAGACGAACAGTTGCAGAATAAAGCCAGAATGGTGATGGTCCAATTCTAGATCAAGCATGGAAATTCATAAATAATGGCGTTTTATTGTAAATACTATTCCGGGCCTATTTTGTAATCTTATGGTAGTCAACTGTAACCGGACTCCGGATGGCGTTAAACCAGTTGACTCCAATTTTAAAGAATGGGGGGATCACCATAAAAAAATGTGAGCATCAACAGCTGTCGACAATCAAACAGTTAAATGGACCTACTTTGATCATGTGCACAACATGTAATGAAATCATAAAGATCGTTAAGGGATAAAGCAAATCTGGAAGAAAGATAACTCCATTACTTTTTGCCCTCGTTTGATGGGTTCTGGTTATCCTGACATTCTTGATCACATATGAATACATGTCAAAAAAACTAAAAATTATAAATAATCCTGTTTTATTATAAATACTTTCTTCTTTTTAAGCTGTAATCTAATGTGGAATAACTTTAAGGGGGGAAAAGAAATGGGGAAAGCAAAGAAGGGTTGGATGCTGTTAATTGCTTCAATGTTGGCAATCTTTTTGTTGGCAGGGTGCAATAGCGAATCATCCGGCTCAAGCGGTGGCACTTCGAAAGGCAAGGGGGATAAAATCGTTGTAGGTTTCTCGCAAATTGGTGCTGAAAGCGGCTGGCGAACAGCGGAAACCGACTCCATAAAAAAAACGTTGGGCAATGACCCCCAATTTGAATTGAAGTTCTCGGATGCTCAGCAAAAACAAGAAAATCAAATCAAAGCCCTTAGAAGCTTTATTGCTCAAAAAGTGGATTTGATTGCATTGGCTCCCGTTGTTGAGTCCGGCTGGGAAACGGTTCTGAAGGAAGCTAAAAATGCTGGTATCCCAGTCATCTTGTTAGATCGTGGAATTAAAGTTAAGGATGAATCACTTTATACAAGCTTTATCGGTTCCGATTTCATTACAGAAGGTGAAAACGCTGCCAAAGAGTTGATCAATTTGATGGGCAAGGATTCGAAGGTGAATATTGTAGAGCTCCAGGGAACGGTCGGAGCTAGTGCGGCCAATGATCGCATGGCTGGATTCGCCAAGGAAATCAAAGCGAATGCCAATTATAAAATCATTAAATCACAAACAGGTGATTTTACACGTACGAAAGGCAAGGAAGTAATGGAAGCATTTTTGAAATCGGATGGCGATAATATCGATGCGGTTTACGCTCATAATGATGATATGGCATTAGGGGCGATACAAGCGATCGAAGAATATGGATTGAAGCCAGGTAAGGATATCAAAGTGGTATCGGTGGATGGCATTAAAGATATTTTCGAAGCGGTCATCGCAGGTAAGTCAAATATTATAGTCGAATGTAATCCATTATTGGGACCTCAGCTTGCTCAAGCAGCTAAAGATTTAAAAGCTGGAAAAGAAATTGAAAGATGGATCAAAACGGATGAAGATGTGTTTGTTGGGAAAGAAGCGGCAGAGGAAGCTTTATCATCACGACAATACTAATAGTAAGCGGAAAAATCGGAATTGTTTCTTAACAATTTCGATTTTTCTATGGTATCAACCGTTGGAAATTTATTTTTTGATTATTATGAATTTTATTGAAAATGAGCAACACATTGGTAATAATATAACCATGACCCAAGAAAAGGGAGAGGGAGAGTTCACTATTGCGCTCAAATTGCTAGCACATTTCAATAACAGCAGTATCCGATTTAAACTATTTTTCTATTTTTTTATCATCATCATCTTGTGTATCATGACCCTGAGTTTTTTTGGCGGGGAAATATATAAGAAATCCATTGAAAAGGAAGCGAACAGGCACACAGATCAGATGATTGACCAAGTATGGAACCACATTAAAGTGCTAATTCAAGAGAATGATAATATTATGTATTACTTAGCGAACGAAGAATCCGTTGGACAATTTTTGGAACAAAAAAACCCAGCTGAAAAGATAGAGCAAAAGGCGAAGGAAAAAATCCAAATCTATAAAGACAGGCATCAGGAAATAGCAGGAATCATTCTAGTGAATCGGTACGATCAGCTGATCAGTAATGAGATGACGAGGATTTCCAGAGATCCGCTTACGAAGGAGTCTTGGTATAAAAAGGCGATACAAACACCAGGAAAGATCCAGTTGATTTCAAAGCCGATCGGCAGGAATCTTACAAACACCTCGGATTATCAAGTCAATAATGTGCTATCACTGGTCAAAGCCATTGAAAACCCGACAACCAAGGAAGTTGAGGGCGTCATTTTAATTGACCTTAAATTCGATTTCATAAAAAGCGTGATAGAATCGATCAAGCTTGGTAAAAGCGGCTTCATTTTCATCATGGATAAAGAAAGCAAAGTGGTTTATTCACCGGTTAACTCGACGGTTTACCGCATCCATCCAAGCTGGCTGGCGAACGATGAAATGCCGCCGATCGAAAAAGAGATTGAGCATGACAAGTTCCAAATCATTTACAATACGGTTCCCGATATCGGTTGGAAGATTGTCGGGGTGTTTTCGATTAATGAAACGACCAAGGTCGTATCCAAAGTTCAAGGACTCACTTTGATCATCGCCATCATCACTTTAATCATCAGTTTGATCGTGTCTTTATTCTTTGCGAATACGATAACGAAGCCATTAACAAAACTCAAGACATTAATGGGGAATGTGGAGGAAAGACGATTCGACCTCCGTTTTCACTCGAAGTATGACGATGAAATTGGTCAGTTGGGCAACAGCTATAATAAAATGATCCAGGAAGTGGAGGAGCTCATCGATCTTGTCTATAAGGAACAAAAAAGTAAAAGGGAAGCAGAGCTTAAAATATTGCAAGCGCAAATCAAGCCGCATTTCTTATACAATACGTTAGACACCATCCAATGGATGGCAAGCGAGTATAAAGCCGAAAAAATCATAGAAATGGTCAATGCACTGACAACCTTATTCAGAATTGGCTTGAATAAGGGAAATGAATTCATAACGGTTGAAGAAGAGGTCGAGCATATAGTCAGTTACCTTACCATACAGATGACCCGCTATGAATCCAAAATAGAATATCAGTTGGATGTGGATGAAACGGTAAAAAATAACCAAGTGCTGAAGCTTATTTTACAGCCTTTGGTCGAGAATGCGATCTATCACGGAATAAGGAACAAAAGAGGAAAAGGAAAAATCTCGATCAGCATATGTAAAAAGAACGATCAGCTTTTATTTGCCGTTAGGGATACAGGAGTCGGAATCGAGGCGGAGCCCTTGAAAAAATTGAATCATGCTTTGAAGAATATGAGTGGTGACCATAAAGGTTATGGCTTATTTAATGTAAATGAAAGAATCATGTTGTCATATGGATCGCAATATGGATTACAAGTATTCAGTGAATATGGAACGGGGACAACAGTGATAGCGATACTTCCTATAATCAATAAATAAAGCGCTTACAAAATTTATGGGCTGTCGTGGAGGTTTTATGATGTGGGAGTTATTAATTGCCGAAGATGAAACAACGATAAGGAAAGGACTCAGGTTCGCAGCTGACTGGGAGGATTACTCCGTTCACGTAATAGGAGAAGCGGAAGATGGTGAAATGGCATTGGACATGGCCATCGAATTGAAGCCCGATATTTTATTCATTGATATTAATATGCCGTTTCTAAATGGATTGGAATTGATGGAGCAATTGCGAAAAAACCTTCCAGACGCCATTTTTATCGTCATATCGGGCTACGATGATTTTGGCTATGCACAACAGGCGATCAAGATGGGTGCATTTGACTATATAATAAAACCTGTTAACAAGGATGAACTAATCAAAACGGTGAAAAGGGCTACGGAACATCTCGAAAAAAACAGCAGAAGTAAGCGGCTTGCGCAGCAACTGGAGGGAAATAAACCACTGCTTAAAGAAAAATTCCTGCAAAACTGGTGCTCAGGTTCATTTACCGAAGAAGAAGTCCATGAACAGTGCCAGCTACTGGAGCTGAAGCTTGAAGGCCATATAGGGATGTCGGTTTTCAAGGTAGTCAGAGGAATTGATGACGGTGGAGCGGAGCGGTATTGGAGTGATAGTTTAATAAACTTTTCATTGAAGAATATCATCAAGCATATTTTGAATGCGTATCCAAACGTTGAGCTTTTTGAAGACCATTCAGGCAATATTGTCGTACTTATCCCAGGCGTCAATATGGAACAGTTGCTCACACAGAACAGGGAAATAAAAGACTATGCCGAAAAATTCTTGGGCAAGGGGATTGTTTGTGCCGAGAACATGTTTCATGATCTCCTAGCTTTTCCAAAGCAATATACCGAGTTAATTACAGAGGTAAAAACCTCCAAAAGTTTATCGCCGATGGTTTTATTGGCTAAAAATTATATCGATCAACACTATGACGAGCATTCGATTTCATTGAAAGAAGTGGCTGCCATTGTACAGGTGAGCCCTACGTATTTAAGCAAGCAAATTAAAAATGAATTAGGGATTTCGTTCATACACTATCTGACGAAGGTACGAATAAATAAAGCCCTACTGCTGATAAAGGACCCTTATCTAAAAATCTATGAAGTGGCTGATATGGTCGGGTATAGTACTCAGCATTACTTTTGCAGTGCCTTCAAGAAGGTGATTGGCATTTCACCGATGGTTTATAAGAGTGGAGTAAAGAGTAATGACTAAAAAAAGGATATATCGAAATATAATGATTGGATTAAGCGTCTGTTGCTTACTCCCATTATTGCTTCATTACAAGAATACCGAGAAGGAGGCCAAGGAAGAGAAGGAAGTAGACTATGTCATTGGTGTTTCACAGCCAAACCTTCTTGAACCATGGCAAGTGCTGATGTATGAGGAGTTAACGGAAGAAGCTGCGAAACATCACAATATAAGAGTGATTTATACGGATGCGGCGCACAGCTCGGCGCAACAGATAGAGGAAATCGAAACATTGAAGTCCTATGGAATCGATCTGTTGATCGTATCCGTCGATAATACGGCTGCCTTGACGCCTGTCATTTCGAAGGTGTATGAAGAAATCCCTGTCATTGTCCTGGGAAGGGGAGTCGAAGGGTACAATTATACCCTGTATATCGGTTCGGACCACCATTTCATAGGCGAGATGGCTGCAGAGGCTGCCATGCAATTGCTGGGCAATAAGGGCGGGGACATCATTGAACTGCAAGGTGTCGCGAGTGCCTTGCAAGTGGAGGAAAGAAGTGAGGGTTTCCGGGAGAAAATAAGTGAAAACTCGGCTTATAAGATAACCGATTCACTTGTTGCGAACTGGCAAAGAGATAAGGCCGAGGACAAGCTGAAGGAGCTATTGCGCTATCGCCACGATCCGCCTGACCTGATTTATGCGTACAATGATGCAATGGCTTTAGGGGCCCGCAAAGCCCTCGAAGCTTTGCATCTGAAAGGAGTTGACATCATCGGCAGCGATGGGGTCAACAAGCCGGATGGTGGATTGCAATTAGTAAAGGGAAAAAAGGTCGATACGACATTCATTACCCCGACTGGTGGAAAAGAAGCCATTCAGTATGCGATTGAAATTTTGAATCAAGAAGCGGAAATCCCGAAAAAAATAATAGTCAGGAACCATCAAGTGACACTGAAGAACGTAAATGAATATCTACAACAACGGGATCTATCCACTAACCATCAGGAAGAGAAGGATGTAAAGGTCACATTGGGGTTTGCGCAAGTCGGTAAGGAAAGTGGTTTTAGGGCGGCCAATACGAGTTCGATCATTGCGGCAGCAAAAGACGAAGGGGTAAACCTGAAACTGAAGAATGCCAATAATGATCAAGAAAAGCAAGTGGAAATAATAAGGGGATTTATCAAGCAAGGGGTAGATGTCATCGCCTTTTCCCCGAAGGTCGAACATGGCTGGGATGAAGTGCTTCAAGAAGCAAAGAATGCCGGAATTCCCGTCATTCTCTCTGATCGAGAAATTGAGGTGAGGGATTCCTCCTTATGGACTTCCTTTATCGGTTCGGATTTTGTTGAGGAAGGACGCAGGGCTGCCCGTTGGTTAGTCAATGGGAGGAAGACACCGGGAAAAGAGGTGAACATCATTGAATTGGAGGGGACGAGCAATGCCGCTCCTTCCATCGGCAGAAAGGAAGGGTTCGAAGAAGTTCTGCATGACCATCATTCCTATCGGATTTTGGATTCATTAATAGGGGATTTTACGTATCGAAAGGGGAAGGAAATGATGGCCGCCGCCTTGGCCCGCTATGGCCGGGACATCGATGTCGTGTACGCACATAATGATGATATGGCGATTGGTGCGATTGAAGCCATTGATGAGTATGGTTTGCGGCCCGGGAAAGATATTAAAATCATTTCCATTGATGCAACCAAAAAGGCATTGACTGCATTGAGTATAGGCAAGCTGAATTTCTCGGTGGAATGCAATCCATTATTGGGTCCCCAACTCATGAAATCGGTTAAAGACCTTAAAGCGGGGAAAGAAATTCCGATGAAAATCATTACTTCGGAAAAAACCTTTACGAAAGAGGAAGCGAAGCAGGAAATTTTGATGAGGCACTATTGATTGCCAATGGTTTTGGAGAATCTGTACTTCGACCGTTTCATTGCACTTTGCTTGAACTTGAAGAGGGAATTCCGATTGGCCACAGTTTTAAGGGTTTGTACATGATGGATTTTACATTTGCCCACCGATTTGATGGTTGTAGAATGACCGTTTCATTGCCCTGCAGGCACTCCCTTATCCAGAGGCGGTCCTTGAGCCTCCTCGGCATGCATCTGCATGGTTTCCCATGGACCGCATTTCCTAAGCGGGAGTGTGACGCTTATCGTTTCATTGCTTGAAAACAGGGCGGAATCCCTTTTGTCTAGAGGCTGGAGCCGTGGTAGTTCATACCATGGCTCTTCTTTATGCGTATGTAATGTATTCGCTGAAATTTGTAAAAAAAGACCCTTTTTTTTAAATACATAAAATTATCGCCACTTTATACTTAATTTAACAATTTACATGTTCATTAAATAGTGATAAAGAAGGTGTTATAGATGGGTCCAATTTTACTGAAGGCTGAAGGGATCACGAAATCGTTTCCAGGTGTTAAAGCATTATCGAACGTCCATTTCAATTTGCAACGGGGAGAAATCCACTCTCTTATGGGGGAGAATGGAGCCGGTAAATCGACATTGATCAAGGTGCTGACAGGCGTACATGAGAAAAACGGAGGCACGTTCTATCTGGAAGGTGAGAAGATAGAACCAGGGTCTCCCGAAGAAGCACAGCATTTAGGCATCAGTACTGTCTATCAGGAGATAAACTTGTGTGAGAATCTCTCTGTTGCAGAAAATATCTTCATAGGAAGGGAGCCGATGAAGAAAGGGAGAATCGACTGGAAGGAAATGAACCGAAGAGCAAAGAAGGTACTCTCGGAACGTTTAAATATTCACATCGATGTAACAAAGATTTTATCTTCCTATTCCACGGCGATCCAACAAATGGTGGCAATCGCAAGGGCTGTCGATATTTCCAGCGGTGTGCTGATCTTGGATGAACCAACTTCAAGTCTGGATAAGAACGAAGTGAAGCAACTGTTTGAGGTGATGCGAAGCTTAAAGAATGAGGGGATGGGCATCATTTTTGTCAGCCACTTTTTAGATCAAATCTTTGAAATTACCGATCGAATCACGGTGTTGAGAAATGGTGAACTCATTGGTGAATATGAGACGAAGACGATCTCCAGGGCAGAGCTTGTATCAAAGATGATTGGCAGGGAATGGGGAGAGGATTCTAAACGAGATAACCAGAAAAAGAGGCATATCAGTCAGGAAGTCTTTGTGGATGCGAGCAGCTTGGGCAGGCAGGGAACGATAAATCCGTTTACCTTAAGCCTGCGGCGAGGTGAAGTCCTAGGGTTGGCGGGATTGTTGGGTTCGGGCAGGACCGAGGTAGCCAAACTGATTTTTGGCATAGAAAAAGCCGATGAAGGAATCATGTCCGTCGATAATGAAACGATCAGGTCGATGAACCCTAAGCTTGCTGTGGATATAGGGCTAAGCTTCTGCCCGGAGGATCGCAAACTGGAGGGAATCGTCAACGATTTAACGATTCGCGAGAATATCATTTTAGGATTGCAAGCTAAGCGAGGTTTATTCAAGTACATTCCGATGAAGGAACAAAGGGATATCGCACAAAAATATATCGAGTTGCTAAGAATCAAAACACCTAGCATGGAACAAAAAATCGATAATTTGAGCGGTGGGAATCAGCAGAAGGTTATCCTTGCGAGATGGTTGGCGACAAATCCTAAATTATTGATCTTGGATGAACCGACACGGGGAATCGATATTGGCTCAAAACGGGAAATCCGCAAGTTGATATTGGATTTGGCAGCGGCCGGAATCACGATTTTGTTTATCTCCTCGGAATTGGAAGAAGTGGTAGCCTGTTGTGACAGAGTCATTGTGCTGCGTGACCGAAACATCATTGGTGAATTACAAGGTGATGAAATGAGCGAATCCAAAATCATGGATATGATTGCAAAGGGGGCTGAGAGTATTGAATCGATACCTGTTTAGGCTGGCCCAAACGAAAATATTTTGGCCGCTCGTAGCCTTATTGGTCCTCCTGCTCCTGAATTTCTTTTTGATTCCTGGGTTTTATTCGGTTGAAATGAAGAATGGGCATTTATTCGGTAGCCTGATCGACATTTTGAACCGTGTCATCCCGTTATTGATCATTTCCATCGGCATGACTTTAGTCATTGCAAAAGGAGGGATCGATATTTCGGTCGGTTCCGTTTTGGCCATTTCAGGAGCCTTGGCCGCCTATATCATGGAAACCTCCTCCGTTTGGGTTGCGCTGATTGCAGCCGTCGGCGTCGGGATCGTATGCGGCATGTGGAACGGCGTCCTTGTTTCCATATTTGAGATACAGCCGATGGTCGCCACGCTCATACTTCTGACGGTTGGCAGGGGAATCGCCCAATTGATAACGGGTGGACAGATTTTAACGATCGATGATGAAATTTACAAATATATCGGCTCTGGATTCTTTATGGGGCTGCCATTTTCGATATTCATCGGCGGTGCCATTTTACTGATCATGTTCTATATGAAGAAAAGAACGGCGATGGGTTTATTCCTAGAATCGATCGGCAATAACATCACGGCAAGTAAATTCGCTGGAATTCAACCAAGGAAAATCATTTTTCTCGTCTATACCATTAGCGGAGTGTGTGCAGCGATCGCTGGAATCATTGTCAGTGCAAATGTAAGCAGCGCTGATGCTAATAACGCAGGATTATGGATGGAGCTCGATGCCATCTTGGCCGTAGTGATCGGCGGTACCTCGATGCGCGGGGGTAGATATTTCCTTGGCGGAACGGTGGTGGGCGCTTTATTCATTCAAACACTTTCGACAACGATCTATTCGGTCGGGATAAATCCCCAAATCGTGATGGTCGTCAAAGCCTTTGTGGTGATCATGGTATGTCTAGTTCAGTCAGAGCAATTCAGAAGCATATTTTTGCAGTTTAATAAAAAGAAGGTGTCCGTCTAATGAAGCATGTGAAGTTCGGAATTAAAGAGAATCATATATTCATAATGGCGACAATGGCATTGATCGTCTTGTTATACGGATATGGCTCGATTGCCTTTGCGGGGTTTTTTAGTACACAGGTATTTCTGAATCTATTTATTGATAATGCATACTTAATCATTGTAGCTACCGGTTTGGCCTTCGTCATCATTACTGGCGGGATCGACCTATCCGTCGGGGCCTTGGTTGCCTTCATCAGCATGGTTTCTGCCTCGTTGCTGGAAGCAGGCGTCAATGGGTATCTGGTGATGGCCCTTTCGTTACTGATTGGAATCGCCTTCGGTGCCTTCCAAGGCTATTTCATTTATCGCTTCGATCTCCATCCCTGGATCGTCACACTAGCGGGGATGTTCCTGGCAAGAGGTGCAAGCTTCCTCATCAGCACGGATAGCATCGTCATCACCAATGATACGTACAGTGCCATTTCGCAAGCGAAGGTCTATTTGATCGGCGATCATTACATTTCAATAGGGGCGGTCGTTGCCATCATGGTTGTGGCTTTTGCGGTTTATATCGCCAAATGGACGAGGTTTGGCCGCAATGTATATGCCATTGGCGGCAATGTCAAATCAGCTGCGTTAATGGGCTTGCCTGTTAAACGAACCACTATCCTGGTCTATGTTTTTTCAGGGTTTTGCTCGGCTTTGGGCGGCGTGGTATTTACCTTATATATGTTATCGGGATATGGTCTCCATTTATTGGGGATGGAAATGGATGCGATTGCAGCCTGTGTCATTGGCGGAATCCTGTTAACCGGGGGGTTTGGCTATTTAATTGGTCCGACACTGGGTGTAATGAGCATGGGGATCATTCAGACGATCATTATGTTTCAAGGTACACTCAGCTCGTGGTGGACAAAAATTGCAGTCGGGTTTTTACTGTTTATATTCATTCTCCTCCAACGGCTCATCGTCATGAAAAGAAGGAAAAGGAAAGTCATTCGTCTCAAGAAAGTACCTAGCCATGTAAAAGTCCAGTCTCCATCACAGTCAGTTTCAAGTGAATACAAGTAGGTGTGCGAATCAGCATCGTTCAGGAAGTCCCAATGCTCTATCATTGGGGCTTCTTTGCATGTCTTTCCAATCGATAGAAATGGCCCGCCTTCGCTGGGTTATTAATCGATGCTGCCAATGGACCTAGCACATGTCATCCACATTGGTGACACCGACCTATCTGTTGGAAAGCGATATGGGACCCCCGATGTGTTCAGGCGGATGGGGAAAAACAATTATCTGAAAAGTGTAAAATGTAACTGCTTTTTACAAATAATTTTTCTTGAAGGCTTGGTAAAGTAGTAAGGGAAAGGAGTAGATATCGATGCATTAGTTGAGTGGTGTTTCGGATTATGATTTTGGAAGCGGTAACATAATGTTTGGGCAATGAACGTACTTAGGGGAGGGAATCATTTCATTATGAAGAAGACATGGATGGGTTGTTTATTCGTTAGTTCTATCGTGATCGGCGGCCTTAGTGGGTCACCTGCTTCAGCAGCCGGGGATGCTGCTGATGGGAACCACGGGCTGAAAGGGGAGTATTATACTTCAACCAAAGCCGGAGTATTCGATTTCAACCGATTGAAAACGACAATAATGGATTACAATATCGACTTCTCGGACCTTAATCCAGCACTACAGCAATTCACGGGGCAAAGTGATGCCGCAGCCGTGAGATGGACTGGGAAAATGATCCCTGAGCATTCGGAGGACTACACGTTTTATATGAAAGGCGACAACGGGTTCAGATTATGGATCGACGGGAAACTCGCCATCGATTTTTGGGAAGATAAATGGGACATTGAACAAAAAAGCAAGGAGATTGCGTTGGAAGCAGGCAAGGAATACGACATAAAAGTTGAATATTTCGAACATGAGGGCGGAGCGAATTTAAAACTATTATGGTCGAGCGACAGTGTGGCAAAACAGATCATTCCTAGCAGTGCCTTTTATTTGCCTGAAGACTATGAAATGGACGGGACGGTTCAATCTGCACAAGTCCTTGAAGATGGCAAACAAGTGGAGCTGACATTTGCAAGCCCATTAGATAAATTGCCTCGAAATCTTAAAGATCATGTCGCTGTCAAATTGAACGGAAGAGATTGGGAAGTTGAGGATGTCGCTTTTAAACAGAATAGCAAGTCTACTGTCGTCATTCACACTAAACAGCCCATTTACGAACGGACAGGCAATCAAGTCCTGATCACGTATGATGGAAAAGGTGCCTTGCGCTCGGATGGGAAGAATGTTCCAACCTTTTTGAACAGGGTGGAAAATCATTCACAATTCAACATTGAAACGAAATGGGCAGATAAGGTCAATAAGGAGAACGTGCTGCCAGAATATCCAAGACCTCAATTGGCCAGGCAAGATTGGATGAATTTGAACGGCGAATGGGAATTCCAAGGTGCCTCTGATGGAGATTCGCTGCCGACAGGGAAAAAATTAAAAGAGAAAATCCTCGTGCCTTTTCCAGTCGAATCAGCTTTATCCGATATCGAGAGAATGGAAGAACATATGTGGTATAAACGTGATTTCACCTTACCGGATAAATGGAAGGGCGATCATATTAAATTGAATTTCGGAGCAGTCGATTGGAAATCCACCTTATATGTGAATGGGGAAAAGGTAGGGACCCATACAGGCGGGTATGATGCTTTCAGCTATGATATTACAAAGTATTTGGTGAAGGGAAAAAATGAACTGATCCTGGAAGTGCATGATCCAACTGGCGGCGGACAGGCGAGAGGTAAACAAACTCGTGTGCCAGAGGGGATTTGGTATACACCAGCATCAGGTATTTGGCAAACGGTATGGATCGAGCCCGTACCAAAGGCTAATATAGCTTCGTTGAAAACGACACCTGATATAGATTCCGAGCAACTGAAATTAAAAGTAAACGCAGACGGTGTGAAAAACGAAACCGTGGAGGCCATCGTCTATAAAAAAGGCAAAAAAGTGAGCACAATAACGGGCAAGGTAGGCAAGGATATTGCCGTGCCTGTTCCCAATGCACGCCTATGGACAACAAAGGATCCGTTTTTATATGACTTGGAAGTGCGCTTAAAAAAGAATGGCAAAACAGTTGATACGGTAAAAAGTTATTTCGGGATGCGGGAAATTACCATTGGCAAGGTAGATGGTAAGCTGCGTCCGTTAATCAATGGGGAATTCATATTCCAGATGGGGCCATTGGATCAAGGATATTGGCCAGATGGAAACTATACAGCCCCAACAGATGAGGCATTGAAATTCGACATTCAAAAGACAAAGGACCTTGGCTTCAATATGATCCGAAAACACATTAAAGTGGAGCCAGCCCGCTGGTATTACTGGGCAGACAAAATGGGCATGATCGTTTGGCAGGATATGCCGAGTCTAGAAGGCTCATCAGCTGGAGGCAGGGCTACTGCAGATGAAAGGAAGCAATATGAAAAAGAATTCAAGGAAATGGTCCAAGAGAAGTACAACCATCCTTCCATTGTGCAATGGACCGTCTTCAACGAAGGTTGGGGACAATATGACACGGTGCGTTTAACGAATTGGGTAAAAGGGCTTGATCCTACTCGTGTCGTAACCAATGCAAGCGGCTGGACCGATTATCCTGTCGGGGATGTCATCGATTGGCACACCTATCCGAACCCAAGGTCACCGAATGTCGAGGAAGATAGAATTGCGGTCATTGGTGAGTATGGCGGTTTAGGATTGGATGCACCAGGCCATGAATGGGGTACGAGTGGCTGGAGCTATGCGAAGCAATCCAATAAGGAAGAAATTACGGATACGTACATCGAGTATATCGAATCATTAAAAGGATATATTCATGGCAACGGGTTAAGCGGGGCCGTTTATACGCAAACAACGGATGTTGAAGGTGAGCTTAACGGGTTGCTCACATATGACCGAAAAGTGACGAAAATGGATGCAAAAAGAGTGGCTGCGGCAAATCAGTCGCTAATAAAATCCGCTTCACCAAAATACGTATTAAAGGAAGAAATAGATAAAACGAAAGCGGTATTGAAGAGCGCAAAAATGGGCAGCACGCCTGGAACCTATCCGAATACGGCAATCTTTTTCCTGAAGAAATCGATAAAAAATGCCGAGGCGGTCTATGACAATAAAAAATCTACATCTGAGGAATTCTTTAAGGCGGCAGATCAGTTGAAAAAGGATATCCAAAGCTTTAAGTACGAGGTGAACTCTCCGATTGCCAAAAAAGCGAAAGTGGACCAATTTGATGGTCAAGTGCTGGATAAAAAGTGGTCGGTGTTCAACGAAAGCCTGCCTAATTGGAGCTTGAAGGAAAACCCAAGTCACCTAACGATCACTGCCCAAGCTGGTGATTCATTTCAGGAAGGCAATACACTTAGTAACCTCTTCCTGCAGAAGGCTCCAGCAGGAGACTTTGAGATAACGACGAAAGTTCATGCAGCAAACAGGAATAACCATGAACAAGCAGGTCTTTATGTGTGGCAGGATCAGGATAATTACGTGAGGCTTGGTCATGTCTGGGATAATGGATTGAAACTGGAAACGGCAAAAGAAGAAGCGATGAAATACAGCAAAGCCCAAAACCCGGCATCACACCCTGGTGATGATACATTATTCCTGAAGATTAAAAGAGTTGGCGATGTCTACTCCACCTATTATTGGGTGAATGGGAAATGGGAGAAAGCGGCAGATCCGATTACTGCCAAGCTGAAGAATGTGAAAATCGGCATCTATGCAGCAAGTCCTGTCAGCGGGAAAAATGTGAAGGCGAATTTTGATTACTTCACTGTTCAGGATATTCAATAAGAGTTAGATAGACACCCCATGTGAAACCGCATGGGGTTGAAGTAAATTAGTCAGCATTTCGAATCACTGGTGAAGGGAGACTCTTCAGAAACCTGGCAAGGTACATGTGTTAGGAAGGAAATGTACCAGTGCAGAACAAGACCGAGATGCGAGGAAAAGCAGTAAACCAGGCAAAATAAGAGCTTCATAGCGAACCCTTTTCGTAAACAACTAGATCATCCGTAAAGGTGGAAGAAGTTGAGTGCAAGCCTCGTTCATTCTATTAGATAGGAAATGTCGAACCTTCGCACCCCTTACCGAACAAGTAGTAGCTGCTGAAAGGGATAGTCACGTCAAGCGTTCCTCCTCTTTCGTTTACACAGCCAAACATGGGCTTTTTTTATGCGGAAAATCATAAAAATTCTATGTTTATTGTAAATACTTACAGAAGGTAACCAATTATGATGGATGTAAATGATTGCACTGCCATTATTAGCGGGCGAAGGAAGGTTTTTTATGAAGAAAAACGTATGGCTATATATTGCTCTCTTACTCGTTGCATGCTTTGCCGGCTTCCAGGCTGTAAATAATTTGACAGCCACCAAGGCCGAGGTAGGCGAGTCTCAAGGTCTAGATGCCAAGGGCTTGGAAAAAATCGTGGATCGGGCCAATTCCGGACAAAAAAGAAAATCAACAAATGTCAAAGCACCCTCATTTACACTGAAAGCATGGGATGGCTCCGAGTATGTGTCAATCGGAGGAAAAGGAAAAAAACCGGTCGTCTTGAATTTTTGGGCGAGCTGGTGTGATGCCTGCTCGGTCGAAGCTGTGGAGCTTAAGAAGCTTCACGAGCAGTATAAGGACCAGATCGATTTCTATGGAATTAATGTGACAACGGAGGATCAGCCCGAAAATATTAAAGCTTTCGTTACGGAAAAAGAACTGAAATACCCTATTTTGCTAGATGAGCATAAACACGCGGCCGATCTTTACGAGCTGCATTCGCTCCCCACCATGTTCTTGATTGATAAAGACGGTTATGTTGTTGATACCTTCCACCTTGTCGATCAGCTTGAGCTGGCAGAGAAGATCGAACGTCTTGCAGGGAAGTGAATGGCCTAATTCTAACAAAGGAGGTGAGCGATATGAGGAAAATCTACATAAGCGGAGGGGGCTAAGCTATGCCGATAAAAGTGAAAGAGTTGAATATTATTACATTCATAGTGAGGTGGATTCGTTGAAAGGAAAATTAACGATCGTTCAGCTTCTGATTCTGACTTTATTCATATCGTGTGCGTTCCCCTTTTCGACGCAAGCGGCCATACCGAAAAAACATGAAATACCCGATTATTTCGCGGATCATTTCGATAAAACGATCATTAATGATAAATGGAATGTAATCGAGGGTCCATGGTTTATCGATTCAGGCAAGCTGACTGTCAGTAAGGGTGCGGGATATAAGGCCATCGCCAATCAGACATCCGTTCAAGATGTTACGGTTGAGACCGATATCAGCCTCGCGGATCACAATGGAGATGCCGGGGTATTATTCCGGGTTAACGGTGCCGTGCCCGGCGTTGATCATGTCAAGGGCTACTATGCGGGCGTATCGGCAAACGGATCCGGTTCCGTGTTTCTCGGTCGTATGGACAATAATTTTACCGAATTGAAACGGACGGCGGTTACAATTGAACCAAAAACCTCCTATCAGGTAAAAGTGATAGCCGTTGGCAGCAAAATCCAAGTCTACTTGAATGGTGACCTGGTGCTTGAACAAACCGACAGCACATACAAAGATGGCCGTATCGGCATTAGGAGTTACAACTCCGAGCCTTTCTTCGATAACGTCAAGGCAAGTGTCCCGGACGGCAGCAGCCTATTCCAGGATCAGTTCGACAATGCTCCCAATCAGGCCATCCATTCTTGGAATATCGTGAATGGAAGCTGGCAGCTATCCTCAGGATCCTTAAGGGTAAATAAGGATGAAAACAATAAGATCGTCGCTAAGGATAAGGTGTTCGATGATATGACTTTGGAGGTTAACCTGAAAATACCTGATGATAAAGAAAAGGGAGATGCCGGTCTGTTATTCGGGTTGAAGAAAGTGTACCCTGGAGATGCCAAAGCAAACGGCTTTTATGCAGCAATTGGAGAGGATGGCAACGTTACGCTTAATGAATGGAAACATAACAAGCGATTGGTACTGCAGTCAACGAAGGTGTTTGATCGCATCGAAGCGAATAAGCCTTATCATCTGAAAGTTGTAACAAGCAAAAATACGATTAAGGTTTACGTGAACGATACAGTCACTCCGGTGATCGAATATAGCGATAAAGGCAGGGCGCTTAACGTTAAAGGCGGAGTCGGATTGCAAGCTGACCAAGCCGAAGTGTCTTTTGATAACTTCATTGCCAGCGCATATGTCGTACAGGAAAGAACCTACAAACAACCGGTCTCCAACAAAAAACCGCTCATTGAGACGCCATTTACCCCGCTGCCCCTAGGTTCGGTGCAGGCCAAAGGCTGGCTGCTCGAGCAGCTTGAGCTTCAGCGTGACGGAGCTACGGGCCATGCAGAGGATTTTTACGGTGAATTGGGAACGAATGCAGCCTGGCTTGGCGGCAGTGCCCCGGAATCCGATTGGGAGCGGCCTGTTTATTATTTGAAAGGCTTGGTTCCACTTGCTTATACCTTGAATGACAAGGAACTGATTGCCACCTCCCAAAAATGGATCAACGCCATTTTAGCGAGTCAGCGGAAGGACGGATCGTTCGGTCCGGAATCCAATGATGATTGGTGGCCGCGCATGGTAGCTCTATATGCGATGAAGGATTATTACGAAGCGTCAGGAGATAAGCGCGTCCTTCCATTCATGACGAACTACTTCAAGTATCAAGCCGCCAATTTGCCGGCACAGCCCCTAAAGGATTGGGGCAAAATCCGGGTTGGAGATAATATCGATACCGTCCTTTGGCTTTATAATCGAACGAATGAGGCATTCCTGCTGAAGCTGACGGATACGCTTGCAGGGCAGGCCTACCCGATTGCAGACATATTCAGCAAAAATGAATTTCAAGACTTTGGCAGCGACTTTCAACCGATCCATTCGGTCAATGTGAATGAAGCCATTAAAATGCCTTCCATTTACTATCAACGATCACATTCCAAAAGCGATCGGAAGGCTTTCAATGCCGGAGTCAAAAATTTAGATAATCATAATCAGATTACCGGCATGACCTCAGGTACGGAAATGCTAGCTGGAACTTCTTCCACGCAGGGAGTGGAGCTTTGTGCAATTACAGAGCGGATGCAAAGTAACGAGGAAGCGGCGATGATCCTTGGCGATCCGCAAATTGGTGATGACCTGGAAAAAATAACGTTCAATTCCCTTCCAGGCGCGATGGATAAGGAAATCAAGAACCATCAATATTATTCACTGCCCAATCAAGTGGAGAGCAACCATGCAGATCATGGATTTAAGCAAAACTATTCCAATGGCATGATGCCTTCGCCGACTTCGGGTTATCCTTGCTGCCGCTTCAATATGCACATGGGATGGCCATACTTCGTGAAGAATATGTGGGCAGCATCTGCAGATGGGGGCATTGGAGTCATTGCGTATGGACCGAGCCAGGTATCTGTAAAACTGAAAAAAGCGGACATTACCATCAAGGAGAGTACCAATTATCCTTTTGAAGATAAAATCAAATTTAACATCAACACCTCAAGAACGGTGAAGTTCCCGCTCAAGCTGCGCATTCCCGCGTGGTCGGTGCAGCCTAGCATAACGGTGAACGGAGAGCCTGTTAAAGGTATAAAAGCGGGTGAGTATGTAAGTATCGATAGAAAGTGGCAGAGTGGTGATAAAGTGGTTCTGCAAGTACCGATGAAATTAAAAACAACAACATGGATCAATAATTCGATCGGAATTGAACGCGGTCCGCTCGTGTATTCCCTGAAAATGAAGGAAAATTGGCAGGTTAAAGACAAGCCGATTGCCCCAGTGCCAGGTTTCGATGCATCTGCTTTAGGCTTTAATGAGTATACGGTGAAAGCTGATAACTCATGGAATTACGGCTTGCTCATTGATCGCGAGGATCCGGAGAAATCCATTGATGTGGTTACAGGGCCGATGCCAAAGAATCCATTCAAACAAGCGACGACCCCGGTTAAGTTGGTGGCGAAAGGGAAAAAAATTCCGACATGGGGCAAATCCCCCAATAATGTGGAAGCCGCAGAGCCGCCTGTAGGACCGATTTTCTCTAAGGAACCGACTGAAAACATTACGCTTGTGCCTTATGGAGCACAGAACCTGCGCATCACCTATTTCCCTGAAGTGACCGAGAAATTGACGGATACGGGTGCAGCAAAATATGAAGCGGAGAAAGCCGAACTTTCTCATGCATCGGTAAGGACGAACGAACCCAATGCCTCGGACGGGAGCTATGTAGGGGGGATGGATTTTGCCGACAGCCAGGTGAACTTCAATTCTGTCAATGTTCCTAAAACAGGTAAATATAACGTCGATATTTGGTTTGCCAATGGACTTGATCCCTCCACGGGAAAAATCATCGTCAACGGTGAAACACACGTATTGAAATACCAAAATACACGTAATTGGGGACGCTTCATGGCAACCAAATTGGAAGTGCCATTGAAAAAAGGCACAAACACGATCACATTCATGAAGGATGAAGGGTTTTATGAATTGGATTATATCGTGGTTAGGCCGCAGCAATGAAGTGGTCGTTCATTCCAACAGTGCACACCAATTAAATCGATTAATGAAAGGACCCAGTGATTCCAACACTGGGTCCTTTGCATAAGCGCCGCCCTTCTTGGCATGTTTTACAAAACTCAAATGAATGAATGAAAAAAAATAAATTTTAAATTGAAGATTGCTGAATAATTTGATAAAATAAAATAAATGAAAAGACTATGTGCAACTGGCGAAACGCGGATAACCGTGAGGGAACACATAGTGTCGTAGCCGTTCGCCTGGGCAGAGGTAAGGGATTATATCCCTTGCCTCTTTCTGTTTATTATCAGACAATAGTGAAGTCTAAAGGAATACAGATTTTCATGAACTTGGATAGCAGTTAGGCTTGAAATCTTGTTATCATCAAAACTATCATAATTGAAAAGAGGAGCAAACGACATGAGTACAATCACTTTAGAAAAAGCGAAAACGATCAAAACGTTAAATAATATTGCACAAAGCGGGTTAAATGTATTCAATAAAGATGGCTTTACGATTGATAATGACAGTGAAAACCCTGATGCCATCGTTGTTCGCAGCTTTAATATGCATGCAATGGAATTGGGTGCCGATTTGAAAGCAATCGCAAGGGCAGGGGCGGGAGTCAATAATATTCCGGTCGACAAATGCACGGACCAAGGGATTGTTGTTTTCAATACTCCTGGTGCGAATGCCAACGCAGTAAAAGAAATGGTATTGACTTCATTGATGGCCTCATCTCGTAATCTCTTTGCCGGTGTTGCCTGGACAAAGACGCTGGATGGTGAAGGAGAACAAATTCCAAAGCTTGTAGAAGCAGGAAAGAAGCAATTTGTCGGTAAAGAAATCAAAGGTAAGACGCTAGGTGTCATCGGCTTAGGAGCGATCGGTGCACTTGTAGCGAATGATGCACTTGATTTGGACATGGATGTCATCGGGTTTGACCCGTTCATATCTGTCGATACAGCCTGGAATCTATCCCGCAATGTACAGCGTGCGATGACGCTTGAACAGTTGTATGCTGAATCGGATTACATAACTGTACACGTTCCATTGACTGATGATACTAGAGGAATGTTCAACCAAGATACATTTAGCATCATGAAGCCGGGCGTTCATATTTTGAACTTCTCACGCGGTGAGCTTGTGAATGAAACCGATATGCAAGCGGCTCTTGAAGGAGGACAAGTCGGTCAGTTCATTACAGACTTCCCGAATGAAAATGTGCTGAACATGAAAAATGTCGTGCCGATCCCCCACCTTGGCGCTTCTACGCAAGAATCGGAGGAAAACTGTGCCATTATGGCCGCTCGTCAGGTGAAGAGCTTTTTAGAAACAGGGAACATTAAAAACTCCGTGAATTTTCCTAATACATCCCTTCCTTATACAGGTAAGCGACGTGTGGCCGTATTCCACGAGAATGTTCCTAATATGGTCGGGCAAATCACACTGGCTGTTTCAAGCTTGCATTTGAATATAGCTGATATGGTTAACAGAAGCCGAGGAGGCTATGCGTATACGATGATTGACCTTGACGGTGAAGTGAGTGGCGACCTCATTCCTGGTTTGGAGGAAAAAATCAAGCAAATCACGGGTATCGTTACGACTCGCATCCTTTAAACATACTTGAATGGCAGGAAGAGCTGATTGAAGTCTCCCTGCTTAGGTGAAAAAAGTCAGTGAGGGTCTCAATTCCTTTTTTAGGAGTTGAGGCTTTTTTATATGTCGCTAAGGGTGGTGCCGCAGGAAAGAATAATAGGAGACTCATATTTTACCTGGAATTGCCGTGTTGGAAAGGATGGAAAGGGAGGGATATGACATAAGCGTGGCGAAAGTATTCTATAGACATGTGCTGCACAAGAAGCGAGCACCCGGACAATAAGGCTTAACCTTAAGGGAATGATGTTGAAGGCTGGGCGCGTTAAGAAAAGCTGCACTCTTCAAAAAGAAACGGATATCGTTTTAAAAAAATCATGAAGGGGTGTCAAGTATGCACAAAAAAGGTTGTTCAAAATCGGTGTGCCAGTGTTTCATAGTACCTAACTATATTTTAGAGAATATGGCCCTGAATGATGTGGAAGCGGCACGGGTCAGTTTAGCGAAAAGCCGGCAAATGCGCAGGCGCAGAATCTTTAAGGAATATGATATCAAAGGTGTCACCGCTTTAACCGATGCTGGTTCGGGCAGGCATGGTGAGTCGGCACGGCATGTATATGATTGCAAGGGCGGAACGAAGCTGAGGGTGAATGAGGCAAGGAAAGAAGGGGACCGGTCAAGCGGTGACCATGTGGTTAACCAAGCATACGATTATAGTGGAGTCGTCCGTGATTATTTCAAGGAGGTCCTGCACCGCAATTCCATGGATAACGAGGGCCTTGATCTCATTCTGAACGTTCATTATGGGAATAAATTCACGAATGCCTACTGGGATGGCGATGAAATGGTATTTGGTGATGGCGATGGAATCATCTTTAGCAATTTTGCCGATTCACTCGATGTCATTGGTCACGAGCTTACACATGGAGTAACGCAGTTCACGAGCGGATTGGAGTATGAAGGTCAGTCAGGGGCCTTGAATGAACATCTTTCAGATGTGTTCGGTGTTACCATAAAGCAATATCATTTGAAGCAAACGGCGGCAGATGCCGATTGGCTGATTGGTGCCGATATAATGGGACCCACACTGAAGGGACAGGCGCTCCGTTCGATGAAAGCACCAGGTACGGCATTCGATAATAAGTTGATGGGGAAGGATTTGCAGCCGGATCATATGAGGAACTTTTATAAAGGCGAGCGCGATAATCATGGTGTCCACATCAACAGCGGGATTCCAAACAAGGCCTTCTATCTTGTCTCGATGGAGATTGGAACGGACAAAGCAGCCTTGATCTGGTTCGATGCGATGCAGAATTTATTTGCGACAGCGAATTTCAATCAATTCGTCCAAGTTGTCATCAAGGCTGCCCAAAAGCTTGCTGATGGCGGAACAGTGCCTCATACAGCGATAAAAACGATTGAAGACGCGTTTAAAGCTGTTGGGCTGCCTGAGTAGGTAAATAGAAACGAACGGGAGGCAAAAACGGACATGCTCATCCAATTTAGCTGTGGCGGGGGAATGGCCAACCTCGATTTGAATGTGGTAATAGATACAGAAGAATTACCGCAGGGGAAACATGAGGAATTGCAGCATTTAATGGAAAAGGCCGATCTTTCCAACCTATCCTTAAGTAAAATCGCTGGGGCAAAAGCTCAAGGAGCGGATGCGTTTTCATACAAGCTGGATATCGCGGGGGAAACGAAGAAACAATCCTTCTCCTTTACAGATGTGACAGCTCCAGAGAAGGTACGGCCATTATTGGATTATTTACGTAATCTGGCGATTGAAG
Source organism: Peribacillus simplex (assembly GCF_001542915.1). Lineage (GTDB taxonomy): Bacteria > Bacillota > Bacilli > Bacillales > DSM-1321 > Peribacillus > Peribacillus simplex_B. Next base: position 163,083 of record NZ_LNNH01000010.1, on the reverse strand, counting down.
TGAAGCTAGCGGAAGAATAACGAAAGGCTGCCGGGATTCCACGGCAGCCTTCTTCTTCTATTTTACTGGCTCCTTATTTACTAGATTCATCCGCCGGTTCAACTGTATACATATTCAATATAGGGTTAGGGTTATTCCAGGCACTTTCAAACACGAAAATGATCTTATAATTCTCGTTATCCGTATAAGTGACATAGTACATCCCCTCTTGCTCCTTTGCACGATCAGGCTCTCCAAGCAAATTCTTTACCTCCACTAAATGAATCGTTTGCAGCTGCGGACTAAAATCATCAATGGCCGTGATCGTTTTTCTGCTGGTTGACCCGTCATAGAGGAAACGAACATGATGGCTCCAATAATTGGCTGCAACTGTACTTAGATCTTCCGGTTTGCCCCATGATTTTTCCGCTTTTTTCAACGAATCACCAACAGAAAAAGGTCTGCTGTTAATTGACTGCTGAGATTCAGAGGCTACCCTCATGATTTTGCCAATCAAACGATCAGGCGCGGACCTCGCCATTTCTGAAGCTGCATGGACACTTCCACCGCTAAACATGACAGCCATAAGGATTAACATGGTGATGCAACGGACATAACCACTCATGTGTTTCAAGCTTGAACACCCTTTCTGCAATTGAAATTGACGAATTACTTAAATAGCATACGCCATTTTCCTGAAAAAAGAACACTCGGACAGCACCTGCACATGTTGCTGGCATGATGGGATGGAAATCCTTCAGGAAACAGCATGTACAAGCTGAAATGATTCCTTTTATGAAAGGAAGGATGATTACAAAGGCACAGTCCGACTCAAATTCCATTACAGATCAAACTTTATTTTTTGGTGTGGTGATTTCTTTACAAAATTGTCATCTTTTTTTACTTTTTGGCATGGTATTCGCGATTAATTCACAAAATGGACACAAACTATCCACTAAATTAAGGCGGGAATGATTTAGTTAGAAAAAGAAATGAAAAATTATATCTTTTAAGTGAAAATTTGTAAAGAGTAAACCAGTCCAATAGATAATTGAGTTACAAAAAGGAATGAATTTTAGAAGTGCAAAAATGAGAGCAGTTTTACAAAAAATGCTTAAAATAGGATAATGGTCGCAGAGAGGTGATAATCATGACATATCAGGAAATGAAAGTGTCGATTTCAGGAAACAGTTTTACCCAATTCGGGAAAAGAATATTAATCTCACAAATTCAATTCTCGACATTGGAGGCCATTTTCGAGGTCGATGAGTCGGTTCAAAGGAAGCTCGATCATAAACGAAGGGCGGAAATCAGGGAGTTCATCATAGAATCCGTTTCAGAAGGGGATTTCTACTTTTCGCCGTTCATCTTCTCGAGCAGGGGAGCGATCAAAGAAGTGCCCGAGGGCGGGGAACTGCCGCCAGGAAGTAAAATCTATATACTGGATGGCCAGCACAGAACGTATGCCCTCATTTCGGCCATCAGTCATTTAAGGGCACGCAAGGAAACGGAGGAAGAAATCGGTCACTTCTCCGAGGCCAAAAAGCTTCAAAGCCAAATTGATAAGCTAAAGACCTACCCCGTCACGATTCAAATTTATTTAAACCTCGAAACGAAAGAAGAAAGACAGCTATTCAATGATATCAATACAAAGCGAAAAGAGCCGCATGTCGGATTGGTGATGAAATATGACCAGCGCGATGAATATGCTGAACTGACAAGAATCATCGCCGGAAAATTGGAAAGCAAGATGGAGATAGAGACCACGCTGTCCAGAATAACAGTGAGCAGTTCCGCCTTGACCTCGCTGACGATCATGAGGCGCTGTCTCATCGCTTTATTCGAAGGGAAGATGACCGTCAACACCAGTAAAGCCAAGCTTGAAGAGCTCTCAAAGGATGAAATCCTTACGGTTGCCCATGCATTTTTCGAAGCATGGCTGGAAATCTTTCCGAAGAAGATGACAGACCGGAAGACATTCACTTCAGGCTATTCCGGCATTCAGATAGCCCTTGCCCAAACAACCCAGCAGCTCCACAAACATCATGAAATCCCCTATGAAGAAGCAATCGATCACCTGCTGCGGCTGAAGACGTCCTGCACTTGGAAGCATGGTGACGAGCTGTTTTCACACATCTACGACCCCGTAAAAAAAAGAGTCAAAAACCATTCCACCACGAATGCCATCCAGAAAACGGCTCTCCAGTTCAAACGGAAAATCGAAGGAGGATGGATCCATGATACTAAGTGAATTGGACCGGAAGCGAAGGACGATTGTCTCCTATTCTGTCATGGAACTGGTCGACATGTATCGTAATGGTCAAATTGCCACAAGGGAAACGAACCAGCCGCGCATCCGATCGATCAAGAATTATCTTTTGGAAAATGCATTAACGAAACAAATCTACCTGCCTCCGCTCGTTGCCAATTGCAGGGAAGGAACCCTCGCCATAAAAGAAGCCAATCAGCTCTCGATCATCGATGGAACTCAACGAATAGCGGCCTTCGCCCAATTGGAGGACAGTATCCTTAAAGCATTAAAGAAGGATGAAGAGAAAGTTAAACAAGCATACAAACTCGATTCAATCTTGAAGGACACCTCAATGGCCGTCCAGGTATTCGAAGGGCTTACAGAGGCGGAGGAATCACAGTTATATTTGGATCTTAATCTAAAAGGCAAGAAAGTGGCCCTATCGAAACGAATTTCATTCGACTCGCGAAACAACCTCAATGTCATCACCAATCAGGTGCTTCATACCCACCAAGCATTAAAAACAGCCGGTGTCGAATTCGAAAAACGTTCCATCAACCGTCCGGCAAACAAGAACCTGCTTTCCCTATCGCAGCTAAGGCAGGTCATCGGCATCTTCATGACAGGCAGGGTATACGTAAACATTGAAGAGAAGGTATCTTCCTGCCCGCTTGCAAACAGCGAATACATTACCCTCGTTCATCTATATTTTAATGAACTATTCGAATTGTTCCCGCCTGAACGAATGGGGGATCACGCGCAATGCATGCTCGCCAGCTATCCGCTTTTCGTTGCGGTTACCTTATATGCGAATGATAAGATGGAAAACCAGACTATCGAACAAAGAAAACGGTTGATTTCCACAAGGATGTCAAAACTGAAAGCGGTGGACTGGAGACCGGCGAATCCGATTTGGATGGAATTTAGCGGAACATATAAAGGCAGACCGTCCGTATTTCAGCTAAGCAACGATAAACACAATATCAGAGCGATGGTCCGTTGGCTGTATACCCTTTAAGGGAGGTGAGGAAAATGTGAAGGAGCCAAAAAACCCCTAGGTGAGAAAGTCATGGGAGACAGTCACCTAAGGGCATCGAGCAGGCGTATACCTGACTCTATGTCTTAGTATACTCCTAAAAAATCATTATGGAAATGGGGAGTGAACGGAATGATGATACGAAAAAAATATGTAATGAATAAGGATACGGTAGCGATGATGGAGCACTATGATTCGAATGGTGCGGAGCAGGCGATGGTGGTGGAAGGGGAAAACACGTTCCTTGTTGCACAGCCGCGCCTTGACATCCTCAATCATACGCTCAATCACTTTGGACTGGATCTTGATGGCGGCCTTGCAGGAGCCAAATCGGTGCTGGGCGGAAAGTACAGATTGCCAGTCTGCATCAACGCCCAGCTTGGCATGGTCTGGTTTTCCTCCCGTTCATTCCGATTAGGCGGGGGCGTCTGGTTTTCCTACATTCACGTCCATGACCTCGAGGAAATGAACGAAAAAGAAACCCTGGTCCATACAGACTATGGACATTGCCTTCCTGTATCCTTAAGCAAAAATCAACTCACCTTCAAAAGGGACCAAGCATCCTATCTGCATACCACCTTCCACGAACGCTCTTTAGGCAAAAAAACCTTTTATTACGAGCCTGGAAGCGGAGTCACCTTTTGCAAGGAACCTGGGGAGCTGCATTACAGGGTGAAGCGGAAGGAATAATGAAATCCGAGACGAAGACCGCCGAATCGGCGGTCTTTTGCTTGCAATAATTCATTGGTCTTCCCTGTCTGCCAGTTTCGTTTTAATGAACTCAATCCACGTTCGGGTAGCGAAGGAGATGTAGTTGCTCTTTTTCCAGGCAATTCCCACTTGCCAGTTTATAGCGGGGGTTAGGGGAATCGTAATCATCTCCTTATTACTAATATCCATCTCTTCCAAGTCACCTTTGGGGAGGACCGTTATGCCTTGATTGAAGGAAACCATTTCCATGATGAACTTCCACTGCGAGGTTTCACAAATGATATTCGGTTCAAAGCCATTCAGACTGCAAGCCTGCATGATCAACTCATGAACCTGGTAGCCTTCGCGAAAGATGATGAAGCTTTCATCCTTTAAATTTTCCCAGGAGACCGTTTCTTCTTTCGCAAGCCGATGGCTTTGATGAACAACAAGGCGTAAATCGCCTTTCATGAACGGAATGCTCTCAAAATCATCCTCGATGGGCAAAGGCATCACCACTAAATCAAGTTCACCTTGAAGTAAGGTATCCTTTAGATAAAGGGCGCCATCCTCGACGAAACGGACCGTGATGAAGGGGTATTCTTTGTGGAATTGGGCCATCAGTTCAGAGAAAATCTCCGTGCCGAGTGTTGAAAAAATGCCCATTTTTATATTTCCCTTTTTACTATTCTTGATATCATCCAATTCATCATAGAAATGCTCGATGGATTGGGAAATGCGTTGGCCATATTGATAAAGTAATTTTCCTGTATCGGTCAGTTCGATTTTTCTGGTGGTTCGGGTTAATAGCTTAGCATCCAATTCCTTTTCTAAATCCTTGATGGATTTACTAATATTTGGCTGCGATAAAAATAAATGTTCAGCCGCTTTGGAAAAGCTGCCACGATTCACGACTTCGGTAAAATACTGTATTTGTTTGAAATCCATCTAAACACGCCCTTATTTATTACTAATACTTATATAACATATCATTATTATATATTTCACTTATATGTATGGAAATATTATATTTGAATAGTAGTGAGCTTAAACGATTTTGAATCCAGTGGTTCGGGATTGGAAACAGTAAATTGATCATGTCTAAGGGGATATGAAAGGGTATGATTTTGAGCTGAACGCACCTACCATGAGGAAATGAACTCTTGGGCTATACTATCACTGGCAACCGAATGAACAGGTTCATTGGTGTTTTTTTCATGAATGTTCTGTTGTGGCTTGCTGCTATTTCTTACAAAAAAGGGGAAAACAAAGTATGGGTACAATCGGTATTTTAATTGCGATTGCTTTAATCGTCCTTATGGCAATGAAGGGCTTTAGCATCGTTTTTATTGCCCCGCTTGCCTCCATTATCGTCATCGTGACGAATGGCATGAATTTCTTTCCTTCTCTAATCGGAACTGAAACGTCATTCATGACAGGGCTGACAGGGTTTTTAATCAATTATTTTGGCGTATTTTTATTAGGTGCGATTTTAGCGCAATATATAGAGAAAAGCGGTGCGGCACAAGCAATCGCACAAAAGGTTTTATCCATCACTGGTACGGAAAAGCCCTTTTCCGTTTTAATTGCGATTTATGCGATCAGTGCGATTTTAACCTTTGGCGGCATCAGTTTATTTGTCGTCTTATTCGTGGTCATCCCTTTGGCGAAGCCATTATTCAAGCAACTGAATATCGGCTGGAATTTAGTCGTGATTCCCGTATTTCTGGGGATTGGAACATTCACGATGACGATGCTTCCCGGGACACCCTCGATTCAAAACGTCGTCCCAACGACATACCTCGGCACGACTTTAACAGCAGCGCCGTTAATGGGAATCGTTGCAACCTTGATTTCCATTGTCATCGGGGTCATTTATTTGAGGTATACATTGAAAAAAAGCTTGGCAAACGGTGAAACCTTTGAACCCAATGCAGAAAAGGATGAAGAAAAGATTATCTTAAAAGAAAAGATACCTTCTTTCATCATTAGTATTTTACCCATACTGGTACTGATCATCATCATCTTTACAGGCAGTGCCTTGAAGGTTGCCAATATCGTATTGATTGGCTTGGCGGCAGCGATAGTAGTAGCCGCTGCATTATTCCATAAATACATTCCCTCACACAAAACGGCACTTAGCTTAGGTGCGAATGGCTCGATCACGCCGATTTTCTTTACGGCCGCGGCCGTTGCCTTTGGTGTCGTGATCACCATGGCACCAGGCTTCAAGGTGATTTCCGATTTCATATTAGGGATTCCGGGGAACCCATTGATTAGCTTATCGGTCGCCTCAGCGGCACTCGGCGCGATAACAGGCTCTTCATCAGGCGGCTTGGGGATTGCGATGGAAGCATTTGCGCAGTCCTATCTGGCGCTGGGAGTGAATGCGGAAGCGATGCATCGCATTTCGGCGATTGCCTCATCCGTATTTACAGCCCTCCCGCATGCAGGAGCTATCCTATCGATGTTCGCATTAACAGGCCTGAATCATAAAAACGCTTATAAATACTCATTCTATAGCACTACATTACCAAACTTCTTTGCGCTGATTGCCGCATTGATACTTGGGATCATTTTTTATTAAGGCAAAAGGATATTTCATTGAAGGAGGTGATGAAGGATGGAGAAATCAATGCGTGAACAAGTGATCGGTACATGGGCATTGGTATCATACGAAACGCAAGATGCAGCTGGAAACACGATTTATCCTTTGGGTAAGGATGCTAAAGGATTCATTATGTATAACCCAGATGGATATATGTCTGCGCAACTGATGGCATCTGGTCGCCCTGCTTACAAATCAGGGGATCTGCACACAGGGACACCGGAAGAAATGGCAGAAGCAGCACATGGGTACCTGGCTTATTCAGGTCCGTTTGAAGTGGATGAAGAAAAACAGGAGTTAACACATCATATGGATGTCAGCATGAATCCAACCTGGCTCGATCAAGCGCAGCCGCGGCTGGCGAAGATTGAAGGTGATCATGTGGTCATTTACAATGCTCTTCACCCAGAAGATAAGCTTATATGGAAAAAAGTGGCGAAACACTGAGGATTAAACGAATATACGACAAAGGGAGATCGAAATCATGACTAACGAACGCACAGTAATCGTAACAGGGGCAGCACAAGGGATTGGGTACGCTATTGCAGAATCATTCATTAATAATGGCGATTTTGTAGCTATTTTCGATTTAAACGAAGCAGCAGCGATCAGTGCAGCTGAAAAACTAGGCAATGCAAAGGGCTATAAAGTAAACGTGGCTGACGAACCAAACGTTCAAGCGGCTGTTCAACAAGTCATCGCTGAACGCGGCACAGTAGATGTACTAGTCAATAATGCGGGACTTCAATTCATTTCTCCAGTGGAGGACTTCCCTGTTGAAAAATGGGATCTTGTAAATGATGTCATTCTAAAAGGAACGTTCTTATTGACCAAGCATGCGCTCCCAGCCATGCAAAAACAGAAAAAAGGACGCATCATCAATATCTCCTCAGCTCACGGCAGAATTCCTGATGCATACAAATCCGCTTATTGCGCCGCCAAGTTCGGCCAAGTTGGTTTTACGAAAGTAACGGCACTGGAAAATGCTTTGAAAGGCATCACCTGCAACACGATCATGCCTGGTCCCGTGCGCACGGAGCTAATTGAAAAACAACTGCCAATACTTGCAGAACAAGATGGAACGACCGTAGAAGAAGCACTGAACCATCATATCCTAGGCAAACAATGGATCAAACGCTTACTCGAACCATCTGAAATCGGCGCAACAGCCGTATTCCTAGCCTCAGATGGCGCTGCTGCCATCACAGGTGAAGAAATCGGTGTTGCAGGCGGAATTTAATGATCGATAAAAAAGGGGATGATTTCATTTGAAATCATCCCCTTTTGTTATACCTGCATCGTCACCACTGAGTGCCGCTTATCGTTTCGTTTGTGACAACATCCCACGTTTGTATAAATCTAAATGATCCCGCCTTCATGGCTAATCGGCCGCTGTCTATTGAATGTAATTTCAAAACTTCATTAATTTGGGAATATAGTTGTTGTAAAAAAGGATATGATCCATTATGATTAGTAAAAAGTTAATTTTTAGGAAGGGGATTACATATTTTGAAGCGTTCAATTACTATTTTACTATCTTTAGGCCTGGTTTTGGGGGTGTCTTTTGGAGCTCATGATGTTGCCGGTGCCAAAACAAAGGTGAAGACCTACAAAAACTGTACGGAATTGAATAAGGACTACAAAGGAGGAGTAGCTCGTACATCTTCCGTTAAAAATAAAGGTGGAAAAACGAAATATAAGCCCCATGTTTCAAAGGAGCTATACGATGCCAATAAAAAAAGTGATCGTGATAAAGACTGGATCGCTTGCGAAAAATAAGAATCAGTTAGCGGAGACCTTTTAAAAGAAAGGTCTCTTTTTATGTTGCTTGTAATAAAAACGTCTGCATATAGCAATAAGTTTAAAGCATGTAATGGTCTGATTTCATTCAAATTACTCTTATTCTTTATTGGAAAAATGGTAGATTATAGGGAGGGGGATTTTGCCTACTTTATTGGAAGCGAGGGATCGAAGATGAAGCCGAGAGTAATCATTTACAAGAAGGTGGATCAACAAGTGTTGGATTATATCCAAAATACATGTGAAGTCGTATATTTCGAGAATCTTGATTCGCAAAATTATCCTGAATTTCTGCAAGAGTTGAAGAAAGCACAAGGGATATTAGGGTCTGGATTAAAAGTGGATAAGCATTTACTGGACCAATCACCGGAATTGAAAATTGTCTGTAATTCGTCGGTCGGCTACGACAATCTTGATGTAACGGAGCTGTCTAAACGTGGAATTATGGCGACGAACACGCCTGAGGTCTTAAATGAAACCGTCGCCGATACGATTATCGGCTTGATGTTATCTGCAGCGAGAAGAATGCCGGAGCTCGATCTATTGGTTAAGTCAGGGCAATGGACATCCTCAATGGGCGAAACATGGTTTGGAGTGGATGTGCACCATAAGGTATTAGGCATAATCGGTATGGGCGGAATAGGATCTGCCGTTACAAAAAGGGCTCGTTTTGGCTTCGATATGGATATCTTATACCACAACAGATCTAGAAATGAGGAAGCGGAGCAAAAGTTTGGGGCTACATACTGTACGATGGAAGAATTGTTAAGGGAGTCTGACTTTGTATGCTTGATGACACCACTTACTCCCCAAACCGAAAAATTGATGGGTGAACAAGAATTCAAGCTGATGAAAAAGAGCGCCATTTTCATCAATTGCTCAAGAGGGAAAACGGTCGATGAGGATGCCTTGGTCACTGCGCTCAAAACAGGTGTAATTCGCGCGGCAGGACTGGATGTTTTTGTACAGGAGCCTGTCCAGGAAGACAATCCGTTGCTGTCGATGAAGAATGTCGTTACCTTGCCGCATATCGGTTCCGCAACATCCGAAACCCGATTGAAAATGGCGATGCTGGCCGCAACCAATCTTGTATCTGGGGTAAGTGGGAAAATTCCTCCTTCCTTGATCAAAACGGGTGTACAGGTAAAGTGAGTTGTTAGCTGGCGTTTATGAATGAAGCTGGATAGCCTTTTTTAGGGCTATCCATTTTTAGTCCGCGGATGTTTGCTTCGGCATGTTCCGAAGCAAATCGTGATGCGGTGTCGCAGCAACCATGAAAGTAGCGGGAAGCGAAACGGCGAGGTTTCCAAAGCTCAGCAGACATAAAAATAACCAGTCAAGCGAGGCTCAACTGGTTACTGACTTTAGATTTGAATGTAAAAGATGATTAATTTAGGCAACTGATCGGAAATATACATTGATATAAATGTTCGATTATGATAAGTTAGTATAGAAACACATTTATGATAAATATATAAACAGTTTACCCCTTAATTTAAGTATAAGGTAAAGCTCACCTCTAGTCAACCCCTATTTTTATTTTTCGAAGGAGTGTCTGATATGAACAATGAAATTCGGCAGGAGCAGGAGCGTTTGGATGAGGTGCTCGAAACAATTAATCAACAAATCGGCAAAATAGAAGGAGAGACCTCACAACGCAAAAAAGAAGTTGTGAATATCCGTAAACACTTTTGGGATGATCTCAAGGTGAATGTGGATACATTCGATGACTACCTCGAGACCATCATCGGCTTAAGGCAACAGGCTCAAGCCTTGTCAGTAAGCGAAGGTGAACATAGATATACCTCAAAGAGACTATCGACATTGCGCCGCATGAAGGAAGCTCCCTATTTCGGACGGATAGATGTCACGGAAGAGGGGTCTTCGCTTACGGAGCATATTTATATAGGGACCTCGACCCTTACAGATCCATCAGGAGAAAACTTCATCATTTACGACTGGAGAGCCCCGATTTCGAGTGTTTATTATGACTATCCTCCCGGTCCGATGGAATACTCTACTCCCGGAGGCGTGATTAAGGGGATGCTGGAGAAAAAGTGGCAATATATCATCAAGGGTGGCGTTGTCGAATCCATGTTCGATACGAGTCTCACCATTGGAGATGAGATCCTGCAGCAGGTGCTGGGCAAGGGAAGGGATAAGCATATGCACAGTATCGTCTCCACCATTCAACGGGAGCAAAATAAAATCATCCGGAACGATCGCGGACGCCTGCTCATTGTTCAAGGGGCCGCTGGGAGCGGTAAGACATCGGCTGCCCTCCAAAGGATCGCTTACTTGCTTTATAAGAATCGAGATAAATTAAAGGCCGATCAAATCATTCTATTCTCTCCTAACTCCATGTTTAATAACTACGTATCCAATGTGTTACCGGAACTTGGCGAAGAAAATATGCAGCAAGTAACATTCCAGGAATACTTGGACCATCGTCTGGCCGACTCGTTTCAAGTTGAAGATCCTTATGAGCAATTGGAGTTTTTATTGACGGAAGCGGATGCTCCTTCCTATAGTACCAGGACAGCGAGTATTCAATTCAAGGCATCACTTCGTTTCTTTGAGATCATCAAAACATACAGACAATCACTGGAACGATCTGGAATGATCTTTAGAGGTGTAAAGTTCCGCGGGAAAACGCTTGTCTCCGCCAAACAAATCACAGAAAGATTTTATAACACAGACACCACACTAAGTTTTCATAATAAGATCGATAAGCTGAAAGAGTGGTTAGGCGAGCTGCTTGATGAAACGGAAAAGCTTGAGCTGAAAAAACCCTGGGTTGAAGAGGAAATCGAGTATCTTAGCAAAGAAGACTATCAAAAGGTATACAGCCAAATACAAAAAAAACGCGGCGATACTGAGGATTCCTTTGATGATTATGAGCAAGAGAATGAATTGCTCGCGCGGATGATCGTCCGCAAGAAATTGAAGAAGTTGCGCAAACGGATAAAAGCTCTTCAATTCATCAATATTAAAGCAATATACAAGCAACTTTTTGACGAACAAATAAGGAACGAACAATGGAAGGGCGGTAACACACCTGCCGAAAGGGAAATATGCTTATCCACGCAAAAAATGCTCGACGAAGGGAAGCTTTATTACGAAGACGCGACTCCTTTTTTGCTGTTGAAGGAGCTCATTCAAGGATTTCAGACGAATACGTCGATAAAATATCTGCTTGTAGACGAAGCACAAGATTATTCCCCCTTTCAATTCGAGTTTTTGAAAAGGTTGTTTCCTTCTGCAAGGATGACCGTGCTCGGTGACTTTAATCAGGCGATATTCGCTCATGCCAGTGAAAGGGTGAATTTCGAGACGCTTACAAGTTTATATGGAATGGATAAAACAGAAAGTATCACCTTGGAACAAAGCTACAGATCGACAAAGCAGATCATCGAATTTACACGGGAACTAATTCCTGAAGGCCATCTCATTAAGGCAATTGACCGTGAAGGAGAAAAACCTCTGCTGACCCAAGTGTCCAGCCGGGAGGAATTGCACGACAATATTGTATCAAAGGTCAAAGACTGGCAAAGTCGTAGGTACAATACGATCGCGATCATATGCAAATCTGCTGCGGAAAGTGCCGCTGCATTCAAAGCGCTAAGTCTCATCAAAGATATGAAACTCGTCCAGAGAGGGACAAATGAATATGAACAGGGCGTTGTCGTTATCCCTGCTTATTTGGCCAAGGGCATCGAATTTGATGCTGTCATCATTTATGATGCATCTGCGCAAACATACGGTGATGAAAGCCTGCGTAGATTGTTCTACACCGCATGTACGAGGGCCATGCATAACTTACAGGTATATTCGGTTGGCGAGCCTAGTCCTTTGTTGCTTAACGCTAGCGCGGACAGCTTACTTGCGACAACCAATTAACGAAGAAGCTGATTGATTTTAGGGATGTTTGACGCCTGTATAGACTTAGTTCTATGCAGGTTTTTTAAGGGTTCATTTTAAGCTCCTCCTATCATGGGGGAACGTATTAACATACAGAAAGGGGGGATCTCATTTTTAATTTATAACGGTTCGGACATAATAATCGTGGAGGTGAAGGAAATGAGCAAAAAGTCAGGAAGAGGCCGAATCGCACCAAGTGTTAACCCACAGGGACATGGAAAAGATGTCGAATTCTCCACAGAGCCCAAAAGCGAGCTTGAAAATAAGGCAAAAAAGTCCAATACAAAATAATCGTATTTAGTAAAGCAAGCCCTTCTCTTTAATCGAGAGGGGCTTTTGAAGGAGAAATGCGAGACAAAAGCTGTAGCTAGGCCCACTCACAAAACGGAATGAAACCAATTTTATTCCATATTCATACGTTTTCAAGGCTGGGAAATGTGAAAGAATATAAGGATAGGGTTACCGTTTAAAAAAATACCAAATACAGATAGCGCTGTGCTACATTAAAGATTGGATAAATATAAATGGAGAGGATCCACAGATGAAAATAAACCAATTAATAGCGAACAATATTAACGAACTGGATGCAGTATTGCCAGGCGATCAATCCTTGGGGATTGCCGGGTTATCTGGTTCAGGGAAAACGACCTTTTGTCAGGCCATAGGGGAAGAATCGAAGAAGCGTCTCGTTTCCTTATTGCCGAAGTCTGAATATCAATATTTATTTTCTGATATTATGGAAACCAATTTCAGCGCCATCAAGATGGAGGAAATGCCGCTGGTCCTTTTTCTTGGAAAATCGTCCATCTCATCCAATCCCCGTTCGACCATTGGCACCCATACTGGTGTGTTTAAAGAGATTCGTGTTTGTCTTGCTGAAAAATTCAATCTTTCTCCAGAAGTTTTTTCCTTTAATAATGCTTTAGGCTGGTGCACCGCTTGTAAAGGACGCGGCACGACGAAGAACGTCGAATGTCCGAAGTGTGAGGGAAAGCGTTACAATCCAGAAGTCGAGCAATATACGATTGAATTATTCGATCGCCCGCATACTATTTCCGATATCAACGAGTTAAGCATCGAATCGATCCTTTCACTTTCAGAGATCTTACATATTAGTGAAGCCAAACAGCAAATTCTCCAAAATATAATCAATATGAATATTGGTTATTTAAGCATGAACCGGATCATGGGGACCGTGTCAGGCGGAGAATTAACCCGGCTTTACTTGGCTGAATTCATGGCAACAAGCGAAAATACCGTGATCATCATTGATGAAATCTCCGTAGGGCTGGATCATCAGACCCTTTTGAAAATATTGGAACAGATTAAGTCATTAGGTGATAAGAATCAAATATGGCTCATTGATCATTCAGACACGGTGTTGGATAGCACGGACAAGCAATTGTTCTTTGGACCCGGCAGCGGGAAATATGGCGGCAAAATTGTGGAGGAATCACCCCGCCCCAAGCCGATCAGCTGGGAACGAAATGAGGCAACGCCAAATGAATTCTACCAATTTCATGATCTTTTTTGCCGAAATATACAAATGGAAGAAATCCACCTTCCTAAGAATAGACTCGTTACCTTTACGGGTGAGTCGGGCTGCGGGAAATCCACACTTGTCAATGAATGTATCGCCAAAGATTTTCAGGTGCGCTATCCAAAGGATAAACTCGTCATGGTCGGGCAGGACCGAAATAAATCGATTACCAGTCGCTCAACTGTTGCGACGTTTCTTGATATCAAGAAGAAGCTCACCAAATACAGGGATGAAATTGATGATATCTTTCAGCGTTCGATCGAGGATATCATCGAAGAACTGCCAAATGAGGACATCGCCCATAAGCGCTTGAGCCTATTAATCAAGCTTGGGCTTGGGTATTTGACGTTAGAGCGAAAAACCCAATCGCTATCGACTGGCGAATTTCAATGTGTTCACTTAGTTTCGGAGCTGTTCGCGAAAACGAGGAACCCGCATACGCTATTCATTTTTGATGAGCCTTCAAAAGGGTTATCGCAAAACATTTTAAATCAATTCATCGATAGCATCAGGGTCATCCTCGAGGATGAATCGGTCTCGATCATCATGATTGAACATAATCGGTATATGCTGGAAGGCTCGGATTATATCGTGGATTTCGGAAAAAGACAGCTTGAGCCAGTCCGGCATCTTGATGTTGTCAGCCATGATGAATACTATCGCCATAACAATATCGAAGATCGAGAGGAGCCCCTGCATATCTCCTCTGCACTCCGGTCAAAAAGCGGCATCCATTATTTGCAGGAAAACCAATTGGACCATTTCAAAAGGGCAGAGAACATCTATAAGGGCGGCATCCTAAAAAGCTTGTCGTCGATGGCCCGTTTAATTTATGGGGAATACGAATCTGACACGATCGCACCCGTGATCGCGATCGATCTTGAACGGCACTTGTACAGCCAATATACGTTTCTATTTGAATTGGGCGGCATGATCAATCATCTGGTCGCGTCACACCCGACCAATAAAGATACAAGAAGCTTCGATTTTTATTCTAAAGAGAATCATTGTCCAAGCTGTTCGGGCCGCCGTGTCATTGAAAAATTTGATATCGATGTTGTCATTCAAGATAAAAACGTACCTTTCTGGGATGGCTTATTACATCCAGACGTGATGGAAGTACTGAAATATTATCAATATCCAAAGCTGCAATTTTTGTTTGATGAAATCAAGAATGAGCTCGGTCACGACATGAGTAAAAGCTATAATGATATGACGGATGCAGAGAAGCAGACGTTCTTATATGGATATTGGGAAAAGTCCTTTTATGATAAAGCAGGCAAGGCCTCTCGTACTTGGGAAGGCTTCAATCTCATCATCGGACGTTATATGTTCATCTCGAAATCGATCATTAAAGAGCAGATGAAAGCATCTAAAGAGAATATCACCTGCCCGATCTGCCTTGGAACGATCTTGAACCATCATAAAAAGCTGAAATTTGCCGACATGGACATTCGTGAAATCATCCAACAACCAATGGATGAAGTCATCAAAATAGCAGGGAAGCTGCCAGAGCTGGAAAAACTAAAAGCGATTGTAGGCGGCGATATCGCATGGACGGAGGATGTTTCATTCCTTTCCCGTGAAACACAAGCCGCATTGAAAATGCTTGAGCTGGAACTGGCAAGCTTCCAAGGCTATGAAGTGGTCCTGCAAAATGCGCTGCCATTCTGGGCCGGCATCACAGGCAGCATCGAAGCCATCAGCACCAAAAACCAGATCACCATCTGTGATTTTGCCAATATTAACGAAACAAGAGAAACGATCATTGATAAATATTTCACCAATGGCAAATATAAAAAACTAACCTATGTTTATGAGGCGTTTGGCTACAAGAAAATCGTGACGCAAATCAATAAAATCAAAGCAAGTCATAAATGCCCGTTTTGTAATGGGAAGAAAGTCATTTCCGAGGATGGCCTCCATGACGGCGTCCATAAATTAACGATACCTTGTGTGAGCTGTCATGCCAGTGGCATCGATGATGAAGGACGTAAAGCGATCGTGGAAGATATCGATGTGGAAACCTGGCTGACAGGGAAGGTAAGCGATGTCGTGGCTGAAGGTGAACGTACCGAAGCCGTTGCCGATATTCCGATTTTCAACCGGATTCGTGAATTGAACAAACGTGACATGATGGCGGTTCATGCATGCCTTGAACGGAAAGCATAAATAAGACGGCAATCCAATGAAAAAAAGTCCGCCATGAACGGCGGACTTTTTATATGAAAAGATTGTTTACTTATTTTGCAGAAGTATCTTCATCATAAACAGGAAGTCCTACAGTGATCGTTGTTCCTTTATTCGAAGCGCTATTAATATGAAGCGTGCCATTCATCGTTTGGATCGTTTTGACAGCCACCATCGAACCTAGCCCTGTCCCTTTCTCTTTGGAACTGTAATAGGGCTCGCCAAAACGATGTATTTGTTCTTTGTTCATGCCAATTCCAACGTCCTTTATTTCGATAATGATGTCGTTATCATTTACATAGGAAACGATACGCAGTTCCCCGCCGCTCGGCATGGCCTCTATCCCATTCTTGATTAAGTTGAGGAAGCATTGCTTGAAATGCTGAGTATTGCCACGAGTGACACCTGGGGCCAGCTGTTCGGATATCGTAACTAAATTCATGTTTGCTAATGGTTTGATCATTTCAATGACATAGCCTATTTCACGGTCGATGGAAATGGAATCGACCTTTTCAATGGCAGGTTTGGCGAATGCCAAGTATTCACTAATGATGGATTCCGCACTATTAAGCTCCCGAACAACATGCTGGATATATTGCTCTTTTTCATCTTGGGTCAGATCGGGTGCTTTTAGCAGCTGAACGAATCCCTTCACAACCGTTAAAGGGTTTCTGACTTCATGAGAAATGCTGGCCGCAAGCTGACTGACGACCTCCATCTTTTCAAGCCGCACCATTTGTGTTCGGATTAAAATCGCATCCTTTAAAATTTCCATGATATACACAGCTAAACCGATGATGAAAGGAGGAAGAATGATGAAGTAAAAGATATACGCCTCCGTTATTCGAAAAGAAACAGACATAGCGAGTGCAAGCAAGCTTGTTAGGATGCCTAGGAATACAATCAATAAGATCGAGCTATTTAGCTTACTTTTTCTGTTATACGCATTGAATTTAGAAGAAAATAGAGCAGTAATGACGAATATAACGATATAAACCATTAAAGTAAGGAGATTGAACCCATTCATAACAAACCTGCCAGTCAAGAGAATGACCAATAGAACAGCCCCGACAGGCCAACCGCCATACAGTGTCCCGATTATAAAAGGGATTTGCCTGAAGTCATGAACACAATATTCATCGATATAAATAGGGAACTTCATACATAATAGGATCGGAATGCTCATGCATGTAGTGATGAGGACCTTGCCATACTGACATAACCTTTTGCCGTGATCTAATAAAGTGGAATAAATTAAAATGCTTACCAGGATATAAAAGAGATTATCTAGAATGTGTTGATTAATATAAGTGAAATTCATCGGATTCTCCTGAAAAATTACAATTTGGTCTACCTACAAGAATAACACTAAAAAGGAGGATTTGAATAAAGTAATTTATTGTAAGAAAGATATTTTGAAAAAGAAAGATTCCTTTGCAATGTAAGTCAACGATCGTAAATCAATCGAAAAAGGCTTTGGAATCCACCATTCCAAAGCCTTTACTTTTGTTTTACGTATTGAACCATCCATCATGACACCGATATTACTCACTTTCAGCCTTATAGCTAATCAGTTCGAGTTTCGGGCTGCTTTAGTATGTTGGTAAAACGGTATATTCACTTCCTGCGGTTAAACTGTATGGTTAAAATTACCGTGGAGGAAGGGATTAATTAACGTGTTCGTCTGTTGATATCATTATGATCTTAACATTTTGTTCTTCGAGTTTCTTTGTGTAACTTCCTGTCATATCAAAATCAGTGATTATCGTATCTATTTGATTGATTGAAGCGAATGAGGCAATCGAATTTTTATTGATCTTAGTATGATCAAGCAAGGCAACCACCTTGTTGGAGGCGCTGACCATGGCTTTTTTCAGTTCTACCTCATATACACTGAAATCCGTTAATCCTGATTCGAAAGTAAATCCATTAGCGGACGTAAACATCAGATCAATATTAATTTGGTTAAGAATATTTATTCCTAAACTGCCTTCTAAGGAAAAGGAACCTTTTTTTATAATACCTCCCAATAATATCACGGTGATATTGGGATTTTCATTTAACTCTAATGCAGTATTGATGCCACTTGTAACAACGGTCAGTCTAATTGGCATTTCTTTTATCGTGCGTGCAAGTTCAAGAGTGGTTGAGCTTGAATCGAGCATAATGCATTGCCCGTTTGAGAGAAGCTCAGCAGCTTTCTTTGAAATGGCAGCCTTTTCATAGCGATTCTTTAATTCTCGTGTAGTAAAGCTTGTATCGCTATCTTGTTTTTCGGATAGTATGGCTCCTCCATGTGTTCTTTTTAGAAGGCCTTCTTCCTCCATTTTGGATAAATCCGTACGTAATGTCGCTTCAGATACTTTAATTTCTTCTGAAAGCTCTTTTATGGTTACCCGATGCTGATCTGTTAGTTTTCCGAGTATGATTTTCCTTCGTTCTGACGCAAACATTTTTTTCATGTTATCACCTATATACCTAAGTTATTTTATCCAGTTTAGCTGCAAAAGCGGATTACTAGTCAAGTTATATATATAAGAAGCATTTATGATTCAAAAGAGGCTGAATGGAATCGACTAATTGAATTTTCTTTCAATATTATCATACATCATTTTTGTATATTTATCTAAAGTAATTGAAAATCGAAATAAAACGAAAAATAAAATGAAAATAAACGATAATAAATATTGACCATTCAATAATAAATGTAATATACTGAAAATAGAAAACAGAGAAAAACTGTAAATATTAAGAGGCTTGACTGAAAATTTTCATTTTACATCGATTATGTAAGCGTTATCCAGGAAAAAATATTCGAGGAGAGATGTTGAATGGTCCAAAGTCATGAAACAGCGGTACAAGAAAATAAAAATAATCAATCAACCCCAGCAACAATGAAAGCGGTTGTGGCTTATTCCCCAGGTGATTATCGCCTTGAAGAAGTCCCTGTTCCGCAAATCGGAGATGGTGAAATTTTAGTCAAAGTTGAGGCATGCGGTATTTGTGCCGGAGACTTGAAGGCGTTTGACGGGGCGCCAAGCTTTTGGGGAGACGATCAGCAGCCGGCATACATTAAAGCGCCAATGATTCCGGGTCATGAATTCATCGGTCATGTTGTCTCACTTGGTGAGGGAGTCAAAGGAGACTTTAAAATTGGTGACCGTATTATATCCGAACAGATCGTTCCTTGCTGGGACTGTCGCTTCTGTAACCGAGGCCAATACTGGATGTGTGAAAAACATGACTTGTATGGTTTCCAGAACAATGTAAATGGCGGTATGGCCGAATATATGAAATTCACAAAAGAAGCGATTAATTATAAGGTGCCGGAAAATCTTCCAATTGAAAAAGCAATTCTGATTGAACCTTATGCGTGTTCCTATCATGCCGTTGAGCGGGCACAAATTCAATTGGGAGATGTGGTTGTACTGGCAGGGGCTGGAACACTCGGACTGGGGATGATAGGTGCAATCAAAAAATCAGGACCTGGCAAATTAATTGTCCTTGACCTGTTTGAAGAGCGTTTAGAAATGGCGAAACAATTCGGTGCGGATATGGTATTGAACCCAGCAAAAGATGATGTAAACGCGATTGTAAAACAGTTGACGGACGGTTATGGCTGCGACATCTACATTGAAGCGACTGGAGCCCAAAAATCCGTTGAACAAGGGTTGAACATGATTCGTAAACTGGGGCGTTTCGTTGAATTCAGCGTATTTAAAGAACCGGTAACAGTGGATTGGAGCATTATCAGTGACCGGAAAGAACTTGATGTACTGGGTTCTCACCTTGGTCCATACTGCTATGAGCCCGTTATTAAAGGCATTGCTAACGGTGATCTTCCTACAGAAGGCGTTGTCACACATGAACTTTCACTTGAAGAATTTGAAAAAGGATTTCAACTGGTGAAAAGCGGAAAAGAGTCATTAAAGGTCATCTTAAACCCAAATCTATAAAACTATCATAGTCGAATAGGTTCCTTCTTCGTTTCGGAACCTGTTTTTTGGAAATGAAAAGAGATGAAGAGGAGGAAAAACGATGAATCAGGGACTATTAGGGAAGCTGGGGATGGATTCCAAAATGGCAATGGGGTATCTTGGTGTACTGCTGTTTATGATGGGTGACGGTTTGGAATTGGGATGGCTATCTTCCTATCTAATCGATAATGGATTAAGTGTTCAGCAATCTGCCCTTCTGTTTAGTGTATATGGTTTCGCTGTTGCCATTGCTGCCTGGCTTTCCGGCGTCCTAGCTGAAGTATTGGGTCCTCGCAAAGCCATGTCCTTCGGGGTGGCTCTATTCATAGCGGGAACTCTGGTTTTTTTAACGTTCGGTCTCCCTACAATGAATCTGGCAATCATGCTTCCTACCTATTCACTTCGGGGACTTGGTTACCCTTTGTTTGCCTACTCTTTCCTCGTTTGGCTGACCTATTACGCGCCGGCAGAAAGACTAGGAACGGCTGTCGGCTGGTTCTGGGTCTCGTTTGCCGGAGGATTGAATGTTCTTGGAGCTTATTACTCCAGCTTTGCCCTTTCTTATCTAGGAGAATTGAAAACGCTTTGGAGTGCCCTTGTATTTGTGACACTTGGAGCCATTATTGCCATTTCCTTAAACAAAGATAAGGAAAGTAATAGAAGGAAATTCAATTCTAAAGCGGAAGCACTTAAATATATTTCCAAGGGAATCACCATAGCATTCGAGCGTCCGAAAGTCGGGCTTGGAGGCATCGTTCGTACGATCAACACGGCAGGCGCATACGGATTTGTTGTGTTTCTTCCAGCTTATATGATGGAAATTGGATTTACCCGAACTGAATGGTTACAGATTTATGGTGCATTATGGTCCAGTAATGTGATTTTTAACCTGATATGGGGTATTATCGGCGATAAATTCGGTTGGCGCAACACAGTTATGTGGTTTGGCGGTGTAGGATGTGCTGTATTCACAGCGGCACTCTATTATACTCCTTTTTTTCTTGGAGCGAATTACATGGCGGCAACACTTGTTGCCATTTGTTTCGGTGCTTGTCTTGCTGCATACGTGCCCCTTTCCGCATTGATCCCATCACTAGCCCCGGAAAACCGCGGAGCTGCAATGTCCATTCTGAACCTGGGTGCTGGTCTGAGTACATTCGTTGGTCCGGCTCTTGTCGGTCTTTTCATTGGAAGTGTCGGAACTGTAGGCATCATTTGGATCTATACAGGATTGTATTTGATCAGTGCGTTCATGATGAAATTTGTTACATTACCTAAAAAAATAGAAACAGAAACAGTGGATACGTCTTCTAACATGCCAGTAGTGCAATGATTGAACGATCATCATCATTTTCTATCGAATTCACCCGTGAACAAAGATATATGCAAACGAATGATAATATTTATCGATTCAATAATGAAAAAAATGAAGTGGAGAATGATGATAATAAAGCGGAAATAACATGAAAGGGCGTTGTATAATGAAAATTGGGTTAGGTTCTGATCATAATGCTTTTAATATGAAAGATAGTTTGAAAGATTATATTCAAGAATTGGGACACGAAGTTGTGGATTACGGTTCTGAAGATTCATGTACCGAGATTGATTATCCAGGAGTAGCTTTTCAGGTAGCTAATGACATTAATGAGCAAAAATTGGATCGTGCCATTTTAGTTTGTGGTACAGGTATCGGAATGGCGATTGCGGCAGGAAAAGTCCCAGGTATTCGTGCAGCTCTTTGCCATGACACATATTCAGCGGAACGTTCGCAAAAAAGTAACGATGCACAAGTGTTAACAATGGGTGCAAAGGTGATTGGAATCGAACCAGCTAAAAATATAGTGAAGGTGTATTTAGAGTCTGAATTTCCGGGTGGTAACTCAGCAAGAAAAGTTCAGCAAATAATGGATAAAGAGCAGGATTTTTTGAAAGGAGCTGCAGCAAAACATGAAAAAGCTCATTAATGATCCAATGAGAGTTGTGGAAGAAATGATTGAAGGATATGCAAAAGCTTATCCGAAACATGTAAGGCAATTAGCTGAAAACGACCGTGCACTTATTACGGCGAAGGAAACAAGAGACGGAAAAGTAGGCGTTCTCATCGGCGGTGGATCGGGCCACGAACCAGCATTTATTGGGTATGTGGGTGATGGCATGGCTGATGGTGTTGCCGTAGGGAATATTTTTTCTTCTCCTCCTCCGGATCCCATTTTGGAAGCGACGAAAGCCATTGATAAAGGAAAAGGCGTTATTTATATATATGGCAACTATGCAGGGGACGTAATGAACTTCGGCATGGCGGCAGAACTGGCTGATCTTGAAAGCGATATCCGTGTTGGTTCCGTGCTTGTAACGGATGATGTAGCTTCCGCGCCAAAAGAAGAAAAACAAAAACGCAGAGGGATCGCAGGGGAATTTTTCGTCACGAAGGCAGCGGGGGCTGCAGCTGATAAAGGATATAACTTGGCTGATGTTGTACGAGTGGCTCAAAAAGCAAACGATTACACACGGACAATGGGCGTCGGTTTAACACCGTGTTCACTACCACAAACAGGAAAGCCGAGCTTTGAACTTGCTGATAACGAAATGGAAATCGGTCTTGGTCACCACGGTGAACCTGGACTCGAAAAAGGTGACTTGCTGCCGGCTGATCAGGTGGTCGAACGCCTTATGCATGACATTTTGATAGACATGCCAGTTGTATCAGGAGAAAAAGTAGCTGTTCTTGTAAACGGATTAGGCTCCACTACAAACATGGAACTATATATAATGTTCAGACGTGTAGAACAAATTTTAAGTGACAAAGGCATTATAATACACCGTTCCTATGTAGGAAGCTACAGCACATCTCTTGAAATGGGCGGTGCGTCTGTTACCATTACAAAATTAGATGAAGAATTGGCAGAATTTATAGACCACCCTGCAGACTGTCCAATGTATGTCCAAATATAAGGAGGAGCTAGCGATGAAGATAACAGCTGCAGAATTCAAGGCCTTTTTGAAAAACGTTGTAACGATGATTGAAGAACAAAAAGATTACTTGTGTGAATTAGACCGGAAGCTGGGTGACGGCGATCATGGAGTCACGATGTCCATTGGCTGGCAGGCGGTTAACGAAAAACTGGATGGCGAACTGAAAGACGAGCAGGACTGCTCAAGAATTAGCATTTTAGCAGGCCGTACGTTTTTAAGTGCTGTCGGTTCATCTGTTGGTCCTCTATATGCAACTGGTTTTATGAGGGGTGCGAAAGCATTTCAAGGAAAGTTGGAACTTGGAGATCAAGAATTAAAGGATTTCTGGGTGGCTTTTGTGGATGGAATCAAGGAACGGGGCAAAGCGGAAGTTGGCGATAAAACGATGATAGATACACTGCATCCAGCAGCTGAAAGCTTGCAATCGAATTTTGCACATACGAATGACTTCGTTGCCTCTTTTACGGAAGCGGTGAAAGCGGCAGAGCTAGGAATGGAGTCAACAAAAGGATTGCTTTCTAAGCGCGGGCGTTCAAGCCGTCTTGGTGAACGCTCACTTGGGACGAAGGATCCTGGTGCCGCTTCTTCTTACATGATTCTTAACACTTTTTTAACAACCATTAAATCGGCTCAAACAGTATAATTCAACACATCCAATAAAAAAAATTCACCGCATATCGAAAAT
Source organism: Peribacillus simplex (assembly GCF_001542915.1). GTDB lineage: Bacteria > Bacillota > Bacilli > Bacillales > DSM-1321 > Peribacillus > Peribacillus simplex_B. The sequence continues at coordinate 139,433 of NZ_LNNH01000010.1, read as the reverse complement.
ATTTTGATTGTTTCGACTTATGGAAATGCCAAAATATGCGGGTGAATCTCGCTTATAAATGAATAAAAATACACAATTATGAATAACGAAGGGGCTGATTCGTGTTGTCTATTGTGAACGTTAAGCAAAAAGAAGATGTTCAATCACTAGCCGGTGACTTTTTGGCCGTCGCTCAAAAAGCGGCAATTGCGGCCTATCCTTGGATTGGAAAAGGCAATAAAATCGGTACGGACCAAGCTGGAACGACAGCAATGCGCGATGAGATGAACCGCATAAATATGAATGCATCAATTGTCATTGGCGAAGGTGAAATGGATGAAGCACCGATGCTGTACATCGGTGAGAATCTTGGTGCCGGCACTGAACCTCAAGTGGATATTGCCGTTGACCCAATAGAAGGGACGACCCTCGTTTCAAAAGGGCAAGATAATTCGCTAGCAGTTATTGCTGTAGCTAAACGTGGTACCCTCTTGCATGCACCGGATATGTATATGGAAAAAATGGCAGTCGGCCCGGAGGCGAAGGGCTGTATCAATATCGAAGCGTCCCTTACAGAAAACATGAAGTCCGTCGCAAAGGTACTTGGCAAGGATGTAAGTGAACTGACAGTCATGATGCAGGAACGTACGCGTCACAATCATTTAATGAAACAAGTATTTAATCTCGGAGCAAAAGTTCGATTATTTTCAGATGTGGATATTACAGGAGCAATAGCTACAGCGGTTGACGAATTGGATGTCGATATCCTTGTCGGAACAGGCGGTGCCCCTGAGGGTGTGATTGCTGCAGTTGCATTGAAATGTCTTGGCGGTGATTTCCAAGGTCGACTTGTTCCCAAATCTGAAAAGGAACTTGTACGATGTAAGAAGATGGGGATTGCCAACCCTCATGCTCTGTTGACGATGGATGACATCGTGAAATCCCATGATTGTTTCTTTGTCGCAACAGGGATTACAGACGGACCTTTATTAAAAGGTGTCCGCAAAAGGAACCATAAGCTGATAACACACTCTTTCGTTGCGACAGCGGAGCAGTCGCAGTTTATCGAAGCGCGCCACAAAGTTCCATTCATTTGAAATTGGAGGAACCGACAAGACTACTGCACTAACACGTCAAGAGTTACCGACGCTTGTAAGAGCAGGCATATGAAAGTGTGAAGTGCGGAGTTTATGTTTTAGCTGATCAAAAGAAACGGCGTTAGCTAGCTACTTGCCTCCAATTCTGAAGTGGCTCTTGCTGTTGCAGCTCAACATACACTAGGAAAAGAAGGTTTTGAAGTTACTGTTGTCAGTATGCCAAGCTGGGATCGGTTTGAACAACATTCCAATGAGTATAATACCTTATGTCAAATCGTAAAAGGACACTTTTACGATTTTTTTGATTTTACCTTCTTCTTTAAATTAAACTGTTTGGATTTTCCTGAAAAAGTAAATATAATCGAGATAGAGGTGATGTTCAGTGAAATCGTGGAAAAAAGAGATCGAAATAAACGCTCCGATCGAACATGTATGGAGGTATCTTGACGGTTCTGTAGAAAATATGCAAAAAATCATGCCCCAAGTGATTGAACAAAAGCCCATCAAAATAACGGAGGAAGTGGTCGGGAGCATATATCGCCAAAAATATAGAGAAGGCAAACGAACAGAAGAATATGATATCGAAACACTCGCCTATACCAATGAAGCGGATGAGAAAAAGCTAAAAGTAGGCTTCATCCTTGCCAAAATGTTTGAAATTACAGCTTTATACGAAATGAATAAAATCAATGACAGCAGAACTTCCTTTACATACACAGTCAGCAGCCGCCCGTTAAAATGGTACCTGAAATGGTTATTACTATTCGCCACCGATAAAGTGGTCGTTGAATTTTTGGACCGTGTCAAGAATGTAGCTGAAGCGGAGTCCAGTGGAGGATGAATAAGGTTACTTAAGATGCAATCAATTAATATTCATTCATTCATTCATACTCTATCAAACCCTTGGCACTTCTAGTGTCAGGGGCTTTTTATTTGTGGGGGAAGGTAGAGCAGGATAAACCATATAAAGAAGTTGAAGAATAGCCTATTTAATTTTATTTGAAATTTGCTGGGGGGAAGAATCCAACTTGAAAGACATGGTCCGAGTTGGATTCTTTTTGTTGTAAATAGTTCTGGATGGAGGTCGCTTTTATACTTTCCTAGTGGCCACTTCAAATTCAAGGGACAAATTGGTCTCCATTTGCTAGCGGGACAGATTAGAAGAAAAAGGTTCAAGGTACTTGGGTAAATAGAACGTATTTTTATAATATTTTATTGCTGAATAGCATTTGTAATAGGGGAGATAGGAGTATATGATTAAATATCAGAATATTATGTATGTTAAAATAATAATTTCAATTGACATTTTTCTTTTATTTGGTAATATTTCTTTATTATTCCATTTAAATTATTCATATCATCACTGATAAATTGCCAATTTGTCATTCTATTAATAATTTAAGTGGGTAAAAAATAAAATGACTTAGGTGGTTAAATCATGTATGAGAAAATCATTAACGGTGAGCTAAATAAACTAAAAGAAAGCGGGCAATATCGCAGTTTTGTCACGTTGAATCGTATAAATGGTCAATATCCCTTAGCCAAGTTGAATGGTGACGAAAATGGTAAACCGGTAGTGGTATGGTGCAGCAATGATTATTTAGGGATGTCCCAGCACTCACTAGTAACGGATGCCATGCACGATGCAATTAAAATGTATGGGGCTGGCTCTGGTGGATCTCGTAATATAGGAGGGACACATTATCAATATGCGGAGCTGGAAAAAACGCTTGCAGAATGGCATGGGAAAGAATCGGCTCTTGTTTTCCCTACGGGTTATGGGTCAAATGATGCCACACTGCAATGTCTATTAAAGCTATTCTCAAATTGTATCGTGTTTTCGGATGAACGTAATCATGCGTCCATTATTAATGGTATTGGCAGTGCTAAAGTTGAAAAATCGATATTTAAGCATAATGATGTAGCTCACTTAGAAGGATTATTGGAAGGACAACCCCTTGATAGACCAAAGATCATTGTTTTTGAATCGGTTTACTCAATGGATGGGGATATTTCGCCGATCGAAGAGATTGTAGCCCTTGCTGAAAAGTATAACGCGATTACTTTCCTCGATGAAGTTCATGCCATTGGAATGTATGGACCCAGAGGTGCAGGGATTGCTGCAGAACTTGGCATTGCCCATAAAGTGGATATCATTCAAGGCACTATGGCCAAGGCCATTGGCGTAATAGGAGGGTATATTACTGCTTCTGTTTCAATAATCGATGCGGTTCGTTCGTTTGCATCAGGCTTCATATTCACCACGTCCCTGCCACCCGCAGTCATAGCGGCTTGTCACGCGAGTATTCAACATCTGCTATCATCGGATAAAGAGCGGATCGTACTGCAAGAGAAGACAAACACTTTAAGAGAGTATCTAACGAAGGCAGGCATTCCGATAATGGCAGCAAGCGAGACTCATATTCTTCCGGTTTTAATCGGAGATGCGAAGAAATGTAAGGAAGCAGCCAAGAGACTGCTTGAAAACCATCAGATATACTTACAACCTATCAATTCACCTACAGTAGCTGTCGGTACAGAACGCTTTAGGGTGAATGTCACACCCAATCACACTGAAGAACAGATAGCCCATTTAACCATTGCTTTAACGGAGGTTTTCACTTATTTTGATATTCCTTTCTCCAAAAGATTGGATTCAGTAAACATATGACCAACTTTATGTACATATTTTGTTTAGTAGTATGGGGGCTTAATTTTATTGCAGTAAAGATACAAGGTACACCCGTTAGTTTAGAATTATCTTTAACCTATCGTTTAAGTTTGACGGCAGTCTTATTCTTGATTCTGTTGTGCATTCTTAAACCTGCAGGTAAACCAAAGAAAAAGGATATTCCATATATTATCGTATTTGGAATATGTAATTTTGCCTTGAGCTATTTATGTCTTTATTACGCGACTATCTTAAGTTCAGCAGCCATGGTTACATTGATATTTTCATTGAAGGTTATTTTAACACCCATTGCTCTTCGGATTTTTTTGAAAGAGCCTTTGCATTTCCGTATCTTGATTGGCGGAATAATCGGTGTGCTGGCTGTGTGCATCGTTATTTACCCAAGCTTACATGACATTCATGGTTTTCAGGATATAAAAGGTATCATGATTGCCGTTCTTGGGACCATCCTGACGGCATTGGGCGATGCGAGCTCAGCTCGAAATGCCAAGAAGCAGGTGAACCCAATCTATGCTAATGTACTTGGGTTTGCAGCGGGGGGCATTCTTTTATGGGCAATCGTGTTCATTAAAGGGCAAGCTGTTAGTCTGCCGACATCCCTTTCATATTTATCTGCTTTGTTTTATTTAACGATATTCGCCTCCTTTGGGGCCTGGCTGTTCTACCTAAAGCTTGTAGATAAAATAGGTGGAGCGAAAAGCGGGTACATGGTCGCTCTTTTCCCAGCAATAGGAGGTTTGGCTTCAGTAATGATTGGTGATTCGGATCCCTCCATTTTCTTGGCTGCTGGCTGCCTTTTCAGTTGCATAGGGGCTGCGATTGCATTGGGAGTGGGCACGCGCAAGGGGAAGGTAAAGCTGAAAGAAGAAAATTCGATTCACCAATAAGGGTTTTGCTGTACCTATGCTGATGGCAATCACTTTATCGATGAAAGGCTGTTGAACAGTCTCAAAATCATGCTTATGTCGTGCCGACCATCATGAGCGGGGACTTTCGATTCGCCAATGGCTGAAGACCGTTGTAAAAAAGAAACCGCCAAGGCTTGGTGAACATCACCAATCTTGGCGGTTTTTGTGATAGGTAACGATTCAACCGTTTATGCCAAATAACCGGCGAAGTGCCTCAATGAAGTAGTTGGAGAAGAATAGGTCATCATGAGTTCCTTCTGGATTCAACTCAAATAATAGATTGGACTCCAAATAGCCTTCCTTGATGAATTCAAGGTGGGCCTTCTTCGTATAGTCGACCATATGCTTTTGTGCGGTTTCTTTATAAATGCCCTCCAATTCGCCAACATATAAATAGAGCTGATGATTCTGACGATTCACAGTTGGTTTGCTATAGCTTTTTCCTTGTCGTGCAATCTTTTCCCCCTGAAGATAGCGAAGAACATCCTCGTACCAAAAGGAAGGAGATAAGGAAATATACTGATGGAATACCTCAGGATGATAGTAGGAGGCGAAAATCGAAACGAGTCCTCCCAAGGAGCAGCCGGAAATGGCTGTATGTGAAGGCTCGGGATTCGTTGCATAATGGGCATCTATATAAGGCTTTATTTCGGTTACAACGGTATGTAAATAAGCGTGCGCCTGACCTCCAAAGTCAGTGCCTTGCGGGGCAAGCGAGGGGGCCGCCCATGGCGTATAGTCATCGTTGCGATGGATCGGGGCAATCCCGATGACGATCAGTGGTTCAATTTGACCGGAAAGAATCAAATGATCGATATAGTTTACAGCTTGCATGGCCGTTTTTCCCCCGTCATGCATATAAATCGTACGGTATTTCTTGGTTTGATCGTAACCAGAGGGCAGAATGACACATACCTCATGGTCGGCCACTTTTTTATTAAGGTATCGAATCATGCATGTGCCTCCATATTCTTCAGGTAAATAGTTGATAATGATAACCATTATCAACTATGATTATAATACACTCGCCATCATTTTGAAAGGCATTATTCAAATCATGGAGTGAAAACTTGTATCTGGTAAGCTTGATGATAATCATTCTTATCTAATTCGGTTATGAGAAAAGCCAGGAATTTGTTCTTTATGGCTTTTTTAAAATGGAAAGAGGGAGCTGAAAGGGATTGGGAGTCTTTAACTGTTAATTTGTGTCTTTGCAATTGGTCCTCATTAATTGATAAAATAATGTGTCTTGATGAAAAGATGATGAGGAGCGATATACTTACAATGGAAAGTGGGATTTTATGATCAACCTGCATCAAGTGAGTAAGAAGTTTTCACAGTTTCAGGCCATTAAGTCTGTCACTTTGACCATACCAAGAGGGGAAATTCATGGCATAATCGGGGCAAGCGGAGCAGGGAAATCAACGCTGCTGCGACTGATGAATTTGCTGGAGACCCCAGATGCGGGCGAGGTGGAGATAAACGGCCAAAGCTTGACAATATTGAACAATAAAGGACTTCGAGAGGCAAGGAAGTCGATCGGGATGATCTTTCAGCATTTTAATCTTGTCGCAAATAAAACGGTTTATGACAATGTGGCAGCTTCTTTGGAGCTGGCAAGTTATCCAAAGAAGGAACGTCGGGGCCGTGTGGCAGAGTGCCTTCGATTCGTCGGATTGGAGGGTGAGATGGAGAAATACCCTGCACAATTAAGCGGGGGGCAAAAGCAGCGGGTTGCCATTGCACGGGCATTGGCAAATAACCCGCAAGTGCTGTTATGTGATGAACCGACCTCGTCCCTTGATCCAAATACAACGGCTGAAATATTAGAGGTACTGGCGAATATAAACGAACGCTTCGGTGTGACGATTGTGATTGTCAGTCATGAACTGGATGTCATCAAAAGTATATGCAATCGTGTAACGGTCATGGCAGCTGGTGAGATACATGACACTGTCATGATCGAACCGACGGGGATTGAAAAAAGCGATAATCGTCCAGAGTACTTCATCGAACAATTAGCTGAGAAAGGCGGGATCGGCCATGCCTGAGATTTTAGTGCAATATGAGGCAGAAATCTGGCAGTCGATTGCCGCAACGATTACGATGGTTGGTGTGTCCATCTTAGCTGCAATCGTGATTGGATTGCCGGTCGGGACCTTGCTGCTTCTTTGCCGGAAGGGCCAGCTACTTGATAATCCGTGGGCTTTTTCGATTTTGAATTTATTGGTCAATATCATTCGTTCTTTTCCTTTTTTATTATTGGTCGTTTTTTTGATCCCGTTTACAAGACTCTTGATCGGCACAGCCATTGGTACGGCAGCGGCTTGCGTTCCATTGGCGATCATTGCGATTGCCCATTATTCGCGTTTGGTCGAGCAATCTTTATTGGATGTGCCGAAGGGTGTGGTCGAGGCAGCCATTTCCATGGGGGCTTCCGTGAAGGATGTCATCTTTAAATTTTTATACGTGGAGGCACGCTCAGGGCTGGTCCTTGGACTGACGACATCGATTATCAGCTTCATTTCCTATTCTACGATCATGGGAGTGGTCGGAGGCGGCGGTATCGGCGATTTCGCCATCAGGTACGGCTATCAGCAGTTTCAAACAGAGCTGATGATTTATATGATTATCATTATGATCATTCTCGTACAGCTGATCCAATTCATTGGCACAGCTGCAGCCAGAATGATCGACAAAAGATAAATAATGGAGGAAACCATCATGAAAAAAATACTCTTTCTCATGGCAGCAATGATGCTGCTTTTAGCAGGGTGCGGCAAGGCGAATGAAGAAAAAGAGAAAGAAACTGCGAAAAAAGAGGAGAAGGAAGAGGTAACATTGAAAGTGGCCTCACTCATCCCGCCGATGACGGAAATACTAGAGCTTGTTAAACCAAAACTGGCAGAGGAAGGCATTAACCTCGATATAGTCGTATTGAGTGATAATGTCCAGCCGAATACCGCACTCGCGGCAAAAGAAGTCGATGTGAACTTCTTCCAGCACGTTCCGTATATGGAGGAATTCAATCGAAACAAAAATGCCGAGCTTGTTCCAGTGAAACCGATTTACTTCGCCAATTATGGTGTATATTCCAAGAAATACGACTCCATGGATAAAATGCCGGAGGGTGCCGTCATTGCGATCGCAAATGACGTATCGAACATCGATCGGTCATTATCATTGCTGGCACAGCATAAAGTGATCACGTTGAAGGAAAAAAAGGGCCCATACTATACGATATCTGATATTACGGAAAACCCTAAAAATTATAAGTTTAAAGAAGTGGATTTATTGATGCTGGCAAGAACGTATGATGAAGCTGATGCGATCGTGATCACACCCGCTTACGCTGCACCGCTTGGTTTGACGCCAAAAAATGACGCTCTTCTCACGGAGGGTGTTGAAAATGACTTTGCAATTACCTTGGTGGCACGCAAGGATAATGTCGACTCCGAACCGGTCCAAAAGCTGGCAAAGGCGATGACAAGCCCGGAGGTACGCAAATTCTTAGAAGAAAAGTATAGCGAAACGGCCATACCGGCCTTTTGAATGTTAGGCAACGAAAGGGCCATTCCACTGGGAATGGCCCTTTTTTCTTGTTCTATCAAAGAAAATAATCGACTATAAAAAAAATTTATGTTGTATTATTTCAAGTTACATATTATGATGATTTTCGAGAATGATAATCATTATCAAATATATTTAGTCAAATTTATTCATCATACAGGAGGTGAATGTAGTAAGAAATGGCTACAAACGGAGCAAGTAAAAGTAATTACTATTATTTTGTTATTTTATTTTTAATAGGTTTGATTATGGTATCCGCCGTCTACTCGGTTTCGATAGGGCAGGTGCATATCCCTTTCAAGCAATCGATGGAGATCATGCTTCATACATTGACGAATGGCAGATGGGGTTCACTGAATGTCGAAAATGAATCCTATTTAAATATTATTTTACAAGTTCGAATGCCGCGCGTTATTTTTGCCCTGCTGATTGGTATGGGACTATCGTTGTGCGGAGCTGTGATGCAGGCCGTCGTGCAAAATCCGCTGGCTGATCCCTATATCCTGGGCATTTCATCAGGAGCTTCCCTGGGGGCAACCTTTGCCATCCTTGTCGGACTTGGAAGCGGTGCGATCCTATCGCAATTCGGAGTGGCATTCGGAGCATTTACAGGGGCCATGCTGACATCGATAGCGGTACTGGTTTTATCGAGTATCGGCGGTAAAGCAACATCAGTCAAGCTCGTCCTTTCAGGTGTTGTCATTGGTGCATTATGCAGTTCCTTCTCAAGCCTGATCATCTACTTCGCCAACAATGCGGAAGGCATTAAAACCGTCACCTTTTGGTCGATGGGAAGCCTGGCATCATCAAGCTGGGGAAAAACACCGATCCTGGCAATCATCGTATTGCTTGGTTGCGCGTTGTTCCTCTTCCAGCATCGAGTGCTGAATACGATGCTGCTAGGCGATGAATCCGCGATCACGCTAGGGATTAACTTAAGCGCCTATCGTAAATTTTACATGATCGTTACAGCCCTTATCACGGGAACGATGGTGGCATACGCAGGAATGATTGGTTTTGTAGGGTTGATCATCCCTCATATAACTCGGGGGATATTTGGTGCAGACCATAAACGATTAACGTTAGGAACCATTTTGTTGGGCGGACTGTTTTTAATTTGGGCGGACATCTTGTCAAGAACGTTGATCACCAATGTTGAACTGCCCATTGGAATCATTACATCTGTTATTGGTTCGCCATTATTCATCTACATGATTGTGAAAAAAGGCTACAATTTCGGAGGGTGAAACATGCAATTAATCGCGAAAGATATGGGAATAAAAATTGGCAAGAAGGAAATTGTGAAGGACATATCAATTCTAGTAAAGAAACAACAATTTGTTGGCTTGATCGGTCCGAACGGCTGTGGCAAATCAACTCTATTAAAAAGTATTTATAAAAGCCTATCCCCTCATAAAGGTACGGTTCTATTAGACGATATGGATGTTTTGAAAACCTCTGAAAAGAAGGTTTCACAGCAACTGGGTGTCGTGGGCCAATTCAATGAAGTGAATTTCGATCTGACGGTGCACCAAATGGTCATGCTGGGCAGAACGCCGCATAAGAAAATGCTGGAGTCCGATAAACAAGAAGATTTCATGATCGTGGAAGAATCGCTGGCACGAACCAATCTGCTTGATTACAAGGACCGCAGTTTCCTATCACTTTCCGGCGGTGAGAAGCAAAGGGTCATACTAGCAAGGACGATTGCCCAGCAGCCGAAATTCATGATATTGGATGAACCGACGAATCACTTGGATATTCGCTATCAGATCGAAATTTTATCATGTGTAAGGAATTTACAAATCGGAGTGCTTGCAGCCCTACATGACCTGGAAATGGCTGCCCATTATTGCGACTACCTTTATGCCATAAAAGATGGAGAAGTCTACGCACAGGGTACGCCTGAAGAGGTCCTGACACCTGACACAGTCGAAGCATTGTATAAAATCAAGTGCCAAACGTATATCAATCCAGTTACGAATGGATTAGGTTTTGCGTATGGCGTATAAAATAGGAGGAAGACAATTGAAAAAGAGATTATTACTAGGAGTCGGGTTGGCGGCGATGTTAACGCTGACAGCCTGCGGAACATCAACCAAGACTAGCTCTGAAGATAAACAGGAACCAAAAAGCCAATACCCATTAACCATTGAAAACTTCACTAAAGCTGAAGGCGGGACAACGTGGGAGAAAAAGGATCAAGTCTTCGATAAAGCACCTGAACGAGTCATGGCTAATACAAGACCGGCAGCAGAACTGTTATTGCATCTAGGATTAGGTGACAAAATTGTCGGTGTCGGCGCAAACTTCGGAGCGCCCGATAAAGCAGTCGAAAAAGAATACGATAAACTAAAAATGCTGAGTGACGAGTATGTAGGGAAAGAAGTTACATTAGGAACGGATCCAGATCTAGTCTACGGTCGCGGCGGTTTATTCGATAACGCTGATTGGGGAGTGGGAACAGTCGATTCACTTAATGAAATGGGCGTTAAAACGTACGTACTGAATTCATCCGTCACGGGAGGAACGTATAATTCCATCTATAAAGATATTGAAAACCTCGGTAATCTGTTTAATGTACAAGACAAGGCAGATGTTTTCATTAAAGAACTAAAGGCTAAACAAGATTCGATCACTTCCAAATTATCAAGTATTAAAGAAGAAGAAACGTTCGCTTATTTACATATGAGTGATCCGAAAGAAGTGTATGTATACGCAGCTCATGACGAAACCTTCTTTAATGACTCATTTTCAATGGTTAAGCTAAATAATATTTTCAAAGATGAAAAGGGAGAGGTTAGTGTAGAAAGGCTGATTGAAGCTGATCCGGATGTATTGATCATTCCTGATTGGAGCACCGCTGATGGAGTAAGTGCAGATAAGATTAAAGCAGCACTATATGCAAATGAAAAGCTATCCAGCATGAAAGCAATCAAAAACAAACAAATTTATGCCGTGGATTACAACTATATGTTCAGCTATAGCTACAGTACGATAGAAGGAATGGAAATGTTAGCGAAGGAAATGCATCCAGATTTGTTTAAATGATCGTTACGGATCATATCATGTTAGATTAAGATTTTAATAGGAAGTGAATGAGGGAGATTTTCGTTGAAAATAGGTTACTTTCACGGAAATCTTCTTTCTTACTTTAAAGGAGGAAATCCTGGTTGTTATGTTAAAAGACTTTTTTGCTTACTATAAGCCGTATAAATGGTTATTCATCATTGATTTTTCTTGTGCGATTTTGGCCGCCTTACTGGAGCTCGCCTTTCCCTTGGCCTTCAATAAGGTGATCGATGATTTATTGCCTACAGGTAACTGGACCTTTATCATCTGGGCGTGCATTGGTTTATTGGGCATTTATGTAGTGACGGCCTTCCTGCATTATGTCGTTACATACTGGGGGCATATGCTCGGAATCAATATCGAGACGGATATGCGCAGAAAGCTATTCAACCATGTTCAGAAATTGTCCAATCGCTTTTTTGATAATACGAAGACAGGCCACCTCGTTTCACGGATGACCAATGATTTAATGGACATAGGGGAAATTGCCCATCATGGACCTGAGGACTTGTTCATTGCCGTGATGACACTGTTTGGCGCCTTTGGTTTAATGCTCTCCATCAATTGGAAACTCGCTTTATTAACATTCATCATCATTCCATTCTTAATTAGCCTATCCATTTACTTTAGTAAAAAAATGTCACATGCCTTCAATCAAATGTTTGCGGATATTGCAGATTTCAATGCAAGAGTCGAAAACAATGTTAGCGGCATTCGTGTCGTCAAGGCATTTACGAATGAAACACACGAAATGGAAAAATTCGCAGTGAACAATGGCCGTTTTCGTAAAACAAAGCTTGTTGCCTATAAGGTCATGGCCTGGAATTTCTCTATTAGTCATATGCTGATGAAGATCATTTCATTGTTTGTCCTAGGGTGCGGAACTTGGTTCGTCATTTATGGACAAATGACGTTTGGTGAATTCATCGCATTCGTGCTGCTTTCCAATGTATTCCTGACACCGATTAACCAAATCAACTCCGTGATCGAAACCTATCCAAAGGGAATCGCAGGCTTCCGCCGTTATTTGGAATTGCTGAACACGGCACCAGATGAGCTCGATGCACCGGATGCCATCGATGTGAAGCATGTAAAAGGAGACATCACATACAAAAATGTCACATTCGGTTACGAGGGAAAAGGAAACGTCCTCAGCCATATCACTTTCAGCGTAAACAACGGCGAAACCATCGCCCTTGTCGGCCCGTCCGGAGCTGGAAAAACGACGATTTGCAGCTTGCTTCCGCGATTTTATGATATAGATTCAGGCGAGATCGAAATCGATGGCATCAACATCAAAAGCATGACTATGGAATCCCTGCGTCATCATATCGGAATCGTCCAACAAGATGTCTTTCTATTTGATGGAACGATCAGGGACAACCTTACCTATGGAAAACTGGATGCAACCGACGAGGAAATCTGGGATACAGTAAGACGCGCCCAGCTAGAAGAGATCATTCACAATATGCCTGATGGCTTGGACACATTGATCGGGGAACGCGGCGTCAAACTATCAGGAGGTCAAAAACAAAGGGTCTCCATCGCCCGCATGTTCTTGAAAAACCCGCCGATCCTCATCCTTGATGAAGCCACATCAGCCTTGGATTCCGAAACGGAAGCAGCGATCCAAAAAGCCTTGAACGAACTATCCAAAGGGAGAACCACACTCGTGATTGCCCATCGACTGGCGACGATCAAAAATGCCGATCGAATCCTCGTCATCACCGAAGAGGGAATAACCGAACAAGGAACTCATCATGAGCTGATTGAAGTCGGCGGAAAGTACAGCAAGCTTCATCAAGCACAGTTTCAATGGGTGTAATCAATCAAACCTCTGACTTTTGTCAGGGGTTTTTCATTTGTGGGGTTATCGCAGAAAACAAGCTGGAGGTTCCAAAAATGAAATTCTCTATTTCATTTTTGGAACTGACCGGTCATATGATTTTGTTATCATTATGCCAGTAAAGGAGGCGGTCGGAATATCGATCCTAACGTATCTTCTTGTTAACTTGTATATGACCGGGAAAGGCTATTATTTAGACGGACACGCTCCAGATATATTGGTTTTTGGAAGTATGGGTATTTTAGGGCTTACTGTATTAATTCAGGCGGTTTGAATGCTAGCTTTACTAGGCGAATTGTCGAGTAAGCACCTAAGATCGGCGGAAAGTACAGCAAACTTCATCAAGCACAGTTTTAATGGGTGTAATATATCAAATCTCTGACTTTTGCCAGGGGTTTTTCATTTATGGGGATCCAAGTATCGCAGAAGCAAGCTGAAAATTCCAAATGTGAAATCCCTTATTTCATTTTTGGAACTGACTGGTCATGTTATTTTGTTATCATTATGCCATTACAAATCAGTAATCGAGGGGTTGGGGGAGGCTTAAGAAGATGCTAACGGAAAGTATGAGTGTCTATTTATATGAGCCGTTTTACATATCGATTTTATTGCTGCTGCTTGGAATCGTATATATAGGTATTTTAGTATATAGTTTTACAAAAGTTACATTTACTATCCTAGGCTATGGTTTAATCGGAATATCCATATTAACGTATCTTCTTATTGGCCTGTATATGACCGGAAAAGAATATTATTTAGATAAGGATGCTCCAGACATATTGATTTTTGGAAGTTTCGATTTTTTAGAGCTTACTTTATTAACCTATCCTTATATATTTCTTACCTTGGCGGCGGTTCTCGGTAAAAAAGGCGAGTAATTAAATCTTAGCAAATTAAAAGAAGTATCAAAGAACTCCATGTTCTTGATACTTCTTTTTTCTTATTCATGGCGTTCGTAAGCTTTCTCCTACGCTGCCTTCTTTTGTTGTTTTTGGTCCAAGCGATAACTTAGGAACGTTAGCAGACTTGCACAAATGGCAACGAGCCCACCGACCCATGTCACATTCAGTAAACTTCCCTGATGATATACGACTCCGCCGAGTGCGGAACCAAAGGCGATACCGACATTGCTTGCGACTGGCATCAGGGAAGCGGCCAGCCCCGTAGCTTTTGGCTGATAAATGCCGGCAAGGTCTATCAAATAAAGCTGGGTGGAGGTTGTTAAAAGGATGGCCATCAATGACATCAACCCAATATTAATCAACCCAATGATCAAACTATTTGTGGTCCAATATAAACCGATCAGAACGACTGCCTGCACGAGGAACACGAACCGGAGGCGTCCGATTGCATTGTGGCTGGCAATTTTCCCTGCGATTATGTTGCTGAAAATGGAAATGAATCCGTAGCCGAACAGTATCAAACTGATTGAACTGCTTGGTGCTTCCATTCCTTTCAGGATCGGAACAAGATACGTATAAACGGCATACGTCGCGCCAAAACCAAGAGATGGAATGAAAAAAGCCATCAAGATTCGCGGATGTGTCAGCAAAGCAAATTGCTCACGCATTGAACTGCGAACGGTACTGTGCATAACAGGCAATACGAAGAAAGCTGCCAAAAACGCAATAGCTCCGAGAAAAGTCGTTAACAGGAAGGAGGCATTCCAATTGTACCAATCAGCAATGACCGTGCCTATCGGTACCCCAATCACGTTTGCGAGCGTAAAACCGCCAAAAACGAATGATATCGCCAGTCCGCGTTTAGCAATCGGCATGGTTTCACTGGCAACAGTCATCGCAAGCGAAATCAACACGCCTGTTACGATCGCCGTCAGCATCCGAAGGGCAAGGAGCATGGTGTAGCTCGACGAAAACACGCACAAAGCATTCAGGACGATGAACGAACCGATCAGAAACAACATCCATTTACGCTTTGGAAAATGACTTGTTGCCGACATCACGAGTGGTGTAGCAATGGCAAACGTAAGCGCAAACGCAGAAACGAGTGTACCTGCTTTGGCATTGGTGATATGGAGACTCGAGGAAATATCGGTCAAGATCCCGACGATGACAAATTCGCTTGTCCCGAGAACGAAGGTTAATAAAGTAAGTGTTAAGATGAGCAACCAATGTCGCTTCGTTAATTCTGTGGTGTGCATAAAAACCTCTTTTCTTAGCTGAATGTAAATGTGTGTCACAGAGCAGATAAACAATTTACCTATCATACCACAAAACATTTTTACGTGGAAAACCCTCGCTTAGTTAGCTTGGGTTATTTCTTGGTAAAAATTCATTATTTTACTGTAACTTGTGAGGATTAAAAGGGAGAATCCCGTGATTATTCAAGAAATCCCCTTCATTTCTTGAATAAATGAAGAAACTCTTCTAAACTATATTTAATCCACAATTTAACAGTAGATATAATCCATACATACGAACGAAATCCAGTTAGTAGAAAAGCAGTTGAAAGGACTTTCCACTATGTCGCTGATTTACGAATCTCAAACACTTGTATCTGCCATGCAAACGCGTGTCGGACAATATAAGGACCTGAAAGAACAGCTTACGGAATTGAAAAAAGGATTTCAAAGCATCGTCCATTTGGATAATGAGCTGCAAGGGCAAGGCGCGGAGGCCATCAAAGGGTTTTACCAAGCGCAGATCGATGTCGCCGATGCCTGGTTGCGCCTGATCGAGCGGCAAATTGCCTTCTTTAGTGGCATTCAAGGCGATGCAATCGAAGCGAACTTGAACGAAACCGTGGTCACGGTCCCTTTTTTAGAAGGAGAACTGGAAAACGCCAATCGCCATGCCAAGGAAATGGTCACGGCCCAGAAAAATGACCTAAAAAAAATATTCGCCGAAATTGATGATATCATTCAGCTGCAGCCCTTTTCCGATGACCCGTTCTTTGACAACATCGAAAAAGCCGAAACGAAACGGAACGAAACGATCCACAAAGTAAACGAAATCGATCATAAATGGACCTCTGAATATGCCAAATCCGAAGCGGACCAAGCAGCATTAACGGCACTCATGGAGCAACTGGAAGCATCCAGCACAAGGGGAGGACAAGTATCACCGCTCTATTTTAATGCTGCAGCCTACAAAAATAGCGAAGCCTATAAAAACCTGGACGTAAGGAAAAAAGAAACCGCACAATATCTCCAGGTGAAGCAAGCGGAAGCGGAGAATCGCCGAATCAAAGACCTGAAGGCCCAGCTCGATCGTGTCACAGATCCAGACGAGTACCTCAAAATCGCCAAGCAAATCGGCTACGAAAACCTAGCACCCACCCAGCAGCAGCTGGTCATGCAGCTAGAAAACGCCAAACAAACCGCAGACATCGCCAAAGGAATCGGCGTTGGCCTGTTTGACGTCGGAAAAGACTTCGTCACAGGCATTTATGACCTCGTCACAGACCCAGGGCAAGCCGTCGAAGGCGTAGCAAACTCGATCCTGCACCCGATTCAAACCTATACATATATCTCCAAAGCCATCTCGGATTCATACGAACGAGACATGGTAAACGGCGACGCCTACTCCCGCTCCCACTGGGTCACCTACGCCCTCGGAACCGTCGTCACGACAGTGGTCGGAACAAAAGGAGCGGGTGCTGTAGCAAAAACAGGTGTAGCCACAACAAAAGCCGCTGCAGTAAAAGGCGCAACGAAGGCAAAAGAACTCGCCACCATCCCTAACCTATTGCCATACAACCCAAAAAACCAACTGTCGATGGCAGGTGGGGTGCCTTATAATGTGGTTGATGGGGTTGGGTTGAAGGATCAGTTAATTTCTATGGCGAGAGTGGAGTCGGAGGTTGGTGGTAGGGGTAAATCAGTAAGTGATTATCTTGATGATATAGGCGAAGCGGGTAACATCAATGCCATTAAGATGAATAAGCTTAAAAATGCTATTCAAAATAACACTTTTAGTGTAGATGAACTCTCTGAGATTAATAAAAAGATGTCTGATTTAGGAATTACCAAAGAATATAATGAGGCATTAATTAAAATTGATTTTGGTAAGTATCTGAGAGGATTAATTGGTGCCCCACCTGATGCTATGGTAAATCCACATGCACATCATATATTATTTAAAAAAGGTCTAGGCCAGAAGCAGCAAGAAATGGTTCTAGAAGGTCAGGAAATATTAAGAAGTTATGGTGTGGATCCAATAATTGGGAAAGAAAACCTTGTTTGGGCACCAAATGCCGTAATAGGACAACATAGTCTTGATGCTTTAGAGGAAGTAGTGAATCGGTTAAGAGCTGTTGAAGCAATGGACGGTGACTTTGATGATATTGTTGAAGCTCTTGAAGATCTAGGAGACATAGCTAGTACAAGATAGTAGAAATACAGGAGGTAATGTTATGGATGTAAAAAGTTTAAATAAAACAATAAGAAATGCTATTAAGCTTGGTGATATTAATGAAGTAAAGTGTTTAATAGGCGATAATCCAGAATCTCTACATACAATGACGCCATTTGGTACGTGGTTACATGTTGCAGCAAAAAAAGGACATTTAGGAATAGTAGAGTATTTAATCCATAAAGGAATCGATGTTAATACAAAAGGTGATATATTTGATGCTTCTCCTTTAAGAGTGGCTGCAGGTGCGGGGCATTTGGAGATAGTAAAGTATTTAATAGAAGCAAGCGCAGAATTAGATGTAAGCTTAGCAAAAAGAAACCCATTATTTGGAGCAATTTATGGTGGGCATAAAGAAGTTGTGGAGTTTCTAGTTGAAAATGGAATAGATATTTCAATTAGATATACGGGAGAGAGTATTAAGAATATGGATGCATATGAATATGCTAGAGAATTTGGGCAAACAGAAATTGCTGATTATTTAAAGCAGAGGATGGATGAAAAAGAATAAAAGGGTCATACTGTTACTATGAAACTTACAAATTTTAATACTACCTAAAAACGGGTGAATTTAGAGTATATTAGAATTGTAGAGACAACAACAGGATTAAAAATTCATAAAGTGCAAATGGAACAATTAATATACGCACTGCTAAAAATTCCCTAATGAACATCAGACAGGCATTCATTGTAAAGGATCTCCATCAAATAAATGTTTCCAAGGAGGTAATTGATGGTGGCTAAATTTGTTTATATTAAAAATAGTAATCATAAGTTTTTTCCATTAAAAGAAAAAGACCTTATAAAAGCAGAGGAAAGAATCGGATTTAAATTTCCCCCTGAACTAAGGGAGTTTTACCTAGAAGTTGGTTATGGTTTTTTAAAAGGCAATAATGAGAATTCAATAAGTAGATTAATGAATCCTGTTACTATTGCAGATATTACACTAAGGGAAGGTATCTATGAGTATGACCCTGACTTAGAGTGGATATATGAAGAAGCAGACAAACTTGTTTTTTATGAAGTAAACGAGGGTGTATATTTAACACTTGATTTAAATGATACTCAAAGGTCCTCTGTACACTTCTTTGACAATAAAATAGCTGATTCATTAGAGAGTTTTATAAAAAAAGTTGATGAAGACAATGAATATTTTTTGATATGATGGAGAAAAAAATTATCCTTGATTGGCAAATTGCCTTTCAAGGTTCCCTTTTTTGTAGTGCTTCCCAGTGAACCGTTTATTATTTTAACTCTACTACTGAGTATCAATTTCTAACACTGTCATCCGGTTCTTGATAGAATAACTTATAAAGTCATTGTAAGCATTAAACCCGCAAGTGTTTGCCTGTCGGGACCTTGCTACTTCTTTCTAGGAAGGGTCATTTGCTTGAAAATTCGTTGGCTTTCTTGATTTTAAATTCACTTGTGAATATTTGGATTCCGAGCCAGTCCAAAAGTTGGCCAAGGCCATGACAAGCCCGGAGGTAAGCAAATTTTCAGAAGAGAAATATAGTGAAACGGCCATACCGGCCTTTTAAATTTGATACAAAGAAAGGGTTATTCCTTCAACAGGAATAGCCCTTTTTTCGTGTTTTTAACTTTGCCAATTTTGTGGCTCCTGGACAGCATATCTTTGTTCGATATTACAAAGCTTAAGGAAATACTCTATTATCCTACCTTCTTTATATTAATAAATCCGTTTAGTAAAAAGTACCCTCAATTCTTGAATAAATGAAGAAACTCTTCTAAAATATATTTAGTCCATAATTTTACAGTGAATAAAAATATTATATAGAAATGAATAAGAAAAGAAGTTGAAAGGACTTTCCATTATGTCGCTGATTTATGAATCTCAAACACTTGTATCTGCCATGCAAAAGCGTGCAGGACAATATAAGGACATGAAAGTACAGCTTACGGAATTGAAAAAAGGATTTCAAAGTATCGTCAATTTGGATAATGAGCTGCAGGGGGAGGGCGCGGATGCCATCAAAGGGTTTTACCAAGCGCAGATCGATGTCGCCGATGCCTGGCTGCGCCTGATCGAGCGGCAAATTGCCTTCTTTAGTGGCATTCAAGGCGATGCAATCGAAGCGAACCTGAACGAAACCGTGGTCACGGTTCCTTTTTTAGAAGGAGAACTGGAAAACGCCAATCGCAATGCCAAGGAAATGGTCACAGCCCAAAAAAATGACCTAAAAAAAATCTTTTCAGAAATTGATGACATCATTCAATTACAGCCCTTTTCCGATGATGCGTTCTTTGAAAATATCGAGAAAGCTGAAACAAAACGGACCCAAACGATAGACAAAGTAAACGAAATCGATCATAAATGGACGACTGAATATGCCAAATCCGAACAAGAACAAGCATCATTAACGGCACTCATGGAACAACTGGAAGCATCCAGCACAAGGGGAGGAGTAGTATCCCCGCTCTATTTTAATGCGATAGCTTATAAAAATAGCGAAGCCTATAAAAACCTGGAAGTAAGGAAGAAAGAAACCGCGGAATACCTAAATGTTAAGAAAGAGGAAGCGGAGTATCGCCGAATCAAAGACTTGAAGGCCCAGCTCGATCATGTAACAGATCCAGATGAGTTTCTCAAAATCGCCAAGCAGATCGGGTATGAAAACTTAGAGCCCACCCAGCAACAGCTGGTCATGCAGCTAGAAAATGCCAAACAAACCGCAGACTTTGCAAAAGGAATCGGCGTAGGCCTGTATGATGTAGGAAAAGACTTCGTCACAGGAATTTGGGACCTCGTCACAGACCCAGGGCAAGCCGTCGAAGGCGTAGCAAACTCGATCCTGCACCCGATTCAAACCTATACATATATCTCCAAAGCCATATCA
>NZ_LNNH01000010.1:39739-119028 GCF_001542915.1 Peribacillus simplex | reverse complement strand
CATACGAACGAGACATGGTAAACGGCGACGCCTACTCCCGCTCCCACTGGGTCACCTACGCCCTCGGAACCGTCGTCACGACAGTGGTCGGAACAAAAGGCGCAGGAGCCGTAGCAAAAACAGGTGTAGCCACAACAAAAGCCGCTGCAGTAAAAGGCGCAGCAATGGCAAAAGAACTCTCTATCCCTAACCTCTTGCCATACAACCCGAAAAACCAACTGTCGATGGCAGGCGGGGTGCCTTATAATGTGGTTGATGGGGTTGGGTTGAAGGAACAGTTGGTTAGGATGGCTAGGGTGGAGTCTCAAGTCAATGGAGATAGTGGGAAAAAGTTTACTATAGATACCATGAGGCATGTTTATCATGGAGAGATTAATCGACGTGGAAAAGCTGTTGGTTATCATCACGAGAGTATGATGGGTGGTAAGATAGTTCCAGGTACTGAAACAAGGCCTGATAGAAATGGAGTATATAGAGCTAAGGTGGTAATAGATGGAGTAGAAAAGAGAGCAAAATCAAGTTTTTTCCCAAAACAATGGGACCGGGTACAAGTATTAAAAGCTATTGATGAGGCTTTTAAAAACAAAACGCCAATTGGTGAAAATAAATATTCCGGTTTAACTACTTCTGGATTACAAATAGAGATGTATCTTAAAACAGATGGGTCAGTTGCCACTGCTTATCCAATTTATGAAGGAGGTTGAGTATGAAATATTTATACGAGTTTTTTAGAGACCCTTTTGGGACATTGAGAATAAAATTATCGGATGAAATAAAATTATTCGCGGATTTTATTGAAGACATCCCTACAGAGGAAGAAGCAGATGAATATATTGAGTTAGTTGAAAATGTATTAAATGGTTTACACCAAAAGTTTGAAATTCAACTTAATGCTACAAGTGTGCTAATAAAAAAAGATATGACAGTACTTGAACATTTTTTTAGATATGAAGAGCCTTATGAAAATGAAATGGAGACAGAACAATTTAAAGAACTCATGTTAATTTGGAAAGATAAAATTCCAGAAAGATTCAAGAAAAATGAGAATTGAATTTATGCTAATTTGATTATTCTTTTAGTGTTTCTTTATACTTGTCCTTGCTCCATCAGTTACGAAACTAAGAATTAGATGGTGATTTTGGTGAGATATTCAGCTTTACAAGAATTTATAAAGCAGTATAGCGAAGATGATGATTTACAGGTGGAGTAAGTGAAGATAAAGTAAAAGAAACTGAACAAAAACTACATGTGACATTACCCGAAAGTTATAAGTGGTTTTTAAGAAATTATGGTTACGGTGGACTTTTTGGAGTGAGAATTATTGGATATGGTTTTGCGGGGCCAGCAGTAGTAGATGCTACCAAAGGACATCAAAAATATTATGATTTAATAGATGGACTTGTGGTTATAGAAGATATTGATGAATTTGCCTATTGCCTCGATACTAATAAAATGAAAAATGGAGAATGTCCAGTTATTACGTGGGATAATCAGGGGGGCTATGGTGTTAAATTAGCCGATAATTTTTTAGACTATTTAACTGAACGCCTAGAAGAAGCAAAAGAAGATTGGGAAGAAGAGGAAGAAGATTGGTAAAAGCTGAGGGTAGTAGGTTATTGAACTTCCTTTGTTATTATGTAAGAAATGTTTCTATATAAGAAGATGTGGATAGATCCTTTAAAAAAAGGGACTATCCATTTTTGATTTATTCAGTTTCATGGATTTTTGTCTATTGAGAAGTGTGTAAAGGTGTGACAAATAAAAATTTTATTGAAGACTGGAATAATAGATGAGTAAATGACAATTAAAATAAGCAATAAGTCCCTTTAGTAAATTTGTAAAAGGAGTTTAGACACATTGGTGGTCAATCAAAAGTTAATGGAAAAAATAAGTAAGACTCGAGGAGTGTCAATATGACAAGAATTAGTAGTAATAATCCTAAGATTTTTTTACAAGATATAAATCAATTTGAACAAGAGTACGATGTTAATCTACCTAAACAATATGTTGATTTTCTACTAAAATACAATGGAGGATACCCTCAAGAATCTAACTTCAAAATATCTGATGATGAAGGAGAAAGTTTAGTTAATAAGTTTTATGGAATTGGGGATATGAAGAGTAATTTAGCTAAGGTTTTTGAGGTATTAGAAGGAGAAATACCGGATGAGTTTATTTCAATTGCTAATGACCCAGGAGGGAATGAAATTTTATTAGGAGTTAGTGGAGAATACCAAGGAAAGGTCTATTTTTGGAATCATGATATAGAACCAGAGGAAGAAATGGACAATATGTTTATCCTTGCAGATAGTTTTACTGAGTTCTTTAATACCCTTTATGATCCTGAATAATGATACTTTTAGGAAGCTACATTTATCCGTTATAAGCCAACCTAGAGTTTTTGTAACAATATAAGTTATGTTACGAAAGATAGCTAGGATAGCTGGCATTTTATGCTTACGAAGTATAGTTACAAGGAACAAACTTTAAACCTATGATTTAAGCAAGCTCGTTGGTCTAAAGATAAGATTTGTAATGAATTACTTTATATGGCTAACGATAAAGCATTTGGTTGTCTTTGAAACAACAGGTGCTTTTTGTTTTTTTTTTGAGATTTAATTAAAGGAAAATATAATATTAAATCTATAGATAATGTTAAAAATCAATTGAAAGCAGTTTTTACGGCGGGTTCAGACTTAGATGATACTATTGATATTCTAGTAGACGTTGGAAATAAAGGAGAAATTAAATGGATAAAACTCAAATTGCGAAAGACATTAGAGATGCTATAAAAAGTGGCCTATTGGATACGTTGAAAGATTTACTTGAGAAAAAACCAGAAATGTTAACATGGGTAACACCCTTTGGTACATGGTTACATATAGCAGCAGCTCATGGGCATTTAGAAATAATAGAATATCTTATTAATGCCGGGATAGATGCTAATGCACAGGGCGGAACTTTTTCTACAAATGCCCTTGAAAGAGCAGCTACAAAAGGCCATTTAGATATTGTCGAATATCTCATTAACCAGAATGTTGAGATTGATACTAGTGAACCAGATAGGAATCCTCTGTTTGCTGCAATATATGGTGGGCATCTTGATATTGTAAAGTATCTTGTTCAGAATGGTATTGATATTACTGTTAAGTATACAGGGGATACTATGAAAGATATGGGAGCTTATGATTTTGCTATTGAAAGAGGGCAAACAGAAATTGCTGAATATTTAAAGCAGAAGATAGATGAAAAAGAATAGAAAAGTGACTTTTTAATTAGTGCAATAAAATAGTTACAGACTTTATAAGTTATTCTATCAAGAACCGGATGAAAGCACTTGGTTGCCTTTAAAGAAACAGGTGCTTTTTGCCTTATAAATGAAGTGTAAAAAAGGAATTAGGAGCTGTACGTAGCGATTGAAGGAAATCATGCTTCTGTAGCCTTTAGACCCTGCTTATTATTTTGGAAAGAAAGGGCAGTTATTGAGGGGAGGTGGGAAAAATGGGTAAAAAGTTATCTAAAGAAGAGTTAGTTGAACTAGTAAATAAAATATGTAATCCTAAGCTGTCTGATGAAGAAGTAAGTGAATACATAGATATTTTAGAAGACAATGTTCCTCATCCTGCCCCCAGTGACTTGATTTTTTGGAACGATGAGGATTTATCATCAGAGGAAGTAGTAGAGATTTCCTTAGCATATAAAGAATAAAAATAAATGTATTTAGAACACGTAAAAGGAGTTATTAAATCAAGAATAGTAGGTGATATTGGTGAAATACTCAGCTTTACAGGAGTTTATTACGCAGTTTGGTAAATATGAGTTAATTGAACAAATAAAAGTGGTTATTAATAAAATGGAGGACGACTATCCTAAAGATATGAATAGTGGTGTTTTACATCTTATTTATAAAAGATATAAGAAGGCATTAGACATATTAGAGAATAATGAAGATATCAAGGAGATACATATTTTGGGCGGTGTACGTGCGTATATGGATAGTTATAATGACTATCAAAATCCGCTATTAGGAGAATTGCATAAGGCTGAACAAATCGCTAACCAACTCTTATAAAAGCTTGAACACGATTAAACATGTAAACAAATGAAAGAAAGTTTAGCGTATGTGTACAGAAAAAGATGGTTTTCGGAGTTGAGACGCTAAAAATGGTTGCCCTAGATCATGTTTTAGCTATAAATACTTTAATAGCCGCCAAGACTTGATGCACATCACCACTCTTGACGGCTATTTAACAGTAACGATCCATCGCTTCGTTACTATTTTCCATGCCTAAATAACAGGCGAAATGACTGAATGATGGATTATCATAAGTTCTTCTGGATCTAACTCAAATGATAAATTAAAATGTATGGGCTTCTGTTATACCTCAATCTCCACCCCGATGTTCCGTTCTTTTGATTGGTTGTATACACCTTTTGCCACGGCGAGGTCAAAGTATGCGGCACCGACTGATTTAAAGAAGGTGATTTCCTCTTTATATTCCCTGCCTGCTTTGGTCAGTGTTACAAGTTCATAAAGCTCCCCATGAATATCATCAAACGACCAATTACCCTGATGCGCTGCAGAAATGAGCTCTCCTGCTTCATCCTGCACGCCTGCCAAATCGTCGACGACGATTTTAGCAGCGCGTGATACCGTGGTATGATCCACTTCTTTCATGTCCGGCAAGTAAGACCCAACTCCATTAATGTGTGTACCGGGCTTAACATCTAGCCCATTGAAGACAGGCTCGTTCGAGCGGGTTGCACAGCAAATAATATCCGCTTGACGAACAGCTGCTGAAACATCTTCAATAACTTCAATAGGAACGGTTACGCCGAATGTCTGCAGCTTTTCACCGAATTTCTCCGCTTTCTCAGGTGTGCGATTTACTAATAAAATACGCTCAATATCTCTTACAGCCAACACACCGATTGCTTGTTCAAATGCCATTGCTCCCGTTCCGATTATCGTGAGAACGCGGGCGTCTTTGCGAGCAAGGAAATCTGTGGCAATGCCGCTCAATGCCCCCGTTCTGAGGCGTGTTAAATAGGAGGCATTCAACAAGGCTAGATGTTCGCCATTTTCTGCATCCGACAGCAGAATGACTCCTTGTGTCGTTGCCATCTCCTTTGAAGGATTCTTCGGGAAAATGGTAACGACTTTGACCGCCGAAACTTCTTCGGATGAATCAGCGCTTGGCATGTAAAGTGCCGATGCCTGGTGTTTAGGGAAAGCAAGGACTGTGCGATGGGGATTGTCTATATTTCTAGTACCATAAGCACGTAATACCGCCTTTACATCTGAAATTGCGTCTTTCATTCCATATATATTTTGAATTTCCTTTTCACTTATAACCAACATTCAATTGCCCTCCTTGAAGTAAACAAACCATGGATTACATGGCACTGCTATTATGCGTTTCGTCCAATTTCTGATTGCTGCGTTCCTTGACTGCCCAAATTGCCGCTAGGGAAAGGACTGATGCAAAAATAATATAAATGGCGACAGGAACATAGGAATTATTAAACCTATTAAGTAGAGCCGTTGCAACGAGCGGAGCTGTTCCTCCTGCCAGGGCTGCCCCGATTTGATAGCCAAGCGTGATGCCGGTATACCGAATCCTTGCATCGAAAATTTCCGAGAACATCGTTCCAAGAACAGCGGTGATAGGAGCCCAAATGATCCCTAGGCCAATCACAGTAGCAATGATTAATAGTAATACCGATTGTTGCTGCAGCAACCAGAAGTAAGGGAATGCAAACAGTGCCATCCCAATCGTTCCGCCTATAAATAGTTTTTTGCGGCCAATTTTATCAGATAACATCCCCATGATTGGTATTAAAATCGTTGTTATGATTGTTGCAATCATGACGGCAGTCAGTGTGGCTGTCCGTGAGAAACCGAGATTTGTAGTGGCATATGATACGACAAATGTGCTGAAAATATAAAATGGGGCCGTTTCTACCACTTTCGCGCCCACGGCGATAATCACTTCACGCCAATAATTCTTAAGTGTTTCTACTATCGGCAGCTTTGGAACATCTCCGGATTCCTTTACTTTTTTGAAAGACGGTGTTTCATCAATCCCTTTACGAATCCATAGTCCAAAAAATACAAGGAGAGCACTAAAAATGAATGGTAAACGCCATCCCCAAGTCATGAATGCGCTTTCAGGCAGCAGTGTCATAATAGATAAGGCAATGGTTCCAAGCAACATTCCTATTGTTACACCCATCTGGGGAATGGCTCCGAACAAGCCCCGTTTTTCCGCGGGAGCATATTCAACCGCCAATAATAGCGCGCCTCCCCATTCACCGCCAATTCCTAGACCTTGAACTAAGCGCAGTGTGATCAATAAAATCGGCGCCCAAATCCCAACAGCTTGATACGTAGGGAGAAGCCCCATCCCAAATGTAGCGATCCCCATTATACTAAGTGTTAAAACAAGTGTTTTCTTTCTTCCGATACGATCGCCAATATGGCTAAAGATCACTCCCCCAAAAGGACGGATGAAGAATGCTAACGCAAAGGATGCGTAGGAAAGCAACAGTCCTATCGTCGGATCTTCATTCACGAAAAATAGCTGGTTAAACACTAGGGCCGCAACGGTTCCGTATAAAAAATAATCAAACCACTCAATCGAACTTCCGACTAAACTTGCGATTAATATTCGCCGCATTTGCTTCTTTTCCATCTTGAGTCATTCCTCCAAAAATTGAAGTGACACTTCAATTTGTTATTTTCTTCATTTTAAATAATTGAAAATTTTCTGTCAATATGTTTTGTAAGAAGTGAATCATGAAGGAGCATTCATCAAATTTTGTCATGTATAATGAAGCTAAACATGATGTAAAAAAGGGGGTAGCTGCATGCCTTTTGATTCAATCGGGAAAAAACTGAAAGAATTGAGGAAAGAGCGTAAACTAACATTAAAGAGTCTCGCTGAACAAACGGGCGTCTCCATCAGCTTTTTATCACAAGTAGAACGGGGAAAATCAAGCGTCACTTTAGAGTCATTAAAAAAAATTGCCGACACATTGGATGTGAGTCCAAGTTTCTTTTTTTCTAAGGATCGCTCCCAAGAAAATTCAGACTCTAATCATGAACAATTTCATTATCAGAATTTATCAAGAGGCATTCGCGATGCTGTTTTTTCGCCTATTCTTGTCACCTTAAAGCCAGGAGAAAATAAAGGGAGCGCGTTTTCTCATAGCGGACATGAATTTTTATTCATTATTGAAGGAAAGCTGACAGTGGAAATAGAAGGAGAAAGAATGGAACTAGATGAACAGCGGTCGCTCATGTTCGATGCGAGAAAAGCCCATTACTGGTTCAACTTTTCCGACCAAATTGTCCGGTTTTTGGTGGTGTCATCAAAATAACGTCATAGGCTTCACTTATACAAGATGTCGTAAAAAGGTGGAAGTAAACAGGTATTCCTTACTGTTCATCTGCCTTTTTTTGTGAATATCCCTTCATTTCTTGAATAAATGAAGGGACTCTTCTAAACTATATTTAATCCACAATTTAACAGTAGATATAATCCATACATACGAACGAAAGCAAGTTAGTAGAAAAGCAATTGAAAGGACTTTCCATTATGTCGCTGATGTACGAATCTCAA
This sequence comes from Peribacillus simplex, assembly GCF_001542915.1. Taxonomy (GTDB): domain Bacteria; phylum Bacillota; class Bacilli; order Bacillales; family DSM-1321; genus Peribacillus; species Peribacillus simplex_B. The sequence goes on along the minus strand of NZ_LNNH01000010.1, from coordinate 111,403 downwards.
ACACTTGTATCTGCCATGCAGAAGCGTGCCGGACAATATAAGGACATGAAAGAACAGCTCACGGAATTGAAAAAAGGATTTCAAAGCATCGTCCATTTGGATAATGAGCTGCAAGGGCAAGGCGCGGAGGCCATCAAAGGGTTTTACCAAGCGCAGATTGATGTCGCCGATGCCTGGCTGCGCCTGATCGAGCGGCAAATTGCCTTCTTTAGTGGCATTCAAGGCGATGCAATCGAAGCGAACTTGAATGAAACCGTGGTCACGGTCCCTTTTTTAGAAGGAGAACTGGAAAACGCCAATCGCCATGCCAAGGAAATGGTCACGGCCCAAAAAAATGACCTAAAAAAAATCTTTTCAGAAATTGATGACATCATTCAATTACAGTCTTTTTCCGATGACACGTTCTTTGACAACATCGAAAAAGCCGAAACGAAACGGAACGAAACGATCCACAAAGTAAACGAAATCGACCACAAGTGGACAGCTGAATACGCCAAATCCGAACAAGAACAAGCCTCATTAACGGCACTCATGGAGCAACTGGAAGCATCCAGCACAAGGGGAGCAGAAGTATCACCGCTCTATTTTAATGCTGCAGCCTACAAAAATAGCGAAGCCTATAAAAACCTGGAAGTAAGGAAAAAAGAGACCGCACAATATCTCCAGGTTAAACAAGCGGAAGCGGAGAATCGCCGAATCAAAGACCTGAAGGCCCAGCTCGATCAGGTCACAGATCCAGACGAGTACCTCAAAATTGCCAAGCAAATCGGCTACGAAAACCTAGCGCCCACCCAGCAGCAATATGTCATGCAGCTAGAAGCAGCTAAGCAAACCGCAGACATTGCAAAAGGAATCGGCGTAGGCCTGTATGAAGTAGGGAAAGACTTTGTGACAGGAGTTTGGGACTTTGTCACAGATCCTGGCGAAACGGTTGAAGGCGTGGCAAACTCAATCATGCACCCGATAAAAACCTATAAATATATATCAAAGTCCATCTCCGACTCATACGAACGAGACATGATAAACGGCGACGCCTACTCCCGCTCCCACTGGGTAACCTACGCCCTCGGAACGGTTGTCACATCAGTAGTTGGGACGAAAGGAGCGGGTGCTGTAGCGAAAACTGGGGTAGCCACAACAAAAGCCGCTGCAGTAAAAGGCGCAACGAAGGCTAAAGAACTAGCCTCGATCCCTAACCTATTGCCTTACAACCCGAAAAACCAACTGTCGTTGGCAGGTGGAGTGCCTTATAATGTGGTTGATGGGGTTGGGTTGAAGGAACGGTTAATTTCTATGGCGAAAGTGGAGTCGGAGGTTGGTGGTAAGGGTACTAGGCTTATTCCAGGTACTCCTGGAAAGGTTACAGGGGGTAGTTCTACAAAATTAGGGCAAAATTTATTGAGATCCATGGGGCTTCCGAGTTCTGCATCATGGAAGGGATATCAAGCGCAACATATAATGCCTAAAAACTTAAGAAATCATCCGGTATTAAAGAAAATAGGAATGGATATGGATCATGCTGATAATGGGATATTTTTACCAATACCAGCAACAGATCCAAGTGCTTTGTCTAGGCATAGAGGATTCCACAGTGTATATAATAATGTGGTTAAAGATCAGTTAGATAAAATAAATATCAATCAAAGTACTGATGTGTTGGAAAAACAAGTATTTGAATTGCAACAAAAACTAAAAAAAGGTACAGAAAGTGGCATGCCATTATACAAATCAAAGGTATTAGAAATTGGTATTGAGAAGTTTTACAAAACAAAATTAAATGAAGAAATAAAGATTTGGCAAAGAGGTGGCGGTGCTACTGAAGAACTTTGGGAAAGGTGGATAAACAAATGAAATACGGAAAAAACACTCAATTAGTCGAAGAGGTTATTGATTTTATTACAAATTTGCAATTTTTTCGAAATGAAAATCTTCTAAATAGTGATGTTGTTATAGTTAATGATTATGAAAGAGCACAAGAATTAGCATGGTCTCAAGATTTTGATGAAGTTGAAAACGTTTGGGAAGATATTAAATCCTCAGAAGGTGGAGAGATAATAGGGCAATTATACGAGCATGATTTAAACTCTGTAGAGCGATCTATAAGGGAGATTATTCAATCATCAGAGAACTATCCAGGTAATTTTGTATCACAATATATTGATATTTTTGAAGAAGTAATTGGAGATTTACATATGTGTGCACTTAATCGTGTAGTAAATGGAAAAGGTGATAATTTTTATGAAAGAATCTTTGAGGTTTATAAACTTGGGGGATGGCCTTGTGGATGGGAAGGTGAATATCCAGAAGGGAGAATGATTGTATATTCACCAGATAATAAATAAAGTATGTTTGCAGTGGAAAGAAAAAGAATATGCTGTTAAAAAGTACATACTCTATGATGGTTGTACCATCATAGAGTATTACATGTGATGATAGAAGAGAAAAAGAAGTACGAGCTTAGGCGAGATGACATTTTAAACCTTACGAAATATTTCACAAGAAACACGCCAAAAACTTACTAAATTGAACAGTCTTGTGGGAATAAAGAAGGAAAGAATTATTATATCTAGGGAACTATAAAGCACTTGAATTGCCTTTAGGCAACAGGTGGTTTTTTTGTGAGAAATTTCTACTTTGGCCGACATGGATGATGCCTTACTGAAATTCATAACTCATGAAGGTAGTACCTTCATGGAGTATCGATTTAATACTAGGATAGGGTGATAAGAACGAGAACTTGGGCGAGATGAAAGTTTGCACATGCAGGGGTAGTTTATGGTATTACATAGCTTACAAACTAACGAGACCTTACAAGCTCGTGTAGATAAACATTCCAAAAATAACTGTAAATAAAGTAGAAGGTATGAGATATCAGAAAAGAAGCCATAACATTATTACAAACAATCAACTGAAGTAAATTATTAATAAATAGTGGAGGTATAAAATATGATTTCGCCACAGGAGTTTTTGAACAAATGGAATAGTGACACCTATGGTTTGGTTAATTATGATGAATCTAATATTAATTCATTTTCCTTAACTAATGAAACCAAGAATTTTTTAATTAAAGCAGGGTTACCTGAGTCTGCTCCACCTTTTCTAACTTTCGAATCTTCAACCAACGGTGGGGGGATTAGACTAACTGAAAAAAATAATAGCTTAGGAAAAATGTATGATAGGTTTATATATTTAGGGTATACTGGCAGCGGAAATCCAGTATGTATTAATGAATCTAACTCTGAGGTCGTATATATTGATTATGATAATGAAAATAATAGTGTATTAATAAATTCTACAATAGCAAAGTTTGCAGAGTCTTTGCTTTTCTATGTGGCATTTATAAAAAAGGTAAAAGCTGTTAATGGAAGAAGAGCCTATCTTGAAAAAAATGCAACTAAAGAATTGTTAGACTGGATTTCCAAGAGCCTTCATCAAATTGACGCTGTTTCTTTAACTCAAGGTGGGTTCTGGGAAGAAGAACTTGTCAGCTTTAGTGAAAAAAAATATATAGGGTGAAATAGTATTACATTTAATATTATAGATACAGAAGAATATTTTCAGATGTACGAAAACCTTGATTGGCTAAACGCTATTCAAGGTTTTTTTTATGGGGGGCTAGTGCTGAACGAACTGCCTTTTGTTTAGAGAACAGAGGTAACCCTTGTAATATTGCTATATTATGCATTTAAAATTACAAAGTACGTACAATCTACTTTAAAACGTATGTCCAATTAAATGCTTATCTTATAAAGTTAATATTCAAAATATCAACAGTTACCACCATGTCTATTCTACAACCTTACTTTCGCTTTCTCGCTACCACTTAGTATTTCTCGCAACTTTTAAAAACTCGTGGCGATAGTACATGAAAGGACTCTCCAATTCAAAGGAGATAATACACGACCATCAAAATTAATCGTAGAATATGAGATAACGAAAAATATGATTAAGTAAATATTTTAAATTAGGAGTGGATGAAATGGGTAAAGTATTTGAGGATTACTTTAGTGAATTGCAAGCAGATATGGTTTCGATATGTTTAGAGTATGTTTTTGAAAGAGCTAATAAAATATATATATATTGTTCACATGAAGAAGGCCTTGTATCTAATGACTTTTTTTATAATATCAATGGTAAGATTGTAGAGAGACATAAACTCAATGATGCATTAGTCAATGAAGAGGGTAATGCAAACTTTTCTTATGATATATCAGTAGATCGACAAAAAGCAGTTGTAAAAATAATAAATCAAAATATTAAAGAATTGATTAAATTATGCAGAAAATATTATCGTGAAATGCCAACAGAAATTAAGATTGTTTATGATGTACAAGCAAATAAACTGGCGGCAGATTATAAATATGATCTTGTACATACAAATGATTCTAATAAAACTGCAAGTTCTATCGCTAGGATATGGTTTGAACAAATCAAGAATGAAAATAATTAATATAAAAAAAGACCAAACCAATTAGCTAAAAAACCTTGATTGAGTGTTCGTCACTCAGCCAAGGTTTTCTTTTTGACCTATATAACCGATTCCTTACATATTAGAACGTCCTAAAATCGAAAGTGAAACATTAAAACGCAAGCTAAGAATTTACTCCTCATGTATTCGCGGGTATATTGGGTATCCTAGCCTTATATAGGTAAAAGGAAGCAAAGCGTAAATTCAGAAGGACGGCTTAGAGATAACAAGTATTATTTTAATGAACTATATAAATTACATCCTGAGTATTTTAGTGATCCTAACATCAAAAATCTTAATAATGGGTGGGCTATTGTAAATGATGCAGTCTTTAGGAGACATTTCCCTCAGTATGATATTGTGGGATTAAAAGGAAAACCTTTAGTACATCATCATATTGGTGGTGGCGGACAAGCAATGGCTATTCCACAACCGTTGCATCCAGGGAGTGGAGGAATCCATAAATTTGAGAAACAAATAGATATATGGGGGAAAGATCAAGAAAACGCTGAACGTCTTCAAGTATTTATTAAGTAATTTTGTTGGAGGTATAACATGGACATAAAAAAAGCAGTAGAACATTATTTTAAAGAACTCATAAATGTATGGGATACAAAATATGGTACATATCCTAAAGTACCGTGGGATGAATTGATTGATCCTCGATTGTATTTAAGTAATCCAGATGAAGAAGAATATGTATATTGGAAACCTATTGAAAAAATTGATTTAGATAATTTTGCAGAAATTGAAGAAAAGCTGGGTATGAATATTCACCATGCAATGAAAGAATACTTTAATTCGTATTGGTTCTTAAGCTTACAAGGCTTTTACGGTTCAAGATTAGTTAATCTTGAACCTATAGAACCAGGTAAATCTATATTAGAATTTTTTGAAGTAATGAAACAATATGAAGAGAACAATGGGAAAGAACGATGAATTAAAAATAGCGTGGGCTAATCCGGAAGTTAGAAAAGTAATTTCTTCAAGATTGAGATCGCCTGGAAAATTACATGAATGGTTAATGATTGCAAGAGCACCTACTTTCAAAAGGTGGGGGAAAAGTGCTGAACAAATCCAAGAATTGAGAACACCAACAAAAGATGTAGAGTTTATTAATCCACCAGGTAGACATCATCGTGCTCCTGGTTTTAAAAGAGCGCATAATGAAATAATAGACACATCCCTTGACTATGATACATTTGTAAGACGGTTACAGATGTGGTCGTATTATTGATACAAGGGTGGAGTAGAGGGTTTACCAGGTAATCTAAAAAAACAGGAGTGAAATTATGGAATATAGTGGCGTGGTTTCAGTGTGGTTTGGCGTTTCTAAATCGTTTGAAAATCTTGAAGAGTATGTTGATATAAAGTATACGGAAGATGGGGATTCAATAGACTCAAAATTTGGTACAAACTTTGAATTTGGTTATTATGATGAAGATAACATTGAAATTTGTTTCTATGAAAAACCAAAAAATAATATAGACGACATTTTAAATGATTTTTCATATAGCGAAGTAATTATTCCGAATATAAAAGAGTTAGTAAATGGTGATAATTTAACATACTGGATTAATTCTGTTATTGTACTCTATGATTTTCAATACGATGAAGCGAAAAGTGGAGGTGGAACGGAAAATATAGAAATTAAATTTATTGGTATTGTACCATACAAGTAAAACTATTTAGTAATTTAGTTTAAATAAGCTATTAATACTTAACAAGAAGGCTATGGTCGAAAGGTAGCTGATAGCTCTTCCTAGACTATTTAATCGAAAGTCTTGAAGAGGCAAAAGAAAACAGGGATGAAGATGAAGAAGATTGGTAAAAGCTGAAGGTAATAGTTATTTATCTTATTTTCTTAAAAGTAAGAAATATTTTACATAAGAAGAAGTAGATAGATCCTGAAATCAAAGGGACTATCCATTTTTTGTTATTTAGAGTTATGTACTTCTATATCCTACCGAAAAAAGAATGAAGTTACGGGAGTTCGGGATTTTGTCCATTGAATTTTAATGGAAAGGAGAATAATAGATGAGTAAGATGGCAATTAAAATAAGCACTAATGGTTCAGTTAGTGAATGTGTAGTACCCTTAAGAAAGTACACTGGTTTAGCAATTACAGACATAAATAATAAAATTGAAAACATAGATTTTTTTGCCGAAACAGATGCGAATGATATTGATGAAATGGAGAATTTAAAAGGGTTAGTTGATAATTTGTTGAAGTTAGGTGCAGAAGTAAAAATATTTGACAGTGATGAATATGGAGAAGGAATTTTCGATTATCAAGAAATTTCTTACGAAGAATTTATTAATAATATTGACCGATTAAAAGAAATTTATGGAAGAATTACGAGATTACAATGATGCATTGACAGACGAAGTTTAAATTGAAAAATTAATGCTATGAAATAAAAGTTAGTTTAGGGAGTAATTAAGAATGATAAAGATTAATGATGAGTTATTTGGAGAATTAGAATATCAAAAAAACTTTTGTAGAGGTAAAACAACTATTCAAATGTTTGATATGGACATAGAAATAAAATTAAGTGTAGATGGAAATGAAGATGCTGATTTTTCAAATATACAGAGAGAGGCTTTTCGAAATTTTGAAAATGAAATGAAAAATATTATGGATGAAGTGAAAATCCAAATATATGAGTATTATAGTGAGAATTTTGAAGAATATAGAGAGATGTTAGGAAATAAAACAGAAGCAGATAAAATTGCTCCGAAAACTGATACTATTCTAGCTTTAAAAAGGTTAGTGAAGCCTACAGAGTTAATTATAAGAAGAGTAAGGAAGAATGGAAAAAGAAGACTAGGTTTACTATGTGATGTCACTTGGGATATTGAAGATGGATTAGGAGTTAAAATTGAAGATGAAGCTGTAGAAGAGGTAGGTTATCAAGATATCGTTCTATAATTCTAATTTATTTGTGCTGGAATAGTCAAAAAACCTTGATAAGCTACATGCCTTTCAAGGTTTTTTATTTTATGGTTAAAGATTTCTAAATTTGAATTAAAACTTAAGATAGTGAACATCGGTGGTCAATCAAAAGTTAAGGGGAAAAATAGATAAGATTAGAGGGAGGCGAATAACAAAAATGATTAGCAAAAAAAAAGATGTAACAATTGTTGAAAACTTTTTTAGAATTGAAGAACCTCAAGAGAATACGATAGAAACAAAGCAATTTAAAGAATTACTTTTAGTATGGCAAGACAAAATTCCAGAGATATTCCAAGGGTGAATTTGGGTAATTTACCATTAATGTAAATGGTAATAATTGAAAACTCGCATAATAAACTTTCTTTAGAAGTAATAGAGCAATTTGAAACAGAAAATAATGTGAAATTAACGGAAAAGTACAAGGGGTTTTTACTTAAATGGAATGGTGGAACCCCTGAGCCAAGTGTATTTGATATTTCTGATGATCAGGGAAAAAGTGTTTTAAATGTATTTAATAGGATAGGTGACATGTATGATAACTTGGAAAAGGTTATAGACATATATGAGTATAGACTTCCAGATGGATTTATTCCAATAGCTGATGATCCTGCTGGTAATGCAATATGCTTAGGCACTAAAGCTCCTTATATGGATAATATTTAATTTTGGGATCATGAGCAAGAACCTGAAAATCCTGATGATATGAGCAATATGTATTTTCTAGTGAATGATATTAATGAATTTATAGAAAAATTATATGAAGACGTTGAAGAATAATCCATTTTATTTGATCAAGGATTTCAAAGTATTGGAAGTGGAGAGGTAAGCAATACGAAATTAGACTAGAAGGTGAATAAGTTGAAGTATTCTGAGTTACAAGAATTTATTATGGAAAATCGTCACGATGCTTATTTTACAGGTGGAGTTAGTGATGAAAAAGTTAAAGAAACTGAAATTAAACTACAAGTCCCACTTCCGGATAGCTACAAATGGTTTTTAAAAAACTATGGTTATGGTGGTATTTATGGTGTAGAAATAATTGGGTATGGTTTAAATGGTCCAGCAGTAGTAGATGCCACTAAAGATTATCAGAAGTATTATAAATTAATTGATGGGATAGTAGTTATAGAAAAGGTTGATGAATTTGCCTATTGCCTCGATACTAATAAAATGAATAATGGGGAATGCCCAGTTATAATGTGGGATAATCAAGAAGGCTATGGACGAAAGGTAGCTGATAATTTCCTAGACTATTTAATCGAAAGTCTTAAAGAGGCAAAAGAAAACTGGGATGAAGATGAAGAGGATTGGTGAAAGCTGGATTTATATGAATTGATAATGATATAAGGGTTTTTTGGAACGGCTGATAGCTCTTTTGAAATTCAAAGGGACTATGATGGAGGTCGATTATGAAATATTCATACGAGTTTTATAGAGATCATTTAGAAATGCTTAGAATAAAATTACCAGGTGAGATAGAATTATTCGCTGATTTTATTGAAGACATTTCTATTGAGCAAAAAGCAGATGAGTATATTACAAAGGTTGAAAATGTTTTAAATGGTTTATATCAGGATTTTGAGATTCAACTTAACGCAACAAGTGTGCTAATAAAAAAAGACATGACAGTCCTTGAACACTTTTATACATATGAAGAGCCTTATGAAAACGAAATGGAGACTGAAGAATTTAAGGAACTCATGTTAATATGGAAAAGTAAAATTCCAGAAAGATTCAAGAAAAAAGAGAATTGAATTTATGCTTCTAATTTGATTATTCCCTTAGTTTATTCTTCATACTTATTCGAGCATTACGAAACTAAGGATTAAAAGGTGATTTCATTGAATTATTCAGATCTACAGGAATTCATTAAGAACTATGGCAAAGTTGATGATTTTACTGGAGGGGTAAGTGAAGACAAAGTTGAAGAAACTGAAAATAAATTACAAGTTCCATTACCCGAAAGTTATAAGTGGTTTTTAAGAAATTATGGTTACGGTGGACTTTTTGGATTGAGAATTATTGGTTATGGTTTTGCAGGGCCAGCGGTAGTAGATGCTACCAAAGGTCATCAAAAGTATTATGATTTATTAGATGGACTTGTGGTTATAGAAGATATTGATGAATTTGCCTATTGCCTCGATACTAATAAAATGAAAAATGGAGAATGTCCAGTTATTACGTGGGATAATCAGGAGGGCTATGGTCGAAAGCTTGCTGATAATTTTTTAGACTATTTTATTGAACGTCTTGAATTGGCAAAAGAAGAATGGGATGAAGATGAAGAAGATTGGTAATAAAGTAAGAAATGTTTTTATATAAGAAGAAGTGGATAGAGCCTTTCGAAAATCAAAGGGACTATCCATTTTTTTATTGATTTAGATTTATGTACTATACTATTTAAAGGAGTTAAAAGATAATGGTCTTGAATTTATTAAGGCAAACCATGAAAATAGCTTAAATCCAGTAACTGAAAAAGAAATAAAAGAGGTTGAGAAGGAACTCGATTTAAAATTCCCTAGGGAGTTAGTTAATTTTTACATAGAGGTTGGCTACGGATTTATTGAAGGGTCAGAGCATAATATTAATCGTATTATGGATCCTTATTCCGTAAGAGATTTTCGATTAAGAGTTAATGATTTTGAGTTTTATCCCGACATAGAAATCTATGATGAATTTGAGAATAACAAACTAATATTTTTTGAAGGTAGTGAATCAGCTTTAATGTCAATCGAATTGAATGAAAATAACAGAAGTCCAGTCTACTATTATGATATACAAATTGCGACTTCTCTTGAAGAATTTTTAAGAAAGATAGAAGAAAATGATAAATATTACTTGGAGTTACTAGCTGATTAAAGAAAGATAATAAAGCTCATACCTTGATTGGTTATAAACCTTTCAAGGTTTTTTGTTTTAAATTATATTATATTAGCTTTTATTTTGGTAAGTATCTTAGAGGACTAATAGGTGCCCCACCTACTGCTACGATAGATCCACATGCACATCATATCCTATTTAAAAAGGGTCTTGGCCAGAAGCAAAAAGAACTTGTTGCTGAAGGTCAAGAAATATTAAAAAAGTATGGAATAAAATCGATAATCGGTGAAGAAAATCTTGTTTGGGCACCAAATAGAATTGCAGGACAACATGGTGTAGAACGTCTTCAACATATTGTTGATAAGTTGAAAGAAGTTGATAGTTTTGGTGGAACTCGGGAAAAAATGGTTGATATGCTTAAGCTACTAGGTGAAGAAGCAGCATCAATGAAATAAAGATATTTTTGGAGGATACTATGGATAATAAGGAAAAAGCAATAAAAATCTATGATTTAATTAAGAATGGTAATATAGAACAAGCGAAAGAGATCATTATTACTGATAAAAGTTTGCTTGATTTTGTAACACCTTTTGGAACTTGGCTACATGTTGCGGCTAGAGCAGGTAAACTGGATATGATAAAATTTCTAGTTGAATCTGGTATGGATATTAACATAAACGAAGGTGTACCAAAGTCAGCGACTATTGCACATGCAGCTAGTGAAGGTGAAATAAGTATTGTAGAGTACTTATTTGACAATGGTGCAATATTAGATGTTAGTGACCCGAATAGAAATCCTCTATTCTCAGCGATTTATGGTGGGCACCTTGATATTGTAAAGTATCTTGTTAAGAATGGTATTGATATTACTGTTAAGTATACAGGGGATACGATGAAAGATATGGGAGCTTATGAATTTGCTATTGAAAGAGGGCAAACGGAAATTGCTGAATATTTAAAGCAGAAGATAGATGAAAAAGAATAGTTTTTGTAACAATATAAGTTATGACAAATACGAAAGATAGCTAGGCGAGATGACATTTTAAGTTTACGAAGTATCATTACAAGGAACAAGCTATAAACTTACGAAATTAAGCAAGCTCGTTGGTTTAAAGATAAGAACTGTATTAAATTACTTTATATAGCTAACGATAAAGCATTTGTTTGTCTTTGAGGCAAAAGGTGCTTTTTGTTTTTTATGAAATTTAATTATAGGAAAACATAATATTAAATCTTTAGAAAATTTTAAAAATAAATTATTAGCAGTTTATACGGCAGGTTCAGACTTAGATGATATTATTGAAGGACTAGAAGACCTTGGAAATAAAGGAGAAACTAAATGGATAAAACTCAAATTGCGAAAGACATTAGAGGTGCCATCAAAAGTGGCAAATTGGATGCGGTAAGGGATTTACTTGTGAAAGAACCAGAAATGTTAACATGGATGACGCCCTTTGGTACATGGTTACATACAGCAGCAGCTTATGGGCATTTAGAAATAATAGAATACCTTTTTAATGCAGGGATAGATACTAATGCACAGGGAGGAACTTTTTCTACAAATGCCCTTGAAAGAGCAGCTATAAAAGGGCATTTAGATAGTGTCGAATATCTCATTAACCAGAATGTTGAGATTGATACTAGTGAACCAGATAGAAATCCACTGTTTGCTGCAATATATGGTGGTCATTTTGAGATTGTTAAATTGTTAGTTGAGAATAAAATAGATATATCTATAAAATACTCTGGTGACAACATGAAAGATATGGATGCTTATGCATTTGCCATTGAAAGAGGACAAACAGAAATTGCTGAATATTTAAAGCAAAGAATGGATGTAAAAGAATAGAAAAGTGAACTGAAAAGGAGGAAATAGTACGTGATTATTGGTTTCTAAAACTACCCTTAAGAGTAAAAGTGTTTGGAATGTTGAGATTATTGCTAAAGAGGAAGCTTAATTTCTTAAAGCTTAAACACGAACTTGTCTGGATCAGTAAGTAAAAATCTAATCGAAAAAAACTGCCAATCATAGAAACAACGGAACAAAGGTAGAAGAAGTGCTAAATCACCACATCCTAGCAAAAATGAATCAAACCATTTAGAAATGGCTACATCCATATTCCTAGTGACGGTGCAGAAGCTATTACAGGTGAAGAAATCCATGTTATAGGCGGTATTAAATTGTTTTTGGCTAGCCCCTATTAAAAGGTGCATTTAATAAAGATTAATTGATTTGAAATCAGCAGACCTCGCCAATTAGAAATATTACTAAAACTTGAATTCAAGTTTCGTTTATCATCCACTTTAGGTACCAGTTACTTAACTATACTCCCGATAACTATAACTTTGTTTTTTAATTCCTTAAGGGAAAAAACCACCAGAGGATAAGTGTTTTTTTGATGATGAAAAGTTATTAATTATTGAATTAAATAAGGAGTTTTATTAATGGAAATGTTGTTTTTGTCAAAATCGAAATGATACATTATGATTAGTAAAAAGTTAATTTTCAGGGAAGATATAACATATTTTGGAGCGTACATATAAATTAGGACTAGTTTTGGTTCTCTCGCGAGAAGCCGATGCCAAAAAAAGGTGAAGACATATAAAAATTGTACGGCATTGGATAAAGGAGGCGTAGCTCGTTTATATTCCGTTATAAATAAAGAAGTAAAAATGAAATACAAGCCTCTCGTATCAAAGGTACTATATGATGCCAATAAAAAAGTGACCAGATAAAGACTTGATCGCCTGTGAAAAAAATATTTTTACACGTCTTTAAATGAAAGTTCAAAATGTGTAATTTAGATAAAAAGAAATGAAAAGAAAAGTCCATTAATTCAGTTTATGGTTAAAAGTTAATCATCAAATTTTTGGCTTGAGTGTTGAAAGATAAATAAACTGATAGAAATAAATGGAAATAGGAGAAGAAAATGAAACTGAAAATTCATTCCCATAATTTCGCTGAGAATATTCTATCTCAAGAGCCATTTAAACAAACATATGATGAGCTATTGAATATTTGCAAACAAGCCCCAATTCCTATATATAAAAATAAATCCTCGAATCAAAAGAAACTGGATGTAATTCAACAAATTATAGATTCATATTTAAATCTAAGACTAAAATCCGATGGCTGGAACCATGATGAGCATTTTCCTGTAAATGATAAGGAATATTTAACGATAGACTATAAAAAAAATGTTTCAACCGGAGAACAAGACTACAATATTCACCTTGAAGTTGAATTTGGAAACGTTGCCAGTACCTATCGGAACTATTTTAAACTCCAATTTTTAAATTATAAAAAAAGTAATAATATTGGTGTGTTAATATTACCGACGGAAAGTTTGTCAAAGCGCATAGACAGTGGAATAGCAACCTACGAAAAAACTGTGGGTGAACTGGAATCGGCTAACGGTATATTTAATTTTCCAATTTTAGTGATAGGGTTAGACTATAATGAAGATGATGAACTACCACTGAATACAGGTGAGCTCACATTGAAAGAACTCCAAAGCAAATCAAATATTAAGCATGATATGTTTGTTAGGGATCTTATTAAGAACATTAGAGCTTGAATAATTAATGTATTAGATCATCATGTTAATTAAATAGTAAAAAAATAATGGCAGCTGACCTTTGGTTGGTTGCTTTTTTGTTTTTAATCAAAAATTGGGATATTCGTTAATGTTTTTATTCTTGAATAAACATATGGAATTCGTATGAGGGATTGTATAACAAACTTTGGAAAACAAATGGATTATTACTCTAGGACCATTGTGAACCGTTTGCTATAATTAAACATGAAACTATAAGTATATAGTTTCATGTTTAATTTTTTCAAGGTAGAAAATGATCAGTGTTCATTTTTTTGAATATATATTTTTATAGGCTTTAAAAAAATCTAAAGACATACTGAGGTGTTTTAGTAATTGCAGAATAATAATTTTGGATTTTTAGAGGGGAAGTTTCCGAAATTAGCGGAAATTGGTCGGCAGATTGAAGATGTCTTTTATAATGATCCACAAACGGTTTTAATAAAAGGAAGAATATTTTCTGAAGAGCTATTGAAGGAAATTGCTAAGCAACATGAAGAGCTTGAAAATATAAGCTATTTAAAATTGGTGGAAAGGATCCAACTTCTAGAGAAAGAGGAGATTTTAACAAAGGATATTGCAAGATCTTTCGATACAATCCGTTATTTAGGGAATAAAGGAACACATGAATTCATTGATAATGATTTGGAAAATGCCTTCAAGATGCATAAAAGGTTGTTTGAAGTATCGGTTTGGTTCATGGAACTTTATGGGGATTATTCATTTGTTGCACAAAAATATAAATATCCTCAACCGAAAAGTGATTTGGATATATTTAGTGAACTTGAGGAAAAGACCTCAAGCTTAGAGAAAAAATTGGAATTGATATTGACAGCATCCAAAGCTGCTGCTGCGACAGTTGAAACTGAGAGCGAAGTCCCTGTAAATCGGGAAAGTACGCCACAGCCTAATCTCGTATATGAGAAAGAAATAAGTGACCAATTTGAATTCACTCTTGAAGAAGGAGAAAGTTATTTACTTAAAGAGCTATCGAAACTTAAGGAGTCTTCGCAAGAGGCCATCGAGAATTCAAATCAATTCAGTGGTTTTAAAGAATATTTACATGTGAAAAGGTCGATTCAAGATGATTTGGAGCAGGCATTGAATAGGTCGGTAAGTAGGAATCAGGCTCAGTTGATTTTCTTGTGTGGAAGTGTTGGTGATGGAAAATCCCATTTGCTTGCATATTTGAAAAATAAATATCCTGACTTGGTAAATCAGTTCATGATTCATAACGATGCCACCGAGAGTTTCGATCCGCAAAAGAGTTCTTTGGATACATTGGCTGAAATTTTGAAGCCTTTCAGTGATGAAAAAATTGAAGGTGCTCGAGATAAATTGATTTTGGCCATTAATCTGGGAGTCCTGAATAACTTCATGGAATCACCTTATGCGTTGGAAAACTTCAAGATATTATCTGAATTCATTAAAGCGGCCAATGTCTTTGAAACTTCAACCATTACGGAAAACAAAGAGAATGACAACTTTCATTTAATCAGTTTTAGCGATTATCAACCCTTTGAATTAACGGCAAGTGGATCTGTTTCGGAATATTATTCAACCCTTTTAGAGCGTTTAGTGAATAACACGGAGGAAAATCCTTTCTACCGAGCGTACTTAAGGGATAAGGAAAGGATAAAAGGTTTCTTTATCACTAACTATGAATTACTGATGTTGCCGGAAATTAGAAAAGGAATAGTGGATTTGCTAATTCAGGCTATCATCAAGCATAAAATGATCATTTCAACAAGATCTTTACTCAATTTCATACATGATATCATGGTTCCGGCTAATCAGGAAGTGGATTATATCAATTCTGATGCTGTTCAAAAGACGGAAGGTCTACTTCCTTACCTTCTTTTCGAAGGAAAGGATCGCTCCCATTTGTTGTCAGTGATTTCAGCATTGGACCCAATTCATAAGCGTACGGATGTAGTCGATCAAATACTGATTGAATTGAATAATTCATTGGATATCAAGGATACCTTTAATAAGTATATTGACCTGTCCTCCCTTGGAGATTGGGCAAAGGAAATAGAGGGTGTTGGTGCATTCCATGATTTAACGGAAGCCTCCCGTCATCTATATAATAAGGCGTTAATCCGCTTGGCTTATTTTTTAGCCAATGAAGTGAAGGAAGTCTTTGTGGACAGCGACTATAAGGAATATCTTTCATATTTATATCATTTTAATATAGGGGATAGGAATGGTTTGAGGAGGATAACGAATTTATTGAAAGAATCCATTTTCCTTTGGAACGGTACCCCAAAGAATGATTATGTATATATAGATAAATCGAATGAAAACATTCAAGTGGCGCAATCATTAATGATCAAACCTTATTTTGGGCACTTGGAAAGTGGTGGCGATGGTGTATTAAATAGGTTTCATTTGACGATTCATTTAGCATTTGGTGATGAATCAAGGAGAAATCCTTTCTTTATGGAGATTGATTATCCTTTATATGAAATGTTAGTTAAGTTGTCTAAAGGATATCGTCCCAATAAGAAGGATAAAGAAGATTGCATTCAATATGTTGAATTTATAGATAAAATCATGCAGCACGGAAATAGGGAAAAGGAGTTATTATTCGTAAACCTTCAATCCAATAAAACGTTTAAATTGATTTATGATGATGACTACGAAGAATTCACGTTCAGAAGGGATTAAGTGATGGTTGAGCAGAAAAATTTACAAGAATTAAGAGATTCCTTATCT
The DNA here is from genome assembly GCF_001542915.1 of Peribacillus simplex. Lineage (GTDB taxonomy): Bacteria > Bacillota > Bacilli > Bacillales > DSM-1321 > Peribacillus > Peribacillus simplex_B. The sequence goes on along the minus strand of NZ_LNNH01000010.1, from coordinate 94,845 downwards.
ATCAAGCCTGATAATGCAGGGCTTAAACATACAATCAATCGTAAGAGCACCTTTTTGCCATTTACCACGAGGGGTACGGAGCGACCTAAGTTCCGTAAGGGATTTGAAGGCGTTCTAGGTGAGTTTACCCGTAATATTTCATCAAATCATTTGAGGGAAAAGTTGAATCTTGAGGATTTGATTAAAAATATCAGCCAGGTAGTTGATGTTTCAGAAGAGGATAAACCATTCTTTGAACAAATACTACGCCTGTATTTACAAGATAAAAAGGGCAATATTAAAGTGTTCCACCCACACGTTTTTCAATACCTGCCCTTTAATGAGGGCCCTGAAATGAAAGGGGAACAGGAGATTGCCAAATTTTTGTCCGATGTCTTGATAGAAGCGGATAAGGAATTCGGGAAAATGTTTGAAAAGAATTCATCCGATGATTTAGTGGCGAAGTTAGTATTACATCAACTTGCCGGGGTGGAGAAGACAGATGCTAAAATAAAATATTCAAGCAAACTTCCATACATTTCAAAGATGTTTAAAGAGGATTTCTTGTTTTTGGCGCAACATGAGGATTACTTTAAAAGTCATTATGAAATATTCTTAAGTTATTATTACTTTTTTTATATTAACCAATTGACTTTAAAGATGTCTCAAAAAGCAAAAGGTAAACTCGATTTAAACAATGAAGTTTTTTACACTTTGGATTGGGAAGCAACGAGTAAAAATCGTAAGAGCTATGGTTATGGTTACCAAATGATCAAGGAAGCCGCACGTACTCTATTAATTGATATCAATAGTTTAGAGCATTTGAACTTCTTGATGGGAACGGATGATTCCCAGAGTTATTCTGAATTGCAGCTGACATATGAACAGTTGCCTTCTGATGAAAAAGAGGTGCTATTGGGCCTGCTTAATCAATGGATAGTGGAGTATCGCTTTCATCTAGCTCTACCCGAACAAAACTTACCTGAGAATTTAACATATGAAGATCTGGTTGCAAAGTTATATTCAAGCATTGAAGAGGCATACGAAAAGCCGACGATGCAAGGTCCACGAAATCGGTATAGTTTGTCAATTGAAGAAATCGGAAAAAAGTTCTTCCTGAAAACAAGGGGTTCATTAGGTTACATGTTGAATGTTAGCCAGGATTTATTATTGTTGTTAACCGCACTTAGTTTGAAAAAAGAACGAAAGTCATTAAAGCAGGTTTTCCTTGATTTGGAACTTCGGGGCTTATATTTAGATAGATATTCCCGAGAAGAAATCGTTAAATTATATGATAAATTGAATTTGTTAGACAAAAAGAGTGATAGTGGGGATGCCCAATATGTTAAACCAATTTTATAAATACCTATCTGAGAAATTAATCAATTATTTTAATCAAGTCACTTTACAAGGTGGAGAACGTTTTTATCTGCAATTTGATAATGAGGAACAAGTTAAAGCGTTTTACGAGTTCCTGGAATCTGATGAAACATCAGGCATTTTTAGATATCAGCATCATCAAGGCTCCCCGTATACAACTTTTTCGCTTCAATCCGGAAAAGTAAAAATCGTCGTTGCGGCAACATCCGAAAATGTGACCCCCGATTTCTTGGTAACACTTCGGAATCAAGTGGGGGAACAGAAGGGAATTTGGTCAGGAACGGCATTACTGAGCATTTGTCATGAAACACTGGACAGTATAAGGGGTGGAAGTAGTGACTTACAAAAAGAAGGAATGCCTTTCAATGTAAAGTCAATATTAAGGACTTTGAAAGAAGAAATCGAAAAGAATAAGTTCCTAGCAGCCGATCAAAAAGAGTTGTTGAAATTTCACCTTAACAAAAAATTGGAAGAATCTTTTATTCAATCATCATTATGGGATTATGAAGAGATATTAGGCTTCCTATCACAAGGACAGATAAAAAAAGAAGACTATTCCCATTTAGGACTTTTCTATGACGGGAAATTGGATCAGTATCCTCAAAGCCAAATGAAAAAAAGATTGGAAGAAAACTATGCTTTATTCGAAAAAGTGCAACATATACATGAATACGAAAACCTTCAAAATCAGTTGGAAAAAATATTTGATGATAAAGGTGTCCAAGCCTTACGTAAGGAAAGTTGGAATGAACTAGACTATGGATTTGTGAAGGAATCAGCAGATAATGTAGTAACTGGACGTACTCTTGGTTATATTGAAAGTCCGAAAAAGAAATCCAGTGAAGGGTTATTCTATTGGGAAAAGCCTCACAAAGATACCAAAGTTGGCCAAAGAAAGCGGCATTTGATTGTTTTTAATACAACAAAAGAAAGCCAAGTAAATCTTACCTTTGAATTTGATGAGCGTCTAAAAAAAGAATTCATCCATAAAAAATCCGAAAACTTGTGTAGTGTATCAGGGAAAAAGCTAGTGATGTCCCTAGCTCATGAACCTAAGAGCACCACTTTCCACCAAGTCGTCTATACACATAACAATCAATCGAAATCCAAGTATGATTTCAATATTGCCATTGTTGAATGCGACCAGGATTTCTTGGGGGAAATTAAAACACTATATGAAGTCAATAGTAAAACCAAAAAGATTATTTTAAATAAAAAAGACGAAATGATTACCTTTGGAGATAAAAATTCTGGTAGGAATGAAATATTCGTTGAAGAAGAAAACCAAGTCATCATGGAATCGGATCATGGGATTGAAATTTCAAATGCCTCTTCAGCTTGGAATGATGATAACTTACATTTCCAGATACAAAAGAATGGAGCTCTAATTCCATTCAATATAAAGGAAGAAATCTCTAGGGTAACACCCATTACGGGAAGAAGAATATGGAAACTTAAAAGGGAACAGTTAGAGGATTTCCATTTTGATGTCGAAAATAATAAGTTAAAACAAAACACACGTGAGTTTTCGGCACGTGAAGAAATAAAAGTATATTTATTGGATGAAAAAGAGTGGGTAGGTAAAGGACTTTTCCATGCGAAGCGAGAGGTAACTGGGCTTGAAGGTTTTAATCTTGATTTAAACGTGGAAATTGAACGGGCTTATAACGATTTGCTTGGGTATTATAAATCGCGAAACTTATTACCTAGTCTTTCATATATGAACGAAGAGCTTTTTGATTTATCCTTAAAGTACGTAAATTCTTTCATTGGATTGATTTCGGGAATTCAGGAGAATGTAATTTTGGCGGAACAATCCAAGAACTTATTTAAACTTGGAACAATCATAGAAGAAGATAAAATTTCATTTACACCTTTACACCCTTTAAATGTGGCATATCAATTGGAAATCAATAAAAGGTTGAAGAATGAGCCAATAGAATTGCATATATTGGATAGGCTACATCCCAATAATTTACTTCCATATATTTATGGGGAGGATAAAGAAATCTATCGCCCAATAAATCAGAAAGATGCTCCAGAATGGATGATTTATGAGCCGATGCAAAAAGTGGCAATAGGTGAATCAAATGCGTTCCTAGCTAATGTAGTGGAGGAAAAATTAAATCAATTCGTGCAGCACTTCCCTTTTCTATTTTTAAAACAATCTAAATCACCGATTCAAATAAATGTAATTAACATTAGTAATGATCATGAGGTGGTTAGAGGACTCATCAATTTCATCAAAAAGCAAATTGATAAAAAAGGTGCATCTGAAATCGTTCCGATTGAAGTTGCCCTTTATGATGATAAAGCTTCCGTCAGTGCCTTCGAAAAGTTTTCCATGAATGACGATGTGGAAGAATTTGAAGCAACGTTCAATGTATCATTAACTACCAAAAAATTGGATGCAGTTGATGTTTTAAGGTTGATTCGGGAAAACGTGCTCTATTATAAACCATTGAATGTAAATGAATATGGTTATGCCCATATTTCGTTTTATAAAATGATATCGAACGATTCACCAGCTAAAAATAAAATCCAGGATATTGATACTGGCTTGTCATTGAAAGGGCTTCTTTCATCCATATCATTCTTGGAAACGGAGAAGGATTATCGTACTGGTTTTGGGTTGAAGAACGCTGAACATCAAACCAATGAACTTATCTCTATTGCCATTTGTTTGAATGAGTTAGCCAGCAACCTCGATAGCGGGGGTACCAACCCTTATCGTAAGGATGAAACAATTGTTACAAGAACAGCCAATTATGATGAAGATATACTGAATCAATTGTATGATACGTCATATTGGGTGACTTTTATAGAACCTAATGTTGATTTGAACTTTTTCCAAAGTGCATCCCGGAACCTATTGGTAATTCATTATAGTGATCAATATTCGTCCTCCACACAGTATGATGCAATCACCGTTACGGATAAATCAGCACAATATAAATTAATAATCGAGCAATACCTAGCTGGTCAGGAAATCAATGCTCAGCCAAGTCAAATTGAAACGGCAATTCGTGGGTTCAATAGTTTGAATGGAGAGTGGCTACTCCGGATAATCGGCAGTAAAGGACAATTTTCCCGAGAAAAGGTAAGTATCATTTCAGCGATACGTTATATCCTCAGTACTTTGGATCACGAAAACATTCTTTGGGTACCTATATCATTAGAGGAAGTATTACGTATTGCAGGAGCAGTAAGGTTAACGAAAAGTGAAGGTGTATTTTCTGCGAAAAACCTTAATGTCAAAGGTATGCATAGTGATGATTTGCTTTTGATTGGCATTGAAACCAGAGGTGAGGATACCTTTGTGCATTATTATCCAGTAGAAGTGAAAATAGGTTTTAATCAAGAATCGACTATCGTTAAAGCAAAAGAGCAAATTAACAAAACTCAACAATTGTTTAAAACGCAATTAGCCAAATATAATGAGGATGACCAAGCATTATTCAAAAATGAATTCTTTAGGAACTTCTTCATCCAATTGTTATTGTCTAATGCTGAGAAATTGATTGATAATAATATCTGGCCCGAAAAGGATTACTCCCAAGTCCATTCCCTTAAAGAAAAATTGTTGAATGATGATTATCAATTAAGTAACCATCTTCAACCGTTTATCGGAAAAGGAGCGGTGTTATCCTTTAAGAAGGAACAAACATGGAGAGCGGTTAGACTGGATGATGATATTTTGGTCGTCGATTTAACTGAGGATGATGGATACTCAGGTGTGATCACTGAGATTGAAACCCTTAAAGCTAATATTAGAAGTGCAAAAACAGACATTAAACCAGAAAGTTTACTGTTCCATAAATATCGATTTAAAATAGTGGAGCCCACTGATCCACTGCCCGAAGATGTTACGGGAATAACTGGTATAGAAACACCAAAACCAAAACCAGAACCAGAACCAGAACCTGTTATCGTGGACCCGAGTATTCCAAACATTCCTGAGTTGAAGGATGTTAGGGTCCTTTTAGGAACTGTAGAAGGATCCGCAAAAAAAGTGTACTGGGAATACGGTCATCGAGAACTAGCAAATCGCCATATTTTGATTTCTGGAAAGTCAGGACAAGGAAAAAGTTATTTCATCCAATGTTTATTATTGGAATTATCCAGAAGCGGAATTTCCAACATCATTTTTGATTATACGGATGGATTTAAAAATTCTAAACTTGAGCCACAATTCAAAGAGCAATTAAGTGGGAGTTTGGAACAATTCCTCGTTGCAAGGGATAAGTTTCCGATCAACCCTTTCAAGCGTAATCAAAAGGAACTTGATGAGGATGAATACATGGATGAGGATAACACGGACATTGCAGAACGAATTAAAGGTGTATTCTCGTCGGTATACAAAGATTTGGGAATCCAACAGCAAAATGCCATTTATGAAGCTGTACTTCGCGGGTTGGATAAGTATGGGGACAGCATGGATTTAGAACTGCTTTTAGTGGAACTTGGGGAGGACAATACAGGTCCAGCCAAAACTGCACGGTCCCAAATCAAGCCACTTATAGATAAAAATCCATTCAAGAGCGATGGCGAATATAATTGGCAAAAAATTTTATCTCAAAAAGGTAAAGTGTTCATAGTTCAGCTTACAGGCTATAATCGGGATGTTCAGATGATGATTACTGAATTCATTTTGTGGGATTTATGGAATTATCAATTAAACCATGGAGATAAGACTAAACCTTTGGCTGTCATTTTAGACGAAGCCCAAAATTTGGATCACCGTGAAAAGTCTCCAAGCGCTAAAATTTTGTCGGAAGGAAGAAAGTTTGGCTGGTCAGGTTGGTATGCCACTCAATCATTCAGAGGTCAGTTTACCATCGATGAAATTTCCAGGTTGCAAGGTTCGAGTCAAAAAGTTTATTTTATGCCACCCGAAAATGAAATTAGTTCAATAGCCGCCAATCTCGCTCAAGATAGTCTTGCAAGAAAAGAATGGGAACGCAAATTATCCACATTAAAAAAAGGGCAATGTGTCGTTTCGGGACCTATGCTTCAGGACGATGGTACATTGAAACATAGTATGCCGATTGTAATTGATATAAGTTCATTGGATGAAAGATTGGAATGAAATACAGAAGGCTCCTGTTTTCTAGGAGCCTTTTAATATTTTTATTTTGTCTATCGTCTTGATATCATTTACATTGTACCCTTTCTTAATTAATGCTGCGGCATTTATATTTTAGTTCTCCATAGTATGGGTATTTAAAAATGGAATCATTAATTCTTTTACTATTACTTCTTTACACTTTAAAATGATAGAGATAGGATATATAATATTAAACTATTATACTCAGTAGCAAAGAGAATTTAAATAAATTATTTAAGGTAATCCTTGATTCTTTAGGGGATTATCATTCATTATAGGTATAAAAGCCGAAAGGATGTTCGGTCATGATAAATGCAATTGAATTGTTTGCGGGGGTCGGGGGGTTTCGCCGTGGCCTAGAAGCTGCAAAAGGATTTGAAGTGGTTTGGGGTAACCAATGGGAACCATCAAAAAAATCACAGGATGCTTTTGAATGTTATGCAAGACAGTTCGAAAAAGGCGTTCACTCCAACGAAGATATTACAACAGTGGACGAAAAGATGTTTGTAAATAAAGGGATTGAATTAATTGTAGGCGGATTTCCCTGTCAAGATTATTCAGTTGCCAGGGGTCTTTCCGGAGAAAAGGGAATCCAAGGTAAAAAAGGGGTGCTTTTCTGGGAAATAATGAGGCTAGTGGATGGAATCAGGCCAAAGTATATCTTGCTGGAAAATGTGGACAGATTATTGAAGTCACCATCGAAACAGCGGGGAAGGGACTTTTCCATCATGCTGGCAAGCTTCAGGGATAAGAATTATTCGGTTGAGTGGAGAGTAGTTAATGCCGCTGAGTATGGACAAGCCCAGAGGCGACGCAGGGTCTTCATTTTTGCTATAAGGAACGATACGCCGTATGCCATAAGCAGATTTAACGAAGGTGAAGCCGCCATGCTGCATGAGCGAGGTTTCTTCGCAAATGCATTCCCGGTGAAGTTGGAAATTTCCACAAAGCATAAGCCCGATTGTTTCATGATGGAAGAAGATCTTTTGGAAATATCGGATTCATTCTCGAAGACTTATTTGAATGCAGGGATAATGAGAAATGGCAAGGTTTATACTGAGCAACTGGTTCCCATAGAGGAGAAACCACGTATGTTAGGTGAAATCTTACAGTCAGGTGTCGATGAAAAGTATTATTTGAACGAAAGTGCAATCAACAAGTTTAAAGAGTTTAAAGGGCCGAAAAAGATTGAGAGAATTGCTGTGACTGGGCATAAATATACCTTCTCCGAAGGTGGGATGGCTTTCCCGGATGCTTTGGATAAGCCCGGCCGTACGATGTTGACAAGTGAAGGGACAGTGAATCGGAGTAGCCATGTGGTGGAAGACCCTGAAACGAAAAGGCTTCGCATCCTTACCCCGGTGGAATGTGAACGATTGAATGGGTTCCCTGATCATTGGACGGAAGGAATGTCCGAACGGATGAGGTACTTCTGTATGGGAAATGCCTTGGTGGTCGGACTTGTTGAAAGAATGGCCAAGCGAATTCTCGAAATCGAGGAAGAAGATGCGGAAGCCATTAAAGTGAATCCACAACAACTACAACTTAGTTTATATTAAATTTAGAGTGGTCCCTGGAAAAATTTTCAGGGGCATTTTTATTGTGTCTCATCTTCCTTGGCATTATCGATGAAAGTGGTGATTTTTTCGATGGTATTATCAAAATCCTTCCTTATTTCATGCTCCCATATTCGCAGGATATGCCAATTTCCATCTGTATAATATTTTGTGATTTCTAAATCGCGTTCTTGGTTTCTCTCAAGCTTCTTCACCCAGAAATCTATATTGCTCTTTGGCATTTTTCCGTGTATCGGGCAAAAGTGCCAAAAGCACGAATCGATGAATATGACGACTTTATACTTTTTGATGGCGATGTCTGGTGTTCCCATCATCCCCCTGACATTCCTCCTGAATCTATACCCCCTGTGCCATAGTTCATGTGAAACGAACGTTTCCAGCTTCGAAACGGCTTTAATGGTTGACATGATTTTACTCCGGGTATCTTTCGTCTCTGGTAATCGTGCTTTATTTTCCATTTGAAGAGTCCCCTTTCAGGAAGAGAAGTGTTGTCCATACTTTAATAGTACCAATTCTTCAGGTTTTCAAACATTGATTTAATTTCAATTTTAATTACTATATAAGAGAAAATTAAGAGAAAACTGTAAATCCGTAATAGTATATATATAATGGTATATATGTACCGTTATAATTCTGGATAAAATGAATTTTATTGAAAAAACAATGAGTGAAGAAGAAGCGGTAGTTCAAATTGAATCGAGATACAAAAAGGGTTATGTTGATTTAGGGACCAATAGCTCATCAAGTCGAGATGCGAATAACCAAAAATTTCAAGAGGTAATTAGACTATAGAATTAAAAGGAGAATAAAAAATGATTGAACCAAAAGCTTATGGATCATTTGTTAAAAGGGGAGAAAATATTTATAGAACATCAGCTTTCATTCAGTGGGGAGATTCGAAAGAGTCTATAGGGGCATGCATTTTACAGAATCCCGGATCAGCCAAACTTGATAAAAAATTAACTCAGTTACTTGATACAGTGGGTTCCGCCAGTGGTTGGTTAGCAGAAGATCCCACCATGAAACAGTTAGTGTCCATTGTCGAAGGGATTTATGGCGTAGATAAGCCTATTTCAGGTCGATTCCATATCTATAATATTTTCAACCTACAAAGTCCTACCTCAGTGAATGCCATTGATCATTTGGAAAATCTTGTCTCATCCGGGAAATATGACAATTCCGAATCATTAGTTAAAACAGATGAATTAAAATTGCATCCTTGGATTCTTCTTGGCTGGGGTGTTAGACAAGAGAATGGTTGGAAGAACTATCGACTGATAAAGGAGAAATGGCATAATCTAATAAGAGAATCAAAAGTACCTTGTTTTGGGAAAAAGCATCATAAAAGTGATGACTACTATCACCCATGCCCTCTCATTTCATCAAACAGACCCATGATGGCAAAAGAGCTGATAACGTTATACAAGCAGAAGTTTTGTATTCAACGATTTACAAGCTACGCAACAAAGCCTAATTTAATTCTCGAATCGAAACAGGTCGAAAAATATGACGATAAAGATGAACACTTCCATGGATGGTATAGGACGCCTGAAAATCCTGAATCAATTGTAAAGGGATTTTCTCACTTGAGCATCCAAAACGGTTATAAGCTAAGGGCGTATCAATTCAGTGATGGTGGTGGTAACGGAAATGGAATCGTGTGGGCAATTCCTGAAGAAAAGGAGTTACAGGATTCTGCAGATTGTGAGCGGTTGGATGAGTTTCTATCACCGCCAAAACCGGCAAATGCATTGTCGGATTATATGCAAGTCATCGAAGGAGATAAAACCCCTTTATCTTATTTACAGGCAGCGATCTCATATCATGAATTAAAAGAATTTGGAGCTCAATGGCATGGTACATCTTGGGGCAGAAATGTTATCTTGCCACAGCAAGAGGAATCAGGAGAAGAATCATTTGGGCGTTACATATATAATGAATGGGAAATGATCGAGGAAGAGCCTGAAATAAAAGAGCCTTATTTTTATTACAGTAAGGAAGGCAACCCCGTCATTGTATTTCAAACCATAAATGATATCGGCACAGTCACATGGAATAAGTACGTACATGTATTCAGTAAAGATGACTATACATTAAAAGTTGAACAAACATGTATTGCTACAGGAGGTTGTGGAATTATATTCTAATGGGTGGATTTATTGAAAGATACTTGGATCAAGACACTCCCCCAGATATATAGTCCTCATTTTTATGGGTGCTTGAAAAGACTAAAAGAGATATCCCGCCCCAGGGATGTCTCTTTTCCCAATGAACTTATAACACTCATCATCCCCTCATGCGTTACTACTTCTATCATACACGGTCCAAGACAATCCACTATCTGTTTGACGTCAGTCGCATATGTTAGACTTGAAAAGCTTAAACAGAGGTCATAAATATATGACAAATTATATTATTGGCCAACAAACATGATTTGACTTAGAAGCAGTAGAGAAAAAAATAGTGGCTACCATGTTTAACAAATGGTAGCCACTATTTTTTCATGAAAACCCACCCATCACCCCTCCCGAGCTACCTCCACTTTCTTCCTTACACGAGCACCCTTCCCAAAAACAACCGAAAGTACCACGATCACGGCGATTACAATCGTAAAATAGGTGATGGATTCGTTTAGGAATAGGGTGGCGAATAGGATCATCAGAAAGGGCTGCAGGTATTGGATTTGGCTGACTCTGGCTATTCCGCCCATGGCCATGCCGCTGTACCAGGCGACGTAGGCGAGGAATTGGCTGACGATGGCGAGATAGATGAAGCTGATCCAGGCTTGGATGGGCGCATGGAGCATTTCCGATGTTACGCTTAGGGCGACCGGGATGATGAAGAAGGGGGCGCCGATGATGATTGCCCAGGCGATCACCTGCCAGCTGCCTAGTTCCTTCGCTAATTTTCCACCTTCCGCGTAGCTGAGGCCGAGGATGATCACGGCTGTGAGTAAGGCCAGGTCGGCATATTGCAGGGAACCGAATCCAAGGTGGAGGGCATAGATGATGACCGCCAAGGAGCCGATTGCGCTTGAGATCCAGAATTTGAGCGAGGGGATTTCGCCGGCCCGAAGCATGGCAAATCCGGCTGTCGCTAATGGCAATAGCGCCACTTCCACTGCGCCATGGGAAACGGGCAGGTCTTCCATGGCCCACGAGGTGAGGAGCGGAAAGCCTAAAACGGCGCCGAGCGCAACGATCAGGAGACTTTTGAATTGTCGGGGTGAGGGGAATTTTTCCTTGCGAACGATCAATACGACCGCGACTAACATGGCCGCAACGACCGTTCTGCCTAAGCCGACGAGCGTCGTGCCGAAATGCTCGACGGCAATCCTCGTGGCAGGGAGCGTCAGGCTAAAGCAAATCACCCCGACCAATCCCACTAATAACCCCATTTTTTCTCTTTTTTCTCCCTGCATTCTATCCAGCTCCCATTCTGTTAGTTGTTTCAGATTTGTACCATTTATCAAAATAGTTTTGCTATAATTAACATAATATGAGTACAGAGATGAAAAATAAACCAGTTTTTTGTTAATCTGTCCTGGTACAGATGGAGGGAGGGCGACAGAATGAGCTCGAAATACGAAAAGATCATGGCGGACATGAAGCGCCGGCTGGAGGAAGGGGTGCTTACTGCAGGGAGTAAGCTTCCTTCTGTTCGGCAGGTGTCCGTGGATTATGGCTGCAGCAAGAACACGGTCATGAAAGCTTATGATGAGCTTGAAAAAGAGCATGTCATTTATTCGGTTCCGAAAAGCGGATATTATGTGGTCAATGACTTTCAACAAGCGAGGGAGGAGCAGGAGGTGATTGATTTTTTGTCTGCCGGTCCGGATAAAAATATCATGCCTTATGTGGAATTTCAGCATTGTTTGAATCAGGCGATTGACCAATATAAAGAAGAGCTTTTTGCCTATTCCGATCCACAAGGGCTGTACTCGCTGCGCGTGCAATTGGTGAAATATCTGCAAAGTTTACAGGTGTTCACCGAGGCGGAAAGATTGGTCGTTGTATCTGGCTCGCAGCAGGCCCTTCATTTATTGGTATCCTTGCCGTTTCCAAATGGGAAAAATAATATTTTAATTGAACAGCCTACGTATTTCGGCTTCATCGAGTCCCTCCATCTGCAGCAGGCTACCGTTTTTGGTATAGAATTAACGATGGAAGGAATCGATCTTGAGCGGCTGGAATACATGTTTCGAAATAATGATATAAAATTTTTCTATATCGTCCCGAGGTTTCACAATCCGCTTGGACATGGTTATACGAATCGTGAAAAGAAAAAAATCGTTGAGCTGGCGGAAAAATACGATGTCTATATCGTCGAGGATGATATTTTAGGAGACCTTGATCTTGATTCGAAAGCTGATCCGTTATTTTCCTTTGATCCTTCGGGGCGGGTGATTTATATTAAAAGCCTTTCGAAAATTTTTCTCCCGGGGTTAAGGATTGGTACGGTCGTTCTGCCAGCAATCATGATGAGGGATTTTTTGCAGGCTAAATTCTGTATGGATTTTACGAGCTCGGCCCTTTCCCAAGGTGCGCTGGAGATCTATTTGAAAAGCGGGATGTTCAATAGCCATCTCAAAAAGGTAAAAGAGGTGTACCGGAAGAAGATGCGCATCGTGCAAGAAGCCTGTGAAGCATGGCTGCCGGCTAACACCAGTTTTTCGAAACCAGCTTCAGGTTTTTATCTTTCGATCAGCTTGCCTGAGAATGTAAAGGCGAAGCAGGTCGTCCAGCTGCTGCACGAGCAGCATGTCTATGTGGATGATGCCTCCAGGATGTTTTTACCTCCATATAAAAAAGAAAACCTGATCCGATTGAGTATCTCCCAGGTGAATGACAGCCAAATTATCCCGGGGATCAAGCTGTTGGCTGACTGTATTGCCGTCCTTGACAGCAGGAAAAATCGTAGGCAGCCCACTAACTTCTTGCCCATTTAGGATTACCGCCACAAAAATAGAGCCCTCCAAAATTTTATGGAGGGCTCTTCATTATAAACCGTTACGGCAGCACATTGCCTGCCGCGCGATAGATGCTATACCATTCTTCGCGTGTTAGCTTGATTTCGGTTGCCTGGCAGCAATCCCTTAAGCGGCCTTCATTCATCGTTCCGATGACCGGCTGCATATGCGCGGGGTGGCGCAGGATCCAGGCGATCGCGATCGTCGTGTTGCTGACGTCATATTTGCGAGCGACTTCATCAATCTGTTTGTTCAATTCAGGGAACTTCTCGTTTCCGAGGAATACGCCTTCAAAAAATCCGTATTGGAACGGTGACCAAGGCTGAATCGTGATATCGTTCAGTCTGCAAAAATCGAGCACACTGCCGTCGCGGTTCACGGCTTGTTCATTTTCCATGTTCACATTAAAGCCATTGGAAATCATGTTGGCGTTCGTGATGCTTAATTGCAGCTGGTTGGCCACGATCGGCTGCTTGACCGATTTTTTCAGTAGCTGGATTTGCATCGGATTTTGGTTGGAAACGCCGAAATGACGCACTTTTCCTGAGTTTTCAAGAATATCGAAGGCTTCCGCCACTTCTTCCGGCTCCATCAACGTATCCGGGCGGTGAAGGAGGAACGTATCCAGATAATCCGTCTTCAGGCGCTTCAGGCTTGCGTCCACCGATTCGAGGATATGTTCCTTGGAAAAGTCGAACATCCCCTTGCGTATGCCGCATTTGGATTGCACGATGATCTTTTCCCGGATGCTTGCGTTCATCCCGATCGCGTCGGCGAATATTTCCTCACATTCGCCGCTGCCATAAATATCGGCATGGTCGAAGAAGTTCGCGCCCAATTCCAGCGCCGTTTGCACAAAGTGCTCCGCCTCGGTCTTGTCCAGCGAATTGATTCGCATGCAGCCGACTGAAACGACCGGCACCTCTAATGTACTGCTTCCAAGTTTCATTGTCTTCATTGAATGATATCCCCCTTATTTGTAATCGCGTACATGGTGTGTGAGTCCGTCACCTGCAAAGAAGAAATGTGCCAGGCCTGTCTTCACGTCACGAGTAAATCTGCCTCTCTCTTTTTGATTGTGACACACACTGCCAGTAGTTTTCAAGATTTAGCAACCGGTTACAGAATTCGGTTGATGTTTGGCGGATGCAGGTGGTGCCTATGAAGCAGGTTATTGTGACGGAATTCCTTTACATACTGGGGCAGCGCCAATGGCATTCTAAACTAAATCTAAATTAATGAGAACAAAAGGCGCGCGACGCCTGCGGGAAAAACGTGACCAATTAATTTATAGGGGGAGGTGTAGAAAGCGCCGAGGAGGCTCCCGGACCTCCTCTTGATAAGCGAGTGCCTGGAGTTGGAGTGAAAATGCAACATTACAAATTTATACAATCTAAAAAAAGCAGGCCAAACTCTACCATCATCGAGTTGGCCTTTCGTGTTTTAACCTCTACGGATGAATCGTCACCAATGTCCCGATCGGAACGATTTTAGATAATTCCTCGACATCCTTGTTGTGCATGCGAATGCAGCCCTTGGATACGGCTCTCCCGATCGAGCTTGGATCATTCGTTCCATGAATCCCGTAATGTTCCTTGGATAAACTCATCCACATCGTACCGAATGGGCCGCCGGGGTTGGGGTCTTTATTGACGATGATGAACCGGCCTACAGGGGTTCCGAACAATATCCTGCCAACGGCGATCGGGTATTGTTTTTGCAGGACGCCATCCTTCAGCAGCCTGAGTGTACGGTTGTTTATCGAGACATCAATTTGATAGGGAAGGGAGTCAGGTGGTGGAAAGCCGGGTATGACGATTGCTTGACCAGGGTAGATGACGTTAGGGTTTATGGTCGGGTTAGCCAGGATGATCGCTGCCAGCGGCGTCCGGTAGTCTTTGGAAATCTGCCCGAGCGTTTCCCCTTGCTTGACTGTATGGATCATCTAATCACCTCCATCGGATATCTTCGTTACCTTACATTGTATGTAGAGGAGAAAAAGTGTTTCGTGAAGCTGTTGTTATCTGTTTTTAATAATACGTATTGGTTCAGTAAATAAGCAGAAAAGGAACCGACATGAATGTTTGATACAATGAATTTTTTATCGAGTTGGATTTGACAGTGAAAGAGGGGGAATATAGGTGGAGGAGCATGTGAAAAAGGCGCTAGTGGAATGGAATGAAGAAATTAGCGATGTGCTGAATGGAATTGAAAAGGAATATGAGGACGTGAAACGGGAGCTTCAGGTTTATTCCTATAAATTCAATATCACCAAGCAGGTTGTCCAATCGACGATCAATGAT
Source organism: Peribacillus simplex (assembly GCF_001542915.1). Lineage (GTDB taxonomy): Bacteria > Bacillota > Bacilli > Bacillales > DSM-1321 > Peribacillus > Peribacillus simplex_B. The sequence goes on along the minus strand of NZ_LNNH01000010.1, from coordinate 79,530 downwards.
GAAATTATCCGCAACATCCGTGAGATGTATCATAAACCGTTTGAACAGAAGCTGAACGAGTTGAAGGGATCGATCAAGGAGCTGGAGGAAAAGAGAAAGGTTTTCCACATGTTCGTTGATAAGATTGCGAAGGTTAGTGAAAGGGAGGAAGATAAACCGCAGGCATCCACCATCTAAGAGGGCGCCTATATCCCCGCGGCGCTGCTTTGCTTTGTCCTTGTTTACATACGGCACCAACATGGGTATCATGCTATAAAAAAGGAAAGTAGGGTATATGATGTGGAATGCGGTCTTTTGGGGAGGGGTTTCAGGTTCTGCTGTCCTGCTTGGCGCACTTGCGGCCATTTTCATTCCGATCAAGAAAAACGTCATTGGCTACATCATGGCATTCGGAACGGGGGTGCTGATCGGGGCGGCTGCTTATGAGCTGCTTGCCGATTCGGTGGATGATGGGGGCATCTGGGCAACGGCAATCGGCTTTATAGCCGGGGCCGTCGTGTTTACGGTCCTGGATTTCCTTGTTTCCAAAAAAGGTGCCGATCAACGGAAACGATCGAATAATAGCTCGTCGAAGGAAGCGGGCCTGGCGATTTTCATCGGGACGGTGATGGATGCCATCCCGGAGTCGATCATGATTGGCGCCAGCCTGTTAAGCGGCGGCTCGGTAAGCTGGCTGTTGGTGATTGCCATCTTCATCAGTAATATTCCCGAGGGGCTCTCTAGTACGACAGGCTTGCTCAATAGCAACTATTCCAAAAAGAAAATCATGCTGCTGTGGTTTTCCGTGCTGGTCATCTCGTCCCTATCCTCGATGGGTGGCTATCTGTTCCTCGACCATGCCCCGGATTATGCGATGGCAGCGATGGCAGCCTTTGCAGGCGGCGGCATCATCGCCATGATTGCGTCCACGATGATGCCGGAAGCCTATGAAGACGGAGGGCCGATCACCGGGATATTCACCGCTGCCGGCCTGCTCATCTCCTTGATTCTTGATTCGATGTGAAGCATGGAAGGGTCCCCTTGAAAAGTTGGGGACTTTTTTTGTGCCGGATCACCATGATAAATCTATCATCATCGAGAAAAATTGCTGGTGTTAAAATACCATTTCAAAACATATATTCAACTAATGCGATGGATTAGATTTTAGACATTGGGGAGATGGAGAGATGAACTTCGAGATGCAAATAGCGAATATGCTGGCTGATCAAATCAAGGGTTTTATTGAATTCGTCCAAAAACACCATCAAGATAAGAACAATATCTTTTGTTTACATATAGATAAATTGTATCAATTGAAGCTGCTTGTCGAGGAGTTTAAGTTTCAAGTATGGGCCGATGAATTGAAAAGGATCAACCGGTTCACCTGGGATGAAAACTACACGCATTTATTGGTTGATAGATTCAGAAAAGGCTATATCATCATCGAAGAATACGTAGGAAATAACTACGATGATTTATTCATTTTCACCGCCAGACTGCACACATTGAACAGCCTCAGCTTGATATTGTGCGGCGAGGAATGAGGCTTTCCACAAGGAAAGAGGCGCTAGATAGTGGTCTGCGCCTCTTTTGCATATAGAGCTTATTTGCTTGAAACCGTGGAGATATATTGTTTGACCACTTCATACACATAGCCTTGATTGGCGGTTGCTGTATTCGGGTTATATGTACCGCCATTCACTTTATTATTGGATAGCACCCGTATCCCTAGGAAGGGCACATCGTACGCTTTGGCGATTTGGGCAGCGGCGGCTCCTTCCATCTCTTCTACGGATGTACCATATTTCGTATGGAACCATTTGATCCGATCGACTTCATTATTCCAAACGTCCGCTGAACCGATCGTGCCATCGACAACCTTCCCTTTTGTGTATGTTTCCTTAACGGCATGTGCGGCCGCAAGCAAATCCTTATCACCTTCGTAGAAGCGTGGTTTTTCAGCATTAGGATCTTCCCCTGCACTTCCTTCAGACGCCATTAGATCCATCGGCTTCCATATAGTTGGATCGATGCCCTGGTTTTCAGCTTTATCTGCCGTTTTTAATGAACCTAGGTTTACCGTTTTTTGGCCCAAAACAATATCAAAAACGTTTAAGCTTGGGTCATGTCCTCCGGATGTTCCTTGATTGATGATGGCGATGGGGTTATACTTTTCAATCGCCACGGCAGTAGCGGCAGCGGTATTTTCCATCCCTTTACCCGTTTTCGCAACGATGACAGGGTAACCATCTAAAGTTCCCTTATAAAATACGAAATCCCCTGATTTTTCTTCTTTCACATCTTCCAATTTTTTCGCGAAATGTTCAGCCTCGATCGGCATCGGACCTTGAACCATGATCGGCCTTTGCGCCTTTTTTTCTTCCGTTTCATTTTTTAGTGTCGAACTGCAAGCTGCAACCATCGACACAAGCAGTAATGTAATGATGCCTACTATCGAATACTTTTTCAACAGGATGTTTCTCATCGTAATCTCTCCTTTATATTGGATGCACCCGCAGGTTTGGCCTGAAAGAAAAAAGCTCCAGAACGGCAGAATGATCCTGTCTCCTGGTGCTGCGAGCGTCAAAGCATCGGATAATAAAGCAAAAGCGAAGAACATGCTAAATCATGACCTGCTCAAATAAGAAGAGCGGGAGGATGCTTCAACTCGTAGACCAGTTCTTTCAGATGGGAACCAGGTAGAAACGCTCGGACCATATTTCCAAGCCTATACGAGTAATGATAGGTACGATTATCACTTTGCTAATATAACAAAGGAATGATCGAATAGCAATGAAAAAAGTGAACGTTCATAAAATAGTGTTGCATAATGTTCGTGTTTTGTGTATGATTTTTTCGAAAACTCACAAATTCATTGAGTGGAAAAAGGATTTTTGTAATGGTGAGAAGAGTGAGACAAATATAATGGGTGTACTCTTTTATGTTAATGGGAGGGATAGTGTGAGGAATAGAGGGTCAATGATCTTAATGGAAAAAGATAGCGTAGCCTTGATTAGAAGATATAGGGAAGGGACTGCTTATTATGTCTTCCCTGGGGGAGGCATCGAGAAAGATGAAACGCCTCAAACAGCGGCAAGAAGGGAAGCCTTTGAGGAATTGGGGCTGGTGGTGAAGGTTAAAGAATGCCTGTCAGTCATTCATTATAATGGGGTACACTTCTTTTTCTTAGGCGATATCGAGGAAGGTGTTCTCGGAAAGGGAAAGGGAGAAGAGTACACGGAGGAAAACGGAGTAAGAGGAACCTATCAGCCGTTGTGGGTGAAACTAGAAGACCTTTCAACGTTGGATGTACGTCCAAAAGAAGTAGCCGAAAAAGTGCAAAGCTTATATAGAATAAATTCAGAAAAACCTACGGAAAAATCCGTATGAGGTCATTTTTTTCTATCCTTTGATTTATAGATAGAAAAAAAGAATAGGTGCAGAAATGGCTGCACCTATTTTGTGACCCACCATAAAAAGATGACTATAGCGATGAGGGCAGAGATGATACGTAGCACGGCTTTCCATTTTGATGAAGCGTATAACCATACAAAGACACAGCTCACTATCATTCCAATTGAAAAAAACACAGCGCTTCCCGTTTTCAACCATGTGAATTCAAAAATCGGATGAAGCAATAAGAATACGAAGCTGAGTGCAACTAAGCCGTATGTAGCGGCAAAACGCTTACTCGCAACTTCAGTCATAAAGTCATGTCTTTCTTCCTTCGACATCTTTTTATAGCTCCGCCGCATCATGAAGGCTGGAATGACAATGATTAAAACGAGTCGTACAATGGCAACTATTTTCATGAAATCCTCCCGGAATCCCTAGCTACCTTCTATACGTTTATTCCTGGTTAAAGTTTCACCATGCATACGCTGATTGGAAGTAAGGGGAAAGCGGGTTAGGATTCAAAAAGAGAGTGATGTTATGTCACAGTTCGTCATGATTAATGGTTATCACGACATTTCCCTTTTTATGTCCTTTTTCGACATAGCGATGGGCTTCGGGAATTTGCTCGAACGGGTAGCATTTGTCGATGACCGGTTTTAGCTTTCCTGTTTCGATGAGTCCTTTGAGGTAGAGTAAATCGTCGGTAAGGATTTTGGCTATTCCTTGGCCCTCGACTGACACGTAGCGGCCATTCGGAGTTAGGAGCTTCTTGCAGCTTGCCTTGGAGCTTTTTCCGACTGCATCAAAGATGACATCGTATCGCTCCGGGCTTTTCGTGAAATCCTCTTTGGTATAATCGATGAGTTTATCGGCTCCGAGCGATTTCACCCATTCAAAATTGGCGGCACTGCATACGCCGGTAACCTCTGTGCCTACGATTTTGGCAAGCTGTATCGCCGAAGTCCCTACAGCTCCGGAAGCACCGTAGATGAGCACCTTTTGCCCAGCCTCGATTTGTCCTTTTCGAAAAAAATGCAGCGCTGTCGTTCCTCCGAATGAGAGGGCGGCCGCCTCCTGATAGGAAAGGTTGGCCGGTTTCATGGCCACGGCCCTATCCTCAGGCAAGCATGTGTATTCGGCATAAGCGCCAAAATTCATGCCTGTCATCGCAAAAATCGCGTCGCCGTTTTTGAATTTTTTCACCTTCGCTCCCGTTTCAACCACTTCCCCGGCCAGCTCCACGCCGAGGATGGCTTTGCGCGGCCTTGTAAGTCCCAGGAAGATCCGCATCGGGAGCCAAAGCAAGAAAGGGCTATGGAAACGGCGGACTCTTATGTCTCCTGAGGCAACTGTAGTCGCATGTATCTTTACGAGGATTTCATTGTCCCTCGGTGTGGGTTTTGCCACCTCCTGGAGCTCCAGTACATCGGGTGAACCATATTTGGTGCATACCATTGCCTTCATAAGCCAGTCTCCTTAGGAATCGAATCAATCTGTTCATCTTATGATGAAAGCCTCCATACATGCAAAAAAGCAGTGAATTTCGTAAATTTCACTGCTTTTCCTTTTCATTTGGATGATTGTCGCACTGCACGAAATGAATCCCTTCCTCCAGCAGCTTCAATAACTCTTTCAACGCGTAGGATTGGTAGGCGTCTTTTTTGGTGATGATCCCAAGTTTCCAATAAAGATTCGAGTGTTTTAGCGGCTTGATTGTAACATTTTCATTGTTTTGCTTACGATAGATCGATCTGGGCAGGAGGGTGATGCCCAGCTTGGATGAGACGAGCTCGATGATCAAATCCCATTGTGAGCTTTGGTATGAGATGTCCGGGGTGAAGCCATCCTTTTCACACGCCTGAATGATGTAGTCATGCAGGGTGAAGTCTTCTGAAAAGAGGATGAATTTCTCATCTTTCAGTTCAGCTAAAGAGACAGCGGGTTGCTGCGCAAGTCTGTGTTCTTCATGAAGGAATAAGACGAATTCGTCTTCAATGAAGGGGGAGATATGGAAGGTTGCATCACTGGCCGGCAATACGACGATGCCGAGATCAATTTCGCCATCTTCGACAAGCTTGCCGATCAGCTTGGCTCCAAGCTCCACCAACTGAAGGGAAACCTTCGGATAGCGTTCCTGAAAGCTGCGGGCAATTTCCGGGAAAAACAAGGTGCCGATCAGCGGAGGGATGCCGATTTTCACCTCGCCGGTCGTAATGTCCCTCAGGTCATCGAGGAGCACGTTCAATTCCGATAATGCCGCGAAGGCTTTTTGGCTTTGCTGATAGACGATTTGACCGGCATCGGTAAGGCGGAGGTGTCTCGTAGAACGGTCGAATAGCTCGACACGCAGTTCTTCCTCTAGTTTTTTGACAGCTTTACTCAAGGAAGGCTGGGTTAAATAAGATTGGGCCGCGGCATTTGTAAAGCTCTTGTGAAGGGCTACCTCCATGAAGGATTTTAAGTCTCGGAATTCCATATCTCTCTCGCTCCTATTTATTCGCCTTTGGCATGGATTGTATTCTTTTTATTCATTTTACTTATAAATTAAGTGGATGTAAACTATATGAAGATAAAAAAAGCAAGTATATATTACCCTATATCAAAAAAACATTCTCTTTTCTAAAAGGATCCAAAACAAGATTGCATTCTTTGTTAGTAGATATATTCCTTACTTATTGCTTGGCTTATTCATCTTTTTCGGAATACGGTCAAGGAATGGCTTTAAATTATCTTGGCATAATAAAAGAGAGTGTCCTGATAGATCATGTTTACAATTCTTTATGGGGTAGAGGCTGAAGTTTTCAGCCGAGAGAGATTTACACATCAAGGGGGAACTGGGATGGAAAGCAAAATGATTGATATCACCATGAAAAGAGGTGGTTCCGTGTGTTAAGTATCATTGTTGGCTTAGTATTGCTGATGGCTTTAGCCTATTTGGGATGGTCCATTATTTGGGTAGCACCATTGGTTGCTGGAGTAGTCGCATTAATGAGCGGATTGAATGTATTCGATACGTATACGGGCACATATATGACCGGATTGGTCGGTTTCGTACAGAAATGGTTCCCGATCTTCTTACTCGGAGCGATATTCGGGAAGTTAATGGAAGAAACGGGCGCAGCGAAATCCGTCGCCAAGAAGGTAACACAAATCATCGGTAAAAAGAGGGCGATTCTGGGTGTATTGATCGCTTCCGCTTTATTGACATATGGCGGCGTTAGCTTATTTGTCGTCGTGTTTGCCGTTTATCCGATTGCGCTGGCTCTCTTTAAAGAAGCCAATGTTACGAGAAGGCTGCTTGTTCCGACTTTCGCGCTTGGGGCATTCACGTTCACGATGACAGCCATACCGGGTACACCGCAAATTCAAAACCTGATACCGATGGAATATTTCCACACGACCCCAACTTCGGGGATGATCATCGGGATCGTCACTTCATTAATCATGGCCGTTGGCGGGTATTTCTGGTTATCTTATAGGGAAAAATCACTTTCCGCCAAGGGAGAAGGCTTCATCGCAACGGACGACTCGGTCACGGCTTCAGCCGAGGACGAAAAAATCCCGAACTGGATCTTGTCTTTGGTTCCGCTTCTGATCGTTGTCCTATTACTTAATGTTGTGAAATTAGAGCCGATTTATGCCTTATTATTAGGGGTCCTGAGCATAATGCTCATTAATATCAAGGATTATAAAAAGTTCATATTCTCTGTGAACGAGGGAGCAAAAGGGTCGGTTATGGCGATCCTGAATACGAGTGCTGCCGTTGGATTTGGCGCTGTCATTGCGGTCATACCTGCATTCGATAATATCACTTCCTGGCTGCTGAATATTTCCAGCAATCCGCTCGTTGCCGAATCACTTGCCGTCCAGATCATGGCCATCATTACAGGTTCTGCTTCGGGCGGTATGGGTATTGCGCTTAATGCACTTGGCGATACGTTCTACAGCTTGTCGCAATCGACGGGAATCAGCCCGGATGTATTCCACAGAATGGCCGCAGTTGCTTCAGGTGCATCCATTTTCCCGAACAACGGCGCGCTATTAACACTTCTAGCGGTAACAGGTTTAACACATAAAGAAACATATAAGGATGTTTTCATGGTAGCCTTCATCATCCCGACCATTGCGATGATCGTCGGGATTATCATGGGTGCCATCGGAATCGTCTAATCAATAAAAACGTATACAAATAGGAGGAAATTTATCATGGTTGAAAACAAAGTCGTCATCATTACAGGTTCTGCTCGCGGTATTGGATTTGAAATCGGCAAACATTTCGCTCAAAGCGGAGCGAAAGTGGTTCTATCCGACATTAATGAAGAAATGGTAAAGGAAGCGGCAGCATCCCTTAAAGCGGAAGGCTTCGAATCGATCGGTATCAAAGCCGATGTAACGAAAGAAGAAGATATCGTAAACATGGTGAAGGAAGCTAAAGAAACATTCGGTTCCGTAGACATCGTCATCAACAATGCCGGGTTGCAGCACGTATCGCCAATCGAGGACTTCCCGACTGAAAAATACGAATTGATGATCAAAATCATGCTGACGGCACCGTTCATGCTAACGAAAGCCGTATTCCCGATCATGAAGGAACAAGGCTTCGGACGCATCATTAACGTTTCTTCCATTAACGGAGTCATCGGCTTCGCAGGTAAAGCGGCTTACAACAGTGCGAAACACGGGGTGATCGGTTTAACGAAAGTTGCTGCCCTTGAAGGTGCAGAGCACGGAATCACGGTCAATGCATTATGTCCTGGATATGTGGATACACCGCTTGTTCGCGGACAAATGGCAGACTTGGCGAAAACACGCAATGTCCCGCTTGAGGATGTATTGGCAGAAGTCCTTCTTCCATTAGTGCCTCAAAAACGTTTATTGGATGTTAGTGAAATTGCTGATTATGCATTGTTCTTGGCAAGCGATAAAGCGAAAAGTGTAACAGGACAAGCTGTCGTCATCGATGGCGGCTACACAGCTCAGTAATAGGAATAACGTATAACAAACTGAAGGTGAACCCTTCCGTCCAATTTAAATGGACGGAGAGGTTCACTTTTGGCGTATATATGACTGATTTGGGGGAATTTTTCAAAGTTGGATTAAAGGGGGATTTACATGGACTTACTGATTATTTTACTATCGTTAGGATTGCTGATGTTTGCAGCCTATCGCGGGTATTCCGTTATTTTATTTGCACCCATCTTTGCACTTTTACCGGTTTTTTTCATCGATCCGAGTAACATCCTTCCGTTCTATTCGGGTGTATTCATGGAAAAGATGGTCATTTTCATCAAAAATTATTTTCCCGTCTTCCTATTAGGGGCCATATTCGGGAAAATCATTGAAATGTCGGGAATCGCCGAATCGATTGCGAAGACGATCGTGCGCCTGATCGGGGCCAAACAAGCGATGCTGACGATTGTCCTCTTGGGTGCGATCTTAACCTATAGCGGCGTGAGCTTGTTTGTAGCGGTGTTCGCGATTTATCCTTTTGCCGTTCAATTGTTCAAGCAAGCCGACATTCCGAAAAGGCTGATGCCTGCAACCATCGCACTTGGTGCATTCACGTTCACGATGGATGCGTTACCCGGCACACCGCAAATCCAAAATGTCATTCCAACAGCCTTCTTTGGTACGGACATTTATGCCGCTCCATTACTTGGCAGCATAGGCGCCATTTTTGTCCTATCGGTCGGCTTGACGTATTTGGAAAGCAGAAAAAGGCGTGCCAAGAAAGCCGGAGAAGGCTATTATGGCACGGCGGAGGAAAAGGAGGCGGCCGCTGAATCGGAAAAAGGCGAGCCAGCTCCGGATTTACGAACCAATCAAACGGCATTACGGCAAATTTTAGCCTTCGTCCCCCTTGGATTAGTGGCCCTCATGAATAATTATCTATCGAAAGCGATACCGAAATGGTACCCGAATGGATTTGATTTTTCAGCAATCGGGCTTGAAACCTATTCCGTGGATGTAGCGGCCACCGCTGCCATCTGGGCGGTTGAAATCGCCTTGGTCGTCGGCATCATCACGGCCCTTGCTTATGATTGGAAACGAGTGACGAAAAACATGAAGGAAGGCCTCAATACCAGTATTGGTGGCTCCTTGCTTGCCGTCATGAACACAGGATCCGAGTACGGCTTCGGGGGAGTCATTGCCGCCCTCCCAGGATTCGCCAAAATCAGCGACAGCATATCCGGTGTATTCTCGAATCCGCTCGTCAATGGTGCCGTCTCCACCAGCGCACTCGCAGGCATAACGGGATCCGCCTCAGGAGGAATGGGAATTGCACTAAGCGCCATGGCCGACAAATACAATCAGGCCATCGCCGCGGCAAACATCTCACCCGAAGTGATGCACCGCGTCGTCGCCATGGCATCAGGCGGCATGGATACCCTCCCGCATAACGGAGCCGTCATCACCCTGCTTGCCGTCACCGGACTAACGCATCGACAATCATACGGCAACATCTTCATGATCACCGTCATCAAATCACTCGCTGTCTTCGTCATCATCGCCCTCTACACCTGGTTTGGCATCGTGTAATGATGACACAGCATGAACTCGCGAGAAAAGTCCGAATTGGCGAGTAAAGCGCCGAAACTCGCGCGAACCCGAAAAAGGACCCAAGCGTAATGGGTCCTTTTTTTATAAAACTCGAAAAATAAAGCAAGGAATGCATCCGCCCATAATAGGGGAAGGTATATATAAGCTGTAAACCTAACAGGGGAGAGGGATGGAATAATGGATCGTACGCTTGGTTACTTACGTGAGATCTTGTCAAACTATACGGATCAAAATCCTGCAGCGCAGGGCATATATAATAAAATCAAGGGTGGCCATCTTCAATCAGAAGAAGATCTCATCAATGTGCTTACCGGTAAAGAAGCCAGTTTCCTGAATCATATCCTGCCGCAGGAAATCAAGCATGCCAAAGAGTCCAGTGATACGGAGCGGGTCACTCAATTATCGGAAGTTTATGAACTGATTTTGATGTAATGAAACCTTGTCCATGATGTGCATGGACAAGGTTTCTTTCGTTAATCCATTTCGCTCAGTTTATCCATGTGGCTTGCGATCATGGCGATGATGGTGCTTGCCTCTTCCTTGCTGAAAATAAAGTTCGTTTCATCCTTTAACATGTCATCATCCGCTGTTCGAATCCGATTGATGCGCTTTAGCACGCCATCACCGGTTTCCTGGACGATTCCGAATTGATAGGTGACCTCCACTTCATTTTCCTTCATATAAGCGGTCACTTCAGGCGTTTCCCAATCGACATCAATTTCGTAAATCTCCACATCATCATGTTCTTCTAATGCATCGGCATCAAGATCATATTCATCGTCAGTGTCGTTTTCTTCCAAATAGATATGGAAGCTTTCGTGCACAGCATCCACGATATCTTCAATATCAGCCAAAACCACCTTGCTGACCTGGCCCAATTCCTGCTCGAAGAATTCGAGGTAAAATTCTTCATTATGCGGATCGAAAAACACCGAGGCGAAATAATCCCTCTCATGGTCATCGAGCTCTGTATAAAATTCGATGCGTGGATGCTTAGATCCCCGCTCCACGATCATGCTGCCATTTCGGTCGTACTCATCGCAAATCGAGGTAAGATGATCCTGCAATTCTCCGCTTATTCTGTCGAACCATTCTAATGACATGACTGATCCACTTCCTTTCTCGAATATTATTTCCCATTAAAAGGTGAACATATCGTTCCAGTTAAAACCAAATGCCAACTTTTTACTAAGACCATGCTACTTTCGGCTCGGAATAATGTATATAGAGTGCGAAAGGGGGTGAGAGACATGGCCAACCAAATTCCAGTATCCAGTACGCTCCGGGTCGATTTTGAAACAGGGCTGAATGAAAAAGGGAACATTACCTTCAAACGTAAATCCTTCACCAACATCAAGACCGAGGCGACGGCTGATCAGTTATTTTCAACAGCTGCGGCGATCGCAAGCGTGCAGACTTATCCATTGGGCGAAGTGACGAGGGTCGATACGTATTCATTGATGGGCTAATTGGTGCATGAAACCGACCGGAGGGAGGTGATGTCAAGTGGCTAAAGTGTTGGAAATGATATTCGAGACGGAGGAAGGAAAATCAGCGACGATTGCCGTAGAAAATCCGAAAAATCCGATTCATGTAAATACGGTTAAACTGGCAATGGAACAAGTCATTGCTGGGAATGCTTTCATTTCTGCCTCAGGTGGATTCGTTGGCGTGAAGGGAGCACGGCTTGTTGAGCGGAATGTCGAGGATTTGGAGCTTAACTAACTTAGGAAGTGTTTCCTTGACCGTACACCCTGGAAGGTGAGGTGAAGAAAAAAGTGGATCAAATCCTGCCGTTTGTCAGTGATATTGGGTTTCCGATCATTGTTACCCTTTATTTGCTTCATCGGATTGAAACGAAACTGGATACCTTGAACGAAACGCTTGTAGAGCTGCCAGATCGTCTGCGAGAGGGGATTCCAAAATCGGGATAAAGAAGGGGGAAAGCATCATGAGTGGTAGCATTCATGATGCTTTTTTCGACGAAAAAATGAATAGACATATAAAATCGCCGTTAAATGTAAACAAGACCGTGGGCATGCACTTCCTCATTTTTTTTAGGTTAATGAACGTGGCAGCACATCGCAAAGTGTGCCCCGAGTTTAAAATGGGTAAAGGAAAAAAAAGATACACCTATCAAAGGAAGAGGTGTTGATGATGTGGATGACTCATTTTTCATTTCCAGGCTTAAAACAACGTGGAGTTAAAATCACCACTCGGCAATCATTGCTGGCTCTCGGGATTGCAGGGATCGCTTATCTCGTTTCGCATAAGAGGCTGCATCGGGCCGTGATCAAGACGACGTCCTTGATGTGCAAAATTGAACGGAAGGAGACTGCCATAAAGCTTGTCTGGCCGGATGAAGGGCGATTTTACCGGGTATTTAGAGGTTTACAGCCGATTTATAGCGGGAAGGAGCCTTATGTAGCGGAACAAGGTCTGGCAGCAGGAACGATCTATACGTATATGATCGAGAGCCTGGATGGGGAGAAGCAAGTCAAAAAAAGGATGAAAATACAAACATCGACGACCGCCGAGAATAAAAAGGAGGATAATATCCTTTTGGATCTGGTCTTCACGACGATTGTCGCCAAAGGTCAAATCAGCCTCGAATGGGAACCGATTAAAGGGATAGAGGAATACATGATTTTCCGGAACGGCGTAAAGGTCGGGAAGGTGCATGGATGTTCCTTCAGTGATCGGAGGATTAGCGAGAACCAAGGATACACGTACACGATCAAAGCGAGGCGTCCCCTCCCGCGTTCGGAGCAAGAAACATATGCCGTTAAATCGTTTTTGGCGAGTATGGTCGGCGTCTTTAAAAAAGGTTCTTCCCAAGCACAGGCAGCGATTGAGGAAATAACGAACACCAAAAAGGTAGGACCCGTGAAGCAGCTGTTGCAATCGGTTAAAGAAAGCAAGGCGGATGACCAAAAGCTGAGACATTGGCGGCTTCGTTATTCCACCTTTTTACCGGAGGAGTGGCTGAAGAACCCCAACCTTGCTTCCAAGGTTCCATATTTTAAAGGGGACAATCGGGGCTTCGATCCCGATTCATCCCGCTATAGGACCAGGGTCGATCTGACGATTCAAGAGAAGGAGAAGGATGCGGAAATCGAGTTTTCCAAAGCGGTCGGAAAAAGTGAGGCATACGACAAGGATTTTGTTTTTCTCGAGGAAGGTGTGGCATCTGACGAAGACATTGTAGTGAAACACGTGTTAGCCAATAAAGAGAAAACGACGATTCAACTGACACACTCTGTCGGGAACCCGATCATTCTTTCTCCTGCGGTGGATTATAAAGTGATCGGGACCTTTTACCGAAATGGCGAAATCAATATTGCCGGCTATCATGACCAGGCACCCCATCACGAAGTTTATCTAAAGGAAACAGATGAACAGGAGTGGGAGCCCCTGCATCAAGCGAAGAGTAAAGGCCTTGAAATGATGGCCCGCCCGACGGCCAATCATCTATGGAGATATTCCACCTTTATACAATGAAAAGGACGGAGAGCCGCTGATGGCTCTTCGTCCTTTTTCTTTTCTTATAAAAAGCGCTTCCGAACACTAGGCGATGGCAGCATACAGCTTTCTTCCTTCTTCCCGAACCATTTGTACCGGTTTTTGGCAATGAAGTCATAAACCATATTCCGGATGAAGCTTGGAACGACGATGAAACCGTAACACAGCTTCCATGCCCCTTGTAACCTGCGGGAAATCCTCAAGGCTGCAGACGATTTATAATGGGCTTGGTCCTTCTCGATCAGCACCATGCTATCGATGTCCGCAGGAACATCGTACTTTTTCAGCAGCTCCTGCCCTGCCTCGCTTTGAAGAGAAGCAAAATGAAAAAGCCCCTTCGGATCCCGCTTTATAATGAACTGCACGCTCGCATCACAAAAGTTGCAATCCCCATCAAACAATATCACCGGATTCATGAACATTCCTCCTAAAGAGAGACGTTTATTCCATTCCTGCCTATATCATACACTACCCGTTTTGGGAAAGCGAAAACGTATGGAACTGCATGGAGTTTTAAGATGGTGGAAATGAGGGTTTGTTCCGGAAAAGTCACTAAATGGGTTGGAGTGAGGAGCGCGTTTATATTTATTGGTCCCGATCATTTAACTCAGCTTGAAGTTGATGCATCTGCAAGGGCATGTTCGAAGCAGTCGGTCCCTTTCCTGATCACTGCAAATTATATGGGGACGCATTTATTCTGAGTGGTTTCCGTTATCAAATTATGAACAAATAGAACTGCCGGAAATCCTTTGGAACGAAAATAAAGATAGTACTTCACCAACATTTAGAAGTGAAATATGTATGCCTGTGGAAAAGGTGGATCCAGGCAAAGGAACTATGAAGGATCCAGGAATAAAGGGTAGGTAATATGTACAAAATCTAGCTATAATGATGGTTAGAAGGGGTTTATATTAGGAGGTTGAAAGCGTGGATATCCATACCAAAAAGACGGCGAGTACAAAGGAAATTGCTGTTGATGTGTGACAGAAGGGTTATTGGAGGAGGGAGATACTGTAACTTGGGAAGCCGTTCACGTTGGAATCAAACAAAGGCTGAAGGCCCAAGTGACATTAATGGAAAAACCAAATAAGTTTGTGGACATTATGGTGAAGGGAGCCTTCCATTCCTTCTAACACACACATCTGTTCATAGATGAGCAGGGCGGGACTATAATGATAGATAAATTTCAATTTAAATCACCGTTCGGTCCAATTGGAGTTTTAGCGGATAAGTTGTTTTTGGAGAAAAAGATTGCTGAGAATATGCACTAACCTTTTTAAACCAGAAGGCTGGAATTGCAATTGACTGGTGGAATAAAACTCTGCGAGTAATAGAATACCAGTTATTAAAGAACAATCAGGTGCGTTAGCTGAAGATCGAAGCTGTTATTTATCACCAGCACCTTTGTTGTCAGCAATTGGCTCGGCTCAGCGGTACAACCTTGTTTTAGGCCCGCGGATACAACCGGCCTTTGATTATCGTTACGATCAAATCGTTTGGCAGCGATTGGATCTTTTATTGTTTAATATAAGAATAACACAATCAGAACAAATGTTCCAGTGTTTAGTTGCGGATTTATTACATTTTTTTGAAAAATTACTCAATATGTTTTCGGGCTCTATGGCGGGACGTGCCATCAGGTTAAAACAATACGACTATTTTGTGTCAACTCTACCTTATCTATGAGTTGCTTTGGCGGCGTTTAATAGAGTAAATGAACTGCAGGATAAAAGAAGCTAATTTCTTTTATCCTTTTCATTTTGCCACACTGCAAACTGGTCAGGATAACAGAGGTCAGGTATTTGACGGATATACGTTAATGATTTCATCCAGTGCAAAAAAGAGTATGGCGCAAATAATCGCCGGTATAAACAAGCCTGGCATGATGAAGTATGTAATCAGTCCAAAGGCTATATGAATGAATCCAGATAACCAGGTACGGATCGTGAAAAACCTGATTGAAATAACTTCAGCCATAAGCGAGGCGGGTAAGCCGTAAATGAAATTTCCCAATAAGCTATAAAAAAGCACAGCCATAAGAAGGGAAAGGTGATCACCAGATAAAATGGATGATGGTTCTTCGAAAATCGAGATTAGAAATAGGCCCAATGTAAAGGTCAATGAGGAGTACAGTGCCGCTTTCATTTTTCTGCATTTGTCTTTGAACATAAGCTTCCTGATTGAAGGGATTGAAAATGCCATCGTTAGGGCAGCAAGTGAAGCCTTGATGATTATCGGCGTTTCTGAAACAAGTACGATTAGCAACACAATCAGCATGGAGAAAACAAAAATATAAGAATTTCCTTTTATCATACATACCTCGAGCCTTTTTAGCTTCATTGTACAATAAGCCGAAGCTAGCAGGAATGGGTTACATGCTCATTTTTTCGGGCCATGGAGTGAGTCACGTCTTCTTTCACGATAAGATCTCCGTCATGAAGGAGGCCCGAAACTAAAAACGTCCAGTTTGCTCTTGAGAGGTAGTTGTGGGTGGTTCATACAAAGTTTCTGGTGATTATTGTGTCATTATCCTAATTAGAACATAAAGTGAATTAACCCATTTAATTTTTCAAGTTCTAAAACAAATAAGGAGATGTTTCTATTGTCTAATTGTGGTCATGAATCAAATTGCGGTTGCGATAACGGTGTTGGCGGTTTTGGTGGAGGTTTCGCTTTTATAGTCGTTTTGTTTATCCTCTTAATCATTGTCGGAGCGGCTTGCTTCGGCGGCGGTGGCGATAACGGTGGCGGTTATGGCGGCGTTCAAGGATATGGCGGTTACTGCTAAAACGTATTAAGAAAAGCCGACCTTTAAATGGTCGGCTTCTTTTATGGCTGATTCTTATCATGAAGTAAGCTTTTTAACGGAATCGATGATGTCATCCCAGTCTTCACGATGAATTTCATGCCCCGATCCCTCAAGTGTCACGAATGAAGCTTGAGGGATTGCTTTTGCAAGCGCAAGTCCATGTTCGTATGGCAAGGCTGGATCTTCTGTCCCGTGGATGATGAGGACAGGCGCCGTGATCTCCCCCATTCGATCGTAATATTCGTCCCCGCCGGCAAGCATGGCATGATTGAATCTGCTTGGCAGCTGTTTGGCGCGCTCTGCTTCTCTTTTAGCCAGTTTATACATTCTTTCCTGCTCATAAGGTTTCGAACCGGCCAGCGTTTTCCAGCCATCCGCAAGAAAGGCGATGACCGACTCCTTGTTTGCCCAATCCACGGAAGCGCTTTTCGCGTGATGATCCAATATGCTTTGGTCCATTGGCGGCAGTTCTTCCATGACAGTCCCGAACACACTTGATGCGATGAGCGTAAGCGTAGTGACGCGTTCCGGATATCTTAAGGCAAGGATTTGGCCGATCATACCGCCCATGGACATGCCGACGATATGAGCTTGCTCTATGGAATGAGCGTCCAGGACACCCGCGGCGTCGTCAGCCAAGTCCGTTATGGTATAGTTGGAAGTGCCGGGTTCATAAACGGTCGATCGTCCCAAATCCCGATGATCGTATCGAATGACAAACCTCCCCTGCTCGGCGAGGCGGATACAAAAGTCCTCATCCCACCAATCTAAAGAAGACATCGCTCCCATGATCAAAAGCACAGCAGGGTCTTTGGAGTTTCCGAAACTTTCTGTACATATATCGACTTTATTTATTTTCACGATTTGTTCACTCATGTTTTACCCTCCGTATTAAATATGATTTAATTGCGCAAATCCATACATTCTTTCCGGAGCATGATTGGCCAGCCCTTTTAATTAGCGCAGTCTAACCCACTTAATAATCATGACGAAGCCTCCTTTTAAGGGTCGTATCCCTATATTACTGTAACATGAGGGAATTCTTTGTTCCACCATTTTCTTCCACTTCTTTTCCGATCCAAACGACTGTCTAGTTATCCCATGAATACAAAAAAGCCCGAATGATGAGCACCTTTGTTGGTGTTGTTTAATCGGGCTTATTGCTGATATATTTTCTTTTTATTGAGCTGTATATCCGCCATCCAATACAACTGCCTGGCCTGTGATGCCCCGTGCTTTGTCGCTTGCGAGGAAGATGGCGTAGTCGGCAATTTCACTAACATCCAGAAGGCGTTTTTGAGGCACTAGCGGAAGAAGGACTTCTGCCAATACATCTTCTAGAGGAACATTGCGTGTTTTCGCCAAGTCTGCCATTTGTCCGCGGACGAGCGGAGTGTCTACATATCCAGGGCAAAGGGCATTGACGGTTATGCCCTTTGCGGCGCTTTCCAAGGCGGCGACTTTCGTTAAGCCGATGACACCATGTTTGGCGCTATTGTATGCCGCTTTGTTGGCGAAGCCAATTAGACCGTTGATGGAAGAGATGTTGATGATCCTGCCGAAGCCTTGTTCTTTCATGATGGGCAAAACGTTCTTGATCGCGATGAAAGGAGCGGTCAGCATGATTTTGATCATCAGTTCGAACTTTTCGGTTGGAAATTCTTCAATCGGCGCCACATGCTGAAGGCCGGCGTTATTAATGAAAATATCGATTCGTCCATATTTGTCTTTAGCTTGATTGATCAGTTGGATGATATCGTCTTCAACGGTTACATCTGCTTTTAAGCCGATAACGTCCAAGCCTTTGTTTCTTAGATCTGAAGCAGCTTTTTCAACTGTGTTTTGATCAAGATCGGATAAAACGACCTTCGCGCCATTTTCGGCAAAAATCTTTCCAATTTCAAACCCGATTCCTCTAGCCGATCCGGTAATGATCGCCACTTTGTTGTTAACCATCTTACATTCCTCCAAAAAAAATGTAATGGTCCAATCTGTCCATTTAAAAAAAAGGGAGATTCCTCAAGATAATGTTGGAAATGAATAGGGAAGTTATAAAAATATGGGTTAGGTTAATGAGTAAGAGTCTATCATGATTTTTGGCATAACAAAAGAATTTTGTTTTTTCGTTATCGGTGGCACGAATATTGCATGAATGAAAGGTGAGGACATAAAACGGAAAGGGGAATTAGGATGATTAACAAAATAGCGATTATCGGTTCAGGTGTCATGGGGAGTGGGATCGCGCAGTCATTTGCCGTTAGCGGGTATTCCGTCACGATTAACGATATCCAGGGAGAATTCTTAGCGCATGCCAAAAACCGGATTTCTGAGAATCTATCCCTGCTGATTGCGGAAGGGGTGTTGACCGATCAGGAAAAGCAAGACGCTTTGGCGAATATTACCTATAGCATTGATTTGGGAGCGGCCTTAAGGGAAGCCGATTTTATCATTGAAGCGATCCCGGAAGTCATCGAGCTGAAGTTGAGTCTCTATCAGCAAATGGAGAACATCATCAAACCGGATGCGATTGTTGCTTCCAATACATCGACTTTTCCGATTTCCCAATTGATGGAGAAGGCTTCGTTTGCAAACAGGATGGTGATCACGCATTTCTTCAATCCCGGCCATCTGGTTCCATTGGTTGAAATTGTTCAGCATGACGAAACAAAACCGGATATCGTCGAGACAACCCTTGCTTTGATGCGTAAAATCGGCAAGTCTCCGATTCTCTTGAAAAAAGAAATACCAGGCTTCATTGCCAATCGCCTCCAGACTGCCTTGATGCGGGAAGCCTTTCATCTATTAAAAGAGGGTGTTGCCGATGCTGAGGATATCGATACGGCGATAACGGCCGGACCAGGCTTTCGCTGGGCATTTACCGGGCCGATCGAGATTGCCGATTTTGGCGGACTGGATACATGGCAGCGTGTTTTTGATAATGTTTCACCCAAGCTTGATCAGAGTAAGGAAGCTCCTGTGTTGATTCGTGATTTGGTGGAGGAAGGGAAGCTTGGGGTAAAGTCGGGAGAAGGGATCTTTACGTATGAAGGATCTGCCGCTTCCGAGAAAATCGATGAGCGGGACCGTCATTTCATTAAACTGGCAAAATTAAAAAGGGAGAAGGAGGAAGTATGATGAGAGAAGTAGTGATTGTAGGCGCAGCTAGGACACCGGTTGGTACATTTGGAGGAAGTCTTGCCAATGTTTCAGCGGTTGAATTGGGAGTTGTGGCAGCCAAGGAAGCGATTAAACGGGCAAAAATCCCGGCTGATTTGATCGATGAGGTGTTGGTCGGGAATATCCTGTCTGCTGGATTAGGGCAAAATGTGGCACGTCAGGTTGCGATTCATGCAGGCATTCCGGAAACGACGCCGGCTATGGCCGTTAATAAACTTTGCGGGTCCGGACTCCGTACAGTCATAATGGGAGCACAATTCATTGCCCTTGGTGATGCGGATGTGATTCTTGCTGGAGGGATCGAAAGCATGAGCAATGCCCCGTATTTACTTCCCAACTATCGCTTTGGCCAGAAAATGGGGAATGCCGAAGCCGTGGATTCCATGACGTATGATGCCTTAACGGATGTCTTCAACCAATATCATATGGGCGTGACTGCGGAGAATATTGCCGAGCAATGGGAAATCAGCCGGGAAAAGCAAGATGAATTCGCTTTGAATAGCCAAATGAAGGCTGAAAAGGCCCAGCTTGAAGGACGGTTTGCAGATGAAATATCCCCTGTTGAATATAAACGCCGCGGAAAGACGATCTTGGTGGACCAGGATGAACATCCGCGTCATGGGCTGACGATCGATCAGCTAACGAAGCTGCGTCCTGCTTTTAAGGAAAACGGAACGGTGACGGCCGGCAATGCATCGGGAATCAATGATGGGGGAGCGATGCTGGTCCTGATGTCCAAGGAAAAAGCAGACGAGCTGGGACTGGAAGCGCTGGCAACGATCAAATCCTATGCCAATGCCGCCCTCGATCCGAAAATCATGGGCTACGGGCCAGTTCCTGCGACAAAAAAAGCTCTAGAGAAAGCGGGAATGACAATCGATGAAATCGATTTGCTGGAAGTGAATGAAGCCTTTGCGGCGCAGTCACTCGCCGTGCTTCATGACCTTGAATTGAATCCGGGGAAAGTGAATGTGAATGGCGGGGCGATTGCATTGGGTCATCCGGTAGGTGCATCTGGTGCCCGCATCTTAGTGACTTTACTGTATGAAATGAAGCGCAGGGACGCAAAAACCGGCCTTGCCACCCTATGTATTGGCGGCGGACAAGGAACGGCGCTGATTGTGGAGCGGTAATCCCTTGACTTCAATTTCCTATGATATAATGAGGGAAAATTCAGACGGGTTAAGGAGAATAAGGATGGCAAGCGATAGTGAAACTGTTCAGTTGGAATTAGTGAAGGCGATAGTGGAAGAATTGCCTGTAGGTGTTTTGGTAACGAAAAACGAAAATGAAATCTTTTTATGCAATCGCATATTATCAGAGATATTCCCTGAGGATCAATTTGATCGGCAAATAAATGTGCTGATGGAAAAAAAGCTTAGACCAGCTGTCAATACGCCCATCCGTTTGAACGATCACAATGGGATTGTCAGAAAAACCATCATTCAAATCGGTGCTGAGCAGTATCAGATTTATCTACTATTGTTTACGAATAATAAAAGTGATTTTCTTAATGTCGATAATCATGAAGAAATTCTGTTCAAGGATATCATTGAATTTGCCTATGACGGGTTGGTGATGGTCGATACGGAGGGGTATGTCCAAATGCTGAGCCACGCTTATGCGGATTTTCTGGGGGTCGATCAGGAAAGCTCCATAGGGAAACATGTAACGGAGGTCATTGAAAATACGCGGATGCATGTGGTCTCCAAAACAGGCAAGCAAGAGGTCGCCGAATTACAGAAAATAAAAGATAACTATATCATCGCGACACGCTCCCCCATACGGAAACAAGGTAAATTAATAGGAGCGGTCGGGAAGATTCTTTTTAAGAATGTCGGGCAATTCACCGCTCTTTCCAAGCGGATAAACTCACTTGAAGTAGAGCTGAAAAAGTACAAAGGTGATTTTCGCGAGAGGAATAAAGCCTCCTATACGTTTGATCATTTGATGGGCAGAAGTCCCGCATTCATGGAAGTGAAAGGTCAAGCCAAAATTGCCGCGAAAAGCGATTCGAATGTGTTGATCTTGGGCGAAAGCGGAACGGGTAAGGAGCTGTTTGCCCATTCCATCCATAATGATAGCAGACGGGCGATGGGCGTGTTCGTCAAGGTGAACTGTGCCGCCATCCCGGCAGAGCTGCTGGAGTCGGAGCTTTTTGGCTATGAAGAGGGTTCCTTCACTGGTGCAAAAAAAGGCGGAAAAGCAGGGAAGTTCGAAGCAGCTGAAGGGGGAACGATTTTTCTCGATGAAATCGGTGAGCTGCCGCTGCATATGCAGGTGAAGCTGCTTCGTGTGCTCCAAGAAAAAGAAATCGAGAGGGTCGGATCGACGGGAAGCATTCCGATTGATGTCCGGGTAATCGCTGCAACGAACCGCAATTTGGATGAAATGGTCTCAAAAGGGGAATTCCGGCTTGATATGTATTATCGGCTAAAGGTCATGCAATTTCAGGTCCCTTCCCTGAAGGAGCGGCCGGAGGACATTGAAATACTGGTCAATCATTTTGTCGAAAAGTACCAGAGCCTCATGAAAAAGCGTGTAATCGGGATGAGCGACCAAGCATTACGGCTGCTGCGACATTATGGGTGGCCGGGCAATATTCGTGAGCTGGAGAATATCATTGAACGGGCAATGAATATCGTGGAAGAAGGGGAAAGGATATGTTCCAAGCACCTCCCGAAAGAAATCACGGGTCAGAAGGAAGCGGTCACGATCCGCACCTTAGCCGAGGTGATGGATGAGACCGAGCGGGCTGCCATCCTTTCCTGCCTGGAAATGACTTCTGGCAATAAGTCGGAAACGGCAAAGAGACTAGGGGTCAGCCGAACGACGCTTTATGAAAAAATGAATAAATATGGTTTATGATGATAGGAAAATAGCTGTTTGCCCATCTATTTAAATGTTAAAATATTGGTAATTGGGTGGGCATCCGCTCAGAAGCAATCCCGGAAGCGTAACGTTTGCGCCTATTTTATCCTTTCAAAAATCGTGGTGTGTCAGGGAATCCGTACATAAAACAAGATAGTTTTGAGATGTTGTATGAAAAGGCTTACACTTTTTAACCTTTTCTGCTTATCTGTAAGGAAAACCTGACAGTTACCAGGGATTTTAGCTTGTCCCATTTATAAAAACGTAACGAATAGACCTTGAAATCAAGTTGGCACGACAATTGCATTATTAAATTAGTGAATGGCCAATCTGTCATGATAAATGCTGTTTGCACGTAAAATGAAAAGAAAATTCATCATTCACCAAGAAAGTTGAAAGCGTTATCAACGCTTGGAAAGTTTGGGGAGATCATTCAGCTTGACTTGGGGAAGGCAGGCTTGGATGGAACAAAGGAAAAAATATGGGATTTAGGGAGATTGATATTTTTTACTAAGAGATTTCCGTCTCATTTTGGGGCAAAGGGAGAAAAAAGAAAAGGGGGAAATGAGTTGGTGATTCAAATTTTAGCCATTGTCGTGGCGCTGGGACTTTTAATCTTTTTAGCCTACCGGGGCTATCCGGTCATTATCATAGCGCCGCTTGTTACATTGTTGGCGGTCATATTATCCGGCGGTCACTTGCTGCCGAGTTATACAGAGACATACATGACGTTCGCCGCTAACTATATAAAAGCGTTTTTTCCGATATTTTTATTAGGGGCCGTATTCGGAAAGGTCATGGAGATGAGCGGTGCAGCAGCATCCATTGCCAAGACCATCGTAAAATCACTAGGCTCGAAGCAGGCCATCCTGGCCGTCGTGCTTGCCTGTTCGGCGCTGACATATGGCGGGGTTTCACTGTTTGTCGTGGCATTCGCCGTTTATCCATTTGCAGCAGCCATTTTTAAAGAAGCCGACATTCCAAAGAGATTGTTGCCGGGAACGATAGCCTTAGGCGCTTTCACTTATACGATGGATGCTCTTCCTGGAACACCTCAGATCCAAAATATCATTCCAACGAATTATTTCGGAACGGATACCTATGCAGCTCCCATCATGGGGATCATTGGCGCAATCCTTGTATTCACAGGAGGAATGCTTTGGCTGGAACGCCGTCGTAAACAAGCGGTGGCAAATGGGGAAGGGTACGGGGAAGGGCATATCAATGAACCCGAAAGTGCAGAACAGCAAAACCTGCCTAACTTCTGGCTCTCCCTCGTACCGCTCATCCTTGTCGTCGCTTTCAACTTCGCTTTCAGCCGCAGCGCCATTTCGGTTAAGCATTGGTATGACGGATCGATGCTGAAGGAAACATTCAACATTGCCGATGTAAGCACAGTCACTTCATCGTGGTCGCTGATCGTTGCCCTCACAATCGGTATCATAGCCGCCATGCTTTTGAATGTCGGACGCATAAAGGTCAAATTGGCAAGTGGTTTGACGGCTGCTGCGATGGGATCTTTGCTTGCCATATTCAATACCGCATCTGAAGTCGGTTTTGGGAATGTCGTAAAAACGCTTCCTGGATTCTCGGTCATTCAAAACTGGGTGTTCAATGCAAGCGGCAATCCACTCGTTTCCGAAGCTGTTGCCGTCAATGTACTGGCAGGGATCACCGGATCGGCATCCGGCGGACTTTCGATTGCGCTGGAAGTGATGGGAAGTCACTATATGCAGGTGGCCCAAAATGTCGGGATCACCCCGGAAATGCTTCATCGAATTGCATCCATGGCATCCGGCGGGATGGATACGCTGCCGCATAATGGCGCCGTCATCACCTTACTTGCCATTACGGGGCTGACACATCGCCAATCGTACAAGGATATCTTTGCGATTACGGTCTTGAAAACAGTGACCGTGTTCATCATTGCTTTTGGAACATCATTGTTTATTTAAAAGAATAGATTAGGAATGGAGATGGGAAAATGAGTAAATTGTTATCATCTTTTGACAGCGCTATTGAACATATCGAGAATGGAGCTACCATTATCGTTGGCGGGTTCGGATTAAGCGGAATTCCAGAAAAACTAATCATTGCTTTGCGTAACAAAGGTGTAAAGGATTTGACGGTCGTCAGCAACAATTGCGGGGTCGATGATTGGGGTCTGGGACTTTTGCTTGAAAATAAACAAATCAAAAAAATGATAGCCTCCTATGTCGGGGAAAATAAATTGTTCGAGCAGCAATTTTTAAGCGGCGAGCTGGAGGTCGAGCTAGTTCCCCAAGGAACGCTTGCTGAGCGATTAAGAGCGGGCGGAGCGGGCATTCCTGCCTTTTATACAGCCACGGGAGTGGGAACGGAAGTCGCCAAAGGGAAGGAACATAAAGAGTTCGATGGCCGCACATACATCATGGAAAAAGGGATCGTCGGGGATTTTGCCTTTGTCAAAGCTTGGAAAGCGGATCATTTCGGTAACCTCGTATATCGAAAAACAGCCAGGAATTTCAATCCTGTCGTTGCCACAGCGGGGAAAGTCACGTTGGTCGAAGTGGAGGAGCTTGTGAACACAGGGGAGCTTGATCCGGATGAAATTCATACTTCAGGAGTTTATGTACAAAAAGTGCTTGTAGGAAATGACTATGTAAAACGTATTGAAAAACTTACAACTGCTAACGCATAAAAAGGAGGAGTATTCAAATGACAAGACAACTGATTTTAGAACGGGCCGTTAAGGAAATCCAAGATGGGATGTGTGTGAATTTAGGGATCGGGATGCCGACCTTGATTGCCAATATGATCCCAAATGACTTCAATGTCATGCTTCAATCGGAAAATGGCTTACTCGGAATCGGACCTTACCCACAAAAGGACGAAGTCGATCCGGATTTGATCAATGCAGGGAAAGAAACGGTAACGGCCAAAGCGGGCGCATCCTTTTTTGATAGCGCTGAATCGTTCGCGATGATCCGCGGCGGCCATATCGATCTAGCCATTTTAGGCGGGATGGAAGTTTCGGAGACTGGGGACTTGGCCAACTGGATGATTCCTGGCAAGATGGTCAAAGGAATGGGGGGCGCAATGGACCTCGTCCAAGGCGCAAAACGCATCGTTGTCATCATGGACCATGTGAACAAGCATGGTGAATCCAAAGTGAAAAAGAGCTGTACATTGCCATTGACAGGAGAAAAGGTCGTCCACTGCCTGATTACCGAATTGGCTGTTTTCCATTTTTCCGAAGCGGGAATGGAATTGATTGAATTGCAAAATGGCATAACACTTGATGAAGTGAAAAGCAAAACAGAGGCTGACTTCACCATAAGTCCCTCTATTGAAATCAGGGCATAAGATTAATAAGAACTATTAGACTATTTCCATTCGCAACCAGGCGAATGGAAGTGGTCTATTTTTTGTTGCACCTCTTTTGTTTCATGATTCCTCATGCTACTTTTCCGTTAAAAAGGCTTATATAAAGGGTGATGGAAACGTAAAAAGGAGGGATGGCATTGAACGTGGAATTACGAACATTATTGGATCGATCAGTGAAGAAGATGGGTATAGGGATGGATGCAGTAGTGAAGGCATCAGCATTGGAGATGATCGAACGGGCTTATACAGAAGGGATCGCTGTACAAATAAGCGCAGGTTACCGCTCTTTGGAAGAGCAAGCCGCGCTTTATGGTCAAGGACGAATCTACAGGTACAATGGAAAAAATTATAGTGATCCGGCTAAGCCTGTTGTGACGAACGCTAAGCCAGGCCAATCTTATCATAATTTTGGACTGGCCATCGATTTCTTCCTTGTGAGTGATGATGGCAGGAAAGCGATCTGGACGGTGGATTCAAGGTGGCAGCGTGTGGCTGCGATAGGTAAAAAGTTAGGATTCGAATGGGGCGGAGATTGGCGTACATTCAAGGATTATCCCCACTTGCAAATGACGGGTGGCTTAACCCACATACAATTACAAGCAGGGAAGAAACCGCATCTTACCAACCTATTCAAAACAACAAAGGGCAGTAAAGGAGATAGCCAAATCATTTCCATTCAGGAAACAGTAAATAGCCGCTATAAAACGAATCTGGCGGTCGATGGTTTTTTCGGCCCCAAAACTCGATCAGCTCTTTTAAAAGGAGTACAAACGGAGCTTAATAAGCAATATAATCATAGACTTGCGGTCGATGGAAAATGGGGGCCAAAAACCAAGGCTGCGATGGTCACATTGAGTATAGGAGCTACGGGCCCTATCACATGGATACTGCAAGCAGCACTCTATATGAAAGGATTCGATCCCGGGCCACTTGACGCACGATTCGGCAGCAAAACCGAGGCGGCATTATCCAAATTTCAAAAAGCAAGCAGCATTTCTGGGGATAGCCAAGCCAACAAAGAAACATGGAATAAATTGCTTGCTTGATAGAGTATGATCTTGGCGGATAGGATGGTAAACCCATCCTGCCCGCCTGAAGGCTAATTCGTCCCAGCCCAAGAATAATTCGTCCTATTCGGGAATCATTCGACTTTCCCGGGAAATAAATTCACCTAAACCTAACAGAATTCGACTTTTCCCACTGGAAAACAGCCGCTATTGTTTCATTCAAGCTCCAAGCACCAATCATTGCATTGCATGAGGCTCCCTGGCGGATATTCGAATTCACATTCGGAGATGAGATTGAAATCAAGCTTGCGGCAAAGGGCATTGGATGCGGCGTTATGGACGGATGGAAATGCGTGAATGGAGCTGTATTTGCGTTCGTCCTTGAGTTTGGCGATGACAGCCCTGACGGCTTGTGATGCAATGCCTTTCCCCTGGAAAGAGTGGAGGACACTCCAGCCGATTTCATACACATTTTCATCGTTCCAGACGGTTTGCCAGTAGCCTACGGAACCAACAGCTTCGTCCTTTGGCAGGATGATGCTGAACATGCATCCCCTGTTTCCGATTTCAAGGTATCGTTTGTGGCGTTTTTGGATTTGTTCTGCACTCTCTGGACCACCAAGATGCTCCATCATTTTCGGTTCATTGAGTTGAAAAAGTAAATCAAGATCCTTCTCTTCCCAAGGTTTAATTTCTAATTTGGTTTCATTCCTTTTTAAAATACCATTCACCCCCTTTTATTTATAGGTTTCCCTGTAGAAAGGGAAACTCCTTTCTTCTCTTCAGAAGCTTTATCATTTCTATGATTCTATTTACCATTAAATGATATAATTTACAGGTAATTCTATCAAGTGACGAGAACGGAGATGAAGAAATGAAATCTTCAGTCAATCAGTTTTCCACGCAATTTGAATGGATATTGAATGTGATAAATGTGGGTGTCCATATCGTGAATAAAGATGGGGATACGGTTTTTTATAATGAAATGATGGCACATATCGATGGGCTGGCTCGCGAACAGGTGCTCGGGGAGAATATCTTTCAGCTTTACCCGTCCTTGACCGATGAGTCGAGTACGCTGCAGGCGGCGTTGGACAAGGGCATCGAAACGAATGAGTCGATTCAAACGTATGTGAATGTAAAGGAGAAAAAGATAACGTCGATCAATAGCACGTATCCACTATATGAGGATGGCGAGATCATCGGGGCAGTCGAGATCGCCAAAGACATTACCAAGGTCATGAACATGTATGACCAAATCGTCGATTTACGCTCCCAGCTTGCCGAGACCTATAAGAAAAATAAGTACTTCGAAGGGACGGCGGCTTATCATTTCAGTGATTTGATCGGGAGCAGTCCCGCTTTTCAAGAAGCGATATCATTGGCCAAAAAATCGGCCCGCAGCCATTCCCCGGTCATGATTTATGGACCGACGGGAACGGGGAAGGAATTGGTTGCGCAAAGTATCCATAATATAAGTGCCCATCGCCATCAGCCATTCATTGCGCAAAACTGTGCGGCCGTCCCAAAGGAATTAATGGAAGGTCTGTTGTTTGGCACGACGAAAGGGGCTTTCACGGGAGCAGTGGATCGACTCGGGATTTTTGAACAGGCCAATGGCGGTACGCTGTTTCTTGATGAATTGAATAGCCTCGATCCTGGATTGCAGGCGAAATTGCTGCGGGTGCTGCAGGAGGGTGAGGTGCGCCGCGTCGGAGGGGCGCAGGAGCAAAAAATCAATGTGAAGATCATTGCGGCGATGAACATTTCTCCAGAAGAGGCGCTAGAGCGGGGAATCATTCGCTCCGATTTGTTTTTTCGCCTGAATGTCGTGACGATCGCCATGCCTTCTCTTAAGGAGCGTAAAACAGATATAGCGGAAATCGCCCATCACTTTATTCAGAAGTTCAACAAATCATTTTTTTCGGACGTGCGCGGGATCAGTCAGAAGGCGATGAATCGGCTTCTTCAGTATCCGTGGCCCGGAAACATTCGTGAACTGGGCCATGCCATCGAATTGGCCTTTAACGTCATGGATGCTGGGGAGGATATGATTGATGAGCATCACCTTCCGGCCTATCTTTTTCCTTCAGGCAAATACACTCCCCCCAGTGCACAGAGCCTGCCGCCCATATTAACGGACAAGATGGATTTACCTGTCGTCCTTGAGGAACTGGAAAAGGAAATGATCATCAATATGTTCCGGAAATACAACGGGAATATCAGCAAAACGGCTGAGTCCCTCAATATTACCAGACAAGGATTACAATATAAGTTAAACAAGTACAAGATTGAAAAGGTGTATACGGCGGAATGGAAGGAATCAAGAGGATAGAAATGAAGGTAAAGTATTTTGTATGAGATGCAAAGAATTTGGCTGCAAAATATTGGGCGTTTAGAAAAGAATTTTGCGGCCCGCACGCCCGCATTCCCCTCTTATTCTGATGTTTTCCTTCTCAAAAGAGTTGGCATCATTCTTGCGAGAGTATATCGATAAGTTCTTAGAATAAGGGGAGGGGATTTTTAACATGAACATGATGGGAATGGAAATAAAACATAAAGAGTACCTTGGCGGGCGCAGGCATTATCATGATATCGAGCTTTGGAAGGACGTCAAGGAAGAGCAGTGGAACGATTGGATCTGGCAATTGACCAATACGATCAAAACCTTGGATGATTTGAAAAAGGTCGTCAATCTGACTCCGGAGGAAGAGGAAGGAGTCCGGATCTCGACGCAGACGATTCCTTTGAATATAACGCCCTATTATGCTTCTTTGATGAATCCTGATGATCCTCGCTGTCCAATTCGTTTACAGTCGGTACCGCTCTCGGCAGAAATGAACAAGACGAGATATGATTTGGAGGATCCGCTCCATGAGGATGAGGATTCACCAGTTCCAGGCTTGACGCATCGGTATCCGGACAGGGTGCTGTTCCTCGTTACGAACCAGTGCTCGATGTACTGCCGATATTGCACGCGCCGCCGTTTTTCAGGCCAGGTGGGAATGGGCGTTCCAAAGAAGCAATTGGATGGAGCGATCGAATATATAAGAAATACACCGGAAGTGAGGGACGTGCTGATTTCCGGAGGGGACGGATTGCTGATCAATGATAAGATCCTCGAATATGTATTGAGCAACTTGCGCGCCATCCCGCATGTGGAGATCATTCGGATCGGTACACGGGCCCCGGTCGTTTTTCCGCAGCGGATTACGGAAAATTTATGCAATATTCTGAAGAAATACCATCCGATTTGGTTAAACACCCATTTCAATCATTCGCTTGAACTGACCGATGAAGCGAAAAAGGCTTGCGATATGCTGTCCATGGCAGGCGTCCCGCTCGGTAATCAGGCGGTCATCCTCGCTGGCATCAACGATAGTGTCCATATCATGAAAAAGCTGATGCATGACTGTGTCATGGCCAGGGTAAGGCCTTACTACATTTATCAATGCGATCTATCCGAAGGGATTGGCCATTTCCGGGCCCCGGTTTCAAAAGGATTGGAAATCATTGAGGCGCTGCGTGGCCATACATCGGGATATGCGGTGCCGACCTTTGTGGTGGATGCGCCTGGCGGCGGAGGAAAGATAGCCCTGACTCCGAATTACCTGCTATCCCAAAGCCCGGATAAGGTCGTATTGCGGAACTTCGAAGGTGTCATCACGAGCTATCCGGAGCCGAAGAATTATGTTTCCGGCAGTGCCGACGCGTACTTTGATGAAGTGTATGGCACCGAAGACCGAAAAGCAGCCGTGGGGATATCCGCGCTCATGACGGACGAAAAATTCAATTTGGTGCCAGAGGGCTTGCGCCGTCTTGATAAGAGAAAGGCCTATGAAAATGCGGCAGAACATGCCTCATTGAAGGACCGTCGCGATAAACGGGATGAAATGAAGGAGAAATTGAGGAAAGCGCAAGAAAAAAAGAATGCCCTGGCCCAAAGTGAACCAGTGGAGCCGGAAGGCAAGGAGGGATGAAGATGGACTGCTTGTGGTGCAATGCCCCTAACGTTGAAGAAAGTGAAAAGAAGGACTGTTTCTGGATCATGCCCGATGGGAAGCGATCGATAAAGCTCCTGCAGGTTCCTGCCATAAACTGCCCGGAATGTGGGATATATGTGTCCGATCATAGGAATCAGAAGGTGGATGAGGCCTTATCCATACATGATCTGAGTCAATATCCTGACGAGTTCGCCTATGATCAGCTTCTTGCGGCGCCAGTCAAGCAACTATTCAATTGGAAATGAAATCGCGGGAGAAGCGGATGATAGCCATCCCTTCTCCCGCAATCATATCTCCCTTTCGCTTTTTAGGTAAATGGATCATGAATAATCGGCTAATTTCTGCAGTATGATGGTTTATGTATGATATTACTGAAGATGAAAGGAAACGGGATGATGCAAACGAAAGAAGCATATCGCGGTACAGGAATTGGAGTCATTTTCATGGCGTTCTTCGGTACGCTGTGGGCAGGTATCGGTGTAATGGGATTGCAAGAATGGGGCTTTCCGTACGTGGAACTCGCCGCCATACTGGTTGGATTCCTCCTGCTTATCGGAGGCATTTCACTGTTACATGCGGCACAAGAAATGCCGCATCAAATTACAGGGAAGCTGAAGCGAATCCGATTCTGGTTCAATATCGTCTTCATCGCCGAAGGTTTGCTGATCGGGGCAGCCATAGCCATCTGTAACGCGACCCATCAAACCGATCTTATACCTGGCGTCATCGCTATTATCGTGGGCCTGCATTTCTTACCCCTGGCATCGCTTTTTCAAATCAAGCTCTACTATTTGACCGGAACGCTGCTTTGCTCGTTGGCACTTATCACGTTACTGGCCGCTCCAAGCGCCTTCATGCTTGGAGGTCATGAAATTACTGCAAAATTATCACTGCTCGGCTTTGGCTGCGCCCTGATCTTGTGGTCCACTGGACTTACCTTAATGCTCCGTGTGAAGAATGCAACGGGATCGGTTGGTCACACCGAAGACCATCCAAGCTGAATAACTTTCTCAAGAATGTTTCCAAGCAACTCCTTCACTCAGGGAAAGCGTGTACCATTTTGAAAGAAGTATATATCATTCACCACTTTATAGAGTTCGCCGTTCTTTGTGAAAAGGGCACTTCCATCTGGAATGGCATATATTTTTCGTTCAGTTGAAAGGGGAAGCAATTCTCCATCTATCTTAGCTTCGTAATGGACTTCAACGCTGAACTCAACTAATGCCAAGCCTTTGATCATTATCGTTTCTGGATAGTCTGTATCTTTCGTCATTATGCAATCCGTGCAGAAGGCTAACGAACCCGCACTATATCCAATCAATAAGCCATTAAAGTTTTTCAAGATCGGTGTAAGGCCTTTATTTTCCATGACAGTGATCAATCGTTCTGGCCTGCCGCCAATAAAATAAAGAGCATCATATTCGTTTAGGGCTTGTTGCATCTCTTGCTCCGAAAGGTTTTCTCTCAATAAGTCAACACTAGCATGTTCCATGATGGAAAAGGCTTTCTTGACGGTTGCCAGCCAGCCTTCGTACCGGGAAACATCGGTTGCAAACGGGATTATTAAAATTTTGGCATGGGGCTTCATCATGTTTGAAAGTTCCAGGTACACTTCAGCTAATTCGGAATTCGCGTGATTGCCGCCGCCAATGAAACAAATGTCCATCTATGGATCGCCTCCCAGTCGTTAGAGCAAATTAATTCCTCATCCATGTTAACAGCCTGATGATTTGAAAGGGTTCATTCCAAACCAGGATGAAGCTTAAAAGAAAGAACGTGGCGACAGCCAAAAATTTCGTCTTTCCTTTTTCCTTTTTGAATATGGCCGCGAAACTTAATAGCATGCCGAGTAATAATGCCCCGAATCCGAAGACCATTAAAAAATCGAAGGCTTCTTTGCTGACAAAAGAAAAGCCAAATGCTGCGGCACCCATCACGGCGAATCCGATCGACCAGCTGCTTAAATTTTTCATGGGACCCTCCTTTTTTTACTAATTATACCAAATGGTAGAGTGCTAGGATAGGGATTATTCATTTGGTAAAAGTAATATTTTTTGGAATAAAATGTTGTAACTTTCAGGGATTGGTTGTAATATGTATAACAATATAAAAATCGATTTGCAATAGCATAAGCCATGATGAGGACAACAATCATTTTTACGGTCTTAAGAGAGGGAAGGATAGCTGCGAACTTCCTGGCTTAGGAAAATGATTTACCGCCTTTGAGCTTTTATTGGTGAACGAGAGTAACCGATATCGTCTAAGCTGCGTTACAAGCTCCAGAGCCATAAGTGATGATACTTATGGGAAATTGGGTGGAATCACGGGTAACGCACTCGTCCCTTGCTTAGGGATGAGTGCGTTTTTTTGTTTATAAAACCATTGCGATGAAAAGGACAATAATCATTTTTACGGTTTTCAGAGAGGGAAGGGCAGCTGCGAACTTCCTGGCTTAGGAAAATGATTTACCGCCTTTGAGCTATATCAGTGAACTTTTAGTAGCTGATATCGTCTAAGCTGCGTTACAAGCTCCAGAGCCATGAGTGTTTTCTTGCTTATGGGAAATTGGGTGGAACCACGAGTAAACGCACTCGTCCCTTGCTTAGGGATGAGTGCGTTTTTTTTATTATTCTAAAGGGGTGTTCATGTAATGGATGAAAAAATGATCAAAATCCGATTCCCGGATGGGAAGCAGAAGGAATATCCGATGGGTGCGACAGTGGGAAGCGTGGCAGGCTCCATCAGCTCAAGCTTAAGGAAAAAGGCAGTTGCAGGAAAGCTCGATAAGCAACTGGTCGATCTACATTTCCAATTGAATGAAGATGCTGAACTCTCGATTTTAACACTTGATTCGGAGGAAGGACTGCACGTGTTGCGGCACACTTCGGCGCATATTTTGGCCCAAGCGGTGAAGAGACTTCATGGCACGGCGAAACTGGGCTTGGGTAAGGTCATCGAGGATGGGTTTTACTATGATTTTAAGCTCGATCATCCTTTGAGCGCAGAGAGTCTGCAAGCCATTGAAAAAGAGATGGAAAAAATCATAAACGAAAATCTGGAAATAAAAAGGAGGGAGGTTTCTTATGAAGAAGCGGTGAAGCTATTCGAAAGTCAAGGAGAGTCATTCAAGCTGGATATTGCGAGGAACATCCCGAACGGTGAAAAACTAACGCTTTATCAACAAGGGGAGTTTATTGACCTTTGCCGCGGACCGCATCTTCCCTCGACATCTTTGGTAAAAGCATTCAAGTTGACACGTGTTTCAGGTGCCTATTGGCGGGGAGACAAACGAAATGAAGTTCTTCAACGGGTATATGGGGTCGCCTTCGGAAGGAAAAAAGATTTACAAGATCACTTGGATTTTATGGAAGAAGCAGCCAAGCACGATCACCGGAAATTAGGGAAGCAGCTCGAACTATTCATGTTTTCCGAGGAAGCCCCTGGAATGCCGTTTTATTTACCGAAAGGACAAATCATCAGGAATGAGTTGGAGAAGTTCTCGCGTGAGCTCCAGGGCGATGCTGATTATGACGAGGTTCGCACGCCGTTCATGATGAATCAGCGGTTATGGGAAAGATCGGGCCACTGGGATCACTATCATGAAAATATGTACTTTACTGAGGTCGATGAGACAAAATTCGCGATGAAGCCGATGAATTGCCCGGGTCATATGCTTATCTTCAAAAATAACCGCTATTCCTACAGGGACTTACCCATCAGGATGGCCGAGTTCGGTCAAGTCCATCGCCATGAATATAGTGGAGCATTGAACGGAATGCTTCGGGTCCGGACATTTTGCCAGGATGATGCTCACCTATTCGTCCGGCAGGATCAAATCGAGGGGGAGATCAAGCAGGTGTTTCAACTGATTGACGAAGTGTATCGTACATTTGGATTCGAATATTCCGTGGAGCTCTCGACTCGACCAGAGGATTCATTGGGAGATGACTCCCTTTGGGATGCCTCTGAAGCAGCCTTGAAAAATGTGCTTGCCGATATCGGCATACCTTATCAATTAAATGAAGGCGACGGAGCATTTTACGGGCCGAAAATTGATTTTCATATTAAGGATGCATTAAAACGGAGCCATCAATGTGCAACCATTCAACTTGATTTTCAAATGCCGGAAAAATTCGATTTGACTTACATCGATGAAGAAAATGAAAAAGTCCGCCCGGTCGTCATCCATCGTGCGATTTATGGCTCGATTGATCGTTTTTTTGGTATCCTGATTGAGCATTTTGCCGGGGCTTTCCCGGTATGGCTTGCCCCGGTACAGGTTCAACTCATCCCTGTCTCGCATGTTCATATTCCATTTTGCCATAAACTCCAAAAACAGCTCAAAAGACTCGGCATAAGAGTGACAACAGACGAACGAAACGAAAAGCTGGGATATAAAATCAGGGAAGCCCAGATGGGGAAAATTCCATATATGCTTGTCCTTGGCGATAAAGAAGAGCAGGAAAATCAAGTCAACGTCCGGAAATACGGCGAGCAAAATTATGAATCAAGTTCAATAGATGCATTCATCAACAAACTGCTCCAACAAATAAAAGTACGCAGCAACTAGGAGTGAACTCTCACGTAAATCACGAATAGACGGCGAAATTCCAGGAGAAACACGAATTCGCGAGTAAAAGCATCATACCTTCGAGAAAAGTTCCCATTTCCGTCAAAGCGCCCCCCTGTTGATGGCAAAAGCCTCTGCTCGGGGGCTTTTGCTATCAACAGGGGGTGTTTCGTTTATGTAAATAGTACTTTTGCGGCCTGAATGGCAAAGTATATGCCGATTCCGATTAGGGATAGCCCGGAGATGACGGATATGCCAACAAGGATGGGTTTGGATAAAAAACGTCTGAAGCTGCTGGAGATGATGGCCATTGTGGTATCCCAGGCTAAGAGGCCGAGAAGGATGCCTGAGCTATATAGAAGTATGTGATGAAAGTCGTATTTAGTCGTGGTGTTTGCCAGGATCGAGCCGTAAATACCGAGCCAGAACAAAATGGATAAAGGGTTCGAGAGGGCCATGATGAATCCTGATGCAAAAGAAGAAAAGTGGGATTCTTTCACATTCCGTGCATTCACTTCTATTTTACCTGCACTAAAAAGGCTTTCAATACCGGTATAAGTCAGGACAAAAAAGCCAAAAAGCCATAAAAATGTTTGCATGAAGGAGTTTTCCAGAAAGCGGCTGACCCCGTAATAGACAAGGAACAAATAGACAGCATCCGCTAAAATGGCACCCCAGCCGAAAATCCAGGCGTGCCAAAACCCTTTCTTGATTCCTTTGTCCAATTGCCCGGCGTTAATGGGGCCGATTGGTGCCGCTAAGGATAGACCCAGCAATACATAGCTAAAAAAAATGGCCAATACAACATCACCTCATCATGAAATACATCTGCTTAATTGAATGTATTCACGAAAATGGACTTGTACCACTTTTTTTGACTTGGAAAACGAACCATTCATTATCCAAGGGAGCCGCTGAATAAATCTTTGCGCCCTACAACATATTAATTAAAGACATCAAAATTCAATGAAGGACGATTGAGTCATCAATTTTTTTTGCCTTTGTATGCTGAAAGTCGTGTTTATAATGGATGAGGAGTGTAGGTATGGAAGGTCATGAGAAAAATAATGTCAGCATATGGTGCTTGATCAGTATGGCGTCAATCCCATTAGTTATGACACTTGGAAATTCAATGCTTATCCCGGTATTGCCCATTTTTGAGAAAAAGGTGGGGATATCTTCATTTCAATCAAGCATGGTCATTACAAGTTATTCGGTAGCTTCCATTTTTTTAATCCCTATCGCAGGTTATTTATCCGATCGTTTCGGACGGAAAATGGTCATCCTGCCGAGCCTGGTTCTTGCTTTGATTGGCGGTTTGGTTGCAGGATATGCATCGTGGAAGATCGATGATCCATATACTTGGATCATCATTGGGAGAGTGCTGCAAGGGATCGGTGCTTCTGGAGCCTCGCCAATCATCCTGCCTTTAGTCGGGGACTTATACAAGGATGATGATGAAAAAACGAGTTCGTGCTTGGGCATCATCGAAACATCGAATACATTTGGAAAAGTGCTGAGCCCGATATTAGGTTCCCTTTTTGCCGCATTTATATGGTTTTTACCCTTTTTCTCGATTTCCTTCTTCAGCTTGATATCAATCGTCTTAGTCTTTTTCTTCATTAAGGTACCAAAAGAAAAGGACGAACCGAAGAAATTAAAGGAATTTTGGCATGATACGAAACAAATCTTCAAGAAGGAAGGCAAATGGCTGTATACCGTATTCCTGATTGGTGTATTTGTTATGTTGGTTTTGTTCGGGGTCCTTTTCTTTTTGTCGGAAAACCTGGAGAAAATACATCATCTGCATGGAGTCAAGAAAGGCTTCGTCATCGCGATTCCGCTGTTTTTTCTTTGTGTTTCTTCCTATATTGCAGGAAAGAAGATCAAAGGTGAATTACCGATCATGAAAAAGATCATCATGATCAGTTTGGCAACGCTGTCGATCAGCCTGGTCTTTGTCGGATTCACTAAGGATAAGGTATTCCTGCTCCTGCTCGTTACAAGTCTGGTGGGCATCGCAATTGGTGCTTTACTGCCGACGCTCGATGCCATCATCACCCAAAATATCGAAAAGGAACAGAGGGGGACGATAACCTCCTTTTATATGTCCTCAAGGTTCATCGGAGTCGCAGCGGGCCCACCTGTCATGTCACTTGTGATGAAGAACTATCTAAATATGAGTTATATCATCTCTGGAATCATGGGCATTTGCATCGTATTGATCGTGCTGAAATGCATTAGTTCGGATAAAAAAGAAGCGGCCCAGTAATAAGTCGGATTCCGCTTTATCAACACTATGAAGAATGGAGGGGGAGCGTCATGGTAAAAGCCAATTGTACTCCAGCTAAAGGGAAGAAAAACATGGAGGCATCTGATTCAGGCGGGCAAACTGGCGATATGAAATGGTGGCAGCTGTCATTGGTCGGTGTAGGATGCACGATCGGTACTGGATATTTTCTTGGATCGACAATCGGGATTATCACAACGGGTCCATCGATAGTGTTTTCCTTTATATTGGCTGCCCTTGGTACGTATATCGTGTATAACCTGCTCGCCAAAATGACGGCAGAAGACCCTCAAGAGGGCTCCTTTTGTTATTATGCCAATAAAGCATTCGGCCGTTGGGCTGGCTTTAGCTGCGGCTGGAATTATTGGTCCTCGAATATTTTGATCATGGGCAGCCAGTTGACCGCCTTGTCGCTTTTATCGCAATTTTGGTTCCCGAGTGTACCGCTATGGTTATTTTCCGCCGGGTTTGCTTTTGTTTCAATCGTTGTGGTATTGATGGGAACAAAAGGATTCGATAGGATTGAAAACCTCCTTGCGATCATAAAAACGGCTGCAATCGTCATGTTCATCATCCTTGCAGCATGTGCCGTGCTTGGTTGGTTCGGTCTCGATGGAGAGAAGCCGCCGTCATTTCCCAATACGTATAACGAATTATTTCCAAAAGGGCTCAAAGGGTTTTGGACATCGCTCATTTATGCCTTTTATGCATTTGGCGGCATTGAAGTGATCGGATTGATGGCGATGCAGCTTAAAAAGAAAGAAGAGGCACCCAAGGCAGGGACGATCATGCTGTTGGGACTGACGATCATCTATGTAGTCTCATTGGGACTGGCTGTCACGATGGTTTCGCTAGGGGCGTTCAGTGAGAAGGAGAGTCCTTTTGTAACCGCGTTGGATAGTTATCATCTGGCTTTTTTTCCGCATGTTTTTAACGGGGCCATCATCGTGGCTGGATTTTCGACGATGACGGCTTCATTATTCGGTGTGACCAATTTATTGGTAACGATTGCCGATGATGGGAATGCCCCTTCGTTATTCATGCAAAAGATTAAAAAATTCAAGGATCTGCCATTGCCGTCACTATGTCTTGGGGTGCTGGGGCTTTTAGGCTCGATCATCACTGCCCTGCTCCTGCCAGGCAAGATTTATGAATACATCACGACAGCTGCCGGTATTTTACTATTATATAACTGGTCCTTCATCATCCTTTCTTCTTTCAAGATCTTGGAAAGCAAAGCGTGGAGCAAGGGCACAGGCGTTTTTGGCATGCTGTTGATTTTTGCTGCGGTCAGTGGGACCTTGCTCGAAAAGGAGATCCGTCCCGGATTTTTCATAAGCCTGTTGTTCGTGGTGATAATCGGACTTGCGGCCATTTTCATGAAGTTCAAGGTTTGGAACAAGAACAAGGCGATGGCGGCGAAAATGAGGAAATCGGAACTGGATTGACTTACGGAACCCCGGCTGCAAAAGTAGTCGGGGTTTATTCTTTCAACCGAAACCTTTTGGCGGAAGGATCGTAAGTATAGGGGGTTAAAAAAAGTATCAAGAGAGATGAGGATAGCGGTTGAAAAAAATAGGCATTATTTTACTTACCATGCTGGTGGTGGGACTGATGGGGTGTGCACCAGCGAGTCGGGATGAGACGGACGAGCATCCTGAAAAAGAAACATTGGAAGGCGACAAGGTTGAACCGGTGAAAGAAACAGCTAAATCTACTTATTCGGTCGAAGGCTATATAGCTGAGGTGAATTCGAATCTGGAATTGCAATCCGAAGCCTTGATCAACAACCTTCAGAAATTGCATACGTACACCTTTTATTCACAGGTGGAATTATTGGATTTCGTATCCTTTCCAGAATCCTCGGAGCTGTCGATTACCATGTTCTCGATGGATCGACAGGCGAATGAAGTGTTTTACGACGGGAAAGATCCTGCCATATTTGGGGGGAGTGTGAGCATCATCGAAGGTGTGAACTATGGGGAACGCTTTGGCGGCCAATCAGAAGAGTTCTGGGAATTTTACGAAGCCAATAGTGAAGAAATCGAGGAAGAAGAGAAGCGGGCATTTGCAAATTGGTTCGCAGAATGCTGGGAAAAAGCAAACGGGAAATCGGTGCCGCTGCCCGCTTACTTCTCCATCCAAGATGATACGGAATCCTTCGATTTAAAGAAAAATGATTGGATCATGGATGAAGAGATATGGTCTTATTAAAACCTGGAAAAGGCAGCCAAATGGC
>NZ_LNNH01000010.1:0-39729 GCF_001542915.1 Peribacillus simplex | reverse complement strand
TTTCGCTGCCATGAATGTAAAGAAGATGGCCACTTGGACATGGCAAGGTCCTAAAATGGCTTAACATAGTGGCTCGAAGAGCCCAAATCTCGTAACCTTTTGTCTACAAACTGTAAGACAGCGAATTACGCTGTCTTTTTTTATGTGTTTTCTTTGATCATTCGGGTAAAGACTATATATATCGTCAAATTGGACAAACTGTGATATCATGAGAGGTACGTACAACTAGTTACAATATGTTTTGAGGAGGATAATAT
The DNA here is from genome assembly GCF_001542915.1 of Peribacillus simplex. GTDB lineage: Bacteria > Bacillota > Bacilli > Bacillales > DSM-1321 > Peribacillus > Peribacillus simplex_B. The sequence goes on along the minus strand of NZ_LNNH01000010.1, from coordinate 39,472 downwards.
ATGTCACAAAATGTAGCAGGTTTAATAGACCACACGTTATTAAAAGCAGATGCAACGAAAGAGCAAATAAAGGTATTATGCGAAGAAGCGCGCGAGTACAAGTTTGCTTCCGTTTGCGTGAATCCGACATGGGTGAAATATGCAAGCGAACTATTGGAAGGTTCAGAAGTGAAAGTGTGTACGGTCATCGGGTTCCCTCTAGGGGCAACCACACCGGAAACGAAAGCGTTTGAAACGAAGGATGCCATCTCCAATGGCGCCCACGAAGTCGATATGGTGATCAATATCGGCGCCTTGAAGGACAAGGATGATGAATTGGTAGAGCGTGATATTCGTGCTGTAGTGGCTGCCTCTACGGGTAAGGCCCTATCAAAAGTGATCATCGAAACTTCATTATTGACTGAGGAAGAAAAAGTCCGCGCTTGCGAACTGGCTGTCAAAGCGGGAACGGATTACGTGAAAACTTCAACTGGTTTCTCGACCGGAGGAGCAACTGTCGAAGATATCGCTCTGATGAGAAAAACAGTTGGACCTGATATCGGTGTCAAAGCTTCTGGCGGAGTCCGCAACACGGCTGACGCTCAGAATGTAATCGAAGCTGGAGCCACAAGAATTGGCGCCAGTGCCGGCGTTTCCATCGTAAAAGGCTTAACGGCTGATTCCGATTATTGATTTTTAATAAGACTTATAAAAAAACAGGCGGAGAAAATGAATCATTTTTCTCCGCCTGTTTTTTATTGATGTTAAAAATAAATTTGATTGTGGTCTAAGAAATACCACTTGCCAATGTGGATTGCTTCCATGTAAAAAGAGGCCTGTATCATTTTTGAATTTGTATATTTCATTATTGGAACCCATGCATTCAAAAAAAAGCTTATTGTGTATTTAGAATGGATAGTAAGGGACAAGAGGGAGTAAACGTGTTGTACTAAATTCATCAAATGGGGGGAGGAATATGAAGAAACGAGCTGGTCATTTACTTTTATAAACAACGTTAGTTTTTTCTTTAATTAGCATTTCGACTGCTCTGCTGTACCTAAAAAAGCTGATGCATGTTATCCTGCATACAAATGTATGTCCAGATCAATTTTACCCACAAATTATACATGAATGCTTAGCAATGAAGATAGAACAAAAGGGGCATTCATTGGTCCGTAATTCCCTGGAGTTGGGATACCTTCTTTCCTTTCAGCCACTGCATTAGGTGTGAAAGCATAAGACTAATTATAAAAAGATTAGCTAAAATCACTCCCCCCTTAATATCTATGCGTTTAGGTTAAGTCTATCTTATATAAGGCTGTCCAGTAGATAGTGCCATTGACTTTTAGGATGAGCCTTTATTCTTTCGAGCTTGGCCGATGCACCCAAAGGATGAGGTTGGAGAAGTGGCGTGCGACTGGCAAGACAGCCAGCGAAGTCAGGATATTGAAAAGGACGCTTGCGTGAGCGAGTTGGGTCGCTTTGTTTTCGGTGAAAAAGGCAGCCGTTCGTTCCAGGATATCGACAAAGGGCAGGAAAGCGGCAACCCCGAGGACATTAAGCCAAATATGGGCATAGGCTGTAAAGGCAGCTTGTCTGCCTGAACCGATGCTGGCCATGTATCCGGTGATGCATGTGCCGATATTGGAACCGAGCATGATGATGATGGCGGAAGAGACGGATAGTTCCCCGTTCATCAAGAAACTCATCGCGATCCCGATGGTTACCGAACTGGAGTGGATGAGTGCCGTTAATGTGATTCCCGCTACTAACGCAAAACTCATATGGCTTTCTATGTAACCGATGATCGTTTGGATGGATGGGTAAGCGGCAATAGGTGTCGAGAGCGTTTTGAATCCTCCCATCGCCGCAAAGATGGCTGAGATGCCGATGAGTGACATTCCCAAGCTTCTCGGCAAAACTTTGGGCATGAAGCAAAGGAGGGCTCCGCAGATGACGCCGGGAATGATCCATCGATCTAACGTGAAGCTCATGAACTCAGCCGTGAGAGTAGAGCCTATATTCGTTCCAAGGATAATCCCGATCGTTTGCGGGAAAGTTAAACTTCCTGCAGAAACGAGCCCGACCGTCATGACCATGACGGCTGAGCTGCTCTGAAGGATGCCGGTAAATACGGTTCCGGCGACAAACCCTTTCCATGGCTTATCCGTTACCTTTGCGAGGAAAGTCTTCAGTGCGGCGCCTGACATATTGAACAGTCCGATTCGCAAGACTGACATTCCTGCAAGAAACATCGCTATGTAGAGTCCGAATAAAAATAGCTCATGCATGCTCTCACCCCCTCTTAAGCATATGGTCCAGTTGGGGGAGACATGCTTTAAAAAGGGTTCTTTTTAGTGGAATGATCGTTTAGGGAAAAAAATCCTATAAGAACATGAGAATAATTCAAAATAAGTTTGATTATATTGGTTGACCTGATAAAGATGATATATTATAATTGTTTAGTACATGTATAACATGTTGACAACTTGAGTTAGTGTGTTGTTTTCGGAGGGAGGGAAAGAGATGTCTAAAACCGTCGTTCGTAAAAACGAATCGCTTGAAGATGCTCTTCGTCGTTTCAAACGTACTGTATCTAAAGCAGGATCGCTTCAGGAAGCTAGGAAGCGTGAATTTTATGAAAAGCCAAGCGTAAAACGTAAGAAAAAGTCTGAAGCTGCAAGAAAACGTAAATTCTAAGAGAGGGTGGAAAGATGAGTCTTCTCGAGCGTTTAAATAATGATATGAAACAAGCGATGAAGAACAAGGAAAAGGACAAACTATCTGTTATTCGGATGCTGAAGGCTTCTATTCAAAACGAAGCTCTTAAGCTGAGACAAGATTTAACAGATAATGAAGAATTGACAGTGCTCTCTCGCGAATTAAAACAACGCAAAGACTCCCTCCAGGAGTTTGAAAACGCAGGTCGTTCCGATCTCGTGGATAAAGTCCGCACCGAACTAGTATACGTAGAGGCATATATGCCTGAGCAACTTTCAGAAGAAGAGATTTCTGACATCGTTCAACAGACGATCGAAGAAGTCAATGCAACATCCAAAGCAGATATGGGGAGAGTTATGGGAGCTTTAATGCCTAAAGTTAAAGGTAAAGCGGATGGTTCTCTAGTTAACAAATTAGTATTACAACATCTATCTTGAACTCGAAACTTAAAACTCGAAACCTAACCGCAGGCAAATTGCCTGTGGTTTTTGTGTATTTCACGAGGTTTTTATGCGTATATTATTGTAACGGAGCTCGATGGAGTGACGGCATTTACAAATTTATTTGCTTTTTTTTGAAACCTTTTTCATATACATACGTAATAACTAAAGAACAGAGTTAAGGGTAACTTCGGGTGCCCTTATCCCGATTTTAGTTACGAATTGAATTCAGGTAAGGATCCTTCTGGAATTTGGTGGGACTTACAGCGTTTAATTAAGGGGAAGGGGGCGTTCCGCCTGAAAATTTGGCGTTGTATATCTGTACTCCTATTAGGGTTGCTGTTCACCATGTCATCGTTTGGGGGATTGGCGGCTTCTGCACAGGAGAAACTCGTTTACCATGTTCCGATTGAAGAAACGGTGGAAAAGGGACTTTCGGCTTTTTTGGAGCGCGCGCTGAACACCGCTGAAGCTGCTGATGCAGATCTTGTCATTTTCGAGGTGAATACCCCTGGCGGTGCTGTCGATGCAGCTGGGGAAATTGCCAAGCTACTGTCGGATTCTCCGGTAAAAACCGTTGCCTATGTCAATAACAGGGCTTTATCTGCGGGTGCCTACATTGCCCTTAGTGCAGATGAAATCTACATGGTCCCAAGTGCTACGATGGGATCGGCGGCCGTGATTGATTCGGCGGGGAATGCTGCAAGCAAGAAGGCGCAGTCCTATTGGCTGGCTGCGATGAAGACGGCAGCGGAACAAAACGGACGGGATCCGAAGTTCGCCCAGGCGATGGCGGATGAAGACATCAACCTTCCCGAATACGGAGCAGGAAAAGGAAAACTGCTCACATTTACAGCTGAACAGGCTAGAAAGGCTGGATATAGTGAGGGGATCGTTTCGGGAAAGGCGGAGCTATACAGCAAACTTGGGGTCGAGGATGCCGAGATCCGAACGATCGAAGAAAGCTTTCCTGAAAAACTTGCCCGTTTCTTGACCAATCCGATTGTCGTTCCGATATTATTGACGATTGCGGGCATCGGGATTGTGATTGAATTGTTTTCGCCTGGCTTTGGCATTCCGGGAGTCATTGGAGTTTCCAGCCTTGTATTGTTCTTTTATGGTCATCTTGTCGCAGGCATCACCGGCTATGAATCGTTGGCGATGTTCATCATCGGGGTCATCCTCGTGCTGGCGGAATTTTTCATCCCAGGGGGAATTATCGGACTGCTTGGATTTACGGCGATCGTGGGGAGTTTGTTCCTCGCTTCGGATGATCCGGTCCATATGACGATATCCCTGCTTATTGCGGTTACCGTATCGATTTTGGCATTCATCCTACTTGTAAAGGTGTTTGGAAAACAAATGAAATTTTTCAGAAAAATGATTTTAACCGATGCAACAAAGACGGAGCAAGGGTATGTTAGCAATCCGAATCGAGTCGATTTATTAGGTGTAAAAGGGAAGGCCCTAACCGATTTACGGCCTTCGGGAACTGCTTTGATCAATGATGAGAGAGTGGATGTCGTGACCGAGGGAAGCTTCATTTCCAGAGGATCGTCTCTCACCATCGTGAAGGTTGAAGGATCTAGGGTAGTCGTCCGGGAAATTCCGGATGCGATTTAAAAATTAAAGGAAACAGGAAGGATGAATTCTTACGTGATAACATCAGGAACAGTTTTTATTGTACTGGCAGTGATTGCTGCCATCATCGTATTATCGGTATTTTTCACATTCGTGCCAGTCATGCTCTGGATTTCCGCTTTGGCGGCAGGAGTCAAGATCAGTATATTTACATTGGTGGGGATGAGACTTCGCCGTGTTATACCAAGCAGGGTCGTCAATCCCCTCATCAAGGCACATAAGGCAGGAATCAATGTTTCGACGAATCAATTGGAGAGCCATTACCTGGCAGGAGGTAATGTCGATCGCGTCGTGAATGCATTGATCGCTGCGGAACGTGCCAATATCGTGCTGCCTTTCGAGCGTGGGGCTGCCATTGACCTTGCCGGTCGTGATGTACTGCAAGCGGTTCAAATGAGTGTTAACCCTAAAGTGATCGAAACGCCGTTCATCTCCGGTGTGGCGATGAACGGGATCGAAGTGAAAGCGAAGGCAAGGATCACGGTTCGTGCCAATATTGAACGTCTAGTCGGTGGTGCCGGTGAAGAAACGATCATTGCCCGAGTGGGAGAAGGGATCGTATCGACGATCGGTGCTTCGAAAATGCATACGGATGTCCTTGAAAATCCCGATCTGATTTCCAGAACGGTATTATCAAAGGGATTGGATTCGGGAACGGCATTTGAAATCCTTTCCATCGATATCGCTGAAGTGGATATCGGGAAAAACATCGGGGCCATCCTACAAACGGACCAAGCCGAAGCCGATAAGAAAATTGCCCAGGCCAAGGCCGAAGAGCGCCGTGCGATGGCTGTTGCCCTTGAACAGGAAATGGTTGCGCGCGTTCAGGAAATGCGTGCGAAGGTTGTCCAATCCGAAGCGGAAGTACCGCTGGCCATGGCCGATGCGCTTAAAAGCGGGAACCTTGGTGTGATGGATTATATGAACATCCAAAATATAACCGCTGATACGGATATGCGCGGTTCGATCAGCAAAATCTCCGAAAATCCAAAAGATAATAACAATAACAACCATAACAACTAGGTTAGGGAAGGGAGGTCTTTAAATGGGAGATATCATTGATTTCTTTCTCGGGAACCCATTCCTAATCATTATCTTGATCGGCATTGTATCGTCCATGTTAGGAAGAAAAAAGCAGTCTCAGCAAAGTGATGCCCCTAACGGTCCTCCTAAAAAGAAGTGGCAGGATGTCATGAGGGAGCTTCAAGGTGAGGGGCAGGGGAACCAGCAGCAAGGTCCTGCCCCTGCACCTGTAAGGAAAGTCGAACAGCAGGCACCTCAGGCTGCCGAGATAATCGATGAGACGAAGAATGAAGCGAACCAAAGGATTGCCGAGCTTAGGCGGCTTCAGCAGAAGTACGATCAGGAACGTTTATATCAGAAGGCGAAGGCAGACAATATTGCCTCAGCCATATCCGATAATAGAAGTCCCGTTTATCGCAAAGGGCCTTCTTTCGGGAAAAAGCAGCTGATTGATGGCATCATCATGTCAGAAGTGCTGGGACCGCCAAGGGCGAAGCGAAGTCTCCAGAGGTCTAGAAAATAAGCGGACATCTCTCGTGACCGATTCATGAAAAAATACACTTTCATTCCCAGATAATTTTGTGCTAGAACCCCCTTTCACCTCATACATTGAGATGAAAGGGGGTTCTTTTTTATGGCTCGCAATTGGGGAAAAAAAATGAAACAGCTTATGACCAAAACAATGGACCTTCCGCAAGATGTCATGATGGACCTGCCGCGAATTACGATGATCGGACAATTACATATTTACATTGAAAACCATCGTGGCTTATTGGCTTTTACGGACAGTGAAGTACGATTGATGTTAAAAAATGGTCAGCTGCTGATAAAGGGAAGCTCCTTTGTCATAAAGACGATCTTGCCTGAAGAAATCATGCTTGAAGGCAAGATCGACAAAGTTTATTTTATTAATGAATGATCCCGGGAGGTCTCCATGAAAAACCAATGGACAAACTATTATACAGGCTATGTAAAAGTGAAGGCACATGGAAAAGGTGCAGAACGGCTTATCAATATGTTGACACGAAGGGGGCTTCATATCTGGGATGTGAAGCGCGTCGGTAGTGAGGCCCTGATTTTCCATATGGACTTCAGGGATATCCCGAAACTTCGGCAGGTCATGCGCAAAAGCGATTGCAAGGTATCGTTCATGCAGGGGAGGGGCTTTCCTTTCCTAGTGAAGAGAGTGATGAAAAACAGCGGGTTCCTGGTCGGTCTCATTGCGTTCCTGCTTTGCATTTTCGTGCTTTCCAATATGGTGTGGGGCATTGAGGTGAAAGATGCGAAGCCGGCAACCGAGCATGCCATCCGCAAAGAATTGGACAAGATGGGCGTGAAGATTGGCAAGGTGCAATTTTTCGTTGATGATGTGGATACCATCCAGCGTAAGCTTTCGGATCGGATCGGTGCATTGACGTGGGTTGGGGTCGAGCTCAAGGGAACGACGTACCATTTCCGTGTCGTTGAAAAACGGCAGCCGAAGGAAGTCGAGAAAACATCGCCGCAAAATTTGGTGGCCTCGAAAAAGGCGGTTATTGCTGATATGTATGTAAAAAAAGGGCAATCTATAGTAAATGTGAATGATTATGTCGGAAAGGGACAGCTTCTCGTTTCAGGTTTGATTGGAAAAGAAGATAAGCAGGAAATCGTATCGGCACAGGGAGTAATCAAAGGGAAAACCTGGTACAATGCAGAGGTGAAAATTCCATTGAAAACTAAATTTTCTGTTTTGAACGGAAATGAAACGAATAAGCACTATTTAAAAATGGGCGACTTTTCCCTGCCTGTATGGGGATTCAAGGATCCGAAATATGACAAACAGGAAAAGGAAACGACGGTCAGGCCTTTTCACTTCCTGCAATGGAAACTGCCGATCTCCTATAAACAGGTAACCTTAAGAAGCAAGGAGGATATCGTCCGGAGTTATACGAGGGAAGAGGCGGTGAAGGAAGGTAGGAAAATGGCTAAAGCCGAATTGAAAAAGCATTTGGATGAGGAAGATGAAATCATCGAAGAAAAAATTTTGCACGAAAGCATGGAGAATGGTAAAGTTAAATTGTCTATACATTACCAAGTTATTGAAGATATAGCGATTGGACAACCAATCATTCAAGGAGACTAACGAATGGCAGATGATGTGAAAGTAATTAAGCTTGAAATCGAGTCACCTAATGAAGCGATCGCTTTGTTGGGCAATGGAGATTCAAATGTTAAAGTGCTTGAAGAGGAGCTGGGCATTTCCGTCATTACCCGCGGTGAAGCCGTCAGCGTCGCTGGCGCCATCGATCGGGTAACGATGGGACAGGAAATCCTGAAAGCCCTATTGACAGTGATCAGAAAAGGAATTGCAATCAGCTCTAGAGATGTGCTTTATGCCATTGAATTGGCTAGAAAAGGAACCCTTGAGTATTTCGGTGAATTATATGATGAGGAAGTCGCCAAGACGGCCAAGGGGAAATCGATTAAAGTCAAAACGATTGGGCAGAGATATTATATCCAGGCGATAAAGAAGCACGACCTCGTTTTTGGAATCGGGCCCGCCGGAACAGGGAAGACCTATCTCGCCGTAGTGATGGCGATCAATGCGCTAAAAAATGGACAGGTTAAGCGGATCATCCTGACAAGGCCTGCCGTGGAAGCTGGCGAAAGCCTCGGTTTTCTTCCAGGCGACCTGAAGGAAAAGGTAGATCCTTATCTGCGGCCGCTTTACGATGCTCTGCATGACCTCCTGGGGATGGAGCAGACCCAGAGGATGATAGAGCGAGGGACGATTGAAATCGCTCCCTTGGCTTATATGAGGGGCCGTACGCTTGAAGATGCCTTTGTCATTTTGGATGAAGCCCAAAATACGACGGAAGCCCAGATGAAAATGTTCCTGACCCGCCTTGGCTTCGGGTCGAAGATGGTCATTACCGGGGACCGGACCCAGATTGACCTTCCTAAGGGGATGAAGTCAGGATTGGTAAGGGTAGAGGAGATTTTGAAGAATGTCAAAGGCCTTTCCTTCGTTTACTTCGAACAAAGCGATGTTGTGCGACATCCGCTTGTTGCCAAAATCATCACTGCTTACGAACAGGCAAAGGTATAAGAACGAATCCGCCATTTCAATCGGCGGATTTTTCGTGATGTGCCCAAATGTCCCGCCTTTTTCTTGAAAAAGTGGAAATGGGGCGAGAGAAGCCTTACATTTATCTAATACGCAGGTGAAAAATGATATGAAAACTGTTATGATTTTACATATCTAGAATAATAACCATCAATTTTTTAGGAGGACCTTCCTTGAATCGTATCCAGAAATTCTTCGCTAAACTTAAAGGGCTATTGGTCCATCGTTTTTTTCAAGTGCTTTTGTTCATCATTCTTGGTGTATTTGCTTATGGGTTAATGTTTTCCAACGTTAAACCGGAAAGAGTCCAAGTGGAGCTTTTTAAGCCCGCGGAACAGACAATCCGTTCAACCAAGACTGTGGAAGATACTTATAAGACGGAACAGGAAAAAGAAGAGATAGCTAAACAGGTGGCGGATGTATATTCGTTGAAAAAAGAGTATGCCAAGAATAAAGTCGACCTGATTTCATCGATTTTCGATACGGCGATCGAGGTGAAAAAGGAAACCGATCCCGATAACGAACATATAAAGGATGGGGAGAAGGAGAATAAAAAGGAAACCTTGAAGACGGATGCCCAAAAGGTTTCCATTCTAAAAGAAAAATTGACTGATGAGGTCAATAAAAATATTGAGGAATCCGTTTTCCTTGCTTTAGTTCAGGCGGATGAAGATGAGCTGAAGATTGCGAGGGACTCCACCATCACTGCGGTGAATAATGTGATGAGCAACAGAATTGCAGCGAGTGATGTCGAAAATGCGAAGAAAAAGGTCGTAGAGGAACTGGGCTATATGAGTATCAGCAGTGATATGAAAAAAGCCTCTAATTCCTTGGCGCGCACGGCGATCATCCAAAATGTTTTCTTTGACAAGGATAAAACGGAGGAACAGCGGAGGAAAGCGATTGAAAGCGTGGAGCCGATCCGAATCCTCCAAGGGCAGATCATCGTTGAGGAAAATCAGTTAGTGGACAGGGACGTATATCGGCAGCTTGAACTGGCAGGTTTTGTGAATACCGAGTCGACCATTTACCCGTATATCGGGCTGCTGTTATTCATCGTGTTGACCTTTGCTGCCTTTTATTACTTTTTCACCTTTTCCATTTCCAAAAAGGAGAACAAGTACAATCAATTATTGATTTTCAGTCTTGTCTTTATCCTTTCAATGGCCATGATGAAAACGATCAGCATTCTGGCGGACATGAAAAACTCGAATTTGGAATATATTTTTCCGGTTGCCATGTCTGCGATGCTCATCAAGATATTATTGAACGATAAGCTAGCGGTGGCGATGATCATTTTATTAGGTTCTTATGGAACGATCATATTCAATGGAGATACGCCTGGAAATCTCGATATTTCGATGGGGCTTTATATTATTTTCGGTGGATTGACGGCAATACTCATCTTATCGAGGCTTAATTTTAAATCAAAAGTGCTGGTGGCGGGTCTGTTGCTGTCTTTAATCAATATGGCCTTTGTATTTTCGCTTATCTTTATGATGGACGGACATTATACTAGAATGGAGTATTTGTATTATGCTGTTGCCGCCATAGGTTCCGGTGTGGGCTCGGCTGTATTGACGATGGGCCTGCTGCCATTTTTTGAGTCAGGTTTCGGGATCCTATCATCGATGAAGCTGATCGAACTGTCAAACCCGAATCACCCCTTATTGAGGAAGATCCTGATCGAGGCGCCAGGAACCTACCATCACAGTGTGATGGTCGCCAATTTGGCGGAATCCGCTTGCGAGGCGATCGGTTCGAATGGCCTGCTCGCAAGGGTCGGCAGTTATTATCATGATATCGGCAAAACGAAAATGCCGCATTTTTTCATCGAAAATCAGATGAACGGAGATAATCCGCATGATCGGCTGCAGCCTGAAACGAGCAGGGATATCATCATTGCCCATGCCGTGGATGGCGGGGAGATGCTGCGGAGCCATAAATTCCCTAAAGAAATCGTGGATATTGCGGAGCAGCATCATGGGACCACCTTGTTGAAATTTTTCTACCACAAGGCTAAGAAACAGGATGATGCCACGCTTGAAGATGCTTACCGATATCCTGGACCGAAGGCAATCATGAAGGAAGTGGCGGTCATCGGCATTGCCGACAGTGTAGAAGCTGCCGTGAGGTCGATGCAGCATCCGACTCCGGACAAGATAGAAGAACTGGTAAGTTTCATCATTCAGGAGAGGATCCAAGATGGTCAATTTGATGAATGTGACATTACTATGAGAGAATTAAGTATCGTGAAGCATTCCTTATGTGAATCGCTGAACGGTATCTTCCACTCCAGGATTGAATATCCGGAGCTGGATAAATTAGGACAGAAGGTGAAAGAATGATTTTAGCGATCGATTTAATGGATGAAACGAATGAAGTGACGGAAGAAGCGCAACAGCTTGTTGAAAGCATTTTGCAATTTGCGGCAAAAAAAGAAAAGATCGAAGAAGATACTGAGTTGTCAGTTACATTTGTGGACAATGAGAGAATTCGTGAAATCAATAAGGAGTACCGTCATAAAGATGCAGCCACTGATGTCATTTCCTTTGCACTTGAAGAAATGGGTGAAGATGAAGTCGAGATTATTGGAGGGGAAATGCCCCGCATGTTAGGCGATATCATCATTTCCATCGAGCGGACGAAAGAGCAGGCTGAAGAATATGGGCATTCTTTCGATCGGGAGCTTGGATTTTTGGCGCTTCATGGCTTCCTTCATTTATTGGGATTCGATCACATGAATGAAGAAGAGGAAAAAGTGATGTTCACAAAACAAAAGGAGATCTTGGAAGAATATGGACTTTCAAGAGAAGGATAAAAAAAGGTATCCTTTAATTAAAAGTTTCTCTTTTGCCTGTCAGGGAATTTTGGAGGCAGTTCGAACGGAGCGCAATATCAAGATACATTTTGCGCTAACGGCAATCATCCTATTCTTTGGCTGGTTTTTCTCCTTGAATGGGATGGAATGGCTCTTCATATTGGCAGCGATAGCGGGAACGATTGCATTGGAGCTCGTCAATTCAGCGATTGAAAGGGTAGTGGACCTGGTTACAGATCAATTCCATCCATTGGCCAAGCAGGCAAAAGATATTGCAGCCGGAGCTGTATTCATATATGCTATATTTTCTATCATTGTTGGATTGATTATTTTTTTGCCTAAGCTGGGCCTTTAGCTTTCAGTGAGGCACTCAATTTGAAAGGAAGATGAGAATTGAATACGAAAGAATTGATTGAGGAAGCTAAATTAGCAAGGGAAAAAGCATATGTGCCTTATTCCAAATTCAAAGTGGGCGCAGCCCTTTTAACCGTTGATGGCAAGGTCTACCATGGTTGTAATATAGAAAACGCCGCTTATAGCATGTGCAATTGTGCCGAGAGGACCGCTTTGTTCAGCGCATATGCACATAATGATAAGGCATTCACCAAACTTGCGGTCGTGGCAGATACAGACGGCCCCGTATCTCCATGCGGAGCGTGCAGGCAGGTTATATCTGAACTGTGTGATAAGGATATGCCGGTTGTTTTGACCAATTTAAATGGTGATATAAAAGAATTAACAGTACAGGAATTGCTTCCAGGAGCTTTTTCACCGGAGGATTTAAATGGATAAATTATTTCAAGATACACAAGAAAAAGGTTACAAATCAGGTTTCATCTCGATTATCGGCCGCCCCAACGTTGGAAAGAGTACGTTCTTGAACCGCGTCATTGGTCAAAAAATCGCCATAATGAGTGACAAACCGCAAACGACTAGAAATAAGGTGCAAGGTGTCCTTACGCAAAACGACTCACAAATGATATTCATCGATACGCCTGGAATCCATAAGCCGAAGCATAAGCTTGGTGATTTCATGATGAAAGTGGCAACGAATACATTGAAAGAGGTCGACTTGATTCTTTTCATGATCAATGCAACCGAAGGATATGGCCGCGGTGATGAGTTCATCATTGAAAAACTTCAAACCGTAAAAACGCCCGTTTTCCTAGTGGTTAACAAAATCGACGCGATGCATCCGGATGAGCTGCTGCCGATCATTGAAAAATATCAACAGCTTTATCCTTTCGCGGCAGTCGTTCCGATTTCTGCACTTGAAGGGAATAACGTCGATACACTGCTTGAGCAAATCAAGGAGCACCTGCCTGAAGGTCCCCAGTTTTATCCTGCTGACCAAGTGACCGACCACCCGGAGCGTTTCATCATTTCCGAATTGGTCCGCGAAAAGGTGTTGCACCTGACGCGTGAAGAAATTCCGCATTCGGTGGCCGTTGTCATCGATTCCATTAAAAAGATGGATAACAGTGATACCATTAATGTGATGGCGACCATCGTCGTCGAACGTGATTCCCAGAAAGGCATCGTCATCGGAAAGCAAGGGAAGATGCTCAAGGAAGTCGGAAGCCGTGCGCGCGTGGACATCGAAAACCTATTGGGCTCGAAGGTATTCTTGGAACTATGGGTCAAGGTACAGAAGGATTGGCGCAATAAAGCCAGTCAGCTTCGAGATTATGGATTCAATGAAAGCGAATATTAATTAACAAATTTTACGCTTCATGAAAGTTTGGAAAACGGTCAAGCTAATTATATGGTCGGATATTCATATTGCTAGTTAAAAATGAAAGGTGGGCTTTATATGTTGGATTTTACCTGGGAATTATTTAGTGAAACAGGTAATGTGGACACCTATTTGCTGTTTAAGGAGATAGAAGTCGAAAGACAGGAAAGACCCTTGGTACTGAAAGAAGAGCTAGCAGAATTTGATTTTCCCGTTTCATAGGTTAGTCTTGACGAGTGTGGGTGGTGTCTTGGTGTGCTCCAAAAATGTGAAGGCATTGTCATAAGGCGAACGGCATATGGAGAAAATAACAAAATCATTACTATTTATACCCGTGAGCTAGGAAAAATTGGCGTTATGGCTAGAGGGGCCAGTAAACCTAACAGTAGGCTATCGGCCGTCACCCAGCTTTTTTGCTCCGGGTATTTTCTTGTAACCACATCAACCGGACTCGGAAGTCTTCAGCAAGGGGAAATGGTCGACTCGCTCCGGTTCATCAGGGAAGATCTTTTTGCCACTGCGTATGCTTCTTACATCGTGGAGTTGCTCGATAAAAGCGTCGAGGATAAAAAACCGAACCCATATTTGTATGAATTGCTTGCGCAAACCTTGCATTACATAAACGAAGAATATGACGCAGAGGTCTTGAAGTTCATTTTTGAAATGAAGATGCTGCCAGTCAATGGGATTAACCCAGTGCTTAATCAATGTGCTGTTTGCGGGGAAACGGAAGGGGAATTCTCCTTCTCGCTCCGGGAAGCGGGGTTCATTTGCCACCGCTGTCTAGGCAAAGATCCTTATCATTATAAAATTTCACCTGCAGCCGTCAAATTGCTGCGGATATTTTATTATTTGGATTTATCCAGGCTCGGAAACATTTCCGTCAAGCCGGAAACGAAAAAGGAACTGCAGAAAATCATTGATGCTTATTATGAGGAATATTCCGGTCTTCATTTGAAATCAAAAAAGTTCCTGAAACAGATTGATACGATGAAAGATATGTTTTAAGACCTGGCCTATTGACATTCCGTGATAGTTTGTATAAAATTCTAATCATTAAAATAGAAGATTGCGTTGATGGAAAAGAGTATCTGTCATTCTCCATAAAAAGCGAGCCCGGGACGGTGGAAGCCGGGATATGGATTTACAGGGAAGGGCGTTTCCGGAGCATGTTGCTTTGAAAAGAGGCCGTTTTATGACGGCAATTAGGGTGGAACCGCGGGTAAACTCTCGTCCCTATGCATAACGCATAGGGACGGGAGTTTTTTGTTTGCAAAAAACTGTTGATGAACTCCGGTCCTGAATGTACAAAGAGCCGTTTTAAATAATTTGGAGGTGTACAATGAATATTCAAAATATGATTTTAACGCTACAAAAGCATTGGTCTGAACAGGGCTGCATATTAATGAATGCTTATGATGTCGAGAAAGGGGCAGGGACGATGAGCCCTTACACGTTCCTAAGAGCGATTGGCCCTGAGCCGTGGAGCGTTGCTTATGTCGAGCCATCACGCCGCCCGGCAGACGGCCGGTACGGCGAGAATCCCAATCGCCTGTATCAGCATCATCAATTCCAGGTGATCATGAAGCCTTCACCTGACAATATCCAAGAGTTATATTTGGATTCACTGCGGGCGTTAGGCATAAATCCGCTTGAGCATGACATTCGCTTCGTCGAGGATAATTGGGAAAACCCATCACTTGGATGTGCAGGCCTAGGTTGGGAAGTATGGCTTGATGGGATGGAAATCACCCAATTTACATATTTCCAACAAGTGGGCGGCCTTGAGTGCAAGCCGGTTTCCGTTGAAATTACGTACGGAATCGAACGCCTCGCCTCCTACATTCAAGATAAGGAAAACGTATTTGACCTTGAATGGACAGAAGGATTCACTGTTCGCGATATATTTGGTCAGCCGGAATACGAGCATTCAAAATATACCTTTGAGACCTCGGACCTTGATATGCTGTTCCAACTGTTTACGATGTATGAAAAGGAAGCACATCGCCAAATGGAAGAAGGTCTTGTTCACCCAGCCTACGATTATGTTTTGAAATGTTCACATACATTTAACCTTTTGGATGCAAAAGGGGCCATCTCGGTTACGGAAAGAACCGGATACATTGCCCGATGCCGAAACTTAGCGCGTAAGGTTGCCAAAACCTTCTATGAAGAGCGGGAAAAATTAGGCTTCCCGATTCTGAAAGTGAAAGGGGAGAATACAAATGAGCAAGCGTGATTTGTTATTGGAAATTGGTTTGGAAGAGCTGCCGGCCCGGTTCGTGACAGCGTCGATGAACCAGCTGTCGGATAAAGTGCAGAAATGGCTGACGGAAAAAGCAATTGAATTCGGAACGGTTGAAGCTTTTTCAACACCAAGACGTTTGGCCGTATTGGTGAAAGATGTGGAAGAATCCCAAAAGGATATTGAAGAAGAAGCAAAAGGACCGGCAAAGAAAATCGCCTTGGATAGTGAAGGGAACTGGTCCAAAGCAGCTTTGGGATTCGTCAGGGGTCAAGGCATGACTTCCGAGGATATTTATTTCAAGGAACTTAAGGGTGTTGAATATGCCCATGTGAATAAATTCATCAAGGGACAGCCGACTTTACAGCTTTTATCCGAGCTTGCTGAAATCATCAGCGGGATGACGTTTCCGAAAAATATGCGATGGGCCGATCAAGAGCTACGCTTCGCCCGTCCGATTAAGTGGCTGATTGCCCTATTCGGTCATGACGTCGTGCCATTTTCAATTGCGGACGTGCAGACGGGCCGTGAAACGAAAGGTCATCGTTTCTTGGGTGAAAAAGCAATCATCGAGAACCCGGACCAGTATGAAGGAACGTTGACGGAGCAATTTGTTATGGCCGATCCTGATAAACGCCGGCAAGTCATTTTAGATCAAATTAACGGACTTGAGCAGGAAAAAGGCTGGATCATCCCCGTTGATGAATCGTTGCTGGAAGAAGTCAATAATTTAATCGAGTATCCAACGGTCCTATTTGGTCAATTCGAGGAAGAGTTCCTTGAGCTTCCAGCGGAGGTCCTGATCACTTCGATGAAGGAGCATCAGCGCTATTTCCCTGTCAAGGACCAAGAAGGCAAATTACTTCCATACTTTGTAACCGTGCGTAACGGAGATGCCAAGCACTTGGATAAGGTTTCTAAAGGCAATGAAAAAGTATTGCGGGCCCGCTTATCCGATGCAGCATTTTTCTACAAGGAAGATCAGAAAAAAGAAATTTCAGATGCTTTGAAAAAGCTGGACAGCATCGTCTATCATGAAGAAATCGGTACATTAGCCGAAAAAACTGAGCGCGTGACGGAAGTGGCGGGCAAGCTCGCGGACGTCCTGAATTTAGGGAAAGAAAAAGAATGGGCCCTCCGTGCTGCTGAAATCGCCAAGTTCGATTTGGTGAGCCATATGGTTTATGAATTCCCGGAATTGCAAGGTTATATGGGCGAAAAATACGCGCTTCTAAAAGGCGAAGCCAAAGAAGTGGCTGCGGCCATCAACGAACACTATATGCCAAGACATGCGGATGACGATGTACCGCCGTCGGTGATAGGTGCGGTTGTAAGTTTAGCGGAAAAAATGGATACGCTCGCGTCTTTCTTTGCCATTGGCGTCATTCCGACAGGGTCCCAGGATCCATATGCTTTAAGGAGGCAGGCGAGCGGGGTCGTCCAGATCCTTGCCGAGAAGAAATGGAATGTTTCACTAGAGGAGCTCATCGCTTTAAGCCTTAAAGGTCTCGAAGCAAAGGGAATCTTAAAACGAGATGTAGCAGAAGTTAAAGCGGATATGTTCACTTTCTTCAAAGCAAGGATCAAGCATCTCCTGCAAGAAGAGCAAATCCGCTACGATATGATTGATGCAGTTCTTTTCAATAAAGTCGGGTATATCCATTCCATCGTCGAGCGTGCCCACGTCCTCGAGGCGAAAAAGGAAGAAGCGGGCTTTAAAGAAAGCATCGAGGCTTTAAGCCGGGTCATGAACATCGCCGGAAAATGTGATGAAAAAGTGACCGTCGATCCAAGCGCTTTTGAAAATGATCAAGAAAAAGCACTTTATGAAAAGTATCAGCAGGCAGCAAGGCAATATACCAAATCCCAAAATGAAGATGAGCGGTTTGAATTGCTTATTTCACTGCAAACCGAAATAGAGGCGTATTTCGAAAATACGATGGTCATGGCAGAGGATGAAGCCCTCCGCACTAACCGATTATCGCTCATGAAAGATATCAGTGATTGGGTGGGAAGCTTCGCGGCAATGAATAAAATCATCCTTTGATGAAGTGGGATGCAAGGCAAAGGGAAATCCTGTTTTTGAAATGGGTTTCCGCCTTTGCCAAAAGATAAATAGGACAAACATGCCTTTATTAAATAATTTAGTATATAATTATTAAATGAATAACTTTTGTTACTTTGCTCTGCGAAACGCAGTGGGGTGGTGATTACAATCCAATTAAATAAGCGTCAGGAAACTATTTTGCAAATTGTTAAAGAAAATGGACCGATCACTGGAGAACATATTGCAGATAGATTGAATCTTACAAGAGCTACACTTCGTCCCGACCTAGCGATTTTAACGATGGCAGGTTTCCTCGATGCCAGGCCGCGTGTGGGGTATTTTTATACAGGCAGGTCGGGTACACAGCTTTTGACGGACAGCCTGAACCATCTATATGTACGAGATTACCAATCGATCCCCGTCGTTGTGGATGAGGGCATCTCCGTTTATGATGCAATCGTCATGATGTTTTTAGAAGATGTCGGGACCATGTTTGTCGTCGATAAACATGCATTGCTTGTCGGCGTCTTATCCAGAAAGGACTTGTTGCGTGCCAGTATTGGCAAACAGGAGCTTAACTCCATTCCAGTCAATATCATCATGACCAGGATGCCCAATATTACGATGTGCTCAAAAGAAGACCTTCTGATAGATGTTGCCAAAAAATTGATAGATAAACAAATCGATTCATTACCGGTCGTCAAGGACACAGATAAAGGCTATGAAGTAATTGGAAGAATTACAAAAACCAATATAACCAAAGCATTCGTAGCTTTGGCTGATGAAGGGTATTAGGGGGCTTGCAAAAGGGATGACGGAGAATATGAAGGGTTCTATTATATATGTTGTATCGGATTCAGTAGGGGAGACGGCTGAACTGGTTACCAAAGCAGCAGCCAGCCAGTTTGCTGGGTCGGCTTTTTCCATAAAGCGAATTCCGTATATTGAAGACGAACAGAACGTGGATGAAGTGATTTCACTGGCTAAGCTAGATGGGGCGATCATTGCTTATACCCTTGTGAAGCCAGCTATCAGGGCGTATATGAAGGCACAGGTCGAACGTGAAAACCTGTCTGCTTATGACATTTTAGGACCGCTCATGGACATCCTCCAGGAAAGGGCGCCAAAAGGACCGCTCAATGAACCTGGTCTTGTAAGGAAGCTGGATGATGATTATTTCAAGCGTGTTGAAGCGATTGAATTTGCCGTGAAGTATGATGATGGCCGTGATCCTCGAGGCATTTTACGCGCAGATATCGTTCTTGTCGGCGTCTCTCGCACATCAAAAACGCCGCTCTCACAATATTTAGCCCACAAACGCTATAAAGTGGCGAATGTGCCATTAGTTCCTGAGGTGGAGCCGCCAGAAGAATTGTTCCTGGTCCCCCCGGAAAAATGCATTGGTCTAAAGATCAGTCCAGAAAAGCTGAACCATATCCGCAAAGAACGGTTGAAGTCACTCGGGCTGAATGATCATGCCATTTACGCAAATGTGGAGCGCATAAAAGAAGAGTTGACATACTTTGATAAGATCATCTCAAGGCTGAACTGTCCGATCATTGATGTAACCAATAAGGCAGTGGAAGAAACAGCCAATTTGATCATCAATATCCTGCAAAACAAAAATCGCTGATCGTTACACTTTCATAAATCGGGAAAAACCAAAATGTGAGCTGGACACTTGTAGTGTCAGCTCACATTTTAATGCTAAGCCTCCTTTAGGGGATTGCGAACAAAATTAGAATAAAATTACATATTTCACTTCTTCGATTGCATGAAAATATAAACGTAATTTAAATGTTGGCATCTTCCAAACAAATAGACTATAATAAAAAATTGTGAGAAAAAAGTAATCTTAAGGTTTAGACTTAATTAATAAGGAATAAACTAAAGGTTAGTGAGATGTCAAGGTTTTTATCATAAAAATAATTCGACATGTTCCGTATAATTTTAAATGGGCCCGCTCTGCTTTTAGCGCAATGTGCGGCACATCCACTTAAATTAGCAGGTATTCCTTGAAGAATAACGTTGGCTGTTTTAGAGAAGGTACTCTGAACTAATGCCGAAACATTCACTATATCTTCATAAAGTTTAGGGGAGAAAAAGGATTATGCAGAAAGATGTAGAATTAAAAGGTATGAATGATAAACCTACGATACATGTCGATGCCGATGCATGCCCGGTGAAAGACGAGATCCTCCATTGTGCCCGTTTGCACGATATTGATGTCTGTTTTGTTGCATCATATAAGAATATGATGAATGACCCTGAAGGGAAATGGGTATATGTCGATGCAGACAAGGAAGCCGCGGATCTTTATATAGTAAACTCAGTAAAAAAGGGTGATATTGTCGTTACTGCAGATATCGGATTGGCTGGGACCCTGCTTCCTAAAGGTGTTTACGTTCTTTCTCCAAGGGGAAAGGAATACACGGACGAGAATATTTTCATGCTCCTGGATATGCGGTATCAGTCGGCTAAGCTGCGCAGGCAAGGTAAGCATACGAAAGGGCCGAAACCATTCACGAAGGAAGATCGCCTTAGCTTTACAAATAAACTTTTGAAAACTTTGTCGAACTTTGCAGGGAATTAGGAATCCGTATCGAATTAGAAACTATCACCGATATGGCAAGGTGGAAAAATGATAAATGGCCGTATAGAAGATGAGAAAATTAACCAAATTCGCGAAGCTGTGGACATTGTTGATCTAATTGGGGAGTATGTCCAGCTGAAGAAGCAAGGGCGCAATTACTTTGGCCTTTGTCCTTTCCATGGTGAAAACTCGCCCTCGTTTTCCGTTTCACCGGATAAACAAATCTTTCACTGTTTCGGATGCGGGGCGGGCGGAAACATTTTCACCTTCTTGATGGACATAGAAGGCTATAATTTTGTGGAATCGGCAAAAGCTTTAGCCGAAAAAGGAAATGTTCCTTTGGATGTTGAAGTTAATAAGGATTCCAAACGTTCCAACATGCCTGCCGGCTCGCAGCAAATGGTTGAAGCCCATGACCTGCTGCGGAAGTTCTATCATCATCTCCTCGTTAACACGAATGAGGGGCAGGAAGCCCTCGAATACTTGCTTAAGCGGGGTTTTACCGAAGAGACGATAGAAAAGTTCCAAATCGGCTACTCGCTGGATTCATGGGATTTCGTGTCCAAGTTTCTTTTGAAACGTGGATTTCCGGCGGAATATATGGAGCAGGCAGGGCTTATTATTTTCAGGGAAAAAGACGAGTCATATTTTGACCGTTTCAGAAATAGAGTCATGTTTCCAATTATGGATCATCAAGGAAATACGATTGCGTTTTCAGGGAGAGCGATGGGGGACGATGAGCCCAAATATTTGAATAGTCCCGAAACGCCAATCTTTAATAAAAGTAAAACTTTATATAATTTTCATCAAGCAAGACCACATATACGAAAGAAAGAACAAGTTGTTATCTTTGAGGGCTTCGCCGATTGCATTTCAGCTGTGCGTGCAGGGGTGGAGAATTCGGTCGCAACAATGGGTACTGCCCTGACGGAGCAGCATATCCAACTGCTTAAAAGGAATACCGATCAGATACTTATCTGCTACGATTCGGACTCTGCGGGTTTGAATGCTGCCAATCGTGCAGTGAATATGTTACAGGACCAAGACTTTTCAGTGAAGGTCGCTCTCATGCCTGATAACTTGGACCCCGATGACTACATAAAGGAATTCGGTGAAAAAAGCTTTGTTTCTGAAGTAATAGGGGCCAGTTTAACCTACATGGCATTCAAAATGCATTATTTGCGTCGAGGGAAAAATGTAAATAATGAAGGAGATCGAATTCAATATATCGAAGAAGTCCTTAAGGAAATTTCACGATTGCCCAATGCAGTGGAGAGGGATCATTATCTCCGGCAAATATCCTCTGAATTTTCCCTGTCATTGGATGCGCTGGAGCAGCAGCAGCGACAAGTGTTCTTTACCGAACGGAAGAAGGGGACTTTGCCGCAGCCAGCAGCCCAAAAGAAAATGGCCCTGCAATATGAGCATAAGTTAAAGCCTGCACATCATAATGCTGAAACGAAGTTGATTGCCCATATGCTTAAAAGCAGGGATATGAGTTTCAAAATTCAGCAGTTGCTTGGCCAAACATCCTTTCATGTAGATGAACATCAGGCAATCATCACCTATTTATATGCGTTCTATGAAGATGGACACGAACCGGATACAAGCTTTTTCCTAACGTATTTACCGGATCCAAACTTGAGAAGGATCGTTTCGGAAATAGAAATGATGTCAGTGAATGAGGAAGTTACCGATAAAGAGCTGACCGATTGTATAAATCAAGTGTTGAAATATGAAAAGTTGTTAAAGATAAAAGAAAAACAAGTTGAAGAAAAAGATGCAGTCAGACGAAGCGATTATGTCACCGCTGCACAAATAGCCATGGAAATCATTAAATTGCGTAAAATGTTGTAGTTGTTTAGGTGTAAGTCCTGGAAGGAGGGGAACTAATGGCTGAAAAACCAGCACGTTCCAAACAAGTTGATAATGAGTTTAGCCTTGAGCAGGTGAAAGAAAAATTATTAGAGCTAGGAAAAAAACGAGGCTCTTTGACTTTAGAAAAAATCGCTGAAATGATTGGCGGTTTTGAATTGGATTCCGATCAAATGGATGAGTTCTATGAGGTGTTGACTGAAAATGGCGTCGAAATCCTCACTGATGGCGAGGAAGACGATGATGAAGATGATCCAGATGAAAAGAAACTCGCAAAAGAAGAAGAGTTCGATCTGAATGATTTAAGTGTTCCTCCCGGCGTTAAGATTAATGACCCAGTCCGGATGTACTTGAAGGAAATTGGCCGGGTCGACCTATTATCCGCGGAGGAGGAAATCTCCTTGGCTACGCGAATCGAAGATGGGGATGAAGAAGCGAAACGCCGTTTGGCTGAAGCTAACCTACGTCTGGTTGTCTCCATTGCCAAACGCTATGTAGGACGCGGCATGCTTTTCCTTGATTTGATTCAGGAAGGGAATATGGGTCTGATCAAAGCGGTGGAGAAATTCGATTACCGCAAGGGATTCAAGTTCAGTACGTATGCAACATGGTGGATCCGCCAAGCCATTACCCGCGCCATTGCCGACCAAGCAAGAACGATCCGGATACCGGTGCATATGGTCGAAACCATCAATAAATTGATTCGTGTTCAAAGGCAGCTCCTTCAGGATCTAGGGCGTGAGCCTTCACCGGAGGAAATTGCGGAGGATATGGACTTGACGCCTGAAAAGGTTCGCGAAATCCTGAAAATAGCTCAGGAGCCGGTTTCCTTGGAAACGCCGATAGGTGAAGAAGATGATTCGCATTTAGGTGACTTCATTGAGGATCAGGATGCGACTTCGCCATCGGAGCATGCAGCATATGAATTATTGAAAGAACAGCTTGAGGACGTATTGGACACACTGACCGATCGTGAAGAAAACGTCTTGAGACTGCGCTTTGGACTTGATGATGGCCGTACACGGACGCTTGAAGAGGTAGGTAAGGTGTTTGGAGTTACCCGCGAGCGTATCCGCCAAATCGAAGCGAAAGCGTTACGTAAGCTAAGGCACCCAAGCCGCAGCAAACGTCTGAAAGATTTCTTGGAATAATATAGGTATGCCCTTCACAGAGCCCTCTTTGAATGCCCAGCGTTCGGGAGCGGCTTTTTTTTTGCCAATTCGCGATGAATGTAAATGCACACGGATTGCCAGCCGCGGCTAAAGGCCGTTTAATAAGAACTGATGGTCATGAGGATGTGAAATTCATGGATGAGATGAGAAAGAAAATCATCATTCAAGAAATAAATGCCTGGAAGGAAAGTCGCATGCTTCCGGAGCAATATTGTAATTACCTGCTTACATTATATTCTGAAGGCGAAAGGCCCCCAGCCAATTCGTATGAAAACCGGAAGGGAAAAAAAGATCTCTCTTCCATGCTGTGGATGGGAGCGCTTTTTGCATTTATTGTATTTTTGAATTATTTTACTGAAATACCCATAAGAATGCAAATGCTTCTGACAACTATTTCAATCATTGTCTTTGGGCTGATGGTCCGCCGCTTCATTGGCAGGAAGCTCGTATTTCAGATGGCCTTGATGGGTATGGCTCTATCCTTGCTTTTATTGTCGGTCGGCCTGGCTGATTTCATGGCACCTGGAAAAGTGGGGATTCTATGCTCGTTCTTGTTTTTGAATTGCGGATTCTGGATTGCACTCGGTGTTAAATTGAAATTGCTTCATTTCTCGATCGCAGGAGGCTTGGGCGCTGCCGTCACTATTTATTTTTTGCTGTTGTAATCCAAACGGGTTTTGGCGGTTTTATATGGTGAATTCAGGGTATTATGAAATATATGTAAGTTAAAGAGAAATGTTTGGAAATATACATAAATTTTTGACAATTTTAAGAAATTATATAATATCTTCTATTTTTGGGGTTTTACTTGAAACCCTTTTCAAGTAAAATAATATATAGTTGTTTGTATATAATATTAAATATGGTAAGTTTAGGTTCTACATAGGGGAGGAAAGACAATGAATCGCAATCCAGTAATGCCTTTTATTATTATCATGGTTTTTGGTATTGGACTTATGTTTTTACTTTCGTTTAAAGGTTTGGGTGATGCCAAAGATCTTGCCAAGGAAAAAGAGGGCGGCGCAAAGACTGAAGAATCTGACAGTGCCTCTGCTTCACCCGAGGACATCTATAAGAAAAACTGTATCTCCTGTCACGGTAATGCCTATCAGGGCGGTGTCGGACCAGCTCTTAAAGGCGTGGGTGATCGTCTTTCGGTAGACCAGGTGAAAGAAGTCATCACCAATGGGCGTGGCGCCATGCCAGCAGGCTTGGTAGAAGAACAGAACATTGACGCCATGGCCAAATATATTCATGGATTGAAATAATGCACGGAAACTGACTCGAAAAAATCGTTGGAAGGCGAGGCTTTGGGTCGGTTTTTTTGTATTTATGAAAAGGGAGCCACGTACAAGAAGGTATCCTTCTATCCAGTGATGGGAAGCTTCTTTTCTCTTTCTGTAATTTTTTCATGGAACTTGTTATAATCGAATGGGAAACTAATTATCTGTAAGACATTACTAGAATTAAGAGAGTTGATGAATATGAATCATGAAAGACTATCGATGAGACTGGAACGAGTTGCCATACATATCCCTAAAGGAAGCATCCTGGCCGATATAGGCTCCGACCACGCTTACTTGCCTTGCTATGCAGTGGGTAACGGGCTGTGCGACCGTGCCATTGCCGGCGAGGTTGTGGAAGGACCCTATCAGTCAGCCCGCAAGCAAGTGGCAATGACGGGGCTTGAGGACAAGATAGAGGTGCGTAAAGGAGACGGACTGGAAGTATTGAATCCCGATGAAGCGACTTGCATTACGATTTGCGGCATGGGAGGGACTTTAATATCCAGCATATTGGAAAGCGGGAAAGAAAAACTAGGCATTGCAAAAAGGCTGATCCTTCAGCCGAATGTCGGTGCAGCGAATGTGCGCAGCTGGCTGATCGATAACGGCTGGGAGCTAAGTGGCGAAGAAATCCTAGAAGAAGATGGGAAAATTTATGAAATCTTGATTGCCGAAAAAGGGGACCCGCTTCGGCCATATCGTGTAAACAAGCAAAATGGTCTCATGTTCGGTCCCTATTTAACAGAAGAATTCAGTCCCACCTTCATCAAGAAATGGCAGTTTGAAAAAAAGCATCTGGAAAGAATCATCGAACAGCTGGATGAAAGCGGACGCAGCGGACTGGAAACGAAGCGCCATGAACTAAAATCGCAAATATCGATAATTGAGGAGGTGCTTGAACGGTGAAGACGGTAAATGGTAACCAAATCATTGAGTTGTTTGAACAATTCTCCCCAAAGCAATATGCAATGGACGGAGACCCGATCGGGCTTCATGTCGGCCAGCTCAACAAGACCGTTACGAAGGTCATGATTGCCCTTGATGTGCTCGAAGAGGTCGTGGATGAAGCGATCGAACAAGGGGTCGAACTAATCATTGCCCACCATCCGCTTATTTATAGACCATTAAAACGAATCGATACGATGGCTGCCGGAGGGCGTATCATCGAAAAACTGATTAAACATGATATCGCCGTTTATGCGGCCCATACCAATTTGGATGTTGCCAAGGGCGGCGTGAATGATTTACTTGCCGAGGCGCTTCAATTACGGGAGACACAAGTGCTGGTGCCCACTCATGAGACGCGACTGAAGAAGCTTGCCGTTTATGTTCCAATGGCCGCTGAAGAAAAACTGAGGGACGCGCTAGGCAAGGCAGGTGCAGGAGCGATCGGAAATTACAGCCATTGTTCGTTTTCCTTGGAAGGGACAGGACGCTTCCTGCCAGGTGAAGGCAGTGAACCGGTAATTGGGTCTCAAGGAAGGCTCGAAGCCGTCGCTGAAATCCGGATTGAAACAGTATTCCCGGAGAATATCGAAAAGAAAGTGCTGGCAGCCATGTTGAAGGCCCATCCATATGAGGAGGTCGCTTACGATATATACCAACTTGAGAATCAGGGTGAGTCGCTTGGATTAGGGAAGATCGGTGTTCTCGCTGAAGAAATGACACTAGAACAGTTTGCCGACCATGTGAAAGTGACACTTGATGTTGATAGGGTTCGGGTCGTCGGTGATTGGCAAAGTCCGATAAAAAAGGTGGCTGTGCTTGGCGGAGACGGCAATAAATATATTACGGCTGCCAAATTCAAGGGCGCGGATGTGTATGTTACAGGCGATATGTATTACCACACGGCGCATGACGCGATGATGCTCGGATTGAATATTGTCGATCCAGGCCATAATGTCGAAAAAGTGATGAAAAAAGGCGTGGCACGGATACTTGGGGAAATGTGCCGCGATCGGAACTTCGATGTCGAATTCATTCCATCGCAGGTGAATACAGATCCATTCCGTTTCATCTGAAACAAATGAAACAAAAAAAGGGCAGCCATTGTGGCTGCCTTTTTTGTTTATTTCTTCACTTTAATCTTAGGTAGGATTTTATGCAACGGCGTTTTCTTTTCGGTATTCCAAGTCGATTCATCATTCGGTTCATATTGCTCCAAAAATGAGATGACTTCTTTTGTGATCGGGGTCGGTGTGGAGGCCCCGGAAGTGACAGCGACCGTTTGGGCATCTTTCAGCCATTCAAGCTTCAGTTCTGAAATATCGGCGATTCTATAGGCGGTCGTACTGGCAATTTCCTCGGATACCTGTGCAAGTCGGTTCGAGTTATTGCTCTTGGGATCACCGACGACGATTAAAACATCAGCTTTGCCAGCTTGCTGGGCAACGGCTTCTTGACGTACCTGTGTCGCTAAACAAATTTCCTTATGAACCTCGGCATGCGGGAATTTTTCCTTCACTTTATCCATGATATCCAATACATCCCATTGGCTCATCGTTGTTTGATTGGTCACGATGATCTTATCACTATTCAGTGTCAAAGCTTCAACATCTTCATCTTTTTGAACCAGGTGAACGACATCGGGAGCAACTCCGACTGCACCCTCAGGCTCAGGATGGCCCTTCTTGCCGATATAGATGATTTGATAGCCTTCCGCTTCTTTCTCGCGGATCAAGTCATGAGTTGCGGTAACATCCGGACATGTTGCATCAAGCGTCACCAGCCCTTTTTCTTTAGCGATCTTCCTGATCTCAGGGGAAACGCCGTGTGCAGTAAAGATGACGGTTCCGCTGTCCACTTGTTCGATGATATCGTTGCGGTTGCTACCGTCCAATGTGATGATGCCTTCTTCTTCAAATGCATCCGTAACATGTTTGTTATGCACAATCATGCCCAAAATGTAGATCGGACGTGGCAATGTTTTATCTAAAGCCGCATTACGGGCAATGACCATGGCATCGACAACACCATAACAATAGCCGCGCGGGGAAATTTTAATCACTTTCATCTATGTGTCCTCCTTCAAAGGCAAGAAACTCTCACTTTTTATACCTTTCTATTATATAAGACCATAGATGATATTACAAAACATCCTATTTGCATAAAATCAGGTATTGGTAAAATTTTATGGGAATTCATATATATAACTTGGGTCCGGACGTTCTTTCCCTTTGGCCGTCAGGACGAACCCGTGCGGTTGGTCCAGCCCCCAGCGGTTTCTCCTTTTTACTCGGCTCCGGGGTTTCCTCCACGTTTGTTTGTGTCACGGACTCAGGCTCGCCAGCCACGGATGTTTCCTGATTCTCGGTATCGCCAGCTGATGATATGCTCCGGAATACTTTCCACATGGACGGAAGGTTTTTAATCACGGGTCCGTATTGCTGCACCATGGGGGTGAACTGTTCGGCAGCCTGGAGCACCTTTTGCGTATTGGCCAGCATATTGTTCAAGGAATCCGGGTTTTTTAATGTTTCTAGAATTCCTCCTCCGCTGCTTCTGGATGAACTTTGGTTACTGGAAGCGGCAGGTGCGAATAAGTTTGGAGGAGCACCCTTTTGTTTGGACTTGCCAAGTATTTTCGACAGCAGGCCTTCCTTCTTTGCCTGCGGCATATCCTGGCGCTGCTGTTGGCCGAATGGTGCCCGGAACCCTTGTGGGCCTTGCTGGGCCTGAGGTCCATTCGGTGCAATTGGCCGCCGCATCGGCTGAAAAGCCTGAGGCATAGGAGTCGGCTGCCTGAATGGGACAGGCGGCTGCTGCATCCTCCGCCCGCGGGGTGGCCCGAAACCGGGTCCGGGTTGACGATTTCTATCTGGGAACATAAGTTTCACCTCCTCTGATTTTCTTTGCTGATGTTTTCTTCTCTATAAAATATGCAACTCGGCAAAAAAGGTTTGAGGAAAGAGTGACTGGGCTGTTGTGAAGTGGCCGGAAAGAAGGTAAGATGGTAACGGTAGTCTTTTAGCTCCATGTCTGCGGGGGATACGCTATGACCAGGACAGGGGCTTTTCGTTTGCAAGAGTCCATTTTAAGAGAACTAGCCCCAGCGCTTGCGCTTTTTGTGTACTACACCCAAGGTGCTTGCGCTTTTTGTGGAATCCAGCTCCAGCACTTAAGCTCGCTGAGAAAAAGATGATCGCCCTCATAAGGCAAAAAGCGCCTTCTGGGTCCATCCCTATTTTCATACGCGAGCTGACCAAGGTGCTTGCGCTTTTTGTGTGAAATTTATTATAATAACAGGACATGTCTAATGACTGACAAGGATAAAGGAGTTTTTTGATGAAACAAAACCAATTTGAACGATTTAATTTGAAAAGCTACATTCTAGATGCGGTTCGTACTTTAGGGTTCGATAAGCCGACGGAGATTCAGGAACGTGTGCTTCCGTCGCTTTTAAAGGGAACTAGCTTAATTGGGCAGTCTCAGACAGGTACAGGAAAGACACATTCCTATTTGCTGCCGATTATGAATAGGCTTGATGCAGGCAAGAATGAAGTTCAAGCGATTATTTCCGCACCAACCCGTGAGTTAGCGAACCAAATCTACAAAGAAGCTTTGAAAATTGCTGACCATTTCCCTGAGGATGAGCAGATTTCCGTTCGTTGTTTTATCGGTGGCACGGATAAACAGCGGATGATTGATAAGTTGAAGACACAGCCACAGCTAGTGATCGGAACGCCAGGCCGGATCAAGGATCTTGTTGAGGCCCAGGCGCTTCAGGTTTACACGGCTAAAATGCTTGTAGTCGATGAAGCGGACCTAATGCTGGACATGGGATTCATTGAAGATGTCGATTTATTCGCATCGCGTATGGCTGAAAAAATTCAGATGCTTGTCTTCTCGGCTACCATTCCTGAAAAATTAAAGCCGTTTTTGAATAAATATATGGAAAATCCGAAGTATGTTCAAGTCAATCCGAAGCAGGCGACTGCCGCGAAGATTGAGCATGTTTTGGTACCGCTGCGCCACCGTAACAGAGAGCAGCTTCTTCATGATATCATCGTCCGTTATAATCCATATTTGGCGATCGTATTCACGAACACCAAGAAAATGGCGGATCATGTGGCTAATTCCTTGATTGAAAAAGGGCTGAATGTCGGGCGTATTCATGGGGATTTAACCCCTCGTGAGCGTAAAAAAATGATGAAGCAAATCAATGATCTGGAGTACCAGTTCATCGTTGCGACAGATTTGGCTTCCCGTGGAATTGATATTGAAGGCGTCAGTCATATCATTAACTATGAATTGCCTTCAGATCTTGATTTTTATATCCATAGGACGGGAAGGACGGCTCGTGCTGGATATTCAGGCATTGCCACTACCATTTATGATACATCGGATGAAGACTCATTGAATCGTTTGGAAAAAATGGGCATTGAATTTCGTGATGCCGATATCCAGAACGGTGAGTGGGTTGATATAGAAGAACGTAATAAAAGGAAAAACCGTAAGAAACAGAAATCTGATATCGATGTTAAAGCGAGCAGGCATGTGAAGAAGCCTACGAAAGTCAAGCCAGGTTACAAGAAGAAAATTCAACGTGATGTGGAAAACTTCAAAAAACGCGAACGTCGTATACAGAGAAAGAAATAGGGGAGTAATCAGATGCTGAAGATTGGATCACATGTTTCAATGAGCGGGAAAAACATGCTGCTTGCTGCAAGTCAAGAAGCGGTTTCATATGGCTCCAACACATTCATGATCTATACCGGAGCCCCGCAAAATACAAGACGTAAAAAAATCGAGGATTTAAATATCGAAGCTGGAAGATTGCATATGGAGGAAAATGGCATAACCGACATCGTCGTCCATGCTCCCTATATCATTAACATCGGAAATACGACCAATCCAGCCACATACGAACTGGGTGTCAGCTTCCTGCGAAGCGAAATCGATCGGACAGAAGCGATTGGTGCAAGGCAAATCGTCCTTCATCCGGGTGCGCACGTTGGGGCAGGCAGTGAACTGGGAATCAAAAGGATCATCGAAGGTTTGAATGAAGTGCTGTCAGCGGATGACAAAGTTCAGATCGCCCTGGAAACGATGGCTGGCAAAGGTACGGAATGCGGCAGGTCTTTCGAGGAGCTGGCGATGATCATCGATGGTGTTACCCATAATGAAAAATTATCGGTTTGTTTCGATACTTGCCATACTCATGATGCCGGGTATAATATCATTGAAGATTTCGATGGTGTCCTGAATGAATTCGATAAATTGGTCGGAATCGACCGCATCAAGGTGCTGCACATCAATGACAGCAAAAATGAACGCGGCATGCGCAAGGATCGCCATGAAAACATTGGATTCGGCCATATCGGGTTCAAAGCGTTGAATGATATTGTCCATCATCCACAGTTAAGTGCCGTTCCGAAAATACTGGAAACCCCTTATGTAGGGGAAGATAAAAAAGACAAAAAGGCTCCTTATAAATTTGAGATCGATATGTTTAAGGGCAGTCAATTTGACGAAGACTTACTGGAAAAGATTAAAGGCCAATAATATTATAACTAGTAAAGGGACGGTTCATCATTGGAGATGAATCGTCCTTTCATTATGGAAATGCTTGTTAAAAGTTGGAGGTGAGCGTGTTGAAGAGGGATTCTATTTCCCTGGCTGTGCTTGCCCCGGCTACTTTGTTGATTTGTCCCAATACGTTTTGCCTTTGGCGTATATCAAAAATATTGATATTTTTACCTGCTAGAAGTGCAGTGATATCCTGTGCTTGTTTTTGTGTAAGTGCAACCTTATGCTGCTTGGCAAGGGAAAGCAGTTCATCGGGGCGAATATTATTGATTTTATGATTGACCATCATTTCGAATAATTTCAAACGATCTCCTCCTTTTTTAAAACATATGAGGGAGGACGGCGTATGTGAACATGAAACTTCGTTTGATTCACGGGAATTTGCCGGGGCTGATCATTTTTGGTGATTCACGGTGGAGAGGCATATATCCTGAGGCCCTGTTTCTTTACATCTGCCCTTCTTTGTTTTATACTAACGATTGTTAATCGTAATGATTCTTAAAAAATAGGTGATCTCTTTGGATAATGTAGTAAACCCAATAGTTAAAATAGAAGAAGTATCTTACAAATATACAAAAGATCTGGTGCTTGAACATGTTTCGCTTGAAATTCCCAAGGGGGCATTCCTGGCAATCGTCGGGCCGAATGGCTCCGGAAAGTCGACATTATTGAAGCTGCTGCTCGGACTGTTCAAACTCCAAAAAGGTAAAATTGAAATATTCGGGGAAGACATACGACGCTTTAAAGCTTGGCAAAAGGTTGGGTTCGTTTCCCAAAAGGCGAACTCCTTCAACTCTGGATTCCCTGCGACCGTATTTGAAGTGGTGCAAAGCGGCTTGACCAAGAAAATCGGATTATTCAAGTTTGCAAGCAAAGAGGATAAAAGAAGGGTGAAGAAGGCTCTGGAATCCGTCGACATGCTCGGATATCAGAACCGCAATATCGGAGAATTGTCCGGAGGGCAGCAACAGAGGGTATTCATTGCGCGTTCACTGGTCAGTGAGCCGGAATTGATGATCTTGGATGAGCCTACGGTCGGAGTCGATTCAAAGAATGTCCATCAATTTTATGAAATGCTGGAGATGCTGAACAAAAAGTTGGGGATAACCTTGATTTTGGTAACCCATGATGTCGGCACCGTGACCGATAAAGTCACACATGTTGCCTGCTTGAATAAAAAGCTTCATTTTCACGGAGATGCCGGTGAATATAATGAGCTGGATGAAAGCGAGCTTTCATCCATTTATGGGCATGGCGTCCAATTGTTAAATCATGATCATTAAAAAGTTTTGGAGGATAGCCCAATGATATCGGGGATATTGCAATTTGAATTTTTGCAGAACGCATTCTTGACGGGAATCATAATCGGAGCGATTGCGCCATTAGTGGGCGTTTTTGTTGTGGTGAGGCGGATGTCGATGATTTCTGATGCGCTCAGTCATGTAGCGCTTGCTGGCATAGCGTTCAGTTTATTGCTGCAGAAGAGTTTTCTTTCACTGGCTGGATTGAATCCACTCTATATGGGGATGGCCTTTTCGGTTGGCGGTTCATTATTCATTGAAAAATTAAGAGGGGTTTATAAGCATTACCAAGAGCTTGCAATCCCGATCATT
Source organism: Peribacillus simplex (assembly GCF_001542915.1). Classification (GTDB taxonomy): domain Bacteria; phylum Bacillota; class Bacilli; order Bacillales; family DSM-1321; genus Peribacillus; species Peribacillus simplex_B. The sequence continues at coordinate 6,647 of NZ_LNNH01000010.1, read as the reverse complement.
ATGTCTGGCGGCATGGGTCTAAGCGTCATTTTCATATCGATTGCAGACGGCTTCAATACGGATTTATATGGATATTTATTCGGCAGTGTCAGTGCAGTCAGCCGGACGGACTTGTATGTCATCTTGGCAGTGGGGATCGTCGTTGTCTTGACCCTCACACTATTGTATAAAGAATTATTTCTGTTATCATTTGATGAAGAGCATGCCAAGGCTTCAGGAATCCCTTATAAGGCCATCCATTTTATTTTTATCGTGATGGTAGCCCTGGTCATCGCCGCTTCCATGAAAATCATTGGCATATTGCTGGTTTCTTCGCTCATGACGCTTCCTGTGGCGGCTAGTCTCCGCTTTGCCAAGGGGTTTAAGCAAATGATCGGGTTCTCAATTTTATTCGGTGAGGTTTCAGTTGTTGGCGGTTTGTTTTTATCATACAATCTTGATCTCGCTCCTGGCGGCACGATTGTCATAATCGCTGTGCTAATTCTCATCTTGTCAATTTTGTTTGATAAGTGGAAAAATCGATAGATGGGGTGATGTTTTATGAACGTTTCTACGGCCATGCAATTACTAAAAGATAAAGGCTTTAAACATACTGGGAAGAGGGAAGAGATGCTTCAGCTTTTCTCTTCCAGCGATAAGTATTTAACAGCAAAAGATGTGCTGGAGAATATGAAACAGGATTATCCTGGATTGAGCTTTGATACGATTTACCGGAACCTTTCTTTGTTCGTTGAATTGGGGATATTTGAAACGACCGAGTTGGAAGGGGAAAAGCATTTCCGTTTTACATGCGGCCATTCTTCCCACCACCATCACTTCATTTGCTTGAATTGCGGTAAAACGAAAGAAATCGAAGTGTGCCCGATGCAGGAGCTGGAGGATAGCTTGAAGGACTACGACGTCTCGGGTCATAAATTTGAAATATACGGCCGCTGTCCCGCATGCAGTGTATCTGTAGAGGCCTAAAAAACCATTGACTTTTTAGTCAATGGTTTTTTTGTTTATTTGATGGTAACAGGCTTTTCTGCCAACCAGTTGGTCACCCAGAAAGAGGCCTCCTGCCAATTGTTGACCCGAATGACACGTTCCGGCACAGGGTCTTGGTTGTAGGGAGTATTGAATAAAATCACCGGTATTTTGCATTCTTCCGAAATGGCCACCGCATTATCATGCTTGTCCTCTAAAAAGAGATCGACTGCGAATTTCTTGGCTGCCGCCACTTTGTCGTGTGAGCCTACAAGCTCAATATGGTTATAAAGGACTTCATTCGTAGTGAACCAATCCTTCGTCACATCTAATAAACGGTTGCTCCTGGCACTGATGAAATAAAGGTCGGCCTGTTTTGCCCATTTTTCCAAAACATCCTTCGCCCCTTCAGCCAATAAAGACTCGGCATAGATGAGCGGCTCCGTCTCGAAGAACCATTTGGTGAAATCCTCCTTTGGAACGTTGACGAATGGGAGTAGATCATACTCCGTAATGTCTTCATAAGCTAAGTTCAGCTGAAAAGCTTTATTTAAAAAGGGGACCATCGAATCAGGTCTTGTGACAGTCCCGTCTATGTCGATGCCAAATCGTTTTTTCATGATGAATCTCTCCTCATCTAAAAGTACTTGTAATAGTGTAACATATACAATCATGGCTTTGGTAAAATCGCTAATTTATTTCCAAGACAAGAAACCATTATCACGTTGGATCGCCTGGCTTTTACATATACTATAACTGCTCCTACAAACGAAAGTGAGGGATGCACGAATGGAAAAAGATCCATACTCCAGTGTTGACGATGATATACGATTGAGCAAAGAAGACAGGGAACCGACGATTGTCGATGATCCGCATCATGAGCGGTATTATAATGAAGACGAACCTGCCGATGATCGCCGTTATGAAAATCGAGGGTCCGTGACCAATTTGGATAACCGTTATCACGAAGAAGCGTCAGCCGAGATTTCAACCATGCCTCGGAGAAGCAGGTCATATAAGGATGAGTCTGTAGTAGGGGCTGATGATTCCGGGGACGTCGCATCAAGAGGAAAAGTCATTGGTGTCGTAGCCTTGATCATTTCCATTTTATCGTTATTCATGATGCCTTTCCTTCTGGGGATTGCAGGGATCATTGTCGGGATAGTGGCCCGAAGCCGTGGATCGAACTTGGGTACATGGGCGATCGGCATTGGTGCCCTCTCCATCATCGTCGGCATATTCATTTTGCCGTTCTTTTAAAGAGAAAGCAAAAAACCCCGATGATGATTATCGGGGTTTTGCTTTATTTATTCAATAAAGCTGCAGCGGCAGCTTCCGCTCTTTGTTTTTCATAATACTCTTCAGCAATTTTGTCAATTTCCTTTTTCAGTTCCTCGACCATCGTTTCTTCAGGCACTTTCCGTACGATTTGCCCTTTTCTGAACAACAATCCTTCACCGCGGGCACCGGCTATGCCGATATCAGCTTCACGGGCCTCACCAGGACCGTTTACCGCACAACCAAGCACAGATACCTTAATCGGAGCTTTAATCGTCTGGATGTACTCTTCAACCTCATTCGCGATGGAGATTAAATCGATCTCGATGCGACCGCAAGTCGGACAGGAGATCAAAGTGGCCATGTTGGAAGCAAGTCCGAATACTTTCAGGAGCTCCCTAGCTACCTTCACTTCTTCGACTGGATCCGCGCTAAGGGAAACACGCACCGTGCTTCCGATGCCCTGGCTTAGGATCGCACCTAGACCGGCGGCGCTTTTTACCGTTCCGGAGAACAAGGTACCCGATTCGGTGATTCCCAAGTGTAGCGGGTAATCGAATGCTTTTGAAGCTTTTACATATGCCTCGATGGCTAAATTCACATCAGAGGCCTTCATGGACACGATGATGTCATGAAAATCGAGATCTTCCAGGATCTTGATATGGTGCAGGGCACTTTCGATCATTCCATCTGCCGTTGGGTAGCCATATTTATCGAGGATCTTCTTCTCAAGGGAACCGGCATTGACCCCGATCCGGATTGGAATGCCTTTCGCTTTGGCCGCTTTAACGACTGCTTCGACCTTTTCGCGGCGTCCGATGTTACCAGGATTGATCCTGATTTTATCGGCTCCGCCTTCAATGGCCTTCAGTGCCAGCTTATAATCGAAATGTATATCGACTACAAGCGGAATGTTTATCCGTTTTTTTATTTCAGGGATTGCATCGGCAGCCCTTTCGTCAGGACAGGCGACGCGGACGATTTGACATCCCGCCTCTTCAAGACGAAGGATTTCTGCTACAGTTGCTTCAACATCATGTGTTTTAGTAGTTGTCATGCTTTGTACGATAACTTCATTATTGCCGCCAATCGTTAAGTTTCCGACTTTAATTGGCCGCGTCTTGGTGCGATGTATGATTTCACTCAAGTGGAATTCTCTCCTTTAGGAAAAAATCAGTTTTGATTTTTAATTTGTTTCTCTGAAATATTGTATCAATGTACTTACCGTATGACAAGGAAATAGGATGCAATATCTTTTTTAATAAGAAGTATTTGATACTCCATGCTTAATCCCGATGTCATCCAGAGCTTTTGAAAACGTGCAGGTCCCCCATGTTCAGGCTATTTATAAACAGGAATCTTATAGGTTTTGCCAATCTGCATATTTTCAGGCTTCATGCCTTCATTCAAACTCTGGAAATCGGAAATGATCGTTTCCATAGGCTTATTGTCCCCGCCTTTTTGCGTTTCAACGATGGAGAGTAAAGTATCTCCTGGTTTCATGGTAATTTCTTTGAAAGCTGCAGTCGGGGCAGGTTGCTGCTGACTTGCCGGGACGGCTGGCTGGACTGTGGAAGCTGGTGGTTGTGGAGTCGGCAGGGTGCCAGTAGTCAAATCGAAATAAATAATAAATAATGTGAAGCAAAATGAAATAAAAAGCAGTAGCCTTTTCAAATTTCCACCCTCCCAAGCTTGTCTTTACTTAAATATACTTGAAAGGGACTGATAGTATGCCTAAAAATGGGCATTTTCAACGTCAATTATTTTTTGGGGGGTGGGCAACATCCTGTTTATTTGAGCAGGAGTCAAGAAAGATACTGATTTCCTTAGGAGTCAGACCTATTTCTTTTGCCTCCATGATGAGTGACAACCACTGCAAATCAAGGTAACTTGTCTTCACGTTTATCACCTCTTATAACCTAATTCATTTATCAACATCAGTATAGGTAAAACTAGCCGAGTATTTTGTCGAATTAAGGAGATATAAAAAAATGATGACTGCAGTCATATGAAAGAAAAGGGAATTGATGATCCTCTCAAAAGCAAAAAAACACAAAGATCGGATAGTCCTAAGTGACTTGATCTTTGTGCTGTTCTTGGTCAATCCATGGAGGCATCGGCCGAAGTTTCTTTAATGGATAAATAAAGCATCATCAATGTGACGAACCAGCTGATGAACGAAGCGAATGGGACCGTGGCGTGAAACGAATCCATGACGGTGAAGAAAATGGTCGAAAGTGTAATGCTGTATGCAGCGATTCTCCAAAGATGCCTATATGAAAGCGGACGGCCAAGGGCATTTTTGAAAAGGAGACCGAAAGCGGCTACGATTGTCACTTTTATGAAGATTCCACTGGCAGTGAACAGGTATAATATAAGGAGCAGCAACGGGAGGATGATCGGCAGTACAGACTCGACGGAATCAAGCCAAGCTGAAATTTCCTGATTATCTCCTTCCAGTACAGAATAGGGGGAAGATTGCACGTTGCCCCCGGATACGAAAACAAGGTCGGATTTTAAAAGGGCCACAGCCTCGTCAGCTTTTTCAGCCACATCTTCCGGGGTCATAGTTCCGGTTCCATCCACGAAAATTTGATATCCATCTTTATTCAAGCTAAATGGCTCATCATTTTTTGTCGTCAATGTACCATTTTGGATCTTGAATTCCGGTAAGTCCTCCGAGACTGTTTCGTGCATGGCATCTATCCCATCAACGATCATTGTACCGAAATAAAAGGCAGAGGGAAGAAAGGCAAGGAGACTTACAAAAAATACGTATAAAATCGTTTTGCCGATCCCTTGGTTTTGAAAGGAAGCGATATCTTTAGGGGAATATAAGCTTACCCAAATTTGTTTGAATATGTTCAATTTTTTCAGCACCTAACTTTATAAGATTCCTAACCAATTTTAACTATATGGGGAAAATAAAACAACCTGTATGAAGAGTCATTGGTTTCAACTAACAATAAAGAGGCAATTATGGAGAGATAGAGGCAAACTTAAATGAAATGAGAAGGGGCGTTTTGATTGTGGATACACTATTTTGGATAATTATTGTCCTTATGTTCATAATGGGCTTTGTCGGTCTGATTTTTCCAATCATACCAAGCGTTTTATTCATATTTGGCGGAATCGTGCTTTATGGTCTTTTTTATTCCTTTGCCCCGTTTGGCTGGTTTTTCTGGACCGTCCAAATTTTATTCGTCATCCTTTTGTTCGCGGCGGATTATATCGCAAACATGGTTGGTGTCAAAAAATACGGCGGCACGAAAGCGGGTATTTGGGGCAGTACGATCGGACTTCTTGTCGGCCCGTTCGTGATTCCATTCCTCGGCATCCTGATCGGCCCCTTCATCGGTGCCTTTCTGGCAGAGATCCTTGTCCATAGAAAAGATCCGGTCACTGCATCTAAAATCGGACTCGGCTCTGTCGTTGGTTTTATTAGCAGTGTGATCACGAAAGGCATCATCCAACTACTGATGATTGGATATTTCCTATTCGTGGTATTCTCATAGGAAATAAAATCGCAAAACGAGGCATAAGGTTTGAAACGTTTACAAAAATTTGATACTCTAATGCTAGCGAGCTTCAGTATCTTATCTGAAGCCCTCAAAAAAAAAAACAGCTTACATAGGGAGGAATTTTATTATGGCTTTTGAACTTCCACAATTACCGTACGCATATGATGCATTGGAACCACACATCGACAAAGAAACAATGAACATTCACCACACAAAACATCACAACACATATGTGACAAACTTGAACAATGCTCTTGAAGGCAACGAAGAGCTTCTAAGCAAAAGCGTTGAAGAAATCGTCGCTAACCTGGATGCAGTACCTGAAGCGGTTCGCACTGCTGTTCGCAACAACGGCGGCGGACACGCTAACCACACTTTATTCTGGGAAATCCTTTCACCAAACGGCGGCGGTCAGCCAACTGGTGAATTAGCAGATGCCATCACATCGAAATTCGGCAGCTTCGACAGCTTCAAAGAAGAATTCGCTAAAGCGGCTACTACTCGTTTTGGATCTGGCTGGGCTTGGCTTGCAGTCAACAATGGCGAGTTGGAAGTAACAAGCACTCCGAACCAAGACAATCCGTTATCTGAAGGCAAAACGCCACTTCTTGGATTGGACGTTTGGGAACATGCTTACTACCTAAACTACCAAAACCGCCGTCCTGAATACATCAATTCTTTCTGGAATGTTGTAAACTGGGATGAAGTATCAAAACGCTACAACGCTGCTAAATAAGCAGTCGGAATTAAAAAAAGACAGGATCCCCTTACGTGGGATCCTGTCTCAGTTTGTAGACAAAAGGGGTTCGGAATTAAAAAATTCCGAACCCCTTTTGAAATTCCTTTGAAATTTTGACCAAAGGTTACGAGATTTGGGCTCTT
>NZ_LNNH01000009.1 GCF_001542915.1 Peribacillus simplex | reverse complement strand
GAAGAGCCCAAATCTCGTAACCTTTGGTCAAAATTTCAAAGGAATTTCAAAAGGGGTTCGGAATTTTTTAATTCCGAACCCCTTTTGTCTACAAACTGAGCACAGTAGTTGTTTAACTACTGTGCTTTTGATAGGTATCATTGTTCTACTTCGTCCTGACGCGGTCCCATTTTCGTTTGCTCTTCTCCATTTAATATCAACCGGAACGAGATATCGGCTTTTAGAGAATCCGAAACTGCACAGTATTTTTCTTTTCCTAGATTGATTGCTCTCCAGATTCGTTTACTGTCCACTTGTCCATCGATTATGAAGGTCACGACGATGGATGTGAACCCTTTAGGCAATTCTTCTTTTCTCGTACCATCTGTTTCAATTTCGAGTCTGTCCACAGATGACAAATAAGGCTTCAGAATCATCGTGACATCTATTCCAATGCATCCAGCCAGGGACGCCAGAAGCATTTCTGTCGGCGTACACCCTTTCCCTTCCCCTCCATATGCAGGTGTTGCGTCCATATTGACTTCATAGCCTGAATCCCCAACCGCTGTAAAAGCACGCTGGCCTCCCCATTTTGTTACCACTTTCATAATAATTCCTCCCGCTTCCCTTGTATGACCTACATTTTCTTCAAAAATTTTCTGGCTCGTTCGCTTTGTGGGCGTGAAAAGAATTCATCTGGCGGACTATCTTCAACGATGGCACCATCGGACATGAAGACGATTCTATCAGCCACTTCCTGAGCAAATGTCATCTCATGCGTAACGATAGCCATGGTCATTCCATCAAGAGCGAGTTCTTTAATGACAGCCAGCACTTCATCCACCAACTCTGGATCTAATGCAGACGTTGGTTCATCGAACAATAAGATATCCGGTTCCATTGCAAGTGCTCTGGCAATTGCAACCCTTTGTTGCTGCCCTCCAGATAATCGGGAAGGATACACATCTCTTTTATCTATCAGACCTACTCTGTTTAACAGTGTTTCCCCTTTTCTCACTGCATCATTTTTCGGCCACTTTTTCACGATCAGCAATGCTTCCATAACATTTTCCAGTACCGTTTTATGCGGGTATAAATTGAATTGTTGAAAAACCATACCCGTATGAAGACGGACTTTTTTAATTTGTTTATTGCGCACTTTTTGACTACTTTTGGCATCAACGACTATGTTGCTCACTTCGATAGTTCCACTTGTTAGTTCTTCCAGGCCATTGATACACCGAAGCAAAGTACTTTTACCTGAACCACTCGGTCCAAGAATCACGACAACTTCGCCGCTATTCACTTGTAAATTAATATCCTTCAACACATCCAAGGTTGAGAAACTTTTCGATAGGTTATTAATGTTTATCATTCTCTCTCACCATACTTAGTCATATATTGATAACCGTTTTTCAATTCTTTCCAATACAAAGGAAAATCCTGTACTCATGATCCAATACATTAACGCAATCGATAAATAAAAGGGCATGTACACATAGTATTGAGCAATTAATAGTTGGGCAGATCGCAATAATTCGGTAACCGTTATTACGGAAACAAGCGATGTTTCTTTTAACATCCCAATGAATGTATTGCCAGCAGGCGGGATGGCTACCCTAATCGCTTGCGGAAAAACAATTCTGCGCATCGTCTGATATGGTGACATTCCCGATGCATATGCCGCTTCATATTGCCCTTTAGGAATCGATTGAATCGCCCCGCGCAAGGTTTCGGACAGGTAAGCCCCGATGCTGATGCTTAACGCGATATATGCCGCTGTCAATGGTTGAAGATTAAAACCGTAATCAGCCAGTCCATAATACACAATGATGATTTGGACCAATGTGGGCGTACCTCTTATGATGGAAACATATGCGCGAGCGATCCATCTAATAAATGTATTACCTTTTAATCTTGCTACCGCCACGATCACAGCGATAATCGATCCAAAAAACATGGATATAATGGTGATCAGGAGCGTATAGTATGCTCCCTTCAATAAAAATGGCAGGTTCGTCCAAATAACATCCATAGCTTTGCTTGTATCCTTTCCACGATAATCGATTTATTCTTGCGGCTCTTCCCCAAACCATTTCACAAAAATCTCGTTATATGTGCCGTCTTGTTTCATATCAGCTAGATGCTTGTTCAATTCTTTCAATAGTGACTCATTACCTTTACGAATCGCGATTCCTGCTTTATCAGATTTAACCGGCTCACCTACAGCCTTGATCTTGAATCCATTTTTCTCGACAACTGGTTTCAACGCATACATATTATTAATCGTTGCATCGATTCTTCCAGAGTCCAAATCCTTCAATGATGTTATCACGTCATCATAGGTTTTAATCGTAAAATCGCCTACCTCTGGAAGCAGCTCTGTACGAAGATAGGTTTCGTCATTCGTTCCCAGTCCCACTCCGATGTTCTTGCCTTTGAAATCTTTTACAGACTTTACTGTATTATTTTTTTCTTGAACGATTACTTTCACATTGTTTGTGATATATGGCTCCGTAAAGTCCATTTGTTTTTTTCGTTCATCAGTAATCGTCATTTGGCTTATCACTGCATCAAATTTTTTGGTTTGCAGGCCTGCCACCATGCCTGAAAATTCTTGAGAAACAAATTCAACATCCACTCCGAGCCGTTTGGCCAGTTCCTTCGCGATATCCGCATCAAATCCATCCATTTCTTTTTTATCATTCAAGAAATTGTATGGCTGATAGGTACCCATAAGCCCTACTTTAAGGGTTCCACGATCTTTGATTTCTTGTAATAAATCTGCATTTTTTTCGCTAGTCTTATCATCTTTCGAACCACAAGCACTTAAAATCAAAGTAAATGCCACTAATAAAACCAGTGTAAGGTATGAATATTTTTTCTTCATTTTATTTTATCTCCTTTTCACGTTCCTAATAATCCGTAAAATTCGAATCTAACCATTTCCTTGGACAGCTCTGCCGTTGTTCGTTTTCTAATATTCGAGCCATCTGAGACCGGTCCGAATAACCACCTGGACAGGATCCCTTCAAATAAACTCATTAATAAGGCAGCTTGTAAACCTGGATCCCTTTCCGGCAGGATGTTCAGTTCCATTGCTCTTTTAATATTATTCTCGAAAGCTTCTTCCACCTTCAAGCGAGTTTCAATGATTGCCTGTTTAAGTGACTCTTCCCCATCAATTCCCTTGAATATCATTTCCATCATATATCGGTTGGATTGCGAAAAATCAAATAATTCGACAAATAGCTTCTCCGAAGAATTCAATACATCCTCAACCGTTCCAGGAGATTTTCGATGCCCATGCGCCACTACCTCCAGAAGCCCGCTTTGCCCCTGTTGGATGATTTCCAAAGCAATCGCTTCTTTACTTTTAAAATGCCAATAAAAAGTACCTTGAGCAATGCCCGCCTCGCGAACGATGTCGGAAATCTTCGTTTTATGATAACCAAGGGAAGCAAAAAGCTGTTGCGAAATCACTAATATTTGCTCTCTTCTTTCCAACTTTTCTTGAGTAGAAATCCGTACTCACCTCCCGATTGATTAGTCAGTCAGTCTTATCATATAAAAATCCTGGACAGTAGTCAATTAACTTTAGTGGTTTAGTTGGTTTTATTTTTTCCACAAACAAAAAGCTCCTGAAAATACATTTCAGGAGCTTAGGTTCATTATTTTTGCAACTCATTGTAATGAGTGATGACTTCTTTCGTTATTTCACTGTTTTCGTCCAGGCCGCTAACTTCCTTAAGTACGGCTGGTACACCATTTTCCTTGATCATGGCTTGCAGCTTGACCGCTTCTTCGTCTTCGTGGAAATCAAACAGCAATGCGGATGCAATCGCCTTCGCCAAGTTCGTATAAGAAAGACCGGCCTTCTGCGCTTCTACGGCAGGGCGTACGAGACGGTCGTTCGGTCCGAGCTTGCGCAGCGGTGAACGGCCCACTCTATTCACCGAGTCGTTCAAGTAGCTGTTTTTAAATCGGGCAATGATTTTTTCAATATAGCGCTGATGCTCATCTGCATCCAATCCGTATTGATGGATTAAGTAGGCGCCCGTTTCCCCTAATATGTTCTTGACTTGCTCGACAATCGCTTCATCCTCCAATGTTTGGTCAATCGTCAATTTGCTGTCTTTAAGGTAGCCGAGGTACGCAATCGATGCATGTCCTGTATTGACGGTGAACAATTTCCGCTCAATGAATGGAGCAAGCTCTTTTACAATCGTCATCCCCTCCACCGCAGGAATGTTTTCTTTCGTTTCCACGACCCATTCATAATAAGGTTCGACCAATACGTCCAGTGACCCTTCGTTGTTTTGCAAAGGAACGATCCGATCGACAGCTGAATTGAAGAAGGATACTTTTTCAGCAAGGCTTGCCTTCGTTTCCTGATCCAAGTGTTGCAGGATGTATCCTTCTAAAAGGTCCGTTGCCGAAATTTGGTTTTCGCATGCGATCACATATAGCTTTTCTTCGGTTTGTTTCACTCTTGAAGCTAATCCCTTTGCAATCAAAGGAGCGATATGGGGCAGGATATTCGGTCCGATCGCCGTGGTAAGGTAGGTTGCTTCCGATATGGCTTTTATGATTTCATCTTCCTGGTTCATGCTATTTAAGCCTGAGACATTTTCCACCGTGACCGATTCTTGTTGATCCGTTGCCAATTTGACTTGGTACTGCTTTTTTTCATTCAACTGATCGATGATTTTTTCAGCTATATCTACAAATGTGACATGATATCCAGATTGTGAAAAGAGTGCTCCGATAAATCCTCTTCCAATGTTTCCTGCACCAAAATGTACGGCTTGTTTCATTACAATCATCCCTTTATCAAGTTAGTATATAAATAGTCCAAAAATATGGCTTCCAATCTTTTGCTGATCAGTTCTTCGTCCGAAGATGAAAAAACCATGATCGATTCATTGCTTTCAATTAAGCTGGAACTGATCAGGCTGACCATTTCCTGCTGCTTCACGCTCAAGTCTTCAGGAGCCAGCATCAGCAGTAAGTTTTTCATATGGACGACTTTTCCGTCCATTCCTTTGACAAGACAATCTTCCTCTAGGCGGGCGATCTGGAATATCAACTCTTTCACGTTTTTATGCCTGGCATGAAAAAGTCCCAAGCTTGTGCCAGGAATGCCTAAACCGCCTTTTTTTTCCCGTTCGTCCAGGGCTTCAATGACATCACCGGCATGGATGATCAATTGTTCCTTTTCAGCGATCATAACCATTTCTGCGAGGATCTCCGGATGTCCTTTCAAATGCGGCAGGCGATATAACCGGAAATTGTCAATGATCGACTGGATACTTTCCTGGGCACTTTTCAATTCCTGCAAAACTTCCCTTAATTCGCCGTCAGGTTTTTTCGAGTTCGAATCCTTGTTGGCTGCCTGACTCCGATATCGTTTATTCTTCGTGAACTTTTCAATATTCTTCCTGATATAATTCCTGATATTCTCGATATTTTCTTCACTCAAAAGAGGGGATACGAGAATATAATCCATATCGATATACGGAAGGCGAACGGTGGAAATGATAACATCATAATTTTGCAGGCTGTCGTGCATCTGGATATCCTTGATCGTTTTAATTTCAACCGTCTGGATTTCGATGATTTCTTTTTTGATCCGGCTGGCCAGCATTTTTGATGTACCTATCCCCGTCGGACAAACGATGAGCGCCCTGATGGCAATTTCCTCTTCCCGCAGTACCAAGGCAGATCCGAAATGGAGGACGATGAAGGCTATCTCATCTTCAGGGAATTCCTTGATTTCCTTGAATTCCTTTTCCAGGCCGGTCTTAACGGCTAAAAAGAGAACGGGATACTTTCGTTTAATATCTTCCGTTAAGGGATTGTATAATCCCATTTCCTGTTTGATCCTGAAAAGCGAAGGCTCCATATGGGCAAGAAGCCCTTGATACAGCGGAAAATCCTTGGTCAGGTTGATTTGCAGCTGCTCTGAAACATCCTTGATCAAGTTCCTGATGAGCTGGCCCAGCAACACGCTGTCATACGGAACGGCATCGGCGGCATGAAGTTTGGAGCCTTTCAGGATGGCAGCCAAATAGCTTATATCATCGATTGTAAAGGAAACCTTGAGCTTGGTCTTGAGTTCCTTGCAGATTTTATCCATCAGGTTATTCTCATCCGAGAGATCGCTTAGTCTTTTGAAGTCCTTCTCCAAATAAAATTGGCTTTCATTCCTTTGGAGGGTTACGTAAATATGTACGACCAACCCTATATACCCGCTATCGGCCAAACGTGAATGGATACTATTGAAGGTTGAGTTCAGCACGCCATCAATGGCCAAAAGATAGTCGGGATCAAAATAGTCGAGAATTTTCCCTTTGCGGATTTCCCCTTCTTGGAGCAAGAATAAACTTTCGATCAGCTCTTCATTAAAGAAGTGCAGGAAATAGGCAGCCTGTGCTTTCCGTTTATTTTCTTCAGTACCGGCAAGCTCTATCCCCACTCCCCGTTTCCTTGTAATCACGATATTGAAATTCCTTAGCCACTCCGTCAATTCGTCCAAATAGACGGTAAGGGTCGATATGCTGATGCCCAGATTCACCGCAAGTGCTTGCGTTTTATACGATTCTTCCTGAACTAAAGCCAAAAGAAGATGCAGCTTTCTTTCTTGCGGCGTCTGATCGATTGGATGATTCCCCATCAGGTGCTGCACTAGCCGAAAGATTTGTTCATTCTTGCCGTCGATGGACAACCCTTCATGCGTGTTGCGTGTTAGCTGCAATTCAAAAGATTGCAGGATTTTTTCTATCGATTTCAAATCACGCTGAACCGTGCGGACACTCACATTCAATTGTGTGGCAATGGAAACGGCCGTATGCTTTCCAGACGTTTTTATAATCAATTCCAAGATTGATTTTTCCCTTGAAGTAATATACATGCTACCAACTCATTTCAGGTGGAGTAACACGAGAAAATACTGAATAGAAAAGCGTAAAACGCTTTTCTATTCATGGTGAGAAATATTTAATTTTTTTCTACATTGATGATATCCATCAATTCCCTGGCTGTTGTGGCTTTGACCATTTTTTCAATGTTTTCCATTTCGGAACATGTGACGGCAATGCCAGATAGGATTTCGAGATGTGTGCCATCCTTACCGGCTATCCCGAATATCAATCTTGCTTTTTGACCGTCAAAGTCAACCCCATCAGGAATTTGTAAAACGGTGAATCCGGATTTAAGAACATCCTTCTTCGCTTCTTCGGTTCCGTGTGGGATCGCTACATCATTTCCCATATAAGTTGAAGTCATCTCATCGCGGGCAATCATTGCTTCGATATAGCTTTCCTTAACGTAACCTGCTTTGACCAAAGCTCTTCCGGCAAAACGGATCGCTTCTTCCTTATTGGCGAATTGTTGATTGAGGAAGACATTTTCTTCACGAAGCAATTCATTATCAGCTTGTTCTACTTCCTCAATACCCGGTTCGATGGAATGCTTGCGAACACCGGGAACCTTTTCTTCCGCCTCTTCGACAATCTCATGCAGCTCATCTGTACCGTCATCCTGAAGACGTGCAAGCAATGAATCATACTCAGGGCTAGATAAGAAGTTATCGACGGATACGTGATACGCATTAGGCACTTTATTTTTGGCCCTTGGCGTCAACTCTTCCTGGGTAATGACGATTTGGGCATCGGCAGGAATGTTTGAAATCGCCGTATTGGTTACCGAGATATTCATTCCGGCTTCCTTCACCTTCTTGCGAAGCAGCGAAGCTCCCATTGCACTTGAGCCCATACCAGCATCGCATGCAAAAATGATTTTGTTGACGTTTGTAGGCATTGTTCCCGGTTCTGAAGCGAACACATTGGCAACAGAACTTTTCTTGCCTTTCATTTCTTGCATTTTCTTCGCGGCATCCTCAATGTTCTCTTCGGATTGTTTTCCTGTTTTCAAGATGAATGCAGCGACAACGAATGATACGATTGCAGCGACAAGTACACCGGCAAAGTTAGCAATATATGCGCTAGCATGATGCGGAGTTACAGCCGTGATGGCAAAAATGCTTCCTGGTGAAGCAGGCGCGAATAAGCCGCCGCCCAATAGAACCAAAGTGAAGACTCCGCTCATGCCTCCAAGGATGACCGCTATGAATAACATCGGCTTCATCAGGATATAAGGGAAATAAATTTCATGGATCCCGCCGAAGAATTGAATGATGACAGCTCCTGGCGCCGATCTCTTCGCCGTTCCTTTTCCAAAGATACAATAAGCAAGTAGGACGCCAAGACCAGGTCCTGGATTCGATTCAAGCAGGAACAAGATGGAAGATCCTGTTTGTTTCGCTTGCTCTAGAGCGATTGGTGATAATACACCGTGATTGATTGCATTGTTCAAGAACAATACTTTCGCAGGCTCGATCAGGATACTCGTCAATGGCAGCAAGCCTGTACCGACAAGCCAATCGACTCCTGCTACAAGCCATCCTGTAAAGACGACAACAGCCGGCCCGATGGCCAGGAATGATAGAATGGCCAGCAAGCCGCCAAGTATCCCAGCCGAGAAGTTGTTGACAAGCATTTCGAATCCGGCTTTTATTTTACCTTCGATCAGTTGATCGAATTTCTTGATGACATACCCACCGAATGGTCCCATGATCATCGCACCAAGGAACATCGGGATGTCAGATCCGACGATGACACCCATAGTCGCGATGGCACCGACTACGCCTCCTCGGTGATCATGAATTAGCTTACCACCTGTATACCCTATTAAAATCGGCAGTAAAAACGTGACCATCGGGGAAACCATTTTGGCAAGGCTTTCATTTGGCAGGAAGCCCGATGGAATGAATAGGGCCGTGATTAACCCCCAAGCGATGAAAGCTGAAATGTTCGGCATGACCATTGAACTTAAAAAGTTACCGAACTTTTGAACTGCAACCTTTATATTAAAGTGAGCCATTTTACTCTCTCCCCTTCATTAATGATATATTTTACATTCATCTTAAATCACGTACCTTCCGTATTCAATAAAAGCTAAAGCTAACTTTGTCGCGGAAGGGAAGACAAACATAATGTTTCTCATTTTTCCAGTTTTATTCAGGTTGTGTTCCATTTTAACATGAGATCAAAAGAAAAAGGTCCCATTCAGATCGAATGGGACCTTACCTTTACGTTTTATAGAGGGATGATGCCCAATATGACAGACACCACAATCATGACAAGCGTCGATCCGCAGGCCCATTTCAAGAAGGTGCGCTGCAGGGCTCCGAAATCTTCCCCTACCATTCCAATCAATAGATAGGTAGATGGGACGAGCGGGCTTAATAGGTGAACAGGCAGCCCTAACAAGGAAGCTCGGCCGATCAAGGCAGGATCGATTCCATAAGCGGCTCCCGCTTTTGCAAGCAATGGAAGTACCCCATAATAAAATGCATCATTGGACATGAAGAAGGTAAAAGGTGCGGAGATGACGGCTGTAATGACGGCAAAATGGGCACCCATTTGGTCAGGAATATGCTGGATCAAAGAGTTAGCCATCGCATCCACCATTTCCGTGCCGGCAAGGATTCCAGTAAAGACACCAGCAGCAAAAATCATTGAAATGACCGATAAAGCATTGTCAGCGTAATTGGCAACCCGTTCTTTTTGGTCACTGATCTTAGGATAATTGACCGTGATGGCGATTGCAAAACCTACCATGAACAAGACCGCCGAAGGCATAAGCTCCATGATCAGCGCCACAAGAAGGGTCAGCGTCAACGCATAATTGAAAATAATCAATTTAGGACGTTTAAGATAAGCATCTTCCGTTGCTGCCGCATGCTGGGCCGCAATCGATTGATCGATTTCGATGATACCGATCCGTTTTCTTTCTTTTTTACCAAGGCAATAAGCCATGAATAAGACGAATAGGACTCCGCCAATCATTGCAGGAATGACTGGGGTGAAAACATCGGACATTTCAAGCTTTAAAGCGGTCATCACCCGTGCTGTCGGTCCTCCCCAAGGAAGAAGGTTCATGACACCGGATGATGAAACGGCAATGCCTGCCAATATAAGCGGTTTCATTCCAATCCGTTTATAAAGCGGAAGCATGGCGGATATCGTTATCATATAAGTGGTTGTACCATCTCCATCCAACGAAATCAGCAACGCCAAGACTGCCGTGCCGATGGCAATTTTCACTGGATCTCCTTTTACAAGCTTAAGGATCGTCCGAATGATCGGATCAAAAACGCCAGCATCGATCAAAATGCCGAAGAAAAGGATCGCAAATAAAATCATGATTCCCGTTGGCGCCACACTTTTGATTCCTTCCAGCGCCATTGCACCCATCTCGCCGCCAAATCCGCCGATTAGCGCAAAAGCACTTGGTACTACAATCAAAGCTATCATGGCTGAAAGTCGCCCTGTCATTATTAATATCATAAATACCAAAATCATCAAATATCCCAATAAAGCGAGCATATGATCACTCCTCATCTTCTAATAAGATAAATTGTATCGGAAAACGCTTTATCTGTAAGCGTTTTCAATTTATTGTGTTTTAAAACTATTTTGTTAATTGTGTTCATTGTGTTCACGGAGACACTTCACAGGTGAACAGGGTCCCTGATTCCAACAAAAAAACACCTCCAATTAGAGGAGGTATCCAATAGGCACTATTCAATTTTATAATATCTTCGCTCGGGCCTGCCGACCAATCCATATACGACTTCCGCTTTGCATTTCTTCACAGAAATCAAATATTCCAAATAGCGTCTAGCCGTTGTCCTGGACGCACCGATCTGACCGCTTACCTGTTCGGCCGACAAGCCGATATCGCTTGCTTCGAGAACCTCGATCACCTTCGTCAAGGTGATTTCGTCGACCCCCTTCGGCAGGGCAGCGGCTTCGTTCGTTTCTTGCGGAGCGTCTCCCTTTTTCATTATAAGATCAACAAAATCCTGATCGATCTCTTGCTTGGATTTCAGCAGCTGGACTTTTTTAAGGTACTCCCCGATGACTTGGTTGAAGCGCTTCATTTCCACTGGTTTAATCAAATAGTTCTCGACACCGTAGTGAAGCGCCTTTTCAAGCTGTTCCTTGTCTGTCGCAGCCGTAATCATGATGATATCGACAGACGGGAAGTTTTTTCGAATGTCGGGAAGGAGCTCAGTACCTAGCTGATCCGGCATATACACATCAAGCAAAAGTAGATCCGGTTTTTTTTGCTCCAATATCCGCAATGTTTTTTTGGCATTGACGGCTTTTCCGACCACTTCTACTTCATCAAAGGCTTTCAAGAATTTTTCATGGATATCCGCCACCCGGAAATCATCTTCCGCTATGACGGCTCTTATCTTCAACATTTTTACCCTCCTCTCCGTTTTTTAGGAAGATACACGGTGAATATGGTGTTTCCCTTTTCACTTTGAACCTCGATGATGCCCTCCAGCTCTTTTACGACCTGATCGGCGTTTGAAAGTCCATACCCACTCGGACTTCCACTGTTTTTCGAAGTGAAGCCCCGATTGAAAATATAGGAAATATCACGTTCAGCTATTCCTTTTCCGTTGTCACTGACTTCAAATACTAGATCATTTCCAATATCGGTCGCGAAGAATTTCACGAGCGGCTCGTCCATGACGGAAACCGCTTCAAGCGCATTATCGATGATATTGCCTACTATCAAGGTGAGCTGTGACAATTTGATATGATCTGGAAGCTTCTCCAAGTAACTTTGTGCATCTATTTCGAAGACGATTTTCTTCTCCGATGCTTTTCCGATCTTGCCGAGTAACAGGGCCTGTACCTTAGAATCCTTGATCTGCTCGAACACCACACGGTTCAAGGAATGCAATTCGGATGTTTCGCTTTGAATCATATCTATTGCTTCATCGTATTCCCCTAATTGTATCAGTCCCGAGAGAACATAAAGCTTATTGGTGAATTCATGGGTTTGGGCCCGTAAATCCTCTGAATGCATCTTCACTTCCGATAATGTATGGACCATTTCCTCAATTTCCGTTCGATCACGGAACGAAGCGACAACACCGCTTACTCCCTCACTATCGAAGATTGGTGTACAGTTCACGATAATCGATTTATCTTTCCACGTTATCTCTTTATCCGCCTGGGGCTCCCCAGACCTTAGCACTTCAAATAAATACTTCGACGGAAAAAGCCCATCGACATTCAAATGGCGGACGGATTCCTTGATATCCAGCAATTTCTTCGCTGGCTGATTCATCGAGGTGATCAATCCATTTTGATCAATGGCGAGAATACCTTCCTTGACCGACTGAAGCACCGCATTTTTTTCTTTATATAAATTGGCGATTTCAAATGGCTCAAGTCCTAACGTATCTTTACGTATGCTTCTTGCCAGCATGTAGCTGCCAATGATCGAAATCATGATCGCCAATAAAGATATAAACATTTCTTTCGAAAGGTCCTTGAAAATCTGGGCCCGGACATCTTCGACCAAAAATCCTACCGAGACTATCCCAATGATCTTCCCATCCTGATTGAAGATCGGCGATTTCCCCCGAATCGAAAGACCCAGCGAGCCCGCCGCCTCGGAAACATAATATTTGCCCTCGCGGATGGCCCTGCTATTGTCGCCGCCTTTCATCCGCTTCCCGATTTCGGATGCCAACGGATGCGAGTAACGAATTTCTTTGTCATTCCCCACAACAATGAACTCAGCCCCTGTTTCCCTGCGGATCTTTTCGACAACCGGCTGGATGATACTCGCCGGGTCGTCCGTTTCAAAAGCCTCCTTGACGGTAGGCATGAAGCTGATCGTTTTAGAAAGTTCCAAAGCCAATTGGCCCTTATCCTTCGCGATTTGCCTTCCTTCCATATATGAAAAAGAGATCGCCAATAAGAGAATCAAAAAAAGGCTCAACGATAAAACTAATCCGAGAATCTTGGTTTCCAGCGATACTTTTCTCATATTCAACCGCATCCCCTATTTTCACGTTCCTTCATTATATTTTATTGCAGCATAATGATTTTACCATTTCTATTAAAATTTGAACATTGTGCGGATACCCAATTATTGCAAACCTCCTGTTGCAGTCTTTTAACATTCTAGTTATACCTATCATCTAATATCATCATTTTTCTTTTTTTTCATTTGAACTGTAGTTTCTTTTTCATAGTCTTCATGTCCTGGGGATGTATATGAACAACGCAAAAAATTTTCGCGTTATTGTATTAATTTAGCGTTCAAGATCCTTAAGGACTTTTGTGACATAGTAAATATTCACTATAGTTCATTCTTAGTAAATATAGATCATTAATTATATTATTTAACAAATATGCAGGTAAATCAGCACAGTAAGTGATAACATTTTAGTAGAAATGGAGGTAATATTTATGCAGTTTAAAAAATCATTAATCATAACAGTTTTAGGTTTATCAATTGTAGGTTTTTCTACGGGGGCAAGCGCTGCAAATAATGATGGACTTGTAGATTCAGAAGTTACACAATCTAACAAACAAGCAGATAATACTAATTTAATTAGCGGAAGAGCAGCCAAGCCCTCCAATTCTTCAAGAATAGATGTATATAAACCACTTTTAGGCAAAACCTATGCAGTAGCTAAATCAAGTTCTACAGTAAAAGAGGATTATATTTATGCTAAAGCAAGAACGTTTAATGGTGATGGAGCATTAATAAAATCAAATTCAACAAGTGCTAAAAAAACAACCTATACTAGTGTTAGAGCTGACAACGGAACAATATACTCAGGTAATGATTGGGCAATTGGGAATCACACGTATAAGCTTAAAGGATATAAAGATATTAATCATGAAACAAAGGCATATTGGTAATTAAGAGGTGACTAAGAGATATGCCGATTGCATATCTCTTTTACTTAGGAGAAGAATTGATTATGAGAAAATACTACAAAACAGTATTAATAATTATTTTAGGTTTAATTGGAACTTACTTCTTGTTTAATAGTAATGTATATTTATCCTCAAATAAAGAACCCAAAACTTTAATCACTTCTGATAGTGAAAATCGCGAAGTAGGAAACACGGTTGCATATGGTATGAAAAATTTGGAAGGTGATCATATAGATAATGGTAGTGACCTTAGTAGTAAAAACAATAAAGTATCGGGAGTTGTCTCAATAGACCACAATATGGATGAAGACAGAAAATATGCATTGCTTATTTTTGATAACTATAAACAAAAAACATTTATTGTAGAAAACAAGGAGCAGGTAGTAAACAAACATTTCTTTGAAATGAAATCGAACAGTTCCATAAACATAAAAGTTTCCACATCCATTGATTCCAATTCTAGAGAATTAACTTTCTTACTCGTGAAAAAGCCCGAGTATAATTTGAGAGAAAAGGATTTAAATAGAGCGGCAGTTCTAGGAGAAGTTTTGAGCATGCGTTTTTCAATCAACGATTCTGATATTATGGAGGAAAATAGTGAAGTAAGACCCGATGCTATTATTAGAGATGGTTTATATGAAAATTTGTTTGTCACGAATAGTAAAAAAAAGCTACAATCTATTATTACTGAAAAAGAAGGCAAGAAACTTATACTCTCTGCTGGAAATGATTCAAATGCCGAAATCAGATATGCCATTATAGCTTTAAAGGATTGGGAACAAGATACTGTTATAGATAACAAAATAGTCTTATATACGACTGTAGCTCCAGAAACGAGACACCTTTTTCATTTTAACCTACCCAATGTTAAAACTGAAAGTAATTTTCAATTCATTGCCTTCCCATTCCCTTATGATGTAAGTGATAATAATTATGAGAGTCAACAAGCATTTGGTTCTTTCAGAATCGTCATTAAAAATGATGAATAACAAGATGGGGGTAATTGAATGTCCACTATAACTACTATATTAGGTTTAATCGGTATTTTTGCCATAATTGTTTTTTTAGCCATTGTAAAAACTATAAAAGATAATTCCAAAAGATAGTTGTTTTATCAAGGCAATTGGATGGGTTAACCAATACAACTCATGATCTATTCAACTAATCAGCAGCCCACGCATTTACTTTAAAATTTAATAAAAATAAATCCTAGAATTTAGAGGAATTCAAAATCATTCTTAAGAATAGTCCCGTATATAAGGGCATGTTCGAACATGCCCTCTCAATTTGTTCATATATAAACTTCTTGTATTGATTTGGGAATTTTTTTGAACGTTTTTTCAAAAACAAGTAAAAGATCTAATTTGTCTTGTATCGATTCCAAAAAACGTCCAGAATCTCCCATTCCATCTGAAGCCTGCCACAGATCGCGGACCGACGAAAATGGGGTAATACCAAAAACTCCCCCCATTATTCAACCAGATGAACGTATTCCTGAATAAGCAAAACGAAATCGCCCCTGGATCTACAGCAAATGTTGAGGCCTGCTGCTGTTGCGGGATAAACGCTGGCGGCGGAGCTGTCGGTGCTTGCGAATACGGCAATGATCCCGGTTGACCCGGAAATTGTGGTCCGCCTGGAAATCCTGGTAGTTCAGGAAACACTCGATCTTGATACGCTTGATCTTCATAATGATATGTTGGGTACACATACATGGTCATTCACCCCTATATGATTGAATGATATACAGTATGATATATGGACCGAGGTTGTATGGGCTCTTAACGAACGATTTATGAAGCAACCCACATTTCATCTCCTAAAATGGAGAGCTATCGATACGAATTGTACCGGTTTATTGACGAATTTTGTATTTTATCTGCGAATTGCGTTGATTTATCGATGAATTGTACTGATTTATCTGCAAATTTTGAGATTTATCTACGAATTACACCGGTTTATCTACGAATTGTGTGGATTCAGTAAAGCAGTCTCCATAAATAAAATGTTGCGTAGGATTCCCAATCAGACCAGGCTTCCGACCATGTTTGGATTTCGGCTTTTGTTGGTTTCATTTCCATTTCGAGGACCAGCTTGATGGAATTATGCAGACCGACGTCATCGATTGGAAATGCTGCTTGAAACCGCAAGCACCTCATGAGTACATAATTCGCTGTCCATGGACCGATCCCGCGTATTTTCGTAAGCATTTTTTCAGCGGTTTTTACATCGTTTGCCAGCAGCAGCTTTTCTTTCGTAAGTTCACCTTTCGCGATCAGTTGGGCCACACCAATCAAGTACTCGCATTTCTTCACGGTCATCCTCATTACGGAAAGATCTTCTATCGTCAATTTGGCTATCGATTCAGGCGTCGGAAACAGCCAATACGACTTCCCCTCGTATTCGATCCTTTCGCCGAATGATTCAACAAGCCTCCGCTTCAATGTATAAGCGTAAGTCAAATTAATCTGCTGTCCGAGAATTCCCCAGGCAATAGCTTCAAATAAATCTGGGATGCCGATGTTCCTTAAACCGAAGAACTGGCTGACCGGCCCTTGCAATAAGGGATCTTTTTTTGCAAGCTCATAAAAGGGCAAGAGATTTGTGTCTAGATCGAACCAGCTGCGAATGTATGCGGAAACAGCATCAAAAACACGCTTGTCGATTGGTTCCGTCCGTCCTGGTATTCGAACGTGCAGCTCCGTTTCATTCACCGCACTGATTTCCACTAAAAGTTTCTCGTTTTCGAAAGACAAGGCCCGATATATCTTTTGATCGACAATGTCGAATAAACATTCATTGGCGGATCTTGATAAGTATGTAAGATTTTCCGTAAAGCGAAATTCATGGGGTGTAAGGATGGTCCATTCACATCTATCATAAAAGGTCTCGTTCATTCATGCTCCTCCTTCTTCGGTTTCCTTTATGTTAATCAATTTACTCTTTCCTTTAAATACCGGGTTACAGTTAAAATAAAGGCCAGAGCTGTCTTCTGACAATAAATGAGCAGTTGGAACTCCAACATCACAATCTTCTCATTGATTTTAACTTTATCCAAAATGAATTACGTTATCTTGCTTTTATATTATCGCCTTGTTTGCATATCTTCACTTTCTTGTATACTAAAGGAGAGGTGAGCATGGTGGATTCGAACATCCCTAATGATTATTGGAAGGCCATCGTCGATTGTGATGAAGCGTATGATGATCATTTTTTATATGGAGTAATGACAACAGGCATTTTTTGCAGGCCCTCCTGCAAATCCCGGGTGCCCAATAAGGAAAACGTGAAGATTTTCAAAAATGCCAGAATGGCCCTGGAGGCGGACTTCCGGCCTTGTAAACGATGTAAACCGGAAGGACTGAATCTGCCAATGGAGGATTGGATTGAACAGATAGCCGAATGGCTCGACCAGCATTTCCGTGAACCGCTCACATTGAACAGGATCGCCGATATTGCCCACGGGAGCCCTTATCATTTACAACGATCCTTCAAGCGTGTGAAGGGGATGACGCCCAGTGAATACGTTCAGCGCCTCCGAATTGAAAAAGCATGCAGCCTTCTCGAAAGCTCCGAGCTGACTGTGGCAGACATAGGCTTGGCCGTAGGTTTCTCAAGCACTCCCTATTTCATGACATTATTCAAAATGAAGATGGGCCTTACACCAATGGGCTACCGCAAAGATGCCGCCAAAATCGCAACGAAGGAGCGTGAATTGGATGCAAACAGTTGACTGGTCGATACTAAATGCTGAAGCGGGGCCATTATATATCGCCAAGACGGAGAAAGGACTCTGCTATGTAGGTTCACCGGGACAATCATTCAAAGACCTGGACGCATGGAGGCAAAAGCGCTTCCCCACGGCCAAGCTTGCCGAAAATCCAGAAGCATTAAGACCATATATCCAAGAGCTGCATGAATATTTCAAAGGAGTGCGGCAAACCTTCTCATTTACAACGGATGTAAAAGGTACTCCCTTCCAACAAGAAATCTGGGCAGCATTGAAGCAAATCCCCTATGGGACAACATGTTCCTACTCCGATATTGCCCAGCTCATTCAAAGACCTGCAGCCGTTCGGGCTGTCGGTACGGCCATTGGCGCCAATCCTGTATTGATCACGGTGCCATGCCACCGGGTCATCGGCAAGAATGGCGCCATTTCCGGTTACCGCGGCGGTTTGGAGATGAAACAATATTTACTTCAATTGGAAGCGAACTATCGGGGGGGAAGACCTTCTTAACTAATAAAAGCATCCGATCATTCGGATGCTCAGACTGTAGACAAACTCGATGAAAATCGAGTTTGTTTATTTTTATGGCCTGTACAATTTAGACGTTGATTTCCACTCCAGGCACTCGCTTTCCGCGGGCGGTCGGGGAGCCTCCTCGGCTTTGCCTGCGGGGTCTC
>NZ_LNNH01000008.1:14781-20801 GCF_001542915.1 Peribacillus simplex | reverse complement strand
ATATGTTTGGTGGCGATAGCGAAGAGGTCACACCCGTTCCCATTCCGAACACGGCAGTTAAGCTCTTCAGCGCCGATGGTAGTTGGGGGTTTCCCCCTGTGAGAGTAGGACGCCGCCAAGCCATTAGAAAAAAGATCAGCCACCTCGGCTGGTCTTTTTTCGCATTGTTTCGGTTTCTAAAATAGGCGGAAGCATCAATTGACGAACCTTTCGGACTTCAGCCATTCAAATATTAGTAATGGCACCTTAGCTTGGCTTATTTTGAGGAATTGCACAATACAGGGGTAATCATCGTTAGGCATTGTTTTCAGCAGTTCTGCCCACCATTCTGTTTCATAACGGGCTATTATACTAAGATTATAAGAAATCAAATAATGCAGCAAAAGTTCAGGTAATGAAAAAGCTGCCGAATCTTTATTGATTGATAGCATGAACTGCCCTTCTGCCCAATTGAAGCGAATCGGAGAAGAGGCATTATGCATGAGGGTGTGATCAGGTTTTAGCAGGAGGGCTCCAGAAGCTTCCTCAATATGGTACACTTGATTCGTTCTGGAGTTTAAAAACTCCTCCAAACGGCTGCTGGACATCCGGTAGTTATCCAGTACGGCTGGGGTTAATTGAAAACAATCGGAGTTCTGCAAGAGAGGAATGAAGTTATTCCGGGAAGCGGACCATGAGAAGGTTTCCATATCCGGAATTTCCTTCAATAGGGTAGCCATGGAATACTTTTCACCTTCTAGATGCCTGATATGGAACATTTTTTCGGCAATGCAGGTGAAAAGCCCATTCTTTTGCGTTTTCACTTCATCCTTTAAAAACTCGTATTGCTGCTTTTTTCTTTTTCTCGTCGTGACCCCGTGAGCAAGTAAGGAAGTCGATTCAGGGTAGTTAGGGTCAATCGTGAGCAGGCAGGCTTTAAGCAGTTGAGCAAAACCATAAAATGATAGGATTGGCTGTATCGAAAGCGGAGATATGGCCGCCTGTTTATAATAAGTTTTTGCATGTTCCAAGTGATATATGAATGGATAACAATTTTCGTAACTTTTCATTTCCGCATCTGCAATTTTTTCATGGTTGTAACACTTTTGTAAAAAAAGTTGTGAGGAAGATGCGGAAAAAAAAGGGGTATATTTATCGAAATTATCATTGTTTTCAGGCATTGCAGCTTCTCCTTCTAATTAATAGAATAATCAAACATTTACTTCTCTTCTTGACAGTAGTATGTCCTATTGATAACCTACAAATAATATTTTTAAGCAGGAGGGGAAAATAATGTGGGAAAATAAATTTGCAAAAGAGGGTTTAACCTTTGATGATGTCCTATTAATTCCAGCGAAATCAGAGGTTTTACCGAAAGATGTTAACCTTCAAGTCAGTTTAGCCGAAAATCTGAAGCTAAACCTTCCTATCATCAGCGCAGGAATGGATACCGTGACAGAGGCTGAGATGGCGATTGCCATGGCTCGTCAGGGCGGACTCGGCATCATTCATAAAAATATGTCGATTGAAGCACAAGCTGAGCTAGTTGATAAAGTAAAGCGTTCAGAAAGCGGCGTAATTACTGATCCGTTCTTCTTAACCCCAGATCACCAAGTATTTGATGCAGAGCATTTGATGGGCAAATATCGGATTTCAGGTGTGCCTGTCGTAAACAATATCGAAGATCAAAAGCTTGTTGGTATCATTACTAACCGTGATTTGCGATTTATTTCCGATTTCTCCTTGAAGATTTCCAGTGTCATGACGGTAGAAAACCTTGTGACAGCGCCTGTGGGAACCAACTTGGAGCAAGCTGAGAAAATTCTTCAAAAATATAAAATAGAAAAGCTTCCCCTTGTAGATGATCATGGCGTTCTTAAAGGACTTATTACGATCAAGGATATCGAGAAGGTCATTGAGTTCCCGAACTCAGCTAAAGATAAGCAAGGAAGATTGCTTGCAGGTGCTGCTGTCGGTGTGACCAAAGATACGATGAAGCGTGTAGAAATGCTTGTGAAGTCCCACGTCGATGCAATTGTCCTTGATACTGCCCACGGTCACTCTGCTGGAGTTCTGGATGTGGTGAAGGAGATCCGCGAGACATATCCAGAATTAACGATCATTGCCGGTAACGTGGCAACTGCCGAAGGAACGAAAGCATTGATCGAAGCTGGAGCCGACGTGGTGAAGGTTGGAATCGGTCCTGGTTCAATCTGTACGACAAGGGTTGTAGCCGGTGTAGGCGTCCCTCAAATCACGGCAGTCTTCGATTGTGCGACGGAAGCAAGAAAACATGGTAAGACGATCATCGCCGATGGCGGGATTAAATACTCTGGAGATATCGTTAAAGCACTAGCGGCAGGAGGACATGCAGTCATGCTCGGCAGCATGCTTGCCGGTGTAACCGAGAGCCCGGGCGAAACGGAAATCTTCCAAGGCCGCCGCTTTAAAGTATATCGCGGCATGGGTTCTGTAGCTGCCATGGAAAAGGGATCTAAAGACCGTTACTTCCAAGAGGATAATAAGAAATTCGTTCCGGAAGGCATTGAAGGCCGCCTTCCATATAAAGGACCATTATCCGATACGATCTTCCAACTGCTAGGTGGCATTCGTTCCGGAATGGGTTATTGCGGTACAGCGACATTGGAGGAATTGAGGGAAAACTCCCAATTCGTGAAAATGACTGGTGCCGGATTAAGAGAAAGTCATCCACATGATGTCCAAATTACAAAAGAAGCACCGAACTATTCCTTGTAATGATTTTAACATCTAACCGTCATTAAAATTTATTGTGAAAATAGACAGAGTCCTCGATTACTCTGTCTATTTTTTTTATTTTTTCTGTGATAAACTAGACAAGGTGTCAAGGGAATTACATAAAGATTTTTCTTTGTTAATAGAGATTAGCTTAAAAGTTGGAGGTATTGGAAATTGAAAAAAATCAGCAAGATAACCCTCATTTTCACTTTTGTTTTTGTTCTTGTTATGTCGCAATTTGCCTATCAACCGGGGGAAGCTGTTGCTGAATCTGATAATTTAGGTTTAAAAGCAGAAGCAGCCATCATCATTGATGGTAAAACAGGTCAAATCGTGTATGAAAAAAATGCCGATAAAGTATTGGGCATCGCTTCCATGTCAAAAATGATGACTGAGTACATCATAATGGAGTCCATTAAAAATGGGAAAATCAGTTGGGATCAAAAAGTAAAAATCAATAAGTATGTGCATGATCTTTCAAAAGCACCGAATCTGTCGAATGTTGGTTTGACGGAAGGTGAGGACTATACAGTTAAAGAACTTTATCAAGCTATGGCCATCTATTCAGGAAATGCAGCGACAGTTGCATTGGCTCAGCTTGTTTCCGGAAGTGAAAAGAATTTCGTTAAATTAATGAACGAAAGAGCAAGTAAATTAGGCTTGAAAAATCATAGATTCGTAAATGCCAGCGGTTTGAACAATTCCGATTTATTGGGGGAATACCCTACCGGTAAAGCAGATGATGAAAACGTCATGACAGCGAAGGATACTGCTCTGCTTGCCTATCGTCTTATCAACGATTATCCTGAGGTATTAAAAATCGCCAGCATCTCCAAATTGAAATTCCGAGATGGTAAGGAATATCCGAACTTCAACTGGATGCTGCCAGGCCTTATATTCGAATATAAAGGCGTGGATGGGCTGAAAACGGGATCCACTGATTATGCCGGCTATGGCCATACAGGTACGGTCATACGGGATGGTCAACGCTATATCACGGTCGTCATGAAGTCCACTAATAAGAATGAACGTTTTGCCGACAGCACCAAGCTGATGAACTATGCGTATGCAACCTTCAAAAAAGAAAAAGTCCTTCCAGCCAAGTATCAGGTGAAAGGGGAAGAAACCCTTTCGGTTGTTAAAGGTAAGGAAAAAAGCGTCAAGATTGAATCAGAAAAAGCAATTGAGCTGCTAGTTGAAAATGGCGGTAAAGATAACTATAAAACCGATCTAGTGATCGATAAAAACAAATTGAACGAAGCCGGTAAGCTGACGGCACCAATCAAAAAAGGTGAAAAGCTCGGTTACATCACCGTCACTCCTAAAAAGGGCGAAGATTACGGGTACATTAACGGCAATTCAACAAAAGTTAATGTCGTAGCTGCCGAAACGGTAGAAAAAGCAAATTGGTTCGTATTATCCATGCGGGCAGTTGGCGGATTCTTCGGGGATGTATGGAGCAGTGTAGCTTCTACTGTTAAAGGTTGGTTTTAATATTCGTGTATAAAAGTGTTGCGTAATGTATAAAATTATAGTACATTATGGAAAACAATCCGATACGAACAAAAGCAATGACAGGAATTAGTAACAATGATTTCTTTCCGAAGAGAGCCGGTGGTTGGTGGAAACCGGTGTGAGAATTTTGTGAATCCCTCCTGGAGTAGAGTATGGAAAGCCCCTTTTGGGCCAGTAATTACTTTCGGTTAAAAGCCGTTATCTTGGTAAGTGGTAGGCAGTTTTCATATGCCTTCAACTAGGGTGGCAACGCGGGTTAACTCTCGTCCCTTCTTTAGGGGACGGGAGTTTTTTGCGTTCTTTTATAGATCATAAAAATAAGAAGGAGGAATTGAAAAATGTTGGATTTGAAATATGTGAGAAATAATTTTGAAGAAGTAAAACGAGTACTGCAATTCAGAGGAGAAGACTTAACCGATTTAGGGAAATTCGAGGAGCTTGATGTGAAGCGCCGCACGCTGATTGCCGAAACGGAAAAATTGAAAAGCAAAAGGAATGAAGTTTCTCAGCAAGTGGCCGTCTTGAAAAGAGAGAAAAAGGATGCGGATCAGATGATTTCCGAAATGCGTGAAGTCGGCGATCGAATCAAAGGGTTCGATGATGAGCTTCGTGAAGTGGAGGGCAGATTAGACACGTTACTGCTTTCCATCCCCAATATCCCTCATGAAAGTGTGCCGGTGGGAGAGACGGAAGACGATAATGTCGAAATTCGCAAATGGGGCGAAGTGCCTGAGTTCAAGTTTGAACCTAAACCGCATTGGGATGTAGCTGGAGATTTAGGTATCCTTGATTTTGAAAGGGCGGCTAAGGTGACTGGAAGCCGATTTGTTTTTTATAAAGGTCTTGGCGCTCGACTGGAGCGCGCCTTAATCAGCTTCATGCTGGATCTTCATGTCGAAGAGCACGGCTATGAGGAAATGCTGCCTCCATATATGGTGAACCGTGCAAGCATGACGGGCACTGGTCAATTGCCTAAATTCGAGGAAGATGCCTTTCGGATCGAAAGTGAGGATTACTTCTTGATTCCTACAGCCGAGGTGCCTGTGACGAATTACCACCGTGATGAAATCATGAGTGGCGATGACCTGCCGATTAGCTATGCGGCATTTAGCGCTTCTTTCCGATCCGAAGCTGGATCTGCCGGACGGGATACCCGCGGGTTGATTCGTCAGCATCAGTTCAACAAGGTTGAATTAGTGAAATTCGTGAAGCCGGAAGATTCTTATGCAGCGTTGGAGACTCTTACAGGTCATGCAGAAAAAGTCCTGCAATTGCTGGGCCTTCCATATCGGGTGCTAAGCATGTGCACGGGCGATCTTGGTTTCACGGCTGCCAAGAAGTATGATATCGAGGTTTGGATCCCGAGCTACGGTACGTATCGTGAAATTTCTTCTTGCAGTAACTTTGAAGCATTCCAGGCTAGGCGGGCCAATATTCGCTTCAGACGTGATGCAAAAGGCAAACCGGAGCACGTTCATACATTAAACGGTTCTGGTTTGGCGATTGGCCGTACTGTTGCAGCCCTTTTGGAGAATTATCAACAGGAAGATGGCAGTGTAATCATTCCTGAAGTATTAAGGCCGTATATGCGCGGTGCGGAAGTCATTAAACCGTAAGTTTTCAGCGAATGCAAGAAAATCAGCCTCCTTAGAAAAGAGGCTGATTCAGTTTGTAGACAAAAGGGGTTCGGAATTAAAAAATTCCGAACCCCTTTTGAAATTCCTTTGAAATTTTGACCAAAGGTTACGAGATTTGGGCTCTTCGAGCCA
>NZ_LNNH01000008.1:0-14441 GCF_001542915.1 Peribacillus simplex | reverse complement strand
TACCAGGTGTTACAATCGTTCCCAATACAAAACCGTTGCCGTCTGCGGCCGCATGGAATGAATAGGCAAACTGTTTTGTTCGTTCATCTTTCACATAGTAACCACTCTCAGGATCCGTAGTACTTTCTTTAATTGCTTTGGTTTCTTCCTTATCAAATTTATCTGGTGGAAAAGGCTTCTTTCCATGGTTTTCACGATCTTGATTGATTTCTTCTTGAAGACGTCCTTGATACGCTCGTGTTTCTTTACGAACGATTTTCTTTTCAAATTTCCGTTTATTCGCACTGGCTTTCACATGGGTGGAATCCACGAAAACGTGTTCTACACTTATTATCTTTTTATTAGCAGCTGTCATTAAAATGCGACAGAAAATCTGTTCAAACAGGTCTGTATCTTTAAAGCGTCGCTCATAATTTTTTCCGAACGTAGAGAAATGAGGCACTTTATCATGGAAACCATAGCCTAAGAACCAACGATAAGCCATATTGGTTTCAACTTCTTCAATCGTTTTACGCATGGAACGAATACCGAAGGTATATTGAATGAAAGTCAGTTTAACTAAAATAACTGGATCAATACTTGGGCGTCCTACCTCTGAGTACATATCTTTCACCAAGTCATAAATGAAAGTGAAGTCAATGGCAGCCTCCATTTTACGAACCAAATGGTTCGGTGGCACCAGTTGATCTAAAGTAATCATTTCAAGTTGATCTCGCTGAATAGAATCATGTTTAGAAAGCATCCTCATCACCTCAAGTTTTAATCCTTCAATTTTAAAACAAAAATGACTCCAGTCAAAAGTGTTCTATCTAAAAGGTAAGACAAAATTGATTGGAACGGAAGGTACGAGACTCCTGCGGGAAAAGCGCGTCTAGGGGAGACCCCGCAGGCAAAGCCGAGGAGGCTCCCCGACCGCCCGCGGAAAGCGAGTGCCTGGAGTGGAAATCAACGTCTAAATTGTACAGGCCATAAAAATAGACAAACTCGATTTTCATCGAGTTTGTCTACAGTCTGAAATAGGGAATCTCTAATGAGATTCCCTATTTTTTAATTACTTTAAGTCTTCGATCGAATCGATCTCTACATAATCAGGTACGACCAGACCATTTTTCGTTCCTTTTAAGTTTGGTCCAAGGTTGACCAAATCGGCTTTGTACTTATCATAGTACTCCATATGTGTACTTGGAAGCCAACCAGCCACCATGGCATCGGCACTTCCGTTTGCCACACCGGCGAACATTGGTCCCACCTCAACTTGGCTTAATGTTACGTCATACCCGTTTTTCTCCAATACCTTGCCAATTACATTCGTGCTGGCAATTTCAGTATCCCAGGCAACATAAACCAATTTGATTTTTTTACCATTTCCTGGCACAGCATCCTTGGTCCATTTGGATACCTTGTCCTGATGTTCTTTTATCCACTTATCTGCTGCTTCTGAAGGAGTCATTCCTTCTGCAACATTAACCATTACATTTTCCATATCTTTCGTTTCCCAGTAGAATTGATCAAGAATTTTATAGGCCCCTGGCGCATCCTGTTCAAGACCTTTTCTGGCGATCGAATTGATATTTTCAGCTCCGCCGTATGCTTCATCCGGATCTTCGAGATATTTCAAGTCATATTTCGAGAACATCCAATGCGGTGTCCAGCCTGTAACGACGATTGGTTCTTTTTTATCGATTGCCTTTTTCAGTTCAGCTACCATTGCAGCCGAAGATCCTTCGACAAGCTTCCAATCATCTAGCTTATAATCGGAAATAGCGGTTTTGGTTTGCTTCATTATTCCTGCTCCAGGTTCGATTCCGATGATTTCATAATTGGCTTTGGCAGCAAAACTGTTCTCATCGCCTTTCACACCCGTGTCTTTTGCAAACGTAGTGAATAGTGCAGTAGCAACCACGAGTATCGCAAGAACGATTACAATGATTTTTCTGCTAACGATGTGCTCGTAAGCCGGCTTACGAAGATTTTGCGTAATACGATCAAGAATGATTGCTATGATGACGATGGATAGTCCTGCTTCGAATCCTTGTCCTACATTTATTTGGCTGACAGCGCGGTAAACATCTGCCCCAAGTCCTGGTGCACCGACCAATGAAGCTGTAACGACCATGGAAAGTGCGAGCATGATGCTTTGGTTTACCCCTGCCATGATCGTCGGAGTGGCCAAAGGTATTTGTACCTTGATTAACTTCTGGCCGCTAGTCGAGCCAAAAGCATCCGATGCTTCGATCAAATCATTGGGCACTTCCTGAATTCCAAGATTCGTCATCCGGATTGTCGGTGCGATTGCGAAAATGAATGACGCAATGATTCCCGGCACTACCCCTATTCCAAAGAATAATATCGAAGGAATCAAGTAAACGAATGCGGGCATCGTTTGCATGAAGTCCAAAATCGGGGTGACGATCTTGCGCACTGTATTATTTTGGGCGCACCATATCCCAATCGGTATCCCGATCAGTATCGTTAGGAATCCTGACAATAGCACGATAGCCAGTGTTTGGATGCTTGATTCCCAATAACCAAGATTATCGATCAATAGCAAGCTGATAAGTGTAAAGATTCCCAATGGCCATCTGCTTGTATAAGTAACCAAAAGGGTTAGCACTACAATCAATACGATGGATGGTCCGGCACTCATTACGTCGACAAGTATATTTAAAAGTCCTTCAATCACATTCGTAATCAGTGTAAATAATCCAGCAAATACAATAGTTATCCAATCCACTAAAGAATCGACCCAAGCTCCTAGTGGGATTTTCGGCATATTCATTGAATTATTCACTCTCCATTTCATTCAAGGAATCTTTATTACCTGCCAAGGCACCGATAACGGCACCGCGGAGAAGAATTCCTTTAATTCTTTTTTCATCATCTACGACAGAGATCGGCAAGCTTGACGTTGCCATCACGTCCATAAGGTTTCCTAGTAATTCATCTTCTTTGACTGTCGGGATATCCGTAGTCATCACTTCGGAAATCGATTGATTATTGCTCATGGCCTGACGCGCTTGTTCAGCTGTCACCGCCCCCAATAATTTCTGCTTCCTATCCACAACGAAAATGCTTGAATATCCCTGTTTACGCATGATTTCCAAGGCAACCCTCGGTCCTCTGTCAACTGAGATTTTCTCTGGTCGGATCATCACATGAGATGCTGTCAATACTTTTGATAGATCAACATCTTCGACGAACTTCTCGACAAATTCATTGGCTGGATTCATCATGATTTGTTCTGGTGTTCCCAGCTGAATCACGCTTCCATCCTTCATAAGCGCGATCCTATCCCCGATTCTCAATGCTTCATCAAGATCATGGGTAATGAAAATGATCGTTTTTTTATACTGATCTTGAATTTCAACCAGCTCATCCTGCATATCTTTACGTATCAGTGGATCAAGGGCGCTAAAGGCCTCATCCATCAATAATACGTCCGTGTCGCTTGCAAGCGCCCGCGCTAATCCGACCCTTTGCTGCATACCGCCGCTAAGTTGGGATGGAAGCTGATTTTCATAGCCCTTCAATCCAACCGCCTCAAGCGCCTTCATGGCTTTATCATGACGTTTTGCAGGATCGACCTTCTGGATTTCGAGCCCGAATTCCGCGTTTTCCAATATCGTTTTATGCGGGAATAAAGCAAAGTTCTGAAACACCATGCTTATTTTCTTTTGCCTGACCTCTCTTAAACGGGCGGCGTTCATCTTTACGATATCTTCTCCGCCAATCAATATTTCACCAAGGGTGGGATCGATCAAGCGATTGAACATACGGATCAACGTCGATTTACCGCTTCCGGATAAACCCATGATGACGAATATTTCGCCAGGGTAAATCTCGAAATTCACATTATTAACGCCGACAGTCTGTCCCGTTTCTTTCAGTATTTCTTTTTTCGATTTGCCTTGAATCAATAAATCTGTTGCAGCTTTTGGAGATTTGCCGAAAATTTTCGAGACATTTCTGACTTCTACATATGGCTTCATCAAGTCACCTCATTCTAATAGTTGCCCATATGATTCAGTTTTGCTGAATTTCCCCGTTTTATGCGAGTGATGATGATTAATACACACGTCCCTTGAAATAATCGGAATGTAAAAAACGATTCTAGCTCTACACTTTTTCTTATGTTCCATACTATATATAGATCAAAAAAGCGGATTTGACACATATATGAGGGGGCCTTCTTGTAATGTATTGTTCCCAAGAAGGAATTCTTTACTTGGATTATATATGTGTGATTAATTGAGCATTTCCAGTAGGAAAAAGAGGTGTAATCACAACTGAGGGAACAAGCAGGCACAACCTATACCACCTGTAACATAAACGATTTCCACTTAGAGACATTGTCCAGGCGTCGGACAAACGATTACCCTCTAAAGTACTTCATTTTCCTAAAACCAGGTGGAGTAATACTTGGTATGACACCAAAACGCATTGAAAATAATATAGGATTCCCATGTGTCTATTTTGAGTATTTCAAGCAGGGAAAAGAGGTGCAATACTACTGAGGAATCGAACAGGCACAGCATATACCAACTGAAATATAATGGTTTTTATTTTAAAGCTTCGGTCAGTCCAAGCACATGGACTGAACCTTTATCCCTAAAGTACTTCATTACCTTAACAAACTATGAATATTAATTCAAATGATGTGCGGCCGGATTCCTGCTTATAATGGCCAAAATCACATTCCCTTACTAGGGTTCCGGAATCTTGAGAAAACGTTGATATACCAACGTTCTGGCAAGCCGAAAAAATAAAGTCCTACCCTCCGCCCTAATTTTTTTCAGTTTTTTTCGATTTGTAAAGTTCCAAAAAACCCCAGAAACACTTTTGGAACATCCCACCTTTGGATAATCCCGTATGTTATTCCCCCAAATCCCCAAAATAAAACCTTGAAATAATTTCCTATTTCAAGGCTTTCATCCATGCGTTACACATTCCTATGTTCATCGAAATTTATCCGGCATTTTTCTAACGGAATCACTTTCGTTTTTTTAACGAATTTATAGCCGAGCCACATTACCAGAAAAAACGGGATGCCAAGATAAGCTGCCATTACGCCCGCCCAATTAATGTGGTCTCCCATGAATGCCTGATAGTTTTGCGCCATTAAAACGAAGAAACATAGGGCAAAGGAAAATATCGGACCAAAAGGGAACCATTTTGACAGATAGGGAAGATCATTTAATGAATGCCCTTGAGCGATGTATGCTTTCCGAAACCGGTAATGACTTGCCGCTATGCCAAGCCAAAAGATAAAACCCGTAACTCCGACTGCATTCATCAGCCAAACATAAATCACTCCATCACCGAAAATGGATGCAAAAAATGCCAGCATGCCTACAAGTGAAGTGACGATCAGTCCCCAGATGGGAACGCCTCGCTTGTTGAGCTTTCCGAAAAGTTTTGGTGCCAGCCCTTCATTTGCCATCGAGTACAACATCCGGCTTGTCACATAAAGACTTGAATTACCTGCTGATAATACTGCCGTTAAAATGATGGCATTCATCACTGAAGCTGCAAATGCCAGTCCCACTTTTTCAAATACCATCGTAAACGGGCTGACCATGATTGTGTGCCCCTGAAGACTCCCATTTGTATAGGGAACGATCAGGCCGATAACCAGGATGGCTAAAATATAAAACAGGAATATCCGCCAAAAGATGCTGCGAACGGCCCTTGGAACATTCTTTGCCGGATCTTCACTTTCACCCGCTGCCACACCGACGATTTCGGTTCCTTGAAAAGAAAAACCAGCCGCTATGAAAATTCCCAATGTCGCCAAGAACCCGCCAGCGAACGGGGCGTCACCTACCGTGAAATTTTTAAAGCCGATCGCCTCTCCGTTCATGATTCCGAAGATCATCAGTATACCGACCACGATAAAGATGATGATGGTCGCGACCTTGATGAGTGAAAACCAATATTCCCCTTCTCCATACCCTTTCACGGATACGTAATTCAATAGGAATATCAAAACTAAAAACATGGAACTCCATAAAAATGATGGACTGTGCGGAAACCAGAATTTCATGACCATCGTTGCGGCAGATAGTTCCGCGGCAAGCGTCATCGCCCAAGTGAACCAATAGTTCCAGCCAAGCGCAAATCCGAGGGCGGGATCGATGAACCTTGTGGCATATGTACTGAAAGCACCGCTGACTGGCATGAATGATGCCAATTCCCCCAAGCTTGTCATGATGAAATATACCATGATGCCGATGACGGCATATGCGACCAACGCCCCGCCAGGACCTGCTGAATGGATGGCTGGGCCACTTCCGAGGAAGAGCCCCGTTCCAATCGCACCGCCTAATGAAATCATCGTCAGATGGCGCGCTTTCAGTTTTCTTTGCAAAGAATGTGGCGGCTCGTTTTGCTCATTTTTACCGGGCAGTTGCAATTGGCGATTTTCCAAATTAAATTCCCCTCCAACCATGCATTTTTAATCTCTCAAAATCTTGTCGATTTTCACTGCATCCAGGTCTTTTTCTCTAATCAAGAAGATACTTTCGGGTTTTTTGGAACTATGTACTTTTTCAAACGCCGCCAGGCCTACAAACCCGGTAAGGGGCTCATGGGCCTAGCGTTTAGAAGAAAACCGTCCTATCATTATGTGGTATGCAAGGTCCCATGAATGAACGAATTCCAGTCGATTTCAAGTAACCAGCTAGCCGCTGCTTCGATATCCTTAGCGAAGACGCGATCTTGTGTAATGCTCGGAATGATCTTTCTTGCTTCCGTATAAAAATCCTTCGTGAATGGAGCCATCTTTTCCGTTCCGCGGTACTCCACCGCTTGCAGGGCACAAATGAGCTCTATCGCCAAAACGCGGCGGACGTTTTGGATGATTTGATGCGCGTGCCGCGATCCAATAGTCCCCATGCTTACATGATCTTCCTGATTCGCTGAAGATGGAATGGAATCCACACTAGCCGGATGGGCGAGTGTCTTATTTTCAGAGACGAGTGAAGCGGCGCAATATTGCATGATCATCGCTCCCGATTGCAAGCCAGGCGACGGACTCAGGAATGGCGGTAAATCATTCAACTGGGGATTGACGAGTCGCTCGATCCGGCGCTCGGAAATGTTCGCAAGCTCGGCAACGGCGATTTTCATGAAGTCCATCGCAAACGCTATCGGCTGGCCATGGAAGTTTCCGCCTGAAATCACCTTTTCACCATCATCGAATATAAGCGGATTATCCGTTGCAGCATTCATTTCAATTTCCAGTTTTTCTTTGACATAATCGAGAGTTTGCCATGATGCCCCATGAACCTGAGGAATGCACCGAAGCGAATACGCATCCTGTACCCTGAGCTCCCCTTGCTTGGTGATGAGCTGGCTGCCATGGATCATGCGGCGAATCCGTTCCGCGACCTCCGTTTGCTGGCGATAACCGCGGGCAAGATGAACATCCGGATCAAAGGCGTCTTCAATGCCGCGCAGCCCTTCTAACGTCAAGGAAGCAATCGCCTCCGTTTGATGGGCAAGCTGTTCCGCTTCGATATAATTGACCAGGCCCATCCCCGTCATCGCCTGCGTTCCGTTGATTAATGCCAATCCTTCTTTCGCTTTAAGCGTCAGCGGCAGAATCCCTTCTTTCGATAATGCGGTGATCGCCTCCATTCGTTCACCTTTGTAGAACACTTCTCCTTCCCCCATCAATACCAGCGCCAAATGGGAAAGAGGCGCCAAGTCGCCGCTCGCCCCAAGTGAACCTTGCTGAGGGATGACCGGATGGACCCCGGCATTCAAAAGCTCGATCAAGCGTTCGATGACCACAGGACGCACCCCGGAGAACCCTTTTAAGAGCGCATTGGCACGGAGAAGGACCATCGCTCTTGAAACCACCTCAGGAAACGGTTCGCCTACACCGCATGCGTGAGAATGGATCAAATTCCACTGCAGCTGCTCTGCATCACCTGCATCAATCAGCACATCGCTGAATTTTCCGAAACCTGTTGTAATCCCATAGACGACTTTCTTTTGTTTCACGATATTCTCAACCGCCTCCCGGCTTTTTTCCACCTTCTCGACACTCTCGGCTGATGCCGTGACGAATGCCCCTCCATACAATACTTGCTTCGCATCTTCAATCGTTAAAGTTTGGCCTGTTAACGTAATCATTTTCCTGCACCCCTCATCCTTTTTTCACAAACAAAAAGGAGGCCATATTGACAGACTTATCCAGTCATCAATACAGCCCCCTAATTCACTAATTAACTATAGGCTTTTAAATATTTAAATGTGGTTAATTCCCAAGCCAACCGCTTCATGCTCGAATCCCCGAACCGGTGCGCCGATCGTTCCATACACGGCGACTGCAATCCATTCGCCCTCATCACCGTTCTTGAAGGGCCTGCCTCGGACGATTGCAAACCGAAGGCCCGCCGTCCTCAATAGACCGCCAAGCTCGACTTGGCCTCGAGTCACCCCGTGCAATGCCTCGATGATCGCATGGTACAGCGCATGCATTTCACGATATATATCGGGATTGACCAGTCCCAGCCTTTTCGCTGATGTCTCGATGGCTGCCACAATTTTCTGCAGCTCCATCGAACCGACCTTCCCTTTTCCATAAAGCCAATCCATTCGCTTTAAATCATTCGTTAATGAAATTTCTTCCTCTTCTTCCGCAAACGCGTACATGATTGCATGGCGCCCGATTCTTCTGTCGAATTCCTTAGTCATGCAAGGACCTCATTTTCAATTTTCTAAATTGACTAATAACTACATATTATTGTAAGCGGGTACAAGCCGTCCGGTCAACCTCTTTTTCAGATTTCTTTTTATTGCGAGACTTTCATCCCACTACATGCATATTCGGGCTACAGGCTTCGCTTCCTGAAATTTGACTCTCTTTCCTCTTCATCCAGCGTAAAACAATGTTAAAATCTTGCTTTCCTCGGGCGGTCCTGGACTCCGCTTTGGAACAAAAAAGAGGCCGCCTGCAAAATCAGACGGCATCTCCTTCCAGTTTATATGGTACAACCCTTGCACAACTTCAATAGCTAAATGTTTTTCACAAGCAAGTAAATGAAGTACGGAGCTCCTAGAATCGAGACGATGATCCCCACCGGCAGTTCCATCGGGGCCATGATGACCCGTCCCAATGTATCGGCGGATAACAGCAATAAAGCACCTAGGATTGCAGTCAATGGCAATAATCTTGCGTGTGTCCCCCCCACTAGCCTTCTCGCCATATGCGGGGCGATCAGACCTAAAAAGGTTATGCCCCCGCCCACGGAAACACATACACCAGCCAGTGCGACGGAAACCATCAATAATAACCTGCGTTCCTTTTCTATCCGTACACCGACGCCGATGGCGATCGAATCACCTAACCGCAGAACGTCCAATACTTTTGATTTATAAATGGCGAAAGGAATCAAGACAACCAACCACGGTAATAACGCCCAGACAAACGTCCAGTTCGTGCCCCAAATCGTTCCCGATAACCAGATTAATGCCTTCATGAAATTGTTCGGTTCCATTTTCATCTGGAAAATGACCAAACCTGCTCCGAACGCGGCATTGATGCCGATCCCGACCAGTAATAGCCTCGCAGGCGTCACCTGGCCTTTTTTCCAGGAAAGAACATAAATTAAAAACGCGGCAATGAACGAACCAAGCAAGGCCGTGATGGGCATGATGAAAACGGAAGATCCTCCATTGAAGAATGCAGTGCCCTGGAAAAAGAACATATAAAGGACGACCGTGAATCCTGCTCCTGCGTTGATGCCCAATATGCCAGGGTCGGCTAATGGATTTTGGGAAACGCCCTGTAAAATCGCTCCCGAAACGGCAATCCCCATTCCTACAAGGATCGCCATTACGATCCTTGGCAAACGGAAATCGAAAATGGTCAATTCATTTTCAGCAGTGCCATTTCCTAATAATGTTGATATAACATCCATCAGCGGAATCTTGAGGTATCCTGCGTTAATACTGATAAAAAACACAATTATGGTTAAAATGCTTGTTAAGGCAAGCAGCTTCTTAAAGCGTCCCTCATTGGGGCCGGAATGCTTCGGCATCATAGTCCCCTCCCTTCTTTACGAGCTAAATAAAGGAAAAAGGGAACGCCAATGATGGCTGTGATGGCCCCGACAGGCGTCTCGAATGGGGCATTCACCATCCGTCCAACGATATCGGCAACCAGCAATAGCACGCCACCAAGAATGGCGGAACAAGGGATGATCAGCCTATAATCATTCCCGACCAAAAACCTGGTGATATGAGGAATGACCAGGCCTACGAACCCAATCATGCCTGCAATCGATACTGCAGCTCCGGTCAGCAGCAGCACCGCAATCATTCCTATAAGCTTCACGATTCCGGTATTTTGCCCAAGTCCCTTTGCCACCTCTTCCCCTAAGCTAAGAATGGAAATGGAGCGGGAAAGAACCAAGGCTACCAATATCCCCACCACGATAAATGGAAGCGTAAATAAAACATGCTGCGGCTGCACACTTGAAACCCCTCCGGCAAACCAATAGCTGATATCTTTTGAAATATTGAATTTGATCCCGACCGCAGTTGAAAGCGAGCTAAGCAAGGATGCTATCGCCGAGCCGGCGAGTGCGAGCTTGACAGGCGTTATGCCGCCCCTTGAATACGATGTGATTCCGAAAACCAATGCTGCGCCCAACCCTGCACCGGCAAAAGAGAACATCATTAAGCCCAGATACGTTATACCCGGCATGACCACAAGCGCAATCGCAATGAAAAACGATGATCCGGCGGTTACACCCAGTATGGAAGGATCAGCCAATGGATTCCTCGTCATTCCCTGCATGATTGCCCCTGAGACGGCTAACGCCGCTCCTACACACACTGCAGCGATTGCCCGCGGAAATCTTAATTGGCGAATGATCGTATGAGCGGGATTGTCTTCATCAAATTGAAATAATGCATTATATACATCACGATAGCTCAAATCGGCGGCACCGAGATTGATTGAAGCAATAATCGAAACGAGTAAGCATGCAAGGCCCACTATCATGATGACCAAGCTGGTTACTCTATTTTTATATGTATTTAGTGGTATCTTGTCGATTTTTGTTTTTGAATTCATCTGTACAACTACTCTCCAGAGGGATTATCCCTAAAAAATAACGATTGACAATGAATGATTTCTATATTTAAATTAATTGAAATCGAGAATCATTATCATGCATAGATAATTTTATCATATTTTTAGGGGGATTTAAATGTATAACGTGATAAGCAAGAAAAAAATGCTGCAACTTTTGGGCGCTGGACTGTTAGCCATTTCATTGGCTGCCTGTGGTGATGAAGGAGCGAAGGATAGCCAATCTTCGACAAATAAAACGGATCAAACTTCCAATAAAGATAACCAAGAAGAAGTGAAGACAAGAACGTTAACGGATGCAATGGGACATAAAGTCACGATTCCGGCCAAGCCGAAGCGTGTCATCGCGTCATACCTTGAAGATAATCTTGTCACATTGGGTGTTAAACCAGTCGCGCAATGGAGTGTAAAAGATGGAGCAAGCATTCAAGGGTATTTACAGAAGGACCTTGATGGGGTTCCTACCATTCCACACGACCTTCCATTCGAAGCTGTTCAAAAAATGAAGCCGGACTTGATCATCATGGACTCTGCAAGCATGGTCGAAGGCGGGAAATATGAGCAATACAATAAAATCGCCCCTACTTATGTAATCGGTACCGAGGTGAACAATGATTGGCGTGATGAACTTAAGCGCGTTGGACAAGTGTTCGGCAAAGAAGATGAAGCCAAGAAGGCTTTAGACAAGTACGAGGCGAAAGCTGCAGAAGCTAAAAAAACGCTTGAAAAAGAAACGGACAACCCTTCCGTGGCAGCCGTTTGGCTTGTCGGCGGCAAGTTCTTCGTCGTTAGTGACAACCTATCGAGCGGAGCTGTCATGTATGACGATTTAGGCTTGAAGGAACCGGGTGTTGTCAAGGAAATTTCCGCTAGTGCAACAGGAAATTGGAGTGCCATTTCATTAGAGAAATTAGTGGAAATGGACGCCGATCACCTATTCTTGATCAATAGCGATACATCCACTGGCTCAAAAGCACTTAATGAAGCACTATGGAAAAGCATCCCTGCTGTAAAAGCAGGAAATGTACATGAGTTTTCTGCCGACGAAAGCTGGTTATACACAGGACCTATCGCTAACGAACAAATCATTGATAATGTGTTAAAAAGTTTAGTGAAATAAAAATCAAGGCTATCACATCTGGTGATAGCCTTGATTTTTTTAATAGCTCGAACTCCTATTTCCGTTTTCGTCGATATATCTCGGCTTTTCGTTGATAAATTCCAATTTTCGTCGATATATCTCGATTTCTCGTTGATATATCTCTTTTAATCGCAAGCAGCTGGAATGCGAGTCAGTACGCATCCTCTATTTTTCATTACTTTCCAACGCTTCATAGATCGCCGTTACGACGCTTCCATAACCTCCTGTTTTAAAGAGGTCACCGTAGAACTGATTGCTATTGGCTGCAGGGTTTACGAGCGGTGAATGCTTTTTATTCGTAAGCAAAACAATGCCTAACTGTTTCTCGGGATCAATGATCGTGACCGTTCCCGTCCAGCCTGTGTGACCGTAGGCACTCTCACTGGCATAAGGACTGAACATCCACTCCATGCTTGCATCGCCATTTCGTCTCCAGCCAAGGCCATAAGTCGGATTGATCTCGGAAGGTGCAACGAACTCATCGATCGTTTCTTGATCAAAAAACGCATGCTTTCCGTATCCCCCGCCATTCAGCATCACCTGCAGCAGGACAGCGAGATCTTTCGTATTGGAAAAAAGACCTGCATGACCTGAAACGCCCCCCATCGAATAAAAGGCCTTTTCATCATGGACCTCCCCTTGAAGCGTGTATGTGCGAATGTTAGGAAATGCTATCACGCCATCCCGTGTGTTGCCTAGCAATTCCGTTGCAGCAAAATCCTTTGGCTTGAACCCCTTTTGAAGCGGATTGAATTTTGTATGTTTCAAGTTAAGCGGCTTGTACACTTCATTTTCAACGTACGTATCAAGCGGCTGACCCGTTATTTTTTCAATAATCGCACCGAGCAGCATAT
The DNA here is from genome assembly GCF_001542915.1 of Peribacillus simplex. Lineage (GTDB taxonomy): Bacteria > Bacillota > Bacilli > Bacillales > DSM-1321 > Peribacillus > Peribacillus simplex_B. Next base: position 1,339 of record NZ_LNNH01000008.1, on the reverse strand, counting down.
AATCGACATCACTGTATACGTTCTGCGTTCCCGGTACATAGGTCAGCGGTGTTTTCGATAGGAACGAAATCGTTTTATCCCGCTCCTGTGAGTAGAGTTCCTTTGAAACAGTTGGATTGTGATATTGCGGATCCGGCTTAAAACCGGCGGTATGATGAAGGACATCAATGATCCTCAAGGTATCCTTCCCCTTGATTACATCCCCTTCCGCATCTTTGAAATCAGGAATATATTGCTGAACTTTTGCCTCGATATCGAGCTTGCCTTCACTGACTAATTTTTGAAGCGCAAAATTAGTCGCATACATCTTCGTGTTTGAAGCAAGGTCAAACATTGTATCGTCTTTCATCTTCTGAAACCGCTTAAGAGGCGTATGCTCATTGAACTTCCGTTTGTACCCGTAGCTATCATTTTTAACGATTTTTCCGTCCTTGATAACAATCAACGCAGCCCCGGGGAACCCGGAAGCCACCTCCATTTCAATCAACCGGTCGACCTTTTCCAGCTTTTCCGATGAAAAGCCAGCATCTTCCGGTTTTCTTGCTTTTGTTAACACCGGAAACGAGTTGCCCGCTTCCTTACTCACTGCAGTCTCTTTGTTTGAATTTGCTTGTGCATAGGATGTGAAAGATATAAATAAAGAAAATGCCAAAATTGAACTCAGTGTACAGCTTGTCCATTTTTTCATCATATTCCCCCTATGAAATTCCAATTCATAAACCTTGTACCGTAAATGTTTGAACGCGTATTCGTAACCGTCATCATTTATTTTTTATTTTTTATTTTATAACATCCACGAATAAACCTCCTAGTTAATTCCAAAATGATTCGAAAGATGGCTCAAAAGTCATAACTTGAATAAAAGAGGGATTCTTTCGCAAACAGGACTATCTTCACAATGAACACTATGATGATGTAAAACGAAAATTCAAATGTAATTTGAAAGAGCGATAAAAATCCACAAACTAAAAAGACCACTTCTAAAGTGGTCTCAGACTGTAGACAAACTCGATGAAAATCGAGTTTGTCTATTTTTATGGCCTGTACAATTTAGACGTTGATTTCCACTCCAGGCACTCGCTTTCCGCGGGCGGTCGGGGAGCCTCCTCGGCTTTGCCTGCGGGGTCTCCCCTAGACGCGCTTTTCCCGCAGGAGTCTCGAACACCCGCTCCAATCAACTTTGTCTTACCATTTAGATAGAACACTTTTGACTGGAGTCATTTTTGTTTTAAAATTGAGGTATTAAAACTTGAGGTGATGAGGATGCTTTCTAAACATGATTCTATTCAGCGAGATCAACTTGAAATGATTACTTTAGATCAACTGGTGCCACCGAACC
>NZ_LNNH01000007.1 GCF_001542915.1 Peribacillus simplex | reverse complement strand
GAACGATTTTCTTTTCAAATTTCCGTTTATTCGCACTGGCTTTCACATGTGTGGAATCCACGAAAACGTGTTCTACACTTATTAACTTTTTATTAGCAGCGGTCATTAAAATGCGACAGAAAATCTGTTCAAACAGGTCTGTATCTTTAAAGCGTCGCTCATAATTTTTTCCGAACGTAGAGAAATGAGGTACTTTATCATGGAAACCATAGCCTAAGAACCAACGGTAAGCCATATTGGTTTCAACTTCTTCAATCGTTTTACGCATGGAACGAATACCGAAGGTATATTGAATGAAAGTCAGTTTAACTAAAATAACTGGATCAATACTTGGGCGTCCTACCTCTGAGTACATATCTTTCACCAAGTCATAAATGAAAGTGAAGTCAACGGCAGCCTCCATTTTACGAACCAAATGGTTCGGTGGCACCAGTTGATCTAAAGTAATCATTTCAAGTTGATCTCGCTGAATAGAATCATGTTTAGAAAGCATCCTCATCACCTCAAGTTTTAATCCTTCAATTTTAAAACAAAAATGACTCCAGTCAAAAGTGTTCTATCTAAATGGTAAGACAAAGTTGATTGGAACGGAAGGTACGAGACTCCTGCGGGAAAAGCGCGTCTAGGGGAGACCCCGCAGGCAAAGCCGAGGAGGCTCCCCGACCGCCCGCGGAAAGCGAGTGCCTGGAGTGGAAATCAACGTCTAAATTGTACAGGCCATAAAAATAGACAAACTCGATTTTCATCGAGTTTGTCTACAGTCTGAAAGGACGGACCCTAAAGGGAATCCGTCCTTTTTCACCTGTCATTATAGCGTTCTTCTGCCATGCGTTAACGTTTCATCCGTTTCGGTAATACCTGAATAAGAAGAATTCGATTTACGCGAATCTGCGTCAACCAGCACAAGCAGCTTGCCGCTTTTCACATCCGCTTCATATCGATTCGCCTCATCTTCCGGTAAGCCCATCCCAATCAATGTACCGGCCAAACCGCCTGTACCAGCGCCTACAGCCGCACCAGCCAATGTTGCAGCAAGCGGCCCTGCTGCCAGTACCGGTCCGATTCCCGGTATTGCCAATGCACCCACTCCTGCTAATAAACCAGCTGCTCCTCCCAAAATCCCTCCGGTCGCTGCACCAGCCGCGAGACCCTCTTCAGCCTTCGTCCCAGTTTCTTCGTTCACTGTCTTTAACTCCTCTTTATCTTTTGCCACCACCGATATATCATCACGGTTATATCCATCGGCCTGCAAGGCCTCAACAGCCTTAATGGCTTCTTCTCCAGTTTCATATACACCAATTATCCGTTTATCCATTTCTATCATCCTCCTTAAAGAATGTAATCTATCGCTCCTCCTTTACATACCCCAGAAAGTGGAAGTGGTAAACGTCACGTAACAGGAAAAAAATTTCTAGTTAACACTTGGAAAGGGAGGGTATATATAATGATAGTATGCAAATTTTTGGGAGGTTTTCTTTTTGCTCATCGAGTTACTTAAAGATTTAGTATCCATTGATAGTTCATCGAAAAAGGGAGCCAACGAAGCAGTTGAATACTGTGCGGACTGGCTTAAAAAGCAAGGGTTGACCGTGAATGTAATCGTTAATAATGGGTATAGGATGCTCGTTAGCGAGATTGGCCATGGAGATAAAACCGTTATCTGGAATGGCCATGTCGATGTTGTCAGCGGGACTCCGGATCAATTTTTCCCACAGATTCATGAAGGGCATCTATATGGACGGGGTGCAGCCGATATGAAAGCAGGGGTTGCCGGAATGATGTGTGCATTCTCCGAACTGAAAGATAGGAACTTGGGATTGAAAATCCAGCTGCAGATAGTATCGGATGAAGAAATTGGCGGGTTGAACTGTTCTGGCTATTTAGCGAAACATGGTTATAGAGGGGACTTTGTAATTTGTGCCGAACCTACCCAATTGGGAATTGGCCTGCAGGCAAAGGGTGCCCTGCGCCTTGATATTGAGGTATCTGGTAAATCCGCCCATGGAAGCCGTCCGTGGGAAGGCGTGAATGCAATCGAGAAGGCCTATGAACTCTATCAAAAAATAAAGGAGCTTCCGTTCACGAGGGATCATACCCCCCTTTACGATTCCCCCTCACTTAACCTAGCAAAAATAAAAGGCGGGGATGTTTACAATAAAGTACCGGATGCCTGCTTGCTCAGCCTGGATATCCGCTATCTCCCTACACAAACAATGGAAGAAGTCGTCACACAAATTGAAAGTGTGACGGGGAAGAATATTTTCATCAATATGTACAGCAAGCCTGTGAAAACGGAAGAATCGGACCCATTCATCTCACTGCTTCGTCCCATAATCAAAAAAAACACCAACCAAGATGCCGTGATTTTCGGACAACACGGTTCGGCTGACACTGTCTTTTTTGCCGCTTATGATATTCCAGCCATCGAATTCGGCCCAAAAGGCGAGAATTGGCATGGTGACAGGGAATGTGTCAATCTGGAATCAGTCGCCATATATCAAAAAATGCTAGTTGATTTTGCAACGGAATTCACTTTAGTTTAATAGATTTGATACTTTGAAAAAGATGCCGTCTGCTTTTTGCAGACGGCATCTTTTTTAGGTTTCATTACCCCGATACTGGTTGGAACGGGCAAGGACCATATTCGCTAAATCCGCAGGGAATCGGGGGACTATCTTTGATTTCAATGCAGAGTACAGTGGAACGGAAGGCACGACACTCCTGAGGAATTGCGCGTCTACGTGAGACACCACAGGCTGAAAGCCGAGAAGCTCACGGACTGCCTCTGGATAAGCGAGTTGCCTGCAGGGCAATGGAACGGCCCACGTATAGATTCCCAAATACTGCGGGCAATCGCGATTTCCACTTTTTGTTCACACAAGTTGGAGTGGAACGGAGGTACTTCCAACCTTAGTTTCTATATTAGATCCATTTAAAATAGTAACCGCATTCCCCCGCTCTCATTGGCCATCAATTATATAGCAATAATCCAGTCATAATCACGCTGCATTTTTCACAAGATTGCATAGGCCTTTTAAACCAGATGTAATATATCCAAATATTGTACATTTAAACAAAATACGTCATTACACATGCAAAAAAAGCTTTCCAACCGACATTATCAATCATTATAAAACATATCAAAATAAACCTCGACAAGTCCTTTTTTACTAGTTTATATTACATCCGCATATCAACAGAAACGTTTTTGTAACACAATTACTATTCCAGCGAAACATTATTGTCATATAGACCTGTTATTCTAAGTCTACGATTTAAAACAAAGGAGACTATTCATTTTGAAAAAAATACTACTTCCAATTTTCACTGCTTTCTTCCTGGTATTTAGTTTTTCCGGAGTTTCATCGGCTGCTACTACTACATACAAAGTCAAAAGCGGCGACACACTATGGGGTATCGCCAATAAACATAATATAACAGTCAATCAACTCAAAGGTTGGAACAACCTAAAAAAAGATAACATCCATCCAAAACAAGTTCTAAAGGTGAAAAAACCTTCGAATTCTGCCAAACCAAAGGCTAAAACAAAATCATCGTCATCCAAGAAATATAAAACGATCACCGTGAAGGCAACCGCGTACACAGCAAATTGCAAAGGCTGCAGCGGGATTACGGCAACGGGTCTTAACTTAAAGAAAAATCCTAAAGTAAAAGCCATTTCCGTCGATCCCAAGGTCATTCCACTAGGAACAAAAGTTCATGTGGAAGGATACGGAGAAGCCATTGCCGCAGATAAAGGCGGAGCTATCAAAGGGAATAAAATTGACGTCTTCTACTCATCCCATTCAAAAGCACTTGATTGGGGCAGAAAAACGGTAAAAGTCAAAGTCTATAAATAAATTCTAAAAACCAGCCTGAAATGATCAGGCTGGTTTTTCTTTTTCCCCTCCTTCCATCCTTTCAAACCACGTCCCAGCCTTAAACATTTACTGAAAATTACGACAATGGTATGATAAGTACATCTTACAAATAAAGAGGTGTTCACATTGAATATTGTCATTATGGGGGCCGGGGCGCTTGGCTGCTACTTCGGGGGCAGATTACAGCAGGCAGGACAGCATGTTCAATACTTGGTCCGGAAGAACCGTGCCAAGCAAATGAAGGAAAACGGCATCGGGATAACCAGCCCTCACGGAAACTATCAATTTAACGAACTTCATATTTCCGAAAATGTGCATGATATTGAAAAAGCGGACTTGGTCATTCTTGCCGTTAAAGGACCGCATCTGCAGGGTACACTATCCGATTTAAAAGTGCTTGTTGAAAAGGGAGCTATGGTCCTCCCGCTTTTGAATGGGCTTGAGCATATTTCCATTTTACAGAATGAACTGGGTGAGGAAGCCGTGCTCGGCGGAAGCGCCTTCATCATTGCCACTCTTGATGAAAAAGGCCATGTCATTCATTCGAATGAGAATCATGATTTAATCTTCGGTCCGCTTCACCCGTCACAGTCAAAGGTATGCGATGAATTTGAACAAGCTGCAAAATCAGCTATCATGTCAGTTGGCAGAACGGAAAACATATTAATCAGAATGTGGATCAAATACATGTTCATAACCGCCTTTTCCGGTGTAACTACCGCATCCAATCTCCCCATCGGTGCGATACGGAGCTTTCCGGCAACCAAAGGATTACTGGAAAATGCCCTTATTGAAATGATGGAGCTTGCCAACGCTTATGATATCGGGATAACCAGGCAGAACGTTGTTCAGGCCTTGGAGAATATGGAAGGTTTACCGGAAGAATCCACCTCCTCCATGCATCAGGATCGCCGGAAGGGCCTAACACTCGAAGTGGAACATTTACAAGGCGGCGCACTGCGTCTTGCCGATAAGGCTGATTTGAAGCTTCCCGTGATCGGAACGCTTTATGCACTCATCAAACCATTTGAGAATTGATGCAATGATACCGGTGCCCAGCCGGTATTTTTTTTACGGCACCTCCCCTTAAGACCAAAAAGACCTAAAAGAACAATATCACCAAAAGAATATTCCAGCTCCTCCTTCTGTTACACTAAACCCAAGTTTAGTAAGCGCTATCATATAACGAAGGAGAATGCCCCATGAAACTATTAAAAAATTTAACGGTTCAGGTCATTATCGGAATCATACTGGGGATAACGGTCGGCTTCTTATTCCCTGCTTTTGGTGAACAGCTGAAGATATTGGCTGATTTATTCATTAAAATGATAAAAATGGTCATTGCACCGATCATCTTCCTCACCGTCGTAATCGGAATTGGCGGCATGGGTGATATGAAAAAGGTTGGCCGCATCGGCGGAAAGGCTTTGCTCTATTTTGAAATCGTTACCACTTTCGCCCTTGCCATCGGAATCATCGTAGTCAATCTGCTCGGACCTGGCAAAGGCTTCAACATCGACTCAGTCGAGGGCGGGGATGTATCACAATATACGACAGCCGCTTCAGAAACGGAACATGGCGCCATCGCCTTCATTTCTACTATCATTCCAGATAATGCCGTTGCCGCAATGGCTGGAGGAGACCTGCTTCCCATCCTCTTCTTTGCCGTTTTGTTCGGTTTATCCATGGCCGCCATGGGACCGAAAGTACAGCCAGTCGTTTCCTTCCTTCAGCATATTGCCGATATTTTCTTTGGCATCGTCAGTATGATCATGAAGGTCTCCCCATTGGCTGCCTTTGGCGCAATGGCTTATACCATTGGTAAATTCGGCCTTGGATCCTTAAGCTCGTTAGGGCAATTGATGGGAAGCGTATATATCACCATGGCCCTTTTCATCATTCTTATTCTTGGTACGATCGTTAAAATCTATGGCTTTAATATTTTCAAATTCATTGCCTATTTAAAAGAAGAAATCCTCTTAGTATTAGGGACCTCTTCTTCTGAATCTGCCCTGCCAAGCGTGATGAAAAAACTGGAGAAATACGGGTGTTCAAAGTCGGTGGTCGGTTTGGTGGTCCCAACTGGTTATTCTTTCAACCTTGACGGCACATCGATTTACTTATCCATGGCAGCCATTTTCATTGCCCAGGCCTATGGCGTCGATTTAAGTATCTGGCAGGAGTTGACGCTTCTGGGAATCCTGATGTTAACCTCCAAAGGAGCTGCCGGTGTAACGGGCTCTGGATTCATTACACTTGCTGCAACATTAGCGGCTTTTCCAATGATTCCCGTTGAAGGAATGGCATTGCTGCTCGGGGTCGACCGCTTCATGTCTGAAGCTCGTGCCATCACGAACCTTATCGGTAACAGTGTCGCGACAGTGGTCATCTCCAAATCGGAAGGTGAATTCAACCCAAATCATGCCCTCTCCGATAATATCGGCGAAGTGGCCGTATCATCCGAGAAATAAATAGAAATGAAAAAGAGGGGGCATACTTTCCCCTCTTTTTTCACGTTTCTCCCTCCATTTCATCATGGAATCCATCACTTTCAAAAAATAACCAATCAAATAAATTTCGGAAACGCTAAAAAGTGTTTATACTTTTATGTAACAGGTAAAAGTATAAAGTTGAAAGTTTTATTTAGTAGTTTAATGGATTAAACCAAAACTGGAGGTTTTATCATGAAGGATTACGGATTATTTATTAATGGTGAGTGGTCGGATTTTGGATTGGACAAAATCGAAGTGACAAACCCCGCAACGAATGACATCGTCGCCACCGTTCCAAAAGGTGGAGCAACAGAAGCGACGAAGGCTGCCGATGCCGCATATGAGGCCTTTACCGATTGGGCTGCACGCTCGGTCTACGAACGGGCTGAGTTAATTTGGAAATGGCATCGATTAATTGATGATAATAAAGAAGAACTGGCTAAAATCATGACGGAAGAACAAGGCAAACCATTTAAAGAAGCCCTTGGTGAAATGACTTATGCCAATGGATTTTTATCTTGGTTTGCGGAAGAAGGAAAACGCGTGTATGGTGAAACGATTCCTGCCTCCGTATCCAATAAGCGGCTCTTCGTGACCAAACAGCCAGTTGGGGTCGTTGCTGTCATTACACCATGGAACTTCCCTGCAGCGATGATTACCAGGAAGGTGGCGCCCGCCCTTGCTGTAGGCTGCACTGTCGTCATTAAACCGGCTAACCTGACGCCAATCACCGCTTTAAAGATGGCTGAATTAGCTGAAGAAGCTGGGATACCAAAAGGCGTAATCAATGTCGTCACAGGGAAATCTTCTGAAATCGGGGAAACTTGGCTTCAAGATGCAAGGGTCCGCAAACTGACGTTCACCGGTTCTACAGAAGTCGGGAAAACATTAATGAAGGGATCGGCTGACACGGTCAAGAAAATCTCGCTTGAACTCGGAGGTCATGCACCAGCAATCGTTCTTGCAGATGCCGACCTTGATAAAGCGGTCGATGGCATCATTAGTTCCAAGTTCAGGAATGCCGGACAAACCTGCGTTTGTTCCAATCGTATTTATGTGCACGAATCCATTCAAGAAGCCTTCATTGAAAAGCTCGTTGCCAAAGTCAAGGAACTCAAAGTAGGAAACGGATTGGAAGATGGCGTCGATATTGGACCGCTCATCGACCAAAATGCTGTGGATAAGGTTCAAAAACAGATTGATGAAGCGATAAACAGCGGTGCCAAGCTCGAAGCAGGCGGGAAAGCCATCGGCGGCCTTTTTCTTGAACCAACCGTCCTATCCAACATTGATGACAGCATGCTTTGCATGAAGGAAGAAACGTTCGGACCATTAGCTCCCATCGCCTCCTTCAAAACGGATGAAGAGGCAATCACAAGGGCAAATGACTCCATTTTCGGATTGGCAGCATATGTCTTCACTGAAAATATCACCAAAGGGATTCAATTCACCGAAGCACTTGAATTCGGAATCGTCGGCTTGAACGATGGGCTTCCATCCGTACCCCAAGCACCATTCGGCGGCTTCAAACAAAGCGGACTTGGCCGTGAAGGCGGTCACCAAGGCATCGAGGAATTCCTGGAAGTGAAATACATTTCTTTAGGCTTGTAATTCCCTCAAGACAAAGGGACCGGCTCAGATGAGCAGGTCCCTTTTTTTCATTCCAATATATTTTCTTCAAGCTTTTCCTCTTTACGGATCCTGATGAACTTCACGATATTCAGTACGATCGTTTTAACGACTGAATATGTTGGAACCGCCAAGATCATACCGATGATACCGGCTATGTTTCCCGCAACGAGCAAAAGGATGATGATGGTAAGCGGATGTGTGTTCAATTTTTTCCCGATTACCAAAGGCGAAATCACATTCCCATCCAGCTGCTGGATGATCGTTACAACGAGGATGACCAGTAACGCTTGAGTCGGCGAATGAATCAGCCCCACGATGACCGCGGGAGCAACCCCGATGAAAGGACCCACATACGGAATGATGTTCGTAACGGCACCAATCAGCGCGAATAGGAATGCATAAGGCAGGTCAATGATCAAATAACCAATGAATGTGCCAATCCCAACAAACATGCAGACAAGCATCTGTCCTTGTATGTACGTGGTAAGCGTTTCTCCCGTTTCCTGAAGAACGGTTAAAGCCGGCTTCCTGTATCCAACCGGTACAAATTTCATGATTGCGCTCGGGAGTTTATCTCCATCCTTCAACATATAAAACAGGATGAAAGGAACCGTCACCACCACTAATGTAATGTTCGTGACTACACTGAACACGGAAGATAAGCTGTTCGTTATATTGGTAGGTAAATCGGTCAAATATTTTTGCAGCGAATCTCCTACCTTTTTCAAATCTACATAATCTTGTTCCATCGTCCACAAAAACCATTTTGACTGAGCCGAATCTTCAATGAACTTCCTTGTTTGATTGAAATAATCCGGAAGGTTATTGATTAAATCGGTAACCTGTTTGGAAAGGGACGGACCAACTAGACCAACCAGCAAACTGATCAACCCAAGGAAAAATACATAAAGCAATAATATTGCCAATCCCCTTGGCACACGTCTTTTAGCGAGGAAATCAACGGTAGGGTTGAACAAAAAGTAGAGAAAACCCGATATCAAAATTGGAAAAAACAAAGTTGAAGTAAAAATCACGATTGGTTCAAAAAGAAAAGAAATCTTTGTACCAACATAAAAAAGTAAAGATAGTAATAGTAACTCTAACGTCCAAAAATGCAGTTTTTGTTTGAACAAATTATCTCCTCCACAATAGCCATTCTCTATAACTCTTTTTTCTATGGAAACAATATCATTACGAAAACATTATGTATGATAATCGTTCATTGTTAGCAGTTTACCATATTTCCATAACTCGAATGTATAATTTAATGCAAATTTAAAAGAAACCTCACCCTGATCCCTTTCCAGTTCCTCATGAAGGTCCTCCATGCCTTTACATGTTAAGCCATTTATATTTCAAAGAAAGGAACCAACGGAATTTACCCTTCAAGATACTATGGTCGGCACGTTCATTTTATAGACGCATATGACGCATGTCCGAACTCATTCATTTTAACATTCCGCTTTCATCCCTACCAGTAATACCCAAACAGAAGCACTATCCAAACCGGAAATATCCACTTTTAGCTTCCGAACCAAATAAAAAGCCCCGCTGTGAGCAGGGCTTTACGATTATCTTTGAACCTGCAGGGCAGCTTCAAGCATTGTACCATTTTTTATAAAGTTCGTATGCCAGGAGAATGCTTTTTCAAGGATGTGCGGAGTTTGGTGTCCCCCAGTTTGCGCTACGGCTTCCGTGAAATAGGCACGAAGCTGCGGACGGTAGTCAGGGTGCGCGCAGTTTTCGATGATTAATTCCACACGCTCTTTAGGTGCCAGACCGCGCAGGTCAGCTATGCCCTGCTCTGTCACTAAAACATCCACATCATGCTCAGTGTGATCCACATGCGAAACGAAAGGAACGATACTGGAGATTTTGCCGCCTTTTGCATAGGATTTCGTTACGAAAATACCGAGGCGCGAGTTACGAGCAAAATCTCCTGAACCGCCGATCCCGTTCATCATTCTTGTCCCGGAAACATGTGTCGAATTTACGTTGCCGTAAATATCACATTCTAACGCTGTATTGATCGAAATCAAACCAAGACGGCGAATGATTTCAGGATGGTTGGATATTTCTTGCGGCCGAAGAACGAGTTTATCACGGTATTTATCAAGATTACCGTAAACCTGCTTTCCTTTTTCTTCTGCTAATGTAATCGAACAGCCTGAAGCGAATTTGACTTTTCCAGCATCGATTAAATCGAATACCGCATCTTGCAGTACTTCCGAGTACACTTCCAAATCTGTAAATTCAGAATCAAGGAAACCGGCGAATACCGCATTTGCCACTGAACCAACACCTGATTGCAGCGGTGCAAGACTTTCCGTTAAACGGCCTGCCTTGATTTCTTCCCGAAGAAAATTTATTAGGTGATTGGCAATCGTTGCAGTTTCTTCATCAGGCGGCACGATTGTCGAAGGTGCATCAAGGTCTGTTGATACGACGATCCCCTTTACCTTTTCAGGGTCGACCGTGATGCCGATGGAGCCGAGGCGATCGCTAGCTGCCGTCATCGGAATCGGTTCGCGCTCCCCTTGACTGGCAGGTGTATATATATCATGGATGCCCTCCAATCCTTCTGGATGGGATACGTTCAATTCAATAATTATATGTTTAGCTTCTTGAACGAAGATAGCAGAGTTACCTACGGAAGTGGTCGGGATGATTAATCCTTCTTCCGTAATGGCCAAGGCTTCGATAATGGCAAAATCGATAGGTCCGACAAGGCCTTGACGGACTTGTTCAGCTGTATGAGATAAATGCTGATCCACATAAGTGACTTCGTCAGCGTTGATTTTATTGCGAATTCCTTTATCTGCTTGGAACGGTAAGCGCTTGTTGATGATCCCGGCTTCCGCCATATGTTGGTCGACTTCCGGCCCCAAGGATGCACCAGTATATACGTCCACTTTGAATTTTTCAGTTTTTGCCCTTTTAACCAGAGCCATTGGAATAACCTTAGCATCGCCCGCACGAGTGAACCCACTCATACCAAGCTTCATCCCAGCTTTGATCCACGAAGCGGCTTCCTCCGCTGTAACAACCTTCCCCTTAAATTGTTCGTTGCGAATTTTATTGAAAACGCTTTCTTTCATCCGAAAGACCCCCATTTTTTTGCTTTTCTCACACCTAATTTTATCAATCCGGTGTAATTGTCACATTCGTTTCCGAATGAAAAGCCATAATTTGGGCATCAAACAGCATTTTAATCACATAAAGAAGAGCACTAAAAACCGAGTGCTCTCCTGAATTGACTTGCATATGTTTGACTGACTTGAATTTTGGAATTATCCTTCATGATAAGCAAAAACGTTGAATGAAAATCCGGAAGGATTTCTTGTATATAATTGATGTTGACGATATAAGAACGATGCACCCGAATGAATAAATCGCTCGGTAATATGAATTCCAATTCACTTAAGTTCATTTTATGGTATCCGCTCACAAGTTCGGACTGAATTTTCGTTTTCCTGTTTTGCGCTTCTAAATACATAATTTCACCATATGGAAGCGGAATCCAGCGGTCATCCATTTTAATGGTCAGGAATGATGTAGGTAAAATCAATGGCTTTGATGGCAAGATCGCCGTGACCGCCCCTAGAGGATTGCCCTCATTCATGATCGGTACACTCAACCCATAGTACGGTACGCCAAAAACATTACTCTCAACTTGCACCCCAATTTTTTTACGGAAACTCAATGCCTTGTATGTAGCTGTGTTTTCACTTATTAAATCACCCGGTTTGATCCTTAAGTCAACTTGCTTGCTAGGTTGGTAATAAATGTATTTTTCAGAATCAGCCACGGAAATTGAAGCATCCTTTGGTACAAATTCCCTGATGATATTTAAAACGGATTCGACCGTAAATTGGTCCATTTCCTTTCACCTCTTAATAAAACATATTAAATAATTTCCCCATTACGAAAAAGAGCATCCTCGAAATCGTTCCGTCGATCTTCACGAACTTTTTCCACCTCACTTTTGCAAAATAAAGAAAAATTGAATTAACTAAGCGAAAAGTGTCAAAAAAAGCAAAAAAAGCGGATTTAAATTTATGCCCTTACCCATTATAGTTGGAAAGCTCCGTGATTTCCATGGATGATTCAAGAAAAAAGATGCCTTGGATGATTTAAACAAAAAGAAGCCGATCCACAAGAACGGCTGATGGGTTATTTATTTGAGGGATCGCGAAAGGCGGATTTACTTCGAAGCGACAGAATTTCCTCTAAATTCTTTAATGGCAATTCCAATAAAAAGGCTCGATCATCAGGTTGATATATTCCTTCCGAAATGAGAGTGGTGGCAATCTTCTGTTTTTTGGCATTAACGATTCGGACCAGTCTTCCCATTTGTTTCGCTCCTTTTCTTTAATCAATTGAAATTCAGCTCCGGTCGGTTTCCTTCAGTGCGTTAGAACTCATTCCTCAGCGCATCATGTCCTTCTTTTCCCGTACGGATATTCACAACATTCGCCAATTCATAAATGAAGATTTTCCCGTCACCAGGTTTACCTGTGCTTAGGAATTTACGCGCTACATCTACAACTTCCTGAACCGGAACTTCACATACGACGATTTCGATTTTCAAACGGTCATGTAAGGACATTTCGCGATTTTTGCCCCTATACGTTTCCACATAGCTTTTTTGGAGACCCGTCCCTTTCACTTCCGATACAGTCATTCCGCTTACCCCTATTTTTGCTAGTTCCGCTTTGAATTGTTCAAACTTGATTGGACGAGTAATGATATCTATTTTCGTTAAAACCTCTGACATATATTCACCCTCCTTCTAAATTGATTCATGATAGGCCTTTTCGCCATGAAGTGTAAGATCGAGCCCCATTGACTCATCTTCATCACTGACGCGCAACGGAACGAACACATTAATCACTTTAGCAAGGACATAAGTGACCACGGCAACGAAAATATATGTGGCAATGATGGCCACAAGCTGCTTCCACAGTAAGTTGAAATCCCCGTAAAATAATCCATTTCCCCCAGCTTCGTTGACGGAAGTCGTTGCGAATAAACCAGTAGCGATGCCTCCCCATGTTCCGCCTATCCCATGCAGCCCGAAAGCATCCAATGCATCGTCATACCCCAGTTTATTCTTCAAGAAGAATACGCCCCAGAAGCATACTGCCCCACCGACGACTCCTATGATGATCGAGGATGCAGGCGTCACGAATCCGCAAGCGGGTGTAATGGCAACCAACCCGGAAATCGCTCCGGATACTGCTCCAAGCAATGTCGCCTTTTTATTTGCCATGTACTCAACGATCAGCCAGCCTATGATGCCAGCAGCTGCAGCCACGGCTGTATTCACGAATACCGTCATTGCCACTGCATTGATCGTCAAAGCGCTTCCGACGTTAAAACCGTACCACCCGAACCATATTAATGATCCGCCAAGGAAAGTTAACGGCAGATTATGCGGCGCACTGTCCCCCGATTCCTTCCTTTTCCCTACCATGATCGCCAAAACCAAACCGGCAACCCCTGAAGAAATATGAACAACGTTGCCTCCAGCAAAATCCAATGTACCAAGCTGCGCCAGCCAGCCTCCTCCCCATACCCAATGCGCAACTGGTGCGTATACCAATAGCGACCACAAGATCGTAAAGATCAAGAATGCTGAAAACTTCATTCGTTCGGCAATTCCACCTGCAATGATCGATACGGTTAAAACGGCAAAAGTCATTTGGAATAACATGAATAAGCTATGAGGAATCGTTTCGCTGTAAGGACCAGGTTGGAACCCTACATCCTTTAACCCCACCCAATCCAGACCACCTAGAAGTGTATTTCCAGGTGAAAATGATAAAGAATATCCGATAAGCACCCAAAGAATCGAAATGACGGCAAGTGGCATGTAACTGTGCATTGCGGTATTCAGGACATTTTTACTTTTTACCATCCCCCCATAAAATAAGGCAATCCCTGGTGTCATGAGCCAAACCATCATGGTCGCCAAAAACATAAAAACCGAATCAGCCATTTGCATATTGTTTCCCCCTTGTTTTACATGTTATGTTTGTTAACAAAGATATGTTATATTTTTTATCATATACTTAATTTTCTAATAATTCAATAGATTTTTTCCGTATTAATAACCTAATGTAAGGTTATATAACATCAAAACCATTGAACTAGATCTTTACCTCACAAAAAAAAAGCCCCTCATATTCGAGGAGCCTTCAAGCGTATATTCATTCAACAGCATCTGGATACTTTCCCGCCTTTTGCATTATATCGTTCATCCTGTGCTTCGCAGAAAAATTCTTTCCTCGTCTTTACGGGATCTTCCGGATGGTGGACGTTCATATGTGTCACATAGGTATCATAACTGGGCACGCCTACAAGCAAACTGACAAACTGTTTTCTGTAGCTGAGTATCTTGGTCAACCTTTTCAACATTGCCTTCCCTCCCTTATGAGGTCCTTCTCGATACATAAGGCGATTCATGTAAATCTATTTTCTGGTTCTTCAGCACTTTTATCCACAGCCTTATTGCAGAAATAAGGACAGTGATCACAACGATCATGAAGATGGCACAAAGTGCAGCATCGACATAATCATTGACGATGACCTGCTTCATTTCGGCTAAATCTTTTGCAGGAGCGAGGATTTCCCCTTTATCATACGCAGCCTTGAACTTATCCTTATGAGCTAAAAAGCCGATCGCCGAGTTATCATGAAACAGCTTTTGCCAGCCAGCCGTCATGGTCACGATCAATAAGAAGGTAGTCGGGACAAGAGTGACCCAACTGTATGCTTTTTTGCCCATTTTAAAGAGGACTGTTGTACCAAGCAGCAACGCAATGGCAGCAAGCATTTGATTCGCGATTCCAAATAACGGCCAGAGGGTATTGATCCCGCCAAGCGGATCGATGACCCCTTGATAAAGGAAGTATCCCCAGCCAATTACACAAATGGCCGTAGCAATGATATTGGGCAGCCACTTATTCGTTTCGGCAAATGGCTTGTAGAAGGTTCCGATGATATCCTGGATCATGAAACGCCCAACCCTTGTTCCTGCATCAATGGTCGTCAATATGAACAGCGCCTCGAACAGGATCGCAAAGTGATACCAAAATGCCATCAGCGATGCTCCGCCAATCACTTGCGAGAAGATGTGGGCCATCCCGATCGCAAAGGTTGGCGCCCCTCCAGTTCGGGATAAAATGGTCTCTTCCCCAACATCATCCGCAAGGTCAGTGATCATTTCCGGCGTCAAAACGAAGCCCCAATCCGATATCGTCGCCGCCACCTGGACCGGCTCCGTCCCCACAACCGCTCCCGGGCTGTTAATTGCAAAATAAATCCCTGGCGTCAGGACACAGGCTGCAATCATCGCCATGATGGCAACAAATGATTCAGTCAGCATCGCCCCGTAACCGATTGGACGGGAATGGGACTCACGTTCAATCATTTTAGGAGTTGTACCAGATGAAACGAGAGCATGGAATCCCGACACCGCTCCACAAGCGATCGTAATGAATAGGAAAGGGAATAGATTCCCGGCGAATACGGGTCCAGTTCCATCAATGAATTGGGTGACGGCAGGCATTTCAAGGCTCGGCATGACAAGAAAGATGCCAAGCGCAAGTCCGATGATCGTTCCGATTTTCAAAAACGTACTTAAGTAATCACGCGGTGCCAATAACATCCATACCGGCAAAACGGAAGCAACGAAGCCGTATACTATCAACATGATGGCAATCGTTTCACCGCTGAAGGTGAACATCGGCGCCAATGTCGCGCTTTCCGATACAAAGCGTCCGAAGTATAACGCCAGCATCAACAGGATGATGCCCAGGATGGAACCTTCGCCTACACGTCCTGGCCTTATATAGCGCATATAGATGCCCATGAGGACGGCAATCGGTATCGTCGAGGCGATCGTGAACATCCCCCAAGGGCTTCCGACCAGCGCCTTTACGACAACGAGGGCAAGCACCGCCAATAAGATGATCATGATGCCAAGGATTCCGATCATGGCTATCAAACCTGTAACGGGCCCAATTTCCTCTTTGATCATTTCACCCAAGGATTTACCGTTTCGGCGCATCGAGCCGAAGAGAATGATGAAATCCTGAACGGCACCTGCCAATACAACTCCGACAACAAGCCAGAGTGTCCCTGGCAAATATCCCATCTGGGCTGCGAGAATGGGTCCCACTAGAGGGCCCGCACCAGCAATCGCCGCAAAATGGTGTCCAAAAAGCACCCATTTATTAGTAGGTACATAGTCCTTCCCATCATTATTCGCTTCTGCCGGGGTTTGGCGATCATCATCCAGCTCAAACACTTTCTGTGCGATGAATTTACTATAAAAGCGATAGGCAATGGAATAAACACAGAGTGCTGCCGTAACGATCCACATGGCATTGATGCTTTCCCCGCGGTTTAAAGCGACAAAACCAAAACTCACGGCCCCCACAGCGGAAATGATTCCCCAAAGAACGACTGATTTAAGCGCTTTCATTTTTACCATCTCCTCTCATTGGAACGGATGATTTACTATAAAAAAATCCTCATTTCATATGGCGCCAGATCTTAAAACCACTGCAACCATCAAATTTAAAGAATTTTATATATATTCAGAATTATATGTTATTAAATGGTTTTTTTGCAATATATATTTAGTCAATTTGTAATGAATTTACAATTTTTCTGTCGATAAATCACTCTCCTTCCGCCAGCGCCTTCATATAAATGTCTTATTGTCATTTTTGATGCAGGAAGAGAACTCCCCTTCATGCAGGAATGATGGATGTGCGGTATCTTGTCGGAAATTGAAGAATGAAATTAACGGAAACCAAGTATAAGAATTTAATAGAGTGGATAGAATAATAAAAAAGGAGTGGGAGAATATGGAGACGAAAACGAAAGAAAGCACGAAAGAATTGTGGACTGAAATCAACCAATGCATCACTAGAATCATTGATGAAAAACATGATTTATCTTTTCAAAAGAAGAGCAATGATAACTATATGAATCTATATATCCAAACTGCCGTATTACACACCTTATTCGGTCTTTCAGATGAGCTTAGGAGAATTGAAAGGAAATATAATGGGATTTGATGCAATCCGTCTATTATTTGTTAATTCCCGTTAATAGATTCAAAAAACAAAGCCCCCTTTCCGATATGGACAAGGGGGCTTTATGTCATGAAAGGAATCAACCACGTAATTGATGTTTCAGGAATTGCTAATCATTGCACTAAGCTTTCAGCCAAACGTTTTTCCTTCCAGATGACTGTAATACCAAGGCCGATGACCATAATGACTGCAGCAAAAAGATATGGATAGTGTATGTTTATGTCAAATAGAATCCCGCCCATTGCCGGACCGACGATATTCCCTAAGCTCGTGTAGGTTGAGTTCATGCCCGCTACGAACCCTTGCTCTTTCCCGCCCGCTTTTGATAAAAATGTCGTCAATGCCGGACGAAGCAAGTCAAATGCAAGGAAGATGAAGCATGTCACCGCCAACACGGCCATATAGCTGGAGATCAAGGTGGAAGCAACTGCAAATATGGCACCGACGATCAAACATAATTGAATCAGCTTCTTTTCCCCGAGGATATCCACCATTTTTCCGAACATGAATACTTGCACAACCACCCCGAAGATTGAGCTTATCGTAATGATCATTGCAATATCCTTCGGTGTGAAACCGAATTTATGATCGGAAAACAGGCTAAAAACAGTTTCATATGCCGATAATCCAAATGCCAGTACGAATACTAGGATGAATGCAATGAAGTAGAGCGGATTAAGGGATTTTTTTAAATCGGAAACAAAGTTCGTTTGCCCTGCATCAGCCGAAACTTCTGCAAGCTGTTCCTTTGTCAGTGGCTCTTTCAATATAAATATGGATGAAAGGCAGGCTATAAAAGCAATCAGTGCCGCAAGGAAGAAGGGGTAACGGATTCCGTATTCAGCAACGAACCCGCCTATTCCCGGCCCTATAATAAAGCCCAAGCTAATGGCGGCGGAAATGTACCCCATCGCTTTTGGACGCTCCTTAACGGATGTAATATCTGCAACATACGCCGTAACGCCCGGCATAATGAATGCTGCACTGATCCCGCCGAGAATCCTTGATAGATAAAACACGGCGACGTTCGTGCCCAAACCGAAGATAAGCTCCGACACACCAAAAAGGAATAATCCGATTATGATGATTTTCTTTCTGCCGTAACGGTCGACCCACCTGCCTGCGAACGGGGACATAATAAGCTGGGATACCGCAAATACGGCCACAAGATAGCCCATCGTACTGCCTGACAGGTGCATGATGTTCATCAAGGATGGCATGACGGGGATGATGAGACCGATTCCCAGAAAGGCGATGAATATATTGCTTAGCAATATGATCAATACCGCCTTTTGTTCTTTAATTGGTTTAACCATGTAGTGACACCTCTTTCCATGTAAATCATTTAGGCGATATACCTCTCCAGAACACTGTCCAGGAGGCCGCCACTTTATCCTTCAGCCGCTTCTCATCATTGCCGTATACAAGCTCAAGCATAATCGAATCGACAACTCCCAAGAAGGCGAACGTAGGCGTGATTGCCGCCTCTTCAATGATTAACCCGGCATTGATCCAATCCTGAAATTTTTCTTCAAGTATGGCCTGCACTTTTTCCTCTATGTCGATGACTTCCTCTGTAATGGCTTCCTCCAGATGGGCTGGCGGAAAAAAAGACATCCGCAGCCAGAACTTTACATGCTCATTTTTTTGGAAAAGATCGATGATCAATTGTAAGAATCCGTATAAATCCTTCTCAGGGTTCCTTGAATCCACTTTACTGAAATATTGAAGTTTGGAAGTTAACTCCGTCTCTTTCGCATCACGTAAAACGTTCAGAAAAAGATCATCCTTCCCTTTAAAATGGGCGTAAATGGATTGCTTTCTCATGCCGACTTCTTCTGCTATTTGTGAAAGGGATGCTCCTTCATAACCATGGATCGTAAAATATTTAAGAGCAGCTTCTTTAATGTCATTGCTTTTCAATACTTTCACCTCGAATTTTAACGAACGTTCGTCAGTTATATTAGCAAATTAAAGACATATAAGCAAGAGGAAAACACTTATTACTTGAAACCATTTTTCACTTGCTTAAACGGAACAACGCACCCTTCCTCCTTACTATTAGTTTTCCATGGAAACGCAAAAAAATGCGCACCTTAAGGCACACATTTCTTACATCATCCAGTCGTACTTTCCTTAATTGAACTGCGGTATAGGTCGTAGTAAAAACCCCTTTGCCCCAGCAGCTCCTCATGGGATCCTTTTTCGATGACCCTTCCTTCATCAAGAACAAGGATCAAGTCACTTTGCTGAATCGTATTCAACCGATGGGCAATGACAAAACTCGTTCTTCCTTCCATCAAGCGCTGTAATGCTTCCTGGATTTTAAGCTCCGTGATCGTATCTATACTGCTTGTCGCCTCATCCAAGATCAGGAGGACGGGGTCTGCCAAAATGGCCCTCGCAATCGATAAAAGCTGACGCTGCCCCTGACTGATCCCACTGCCATCCTGACTCAGGATGGTCCCGTATCCTTCGGGAAGCTTCATGATAAAGGAATGGGCATTGGCAAGCTTGGCTGCCTCCTCCACCTCTTCATCTCCCGCCTCCAAACGGCCATAGCGGATATTTTCACGAATCGTACCTTGAAACAAAAAGGAATCCTGTAAAACGAATCCCATATGCTTGCGGAGACTTGCCCGCGTAACCTGCTGGATATTCTGGCCGTCGATCAAGATCCTGCCGCTGTTCGGCTCGTAAAAACGGGCCAAAAGGTTAATGATCGTCGTCTTCCCTGCACCAGTCGGCCCTACAAGCGCGATGGTTTCGCCTTTTTCAGCATGAAAGCTGACATCATAAATGGTTTGGTCGTCTTCATTATAGGAAAAAAATACCCCTTCAAAATCAACCTGACCACGGACATCCCGAAGCTCAGAGACCTGTATCTCATCCACTTCTTCTTCATTCTCGTCCAAAATGGCAAAAACCCTTTCCGCACCAGCAACTGCCGAAAGAAGAGTATTGAATTGATTAGCAAGGTCATTGAGCGGACGGGTGAATTGCCTTGAATATTCGGTAAAGATGACAATCACCCCGATGGTGACCGTTCCTATCCCGCTCAACGCCAAAAAACCTCCGACAGCGGCTATTACCGTAAAACTTAAGTTGTTCAGTAAATTCATCAGCTTTGGAATCAATCCCGAATACGATTGCGATAAAAAACCGGCCTTCTTCAGGTTTTCACTCCGGGTGATAAAATCCCGGATCACTTTATCTTCCTGCGAGAAAGCCTTTACGATCCGCTGTCCGGATATCGTTTCTTCAATGAACCCATTCAGTTCCCCCAGGTTTTTCTGCTGCTCTTTAAAAAGCTTCCCAGTCCGGTTCGTTATCCATCTCAAGCCGAAAAACATGAGCGGAACGATGATCAAGGTTAGAAAAGTTAACAACGGGCTCAAATACAGCATGACCGCAACAGTCCCGATAAGTGTCAGCAAACTGGAGAAAATCTGGATGACGGAGCTATTCAAAGTGGAGCTTACATTCTCGATATCGTTCGTGACCCGACTCATCAGTTCCCCATGCTGCCGGCGATCAAAGAAAGGAATGGACAGCTGGTGAAGCTTCTTGAATAATTGATTGCGCATAGCATAGACCGTATCCTGCGCAATGCCGATCATCCAATAATTCTGCAGCCACATCGATAGGGAATAGAAAAGGTATACGCCAAGCAGCCAGATAAGAAGGATAAATAGCCCGGCACTATCCTTCGTGACAATATATTCATCGATGGCCCTGCCGACCAGAAAGGGGCCAAGCAAGCCCAGCACCGAGCTTACCAGTACCATGAACAGGACGTAAAATAGAAGGCCTTTATTCGTTGCCAAGTACGGGATGATCCTTTTTATCGTACTCCATGAGTTAAGTGGTTTTGCCTTTGCCTTATCGGGAGATATTCTTCGGCTCAAACGATATCCCCTCCTCCCCAAACTGTGAGTGAACGATTTTCCGATAAAGCTCACTCGACTGAATCAAATCTTCATGTTTCCCTTCAGCAAGCACTTCACCATTTTCCAGCAATAAGATTTTATCCGCCTCCATGGCTGTACTGATTTTCTGCGTAATGATGATCGTCGTGCAGGTATAGGATTTTAAAGCACTAAGCAATTTACTTTCCGTTTTCAAATCGAGTGCACTTGTACTATCGTCGAGAAGGAGAATCGTCGGTTTGCGCACCAACGCCCTCGCAATCGACAGCCGCTGCTTTTGTCCCCCTGACAGATTCACGCCTTTTTGCCCTAACATCGTTTCATATTGCTTCGGTAGCTTCATTACGGTTTCATGGACTTGGGCATGCATGGCCGCCGCCTTGATTTCCTCATCCGTGGCCCCTTCTTTCCCCCAAGCGATGTTATTTTTTATCGTTCCTGAAAAAAGCAGGGCTTCCTGTGGTACATAGCCGATCCTTTTCCGCAGTGAGTCCAGGGGAATATCCTTCACATCCTGTTCATCAATGAGGATGGAGCCGCCATCAGTCTCATATAATCTTGGAATCAGCTGAAACAAGGATGTTTTCCCAGATCCCGTCGCTCCAATGATGGCAAGCGAACCCCCGGGATCGATAGTGAAGTTCAAATGCTTCAGTACGGCATGGTCGGAACCTGGATATCGGAAAGATACATCAACAAACTTGATGCCTCCGCCCTTGAGAACGTTCGTGGCGGTTTCCTTCCTGCCTTCGTCGATGTCTATCGGCGTCCCGAATATTTCCGTTACACGTTCGGCTGAAGCCTTTGCTCGGGAGATGACCGTGATCAGCCAGGAAAAAACCGAAAGTGATGCGGCAATCCTTGTTGCATAATTAACGATCGCCACGACTTCCCCTACTTGGATGTCCCCTGTTTCAATAAATCCGCTTCCAAGCCAGAGAATGATCAAGATTGCCCCATTCATGACAAGCATCAGCACTGGCATGGTCGTTTCAATTAAACGAAGCGAGGTCACCGTCTTTCTTTTCAGTTCATCATTGGCGCCGTCAAATCGGCCAATCTCATGCTCCTTGCGCAGAAAAGCTTTGATCAAGCGCATGCCTGTAAGGTTTTCCCTCATGACGTTATTAACATCATCAAGCTTTTTCTGAACGAGTTTAAACAGCTTGGCCGCCCTTTTCATAACCCACACAAGGAAGAAAATAAGAACTGGAATCGAAATCACCAAAACGAGCGATAGCTTCAGATCAACCGTCATGGCCATGATTGCACCGCCGATTACGATCAATGGCGCCCTTGCCATGATGCGCAAGCCCATAAAGACCGTATTTTGAAGCTGGGTCACGTCATTCGTCATTCTTGTAATCAACGAGGAAGTCGGGATGTTATTCAAATTGGCAAAAGAAAACGCCTGTATTTTGCTGAATAGGCTTTTCCTCACATCATGCCCGAAACTTTGACTTACATGTGATGCAGTAAAGGAATTAACGATTCCGCCCAAAAATGAAAAAACGGAAAGCCCGACCATGACGCTTCCCCATTTGATCACCACCGATAAATCTTTCTGTAAAATGCCATCATCGATGATCTTTGCAATAAATAGAGGTTGTAATAATTCCACACCAAGCTCGACGATCATCAAGAATAAAGCAAGAATGATCAAGAGCCAGTACGGCTTAAGGAATGAGGACAGTTTTTTCATCTATGACACCCTTCGATTCTTCATATGTAGTCATCATCTTTTCATGTTCCCATTATACATTTTTATACAGATTTATTAAAAGATTTAAACTGATTTAAGCGATTGGTAAATTATTTGATTTTTTTTAATAAATACTCTTGACAAATAACAGGAAATAAGCGAAAATTCTAATTGATAATGATTTTCAATTTCATTATCGATCTCTGAAATTTGATAAACTTTTACGATATTCCCTTATCGTACCCTGTTGATGTTGTACATAGCTGCAATGTCGCCCCGGCTTTCTCTGTGCCTAGAAAAATTATATGCTCATTAGCGAATGCATGTCACTAGAATATTGCCCCCTCTTTATTCAAGTAATTAATTCACGTTGGAAGCATAAATTAGGCAGCCGGGGATTTTTTCTTTTTAAAACTGATAACCATACATATATATTAAAGGAGAAGGATGACTATGAAACTGGAAGATATCATAAAAGGACGGCGCAGTATCAAGCGTTTCAAGGACATCCCTGTTCCATTGGATACCATCCGTACATTATTGGAAACGTCCACATGGGCTCCGAACCATAAAATGACCCAGCCTTGGCGCTTCGTCGTTGTGCACGGGGATAGCCGACTAAAACTAGCAGAAGCAACCCGCGCTTTCATGGCGGGCAAGGAAAAGGACCCCGAAAAGAAGAAGGAAGCCGGACAGCGTGGATTCAATAAACTGAACGGTGTACCAATGTTTGTCGCGGTGATCATGGAAGAAAATCCGAATCTGATGGTACGGGAAGAAGATTATGCGGCTACAAGCGCCTTGATCCAGAATTTCAGCCTGCTTGCCTGGGAACAAGGCATCGGGATGATATGGGAAACATACGGCATGATACATAGCACGGAATTTCGTGAAGCATTAGGGGTGAAACCCGGTGAGAAAATAGTCGGCAGCCTTCACGTTGGCTATCCTGATATGGTTCCCACACCAAGACCAAGGAAAGAAATCGATCAACTACTTACAATAATGGACTAATATAAAAATAAACCTCCCATTTTAAAAATGGGAGGTTTATTTTAGGTTCCATTGTCTTCGACACCCAATGATGCTTGTAATAGGTCATCTAACTTTTTACTCGCGTTTCCCATCCTTTACTGTCCCGAATGTTTATAAAACGTCATATGGGATTTTTCCTGTTTGTAATAATCCAGTCTGTCCTGCAATGACCCCGTATGGAATTCAAACTTATGTCCATCTAAATCAGTAAAATAAATAGACTCCTTATCGCGTTCATCTCTCTCCCGGCCAGTAAGGATATTGACCTTTAAGCTTCTCAATTTCGTAAACATGTCCTCATAGTCTTCTACATCGATGGAAAACGCCACATGCGTAGATGACGCATTTATTTCGTTTCTTGCCATACCTTTTTCTGAATTCAAGGCGAGCCATATCCCATTCAAGTCAAAGTAGGCTGTGGAATTCCCCTTTAAAAGCAGTCTTATAAAATTCGATGGATTTTTCCAGGTCGGATACTGAAAACAAAAAGTGATTCAATCCTTTAATGTGGATAATCTCCCTCTCCCTTCTAGGCGGGGTTTATTATCTCCATACGGTCATTCTCAAAAAAACTCATGATATAAAGCTTGGATCGCCGTCTCTTCGCTGCGTTCTTTGACACCGAACATCATGCTTACCTCCGAAGAGCCCTGGTTGATCATTTCGATATTGACCTTGGCATCCGCCAACGCTTTCGAGGCTCTTGCCGTCGTTCCGACATTATGCCGCATCCCTTCGCCCACGACCATGATCAAGGCTAAGTTATGCTCCACAATGACTTCATCGGCATGCAGCTCTTGCTTGATTCGCGAAATGATTTTCTTCTCGGAGTCCCCCCTCATCTGCTCCTGTCTCAGAATGAGTGTCACATCGTCAATGCCCGATGGAATATGCTCATAGGCAACTCCGTAATCTTCAAGGATATGCAGCAGCTTCCGGCCAAATCCGACTTCCCGGTTCATTAAATATTTACTGACATAAATGCTGCAAAATCCCTTGTCACTCGCAATCCCAATAACCGGACCATTCGTATTATCACGGGTACTCACAATGCGGGTCCCCTGGGCCGCCGGGTTGTTCGTATTTTGGATATGAACCGGGATTCCCGCCCGGAATGCAGGAATAAGCGCCTCATCATGGAATACCGAAAAACCGGCATAAGAAAGCTCACGCATTTCTCGATACGTTAATTCCCTGATCCCCTTCGGATTGGAAACCACATTTGGATTAACCGCATATACGGCATCCACATCGGTAAAGTTTTCATACAATTCGGCTTTGACGCCATTTGCAAGAATCGAGCCCGTAATGTCAGAGCCGCTTCTTGAAAACGTTAAAACATCACCATCTAACGTATATCCGAAAAACCCTGGAAATACGACGATTCCCGGCTCATCACGCAGATCATATAACCGATCATACGATTCTGGCAGCACCTGGGTATATCCATCTTCATCCGATACGATCAAGCCAGCTCTCTTCGGATTGATATATTGCGCTTCGACACCCCGCCTTTGAAAATAAGCGGCAATCAGCTTCGCATTATTATCCTCGCCACTGGCCTTTAAAGCATCCAAATAACGCTTTGGCTTGGATTGATCTGCATGCAACAGTGCTTGTAAATCTTCGCGAATCCCAGTGATGACTTCCTCGGATATATCCAGCTCCTTAGCGATACTTCCATAACGGGCGACCACATCTTCGATTAAAGGTTCGCCATCATCCCCGCGCAGCTGCTGCTTTGCAGCCTCGATCAATAAATCCGTCACCTTTATATCATCGGAATTGCGTTTCCCGGGGGCCGAAACGACCACAAACTTCCTCTCCGGATCTGCTGCCACAATTTCGAATACCTTCTTTATTTGTTCACCTGACGCCAGTGAACTTCCGCCAAACTTCGCAACCTTCATCTCGACATCCCCTATTATTAAAAAAATTCTGTCAACATTCACTCTCCCTATTATTACGTTTTTCAACGAAACAATCAAGCGATAATTCCATTACAGGAGGACATTTGTATTTTTAAAAAGGACAAACCACTAATAAAACTGTACGATAGATTAAGAAAAAAAGCGGATATGTATGTTTACTCCTTCTCCCATGAGCCTCGCAATAAAACTGGAAGTTTCCATCGCTCTCCACTTTGAAGAATTTGGAGTTTGAACGTTTCATTCCGCTGTGCTTGAAAAAAAGATAGAATCCCCATTAACAATGGTTCCGTGGGGGAATTGGACCGTTGCTTTCCACTGCTGGCACTCGCTTATCAAGAGGCAGTCCGGGAACGTCTTATTCATTTTCATCATTAGTAAATGATGCAAGCCACAGTTGGTAACAATTTAGGAAGAAGCAAATCATCTGAGGAATGAGGACTAGATAAAATGCGAAGCGAAAAGAAGGATTAGCGGTTCTTCGATATGAAAAGCATGAATGCGCGGACTAAATGGGGAACCCATACTATTCAAAAGGGTTTCGGAAGGAAAGTCTTCGAAACCCTTTTGTTTTTTCTGCCTTTTAACGATTATCCACGGTTTCCGGGTATAAGTCATGATTGATCAAGCGGTAATCCGCCATTTCTTCATACTTCGTCCCTGGCTTTCCATAGTTTGTGTATGGATCGATGGAAATGCCGCCCCGGGGTGTGAACTTGCCCCAGACTTCAATATATTTCGGGTCCATCAATTCGATTAAATCATTCATGATGATGTTCATGCAGTCTTCATGGAAATCGCCGTGGTTACGGAATGAGAATAAATAAAGCTTCAAGGACTTGCTCTCGACCATCTTCACGCTTGGAATATAGCTGATGTATATGGTTGCAAAGTCAGGTTGTCCGGTTATTGGACATAAGCTAGTGAACTCCGGGCAATTGAATTTGACGAAATAATCTCGGTTAGGGTGCTTGTTCTCGAACGACTCGAGAATTTCTGGAGCGTAGTCGAATGTATATTTTGTTCCTTGATTCCCAAGTAATGTAATTTCCTTTAATTCTTCTTCTTTTCTTCCAGACATAAAAAGTCCTCCTCTTCCACGCTTGTCGGGGGAGATTCATAAAATGGGCCTCTATATAACAAAAAACCATATCTCTAAAAAGATATGGTTGATTCGCGAAAAATATCAAAGCCATAGTTTTTTTAAGAGGGTGATGCTATGAACCTCTCCCATTATCGGGAAATATATTTGAAATAGTCATAGTAAATATAGAAAAAAATATCCCATCTGTCAATCCAACTCTTGTAAAATGAGTTTGATTCCTGCCTATATTCCGCTTAAAATGGAAATGAAGATATCCTACCTGAAGGAAGAGAGTATACAAATGTGGATTTTTGCAGCACTCATCACCAGTATATGTTTCGGTATCAATAACAGCATTTTCAAATGGAGCAGCGGAAAAGGTTACTCCAAGGTACATATCCAATTTTTCTTTTATTTTACGGCCTTCATCATGGCACTTATGTATGGCGGAATCGTGGATGGTTTGACGACTAATTGGCTATCCATCTTGCTCGGAGCTGCAATTGGTATCCTTAATGCTAACGGGAATATCCAGATGGGCAGTGCATTTGAAAAGGGGCCGGCCAGTTTGACATCACCGTTGATTGCGGCCAATGCTATTTTCCCCATCCTTTGTGCTGCGATCATTTTTCATGAACATATTTCTTCGTTGCAGTGGACCGGGATCGCCTGCATGCTCCTTGCCACCCTTGTCATTCAGTATACCCCTAACGCTAAGGGCAATCATCAATATTTGCCCTGGATGATGCATACAATATTTGCAATATTCTCATTTGGTGTACTCGGGATTTTAATGACAACGACCACGCGCCTGCATCTGAACTCACTTGATATTCTGGTATCGATGTATGGGGGCGGAACACTTTATTTGATGGCGGCATCGGGCATGAAGAATGAAAAGCTCAAGTTAAGCGAAGTGAAAATCGGCTCTCTTGTGGGCTTACTAAGCATCATTGCGTATGTATGTTATTTCTTCGCTTTAAATACCGGAATTGCCAGCATCATTTTTCCCGTGGTGAGCCTGAACTGTTTAATCGTGGTTTTTGCCGGTTGTTATTTATTCAAGGAAAAACTAAAGTCCTATCAAATTGCCGGTGTTTTAGCAGCCTTGATTGGAATTATCTTAACAAAAATTTAAAGAAACGACCCTGCTTCCATAACAAAGCAGGGCCGTTTCCATTTTTCAAGACTGACTTTCCCTATCCGGCGCTGAAACTTCACTTTTATTGTCATACTCCTCATAAAAATATTGACATTTTTCATAAAATATCAGATAATTATGAATATTGAGTCATCCAGTTCGAAATGTTTGAGCATTCCACTCCCCTGGGTATACATGAAGTGTACTCCCCTCACACTAAACTAATCAGGCAAGACAAGAAAGGAAGAATGAATCATGGTAAAAGTTACAGTGAAAGTTGATTATAAAGGGAAATCCTATCAAACGAACGTCCTCACGGAACCTAGTGCAAATCAGGAACAAATT
The DNA here is from genome assembly GCF_001542915.1 of Peribacillus simplex. GTDB lineage: Bacteria > Bacillota > Bacilli > Bacillales > DSM-1321 > Peribacillus > Peribacillus simplex_B. The sequence continues at coordinate 96,983 of NZ_LNNH01000007.1, read as the reverse complement.
TTACAACAGGCCCTTCATCAAGTCCAGAAGCAATGGAGTGAATAAAAAAGCAGGCATCGTTTTTAGATACCTGCTTTTTTTTATTGCCTTTAGGCCTAAATTCCTCAATTTATTCGATTGGTAATCCGGTGTCTTTTTATATTAAAAAACAAATAAAACCCTTATAACCCTCGTCTTATTCATCGCTTTTATATGTAATATTATTCTAATGTAATTTTCTTGAAATTTTACCAATTCACGAACGGTTCTTTTGAGAACAAATTTCAATTGAAAGCAGCCTTAAATTGAAATAAACTAATACGCTATTATACTTCTTTTCTTATTATATATCCAACTAATAAGCTCATATCCCATTCTTTCACTATCTCTTCATGAACTTTTTGTGACATATGTCACTTTTGATTGTTTTTTTCCATATATGATACTAATATAGAGACGTCAGTTTGTGAACAATGTAACACTCACTCTGAATAACTTGTTATTTAGAATTTCCAATAAAGAAAGAAAGGGGTATCTATATGAAAATGAAATGGGCTTTATTAACTATAATTTTTTCCATCGCCACCGTACTAACTGGTTGCGACAACCCATTAGCTGTACTCGATCCAAAAGGTCCTGTAGCAGCAAACCAAGCTAATGTGATCATGATTTCAATTTGGACGATGTTAATTATTGTCTTAGTCGTTGTCATTCTCTATGCAATTATGTTATTTAAATACCGCGCTTCCAAGTCAAGCGATGACTATGTACCACCTCACGTGGAAGGAAGTCACGTTCTCGAAGCGATCTGGACAATTATCCCGATCCTTATCGTCATATTCCTTTCCGTTGTCAGTGTTCGCTCGACATATGAAGTCGAGGCTACACCAAAAGGATATGAGGATCAAGAACCATTGATCATTTATGCTGCATCTTCAAACTGGAAGTGGCATTTCAGTTATCCGGAAGAGGATATTGAAACAGTAAACTACTTGTTCTTACCAACAAACCGACCAATCGAATTTAAGCTTTATTCTTACGGACCAATCTCAAGCTTCTGGATTCCACAACTAGGTGGGCAAAAATATGCGATGAGTGACATGGTGAACACTTTGCACTTGGTAGCAGATACACCTGGTGAGTATATGGGAAGAAACGCCAACTTCAGTGGTTCAGGTTTCGCTGAACATACTTTCAATGTTAAGGCTATGCCTGAAGATGAATACACGAAGTGGGTTGATGAAATTCACGGTACCGCTAAGAAATTGACGGAAAGTGAATTTGATAAACTATTGGAGCCAGGTCACGTTGGACAATACACATTTAACGGAACACATCTTGACTTCAGACCTGCCCCTGAACACAATCACGGTGCTTCAGGCAATGGAGAATCTAAACACTCAGAACACGAAGATTCTAAAAAAGCGGATGAAGCAGAAACAGAGCATCAACATTAAGATTTAAAATCACAAGCAGTTATTTAGAATAACTTTTCGAAAGGAGTCACAAAGAGTATGGATTACTTTGATAGATTTGCCGTACCACACAGCTCCCCTATGATTGTCGGTTCACAGATCGCAATCGCGGTTACAGTACTTGCAATACTAGTAGGCGTAACCTATTTTAAAAAGTGGGGCTACCTATGGCGCGAGTGGTTCACAACGGTTGACCACAAACGTATCGGTATCATGTACATTCTCGCTGCACTACTTATGCTTTTCCGTGGTGGAGCCGACGCAATATTGATGCGTGCTCAAACAGCAATACCTGATAATGGTTTGTTGGATGGACAGCATTATAATGAAATTTTCACAACACACGGGGTCGTTATGATCCTGTTCATGGCCATGCCATTCATCATCGGTTTGATGAATATCGTCACTCCTCTACAAATTGGGGCACGTGACGTAGCTTTCCCTCGTTTGAACGCAGTTTCTTTCTGGTTGTTCTTCTGGGGAGCCATGTTATTCAACATCTCGTTCGTTGTCGGGGGTTCTCCTGATGCAGGTTGGACAGCTTACTTCCCGTTAGCGAGTGTCGAATTCAGTGAATCCGTTGGGATGAACTATTACGCGATCGCGATTCAAATCGCAGGTATCGGTACATTGATGACTGGTATCAACTTTATCGTAACAATTTTGAAAATGAGAGCACCTGGTATGACATTGATGAAAATGCCGATGTTCACATGGTCAATCCTTATCACGAACCTTATCATCGTCTTCGCTTTCCCTGTATTGACAGTGGCACTGGCGTTAATGACAATGGACCGTCTGTTTGGAACTAACTTCTTTACAATGGCTAACGGCGGATCGGATATGCTCTGGGCTAACTTGTTCTGGATTTGGGGACACCCTGAGGTTTATATCGTTATCTTGCCTGCCTTCGGTATATACAGTGAGATCATTTCTACATTTGCACGTCGTAACCTTTATGGTTATAAATCAATGGTTGTCTCTATGGTTGCCATTTCCGTTCTATCATTCGTTGTATGGGCTCACCATTTCTTCACGATGGGTCACGGTGCAATGGTTAACGGTATCTTCTCGATTACAACGATGGCGATTGCCGTTCCGACGGGAATCAAGATCTTTAACTGGCTGTTCACGCTTTGGAGAGGGAAAATTGAATTCACCGTTCCAATGCTTTACTCTTTAGCTTTCATTCCGATCTTCACGATCGGTGGGGTAACGGGCGTCATGCTTGCAATGGCAAGTGCCGATTACCAATATCACAACACAATGTTCTTGGTGGCGCATTTCCACTACGTATTGATTCCGGGTACTGTATTCTCCGTACTTGCTGGGTTTACGTACTGGTGGCCAAAAATCTTCAACTTCCAATTGAGCGAAAGAATTGGGAAATGGGCTTTCTGGTTCATCGTAGTCGGATTTAACGTAACATTCTTCCCAATGTTCATCACAGGTTTGGATGGTCAAGCACGTCGTATGTACACATATTCAGAAGCAACAGGATATGGTCCGTTGAACATGCTTTCATTCGTTGGTGCACTTGGTTTATTGATCGGTTTCGCATTCCTTGTGTACAACATTTACTGGAGCACTCGTTATGCGCCAAGAAATATCACAAGCGATCCTTGGAATGCACGTTCATTGGAATGGGCTACACACAGTCCAGTTCCGGAATACAACTTCGCTATCGTACCTGAAGTTGATTCTTCACAAGCATTCTGGGATTCAAAAAATAATGGTCCGGCATTGTTCAAAGGCAAGTACAAAGAAATCCATATGCCAAATAACAGCGGCGTTCCGTTCGTACTGGGTATCATCTTCTTCGTATGGGGATTTGCAATGGTATTCAGCATGTGGATCTTCGCAATCATTGCAACACTTGGAATCTTTGCTTGCATGGCCCACCGTTCATTTGAAAAAGATCACGGTCATCACATCTCCGTTGAAGAGATAGAAGAAACAGAAAAAAAATTGCGAGGTGCTAACGCATGAAAATAGATAACTCGCTGCCACTTGAATATAGTACAGAAGAAAACCGATTAAAGATTTTAGGTTTCTGGATTTTCCTTGGAGCTGAAATCGCGCTTTTCGCAACACTGTTTGCAACGTACTTCACACTCGTTAACAGGACCGGCAATGGACCTGTTGGTGGAGACATCTTTGAGGTTACACCAGTTCTGATTGAAACGATCCTTCTATTGACTAGTAGTTTCACCATCGGTCTTGGAATTAATGCAATGCGCCATGGCAGCAAGAATGCAATGATGGTTTTCTTCATCATCACTCTTGCGCTTGGGGCCGGATTCCTTGGCACTGAGATCTTTGAGTTCAAGCACTATGTTCATATCGGTGCAGGACTGCAAGTAAGTGCGTTCACATCCATCTTGTTAACATTGCTTGGAACGCATGGAGCTCACGTAACGCTCGGTTTATTCTGGGGAACATTCATCGTGCTTCAAGTCAAAAAGCGCGGTTTGACACCGGAAACTACGAACAAAGCGTTCATCTACTCTCTATACTGGCATTTCCTAGACGTTGTTTGGATCTTCATTTTCAGCTTCGTCTATCTGAAAGGAATGATGTAATATGAATATGAAACAGCTATTCCCGCGTGGACATGTTATGGGATTCATATTCTCCATGGTTCTTACAGCCGTTGCTCTTGGTGTAGTTGTATATGAACTTTCTTTTAAAACCGGTATGATCGTCCTTTTAGTGACTGCATTCATGCAAGCCGGCGTTCAGCTGGTCATGTTCATGCATGCTGGTGAATCCGAGGATAAGAAAGCCATCTACACAAACGTTTACTACGCTCTATTCATTGCTTTGGTTACCATATTCGGTACACTGCTTACAATGATTTGGGGTTACCAATAATAGCTTAAAAAGAAGGGTGTCATATCGACACCCTTCTTCTTTTTGTTTTCGCTTTTGTTTTTATTTTGATGATCTTGGTCGTCTCCGGTTCAACTCTTTCACCTTTATGTGTATTCATAACCATTTCTTCTGTCAGGACAAAAAATATACCAACTAGGAAAATGGCAGCTGCGCTTAATGTGATAGCCATGCCAACAGCAGTTAAGATATAATCTCTATTGTAATCGCTTACAAAAAAACTTAAACAAAAAATGAAAATTCCGATTACACAACCTGTGCCCGATACCCATCTCACTGCATCCAACATCTTCTGATTAGCTTCCATAATTTCATCCCCTTTCTTTCTATTTTATGACAATTCACAAATTTGTCAAATCTTTTCTAATTTTCAACATATAAACAGTAGAAAATCTTGACAAATAGACGAAGCCACTGCTTGCCTTTAGGCATTCATGACTAGATGGGAATTTCTGCAAAACAGGATAAATACACTATTAATTTTCTCCGATATTCCCCTCTTCTATACACCAACTGCCAGGATGGCTCAACTCTTCAATAAAGGACCCCTGAATAGATCTTCAGGGGTCCTCCACTCACACTATGACTTTTGCAAAGTAATCGTTGCCGTTTTCTCTTCTTTGCCACGATACACCTTAACCTTCACTTTATCGCCGATTTTTTTATCGGTGTATAAGTATTTCCTTAATTCTGCAGCCGTACTGATTTTAGTTCCGTCCATTTCCATGATGATATCCTGTTGCTTAAGTCCGCCCTTCTCAGCTGCCGATCCAGCTTCTATACTTGTGATCATCACACCTGTTTTCGCAGCCTCTGGTACATCTTGAAGGTAATACTGCGGCAGCTCTTCGATACTGGCCAAGCTTACACCCAGGTATGGGCGGGTGATTTTCCCATTTTCGATCAGTTCCGTCACGACCGGGATCACATCATTGCTTGGTATGGCAAAGCCCAAGCCTTCCACACCGCTTTCGGATATCTTCAAGCTGTTTATCCCGATAACCTCTCCAGCCGTGTTGATCAGTGCACCGCCGCTATTCCCTGGATTTATCGCGGCATCCGTTTGAATGACATCCAATGTCCAAGCGCCATCCGATGTATCAACGGAAATGGAGCGCCCCGTCGCACTGACGATTCCCTGTGTAACCGAACGTGAAAAATCAAGTCCAAGTGGATTCCCGATGGCCAGTACCTCTTCTCCTGGACGCATACTATCCGAATTTCCAAACTTTATTCCATCCGGTGCCTTCGAAGCATCGATTGTCAAAACCGCCAAATCCGTCAAAGCATCGGCGCCAACAACAGCAGCTGTCGCCTTTTGTCCATCATACAAGGAAATTTCGACTTCCTTTGCCCCTTCGATGACATGGTTGTTCGTAATGATATAAGCTTTTCCATTGGCTTTTTTATAAATGACTCCTGATCCAGTTCCGGTCTCGACCTTTTCACTTTCCGTGCTTTGCTGCTGGAACGGGCTTTGGTTTTGTGTATCCTGTAAGTTCACGACCCCGACAATCGATTTTGATGCGGTCTCAACCATATTTGCCCGATCCTTTGAATCAGTGCTTGTCGACAGCTTTTGCGGCGTGACCCCTTCCTTTTCTGCCCTTTCCGTTTGCGCTACACTTGCCGTTTGGGCTGAATCATCCACTGATTTTTTTCCTTGATCTATGAAATCGCCGCCAAATATAAATACAGAAGATGTAACCATGGAAGCAACGGTGCCGGAAACAAGACTAGTCTTCCAAAGGGATTTTCCTTTTTTCCGTTCTTCCTTCACCCGGACTTGCTCATTGCCATTATAATCCTCCATCTTAATCCCTCCTATGAATTCCTTTGATTGGTTCTATCATAAAGGTCAATTATTAAAAAATTCTTAAGAAAATAAAGGCCGTGCAGACTTTTCTAAAAAAAAATCAAAGTTTTTCCGCGCTATTATCCACTGATGCAAAATAAAAAGGCCGCATCAGGGGGCCTCTTTTACACACAGAGTCATGTCTCCATGACTTCATATACCTCTTTTGTCTCCGCATTCACACCATACCAGCCCCATACCGCCCTGTGACCGCTGCCCTTACTTTCTTGATCACTTTCGAAAACTTGGAAAATATAATTTCCCTTTTTATCCTCACGAGCATATTCAATTTGTAAATGCGGGAATTTTTCCATGTCCACGTAATCTCTTACAAGCTTCTCCGCCTGATGTTCACTTAACGCTTTTTCCTTCACTGGTTCAGCTGGCTTCTCCAGGGTGGAAGATTTCTTCCTTTCTAACGCTTCCGAATTCGGCTCGGCAAACTCCTCGGCATTGTCACTTCCACCCTTCCCCTCACCTGGTTCTATGCTGGCGGATTGTGATACGGAGGCCATCTCCATTGCCTTTGTAACCAGATGTTTCCCCTCGCTGGATTTTGCCTTGTAGGCGGCTGCCGCTTTAAATTCAGCCTGGGCAGCTTTAAAATCCTGTTCCTCGTAGTTCTTCATACCATTTGCTAGAAAGCCAGACAGGTCCTTTAATTCTTTCGCTTTTGTTGTTTTGGCTTCTTTATAGGCTAATTCAAATGCTTCGTGGGCTTCTAAATAATTTTCCTCATGTAACTGGCTTCTCCCCAATTCCATATTCGAATCGAAATTTCTTGTTACGCAGCCTGAAGCAAGCAAGGTCATCCAGACAATGATCACGAATGATTTCTTCACCGTATCACTCCTCATTTTATCCACTCTATACTTCCATTTTAAACGATTGATCACGATCCGGTTTGTTTTATTTTTATGGAATTGTTCTCTTTTATGATTATCTTTTACAAATAGTGGTACATCATAGATAAACGATTGAAAGGATGATCAGCAAATGACGCAAGAAAAACAGACCTACCACGTCGATTTGGTCAGCGGCGATGTACTCGGACAGAAACTTGAAGAAAATCCAAGCTTCACGATACACGCAACGGATGAGGAACTGGCGGAATTGAAACAATGCTTAGAAGAGCAACATAAAGATGATTCGGAAGCATATGCCCGTTCACATGTGCCCTTTCTCCTCTATCATCATGACCGTGCGAATGATAAATACGATGCAGCCATGAAAAAACTTTATGCCATCATTTATCGATTAGGAGATGAAAATGCCCGAAATCATATAGAGGAAATCGGCATATTGAAGGATAATAAGTTCGAGGGCAATGAGGAAGTGCGGAATTTCAAATAATGCCATCAACAGAACCTGAAATTCTACGGGTTCTGTTTTTTCTATGTCACTAAGTAGAACCGCCATTGCGATGCCGGTCTTGGGAGCTAGCCAAGTTGAATCAGTATTCATCCGACCGATGTACAGCCATGCCGATGAAACTGGGCAGAAAACTCACCTTAAAATCACATATTTCATTATGAGTCCTATATGACCTGAATGACATCAGCCCCCATGCTCATGATGGCAAAGGGACTGATGTATAAATATCATGGGAACATTAATGTTTTTGTTTATAATAGGTAATCGCAAGTGCAAGGGCCAGCACTGTTCCTTTGACGATATCCATTGCATAGTAGGGCACCGACATCATGATCAGCCCATTTTGCAGGATTCCGATCAGGACGGCTCCAATAAAGGTTCCGAAGGCATTCGGTTTCCCGGCCCCCAAGACGGAGGAACCAATGAAGGCAGCTGCAACGGCATCCATTAAATACGGCGCCCCCGAATTGATTTCAGATGTCATGACCCTTGAAGCAAGGACAATGCCCCCGATGGCGGCAAATAAAGCGGAAAGGAGATAGGCTAGCACCTTGTATTTATTGACCGCTATCCCGGAAAGTCTTGCCGCTTCCTTATTTCCCCCGATTATGTACATATAACGACCGTGCTTCGTATACGTCAAAAAGATGTGCGTCGTCACCACTATGACTGCCATGATTAAAATAATCCATGGTACTTGGCCTACTTTGGCGAAAAGCGGGCTGATCAGTCCTGTCGCGAACGTCCCATCAGGCATGACCATATTTTGCGAAACCGTCGCCCCTTTTGTATAGGTAAGGGCTATGCCTTGAATAATGAACATCGTAGCCAATGTCATCAGCATGTCAGGGATTTTCAATTTAACGATCATGAACGAATTCAAGGCCCCTACGACAAGTGAGGCACCGATTGCAGCCAATATGGCAATCAAGGTATCCTGCGAAAACCAGACAAACATCGATATGACGATTGCATTGGCCAATGAAGCGACGGAACCGACGGAAAGGTCGAATCCATCCACCGTTAAAGATATCGTTATGCCGATCGCAATGATCGTCACGATTGAAATCGAGCGGAGGATATTGATCAGATTGTTGGTTTGAATGAAAGATGGATTGGAAGCGGCAAAGATTCCAATCAAAAGGATAATCGTCAATATCGTGCCGTATTTATAGAAAAACTCGAACAACTCCACCTTTCTTTTTTTCGCGGTCTCTGTAACAGGAACGATTGTGTTCATCCTATTTTCCTCCTGTTGAATAGAATAATAGTTCTTCTTCATTGGTTTTCTTTGTTTGTAGTTCGATGACCGTTGTTCCATCGTATAACACATATGTCCGATTGGTAATGCCGATGATTTCGGAAAGCTCCGAGGACGCATAAATGATCGCTTTCCCCTTCCTGGCAAGCTTTGCAATCAATTCGAATATATCCTTTTTTGCTCCAACATCTACCCCTTTTGTCGGTTCATCGAATATGTATACATCCGCATCCGCCAAAAGCCACTTCCCGATGGCAACCTTTTGCTGATTACCTCCTGAAAGGTTTTCGACCTTCGCTTCACCAGAGGAAGCCTTGATGCCGAGACTCACAATCATCTCCTTCGCTTTTTCCTTTTCCGCCTTACGATCCACAACACTGAAAGTATTGCAAAATGTGCCGATACTGGCTGCAGTCAAGTTCGCCGTAACGGTTTCCTGAACAAGGACCCCTTCTTTCCTGCGTTCCTCCGGTACAAGTGCCAAACCGCTTTTTACCGCATCATGCGGTGATTTCAAGGAAACCCTTCTGCCGTTCAGTATGACTTTTCCCGTACCAATCGAAGTATGTCCAAACAGGACTTTACACAGCTCCGTTTTCCCAGCCCCGACCAAGCCTGCCAAGCCGACTATCTCTCCTGCCTTCAAATGCAGACTGACATCCTTAATCTTCCCCGCATCTGATAATCCCTTCACTTCCAGAACGACGTCACCAATTGCGGCATTCACTTCCGGGAACTGTTCATCCATCCTTCTCCCAAGCATGAGCTCAACCACTTCACTCTGGGTGATATCGCCCATTTTTCGGCAGGCGACACGCTCTCCATTCCTCATGACCGTGATTTCCTCACAAACCCTAAAAATTTCTGGGAGACGATGGGAGATGAAAATGATTCCTACACCCTTTTGCTTTAATTCATTTACAACTCGAAAAAGTTCCGAGGTCTCCGTATGGCTTAACGGGGCAGTTGGTTCGTCGAGAATCAAGAATTTGCATTCAGTCGAAACGGCCCTGGCTATGAGGACCATCTGCTTTTGGGCCAGGGTCAGATCTTTCACCAATTTTTTCGAAGGAACATGAATGTTCATATCTTCAAGAATCTGTGTGGCCGCGCTGTGCAGATCTTTCCATTTGACCAGCTGTTTCTTGCCCATGTTTTGGACCATTTCATTCAGCATTACATTTTCACCGACGGTTAAGTATGGGATGAGTGCCGTATCCACTTCCTGATACACGATTTGAATGCCATGTTCCTGCGCTTCCTTTGGCGAACAAATTTCCCGCTTCATCCCATCGAGATAAATGTCACCTGAATAATGAACATGGGCCCCTGATAAAACTTTCATCAACGTGGATTTCCCTGCCCCATTTGCACCGACCAATGCATGGGCGGTCCCTGACCGTACCGAAAAATCAACATCTTTAAGCGCCTTGACTCCAGGAAATTCAATCGAAATGCCTTTCATTTCAAGTTGTGTGGCCATGTCCATTCCCCCTACCTGAACAGACACTCCCCTTCATAGGAAAGAGAGTGCCTCTTTTTTTACTTTTTATAGTGATCTTTCAAGACTTTCATCCAATCTTCTTCAAATTCGCTGGATTCACCCCATCCATCGACAATTCCAGATAGGTTCGTCATGTTTACCGCTTCTTTTGAAGCCTGGATTTGCTTTTGTGAAATGAGCGAAGCCTCTAAATCATATGTTTGCGGCGTATCCTCGCCCGCTAATTTTTTTGCCAATATCCTCATATTCACAGCCCCGATCAACTTTGGATCGACTGCTGCCGTGTAGGACCATGAGCTATCGGCAGAGTGCATTTCCTGAAGATCTGCATTGGATACGTCAATTCCGTATATCTTCACCTCATCACGGCCAGCTTCTTTTATCGCCCTGGCTGCTCCGATAGCAAACGCATCCCATGTTGCGAAAATGGCATCCAATTTACCTTTAGGATATTTATTCAGCATTGCGGCTACTGCATTCTGTGTCTGAACCGAAGTATCGGCAGATGCCACCCCGAACCTTTCGACCTCTTTTATACCAGGATTTTCTTTTAATTTTTCCTGATAGACGGCATTTCTTCTCACCATTGGGGGAAAACCATCCACCCACAGATAGGCGATTGCCGCTTTACCTTTCTGTTCTTCTATCAACTTATCAAAAGCAAGTGTTGCCAGCGCTTCATCATCCTGTGAAGTTAATGTAACACCGTCTATCTTGGATAAATCGCTTATGGAGTCGAAGGTGACAACGCTTTTTCCTGCATCAACCAGTTTTTGAACATCATTGACTGTTGCTGCATCATCCCCATGGGAAATGATATAGCCGTCATAATCCTGCTGCAAAGCCTGGGCTATGGCATCATGGAATTTGGCCGTATCTCCATTTGCTGTATATGTATCCACTTGGAACCCCAGGTCTTCCCCTTCTTCCTTCGCTCCAGCCAAATATTGGGCCGTATGATCATCTCCGCCTATTTTACGGATGACTTTGATTTTGGCTCCTTCCCCATCGGCAAATCTTTCTGGAACATTTTCAAATGAAACTTTTTCTTCTCGCTTCGGTTCCGTTGAACTTTGTCCTGAAGAGCAACCCGTTAAAAGCAAAGCAGAAGCGATAGCTGTAATGAATGCAGCGTTAATAGACTTTCTCATCCTGTTTCCCCCATTTTCTTCAATTATTCTTATCTGTTAAGTTGGTGTAAATCCTAAAATAAAAACCTCTCTAGTAATAGAGAGGTTTAATCGGCTGTTTTGCAGACTTGTCCCTCTCTTATCTGTCAAAACATTTCTGTTTTGCAGGATTTAGCACCAATTCCTAATGGAACGGTTGCTGGGCATCTTAGGGCCAGTCCCTCCGCCACTCTTGATAAGAGAATATATTGTGTTACGTTTTTCGTAATTACCACTTTATAGGGATATAGTCGTAAAGTCAATAGATTTTTGAATATTTGAAATGTTCGTCATGACTATTTATTTTCTTTGCAGTTGGGCTAGACGCTTTTTCTCGATTTTTTCCAGTCTCTCTAGCTGGCGCAATTTGACTTCGAACAAAGTGATAGGGTCACGGTAAACTTCCGGATTTTCCTTCATATGCTCCAAGGCGGCCTGGTAGTCTTTAATTTCCGTCTGCGTTTGTTCTATCGTTTTTTGCAGTAAGGCAAATGAGCTGCGATAGAAAAGTGAGATGTCCCGATCCAAGGATTTTTCAAACAATCCGAATTGGGTCAGGAAGCGATCCGTTATCATCTCCGCTACATCCTGGTAATCCTCGCCTTCCAAGTATTTCTTATAACGATTGTACATATTGGCTTTATTTTGCGGAATCGCCCCAAATAGTTTTCCTGCTCCTTTGAGCAGCAGCTGTGATGGCGTCCTGCGCAATAAGATATTGACGTTTTCGATCCGGATGCTGCTTGTCATCCGGTCCGCATCACGGCGCCAGTCATCCAATACCCTGAAGTCCCCGGCAAGCATGATCCGTTCTTCCTTGTATAGTTCATTGAATCCTGAACTCATTTCATCCATAAACTGCTGGCTTTGTGAGAATTCCATTTGGGAGCTGGCAATCCAGTCTTGCAGCGAACGGTAATATTGCGGCATGATTTTATCGGAAATGAAAGCTTGGATCCGATCATTCATTTCCTGATTCAACTCGATATGGACCTGACTGAAATCACTGCTTTCCGTTAACGATTTAGAGCAATCCCTAAGTAATTCGGGGATGTTGGAAGAAAGCTGATTTTTCACTTCATCTTTAATCATACGGTACGCCCTTATGATATTTTCACTTTTTTCTTTTTCCAAATCTGCCAGCTGGTTGACAGCGCCATTCAGCTTGACCTCCATCTGTTCATTCCAAGAGATGGAATGCTCACATTTCCTCTCGTTGGCGGCCCGTTTTTCTAACAAATAAGATAAAGTTTTGCGAATGAACGCAAGGATTTTTTCAGATCTTCTCTCCATCCAATTGCCATCTTGATAATTTGATTGAAGGAAAGCCGAAAGGTCCTTCAGCTGCTGCTTGCTATCATAAAGCTTGGAGAAGGCGAAAACTTTCGCATTCGGGAAATATGCATTCACCTTATCCCAAGTTTCGTCTTCCATCCGTACTGCCACTTGATCGCTGTAAATCGTATCCATCTTATTCAACAAGAAGTGTATCGGCAGCTTCGGAGCCAGCTTTTGAATCTCCAATAACAGATCCCGTTCACTTCCGGTGAAAGGAGCCCGGGCGTCAAGGACGAACAATAGGCCATCACTGCCATGCAAATAGCCTTGGAAATCAGATTCGACGCTTTTTTCCCCATTGAATCCAGGGGTATCCAACAGCCGCAGGCGATTATTCTTCAGGTAGTCACTAATCAGCGTAACATCGACAATCGTCCCCCGCTGACGGCGCGTTTCATCCAATTCCGTTAATTCCATTACAGCCTTGCGCTCTGTGTCCGTGATTTCGAGGATTTCCAAATCATCTCCGTCTTTAACGCTGACCAGGGACGAATGATCTTCGGCGGCAATGCTCTCGCCGACAATCGACTGGATGAAGGAAGTCTTGCCATTGCCTGCACTCCCAACTAGCAAAAGATTGAAATTGCCGGTATCTTTAAGCCCCTCGACCATCCACTTCAGTTTGTTGCCGACCTTTAAATCATTCTCTTCAGCCCACTGGATAATGGAATTGAAGAGTTTTTCACCAGCTTCGAGCCCGCCTCCCAATTTAGGGGACTTCGCCAACAGACTTTCTGCATCCTGAATGACCAGTGCATTGATCGTATCAGGGAATATTTCATTCCAGGACAACGCAGAGGCTGCTGCAAATAACGAGAGCTCCCCATCTGCGATTTTCAGCCAGTTTTCCAGGAGCCTTGGCACGACAGGGCTCAGCTCCTTGATCAAATGAGTTCCTTCAAGCAGACTTGCATAGGCATCCCGGTAAAGGACGGTAAGCTCTTCCCAGACGTCTCCTTGATTTAATTCACTCATATCTATCAAGTTATTGATCACTTTGAGCCATTCGAAATATGAATCGGTATATTTATAATTTTTCCAGAGGGCAACCGTCATTTTTTCGAAACGATTCTGGTCGAGCGCATATAGCGAACCTAAGACATTTGAAAAATAGTCCGGAGCCATCGATTGAGCGACTCCCTGCTGGATATATGTTTTCAGCACATCGAACCAGCTCATAGATTCCGTACGGATACTTTCGTCCGACGCTAGGACCACCGCACTGTTCCAATCCTTTTGTTCTTCAAAAAAGGCGCGTGCAATTTCCGTGACATTCGGGTAATCCGGTTGAAACTCAACGGCTTCCTTCACGACTTTGGACGCCAGGTCATTTCTTGATTCCACTATGTAAAGGGAAAATAATTGCAGAAGAACCTCCGTTTTCAACACCGCTTCATCGGTAACCACGGATTTATAGATATCTTCTGCCGTTGAATACATTTCCAGTTCAAAATAGGCGTCAGCGATATTTTTCTTCGCCCACGATCCAAGCTCGCCCTCAATGTTTTCCCATTTAAAAATGGCCGCTTCATAGTCATGGTGTTGAAAGTATACTTCCCCTTGTGCATATCGAATTGCGGTCAAATCCGCTCTTTCCTTTTTTTGTTCCACGAGGAACATTTCGCCCAAAGCTTGAATGGGATGTTTCGTTGCATCCTCAATCATCGTTTCATAATATTTTTTTTCGATTAGACGTTCGTCCATCTTTATTCCCCCGATATATTTCATATTTTCAATTAAAGGATGTTCACTGATTTGCTAAAGCCTTCCTGAAGCTTTCCGAGCAAAGAGCTCCATACGTTCCTTTAGTTAAGAAAATTATTGTTAAAACCTTAAAATGTTATTTTAACAAAACAATATGGTAACAAGATGTCACCACTCTTACAATTTTAAAACAGAAGCGAAGGGATTTGTAATGATTTTAATAAACCGTTACAGAGAAGTCATTTCCATATTCGAGAAAATATGTTTCCTTGTGCCCTTATCCTTGCCCCCCTGTTACAGCAGTCCCTTTAACCATTAAAAAACGAATAATAATTCCCACTTGAAAAATATAAAAAAGCAGCACCTTTTCATCATGAAAGGTCACTGCTCTTTGATAAGCTCCGAACAGTCGTTGTCCCTTGACGAATTAGGATTATACCCCTGTACGCTTACGTTGGTTATTCGGCTTTTTAGTCAACTGGCTTTTGAGCTGTTTCGTTTTCTTCACTACGCCGGTTTCCAGTTTATCTTTACTTGAACCTGCTTGCTTTTGAGCCAGTTTTTGTTTGACCGCATCCGCCAGGCTTAACTTTTTATTTTCAGACATACTGTTATCTCCTTTAGTGTTCTGCCTTCTATTATAATATAGTTGCGGTTAGAAAGATAATAGGGAGTTATTCCGGTTCTTTTATCCCTGAATATAGGAAGTTTCGCCAACTGTAGACTAATTTCCTGCCCCTTTAGGGCGAAATATGAGGCGGCGGACGTTTTTATCGTTTATTTTGTTCGGGACCATATTGCTTTATTTTGGAAATAACCACCACCTTTTTGTTATGATGAGGGAAAGGAGATGATAAGCAGTATGTCTAAGCAAACCCGTATTGGCAAAACAGAATTGTACGTTAATCCGATTGGCCTTGGCACGAATGCCATTGGCGGACATAACCTTTTCCCCAATTTAAGCGAGGATACCGGAAAAGATGTCTTAAGAACGGCGCTTGAAAAGGGGATTAACTTTTGGGACACAGCCTTCATTTACGGTCCTGAGCGATCAGAGGAACTTATCGGAGAAATTCTTAAAGAGACGGGCAAACGTGAAAATGTAGTCCTTGCCACTAAAGGAGCCCACAAATTCGTCGATGGCAAAGTCGTGCTTGATAATTCTCCCGCCTTCCTGAAGAGCGCGGTGGAATCAAGCTTGAAAAGGCTACAAACCGATTACATCGATTTATTCTACATCCATTTCCCTGATGAAGGAACACCGAAGGATGAAGCGGTAGGTGCCTTGAAGGAATTGAGGGATGCCGGGAAAATCAAGGCAATCGGCGTTTCCAATTTTACGTTCGAGCAATTAAAAGAAGCGAATAAAGACGGCTATGTCGATGTCCTACAATCCGAATATAACTTATTCAAACGCGAGGCGGAACTGGACTTGCTGCCATATACTGCTGAAAACGATATCTCTTTCATTCCCTATTTCCCCCTTGCTTCTGGGCTGCTTGGCGGTAAATATAATCAAGAATCCAAATTCGAGGATGGACGCGCACAAAGCCCACTCTTTCAAGGTCAGGAATTTGTCAGCAACCTGCAAAAAGTTGAAGAAGTCCGTGCCATTGCCAGCAGGAAGAATGCTGATGTCGCAGATGTAGTACTCGCTTGGTATTTAACCAGGCATTCAATCGATGTCCTCATTCCCGGAGCAAAAAAACCGGAACAGGTCACACGCAACTTAAAGGCTTTGGATGTCGAGCTGACCATGGATGAAATTGCCGAAATCAGCGCCATCTTCGCGTGATCTGAGTTTTTAACAGATAAGGAAAGGCTGTTCAGCTCAAGCTGAGCAGCTTTTTCCTGAAGATTAATCGATTTAAGGAAGGCTGATGAAGACAGCTACCACTACCTTATATCTTATCCTGGCCATTTAATTTTTTGGCGGGCAATTACATTTCCTTATGCGGCGTTTCATTGGAGGCATATCGTGAAGACCTTCCAGTTGAATGATAACCTTCTATTCGGCAGAAAACTAAAAAGCATCCCGATCTTTTCAGCCATTGAAGGTCTCTTTTATATCGGGATTGTCCCATCTGTAGGCTCATTCATATTTTGGAATATAACGCTTCGTCACATCAAGGCCTGGCTGAAGTCCTGCTCAATCCGATCTCTGTCTTTGCCTCCATTCTTAGCCTTCTTATAGCAGATCAATCGGGCTCCACCTTCCAAAGCCTTGGCGGGTCTTCTCTTCTTCATCGGTGTCCATTTGACAAGCCAAAAGAAAGCGTCCTATCGGCCTGCCACGACAACCATGTAATAAATATCCGGAAATTCTCATCAAACCTTGTCTATCAAGCATGATATACGTTATCCTTTAAAGAAGAAAATTCGAATGAAAAGGTGTGCTTTAGTTGAGGATCAATAAATATATTAGTGAATCAGGAATTACCTCGAGACGAGGCGCTGATAAATGGATTGCAGAAGGACGTGTTACGATTAACGGAGCTATAGCTGAACTTGGCAGTCAAGCCCAATCGGGTGATGATGTTCGTGTAGACGGCAATCCGATAAAAGTGGAACAACAAAATGTCTACATTGCCCTGAATAAGCCGATTGGGATTACTAGTACGACGGAAAAACATATTAAAGGAAACATCGTTGACTTTGTCAATCATCCGCTCCGCATTTTCCATATCGGCCGGCTCGACAAAGACTCAAGCGGACTGATCCTGCTTACGAATGACGGAGATATCGTAAATGAAATCCTTCGTGCAGAGAACAAACATGAAAAAGAATACATCGTAACCGTTGATAAGCCGCTTACCGCTTCATTCATTAAAGAAATGTCAGCCGGCGTAGAGATTTTGGATACGAAAACACTTCCCTGTAAAGTTAAGCAATTGACCAAATACACATTCAACATCACCTTGATGCAAGGACTGAACAGACAAATCCGCCGCATGTGCTCAGCTTTAGGTTATGAAGTCCGTGATTTGCACCGAATCCGAATCATGAACATCCATTTAGACGGCCTGGCGCTCGGCCAATGGCGTGACCTGACCGAGGATGAACTGAAGGAACTGTTTACGGAATTGAACTACACGCCTAGGCAAAGATAAAAAGCGAGATGCCCCCAAAAATAGGAGGCATCTTTTATTTGCTTGAATAGTCTTATTTGCCATGCAATATTCTCGCAATCTCGTGAATTCGTTCCTAACACATAATTTGGACGCGATATCTACATAGTTTATTGCTTACTTTCGAGATCATGGCGCGTTTACTCGCGAGTTTAGTCTTTGCACAACATTTCGGGCGTTTTCTCATGAAATTCGATCATTTCATTCATTCAGACATAAATAAAAAGCAACCTGCTTGAGGCTGCTTGATATGGTTTGTTCATACCCACCATAATTCTGTGGGACTTTCATTGATGAGGACTGTTTTCAGATTGGTTACAGCTCGCTGGAACCCTTCTTCGACTGACATCAGCGGATCTTCGTGTTCGATGCTGACGACATAGTCGTATCCGTATGTACGGAGGGCGCTCATGATATCGGACCATTCTTGGAGGCTGTGTCCGCATCCTACCGAGCGGAAGTTCCAGGCACGGCTTTGGACATTCCCGTATGGCTGCATGTCGGTTAGTCCATACATATTGATGTTATCCTGATCCAGGTATGTGTCTTTCGCATGGAAATGGTAAATGGCTCCTGCTTTGCCGAGAATCTTGATGGCGCCGACCGGCTCGATGCCCTGCCACCACAGATGGCTTGGGTCCAGGTTAGCGCCAATGGCATCAGATGTAGCTTCGCGCAGCTTTAGCAGGGTATAGGGTGTGTGAACGAGAAATCCCCCATGCAGCTCAAGCCCGATCTTTATTTGATGTTCATCGGCAATGGCTGCAACTCTTTTCCAATAGGGAATCAATTTTTCTTCCCACTGCCATTTCAGCACTTCTGAATACTCATTCGGCCACGGTGCGACAGGCCAGTTTGGATGTTTTGCCCCTTCATGATCACCAGCAGTACCTGAAAAGGTATTGACGACAGGGACCTTGAGCAGGGATGCCAGCTTGATCGTTTTGATCAGGGTTTCGTCACTTTCTTTAGCGAATGCTTCGTCCGGTGAGATTGGATTGCCGTGGCAGCTGAACGCACTGATCGACAATCCTCTTGATTGTACGGATTCCAAGTATTTTTGGCGTTTTTCCTCACTCTCAAGAAGTTCATCGAGGGGACAGTGGATATTGCCTGGATACCCGCCTGTACCGATTTCGACTGTTTTTAAACCGGAATCCGCCACATAATCAAGCATATCCTCGAATGATTTTTGAGCAAATAATACTGTAAAAATTCCTAATTTCACATGCCCCACCTCACCTTTTTTTAATTTATGCTCATGACCTTCCCACTTGCTGAGCTTTGATAAATGGCTTCGATTATTTTCGAAACTTTCATGGCCTCCTCTGGTTTTACCAATGGTTCCACCAACCCTAAGCAGCTATTGATAAAGTTCTCCGCCTGTTGAAGATCCGGTGTATCCTCCCCTGGCATCCATACGGCCTCACTGTTTAAAAGCATGCCGTGCTTAGCCTGATTCAGCACTAACGGGAATACATCCAGTCCGCCCTGCGTTCCGGATAGGCTCAAAACCGTGGCTTCCTCACGAATATTCGCGGCCCAAGAGGTTTCGAACAAAAGGGACGCCCCATTTGCAAATTTGATATAAGCGGTGGCATGGTCATCCACTTCAAATACCGAGGCATCGAAATTCCCCCATAGATTGACCTGATCGACTCCCTTACTGACATAATTATATGTCGACCCTACGATTTCAATCGGTTCCGGGTCATCCATGAGCCATAAGGCCAAATCAAGCAAATGGCAGCCGTAATCGATCACGCTTCCCCCGCCTTGCAATTCCTTGCTTGTAAATACTCCCCAGCCAGGGACTTTGCGCCGCCTGATTGCCTGTACACGTGCAACATAAGGCTCACCGATTTCACCTGCCTGAATCATTTTCTTGGCAGCCTGCGCCTCCTTCATGAATCGGTAATGATATGCGGTCGACAGCACTTTTCCCGATAGATTGGCAGCCTCGGTTATTGCCTTGCATTCCTCGGTCGTAATGGCCATCGGCTTTTCACAGAGTACATGTACGCCAGCTTGCAGGGCGGCAATGGAAATCTCCGCATGAAATTTGTTTGGTGTTGCAATCGTGACAGCATCCACCTCTGCAAACATTTCTTCGTAGTTGGTGAAAACCTTCTCGATATGAAATTCTCTTGCCACATCTCTTGCCTTTGACTCGTCTATATCATGAATGGCGTATAAAACTACCTTGTCTTGAAATTTTTGAAAAGCTGGGATATGCCTTTTTTGGGCAATTCCTCCAGCACCGATAATACCCATTTTCAATTTGTACATGATGATCGTTAACCCCTTTATAAGCGGATGATTTTTCGGGTTGCATTTGATTCCATCGCGCCAAGAATGACTTTTAAAGATTTTAACCCTTCCACTCCTGAGACTAGGGGCTCCTCATTGTCCGCCACGCATTTTACAAAGTGGCTGATCACTTCCGAGTCATGCTGTCCTTCGGAGTCATTCGTTTGGATACTCCCTAATTGGATCGTATCCGTTTTTCCATTATCATGATGGATGATCAGTGAATATGTTGGATCGTCTTCAAGGCGCAATACGGCTTTCTCCGCATAAATGACCGTCGCATTGTCTTCCTTCGCATACGACCAGCTGGCGGTAAGGGTACCGATGATACCGCTCGCAGTCCTTAGAATACAAGCCGCACTGTCATCGACGTCTGTATTTTTCTTGGCAGTCGTTTCTACAAACGCCCCCACCTCAACAAATTCTTCTCCAAGGATATACCTTAATAAATCAGCTTTATGAACACCTAAATCTCCCATCGCACCAATGACTGCCTGATCTTTTTTAAAAAACCAGCTTTCTCGTCCGTCCACGCTCCATGTTTCTGGCCCGGAATGTCCAAAAGCGGTCCGGAAGCTATAGACCTTTCCAACCTCACCACTTTCGATAAGCTGTTTTGCTCGTTGGTGTGAGGGAACGAATCGCTGATTATGACCAATCATCAAGATTTTTCCGTTTCTCGCTGCGGCCTCATTCATTTTTTCCGCGTCATCCAAAGAAGTGGCCATTGGTTTTTCACAAAGGACATGCTTGCCTGCCTCCAATGCCGCAATGGTAATGCGTGCATGCAGGTAGTTCGGTGTACATACACTGATCGCTTCAATCTCCTCATTCTTCAAAAGTTCTATATAATCAGTATATGCTCGCGCGCCATACCTTTGTGCTGCTGCATTCGCCCTGTCTGGCACAATATCGCAAACGGCCATGATCTCTGTTTGCAAATTTGCTTCATACTCGGGAAAATGCCTATTTTTCGCAATGCTCCCGCATCCAATGACTCCTACCTTCAATTTGCCCATTACGCTCTCTCCTTCACTTCACTCTTTGCCTGAGATGGATTCCAACGGTTCGGATCTTCCATAATTCGTCACCATGCCAAACTCGGGCTTGACCCATTTGACGGCATTCTTGATGACGCGTTGTATCTGCGGATTATGGTAAGTCGGATATGATTCATGACCTGGCCGGAAATAAAAAATCCTCCCTTTTCCACGTTGATACGTGCAGCCGCTCCTGAAAATTTCCCCACCTTCAAACCAACTGACGAATAATAATTGATCTGGTGCAGGAATATCGAAGTGCTCCCCGTACATCTCTTCCTTCTCAAGCTCTATATATTCTCCGATTCCTTCAACGATCGGGTGGCTGGGATCGATTACCCAAAGTCTTTCCTTCTCGTCGGCCACACGCCATTTCAAATCGCAAGTCGTACCCATCAATTGTTTGAAGATTTTCGAAAAATGACCAGAATGGAGGACGATGAGGCCCATTCCCTCGAGTACCCGCTTGTGGACCTTTGCAACGATTTCATCCCGCACTTCATCATGTGCAACATGCCCCCACCAAAGAAGTACATCGGTTTGTTCCAGTACTTCTTCCGTTAGCCCATGCTCTGCCTCATCAAGGGTGGCGGTCCTTACCTCAACCTGTTCACTTCGTAAAAAACCGGCTATCGCCCCATGGATTCCATCAGGATATATTTCGGCCACTTCAGGCTTTGACTTCTCATGGCGAAATTCATTCCATACCAGGACCCTCATGAACAATCCCCTCCCTGCCTCGTTTGTTTCCTAATACCTCAATTTCGTTAACGCAAACGTTTGCGTTTCCCTTGACCGAAGCACATTCCAATATTTGAACACACGTATTAAACGAAATAGTATGAATTATTAAAAATGATTGTGATAATCTTTATTGTAAATTTAAGTGTACAAAAATCAAGCTTTAATTGGGAAAACATTTCTACATTTTTCTTTTAATTTCCTGTTCGATAGCAAAATGCGACTCACCCTTGATGATTTTGGTAGGAATCCTTATATTTTTTTCCATCATTTCGGGGTTTGCAATTAAATCGAATACGCATTTGGCTGCCTCGTATCCTAACTGATACGTATGGATATCAACCGTTGTCAGCGGCGTACTTAAGAATTCGATGAATTCGGAATGATTGAAACAGACGACACTGACCTGCTGGGGCACTTTCACATTCCTTTCAGCCAACAATCCGAGCAAAAGAACGGCCAACAAAAGATCCGTAACCAAAAAAGCGGTCGGTGCTTCTTTCAATCCAAGCAAATCGTCTATTGCCTTTATTCCATCGATCCGATTCAAAGGAATCAATTTGATATATTCCTGAGGTACATCTAACCCTGCCTGTTCCACCGCTTGCTGAAATCCCATCAAGCGGTCGGAGATCACCTCAAACTCAGGACTTCCTCCTAAAAAGGCGATTCGCTGATGTCCAAGACCAATCACAAACTCAGTTACCTCCGTCGCTGCTTGAACATTGTCGTTATCTATGAAGGTGATGCCGGTCATGTTCGTACTTGGCTTTCCTATCAATACAAACGGAAACCCCTGTTTCAGCAGATACGGGACCACCTTGTCATCCTTCTTTGAGTATAAAACAATCATGCCATCCACTCTTCTGCCTTGGACCATCTTCACGACATCCTCAAAGATGGCATCCTCCGTTTCACCGGTTGTCAAGGAAAGACTGAAACCCTCTTTATTGCAGAAGTCCCCGATCCCACGGATCACCTCTGGAAAAAAAGGATTATAAAGTGATTCCTTCGCTGAGCTTTTCATGACGATGCCAATGGCCTTGGTAGACTTCGTGACCAAGTTCCTGGCGTTTTCATTCATATGATAGCCCATTTCCTTTAATACCTTGCGTACCTTACGCTTAGTCTTCTCACTGATTGCCGGGCTGTTATGGATTACACGCGATACTGTAGATGGAGCGACATTCGCTTTTTTGGCGACGTCCTTTATTGTTACAGACATCTTCATCACCACTCCCCGTCCACCGCATATGGTTTAATATTCCCTATATTTGAATAGTTATTTAACGGCTCCATCTGCAATCCCTTTAATGATTTGCCTTTGAGCGAAAAAGTACGCGATGATGACTGGAATAATGGATAAAGTGAGTCCAGCCAAGGCAAGATGCCATTGCTTCGTATATTGTCCAAAAAAGAAAAACAATTTGAGTGGGATGGTCTCAGAGCCTGCGCCGCCTATTACAAGGGACGGCAGCAAGTAGTCGTTCCATATCCAAATGACATTTAAGATCCCAACGGTAATCGACATGGGCTTCAAGAGTGGAAAAATGATATGCCAAAATACTTGAAAACGGTTTGCACCATCTATTTTTGCCGCTTCATCCAGCGAGATCGGAATTCCCTTCAAGGTACCATGATAGAGGAAAATGGAAAGGCTGCAGCCGAATCCCAAATACATGAAAATCAAACCGCCCTTGTTCAGCATCCCAAACTGACCGAATTGGGCAACTAGCGGTATCATTACGGATTGAAAAGGGATTAGCATCGCTGCTACAAACACGAAGAAAAGCAAGGAGCTTATTTTACTTTTGTTTCGTGAAAGTGCATATGCTGCCATCGCCGAAAAGATGATGATGATGGCGACACTCACACCAGATATCAACAAAGAATTGAATAAAGTCCGGAGAAAATCCAGCTGCTCGAAAGCTTGAGCGAAGTTTTCGAACGTCCAGGCTGACGGCAGACCAAGGGTATCGGCAAATATATCACGCTTCATTTTAAATGCGTTGACAATCATCAAATAAAACGGAGTGAGCCATACTATCGCCAAAATGAAGCCAATGATTCCAAGCAGCCACAATTTCCATTTTTCCTTCATTACAGCTCAACCTCCCTTTTCTTATTGATATACACTTGTGTCAACGAAACGACTGCCACGATCACGAAAAAGATAACCGCTTTTGCCTGTGCATAGGCCATGTCATTTTCCGTGAAGGCCGATTTCACGATATTCATCGCGACCATTTCGGTTGAGTTATAAGGAGCACCGTTCGTCAAAGAAAGATTTTGATCATAAATCTTGAACGAATGGGACAGCGTCAAAAACAGGCTGACGGTAAAAGCAGGTGCCACAAGCGGAAAGGTAATATGGCGGAAGCGCTGGAAGCTGTTGGCCCCATCGATCTTCGCCGCCTCGATCAAGTCTTCAGGAACAGCCTGCAGATAGGCGATATAGATGATCATGATATATCCGGCCATTTGCCAAGCCGTTAATATGATCAAGCCCCAAAACCCGGTTTCTGTCGTTGAAAGCCAGCCATTAAATGCTTCGATGCCTGTTAGATCACCGATTGCACCGAAGACTTTAATGAATATGAACTGCCAAATAAAACCGAGGATCAAGCCGCCGATCAGATTGGGCATAAAGAAAACTGTCCGGAGGATGTTGCTTGATTTGATTTTGGATGTCACGATTAGAGCCAAACTTAATCCAATAATATTGATCACCACGATTGCAGCTACGGAAAATTTAATGGTGAACCAAAATGTATCCAGAAATCCTCTATCGGTGAACAAATCCAGATAATTCTTGAGCCCGATGAAGTCCGGGGTTCCAAGACCGTTCCAATTCGTAAAGGAATAATAAAAACCATAGATAAGCGGCACGATCACCACCAAAATGAGTGCAGCAAGAACAGGTGTCAAAAACAGCCAATATGCGGCATCCCGATTTCTCAACGAAACCGACCTCCTTATGAAAAAATAATGTAGTAGAAAAGGGGTTTATAGCTTTAAGTAAAATGAAGAGCTGGTTTGTGCAATCCAATCAGGAACAACCAATCGACATGCCTTTATGCCGATTGGTCATTTGTCCATTTCCAAGCATTATTTACTGCGTATTTTTTCCCAATTTTCAATGTTCTGCTTAACAAATTCCTCCCACGTCAGCTTACCAGTTACGTATTTTTGGATGCTCGCACCAAGTTCATCATTCCAGCCGACAGGATAACCGTTAAACACCCAGCCTGTCGTATTTCCTGCTTGGGAATATTTATAGATTTCCTTTGAAATTGGATCGGCTATTTTTTCCACATCATATCCTTCATAAGCAGGAATGAATTTGAAGTCCTCCAAAACGGCCTTTTTCCCTTCGTCAGATGTATACATCCAATCAAGGAACTTCTTCGCTTCCTTCTGTACCTTTTCATCGGATTTCTTGTTCACTGCCCAATAGTTAGGGACGCCGACAGGCATGCCCGTAGCTTTTTCTCCATTAGGAATCGGGATGATGCCAATTCCTTTTTCCGCTAGCTCAGGATCCATGTCATACACGGTGTTATACACCCAGTTTCCTTGCTGAATGATTGCAACTTTCTCCAGCGAGAACAATTCCTCCACTTGCTGGGAGTAATCAAGACTTGCTGTCGGCTGGACGGAATATTCATTTTGGATATCAACAAGTTGCTTGAACTTATCACCATCCGTGAATTTAACCGTAGGGGACTTGCTTGCTTCCAATACATTCCCATCAAACTCCGGAGCTAAAAAGACATTGGATAGATGGTTTCCTGTCACCCACTTCTCCTTGACCGGATAAGCGAAAACGGCATCAAGCTTCAATTTTTTCTTCTGTGAATCGATTTTCTTGACCGCTGCCTCCAGCGCTGAATAGCTTGTGATTTCTTCAGGCTTGATACCGGCTTCTTTAAGAATCCGCTTATTATAAATCAAGCCGTACCCTTCTTGGTTGAATGGAAGGCCCAGAACTTGCCCGTCCTGTTTCACCCCATCCAAAGTGCCATCAAGGGCTGCTTCTGCCGCCTTCGTATCCTTTAAATCTAACAATCTATCTTTATATTGTTCGACATCCACTGGTCCGCCAATGTTAAAAACGGCTGGTTCTTCACCGGAAGCGAATTTTGCGGTAATGGCTGATTTATAATCATTTCCGCCGCCGACTGTCGATATCTTGATCTTCACACCAGGATTTTCTTTTTCATACTGCTTGGCCAAAGTCTCGAATTGCGACTTGAACTCTACCTTGAATTGAAATATATCGAGCGTCACCTTATCAGAGCCGCCGTCCCCGCCAGTGGAAGAAGAACACCCAGCCAAAAACACGCTAAATATCAATAAAATAGAAAAGATTCCCCCGTACCATTTTTTACGCTTCATCATACCGACTCTCCCTTTTTCATAAAATTCATGCAATTTTAAGAAAACGTTTGCATAAAAAAAGAAAATAAAAATCTTTTTATCTACCATATTTACATACTATCACGAACCTTTAACATCACCTCCTTACATAATAAACTTGCAAACGTTTACATTTATGCGCTTTATGTTACCACCAAATTCCATACTTTACAATATTTTTGTAGGTTTTTGCAAAAAAAAGGTACAAGAAAGCCTTCTCAACTTAATTATATGATGGGGAAACCTGCAATTATTCCTATATGTGAGTATAAAAATAAATAAGTATCCGGGCCTTTTGCATGATAATGTTTCTCTACTAAAATAAAAAAGGGTAAACCAATGGTCCCCTTTTTTCATTTCAATACCATCTTCACATTGGAAGATCCGTATTCATCTTTCAATTCATAATATTTGTCGCTTGCTTGTCCAAATTCTTCAAACACACCACTGATGATCAATTCATTCGTTTCCTTATCTACTACACTATACTTGATAGTATGCTTCCCAAACTTCCTGTCATCCACTTTCAAAAGGATCATTTTGGACACCTCCATCATTAATGGCTGCACTCGTCAGGGTTGTATGACTTCTGAATTACATAATATAACATTTTATTCTGAATATATAGATTATTTTACAATATATTTCATGACACCTTCAGACAATATTCGAGGGTTCCTACATAGAACAACAGCAATAAAAAAAAGGTTTCGGAATGAGATCACTCCGAAACCACTTTATCCACCAGCTAAAAACAATCCATTCAGGACTTCGATATATCGAGGAATCCTTCACCAAATACGTCACGGACATCATGAATGGCAATAAATGCATTGCTATCGGTTGCCTTCACGATCCTTTTTAACTTGAGGACCTCCTGCTTGCTGATAACGATATATAAAATATCCTTTGAAGCTTTCGTGTAGTATCCATGACCGCTAAAAACGGTTACCCCTCTGTCCATCAGTACGGTTACTTGACTTGCAATCTGATCCGCTTCATTGGATATGATGGTAATCGCTTTTTTCGGATTCAAGCCCTCTATGATGAATTCCATCGTTTTCGTTCCAATATAAAGCATTAGGATTGTAAGCATAAGGCCTTCTGCGCCAATGATGAAATAAGATGAGAACGCAACGATTAAATCGAAAAACAGAAGTCCATAACTTAAGCTCCATCCCAAATACTTATTCGTGATTCTGGCCAGGATCGTTGTACCGGCAGTCGTCCCGCCCACTCGAATGATCATCCCAATTCCTGCACCGGCAAACACTCCGCCAAATATCGCATTGATGACAATTTCATCGGAAGATATATTCCAACTCTCCGTTAAATGAAGGAATAGCGAGTTGAATGCAACGGCAACGATCGTATAAATCGTGGTCATTTTCGACAAATATTTATAACCGACAATGAGCAGGAAAGCATTGATGATCAAGCTTAAAAGTCCCGGCGACCATTCAAAAAGATAAAATAAAATGATCGTTATCCCCGTGACTCCCCCTTCCCCCAGTTCATTCGGAATAACGAAAAGGTTTATTGCCAAGGCGAATATAAAAGCCCCAATTACTATAAAGAAAACATCTAAAGAAATCTTTTTCATGGTTATTACCTTCCTTTAAGTGTGGTTAATGTGAAAAGATAGGTTAATTTCACTGCTCTATAGTAACATGGAAAGCCACTGATTCCTTCAAAGATTTTTTGTTTTCAGTTGTATTTGTCCCCTCTACGATTGTCTCGATTCAAAAAGGGAAACAGGCATGAACAAAATAGGCTGCCCCGTTCCTCGTCTTACCGGAATGAAGCAGCCTCTATTTTTCCTCTTATCCATTCTACTTATTGCAGGTTCGCGCGTTTTTCCGTATCACCATTTGTAAAGATCTTGCCGTCGATGATATGGATCACCCGATCACATAAATCCAACATTCTTTCATCGTGCGTAACCATGATCGCCGCTTTATTTCTTGCCTTCACCTCATGCACAAGCATTTCGACCACATCCCTGCCCCTTTTGGAATCCAGGCTTGCGGTTGGTTCATCGGCTAAAATGATTTCCGGATCATTCATAAGCGAACGGCCGATGGCTACACGCTGCCGCTCTCCACCTGACAGCGCTTCCGGCAAGTGATCTGCCCGATGTTCAAGGCCAAGATGGCTAAGCAGATCATCCGCTTTTATCACAGCTTTTTTATCCCGCTTGCCAGTCAATTCAGAAAGTAGCAGAAGCTGTTCACGCACGGTCAGATATGGCACTAGGTTCGCCGCTTGAAAAATGAATCCGATCTTTTCAAGACGCACCCGGGTCAATTCCTTTGAAGGTAATGAAGTGATATCTTTCTCATCCAGGAGAATACGGCCTTTACTCGGGGAAAGTAATGCACCGGCTATGGAAAGGAACGTGCTTTTTCCTGAGCCAGATGGTCCCGCGATGGCAACGAATTCCCCTGCTCTCACTGCTAGGGAAATATCATCAAGGGCCGTCACCATGTTGTCGCCTTCTCCATAAATTTTACTGATGTTTTCAAACAATAGCTTATCACCCATCACGAAACCCTCCCAATTGCATGAAGGGCATCTATCTTCGCCACTCGATAGAGTGATAGCAGTGAACCCAATGCGGATACAACCAAAAGTAACAGGGAATATTTAATGACCAGATCTGGACGCAATTCAAAAGGCATCCCCTCTGGCATGATGAAAGTGACTCCATATGTCAGTGCCACACTGATAACGATGCATACAACGGCAAGCAGCATGACCTGGCCAACAATGCTTTTTGCAAGATAAACCGTATTGGCACCAAGTGCTTTAAGGACTCCGAATTGATTCGTTTTCTGCAAGGTTATCACATAGAAGAATACAGCCAAGACAAACGCTGCGATGACAAACAAGAAGGCAATCATCATCGTCAATGTGCCCTGTTCCTCTTTGAAGCCTGGGATACTCTGAAGCAATTCATCTTTTGATAGAAGTGTTACGCCTTCAGATAATGACTTACGTATAGTTTCTTCTGCCTTCGCATCCATCTGCACAGCTATCGCACTGATCGAATTCTTCGCTTGATTTTTCAGTGCCGGATTGATCTCCCTCCATCCGTTAACATTCATGTAGACAACCGGCGAATGGCTGTAAGATTGCTTTTCCGTAAAACCAACAATGGTGAAAACCTTTCCTGACCAATCATCTCGAAATGAATCGCCTAACTTATAGCCAACCTCTTTTAAGGAACGATCAGCAACAGCCTCACCTTGTCTCTTATCATCATAGATCTTTCCCTCCATGACTTCCGGTGCCAAAATACCTTTGCCATTGGTCGCAAAAATCGTGACATCCGTTTTTTCATTTGAACCGATTTGATTTAAGGTGCTCATCATTTGCCCCAGACCTTCTGCTGCTTGCACATCCGGTGAAGCCCGGAGTTCATCCAGCGTGTCCATGGATATGATCGACCGATTCAATTTGTTTTTCGAGTCATGCTCCATGACGAAATAGTCAGCCTTCATGTTTTGTATGGATGAAGCGTTATCTGAAGAAAGACCATTGGCTAATCCTGAAATGATAAAGACAAGCAAAGCGACCAATACCATGATCAATCCAATCAGCGAATAACGTAGCTTTGAATGCTTCAGTTCACGTATGGCTAAAAACATGATCTCATCTCCCATTCCTTTTGTTAACCGATCCATAAGCCTTCGATCGGTATGAATGGATTGTAATCAACCAATATGAATGGAAGATGAACGAATGATTACATAAGGGGCAAACGGATATAAAAAGTGGTTCCCTTGCCAAGTTCGCTTTGAACTTCAATCGTTCCGCCATGCAGGTCTATCGTCTTCTTCGTAATTGAAAGCCCTAAGCCGCTGCCGGTTTCACTGCGATTCCTCACTTTGTCTACTTTATAAAACCGATCCAGGATATACGGGAGGTCTTCTTCCGAAATTCCCAGGCCCGTATCTGAAATCATCACTTCAACAAAATGATCCAGTTTTTTGAGGCGAATGTAAATTGTGCTGCCCATTTCGGAATATTTAATGCTGTTGGTTATCAAGTTCGTCCATACTTGGCTCATAAGTTTCTCATCTGCAAAAACGACGATTGAAGGCACATCCATTTCGATCACCATTTCTTTCTCCCGCCAATTCCATTCCAGCATGAACATCACTTGCCGAATTTGCTGCGCCAAATCAAAACTGGACCGCTGCAGCGGATCTTCCTCTTTATCCAACGAAGCTAGCTGAAGCAGTTGTTTACTTAGTAAAGACATACGCCTGCTCTCTTTTTCGATTATGGACAAGTACTGATTTCTTTGTTCCCTTGTTAATTCCTCTGATTGCAGGGTTTGCGAAAATCCTTGGATGGATGCAAGCGGCGATTGAATTTCATGAGAAACGTTCGATACGAACTCCTGTCTCATTTCATCCAGCCGCTGGATACTTTGGGTCATTTTCGAAAAATGCTGTGCCAGATCCCCGATTTCATCACGTCGGGATACATTCAATTCACTGCCATAATCTCCATCAGCGATTCTCTTCGTAGCTTCAGTCAATTTCGTAATTGGCTTGACGATGAAACGTGTATTGATGATCACGAATAAAAAACTGAGCAGTAGTGTGAGTATTAGCAAAACGGCAAGGAAAAAGCGTATTTCGCCAAACTGCAATTCTATATTCGGCCGAACAAACAGGGCATGTTTCTCGCCATCCACATTAATCGGGACACCGATGCTATTGATTAATACATCATCAAAAAATCCGGTAATGAATAACCCATTATTATAGCTGGCGATTCCTTGGTAGGTCTTGCCATTCAAAACTCCAGAAATCGTGCCTGAATCCAAAGCGGTTTCCCGAAACGGCTCCCCATATAAAGTTCCTTCACCCCGCTCATTAAACAAATACATCTGATAGTGCAATCCTGCTATATGGTTTAAATAGGCATCGATATCCTGACTTGGATTTTCCTCATATAAGGAAACGATATCACTAGCGACTTTGCTAATTTTCTCACCATTATAGGGTTTTTGAACCTTATGGTAGTAGACATTGGAAATTAAAAAGGCGATGACACTGGCGAGCACCATGATCAGTATGGTTTGAATAACTATCCTGAAATAGAGTGTTTTCACTTTTTATTGACCTCCAGCTTATAACCGAGGCCACGAACGGTGGTGATGGCGAAATCATCGGTCCGTCCGGAGAAGCGCTCCCTTAATCGTTTTATGTGGACATCGATCGTTCGGTCATCTCCTTCAAAATCAGCGCCCCATACGAGTTCAATCAGCTGCTCACGCGTAAAAACCTGCTCAGGGAAACTCCCTAACTGTGCCAGCAGCTCAAATTCCTTAAGCGGCAGGAGCAATGTCTTCCCCTCAATTCGCACCTCATAGCTTTTACGGTCAATAATCGTTTCGTTCAATGCAATTGATTCGGAATTAACCATTCGGTACCTTCGCAATAGAGCCTTTATTCGAAATATTAGTTCCCTTGGCTCAAATGGCTTGACAAGATAATCATCGGTACCGGCAAAATAACCCTTTTCTTTATCGATAAGTTGATCTTTAGCAGTCAATAAGATCACCGGCAAGTCATATTGATCACGTATTTCCTTACAAAGGTCCAGGCCGTTTTTATAAGGCATCATAATATCGACAACGGCGAGATGGATTCGCTCGTTCTCAAGTAGCAGCGAGGCCTCATTGCCATCCTCCGCTTCGAAAACGATGTACCCTTCCTTCTCCAGGTGGAATTTAAGCAATTCCCGAATATGCCGATCATCATCCGCAATTAATATATGTATCAAAGCACCCACATCTCCACTTCATGTATTACCGTCATTATTCTTACAATAGCAATAATTGGGCTTTTAAAACAACCCATACTGATTGTAGCTTCCCGTTCCTTATTGGCTGGCCGCTTTTATGTTCTCATCTCACAAAAACGGCATGATCCTAACTTTCTTTGCCTGCATTTAAATTCAGCCCAATTAGCGGGTTAACATGCATGGATATTTTTTATTACCGAAATGGGGTTTTAAATATTCTGAATATACACTATAATTGATTTATTTTAAAACATCTAGGAGGTCATTATGGGTTTAGTAGAGAAAGTCAGCGCATTTGCTGGAAAAACATTTACCTTATGGGTGATGATATTTGCAGTCCTAGCATATTTCATGCCTAATCACTTTATATGGATTGGAGCGTACATCGTTCCTTTATTGGGTATAGTCATGTTTGGCATGGGTCTTACACTGTCCGCCGCTGATTTCAAAGAAGTTTTCCGGCGACCGAAAGATGTAGCCCTCGGGGTGGCAGGACACTTCATCATTATGCCGTTATTGGCATTTGCTTTGGCAATCCTGTTCGACCTGCCGAAAGAAGTGGCGGTCGGCGTCATTTTGGTCGGTTGCTGCCCTAGTGGGACAGCTTCAAATGTCATGGTGTTCCTTGCACGAGGAAATGTTGCACTTGCGGTTGCCATCGCTTCCGTATCCACCATTTTAGCGCCCATCATCACCCCGCT
This sequence comes from Peribacillus simplex, assembly GCF_001542915.1. Lineage (GTDB taxonomy): Bacteria > Bacillota > Bacilli > Bacillales > DSM-1321 > Peribacillus > Peribacillus simplex_B. Next base: position 64,270 of record NZ_LNNH01000007.1, on the reverse strand, counting down.
TCTCATCCTGCTGTTGGCAAGTAAATGGGTCAATATCAGCATTGGATCGTTATTCATTTCCATCATTCAAGTCGTGATCATCCCGCTCCTGCTTGGATTCATCGTCAAGAAGTTTTTCGGTAAACAGGCAGAGGCCGGTGCAAAGGCTTTGCCCCTCGTATCAGTCATTGCCATCGTCCTGATCGTTTCAGCCGTCGTCGCAGGCAGTCAAGATCAGCTGGCTAAAACCGGGTTAATGATTTTCGCGGTCGTCGTGCTTCATAATGTTCTTGGTTTTATTCTTGGCTTTTTCTTTGCCCGGTTATGCGGGATGGATTTGGCAAAACAGAAGGCCGTTGCCATGGAGGTCGGGATGCAGAATTCCGGTTTGGGTGTAGCGATAGCAACCGCCCATTTCTCGCCTTTAGCTGCTGTACCCAGTGCCATCTTCAGTGTTTGGCATAATATATCCGGATCCATATTAGCCTATATTTTCAGCCGCATGCAAGAGAGAAAAAAGAGTGTGGAAGTTAAAAATGATTCGATTAAAAAAAGCATATAATGATGAACTTTGAACGTTTTTGCCGTTTTTAGCCGATCGAAATGATCGGCTTTTTTTGATTGCAAGTATTTTCTTCTTAATAAGCAGTTTCCCCATTCCCGAAATATGAACTTACCGCCTTAGTTGTGGGTATTTTTTTGAACTACCTGCTATACTACTAAATAAAAGCAAAACATAAAATACGTTGATGATTCGATACTAATAATGGAATATCATGTTAAGGATGAGGGAATAAAATGTCGCCAAAAATAAAATCGTCAAGAAAAATAGCTCGGTATTCATTATTGATCATGGGAGCGGGATATATTGCAACCACTCCCTTTCTAGGTTCCTTGCCGCTGGATTTATTACACGGAGGATTCGAGGCAGGACTTGTCGGTGGATTGGCAGATTGGTTTGCCGTCACTGCACTATTCCGCCATCCGCTTGGAATTCCGATCCCCCATACAGCTCTCTTGCCCAACAACCGGAAAAGAATGACCCATGCACTGGTTTCAATGCTGAAAAACGATTGGCTGTCTAAGGAGAGCATTCAGGATAAAGTCAAAAACATTCCTTTTACAGAAAAATTGATCCCAGTCATAGTAAAAGAGACACAAAGTGACACGTTCAGAAAAGTCCTGATTAAACTTATTAAGCAAATGATATGTTATATAGATATAGAAAAGATTACGCCTTTTGTTGCAAAAAAAATAAAAGGATCACTTTCTAACATAGACATGAGCAAGCTTCTACATGCTGTAAGTTCACAGTTAGTAAACGAAGAGTTTGATAAAAAGGCTTTGGACCATGTTTTGAAAAAAGCTGAAGATTGGTTAAGGCAAAAAGAAACCGGACACAGGCTAGGCACTGTTTCCATGGATGTACTCAGCAAGATTGAACTGGAGGGCATGCTTCAGTTTGCCGTTAAATCGATTCAAAGCTTGCTTAACGAGGAGAAACTGGGCAATATCATCCAAAACCTTCTGTTAAGTGTCGTAAATAATTTAAAAAATGAGAAGGAACCAAATAGAGAAGCTTTAATCTTATATATCAGGAAAGAAATTCAAGGCATTAACGATAACAGGGAACTGTTACAAGGAGTTGAAAAATGGAAGGAACAACTTCTAACGAAATGGGAGCCCGAGGCAACCATAACGGGAGGTCTACAACAAATTCAACAAGAAGCACTGGAATTCGTCGAAGGTGAGCATTTCATGGACGCTTACTTGACCCCCATCATTCAGCGAGTCCTGGATAATATGAAAGAAAATAGCACCAGCATCGATCAATGGATCCAGAAGCAAATTACTGCTCTCATTGAAAATAATCATACGCAAATCGGCAATCTTGTCCAGGAAAATCTCGATAAGCTAGATAACGAAACGCTGATCGACATGATGGAAAATGGGGTAGGAAAAGACTTGCAATGGATCCGGGTGAACGGAGCCGTATGCGGTTTTATAATCGGGATCATCCTGACCGGCATCCAAGCCCTGCTTACGCTATTATGAGTCATGCGCCAGCTGGTGATCCCTTTCCACTAATAAAAAAGAAAAGGAGCCGGCCAAGGTTTTCATGAAACACCTTGGCCGGCTTTTCCCTTTTAAATTCACTTGTAAGCAGGGCTTCCATTAGTTAAGGTTTGGATGGCTGGTCATGAAGCCAGCCATCAATATGATCTAAATTAAAAACCAGTAAATTATTGATGGGTCTGAGATGGGGTATCTTTTTATTTAATATCAGATCATTGATCTCCTCTTCGGTAATTGGCTGATTTACCGACTCAAGGTACTTTATTAAACTTTTAATACCATAGACTTTCCTCATTTAATCACCTCCCACCAAATTCTCCTTATTCAACATAAAGAAAACTTAGTGTTAGCTATTAAATGAAAGGTCGCTCCATACTTTATACCCACTTTTTGTAAAACTAATCGCTTGCTTGCTTAATTAAAGAATTGGGTGGATATTCAAACCTTTTTCCAGTACATGAGGTACAAACCGTCGCGGTTCCTGTTTAACATAGGATAAACTGGGATCTGGACATAAAAGCCCCTATAATGCTTTTTTATATTTATATCGGTGATTGATATCAATCCCCATTCTCTTCATTGATTGCTTTATCTGCGCAAAAACTATGAAATTGCTCGATTATTTCTTTTGCTTCTAGTTGGTTCATTTGTTTAGTTTCCTGTAATTTCAAAAATTATAAAAATAACACTTAGCCATCATAGATAACATACTAAGATTTAAAACTGTCTAATTCATTAAAAAACCTCGAATGGCTTTGTCCACTCAAGGTTAACACTTCATGATTAAATATTTTTCTTTCACCTGCTATTCTGCTGATGAATTATAATCAACCTCTGCATTTCTTAGTCCTTGTATTACTTTTTTTATTCGTTTCGATAAGTCTTGTATTTCTTCTAATGTTAAGTCAGATTCTGCTTCTTGTGGGATAAACATGCTTAACCTTTTTGTTATACCTTCAATGCGCCCAACATATACTTTTTCATGGCCGATTGCTATCTCTCCAATAGCAGTATCAACAATAAAATCTTCTATCTTGCCTAATCTATCAAATTCATCAGCTAGTTTTGCTATAGCATACCTATATCCCCTATCTTCTTCTAACAACTCTTCATATGTCTCCTGAATCGCATCAAATAATTCATTATATCCCCAATCTTTCATTAATTTTCTCCTCCATTCAAAATTAAGTTTAAGGAATAATTCTATTACCATTGTTGTGTATGACTTCTAATTCGATATTTTTATATTTAGCAGCAAACTCTGCTATGACTTTACTACAACTGTAACAAGTATCCAATTCTGTAAAAAACTTAATTTTCCCATTAGCTTGTGTATTCTCCCCAAGCCCAGAAGCAATGTCATTTAGTATTTTATACTCCGTATCTGTATTCCTTAAGTAACTCTCTCCCTCTTTACCAATAGCTTCTGTAGCTTTAAACATTGGATTTTCAGGTTGTAAAGAAATATCAGGCACCATATCCTCAAGACTTCCTTTGAGTTCATTTATGCTACTTTGAGCATAAAATTCAGATTTACTTATCCCACTGACATCCACTTCTGCAACAGCAAAATTACCAGATTTCTTATACCTACTTGTTAAATTTCCTCTTAGCTCTTTTACTCTATCAATTATATGTGTTTCTGCTACTGAATCTATTTGTCTAGTTGGATACACTTTACCTTTAGTAATACTCTCCCCAGAAACACCCTCTACTTTGCTATCCTTAACCGTGAATTTCTGATAGGCTTCCTTAATTGTCTGCTTTTCCATCATAACTTGGCGAAGGGTTGGTCCTCCTGCGAGGGATACTTGTTCCATACTTATCCGTTTAGGGATTTCTTTTTTACCTAGTTCTTCACCTATATTTTTTAACGTGGCTTTTCCAGATCTCGCAATGTCTGTTATTGTAGTTTGAACCTTCTGAACCTGCTTTTGCGCAATTTCCTTGCTGTAAGGGATGAACTTTGTACCACTTGTATTTAATCACGATGTCTGAGGTCAGTAAATCCATATTCTTATCTATATATCTTTTTTAGAACTAACGGCCTTTTATATGAGAAGCCCGATATAACTTAAAACAATACATATGCTATTTCTACAATGAAAAGACCTTAACTTTACCGTTAAGGTCATACAAAAAAACAAGCTTTTTTTATCCTCCATTATTCTTTCTTGAGGTATTCTTCTAAAATACTCTTATCATATTCAGTTTCAGGTAAAAGACCCAAACGAGTATATTCCCAAATAACCCTTCTTTCGTGATCATCTGCATTTGATAAATCTTCATAATCATAGTCAACTTTAAATTCCCCTGTACTTTCTAAAGTAAAAGTTAAATTGGTCCATTGTTCTTGATTATTATCTTTAAATTCATCTGATAATTCTTTTAAAACCTTTATTAACCTCCGCCAAGTATCTCTATACTCTATTCTACTAATACTATGTAATTCAGGGATATCGTGACTATATATGAGTTTATCATTAATATTAGACTGATAGAAAAAGAACGCAGTCCCTGTCCCCTCATTAACTTCTCCATACAAAATAACTTTACTCCATTCTTCTGGAATCATCTCATTTACTGTTTGAGCTATTTTCTGATAATATTCATTTAGTTTTGATTCATTCATTTTTTATCCCCCTGCTCTATTTTCAAATGTTCTTAAATCCCAACGGCCATCGTCAATTTTATACTCTATGTCGAAACTTGTAGGTCGAGTTGAATTTCCCTCATACACAGGATAAATTTTCACTTCTACTGTTTTAGGAGGATTACTGTCTAAAGCTTTTGCCCAAGATATTTCGAGTTTTTTCCATTCTCCCATATTCAGGTTTGCATTCATAGGAACAAGGTTGTCTAGATGACCAGACCCTTTAAATATGCTGGCGATTAAGTGGCCCCCTTGATCATCCGGCAAGCGGTCTTCCCTTCCAGCAATTCGCTGAGCATAATTGTTTCGTTTACCACTACCTAAGTCGAGAGAACCTTCTACACTTGTTATACGACCCTTTTCGTCTGTTTTATATACGTGACCACCAGGGGATGTATATTCAATATTCGGTTTTAAAACTTTCTTCATCCGCTCTCTTGTATAATGCTTTCCATACTCCACTTTTGTAATTTCAATGGATTCCTTTGCAAGCACTACTTTGCCTGTACCCTTACCACCATCACTCTTAACCGTAAACTTCTGCACGATATCCTTAACCGTAGTATTATCAAAAGTGACATATTTATAGTTGTATCCATACGCCGTCGCTAATTCTTCGACCCTAATCCGGAGAGGAACTTCCACCTTGCCGATTTCCCTGCCGAAAGCTTGAACCTTCTGAACCTGCTTCTGCGCAAATTCCTTGCTGTAAGGGATGAACTTTGTACCACTTGCTACTTTATCGGCGACTTTGGCCGCACCAGCCACACTGCCGATTCCCAGTGCCACCAAGAGGCCGTTCTGGCGCTGTTCCTCGGTTAGCTGGTTGCCGAACATGTCTTTGCCTGTGGCGGCTTCGCCAAGGCCGTTGGCGGCGAGGAGTCCGTATATCCCGTATTCGGATTTCTGGAGAAGGCTAAAGCCCTTTGTCGATTTGTAAGCGTCGAGTGCGTGATTCGCGGCGTTCAGTCCTTTGGCCGTTTTGTAGATGGCACTGCCGCCCTTGATGGCCCGTCCGGCCCAGCCGACGACGGGGATGAACCCAGCGGCCGCCATGGCGCCTGCGGCGATTCGTTCGGCATCGGACAGCTTGCGGCCCGTGACTGGATCGACCCCGGTCGTTGCCCTGATTGAATCATAATATCCCGTAAATTCCCCTGTAAAGGTTTTTGTCGTATCCCAGGCTTTTTCGTACCATGGGCGGTTTTCGAGTTCTTCCATTTCTTGTTCGATTTCCTTGGCTTCGGCTTGTTCCTTTTTGAAGGTCTGGTACTCCTTCATCTGACCGGCGACTTCATCCTTCACTTGATAGACTTCACTATTCTTGAAGGCTGTTTGGTTGAACGTCATCGGCGAAATGGTGCCGTCCTGTTTGGTCGCATCAAGCAAGGCACGAAAAAGGCCAACCGCCACGTTTTCCTGCCCGACAGACACTTCATACTCCTCGACCAATTGCCGGTCGACATTCTCTACCTTTGTCACGGTGTCATCCAGTCTATGCCCGGCCAGCGTGATTTTTTCATTAAAATCCTTTTGGTCGAACATATCCAGAGGTAGGATATCATCAATACTGTTCAGGATTCTGTTAAGATCGCTTGCTTGTTCATCGACAAGCGACTTCGCTTGCTTAATGCCATTCGAAACTTCCCCATCTAAAAATGGAACCTCCACCACCGTATTACCGGAGAGGTCCGCATCTTCGAGAGTGGCAGGAATGCCCTCCAAAAAACTGATTTGAGTCGTGAATAGCTCAATCCAGGCGTCAGCTACGTCGCTCTGCGCTTCATAGAAGCTTTTGATGGCGGCAGCACCGGCTCCCTGAAACTCGTGATCAAGGCCGACGATCCCCTGAAATTCCTTTTTAAGGGCAATGATTTGCTTCTTTAACTCTTCATATTGCTTGGCGCGTGACTTGGTTGCGTCCTGCAAGCTCTCGGCTTCGTAGATTTTCATCTCGCAGGATACCCATGTGAAGTATGGGAGATGGCCTCATCCTGCTCTTTTAATAAATCGATATTGGCCCGGGTATCTTCGACATTTTTTTGGACGATTTTAATATATTGTTCGAAAACCTTCTCAAGGTTCGTTTCCCGATCCATCCACTTCGAGGTAAATTCCAATTTATTGCTGCCAAGCTCTCCTGCTGGTACATGTCCAAGACTGACGCCACCAAGGGCCGTCTTTACCTGATCGACCTGCTTCGTTACGGCAGGATGATTCAGCTTGATTGTCGTCATTAAAACAACCACCCTTTTAAATATGATAGTTTACTTTCCAATTGATCAATGACGGCTTCTCCTTTTTCCAAAAGGGCATCCGCTTCATGGGCTATGGTGCCTGCTGCACTCAAAGCTGTTTTCTCTATATTCAGCATTGTGATTTTTCCTTCGATTTTCTCTTGATAGTCGTCATAATCAGCATGAATGATCGCAGACATGGCCTTGTACGCATCGCTGCGGGCATCTTGGAAGTCATCGGCTCGATTTCCCGTCCAGCTTCCTGCCAATTCCGGATGTATTATTTTCCTGATTTCTCCTAAGCATATATTTTGTTCTTCATTGATTTGTCGTTTAGCCTGCTCCAAGCGATTGATTTTTTCACTCACGTCCGACATTCTGCCCGAGATGGCCGAGTGAATCTCCCTTAAAGAATTTGCATGCAATTCGTAATCACCTCAAAAAATCATTCTTCATCACTGTCATATTTTTCATATTTTTTATTATAAGGATTATAGTCTTACAGTTAAATAGGGATAAATAAGCTATTTAAGCTCGAACATTAGGAAATTACACCCATATAAAAGCAGTTCCAACCTAGGCTTATTACCCCTGATTTTCCATTTTTAAACATAAAAAAAGGGGTGCAGGATGCACCCTAAAAAACTTACCCTTCGTACATCTTCCTTACTTGAATTCTTTCTCTTCAGCTAAATGCGGTGCTTTCACCTTTTTCCCTTGAGGTGGAAATGGTTTTTTCTTTTCAATTTTTGCTTGGTCATAGACAGCGGTGCCGACGATTTCAGCAACATCTTGAAGCTTTTCCTTAGATATCTTATCAATGGTATCATCAGGAGTATGATACCAAGGTTCTGAAGGACTGTGGATGAATAAGGCCGCGGGAATCCCAGCCTCGGCGAAGGATACATGGTCACTTCGGCCGCCTTGTCCATATGGAGTAGGCGTCCCATTCAGCCTGGCACTTGATGCCTGAGCCAGATTGGTCACAAGATTCATTTCGCCATCATTACTTAAAATCACCAAATCTCCAGCGTCCCTGCTTCCAACCATATCGAGGTTGAAGTTGGCGATCGTCCGCTTGATCTCCTCCTCAGGGAGGTTCCCGACATAATGCTGCGAACCTAGCAGACCATTCTCCTCGGCGCCGAAGGTAACGAAGCGGATTTCCGTATCAGTGGGAAGATTCTTCAATACCCGGGCAAGTTCAAGTGTGACCGACGTTCCCGATGCGTCATCATTCGCTCCCGGTGCTCCAGCGACGGAATCATGATGACCTGTGATATAAATGATATCGCTTTTTTTAGCTTTCATGTTCTTGGTAGCCTTTTTCATGGCCACCACGTTATAAGAGGTTTTTTCTCCAGTATGAGCCCCTTCGATTTTTAATGAAGCGGTCAAATTGCCTCCTGCCTTCATTTTTTCCAGAAGGTCCTCTCCATCTTTTTTCGTGATCGTGACAGAAGGAATATACTGATCATTGTCCCCTCCGAGGGTTCCATTCAATTCGCCATCTGCATTATTGTACAGGATGACACCCGCCGCGCCTTTTTCTGCCGCGTTCAGTACCTTCTCTGCAAAAGTGAGACTGCCTCTTTGGATAAGGGCAATTTTCCCTGTGACACTTGCTTTTTCAAGCTCTTCCTTCGTTCCTAGGCCGGCATATACCAGTTCACCGGATGGATTTCCATTCACTGAATAAGTTAAATGGTTTGGCTTGATTTCCCCATCAAAGCCTCCAATCGATAGCTCAACCCGATTTGGATCCGTATAGGATAAAAAATTGAACTTTTCGATATTGGCTTTATAGCCGTATGATTTGAATTGCTTTTTGATGAACTGGACGGCCTTGTACTCTGATTCAGTACCGGCCACTCGAGGTGTTTTGGAGAGGTAATCAATATTTCTGTAGATTTTTTCGACATCGATCCTTTTAACGACCTGCTTATCTGCGGATGCAGCATGATGCGCCGGAGCAGGATATGTTGCTGCCAACGCAGTGACTGTCCCTGATGAATGAAGGACCATTCCAGCGATTAGTGTAAATGATAGAAATTGTTTTTTCATAGATTGCCTCCCAGTTTCATAGTTTCACTCCATAATTTTACAATAGCAAAGGATATCTAAATAGGTAGGTTCATCCCTATTCAGCCATGACGAAAGTAGCTTTTTACCATAATAATGAAATTTACAGGATTATCGAATCATGCAAAAAGTACCGTATTCAGTATTTACATACGTCGACAGCGTAGCTGGATGAGGTTTGTATATTGCAGAACAATTAGTTCACCCTATACATAGGAGGTGTCAAAAACATGGACCAATTTGAAAAAGCCTATGAATCCTATAAACAGCAGGGTACACCGCAAGCAAATCAGCCTGATTCAACTGGAAAGGAAGAAATCATTGCTGTCAGGAAAAATGAAGATGACAATATCATTGCCATCAAGACGAATTCCGGCCGCGAACTTGACTACCCTACTGCCCTTTCCGAGGCGAAGGCAGGTCAGCTTGCCAATGTTGATGTCTTTCATAAATATGGACGTGACATATTGCGGAGTGAGCCTGATGGCATCAAGGAAAATAATCTCGACCAACTGCCAGAGTTTTAATACCTTGGGGAAGCTGCCTAAATATAGGCAGCTTTCTCTCTTGATTGAAGTACCAAAAACAAAAAAAGAACCAGTATGGATGCCTGGTTCTTACTTCTCGTACTGATAGGATTCGGATATTTCGAGCAGCTGACCGCAGCATTCGACCACTTCAATGATTTCCATCCAGGACATGTCCAGCCCCAATTCATTGGCATGCGAAATCTTATCCCGCAATTTCCGGATCGCATTCGCATCCTTCCTCCCCTTACTTTTTGAAGGGATTTGAAAAAAACGCCTCATTTCCTGATCTTTATGGATAATATCGAACTTATCACTGATTTGCAGACACTCTATTATATTGATATCTTCATTTTTATCGATTCGGCGCCGATATAATTCGATTGCCTTTTCCAGACGGTCCTCGCTTATCATGGAGTGCCAGCCGCCATCGCCGAATCGATGCAGAATGATATCGCTCAGCCTCATTTCCAATAGGGTGATATAGCCGAATATCAGCATCCTGATAGGCGGCTTTTGAAGGTCAGCATGGGTAATCAACTTTTTGATTGAGTTGTTCTCCAGCACGAACACCCTTGTTTTTTTCTTGAAAATATGAAGAAGCTGAATCAAGGGGGTTGAGTCCGAAACAAGCTCCCTTGGTGAAAAGTGTCTCAAATACCTCGAAATCCTTCCTTCACCAAGCTCGTGCCTTTCGATATATCCGATGATGTCCCCTTGATCTTGCACAGCCATGATATCGAAATTCTTTTTTTCCAGCGCATTACGTATATCCAGCGCTTCATCATTTTTGTGACAGGCTTCAAGCTCTTGGGCTATACTCTTGACCGTGATGTTTTCTTCATAAAGAGTTTTTAGACTAAGGTAGCTGCTATTGTTTTTTCGATGGCTTCCGGTTAACATCCTTCACGCTCCATTTAGGGGATTTCTTCACGAGCATCTTCAGCTGGGGCGATTTCACAGGTTATTTTTCTGTAATCGAGCGCATTCCAACTGATGCGAATCTGTCCGTTTCATAAAATAACAGCCGTTCCTAACCTTTTTCCTATATTACCACTTCTTCCCAACCCTTACACACATCAACCCACCCCTTAGCGCCTGAATATTCCAATAATTCAGCGAGTGTAAGCTTTATGGCAGAATTCGTACTGCCGCAAGCGGGAAATACCGACTCAAACCGCTTCATTGATACATCGAGAAAAACGTCCAGCTCGTTGGCCAATCCAAATGGGCAAACGCCGCCGATAGCATGCCCAGTCTGTTGGAGCACTTCATCAGGAGCCAGCATCCTTGCCTTGAAACCGAATGACTGGCGAAATCTTTTATTATCGACTTTTGCATCCCCGGCCGCTACAACCAAAATCGCCTTGTCACCTTCCCCCCTGAAGGATAGGGTCTTAGCGATCCGCGCAGGAATCACACCGATGGTATCCGCTGCCTCATAAACCGTAGCGCTTGATGTTTCGAATTCCATCACTTCGCCTTCACGATTCCATTTTTTAAAATGATGTTTGACACTTTCGATTGACACGTCACTCTCACTCCTTCTACTTCTCTATAAAAATAATATCATCCTTCCATGCAAGAAATCAAAATTCCGTTTGGCCTACATGGAGCTAGGTCGAGCAATAACCATTCTTTACAAATTGACGAAAGGGGCATATTTAGACTACTATTAAGCTTCAGGAAAAAACCTATACGTGGTTCGTAACCATCCCACGATAAAAAACTAGGAGAGAATAAAATGAATAATCGTACCCTCGTGATAAGCGGGATCTTGGCTGCCTTATATGTGGCGGTCTCATTCGTGTTTCAACCCATATCTTTTGGCGCATACCAATTCCGGGTTCCGGAAATGCTGAACCATCTGATAGTATTCAATAAAAAATACATCTATGGCATCGTAGGCGGTGTATTCATTTCGAATCTGCTATTTTCACCCATGGTTCCGTTTGACTTGATTTTCGGGGTCGGGCAATCCATACTCGCCCTGCTGCTGGTCATTTTTGTTTCGCGTTTCATTAAAAGTATCCAAGGACGGATGATCGCGACGATTATCTTTTTCACGTTCACAATGTTCTTGATTGCAATAGAACTGAACCTTGCCTTGGACTTACCGCTTTGGTTAAGCTGGGGCACCACAGCAGTTGGTGAATTCGTTGTCCTTTTGGTTGGTGCGCCAATCATTTATGCAATGAACAAAAGAATTCAGTTTGAAAAGTGGCTTTAAAGGAATCATCGCTTCCTGAACCTACTATACTGTAAAAGAGCTGTCTGCATTTTGCGACAGCTCTTTTTTCACCAATGAACCTGAAGCTGGTAAACTATAAGTAAGAATGGTGGTGACCCTTTGAAAAAATTACTGACTTTGATTGTTCTGTTGGGTATTGCAATATTCATTTACACAAATGCAGAATTATTCACTTTAGTATGGAAAAGTGACCTGGAGTCAGTTATTGGCATCTTGAAGGAAAACCTCACGCTCACCTTTTTGGTCACATTCGTATTAATGTTTGTCCAAAATTCATTTACGATCATCCCATTAATTTTGCTCCTGACGATCAATGTCACGATATTTGGCTTCTTATATGGTTACCTTTGGAGTTGGTTGACGAGTGTAGTAGCATCAGGATTGATCTTCTATGCTGCAAGAAACTGGTTTCAAGACCTTCTTTTGAAGAAGCTGGATAAAAAATGGCAAGAAAGTGTTGTGGAGCACGGTTTTATGTATGTCTTTACCGGAAGGGTTTTCCCGCTTATCCCTACAAGCCTGATCAACCTGGCAGCAGGAGTCAGTTCGGTTACATTCAAGGATTTTTTATTGGCAACGACACTGGGAAACCTGATTTACTTTTTCTTTCTATCGCTGATTCCATATGGCCTGCTAACTATGGAGATGAACCAATATACGTTAGCTGCACTCGCACTGCTCTTTTTATCATTTTTCATGATCTACAAACGGATGAAAAAGAAAAAGAGCCAACGCATCTTCCGAAAAAACAGGTAACCGCCTAGGTTCCTGTTTTTTTATTTATGATTGTGCATATATTTTTCTTCGATAGTTTGTTAAAATGTGTATGTAATTTTACCATTGCAATGTCTTAAAATCAGGGAGAATCTCCATGTCCAAGCGTTCCATTTTAAGTATATATATCCTTTCCGGGATTCTTACACTAGTCGTGTTCGACTATTTCTTAACGACAAATATTCAAAACAAAGAGGTCTTCATTCAACTACAGAGAGTGGAAGGCATTTTCTTTCTTTTATCGATAGGCATGGTCTTATACCTTTACTTGGCTAAAAGGGAAGAATTCAAGCAATTAAAGGAAGCGGAGCAACGCCGGCGTACACTTATTAATTCGATGGTCGATTTCGTTAACTTCAAGGATGGCGATGGGCGATGGCTGGAATCGAATACCTTTGGACTTCAATTATTTCAATTGGAGCATGTGGATTATAAGGGCAAAAAAGACAGCGAGCTGGCGGAATACACTGAATTTTACAAAGAGTCGTTGATCTACTGTGAAGTTTCCGATGAGGAAACGTGGATGAAAGGGGTAATTACAAGATGCGAGGAAATCATTCCGCTTCCAGATGGCAATCACAAAACCTTTGATACGATCAAGGTTCCCTTGTTCTTTGAAGATGGTTCCCGAAAAGGGCTAGTCGTCATCGGCAGGGATATATCTGAAAGAGTTGTTGCGGAGAAGCAATTATTCGATAGTGAACAACGTTATAAATCATTGTTCGAACACAATCCATACCCGATGCTCATGCTTGATTTAAACGGGTTGATCACCACCGTGAATCCGAGGTTTGAAACGGTTACCGGCTTTCATCAAGAAGAAGTCCATGGCTCCTCCTTCGTTAACCTGGATTTTTCACCGGAAGATGCAGAACTGATTCATACATCCTGCGACTATGTCGTGGAAAATCGTAAAGGAATCAAAAAAGGGAAAGATATACAATTTATAACGAAATACGGGAAGTCCATCCTGCTTTCTTGTACGTTCGTCCCCATGATGATTGGTGACGACTTGGTCGGGATCATTACTTATGCCAAAGAAGTCACGCAGATCCGGGAAACCGAAGCACGGTTAAGGAGAAGCGAGAAACTGTCGATAGTCGGCGAGCTGGCTGCAAGCGTTGCCCATGAAGTACGGAACCCGCTGACTTCATTAAAAGGTTTCGTACAATTACTTAAAAAGAATGACCATCCCCATGAACAATACTACTCAATTATGCTAAGTGAACTGGACCGGATCAATCTGATCGTAAGCGAGTTACTCGTTCTGGCAAAACCACAGGAGCTTCCTTTCAGCAAGCAGCAAATCGTGGAACTGATCAATGAAGTCAAGACCTTGTTGAAGCCAGAAGCGGACTCCTTCTCCGCCCAAATATCAATATCAGTTAAAAATGACATACCGCTGCTTTCATGTGAGGGAAATCAACTAAAGCAAGTATTCATAAACATGCTCAAGAATTCCATGGAGGCTGCCGCCGACCAGATATGGATCGACTTCGAGCATACAGACAAAAACCTTTCGATCATCATTAAAGATAATGGAAGTGGAATAGAAAAAAATCGCTTGAAGCATCTTGGAGAGCCTTTCTATTCTTCTAAGGAAAGAGGCACCGGCCTAGGCTTGACGGTCAGCTGCAGGATCATTGAAGCACACGGGGGGAAGGTCCGGTTTTACAGCGAGCTAAATCGCGGAACCGAAGTCGAAATCATTTTACCTTACAAAGCGTAGGACAAGTATTGGAACTTGTCCTTTTTTTTAGGAAAAATCGCCTAAAGCCCGTGTTGAACTTTATCTCCCACCCCCCAATTAATCCCCTTTTTCCTCTTGTTTGGCATCATCCACAGTTTCTTCCTCATCCAATTCCACTTTCATATCCTTTTCGAAAACAAGCACGTAAGTACGTCGCTTCGCATCTTTTGAAACGGTAACGGAAATGGCTGTTTTCGCTTTATTCTTTACCTTCACCTTTTTTTTATTTCCGCCGTCATATTCGATGGCTGTCACATCTGCTCCTGTTGCAGCGTCCAATTCCACAGAGTTCACATCATTATCCACTTCAATATGGTATGTATACTCATTCGAAAGAAAGGGTTTATTCCATTCTCCTGTTGATGCTGTCAAATGGTTCAATGCAGGAGCTTCATCCTCTTTTTCTACACGCTCTGCTGCCGATCCCTTATCTATACCGGCATTCATTTTTTGGATTGAAACATTTTCAGGCTGTGCTGCCTTTCCTGTGTGACTGACATTTGTCGCTTTTTGATCATTAAATGTACGAGCAGAAAGAGTATCTGCTTTAACCGCTCCAGTCGAAGGGGGCGTTTCGATTGCTGGTTGCTTTTGCCCCTTATCCTCTTGAGAGGTATCCTTCTCCTCCTTTTCCGTTTTCTTGCCGTCAGCCCTCGTAATCGTAAGCAAGTAGGTTCTTTCGTCCCCATTTTCTGCAGTCACGATAATCTTCACTGCTGTGTCACCAATCGGAAGCGGAACCTCCACACCACTTTTCGTTACATCTTTTCCATTAACCACTACATGAGCCGCACGGTCACTCAAGGATGGAGATATCGTAACGCTCTTGACTTTATTCTCCACCGAAGCATGATACGATGATACATTGGGATTAAAAGCCAGCGAGCCCTGAGATAACCCCGATTGAAGTTAAGCGATTATCGCCACTTTCAAGCTTTTCGATTACGACGGTATAGGTAACCGCCTCACTAATTCCATCGCTGACGGTAATTTCAAACCTATTCATGCCTGTTTGAAGAGGCAGGTTCCTGGCCACACCATTTATCAGCTTCGTACCGTTCACGAAAATGGCGGCATTCTCACTTTGACTTTCGGCATGCAAGTCGAACTTTTCAATATCATTCTCGACTGTTGCTCGATAGTCATGTACACTTTCTGAAAAATCTTAATTGAGAGAAGCCCCTTCCATCTCTAACTTTGACAGAACATTTATCGTATTAACCTCTTGTGCGATGCCGGCTTTTGCAGCGTTAGCATCAGGCAAGTACGTGAATGTCCCCATGCCAATGAGAGAACCAGCCAAAAGCACCTTCATGCTTTTTTCCTTTACTCCTTGGTTAAGCATTGTATCCCCCTATGATTCCAGCAAGCATAATAAGGTTATAATACTAAAGAAACCTTAATTATTTCTAAAGCTGGGTGAATGAGGTGCACCATTTCCATTGTCAACTTATCATTTACATGTCTATAATGACTGGAGCCAGGCCACTTTGACATTATCGTTAGCTAAATCCATCGAGCCTTGAAACTGCCTTTGGATGCTTCATTTATTTTCACTGTTTTTTCACATTTTCCTTTTATAATAAGCTTACATAACCTAATGAAAGGGTGATGGCATACCAAGATGAAGAATTACTTATGGCTGGTAATCAGCCTATTTACCTTATTTCTATACCCGGCAATGGCTTTTGGGCATGCTACAATAATTAGCTCCAATCCTAGCCCGAATGAAGCCATGGATACTCTTCCTGAAAAGATCAGCATTCAATTCAGCGAGAATATACAGCCGGCTTTCCATTCGCTTGAAGTCTTCAGTCAAGATGGACAGAAGGTTCCCGTTCAAAAAAGCGCCATATCGGAACAAAGCGAGAAGATATTGGAAGCTAAGTGGAAAGGCACTGTCGATGAAGGCGTTTATTATATTAAATGGAGAGTGGTCTCGAGTGACGGCCATCCGATCGAAGGGACAATCCCCTTTCAATTCGGCGACTCAGCCTCCTTATCAGACCAAGATCATTCAAAAATGAACGCAGGTTTTCCGACTTCCATAAATGTGTTCTTGCAAGGCCTTCAATACATAAGCTTCGCGGCCGTTGCTGGTATTCTATTTTTCCGCCTATCTTTAACGAAGGACTCCCGCCTTTTTCAAGCTAGCGGAAGAGCACGTCTATATCTATGGATTTCCTACATTGGTTTAGCTCTTGCCACCTTCTGCAGTTTGCCTTTAAAGGTGACGATTGACGCTGGCGTGGGCTGGACGGATGCTTTTAATGGGACATATATCAAGGAAGTACTGAATGGCACAAGCTTCGGTACCATCTGGATCATTCAAATACTCATGTTGATCCTTCTATTTTTAGCTCTTTATTTCATGCTTGAGAATCCCTTGAATAAAGCTCTGCCCTTCCTTTCTTTTATCCTGACGGCCTTCTTAATGCTTGGTAAGGCTTTAACTGGACATACGGCAGCCGTTCCTAATCACGTTCTCGCCGTCTTGATGGATTTCCTCCACATATTGTCGATGGCATTATGGATGGGCGGACTTATGGCCTTATTGGTGATATTGCCTGGGCTAGCCGACCGGCAGGCAGTCCAGGAGGATAAAAAAATCTTTTACTGGACGATCATTCAAAAGTTTTCCAGATGGGCTTTCGCATGTGTAATCATCCTGGTCATTAGCGGCATATATAGCAGCCTGCAGCATGTACCGACCATCCATTCCTTGTTCAACACAACCTATGGTCAATTATTGCTTGCGAAAATCGTTCTCATGACAATCATGATCGTTTTAGGTGCCTGGCATTTCCTCAAGGGGAAAAAGCAAACGAAAAAACTGGGCTATAGCGCAGGAATCGAGCTTGGAATTGGTGTGGCAGTACTCCTTGTTGCAGCTCTATTGACTAATGTCCAAACTGCGATGTCTTCTCCCGGACCATTTGAAAAAACGATAAAGACAGAAGAAAACAATGAGGTTACATTAATGGTCACCCCGAATGAAGTCGGGGATAACCGGATTCAAGTTGAACTGGCAAATGGCGGTGAGCCAATTGCTGATATCGAGCAGCTAACCCTCACGATGCAGCCTGCAGATGGGCAGGGCGGTGAAATAAAGCTGCAATTGCAGGGGAAAACCAAAGGTAAGTTCACCTCAAAGTCTATACTAACCTTGCCAGGAAAGTGGAATATTCATGTTCACGGTTTAACGGAAAATCTCGATTCGATCAATGCTGATTTTACAATTTTTATAGGGAATTCATAACTGGAGGGAATTATACTGATGAAAAACATTACAAAACTACTCATCTCTACATTTGCAGCATTACTCATATTCGCTGGTTCGGCGAATGCACACGTTACTGTCAAACCTAGTTCATCTGCCCCTGAGGCATGGGAAACCTACTCGATAAAAGTTCCAGTCGAAAAAGAAACGCCGACAACGAAAGTGACTTTAAAGGTTCCTGAAGGGGTTACCTTTGAAAGCTATGAGCCTGTACCAGGATGGAAAGTGACAACTGAAGGAGATAAGGATGGGCGTGTTAAAACGGTAACTTGGGAAGCAACCGGTGAAGGCATATCCGCTGGACAATTCCAGCAATTCTCATTCATTGCCCAAAACCCTAAAGAAGAAACGAAGGTCGCTTGGGACGCCTTTCAATATTATAAAGATGGTGAAATCGTCGAATGGAGCGGTGATGAAGGTTCCGCCCTACCGCATTCAGTAACGCAAATTTCGGTAGCCCCAAAGGCTGATGCAGAGTCCCCTGATCACGGGCACGAAGATGAAGCTGCAACCGATGATTCCAAAGCAACCGACAATTCAAAGGACACGGCAACAGCAGATGATAAAAGTAATGGTAATGAAACACTGATCATCACCCTATCTGTCATAGCACTGATCTTGTCCCTTGTAGCACTTATTGCAGCGCTAAGAAAAAATAAACGATAAAATTATTGAGTAAGGTGTCCCAAGAATCCTGGGACACCTTTTTTGTCAGTATTCCATGACCACTGATTTACTCGGTAATTTAAGGTTCTCTGACTCTATGGTAATCTTAATAGATTTTTCAACCCTTTGGTCCGCAATGGTTAAGTTGAGCAGCCCATTGCCTTGTGCTTTTTTACTGATTCCCAAATCTTCCGTACTTTTCACTAACTGAGCATACAATTCTGCCTCTGTCAGCTTGCGGCCAAAGTCCTGTTCAGCTATCACTTTCAAGAGAGCTGCTGCACCGCTTACATGCGGAGTTGCCATTGATGTTCCGCTGAGTCTGGCATATTTATTACCTGGATACGTAGAGAGTATATCGACTCCTGGCGCAACCAAGTCAATTTCATCATTCGTATTTGAGAAATCCGCTAAATTTCTGCTTAAATCCACAGCTCCGACTTCCACTACCTCTGGATACGCACCTGGATAATCCAATTCATCGGTTTCATGACGCCCATCCCCGCTATTCCCAGCCGCACAAACAATAAGAATGTCCTTCTGGATGGCCCTTTGAATCAGCTTATGTTCCGCCTCATCCGGCGGCCCCCCAAGTGAAAGTGAAATGACCGAAACCGTTTCTTCATTCGGCCCCTGCCAATTGATCGCATACTCCAAGGCTCCATTGATCCAATCTATTTCACCTTGACCCTGCCCATTCAAGGCCTTCAAGGCCAAAATGCTTGCTTTCGGAGCCACTCCCACTACACCAACGTTATTAATGGAAGCCAGTATCGTACCGCATACATGTGTTCCATGCCCGTTATCATCTTGAAAATCTCCGGTATTGGTAAAATCCTTCCCGCCAATGATTCTCTCTTTGAGGTCTGGATGCTCCTTATCAATTCCTGTATCGATGACGGCGACTACAACACCCTCACCATAATTGCTTTTTTCCCAAACTGCAGGGGCTTTCACAAGCTCGATGCCCTCGGGAATCTTTTCTTTCACCGTTTCCATTACTTCAAGAACTTTGTAAGGTATTAATCTTTTTTCTCTTGTCATTTGATTACCCCTTCCTTCGTTCATTAAGTTAAACTGCCATCAGTGCAGGGATTCGCATCCCGTCTGGTTGCCGTCTACCGTTGAAAGAGATGAGATCAAAAAACCCTTCTCTCTTATATATACCAGATTTTTGAAAATAAAAAAGAAGTTTTTAGAAAATTCGGTCTAAAATCCTACTTTTTATTTCTTTATCTGTTGATATCTGGTATAATCAATTATAGAACAAACGTTCTTATTCCGCTACTATTTTTTTCAATTTTTTACAAAAAAAGAGGGCGCTCTATTTCGAGTCACCCTCCAAGATCGATCAAGCTGCTCCGCAGCATTTTTTGTATTTTTTTCCGCTTCCGCAAGGACATGGTTCATTTCTTCCGATAACTGGTTCTGTATGAACATGAGGCATTTTGGCTGCCTTTGCACTTTCCATGATGATTTGCGTTCCTTTTTCCTTCATTTGCTGATACCGCTGCTTAAATAACGCCATGATGTCGTTGCTGTACTTTAACGTGTCTTCCGCAATATCCATCGCCTTTTGCTTGGATATATTATAGTCCTCTAGGGTGAATTTATGATCGCTGAAAGATACGCGAATCCCAAAATGCTGCCCTGCCTGGTTATTGTTTTTGCGGGCCTCCACGAATTCAAGGTACACTTCCTGACAGTCACATGACTGATGCATGCAATAATAATCATATATCCAATACGTTTTATCTTCATATTTGCTCTTTAAAGCAATCCCATCCTCGACGCCAAAAACATCCAGAAATTTAATCGCTTTTCCATCGAGAATCTCAAATGGATCAATCGTTCTCATCTATAGACACATCCTAATTCATCATAATTTATTCTTCCTATGTATTGTACAACCTAAATCCGCACTCGTCACTTGAAATGAAGCCTGTCCTTTCCGAAGTCCCTCCAATAAAAAAAGCTGCAGCAGGATGTTTCACTGCTGCAGCCATTCATTTCACCCGATCCAAGTGGTCAATTGATCAATCGGTGTTTTCTTGGCAGGCTTCGGCTCCATGTCAGGAAAGCCCAAGTAAATGAATGCCAGCACTTCACCTTTTGAGGATAAACGGAAGAAATCCCGCACCTTCTCATGATAAGTTATTTTTCCCGTTCTCCACACTGCACCCAGCCCGAGGGAATGTGCAGCAAGCAGCATATTTTGGATGGCACTGTTCACTGCGGCATACTCTTCGGCTACAAGGACATTATTCTTATCACTGGGCTCTATGCCCACTGCGATGATGACCGGTGCCCTCAGGGGATTTTTCTTTTGCCTTTCAAGTTTGCTGATCAAGCTTTCCGGTGTGTCATCTGCATTTTCAATCCTTGTTATTTCCTCGAATACATGGCCAAGTTTATTTCTGCCTTCCCCTGTCAATACAAAAAAACGCCACGGCTCCGTTCGATGATGGTTTGGTGCATATGTACCCGCCTCGATGATTTGCTCGATGATTTCTTTAGGTACAGGGTCTTGCTTAACGATTCCTATGCTTCGCCTCGTTTTTATCGCTTCCATTATTTCCAATGCCGTTCTCCCCCTATCCCTTTATCTCCAATAGTTTCTGCTTCAATTCATTTTCCATCGATGCCAGTTCCTGCTCCGCCTGTCGCCGTTTATGCCTGCCTTCTTCTTGGATTCTCATCGTTTCTTCTAATGTCGAAATCAAGTTAGCTTGAGTATTCTTTAATGTTTCAATATCGACAAGTCCCCGTTCATTTTCTTTTGCCGTTTCAATGGTATTTACTTTCAGCATTTCAGAGTTCTTCAAGAGCAAGTCATTGGTAGTCTTGGAAACTTGCTTTTGCGCTTCAACTGCATGGCGCTGCCTGATTAAGGTCAAGGCTATCGCCACCTGATTTTTCCAAAGAGGAATGGCCGTCATGATCGAAGACTGTATTTTCTCGACTAGCGCCTGATTCGTGTTTTGAATCAGCCTGATCTGCGGTGCGCTTTGAATCGTGATTTCACGGCTCAGTTTCAAATCATGCAGCCTTTTATCCAGTCGCTCGGCGAATTGGCGCATATCATTGACCTCTTGAAACTTCATTTGGTCATTGCTTAATTCAGCGGATTTTTTCAGCTCAGGGATCGTTTTCCCATGAATTTCTTCCAGTTTGATTTCCCCGGCAGCAATATAGACATTCAACGCCTGAAAATAGTCCTTATTCGTTTCATAAAGTTTTTCCAGTATGACGATATCCGAAAGCAGGATATTCTTGCTCCGGTCAAGCTTCACGCTGATTCTGTCAATTTGCGCGCCAGTTTTTTGATATTTAGAAAGCACTTCCTGAACGGAACCGGACAGCTTACCGAACATACGCGCAAAAAATGACGGTTTATCCGGTTTAAGCTCATCAGGACTCAATTCGTTTAACTTCTTCATTAAGTCACTGATAATGCTCCCCACTTCACCGACATCCTTTTTCTGAACATGCTCAAGCATCGAATTGGAAAAGGTCAAAAGCTTCGATTGGGCAGGCGTGCCATAAGATATCATCGCCTGATGATTCGTTGGATCAATTTGTTCGGCAAGCTGATAAGCCTTTGCCCGATTTTCCTCTGGGATGACATCAATCAATTTAACCGGCTTAGCCTCCTGTGAGGATGAAGGCGTCTTTTCCTGCAACTCATTGAATGGATTGGACAGGAGATCATCGAGTAAATTGGCATTATCCGTTTTATTCAACAGGTTTGGATCGTTATTATTCATTTTAACCTCCTGCTTTCATCGATTACTTGTGATTCTTTTCTCGTTTTGATCGAATGCTTTGCTACATCCAACTCGAAATTAAGGTTATCGATATCATCGGCAATCACATGATATAAATCCTTTTCTATCGTTTTAGTGAGGTCCTTCAAAGTTTTTCGGGTTTCCGCTAAAGAGAGCTCGAGTTCCCTGTTCTTTCTTGGTTGCTGTGATAAAAAAACATATTTCTCAGCAAGCTCTGTGGCAGAATCGAGATGGGAATAGTAAAATTGTTCAGCCTGATAAAACCGCTTCGGTTCTTTTTTGGTAAGACTATATATTTTCCTGATCATTTTAATCATATCCTTCCTTTGCTTAAAAGAAGAAATATGCCTGACAGAGATTAACGCCTTTTGCACCCGCCATATTTTCTGTTTTGCTTCACTTATATTTTTCTTTATATATTGATATTCTTTTCTTGTCAATCCATGCTTTTTAAGGAATCGCGAAGAAAAGTAAGCCGTACTCAGCCAGTATGCAAGCGCACCTCCGGCAATGGAAATGGCAACGGAGGCAGCAAGGGGCAGATTAAAGGCGAAATAGCTCACCAGCAACACCGGCAAAATGACTGGAAATGCCATCAATATGGAAATAAAATCAGTAAGAAATCGATTCATGATCATTACACTCCTGACTTACACGCTTTTCTATATATACGGATTATCCTTTTGATAAGTTTCAATATGCGAAGATTTCTCTCTATCTTAAACGATATAGGAACAGATTGATTTCTGCAAATTTATTGAAATTTTTCTTTGAAAAACACACCCGCCCAACTGGCTTTTATAGGCTATCGCCTTGCCACTTCACCAGAACTTACATAAGTTATTACGTATCCATCCTGAATTTAAAAGGAGTGTTGACAATGAATTCATCCGGATTTTATCCTTATCCACAACAAAACGGAAATCAGCAGTACATTCAGCCGAGTTTCAACCCCTATTTTCAACAGCCAGAACGATTTGATTCTGAGTATGTTCCTCAGCAGGAATGGAACCTCCCACAGAATCAAGAAAACCCATTCAATTCTTCAACAGACCCATTCGACTCCGACAGGCAGCCGCCGCAATCTCAGCAACTCGAAAGAAGGGTACGTGAACTAGAGCGGCAAAATGAGCGACAAACGCGGGAACTCACTCGCCTCAACCAAGAAATCACACGTGTAAACCGGGAAGTGAACCGTGTTAACCAAGAAATATCCAGGCTAAGTCAAACCGATCAGCGTCATACCAATAGACTGAACAGGCTTAATCAACGCCTGCGCGCCGTCGAAAGGAACCTCAATATCCCCTTCAACGCAACAGATGATGGCTTTTAAATGTAAGATAAGTGGAGCTCATAATGGGCTTCATTTTTTTATCTTCAATTTGGGCACTTTACTCGCGAGTTTCGAACTTTCACTCGCGAATTGACGTGTTCTTCTTTCACTCGCCCATTTCTATAAAAAATTAATCAATCGATCGATTAATAATGTCATTACAACAAAAAAACAGATAAAAAAAGAACGGGCTTCATTCCCGTTCCAGCATAAGATGGTTCATTTTTTGATTTCTTGATTCTTGTTCCTCCTTGGAGGACAAGTCATATTTTTTCAATAGGTGAAAAAGTTCATTCAAGGTTTCCTGCGAATGGTCATTATCCAGAAAAAGATTTAATGCTTGGCTCAATGTTGGTGGTAAAAATTCCAGTTGAGCATTCAATTTCAGGTTGACATCTTGCTGTGAATGATTAAGGTTGCATGTGCTCATTTGTAATCACCTCTTACTTGATTCTACCATTAGTTTTAACGTGAAACATCTTTCGCTTCTTCATCCCGCTTAAAGTATTCTTCGACCTTGATGAATTCCGGCGAAGTATGTGTGGCCATGATTCCGTGATAGCTGATATCCAAACCCAGTTCTTCCTCTTCATCAGTCGATCTTGTCGGGACCCAAATATTGATGATTTTAAAAACGATCCATGTCAGTGAGAAGCCCCATAGGCATAGTGCCACTAATCCTACCGATTGCACCCCAAGTAAATGCCATCCTCCACCTGTAAACAATCCGCCTTCAGTGGAGAAAAGGCCCAATGCTATCGTCCCCCACATGCCAGAGGCCGCATGAACGGGAAAGGCGCCCACCGGATCGTCGATTTTCCTGGCCTCCAGCCAATTGGTTGCAGCGAGCATCAGCAGCCCGGAAATGGCTCCGATCAGTATTGCAGCAAGATCACTAACGAATGCACAGCCTGCCGTGATCCCGACAAGTCCTGCAAGTGAGCCATTAATGACGGATGGTGCATCCGATCTGCCATACCTGAATAGTGTATAAAGCAACGTCACAGCCCCTCCAGATGCCGCTGAGAGCATCGTGACGATGGC
Organism: Peribacillus simplex; assembly: GCF_001542915.1. Taxonomy (GTDB): domain Bacteria; phylum Bacillota; class Bacilli; order Bacillales; family DSM-1321; genus Peribacillus; species Peribacillus simplex_B. The sequence continues at coordinate 39,830 of NZ_LNNH01000007.1, read as the reverse complement.
AATATGGCCAATGCGGGCATCTGTAGCCTGCAAAGTGCTTCCAGCATTAAACCCAAACCAGCCGAACCATAAGAGAAAGGCTCCGACAGAAGCCAACGGGAGGTTGCTCGGCAGTGAAATCGAGCTTGTTCCCACCGCGGTGAATTTTCCTGCTCTCGGCCCAATGACTATGGCGGCCGCCAGTGCAGAAAAACCACCGAGTGCATGAATGACAGCCGACCCTGCAAAGTCCTGCATGCCTAACTCGTTTAACCAGCCTCCGCCCCAAATCCAGTGTCCTGCTACCGGATAGATGAAGGCCGTCATCATGACGACAAAAATGAGGTATGCCCGAAAATTAATTCTCTCGGCAACCGCTCCGGAAACGATGGAGATGACGGCAATGACGAATGCCCCTTGAAATAACCAATAGGCATCAATGGAAATCGTCAGGTCGATATGCGATAAATCACCTTTGAGCAGAAAGCCGCTTGTCCCGACAAGACCAAATACATCGGTTCCATACATTAAGCCAAAACCAATGACAAAATAACATAGCGTCCCGATCGTGATATCGGCAAAAACCTTCATGATGATATTCACATTATTTTTGGTCCGAACGAATCCCGCCTCCAATAAGGCAAACCCACCTTCCATCAGTAATATCATCGCTGCCGTCAAAACGACCCAAATCGTATCCAAGCCCGCGTTTAACGTTTCTAATGTCATCTTGGTCGTCCCTCGTCTTTCTGACTGGCGATCATCTCTTTAATGATGTCAGTGGGCAAATGTAATTCCCGCCTTTCCGGTTCCGCTTCCAGCATGCCAATCACTTCATCCAAAAAAGCGATCTTTCGCTTTATCGTCTCGATTTTTTTATATCTATCTTTGACATTCACCAAATGCTCCACTGCCTTGTGATGGCTTGGTGCATGCCCGGTAAAAAACCGTTTCAATGGAGAAAGGGATTGATACCAAGCTTCCTCAGCACTTCGCTTTTGTTCGTATTTATGAATTTTGTATTTAATCGATTCAATTTCAGACTGTTGTTTATTTTTAATGAATTGCAAGTCTTTTACGGCATCTTCAGATGATATCTCTAAAACCGTTCTATTATATACATCATCCATAATTTCCATGTTATATCACCTCACGTGATGACGTTATATTTTCTAATTATTATATGCACAATTCTGAATTGAGTCAATATTTAAATCAAAACTTGCTCTCTTCCTATTAATCAAACGTTTGATTAAAGGAAAAATTGGCACGTATATAAAGCCGAAATTTTCCTTACGCTAAAAAGGCAATATAAAACAAGGGGGAATCCGGAAATGACTGTAATCAATGATGTTAAAACTACTTTAGCCGGTCTTAAAAGTGCGCAAGCGAGCTTTGAAACCTTCGCTCTTTCCACCGATAATGAGCAAGCCAAACAGCTCTACCAACAAGCGGCGCAACAAACCCAAACGATTGTAGACAGCATTACTCCTCGCATTAATGAAATCGAGAACGAGGAACCACAATACAAACAATAATGGACTTTCCTATAAAAAAGGTTGGTTTCATCGATCAACCTTTTTTATATATATAAGTCCATTTGTACATACGAGTAAAAAAACAAAAAGAGGTGGTTTTCCATGCATACAGGGCATCGCACTTGGGTGTTTGACCAGAAGCCCGTCATTGTCTCAACCGGTACCGTCGGCGGCCCTTTCGAGGCGAACGGATTGCTTGCCGATGATTTCGATCTCCTTCATTCCGATTTGTGGATTAATCAAGATACCTATGAAAAAGCTCATAAGGTGTTATTGGAAGACGCGTGTACGAAGGCAATCGAAAAGGCTGGCCTCCAGAAGGAACAGATTCAATTTTTCCTTGGAGGCGACCTTATCAACCAAATGACACCCACCAGCTTTGCTTGCCGCACTCTGGGCACTCCTTACCTCGGCTTGTTTGGAGCCTGCTCCACGTCCATGGAGGGTCTAGCTCTCGGCGCGTACCTCGTCAATACGAACGGGGCAGATTACTTATTGACAGGGGCATCGAGCCATAACGCTGCCGTGGAGAAACAATTCCGCTACCCTACTGAATATGGCGGGCAAAAACCACCAACCGCACAATGGACCGTTACTGGTGCAGGAGTGGCTTTATTAAGCAAGGCTGGAACAGGACCGAGGGTCACTTCAGCTACGATCGGACGTGTGATCGACATGGGGTTGACCGACCCTTTCAATATGGGTGGGGCCATGGCACCTGCTGCGGTCGATACCATTGAAGCCCATTTAAGAGAACGGAATTTGGATCCATCCTATTATGATTTAATTGTGACCGGCGATTTAGGCCAGATTGGGCATGATGTTTCATTGGAGTTATTGAATAACCATGGAATCAAAATGAAGAAAGAGCAATATATGGATTGCGGTACAATGATATATCGGGACGGACAGCCTGTCCTCTCAGGGGCAAGCGGACCGGGTTGTTCGGCGGCCGTCGTTTATGGGCATTTATTGAACCGGATGAAAAAAGGCGAAATCAATAAGATGCTCGTCGTGGCCACGGGTGCGTTGTTATCTCCCCTTTCCTTTCAACAAAATGAAACGATTCCAGCAATTGCCCATGCTGTATCAATTGAATTTGACGGTGAGCCGCAACCATGACTTTTTAGGAAATGATGCTTGATTTTCGAATTTAGAGGAGGATGCACCATGACGATAGCATCAGAAGTGAAGCAATGTGTCTCCAGCCTAAAAGGAATCGAAGCCGGGTTATCCAGCTTGGCACTTCGGACCCAAGATGAAGAATCGAAGCGAGCCTTGCATGAAACGATGCTGGTGGTGAATGAGGTCATGAGGGAGGTACAGGAACGCGTCGGAAAACTGGAGCTGGAAGAACCGCAATATAAAGGCTTTTAGAACATGGATTATTGCAGGAGGTGTTAGGTAATGCCGAATTGGTTAGAAATCGTAATGCGGTCACTATTCTTTTTAATCGTTCTTTTCTTGATCACGAAAGTGTTAGGGAAAAAACAATTATCCCAGCTTTCCTTTTTTGAATATGTTACAGGCATAACCATTGGTAATGTCGGGGCGGAATTGGCTACCAAAGTGGAGGGAAACATTATACACGGGGTACTGTCCATCCTCGTTTTTGCCTTGGCTCCCTTCCTTGCAGGGTCGATATCATTAAAAAGCAAAACCTTCCGTGATCTTGTAGAAGGAAAAGCGTCCGTTTTCATCAAGGATGGCAAGGTCATGGAAGATAATCTGAAGAAAGAAAAATATACAATCGATGAGTTGTTAGCCTTGCTTCGGAAAAAGGATGTCTTCGATGTTTCCGAAGTCGAGTTTGCCTTACTGGAAGCGAACGGGGATTTTTCGGTCATGTTAAAGAAGCAGAATCAGCCTTTGACACCTAAAGATCTTAACATTCCAGTCGCAGCAGTCAAGGAGCCGCAAACAGTCGTCATGGACGGCCTTATACTTGATGAACCACTTTCAACGATAGGACTGAATCGTAATTGGCTTCATACTGAAATAGATAAGCTGGGGGTGACCCTTGAAAATGTTTTTCTTGCCCAAGCGAATTCCAATGGGGAATTAACGGTCGACCTTTTTGATGATAAACTCAAGATTCCTTCTCCACAAGAAAAACCTTTACTGCTGGCAACCTTGAAAAAATGCCAGGCCGATTTGGAATTGTTTGCCCTCGGGACGGAGTCAAAGGAAGCTAAAGAAATGTATAGCAAGAACAGCGTAAAGCTGCAAAAAGCAATTGACGATGTAGCATATATCTTAAAAAACTGATGGCCGCAAGTTAATGTCTCACTTTCAAAAGCGAGGTGGTCAGACCGATAATGACGATCGTCACGCATGAAAACAAGAATATTTCCACACCCAGGGTGAAGACAGCCGCTGAAATGATGAGGGTATCTATAAGGATAATCGCTAAAGCAATATCCAATGAGGAGGATTTGGATATGATTTTGGCTAGCATATCCGTTCCGCCGCTGCTTGTCTCATATCGAAGCATGAGCCCGATGCCCATTCCTATGATAACTCCGCCTATTAAGGAGCTGGTCAGTATCGATAAGGAAAAAACCTTTTTCAGCGGGTTTAGCCAATCCATGAACAGGGAGGTCAAAAGCAGACCGTGGACACTGCTATAGAAAAAGGGCCGTTCATAGCACCATGCATAAAAAAATATAGGCACACTAAGGACTAGCATCGAAAGTCCCGTTTGAAAACCAAAAAAATAATGTAGGATGAGGGCAATTCCAATAACGCCGCCGTCTATCAGGTGATGAGGGACTAAAAAACCATTGATTCCGAAACCCAACAAAAAGCTACCAACAATGACAGCCACCACTTTTTGAAAATTGATAAAATCACCTTGCCTCCCATTTCATATTTCTTAATATATGTCCAAGTTAGGGAGTCGAGAATATACAAGTGAAAAAAACCCTCCTTATCAACAGCAGAACTTAAGGAAAAAGAGCCCTGTCACGAGGACTGGACTCTTTGTTAGGTTATGATTTAAGCTCTAATAACACAACGTTTTCCACATGTGTCGTCATCGGGAACATATCCACTGGCTGGATATCGACTGCTTTATATCCACCAGCTTCCAAGATATGAAGATCACGAGCTAAAGTGCCTGGGTTGCATGATACATAGACCACTTTGTTCGGTTTCATCTCGATGATTGTGTTAAGAAGAGATTCCTCACAGCCTTTGCGAGGTGGATCGACGACGATGACATCGGCCGTGTTTCCTTTTTGGTACCATTCAGCAATAACATTGCCAGCATCACCAACGATGAATTCGGCATTCGTGATTTCATTCAACTCAGCATTGCGGCGAGCATCTTCGATCGCTTCTTCCACCACTTCAACACCGATGACTTTTTTCGCTTGTTTAGCCAGGAATAACGAGATCGTGCCAATGCCGCAATATGCATCAATCACCGTCTCTTCTCCCGTTAGCCCCGCGTAATCAAGTGCTTTATCATAAAGAACCTTGGTTTGATCGGGGTTGATTTGATAAAAGGATTTAGCGGAAATGGCAAATTTCACATCGCCGATCATATCATGAATCACTTCGTCGCCCCATAATAAGGTCATGTGATCGCCTAGGATGACGTTCGTTTTCTTGGAATTCACATTTTGTACGATTGATTTCACTTTAGGCAGGCGGTCCACGATTTCCTTGACGATGGTTTCTATGAAAGGAATGCTTTTCGTTCTTGTAACGAGAACGATCATCAATTCGCCTGTTTGCTTGCCGTAACGGGCCATGATGTGCCGCAATACACCTTTGTGTGACTCCTCATCGTAAGCAGGAATGCCAAGCTTACTGAAAATCTCCTTCACAACTTGAACAGCCTCACTGATCACTTCATGTTGGATGATGCTTTCTTTTGTTTCGACAATCTCATGTGTCCGTGGTTTAAAGAATCCCGCGATTAACTCTCCATCCTTATCGCCGACAGGCACTTGCGCCTTATTTCGATAATGAGTCGGGTTCTCCATGCCGATGATCGGATGGACAACCGCGCCTTCCAATTTCCCGATCCGCGCCATCACTTCACGGACTTGCTTTTCCTTGAATTCCAGCTGTCCTTCGTAGCTCATATGCTGCAGCTGACATCCGCCATATTTATGGAAGTCTTCCGCTTTAACCTCGACACGATATGGACTGTTTTCTATAATCTCCATCAATCGGCCGAAGCCATATCCTTTATTGGCCTTCATCACTTTAATTTTCGCTTTTTCACCAGGAAGGGCATTCTGAACAAAGATTGGGTAGCCATCGACTTTAGCGACTCCTGCTCCTTCATGTGTTAAGTCCTCGAATAAAACCTCTATTATATCGTTTTTAGCAACAGGTGCTGTTTTTTTCATATCATCTTCTCTTTTCTTTTTTATGCTAGCCTGTATTTTACCACAATCGGAGCCTTGCCACAAAACGACTCACCAAATTACCCTTTTTTTCATAAAAATATAGGGGAAGGAATTATGGGTTTTTCATAGTTCCATGCATAAAAGTACGATAAAAAAAGAAAAATAAGGAAAATTAGTTGAGGTGAGAAAAATGGGTTTGTTTAACTCTATATCAGCCTGGAATGCAACACGGTTAGAAAAACATCGAGCAAGTATGGAGGAAAAAGGCCTTTGTCCGGATTGTTACGGGCGTGGATACAGCTCCTTCGTGCCAACTGAATATCATTTTTCCGATATCCACGATTGCCCTGGTTGTAACGGCAGCGGAACCTATGCCGATTGGGCAGCCATGAACGGACAGCAAATGTAATCGCTGGCATATAAGAAGACCCCCCTGTCAAGAAGGGGGGCCAGTTTGTAGACAAAAGGGGGGCGGAATTATATATTCCGCCCCCCTTTTGAAATTCTTTTCGAATGTTCTCCTGATTTTTAGAGATCGTAGCTCTACGACCACCCTTTATTAGGCCAGTCTTGGACCTTGCCATGTCCAATTGGCCATCTTTTCTACATTCATGGCAGCGAAAGTAAGCATCGCCTGCAACGACAATTTTTTAAGTCCCCTTAAAGTAGTCCAAGGCATACCATTTCTTTTGCATCTGCGAATACACGCTCTATCGTTTCTTACGTATCGCATAGACAGGGTTTACATCTTGATGATGACGCAGATGATCTGACCTTCCACATGTGTTTGCCAGATATTCCGGCAAAGAAATACAAGAAAGTACAACAGATTCTGAGAGTGGCTACTAGGTAAAAGATGAACGAACAAAACAGTTTGCCTATTCATTCCACGCGCTGCAGACCGCAACGGGTTTGCCAAAAGCCATTGCCGCAGATGCCGCTTATAAAACACCAGCAATCACTAGCTATTTAATAAAGAAAACATACGGGCTTTACCCTATACACACCCTCGAACAAATAAGGGTACTTTCGCAAACATGACTAGGTATACGATGAACATTTTAATTGTTAGCTTTTAACGTACTCGACAACCAACGAATAAAGAGGGCTATCGTGAGTACAAATCTCCCCAATACACCTGTGCAACCTGCTCATCTTTATCACGATGTACAGACAACAAAAATCATCAAAAAGTGGTGAGATTTCTTATCAAATTTATCCAGTGGAAAAGGCTTCTACCTATGAATTTAAACAAAGTTGATTGGAACGTAAGGTACGAGACTCCTGCGGGGAAAGCACGTCTAGTGGAGACACCGTAGGCGCAAAGCGCCAAGGAGGCTCCCCGACCGCCTCTGGATAAGCGAGTGCCTGGAGTGGAAATTCACGGCTACATAGTACAACTCATAAAAATAGACAAACTTGATTATCATCGAGTTTGTCTACAGTGGGAACCTCCTGTCAAGCAGGGGGTTCTTCTATTCGTTTAACCAAATAGCCAAATTCATAACCGCTGATGGTAACCGTCTTAAGTTCTTTATAGCCTAATTTGTTATAAAGGCGGCTTGCCCCTTCATTTACATGTTCAACAACTAAAGAAACCCTTGGATATCCTTTTTGTTTGGCATATTCCTCAACATATCGAATCAATGCGCTCCCAATCCCTTTTCCTTGGAAATTTGGGTCGACGCATATTGTATCCAAATAAAAATCATCCGTATCCGCTTCTTTGTCAATCGTGATGCTGGGATCTTTCCGCTTCCGCCTTAAGTGTCCGACGATCGGCGCATCCAATTCCTGCGCGTCCTTCCCATGATAGGCAATGATCAATCCCGATATTTCCCCCTCATGAACACTTACGAAGGTGTTTTCATAACTGATCCGATTTCCGCTTTTTTTGAAAAAATCGGCAAGAACGGAAAGAATCCTTTCTTCTTCCATTTCTCCGGTCAATGCTTCTGCAATTTCCTTAATCGCTAACCGGATCAATGAAGCTGCCTTGTCCGCATCTTCCGGTTTCGCTTGCCTAATATACATATTCACGCATTCTCCTTGCAACGTTTTACTGAAAAAGGCCACTGGATTTCCGTGACCTTTTTTCCTATTTATTTGTCGGATCGTCCGGCAATATTCCTTGTGGGATGAATACATCAAAATGGCGGTACTGATTTACGAATTCAGCCGGGGCCATCCCGCCAAATTCGCCATCCAAGTTAAGCATCATATCCTTTTTAGCCTGTACTTTTATCCGATTCGCTTTTTCATAAATGACGTTCTTATCATGAATATGCTCTCCGCGCATTGCCAATGTGGCGACACGGACAATATCCGCGAGATTGGCTTTTTTCAAGATGAGCAGTGTAAACATGCCATCATTCAGGGATGCATCAGGAGCCAATTTTTCAAAGCCGCCGACGGAATTCGTGTTGGCGACCAAGAAAAGCATGATCTCTCCTTCAAACAGCTTTCCATCATATTCAATGGAAACCTCCGTCGGTTTAATCGATGGAAGCATTTCGATACCTTTTATATAATATGCCAGCTGCCCCAGCATCGTTTTCAGCTTGATCGGCACGTCATAAGTCAATTCAGTCAATCGGCCTCCGCCAGCAATATTGATGAAATATTTATCATTCATTTTCCCGATATCGATCGGCATCGTATGCCCGCGGGCAATGATTTCAGCTGCCCCTTCAATTGACTTCGGTAAATGCAGCGCCCGGGCGAAGTCATTCGTCGTTCCCGTCGGAATGATCCCTAGTTTCGGGCGTTTTTCTGCCGTGGCCAGTCCATTAACAACCTCATAAATCGTACCGTCGCCCCCTGCCGCAATGACAATATCATAGCCTCGTTCAATGGCGATCTTAGCTGCATTCGTCGCATCACCCGCACCAGTCGTGGCATGTGCAGAAGCTTCATAACCAGCTTCCTCAAGCTTCGCTAGCACACCTGGCAGACTCTTCTTAATGGCTTCCCGGCCAGAAGTCGGATTGTAAATCAACCTTGCTCTTTTCATTTCCCATCATCCTTATACATATTGATTCCATAATTTACATCTTAATCCTTCGTTACATGAAAAGCAATATTCGAAAAAAAAAAGAGGACCGAACTTTCGGTCCATACCTTTATATGCATTTTTCCAGAATTGTTATCAGGGAAATTATAATGCTTTTTATCATTTTATTCTAGTAAATGATTTCGATCACGGATTATGAACCGTAACATGGATCGTATCTGTGACCGTTAAACTATGATTCCCTTTTCCATACTTGAATATTCCGTTCTTTTTTGCAGGGTCATTTTCACTTATTTGTTCCGGTTTTCCTTCATTCACCTTCCAGCCGTCTTTGGGGCCTTCCAGTTCGTCGGCCCCTCTTGCCTCTATCTTGATATCGCTATTGTCTTGAAGGAACACACTAAGGTTCCCGCTGCCCTTCACATTCCAGTCATTCAGGAGCTGACGAGGTTTCAAGACAAGGTCGGCACTTTGGCCTTCTATCTCCAAGGCCAGCTCGGCAGGGATGACGAGAGTTGCCTCAAGATCCATGCTGCCAGTGTCCAAAAGCCGGTTTTGGATCGGTAAATCCTTGAAGCTGATATAAAGCGTATCCCCATTTCTTTGAACCAGTAAATAATCTTCCACCCGTTTCAGCAGTGGCCCTGAAGTCTCCATTCCCAGCTCATCATATGTTCCGAAAATGGAAACCGACTCCTCTGTACCGCTTTCGACCGTCAAGGGGTATGAACCGGAATCCAAGACGACTCTTTGTATTCCTTTTCCGGCTTTTTCATTGAAGCCAGGTAAATGGACGGTCTTTTCTTCGCTTTTCACCGCTGCCCTGACCTGATCCATCAGGCCGCTAGACGTTAGCAAAATGCATACTATTCCCAGCATCCCAAGCAAGCCCACGAACAGAATGCTAAGAATATCATACTTAACGAAGGAACTTTCTTTTCTGGAGAAAAAGACAAAGAAAAGAATCTCAGCTCCCAAGATGATGAACACTAGCGGCCACCATGATAGGAAAATCGTCGTCAAATCCAGATGCAGGAATTGGGATACCAGTAAAACCACACCTAAACCTGCAAGGGCAGCACCCATTGAAATCGTTCCGACTCTCCATGTCCTCATTTTGTCTCCTCCTCCACCCTAGCTTTTTTACTACCCGCAATCAATTTGATTCCGCCGCCTATAAGAAGGATACACACCAATCCTTTTTGGAAGTAATCTCTGAACCAATATTCCAGGTTACTTCCAATCCATTCATCCAAATGGGGGGCAATCGCAGGTACGATGATATTACTGGTCAAGAAATAGATTCCAAGTCCCATCAAACCGAACCCTATCCATTTTTGTTGGTTGTCGATTCCTGAAATGATCGGCGTATCTTCAACAGGTCCTTCTTCCATTTTCGAGGCTTTTTGCAATCCATCGAAAAAGCTATAAAACCAGATGATCGGAATAAGGAAAAAGAAGAAGCCCAACCGGAGCAAATCCAATATGTAAATGGCAAACAAAAAACCTGCCATCAATTGAATTCCGCGTTTTTGCAGGCCCAAATATAAGTGGCCGGCCCCAGGGAAGATGGAGAATAAAGTTGCAATTGATTTACTCTTCTTGCCTGTTTCCCGCCTTTGCTCGAAATCCTCCAGCACGGTCCGATCGATGAGTTCCTCGCCTCGCTGCTTTTTATTCAGCTGTTGAACGGAATCAAAAAAGCTGTAAATCCAGATGACCGGCAATAGCGCCATGAATATTAACAGACCCTCCATCTGTGTCAGCATGCTCAGGAATACCACCATAATCCCCAATCCCAAAAAACCGATGAGAAAAATGAGGCCCCGATTCATGAGGCCAAGCTGAAAATGCCCGACGCCCGGAACGAATGAAAGAATGATCACATAAAATCTTTCCGCTTCCGGCTGGGCAGCCACTTTCTCCATATCTGCTTCACCATGCGGATTTCTTAAAGAGGTGACCACCAAGTCAAATATACTAATGAAGTAAAACACCATGCCAATTACGGAAAAGGCCAGGAATGCATCCGTATGACTGATCAATGCAAGCATGAGCCCTCCAAACCCAAATCCGAACGCAGCAAGAAAATAAAATAATCCTTTATATGTCCTGCCCAGATAAAAATGCCCGAATCCTGGAAGGAACGATAATAAAAAAGCGATGACAGGACTTTTATTCATTAATAAACCCCTCCTTATTTTTCTTTTCGATCGAGTCCATCCAATTGAATGTTTTATCGATAATCCCATCTGTCAGGGATTTTGTTTCCTTCACACTGGTCGTCTCCACGGAATCCACGTATTCAGTCAATGATTGAAATACTCCGCCGGCCATTAATAAAACCGTGAATCCGGCCGCTATCAGATAATGTCTGGCAATCGTCCGAAGTGATTGCTCTTTCCGGATTTGCGTGGCCTCTTCCTCACCTCCGCCTTTTTCCCGCTTGATCGACTTCATGACAGAATCTGCAATGTCACCGACGATGAGCAGGCTGGCCTCTTCCATTTCCATCGCTTCCATATAAACGGACAAACATTCGTCACAGGAGTATAGATGATTTTCATATTCTATTTTTATATCCTCGGGCATTTCATCTGCCAAATAAGCAACCCATCCAGCCTTGGAAACATGATTCATGAAAAATCCTCCTCTTTCCAATGTTTTCTCATCCAATTTCTTGCACGATATAACTTAACCTCGACAGACTTCACTTGGATCTGCTGTTCCTCTGCAATTTGCTTGAATGTCTTCTCCTTTATGTAGTAATCATATACCACGTCACGATAGCCCTCCGGGAGGTCATTCAGCTTGCGCAATACCTGCTTTCGTCTTTCATTTTGAAAAAAAACAGCCTCGACATCATCAGATGCGCCCAAATCCGCTTCCGATGATCTTTCCTCATGCGGCTCTTCCTTTTGGCGTTGCCTTTTTCGCTTAAGATCGATTGCATGATTGACGGCTATACGGGTGATCCAAGTTTTGAAGCCCTGATTCTTATATTGAGGAAGAGAAGTATAGATTTTGATAAAGACTTCCTGGGTTACATCTTCTGCATCTTTTTGATTGCGCAAAACGGAATAGACGGTTCGATATATCGTCTGTTTGTACGTTTCAATCAATATCCGGAATGCATGATCATTCCCAGCCCTGACCTTCTCCACTAGCTCATCCGTCACTTCTCTTCCTCCTTTCTGTTAAACATTCATGTAATAGACGACACAAAAAGGAGTTACCCCTACAGATAACTCCAAATTTTTTTTCGCTTGCCGGCTGCCTTTTATTATTCTCGTTAAACCCTATTCCAAATCAAGTAAAAACCGTACCACTTTAACAGTGGTACGGCCAAAAATTAACGTTTATTGATTTGCTCGACCAAGATTTTATTAACAAGCTGTGGATTGGCTTGTCCTTTCGTCGCCTTCATAATCTGCCCGACAAGGAAGCCGATCGCTTTTTGCTTTCCGGCTTTAAAGTCTTCGATTGATTGCGGATTATTATTGAGCGCTTCTTCAACCGCAGTCAACAATGCTCCTTCATCGGAGATTTGGACGAGTCCCTTCTCCTTGACGATCGTTTCTGCATCCCCGCCATTTTCAATCAATTCCTTGAAAACTTTTTTAGCGATTTTTGAAGAAATCGTCCCGTCTTCAATCAGCTTGATCATGCCTGCCAATGATTCGGCCGTCAGTTGGACCTCATGCAGTTCTTTTCCTTCGGCATTCAAGAATGCGGAAACCTCGCCCATGATCCAGTTGGATGCCAGTTTTGCATCTGCACCGGCCGCTGCTGTCGCTTCAAAGAAATCGGCTGTTTCTTTCGTTACCGTTAAGACGGCAGCATCGTATTCCGGTAAGCCGAATTCCTCGACATACCGTTTTTTCCGGGCATCCGGAAGCTCTGGAATTTCAGCTGCAATGCGCGCTTTCCATTCATCATCGATATGGATCGTCAATAAGTCCGGCTCCGGGAAGTAGCGGTAATCATCGGAACCTTCTTTGATCCTCATCAGGACCGTTCTGCCTGTCGCTTCGTCGAACCTGCGTGTTTCCTGCTCGATTATGCCGCCTTCATTCAAGATTTCCGCTTGGCGGATTTCTTCATGCTCCAAGCCTTTGCGAACGAAGTTGAAGGAATTCAGGTTTTTCAATTCGGTCTTCGTACCGAATTCCTTTTGCCCGACAGGTTTCAAGGAAATATTGGCATCGCAGCGAAGTGAGCCTTCTTCCATTTTGCAATCGGAAACGCCTGTATATTGAATGATCGATTTCAATTTTTCCAGATAGGCATATGCCTCTTCAGGAGAAGTGATATCCGGTTCGGAAACGATTTCAACGAGTGGAGTTCCCTGACGGTTATAATCACATAGTGAGTAGTTTCCTTTATGGGTCAGCTTTCCTGCATCCTCTTCCATATGGATGCGGGTGATGCCGATTTTCTTTTTCTTGCCGCCTACTTCTATCTCAATCCAGCCATGTTCACCGATTGGTTGATCGAACTGCGAAATTTGGTACGCTTTAGGATTGTCCGGGTAAAAATAGTTTTTCCGGTCGAATTTCGTAATTTCCGCCACTTCACAATTCAGTGCGATGGCTGCCTTCATTGCAAAATCAACAGCCTTTTTATTGACGACAGGCAATACGCCTGGGTAGCCTAGGTCAATTACGGTCGTGTTACTATTCGGAGCGGCACCGAAATGATTCGGGCTCGCCGAGAATATTTTTGAATCCGTTTTTAATTCTACGTGCACTTCTAAACCAATTACCGTTTCAAAGTCCATTTCTTTCACCCCTTACAGCTTAGGAAATTGTTTATGAAAATCTGTTGCTTGCTCGAATGCGTGAGCTGCGCGATAAATCGTGCTTTCATCAAAATGCTTTCCAATCATTTGAAGTCCAAGCGGAAGCCCATTCGCCCCGAATCCGCACGGCACGGATATCCCTGGTACACCAGCAAGGTTCACTGGGATCGTTAAAATATCATTCGCGTACATCGTTAATGGGTCGTCCATTTTTTCACCGATTTTAAATGCTGGCGTTGGTGTAGTCGGGCCAACGATAAGATCATATTTTTCAAAGACATCCTCAAAGTCCCGCTTGATTAAAGTACGTACTTTTTGAGCCTTTTTATAATACGCATCATAATAGCCTGAGCTTAAGGAGAACGTCCCTAGCATGATACGGCGTTTCACTTCGTCACCGAATCCTTCGGCACGGGTTTGTTTATACATTTCAATAAGCGTTTCCGCATTATCCGTACGGTGTCCGAACCGAACTCCATCGAAGCGGGAAAGGTTCGCCGAGGCTTCGGATGAAGAAAGCAGATAGTAAGCAGCTAAGGCATATTTGGAATGAGGCAAGGATACTTCTTCCCATTCAGCTCCAAGGCCTTCCAATACTTTCAACGCTTCAAGAACGGAGTTACGCGCTTCTTCACCAACGCCTTCGCCCAAGTATTCTTTAGGAACGGCAATTTTCAAACCTCGTACATCGCCTGTTAATGAATTCACAAAATTCGGCACGTCCAAATTGGCTGAGGTGGAATCCATTGGATCTACACCTGAAATCGCCTCAAGCAAATAGGCATTATCTTCCACTGTTCTTGTAACCGGTCCGATTTGGTCCAATGAGGATGCGAATGCCACTAGTCCGTAACGGGAAACCCGTCCATAAGTAGGCTTCAGGCCGACTACGCCGCAGTATGCCGCTGGTTGGCGAATCGATCCACCTGTATCTGAGCCTAAAGAGAATAAGACTTCACCTGAAGCGACTGACGCAGCAGAGCCACCTGAAGAGCCGCCTGGTACATAATCCGTGTTCCAAGGATTGCGTGTGGCCTGATAGGCCGAATTCTCATTTGAAGACCCCATCGCAAATTCATCCATGTTCAATTTACCGATGGTCACCGTTTCAGCCTTTTGTAACTTTTGAACGACGGTTGCGTCATAAATCGGATCAAAGTTCTCCAAGATTTTGCTCGCACAAGTCGTCCGTAAATTTTTTGTGACAATATTATCTTTAACTCCGATTGGCATGCCAAATAAAGCGCCTTCGTTCCCGCCTTTTACGAGTTGGTCATCCAATTGTTTTGCCTGAGTGCGGGCGTTTTCCTCATCAAGAGTCAAAAATGCCTTCACCTTGCCCTCTACCTCGCCTATTCGCTTATACGATTCGTTAACAAGATCAGTAACACTGATCTCTTTCTTATGTAAGCGTTCATGCAGTTCAGAAACCTTTTGTTCGAACAACGACATCATTGTCCCTCCTTATTCAATTATGGATGGTACACGGATATATCCTTCTTTGCTATCCGGTGCATTTTTCACTACTTCTTCCACAGGCAATCCAGGCTTTGCAACATCTTCCCGCATTACATTCTTCATATCCAAAACGTGAGAAGTCGGGTTCACTTGATCTGTATCAAGCTCATTCAACTGCTCCGCAAATGAAATCATTTGGTCAAGCTGATGCTGAAACTGCTTTGCTTCTTCTTCCGTAATGGCCAAACGTGCCAAATGGGCAACGTGTTTAACTTGTTCCATTGAAATACGTGACATTCTCTTCACCTCCGAAAAAATATCCAAATCGACTGAATTTCGCCGCTTTTCTCCATAAAATCATCGTTTAAATCATATCAAACTATTACACAGTAAAGCAACAGGAGATACCATGTCGAAATTCAAATATTTGATAAGCAAAATCAGATATTTTCCGGGAAATATGAGAAAGTTGGCGGAATTTCCGGGGAAATGGCACAACATCCGTGTAATTCGACAAGCCTCCCCCTTTTTAGAGGAAATCACTTTCTGATATGGAAGCTTTTATAATCGTTTATTTTACTTTCAAAAAAAAGACGAAGCTGTTAAGCTTCATCTTTTATCATTCATATATATGCACGGTTGGTTCGGCTTGATTTGCTTCACGGACAATGAGAGCTTCAGGTCCATTTACCGAGGTAATCGATACCTGTACGGAAATATATTTAGGGAAGCGTTCCATTACGAGACCGGCTACATATTGGGTAAAGCCAATCGCTTCCGAGTTCCCATAAAATTGAATGGGAATATCAATGTTCAAGCTTTGTAATTGGTCATCCATATAAAACGCCCTGCCGATGACTCCGTTAAAGTTAGGGAAATATTCTTCAACATCTTCTTTGAAGTTCGTGAAGGTATTGACGTCATCCCGGTATTTTTTTTCAGCACCTGCAGAAGGGAATAGGAAATACTCCTCGTTCAGGTCATTCCATTTTCCGATGCTATTGGAATTCTGACCGATATTGGTATAAGAAATGAAATTCCCTGGAACCACTGAGGATTTTTCATTTTGTTCGAACAAGGCAATCGTAATCGGGACGTTTTTCAGCTTGTCCATCGAACGGAGACGTTTCAAGACCTGCGCCGCGATTTTTTCGCCTTCTTGCTTAAGCTTCTTACTATCGATTTTCTGTTCATACGTGGCGCCATAGGCTTCCTTTTGATAATAATGCACGGAATTCAGCGCAAGGCCTATTACTACTCCGCCCAGTTTCACTGAATTGTCTTTTGATTTGACTAAATAATTATGTTCTAAAATGTGAGCAAGATAGATCGGGTTTTCTTCATTCCGCTTATCGATGTCACCTTTACCGGGATCAAGCGGGTTCAAACCCAGATTTTCTGATGCTTTCAAATCCTTTTCTTGCAGCTGACTTTTGGTGAATTTCCTGTTAAGCCAGGAGGAAATCGTGGAGCTGCTAAGCATTTGTCCCTCTTGGAATAGATATTCCTCCGGGTCGAATTGAGTTTGGGCCAGCCTCATCAGTCCATTTTCGAATTCTTCAATATCATAGCGGGTATTTAAGTTCGATACGACCAAACCGCGGGCTTTTGATGGCTCAAACGGAAGGATTGTTTGATAATATTCTTCCGAAATCTTATACTTCGGAATGATTGCCGTTTCTTTTTTGTCTTTGGAGTCTTTAACTACCTCTTGCTTATCCTCAAAACTAGGCGCACACCCAGCAAGAAGCAGTATCAGGACCATCCCCAAAACAGAGTGTTTCCTCATAGCTACACCTCTTATTTTTTTAGTTCCTCAATCAGTCTCTCTTCATCCCAAACCAGGACGCCTAAACTTTCGGCTTTATCCAGTTTTGATCCGGCATCTTCCCCAGCCACGACCAAATCGGTTTTCTTACTGACACTTCCGGCAACATTAGCGCCAAGCGCCTCTAATTTTTCTTTTGCTTCATTACGTGTTAGCTGATGCAATTTACCAGTTAACACAACCGTTTTCCCGGCAAAAAACGAATCGATTTCCTCAACAGGAACAGCTCTTGCCCCTTTATAAGCTAGATTCACACCGGCCGCTTCCAGCTCATTCAATAATGCATGGACTTCTTCCAACTCAAAATATGCGACGATGGAGTCTGCCATCTTATCGCCTATTTCATTAATGGACGTTAATTCCTCACGGCTTGCCTTGCTTAAGGCTTCCATCGTGCCAAATTCCCGGGCCAGTGTTTTTGCCGCTTTCGACCCAACATGCCGAATCCCTAACCCGAATAGTAATTTTTCCAAGGAATTGGATTTCGAAGCCTCGATCGCTTGAAGGAGTTTATTGACCGATTTATCGCCCATCCGTTCCAATGCGATCAATTGATCATATGTAAGCTTATAAATATCAGCCACATCTTGTATCAGTTCTTCTTTAAACAGCAAGCTGATCACTTTCTCACCTAGACTATCAATATTCATAGCCGTCCGGGATACAAAGTGAATCAGGCCTTCCCGTATTTGCGCCGGACACTTCGGATTGATGCAGCGTAAGGCAACCTCCCCATCCAGACGGACGAGTTCACTGCTGCATTCCGGGCATTCAGTCGGCATCTGGAACTCCAATTCATCGCCAGTCCGGCGCTCCGCCAGTACATTGACCACCTCTGGAATGATATCACCGGCTTTTTTCACGACCACTTGGTCTCCGATTCTGATATCCTTTTCTCGAATCAAATCTTCGTTATGCAGTGATGCCCGCTGTACGGTCGTGCCTGCAACCCGAACGGGATCCAAAACAGCAGTCGGCGTCAAGACACCCGTACGGCCCACATTCAGCTCGATCTCCCTTAGCGTCGTTATGACTTCTTCAGCCGGGAATTTATAAGCGATGGCCCAACGCGGGCTTTTGGCAGTGTAACCTAATTCATCCTGTTGTTCAAGGGAATTCACCTTTACGACAATCCCATCGATATCATAGGCTAAGTTTGGCCGCTGCTCCGTCCATTCTACTATATAGGCTAGCACTTCCTCTATATTGAAGCATGTTTTTCTTTCCCGATTGGTCTTGAACCCTAAGCGATCCAATAGATTCAAGCCCTCACTTTGGCTGATAACTCCCGTTTCACCCAAATCAGCAATCGCATAAAGGAAAATATCGAGGTTCCGTTTTGCTGCAAGCTTTGGATCAAGCTGCCTTAACGAGCCTGCAGCCGCATTCCGTGGGTTTGCAAACGGTTCTTCACCACGTTCCTCCTTAACCATATTCAGAGATTCGAATGATTTTTTCGGCATGAATGCCTCGCCGCGCACCTCTAAAGAAATCGGCTCCCGTAGCTTCAAAGGAATCGACTTGATCGTTTTTAGATTTGCCGTAATATCCTCACCAATCGTTCCGTCTCCCCGGGTTGCCCCTCTTACGAAATATCCATTCTCATATTGCAGCGTGACGGCAAGTCCATCTATTTTCAATTCACAAACATAGGAAAAATCATCACCTACAGCTTGGCGGACCTTCCTATCGAAATCGCGTAAGTCACTTTCATTGAAAGCATTTCCCAAGCTAAGCATCGGTGTGGAGTGCTCCACTTTTTCGAACATGTCCAAAATCGCTCCGCCGACCCGCTGTGTCGGTGAGTCTTGCGTTTGCAGCTCAGGAAATTTCTCTTCATACTCAATGAGGTCACGGAGCAATCGGTCATATTCGGCATCAGGCACTGACGGCTGGTCCATCACATAATATTCATAACTATATTGGTTCAATAACGTTTGCAGTTCTAGCACTTTCTTCTCTGCAGCTTTTAAGTCCATACGTTCAATCCTTTCTAAAGAAGACTCCACCGCACTTCAATATGGAAGAGCGGTGTCTAAAGTCAGATATCCCTATTCTTTACCAGTATTCGCATAATAATAGCTTAAGCTTTTTCAACTGGTGCAAATTTTGCCAATAGGCGCTTGATGCCAATTGGACTTGGAAATGCAATATCCAATTCCTTTCCTTCGCCTTCCCCTTTGACGCTCACTACGGTTCCTACACCCCACTTCTTATGAGAGGCGCGGTCACCGACAGCCCAGCCAATCTCTTCACCGCCCGTGGCAGATGGTGCAGAAACAGCCCTGCCGAATGCAGGTGCTTTTCTTGTCGCAGCTGAAGAAGTGCTGGCCCTTGCTGAAGAACTGAAAGGGGTTTGCCTTGCCCTTGGAGCCGGCTTCGGTTTCAGGTCTTCAAGCAGCTCCGCCGGTATTTCACCGATGAAACGTGAAACGGGATTCATGCTCGTACGCCCATACAATGTCCGCATTTGGGCATTGCTCATGAATAGCTCATTCTCAGCCCTTGTAATTCCTACATAAGCAAGACGGCGTTCTTCCTCCATCTCCTCTTCATCCATTAGCGAACGGCTATGAGGGAAAACACCTTCCTCAAGTCCCAGTAAAAAGACTACAGGATATTCCAACCCCTTCGCTGAATGCAGCGTCATCAACGTTACCGTATTTGTATACTCTTCTGCATTCTCATCAAGTTGGTCAATATCGGCCACTAACGCCAGATCTGTTAGAAAGCCAACCAAAGACTTGTCGTCACTGTTGCTTTCGAATGCTTTCGTAACGGATAAAAACTCGTCTATATTTTCAAGCCGGCTTTGTGATTCGATCGTTTTTTCTGCCTGCAGCATCTCTCGGTAACCGGTTTTCTTAATCACTTCTTCCACCAGTTCCGTCACAGATAAGTACTCTTGCTGATTTGTATAATTCGTGATCAACGTATGGAATTCCCTTGCTGCCTTGGTGGCCTTCCCGCTTATCCCGACCATTTCCACGGATTCAAGAGCTTTATAAATGGAAACATCATATTGGTTTGCATAATCCGCGACTTTATCCATGGAGGTTGCGCCAATTCCGCGTTTTGGTACATTGATCACACGGCGAAGGCTGATATCATCATCAGGATTGGCAATAAGGCGGAGGTAGGCAAGTAAGTCCTTGATCTCTTTACGGTCATAGAACTTGGTGCCTCCGACGATGGCATAATTTATGTTGGATTTGAGCAGAACTTCCTCCATTACACGTGATTGTGCGTTTGTCCTGTAAAGAATCGCTATATCGGAATATTTCCTGCTGCCGTCCTGAACCAGCTCATTGATCTTCCCGGCTACGAACTGCGCTTCACCCTGTTCATTATCCGCACGGTAATAGAATAGCTTATTGCCATCGGCATTCTCGGTCCAGAGATTTTTCGGCTTGCGGTTTTGATTGTTATCGATGACCTTATTCGCCGCTTCCAAAATCTTTTTCGTCGAGCGGTAATTCTGTTCAAGGAAAATCATGTTGGCATTCGGGTAATCCTTTTCAAATGAAAGGATATTCGCAATATCCGCACCGCGCCAGCGATAGATCGATTGATCTGAGTCCCCGACGACACAGAGGTTACGGAAGCGTGAAGCCAGTAGTTTAACAAGCATATATTGTGCCCTGTTCGTATCTTGATACTCATCCACATGGATATATTGGAACTTGCGCTGATAGTATTCAAGCACTTCCGGGACAAGTTGGAACAATTGGATCGTCATCATGATCAAGTCATCGAAATCGAGTGCTGAATTTTTCCGCAGCCGTTTTTGATACTCCGTATATACCTCGGCCGTTACTTTAGTGAAGAACTTCGATGCAGTCTTCATATATTCTTCCGGACCGACCAATTCATTTTTCGCTGAACTGATGCTGCCTAATATGGCACGGTAATCATATTTCTTCGTATCCATGTTCCGTTCCTTCATGATCTGCTTGATGACCGATTGCTGATCGGTCGTATCCAATATCGAGAAATTCCTATTATATCCGATTCGATCAATATCCCTGCGCAAAATGCGGACACACATCGAGTGGAACGTCGAAATCCAGATATCCTCCGAGGCACCGCCCAGAATGGCGCGAATCCTCTCTTTCATCTCACGTGCCGCTTTATTGGTGAACGTAATGGCAAGGATATTCCAAGGTGCTATTTCCTTCTCGACCATCAAGTAAGCTATCCGGTGAGTCAGCACACGCGTCTTTCCACTGCCAGCTCCAGCCATGATCAAAAGTGGACCATCTGTGGATTTCACTGCTTTTTGTTGCTGTTGGTTCAAACCTGTTAGTAATTTTTCCGCTAAATATTGCATTATCACACCGCCTATACGAACATTCGTTTTCGTTTTAGTATACTACATTTATTCCGTTTTTTCATTTAACTGCTGAAACTGTGGCAAGTGCCACCTTCAAATCCTCATAAATCACATTACCGACAACGATGACATCCGCAAACTGCGCCATCTCTTTTGCCTGTGCAACCGACTTTATTCCGCCGCCATAAAATAAGACGGTATTGTCCAAGTTCTCTTTGGCAGCTTCCACCATCTGGACATTTCCATAAGCCCCGCTATATTCCAGGTAAAAAATCGGCAAGTTGAACATCTTTTCGGCCATCATTGCGTAAGCCCCCACATCATCCAGATCCAGATCAGTATCGGCTTTCGTCAATTGCGCCGCTTTACAATCAGGATTCAGGATGCAATAGCCTTCAACGAAAATCTCATCCCAATTCAACAAATATCCGTATTCTTTAACTGCTTGCTGATGCAGCTTCATCATCCAATCGGGGTTGGAGCTATTGAGGACACTCGGAATGAAATATAAATCGAAGCCAGGCGTCACCGTTTCAACAGAAGAAATCTCCATTACGCATGGGACGGTATACCGTCTGATCCGTGCCATTAGATGAAGAACATTCTCAAGCGTGACGCCATCCGTTCCTCCGACCATGATTGCATCAGTACCGGATTCACAGACTTTTTCCAACGCCTCATCACTTATTTCTTTATTTGGATCGAGCTTGAAAACATGTTTCCACTCGCGAAAATCGTACATTTTTATCCTCCATTCACACTTCCCATTACACCATTATAGCATTAAGATTTTTCATTAAAAACGAGAAGTATCGATAAAATCTTTACCAAAAATAAATTGTAATTTTAAAACCTAAAACTGGAGCGGTACGGTCGAAAGGCGGGGAAACGGGAATGCGTTGATCCCAAAAGAAAAAGCCGGGAATGGATTCCTCGGCTTTTTCTAATTCACCCTATAAAAAATCGATAGCATTAAGATTCAGTTGTTTCCTCAACGTTTTCCTTAATGCGGTTAAGAGCCATTGTATACGCGTCATTCCCGTAATTCAAACAGCGTTTGACCCTGGAAATCGTAGCTGTGCTTGCACCCGTTTCCGTTTCAATCTTGTGATAGGTTTTACCCTCTTCAAGCATCCGTGCTACTTCTAGACGCTGTGCTAAAGATGAGATTTCATTAACTGTACATAAATCATCAAAAAATCGATAGCATTCGTCCAAATCACGCAAGGAAAGGATCGACTTGAACAGCTGATCCGTCTCTTTTCCTCTTAACTTATCAATTTGCATGTTACTCCCCCTCAATTTCATGGGTATCAAAATGAGACATCTTGTTCTAAACCAGGTTGATCCGGAATGATATTGATCCAAGTTTTCCCTGGGATCAACCCTGCTTCCTCATCGTTTTTCACTGGTATGATTCGCCCACTCTCATTAACCCATTCTACCTCATTCACTTTTCCTCGTTGAAGTAAATAACCTTTTCCGCCACTTTTCAAATCGATTTTGCGACGACCCTTTTCGTCAATCACTTGATGATCGGCTTCAATGATCAATATATTATCCAGTAAAATCGGATTATGCGATTTATATTCGACTGTTAGTTCACCATTCGAATAACGTTTATATTTCTTATCCGTGGCATCGTATTCATACTCAACATCATACTCTTTTAAACCATAGGATATCTCGGCTTTGAGTGCCGATTCCCCTTGAATTCCAGCAGCCTCTTCCTTTGAAAGGAAAGTGAGTGGATCTGGTGCGCCTTTCATTTCATATCCCTTTTCCTTCGCGCCTTTTAGGATGTCAGCAAAAGAGATGTAGGAATTATGCGGCGCTTTACGATCGTCCGAGCGTTGAAACAAAGTTCCATCATAATATAATCCGTTCAAGTTATCAATATACCCTTTGTCGAGCATGGTTTTCGCCTCGGGGCTATTCCCATGACATACGTAGAGGCAATCGAGGCCTTTAGCCATTTCGATATAGTAGTCCCTTGCACTACGGATCGGACCGATCTGGCTCGGCTCTTCACTTTGGAAGATAGCTAAAAATCTGGTTATATCACCTTCTGCGAGCATTTCGTATACCAAATCGGCTTCAGAGAGCCCGGATTGCGGCCTTGCCTGTGGATGGTTATTAACCATCACGGCTACAGCCCTTTGCTCAGTGCTTTCATCGGTGAATTCACCAGTAAGTGGAAACTGATTGCGAGATTCATCTTTCACATCCGTGTTTTTTTTATCAGCCTGGTCTTTCGTCTTACTGTCATCCAATGCAGATTCTTCTTTCGCCGAACAGCCTGCGAGCAGTAAAATAGCCAAAACGATGAAAAGAACTCTCTTAAGATTCATCTTTCCACTCCTCTGATTTATTAGCACTTTCTCCTCTTATATTTTAACGCATTATAGTAGGAAAGAGTATAGTTTTATTCATAACATCATACACTCCGCGTTGGGTCAGCCTTATATAAGGAAGATGTGTCGTCGAAAAGAATGAAAGTGTATACACTGGATCGTCGAAGCGGTAGCCCCTCTCGCACAGCAATCTTTTCAGCACATTCTCTTCTTCGATCAGTTCAGGTACCTCCTTGGTCGACATGATCCCCTGTAGTTTTAGAGGCAGTTCATGGATCACTTTGCCATGTTCCGTTAAGATGATGCCACCGCCAATTTCCTTCAGACGCCTAAATGCCAAATGCATATCCTGTTTCCGCTTGCCGATCAGTATGATGTCACCCGTATTCGTATAAGATCCGGCAAAGCCGCAAAGTTTATTGGCAAAGCCTTTCAAGATCGTATTGATGCGCCATTTCCCTTCCCGATCAATAAGCATGAAAAAACATTCATCATCCTCAAAGTTCAGCTCTTCATGCCCAACATCATTGGAAAGGGAGTACGGCTTCGTTATTACGTTATTGACCAGTTCGATCCCAAACGGCATCGAAAATTCAAAATCTTCCTTTAAGCTAAGATTCCAATCAAGGTCGAGTGGCTTAAAATCGAAATCACCCCATTCGATTTCCTGTTCATCGGGAATGATCTCCCCATCCCTCTTCACCCACTTCCCCTTTGCCATTACCGAAACCGGTGCAGGCTCCTTTATATCGGTAAGGAAGTTGATGTTCGCCACCCTTCCAGTAGCAATATTCCCATGAAGGTACTCAATATTATAGTATCGGGCGATATTGATGGTTGCCATATTATAAGCATCGATGACGGGTACGCCATGCTCTATCGCTATTTTGATCAAGCAATCAATGAAACCACCCTCATAAAAAGATGGCGGCGATCCATCTGTCGTATAAAAGAATTTGTCGTATTGATCGATGCCGAGTTCATGGATTTCGGAAATCAGCTTAGGCAGATCCGGACGTATCGAAGAATGCCTTAGCGATACATAATAGCCTTGCAGCAGGCGGGACATGACTTCTTCACCCGACATTGCTTCATGGTCACAGTCAGCCCCGAATAGGGTCATTTTTGCCAACGTTTTCTCGGATGCCCCCGGAAAATGGCCTTCTATTTTCTTTCTCATTCTCTTCGCTTCCTGGATCCAATGCAGCATCATGTCATCCCCGTCAAGAAGCTTCGGCCATCCCGTCAGTTCCCCGCCCTGTAATACGGCATCATGCTCCAGCCAGGATTTGACCGCACCATGGGAGAACACCGTATCTTCATCGATCAATTCGGTCTGTCCGTCAAAACGGCTCCACCAATACATTGTAACAGGAATGTTACGTAATTCTTTCAAAAGAGAAAACGCTTTCTTTTTATCTAACTGCAAAAGGAAAGGCAAGTTATCATTGATTAATGTCGTTGTGCCAAAATGAGATGCATAACGTGAAAAGGTAAGGGGATTATATAATTGAGAAGGATGTGAGTGCGGCTCAATATATCCCGGGACCAAATACTGGTTTGTGCAATCAACCATTTCACAATGGTCTATATTATCAGGAAGCTTTTCTCCAACATAGATGATGCGATCATCATATATCCATATATTCGCCTTCACCCATTTTCGTAAAGCTTGATTTAAGTAAGTCGCATTTTTAAGCAGAATGTGTGGTGCCCTATTGCCATCCAGCACATCTATATGTTCTCTAAGATGTTTATTTTTCCATCTATAGCGCTGTTCAAGCATAAAACATTCCCCCATAAGTTTTTAGAAAAAAATGTATAATAAAAACCATTTTCAATCCAATTTTATTTCATAGTAACATACTTGCCTCATTAGAACAGTAATGTTATCCGGAATATTGTTAAATTTTTGTGAAGGGATGGACATAATTATGAAGTTTAAACAAAATATCAGTATAATAAATGCGTTAATGCGAATTACCTGCGGCTTGACCTTCCTTACATGGGCAGCGGCAAAGATGGTGAAAAAACCGTGGAAAAAGCAATCCTATCTAGTCGTGGTCATGCTTTCTGCCATGAAAATAGGAGAAGGTATCCTCCGCTATTGTCCTATTGTCGATGTTATGGAAAATGGGCAAACACTAATGAAGAAAGAACACACTCAGGAAGAAGCCCCTCACCCATCAGATTCCAATTAAAGTCTTGATCCTATAGAAGAAGCTGACTCCGATTAGAGTCAGCTTCTTTCATTTTTCATGAAAAATGGTATTGGATTGCACGATAACCGATATCCGTACGCCAAAACAATCCTTCTTTCTCCACATGACCTAACTCTTTATATACGTGAGCTTTGGCGGAGGCTAAATCTTTCCCTTTTGCAGCAACGAGAAGAACACGTCCTCCATTCGAGATGAAGTTCCCTTCAGTATCAAGTGCCGTCCCGGCATGATAAATATGGGCATCCTGATCAATCTTTTCCAACCCTTTAATGATGGAATGCTTTTTATAATCGCCAGGGTACCCATCGGCTGCCACGACCACGCCGATAACCGCTTCTTCATGCCACTCAAGCTGCAAATCAGCACCTGAAAGGACCGCTTCGACGGTTTCAAGGAAATCCGTCTTCAGTCGCGGTAATACCACCTGCGTCTCCGGATCGCCAAAACGGGCATTGAACTCTATGACTTTCGTTCCTTTTTCAGTTGCGATCAACCCGGCATATAATATGCCGGTAAAACGTCGATCTTCAGAAATCATCGCATTGACAGTTGGCTGAAGGATCGTTTCCACTGCAGACTGTACCATTTCATCGGTGATTTGCGGCACCGGTGAGTAAGCCCCCATTCCGCCTGTATTCGGCCCCTGATCTCCATCGAAAACCCGCTTGTGATCTTGCGCTATGACCATAGGATACACTTTATCCCCATTAACGAATGCCATCAACGAGAATTCCTCTCCATCAAGGAATTCTTCAATAACCACCTTGGCGGAAGCTTCGCCAAACTTAGCACCGATCAGCATATCACGGATGGCGTCCAACGCCTCATCCATCGTCATTGCGACAACGACGCCCTTGCCTGCAGCCAGCCCATCCGCCTTGATTACGATCGGAACCCCGATTTTTTCGATATATGCCTTTGCAGAATCGTAGTCAGTAAATGTTTCATATTCTGCTGTCGGAATGCTGTAGTCCTTCATTAAATCTTTAGCAAAGGATTTGCTTCCTTCTATGACTGCAGCGCGGCCGTTAGGACCGAATGCCTGTAAGCCCGCTTCCGTAAAATCATCAACAATCCCGTTAAGCAATGGCGTTTCTGGTCCAACAATCGTCAATGAAATGTCATTTGCCTTGGCAAAAGCAATTAATTCCCCATGATCGCTTTCACAAATCGGTACAAGTGTCGCTACATCCAACATGCCTGGATTTCCAGGTGCTGCAAAAACCGTCCCGACCCGATCGCTTTCAAATAGTTTACGGGCAATAGCGTGCTCCCTGCCGCCCCTGCCAATCACTAGTACATTCATTATCGCACCTCATCCTTTGATTAATGTTTAAAGTGACGAATCCCTGTGAATACCATTGCGATTCCGTATTCATCAGCTTTGTTGATTGAATCTTGGTCTTTTACAGAGCCACCAGGCTGAATGATTGCCGTAACTCCCGCTTTCGCTGCTGCTTCGACGGTATCGTCCATCGGGAAGAAGGCATCCGAGGCCAATGCGCTTCCTGCCGCTCTTTCACCAGCTTGCTCAAGTGCGATTTTCGCCGCTCCGACACGATTCATTTGCCCTGCGCCAACGCCTAAAGTCATTTGGTCATCGCAGACGACGATTGCATTCGACTTCACATGTTTGACGATTTTCCAGCCAAGCTCCAAAGCCTTCCACTCTGCAGGTGTTGGCTCACGCTTCGTTGCGACCTTCACTTCTGCATCCTTTAAGCTATGTGCATCGCGGTCTTGAATGAGTAAGCCGCCTTCTATGGAAGTCAATTTACGTTCAGTTTTATTGGCCATATCGAATTCGATCGTTAATAAACGAAGGTTTTTCTTGCTCGTCAGGATTTCCGCTGCCTCGTCCGTAAACCCAGGAGCGATGATGATTTCAAGGAAAATTTCATGAAGCCTTGCAGCAGTCGCCTTATCAACTTCGCGGTTCAGGGCGATGATACCGCCGAAAATGGAAGTGGCATCCGCTTCATAAGCTTTTTCATAAGCCTCTAAAATCGTAGTCCCGACCCCGACGCCGCAAGGATTCATATGCTTGACGGCAACGGCAGCCGGCTCATTGAATTCCCTAACGATTTGTAGCGCTGCGTCGGCATCATTAATGTTGTTGTATGAGAGTTCTTTTCCGTGTAATTGCTTCGCGTTTGCAATCGAAAAAACGGAACCAAGCGGTTTTTTATAGAATGCAGCTTTTTGATGTGGATTTTCCCCGTAACGAAGTGACTGCTTCAATTCATAGGTAACAGTCAATGATTCAGGATTTTCTTCGCCGGCAAGCTCTGTCATATACTCCGAAATGACAGCATCATATGCTGCAGTATGGCGGAAGACTTTTGCTGCCAGACGGCGATTCGTGGTTTTTGATACAGCACCGTTTTGCTTCAGCTCTCCCAATACGGCAGGGTAGTCACTGGAATCGACGATAACGGTCACATATTCGTGGTTTTTGGCAGAAGAACGTAGCATCGTCGGTCCGCCGATATCGATGTTTTCAATCGCATCTTCCACAGTGACTTCCGGCTTGGAGATTGTCGCCTGGAAAGGATAAAGGTTTACACAGACTAATTGAATCGGTTCAATATTATGCTCTGCAAGCTGCGCCGCATGATCCTTGTCATCATGTTTCGCCAACACCGCCCCATGGACATTCGGGTGAAGTGTTTTGACACGCCCATCCAGGATTTCGGGAAAACCAGTGACTTCACTGATTCCAATTACGTCAACACCATGATCCTGCAACGTTTTTTTCGTACCACCCGTTGAGATGATTTCAAATCCTGCCTCAATTAATCCTTGAGCAAATTCGATGATGCCTGTTTTATCCGATACACTAATTAAAGCACGTTTTTTCATGTTAAGTTGGTCCCTCCATTAAGTAAGTTGCTGTTGGCAAAGCTGCTGTAAGACGGACGGATACAGATCATGCTCCGTTTCCTGAATCCTCTTTTGAAGAATGCCAATCGTATCTCCATCAAGAATCGGCACCGTTTTTTGGACAATGATCGGTCCTGTGTCCATTCCTTCATCGACATAATGTATCGTGACCCCGGTTTCCTTCACTCCGGCTTCATAAGCCTGGCCAACCGCATCCTTGCCGGGAAAATCAGGCAGGAGTGAAGGATGGATGTTCACGATGCTTTGTGGATACTCATGTAATAATGTCGGACCTATCAAACGCATATAGCCAGCCAGAATGATCAATTCCACATCACGTTGGCGAAGTTCCTTCAGGATTTCCGATTCAAACTCAGCCTTGCTAGAGTAATCTTTCGCTGAAAAAGAGAAAGAATCTACATTTTCAAGCCTCGCCCTCTCTAGCACATATGCATCTTCGCGATCGCAAACGACCAGGCAGATTTCCGCCTCCACCTTTCCGCTTTTTATCGCATTTGCAATTGATTGAAAATTACTACCGTTACCTGATGCAAAGACAGCAAGACGCCTCATTATTTGAACGACACTCCATTTCCCGATACAATCGTCCCAATGATCGATGCTTCTTCACCACAGGCTTGCAGATAGGCCAGCACATCGGCCGCTTCTTCTTTCTTCACGATGGCCGTCATCCCGATTCCCATATTGAATATATTGAACATTTCCTCTTTCACAAGGTTTCCTTTTTCTTCAAGGAAAGAAAATATAGTTGGTATTTTCCAACTTCCCAACTCAATCTCCACACCGCATCCTTCTGGTAGAATACGTGGGATGTTTTCAATGAACCCGCCGCCCGTGATATGGGCAAGGCCCTTGATTTCAAATTTTTCCAATGTCGCTAATATGGATTTTACATAAATCTTGGTCGGTTTCAACAGCTCCTCGCCTAACTTGCAATCAAGCTGTGGGACGAAATCATGAAGGACCATCCCTGCATCTTCAAGGAGAATTTTACGAACCAGCGAATAACCGTTGCTATGGATGCCGCTTGAAGCCAGCCCAATCACGACATCGCCCGCCTGAATCGACCCACCCGTAATCAGACGTGGTTTTTCGACTGCGCCGACAGTGAAACCTGCGACATCATATTCTTCAGCTTCGTACATCCCCGGCATTTCCGCCGTTTCACCGCCGATCAAGGCACATCCAGCCTGTTCACAGCCATCCGCAATTCCTTTGACGATCATTTCAATCCGTTCCGGATCGGCTTTACCGCAGGCTATATAATCTAAAAAGTATAAAGGTGCAGCACCTTGAACGACAACATCGTTGACGCACATCGCTACACAATCCACTCCAATCGTATCGTGCTTATCCATCATGAACGCCAACAAAAGTTTCGTACCGACTCCATCTGTACCCGAAATGAGCACAGGTTCTTTTAGATTCAAGGAAGACAAATCGAACATGCCCCCGAAAC
Source organism: Peribacillus simplex (assembly GCF_001542915.1). Taxonomy (GTDB): domain Bacteria; phylum Bacillota; class Bacilli; order Bacillales; family DSM-1321; genus Peribacillus; species Peribacillus simplex_B. Next base: position 9,577 of record NZ_LNNH01000007.1, on the reverse strand, counting down.
CGCCCAGTCCATTCATTACTTCCGGACGAAATGTACGCTTCACATGTTTTTTCATCCGATTTACCGCTTCATAACCAGCCTCAATATCCACACCAGCCTGTTTATAGGCATTAGCCATTTGGAATCCCCCTCCGAAAATCATTCTTTTAATTCCGACATGATTAACATTTTGTCTTTTCTCGTTCGTATTCAAAAATTTCAGTCGGATAATTTCCGGTGAAACAAGCTAGACATGACCCGCGCGTTTCTCCAGCAAAAGGACGGCCAATCGCTTCGACCATACCTTCGACACTTAAGAACGTTAAAGAATCAGCACCAATGATTTCCCTTATTTCCTCCACCGATTTAGAGCTTGCGATCAGTTCTTCTTTTTTAGACGTATCTATTCCGTAAAAACAAGGATTCTTGATCGGAGGTGAGCTAATGACAACATGCACTTCTTTAGCTCCTGCATCTTTTAACATGCGGACAATCCTTCTGCTCGTTGTTCCACGGACGATTGAATCATCCACCATTATCACCCGCTTGCCTTCCACGACCCCTCTTACAGGTGAAAGTTTCATCTTCACGCCCTGTTCACGCAGGCTCTGCGATGGCTGAATGAATGTCCGTCCGACATAACGGTTTTTAATTAAGCCCATTTCATAAGGAATGCCTGCCGCTTCAGCATAGCCAATCGCTGCTGAAATGCTCGAGTCAGGTACCCCTGTTACGACATCCGCTTCAATTTTGGCTTCCAGTGCCATTTGTTTGCCAAGGTTTTTGCGGGCCGTATGGACATTGATTCCATCGATATTGCTATCCGGACGGGAAAAATACACATATTCCATCGTGCACATTGCCTGTTGACTGGAAAGCGAAAAGTATTCGGACGAGATTCCCTCATCATTAATGACAACAAGTTCACCAGGCTCAATATCGCGGATAAATTCTGCACCTACAATATCAAGAGCACATGTTTCGGATGCGGCAAAATAAGCATCGCCTATTTTACCTAAGGAAAGCGGGCGGAAGCCATGCGGATCTCTTGCCATGATCATTTGGTTTTCTGTCATGATGACGAAAGCATAGGCCCCCTTCAGCATGCTCAAACTGTTTTTCACTGAATCCCTTACATCTGAGTAGCCGGACCGTTTAATCAAATGGGCTAGGACTTCCGTATCCGATGTCGTTTGAAAGATGCTTCCCTGTCCCTCAAGCTGTGCTTTTAACTGATTGGCATTGACGATATTCCCATTATGGGCAAGGGCCAGGCCGCCCGTATGTGAATTGAACAAGAAGGGCTGGACGTTTTGATACCCGCCGCCGCCTGCCGTTGTATAGCGGACATGGCCGATGGCCGCTTTTCCGCTGCCGGAAAGTGCTTGCATTTTTTCAGCCGTGAAGATCTCCGTGACGAGACCTTCACCTTTAGAGATCGACATCTGCTCGCCATCCGTGACGACGATGCCTGCTCCCTCTTGTCCGCGATGCTGCAAGCTATGCAACCCGTAATAAGCAAGCTGCGCTGCATCAGGGTGCCCCCAGACTCCGACTACGCCGCATTCTTCGTTAAGGCTCCTTATTTCAGCAAGCATGGTATAGCTCCCTTCCAAGCTGTTTGCAATTCATTAACGTCCGCTTCCAATACAGTTCCATCCGTGCCTGCAATCACGACCAGCTTACGATCCTCCGTTACAGAGCCTATGCATATCGCATCTTCCACAAGCGCTTCGAAAGCCTCCTTGTTTTCAGGTTTGATGGAAAGCAAGAAGCGTGATTGCGTTTCACTGAATAGTTCGGATACCGCTTCGCCGGAAATAGTCACTTTCGCCCCAAGCTTGCCTGAACCGAATAAAGATTCAGCTAATGCGACTGCCAGACCGCCTTCCGAAAGATCATGTGCTGATGCAACAAGACCGGTTTGGATCGCCGCGAGGATTTGCTGCTGACGTTTTTGTTCAACAGTCAAATCAAGTTCCGGTGCGCGTCCAAAAATTTTCCCTTCAAGCATTTTTTGCAATTCACTGCCGCCAAACTCCACTTTTGCTTCACCGACAACGTAAATCAGGTCGGATTCAGTCTTAAACGTTTGTGTAGTGATATGCTCAAGTTCATTAACAAGGCCGACCATTCCTACCACAGGTGTCGGATAAACCGCTTCGCCATTCGTTTCATTGTAAAGCGAAACATTTCCGCCAATGACTGGCGTGCTTAAACTCCTGCAAGCCTCACTCATGCCATCAGCCGCTTTTTCCAGCTGCCAAAAGATTTCAGGTTTTTCCGGGTTGCCAAAATTCAAGCAATCCGTTATTGCCAATGGCTCCGCACCTGAACAAATGATATTGCGGGCTGCTTCAGCGACCGCGATTTTTCCGCCTGTTTCAGGATCAAGATAAATATAGCGGGAGTTGCAATCCGTCGTCATCGCAAGGGCCTTATTCGTTCCCCTGACACGTACTACAGCTGCATCGGAACCAGGTGAAACCACCGTATTCGTACGGACCATGTAATCATATTGATCGTAAACCCATTCCTTACTTGAAATGGTCGGTTGCTTCAATAGTGCCAATAGTGTTTCTTTATAATTTTCAATGACCGGCACTTCAGCCTTCATGCTTTGGAAGTCACGGAAATATTGCGGTTCCGCGGATGGCTTATGGTAGATCGGAGCTTCTTCCGCCAAGGCGTCAACAGGAACCTCCGCAACGATTTCACCTTGATGCGTTAAGATCAGTTTTTTATCGTCCGTCACTTCACCAACTGCAACTGCTTCTAAATCATACTTCGTGAACAAATCGACGATTTCCTGTTCACGGCCTTTCGTGACTACGATGAGCATCCGCTCTTGTGATTCGGAAAGCATCATTTCATAAGCCGTCATGCCCGTTTCACGCTGAGGGACAAGGTCCAGGTTCATTTTAATGCCAGAGCCCGCTTTACTTGCCATCTCGGCAGATGAGCTGGTAAGTCCTGCCGCTCCCATATCCTGAATGCCAACAAGGGCATCGTTTTGAATCAATTCAAGGCAGGCCTCCAGAAGGAGCTTCTCCATGAATGGATCTCCCACTTGAACGGCAGGGCGTTTCTCTTCGGAAGACTCCGACAGCTCTTCAGATGCAAATGTGGCTCCATGAATGCCATCGCGTCCAGTTTTTGCCCCCACATACATGACGGTGTTGCCCACTCCGTGCGCCTGGCCTTTTTTTATATCCTTATGATCGATCAAGCCGACACACATGGCATTGACTAACGGATTTCCTTCATAAGAAGGATCGAATTGAATTTCACCGCCGACAGTCGGTATCCCGATACAATTCCCGTAACCGGCAATCCCGGCAACGACTTCTTTGAATAAGTATTTCACGCGATCATTATCAAGTTCGCCAAAGCGAAGTGAATTCAGCATCGCAATCGGACGTGCCCCCATGGAGAATACGTCACGGATGATTCCGCCGACACCAGTAGCGGCACCTTGGTAAGGTTCAATCGCTGATGGGTGGTTATGACTTTCAATTTTAAAAACGACGGCCTGGTCGTCACCGATATCGACGATGCCCGCTCCTTCACCAGGACCTTGCAGCACTTTCTCCCCCGTAATCGGGAATTTCCTTAAGATGGGTTTTGAGTTTTTGTAGGAACAATGCTCTGACCACATAACGGAAAACAATCCTGTTTCCGTATAATTCGGCAGTCTGCCTAAGATTTTCTCCACCATGGCAAATTCTTCATCGGATAGCCCCATACTTGCGTACAATAGCTCCGATTTAATTTTTTCCGGACTTGGTTCAAGCTGTAATAACATGTGATTCCCTCCAGTTTTTTACGATGGATTGAAAAATCTTTAAGCCGTCTTTACTGCCAAGCAGTGAGTCAACAGCACGTTCGGGATGAGGCATCATTCCGAGGACATTTCCTTGTTCGTTTGCAATTCCCGCTATTTGTTCCAAGCTTCCGTTTGGATTTTCACCATCATAAGTGAACAAGATGCGGTTATCTCGTTTCAATTCAGCCAATGTTTCAGCATCACAGTAATAATTCCCTTCACCATGGGCAACCGGGATCGTAATCGTTTCATGCAATTCGTAGCCTGATGTAAACATCGATTGATTGTTTTCAACCTTCAAACCTACATTGCGGCAAATGAATTTCAAACCTTCATTTCGGCGCATCGCTCCTGGTAAAAGGCCTGCTTCAAGTAAAATCTGAAAACCATTGCAGACACCAAGAACAGGCTTTCCTGCTTTAGCCGCTTTTACGACTTCGGCCATCACATTCGAAAAACGGGCAATCGCTCCGGAGCGTAAATAGTCTCCATAAGAGAAACCTCCAGGAAGAAGGATCCCATCATACTGATCTAGGTTGTTTGTGGAATGCCATACATACTCCACTTCTTCCCCCAGGGCATCCTTTATCGCATGATACATATCGACATCACAATTGGAGCCTGGGAAAACTATGACAGCAAATTTCATTGGGTGATAACCTCCTCAACATCATAACGGTACGCTTCAATTACCGTGTTGGCCAAAAGTTTTTCACACATTTCCTTTACAAGCTGATCTAAATCACGATCCGTATCCTCAATGGTCAGTTCAATGTATTTCCCCACTCGAACGTCACTCACTTCGTTATAGGTCATGCTATGAAGTGATTGTTGGACAGCTGCTCCCTGTGGATCCAATACACTTTCCCTTAGTGTGATATATACCTTAACCTTATGCATGTTGAATGCCCTCCAATTTTGCTAGAATTTTTTCGTAAGCATCTGTTAAACTGCCTAAATCACGGCGGAATACATCTTTGTCCAATTTTTCGTTCGTTGCTGCATCCCATAACCGGCAGGTATCGGGTGATATTTCGTCAGCCAGTAGAATATCTCCATTCGGTGTTTTTCCGAACTCTAATTTAAAATCTATCAGTCTAATATCCAGCTCTTTAAAGAACGAGGTCAGGACGGTATTTATTTCCTGTGCTTTTTCTTTTAAAATCGCTACATCTTCCTTGCTAGCAAGTTCCAATTCTTCAATATGGTCTTCTGTTAACAGAGGATCGCCGAGCTCGTCATCTTTATAGTAAAACTCAGTCAATGCTTTCTTGAGGGGCTGCCCTTCCTTTATCCCCGTTCTTTTGGAAAAACTGCCTGCAGCCGTATTCCTGACGACGACTTCAAGGGGAATGATGGAGACTTTTTTGACTAACTGTTCCCTGTCGGAAAGCATTTCAATAAAATGGGACGGAATATTCTCTTGGGCAAGCTTTGAAAATAGTAAACTGGTAATCTGATTGTTCAACTTGCCTTTGCCGGCGATTTCCGACTTTTTTTCACCATTGAACGCCGTTGCCGAATCCTTATATTCCACCCATACTATTTCACTGTTGTCCGTTGCATAAATCTGCTTCGCTTTTCCTTCATACAACAATTCTCGTTTTTCCATCCGTCAAGACCCCCACATTGTGAATATTATGAATTTTCCTATCATTAGCCAGGCTTGGCAAACATCGGACAGGGTATGTCCCGTGTTTGCCGCCTGCTTTTTTTATAAACCTAAACGATCAAAGATCACATCAACATTTTTCAAGTGATGCGTAGGATCGAAGCAATCATCAAGCTCTTCTTTCGTAAGCAAGCTCGTGATCTTATCATCCTTTTCGATCAGGCTTCTGAATGGAACCTGCTGCTCCCATGCTTCCATCGCTTTCGGCTGAACCGTATCATAAGCTTCTTCACGGACAAGCCCTTTATCGATAAGCGAAAGCAATACACGTTGCGAGAAGATCAATCCTAGGGTACGGTCCATGTTGCGTTTCATGTTTTCCGGATAGACGGTTAAGTTCTTAACGATGTTGCTGAAACGGTTCAGCATATAGTTCAGAGCGATCGTTGCATCCGGTAAAATGATGCGCTCAGCTGAAGAATGCGAAATATCACGCTCATGCCATAATGCCACATTTTCATAAGCTGTCATCATATAACCGCGGATGACACGGGCCATCCCCGTCATATTTTCAGAACCGATCGGATTCCGTTTATGAGGCATTGCCGACGATCCTTTTTGCCCTTTTGCAAAGAACTCTTCCACTTCACGTGTTTCGCTTTTTTGCAAGCCGCGGATTTCGACTGCGAACTTTTCAATCGATGTCGCAATCAGCGCCAACGTGCTCATATAATGTGCATGGCGATCGCGCTGTAATGTTTGCGTCGAAATGGGCGCTGCTTCAAGTCCAAGCTTTTCACAAACGAATTTTTCTACAAACGGATCGATGTTTGCATAAGTTCCGACAGCACCGGAAATTTTCCCAACCTCGATGTTCTTTCTCGCTTCATCGAAGCGTTCGACATTGCGTTTCATTTCTTGATACCACAATGCCAGCTTCAAACCGAAAGTAGTCGGTTCGGCATGAACTCCATGCGTACGCCCCATCTGAACCGTGTATTTATGTTCTTTTGCTTTATTTTTCAGGATCTCGACGAAGTTGTTCAAATCCTTCGCAAGAATCTCATTGGCTTGCTTAATCACATATGAAAGAGCTGTATCGACTACATCAGTGGAAGTCAATCCGTAATGTACCCACTTCCGTTCTTCACCTAACGTTTCAGAAACAGCACGTGTAAAGGCTACAACATCATGGCGGGTATCCTTTTCAATTTCATTGATGCGTTCCACATCGAATGTAGCATTTTCACGAAGCAGCTTCACATCTTCTTTCGGAATGACACCAAGTTCAGACCACGCTTCACAAGCCAAAATCTCGACTTCCAGCCACGCGTTAAATCGGTTCGTCTCTGTCCAAATGTTGCCCATCTCTGGGCGGGTATAACGTTCAATCATTTTACTTCCTCCGTTTCAACCTGTTGTTTCCAAATTTTGCTTCGATCACTTTCCAAAAGAGCTTCCTCAATCGTCGGACGTAAAATATTCACATGCCCCATTTTTCGCTTAAGCTTGGCTTCCTTCTTTCCATAAAGGTGAACCTTCCAATCCGAAAGCGTCGGGATTTCATCCAGTAAAGGCCCGATATGCTCGCCTAGGATGTTGACCATTACAACCGGCTTCAATAATGCCGTATTTCCAAGCTCCCAATTGCAGACAGCCCTTATATGCTGTTCGAACTGTGAAGTCTCACAAGCTTCCATTGTATAATGTCCCGAGTTATGAGGTCTTGGCGCCAATTCATTAATGATGATTTCATCCTGATCGGTCAAAAACATTTCGACTGCCAATGTCCCGATCAATTCAAGGTTCTCTACAAGTTGCAAAGCCTCATTGATCGCTTTCCTTTCAGCTTGTTGACTAATACGGGCCGGAACTATGCTTTTATGAAGAATGTTATCAATATGAATGTTTTCCGCTATCGGGAAATGAGTTGCCTCACCATTTCCTTTACGTGTCACGATAATGGAGATTTCTTTTACGAAAGGAATCCAGGCTTCCAGCACACATACACCTGTTTTGAGCAGGGATTCAGCCTTTTTGATATCGGCTTCTTCCTTAATGACCAACTGCCCTTTTCCATCATAACCGCCCCGGGTCGTTTTTAACACACTAGGGTACCCTATTTTTTCTATATGAAGGTGAATTTCCGAAATATCGTGTATTTCCTGATAGGGAGCAACCGATGCCCCTGCATCAGAAATGGCCTTTTTTTCAGTAAGGCGATCCTGTGTCAGCTTCAATAATTCGGAGCCCTGCGGAAGATATGCATGCTGCTTTAACCAATCCAACGCCTCTGAACTGATATTCTCAAACTCATAAGTTATGACGTCACTGACCTCCGCCAATCTTTTCAATGCATCTATATCGTCATAAGCACCAATTATTTCAATATCCGCGACTTGCGCGCATGGACCTTCTGCAGTCGGCTCAAGGACCGCTATCCTAAATCCCGATGCCTTGGCCGACAGGGCCATCATCCTGCCTAATTGCCCACCGCCGATGATCCCAATGGTCTGTCCCGGTAAAATGGTTGTATTATTTAAGTTGTTCACTGCTTCTTAACACCTTTTCCTTCGTTTCGTCTCTTAAAGCTTCCAATCTTCCTGCAATTTCAGGATTGAAGGCCGCGAGCATTTGGGCTGCGAACAAACCGGCATTGATTGCGCCGGCTTTTCCGATTGCTACCGTCGCAACCGGTACACCGCCAGGCATTTGCACGATGGATAATAATGAATCCATCCCGTTTAATGCCTTCGATTGTATCGGGACGCCTATCACAGGGACGATCGTTTTGGCGGCTGTCATACCGGGAAGATGCGCTGCCCCGCCTGCCCCGGCAATGATAACTTTAATGCCTCTCTCATTTGCACTCTCTGCATATTCAAATAGTAAATCCGGTGTCCTGTGGGCGGAAACGACTCTTTTTTCATAGGGAATGTCAAGCTGTTCCAATGATTCACAAGCGTATTTCATCGTTTCCCAATCCGAGACACTTCCCATAATAACCCCAACCTGCGGTTTCATATCATCTTTCCCTCCAACACTCAAGTTGTCGCGTCCGAATATGCAGATGGACGCTTCTCATTATCTATCACATATAAATTAAAAAACCGGACGGATTGCTTCCTCATTGTTGAGGAAGCAATCCGTCCGGAAAAGAAAGCCTTTTAAGAAAACACAAAAAGACTTGGCTAGATTCCGAATTAGTCAGATGCTTCTCTCATAGTCCGATGATTTACGGTCATCAGGTAGAAACTTTTGGGCCATATCCCCATGATTATATGAGATGTATTAATGTACCTTCATCTTACCGTCCGGCTATTTTAATGTCAAGTTAAAATCGAATATTTTATGAAAACGCTAATTGATTGTTCGGGTTTTACTCAATTAATTTTGCTTCAAATACAATTTTCCTATCAATTGGCTCATAATGGACCTTTCCGTTCTCCATTCTCTCGGCAAATATCGGTTCTTCGGTCCTTCTTACAGGAAAGTAACCTAACGCTTTCATTCGGTCCAGGCAAGCATCGATCGTCTCGCCCTCATTAACTTCAAATTTCAGCTTACCCTTTTTACTCACACTATCGTTCCCTTTCTTTTTCTATTTATTGTTTGCCTTTCCGTTCATTGAAATTCTTCCTAGTATAAAGAAAAGAGCAAGGAAAGGCAAGAAATTAATACTAAAACCGACTAATAATAGCATGATTAGGTTAAGGGTCGAATTATTGGCTGTCTGGGACGGATTATCTCATCGAAGGCCGAATTATTGGCTGTCCGGGTCGATTTATTTCAATTGAAGGACGAATTATCAGTTGTTTTCCCTTTTTCCCCAAAAAACGAACAAATAATGGCGCAAAAAAAGACCAGCCGGATGGCTGATCTTGAAATGGCTTGGCGGCGTCCTACTCTCACAGGGGGAGACCCCCAACTACCATCGGCGCTGAAGAGCTTAACTGCCGTGTTCGGAATGGGAACGGGTGTGACCTCTTCGCTATCGTCACCAAACATATGAGGAACGTTGTTCCTTCAAAACTAGATAATAAGAAGGCCTTTCATTTTCTAAAGCGTTGGTTAAGTCCTCGATCTATTAGTATCAGTCAGCTCCACATGTCGCCACGCTTCCACCTCTGACCTATCAACCTGATCATCTTTCAGGGATC
>NZ_LNNH01000006.1 GCF_001542915.1 Peribacillus simplex | reverse complement strand
CAACCCTAGAGATAGGGCGTTCCCCTTCGGGGGACAGAGTGACAGGTGGTGCATGGTTGTCGTCAGCTCGTGTCGTGAGATGTTGGGTTAAGTCCCGCAACGAGCGCAACCCTTGATCTTAGTTGCCAGCATTCAGTTGGGCACTCTAAGGTGACTGCCGGTGACAAACCGGAGGAAGGTGGGGATGACGTCAAATCATCATGCCCCTTATGACCTGGGCTACACACGTGCTACAATGGATGGTACAAAGGGCTGCAAACCTGCGAAGGTAAGCGAATCCCATAAAGCCATTCTCAGTTCGGATTGCAGGCTGCAACTCGCCTGCATGAAGCCGGAATCGCTAGTAATCGCGGATCAGCATGCCGCGGTGAATACGTTCCCGGGCCTTGTACACACCGCCCGTCACACCACGAGAGTTTGTAACACCCGAAGTCGGTGAGGTAACCTTCATGGAGCCAGCCGCCTAAGGTGGGACAGATGATTGGGGTGAAGTCGTAACAAGGTAGCCGTATCGGAAGGTGCGGCTGGATCACCTCCTTTCTAAGGATAATACGAGTGCGCTTTTGTTTTGTTCAGTTTTGAATGAGT
>NZ_LNNH01000005.1 GCF_001542915.1 Peribacillus simplex | reverse complement strand
GGATCACCTCCTTTCTAAGGATAATACGAGTGCGCTTTTGTTTTGTTCAGTTTTGAATGAGTAATTCATTCAATGAAGGTAGAGGCATCACGATGTGATGAATTCTCTCCACTTTGTTCCTTGAAAACTAGATAATAGATAGAAGGCAATTAATTTTTTCAAAGCATCTGTAAGACTTTTTTAACGGTTAAGTTAGAAAGGGCGCACGGTGGATGCCTTGGCACTAGGATCCGATGAAGGACGGGACTAACACCGATATGCTTCGGGGAGCTGTAAGTAAGCTTTGATCCGGAGATTTCCGAATGGGGAAACCCACTGTTCGTAATGGAA
>NZ_LNNH01000004.1:112548-153664 GCF_001542915.1 Peribacillus simplex | reverse complement strand
GGAAAGCGAGTGCCTGGAGTGGAAATCAACGTCTAAATTGTACAGGCCATAAAAATAGACAAACTCGATTTTCATCGAGTTTGTCTACAGTCTGAAAGGACCATTTTTAATGGTCCTACTTTCACTAGCCGATATAAACACTCGCACATGTTCCAGGTGCTGGTTCATAAAAACAATGTTGTTTAAATTGACCAGTAAAGGGTTGGTTATACCAGGTTGAAGGGCATGGACCGTATGGATTAAAGTACCAAAGAGCAAATTTCGCTGGGTGCTCTCTCCAAGAATCCAAATTTCTCCTTGCTAACCTTCTTTCAGATTCTCTCGGTCTTTGATAAAATACATTACCTTTTTGAACAGCTTCAAATGAGTAATTGCCTCCCTGTACGTGAAAAATGACATCACGAACTGTTTTCAATTCATTAAAGTCCGTACAGTCCGCAACAACACGGTTAACAATCACATTTCCAACATATAGCATCCCTTGGTTTCCTTCGCCTTCAGCCTCCGCCCTCATCATTCTTGCCATTAAATCAACGTCTGCACTTCGGTAAGCTACTCTTGCCATTTTCTCACCTCTAAAAATAGAGTATGAAAAAAAGCATGCATTCATGTCCTTGAATATACAAAAGAATCCTTAGTTTAAGTAAAGTGAGAAATATGGCATTCTTTTCACCCTTTATTCCACTAAACCTTTTACAGTGGAGTATTAAAATAACCTGCCTGTCTGACCATTCCTTTCCTTTACCATATAAAGAAAAAGAGCTGATCTATCCAGCCTCGATGGTGCATAAGAAAAGCTGCCTTAAGGCCGCTCCGATCTACAGCTAACTCACCCGTTGGTTCATAGGACTAAGGTTAGAGTTGACACATACTACACTCTATAGTGGGACATTTCATTAATATAACGGTTCTGGGTTCTGACAAGGAGGAAATCCATTTATATCCTGAATCATATGAAAATCATATTGTTTTAAGGCAAATTGAGCTTGATACAAATATTCAATGACAAGAAGCTTATTGTCAGATGTACCACACAATACACCTGATGTGCCTTGTCCATTTGCTAATGAAATTCCAACAGGCTGACCAATTAAAAAATTAATTTTTTGTTGCCATGGCATAGTCTTCACTCCTTCAAAGACATCATATTGCTTTTTAAAAAATGGGTACCTGTATATCTTTGTCTTTTCTGAACATCTATGAGCTTATTCATTACTTAGGAGATAATTTCTTCTTACATTAAGTGCTATTGTGCACACTTGTACAAAAGATTTAAAATGAAGTAACAGCATGAGAACACATTAAACAGCGATACGGTGATGTATGTGGGTTTGGCTGAAATTTTAACACTAGAACCAGTTAAAATTTTTAATTCTCTTTTGAACACCATTACCCTTTTCCTTGTCCCCAAATAAAAATCCACCAAATTTGTGATGTCATAGCTGTATGTCGTTTTACTTGATTCAGCAGCTTCGTTAATCGTTATGGATCGGCCAAAGCTGGAGATACGGTCTTACGTATCATTACCGAGAGTTTTGCTTTAGTGCTTTAGTGCTTCGAGTATCAGTAACTCCAGTGAGCTTAAGTTCAGCAGCATACGAAAAAATTCACCTTCTGGTTCTCTCACTTTTGTCATGTTCTTGAAAGCCTTGTAACGGATTTTGTTAAGACGCTTGATTGCATCAACATCTTGTATAACCTTAGCGTCTCTTTGCCAAAACAATATAAAAAGGTATCGGAATGATCCTCACTCCGATACCTTTTTATTTCCTCCGGTTACTCTTCCTTGCCTGCTACCATATCCATGTTCACTTCAGGATTTTCTTGTTTGATGGCCGCTACTGATATATTGCGCTTCCCCGAGAAATTCTCAAGCAAGTCTTTGACATCAATGCCTGAAGATGCCTTTAGTGACTCCTGCAATGTGGCCATTAAATTCGTTGCATAGCCCGTCACTTTATTGGCCCCACCGCTTGCACCGCTTCCGCCTGTATCCACGACAGTAATTTTGTCGATATTGCTAAGCGGGCTTGCCACTTGTTTGGCGTACTCCGGCAGCATTTTCAGAATCATGTCCATGACGGCAGCCTGACCGAACTGTTCGAAGGCTTCGGCGATCTTCTGCTTGGCCTCCGCCTCTGCCACCCCTTTCAAGCGGATGATTTCCGCTTCTGACGTACCCTGTGCCCTTTGTGCGTCCGCTTTTGCAAGACCGTCCATACGAACGCGTTCCGCTTCCGCTTGTGCCATGGCTTCGATTTTATATTTATCCGCATCCGCTTCCGTTATCTGCTTCATTTTATTTGCGGAGGCAGCCTGCTCGACTGCATAACGGTCGGCATCCGCCTTCTTCTTCACTTCGGAATCATATTGCTTTTCACGGCGAAGGATCTCTTTTTCCTCCAGCTCGATTTGCTTTTGCCGTTCGATGATCCTGATTTGCATTTCCTGCTCGGTTACATCCTGTTTGGAACGGGCGGTTTCCAGATCGTAAGCTTGGTCAGCACGGGCTTTGGCAATATCCTGCTCACGCCTGAATTCCGCTACCTTCAGTTTGTTGATTTTTTCGGCTTCGGCTATTTCAGTCGCCCTTTCAAGCTCGGCGCGCTGGGCTTCCTTCGATGCTTCGGCCCGCTTGATCCGCGTTTCCTTCTCTGCTTCAGCCGTAGCGATATCGGCATCCCGCTTCACTTGGGCGATCCTTGGCTTACCAAGGGATTCCAGGTATCCGTTTTTATCGCGGACATCTTTAATCGTGAACGATACGATAATGAGCCCCATTTTGGCTAAATCCTGCGAGGCCACCCTTTGCACTTCCTGGGAAAACTTTTCACGGTTTTTATAAATTTCCTCGACAGTCATCGAACCAAGGATGGAACGAAGATGACCCTCCAACACCTCGCGTGCCTCTTGTTCACGGTCATCTTTCGATTTACCGAGAAACTGTTCAGCCGCTGTGGCAATGTCCGTGATCGAACCGCCAATCTTGATAATAGAGACACCATCCGCCATGACAGGAACGCCCTGTTCCGTATATACCTCTGGGGTCGAGACCTCAAGTTTGCTAGATAGCAAGCTTAATGGTTCCGCTTGCTGGAACACAGGCAGCACGAAAGCACCCCCGCCGCGGACAATCTTTATTTTATTTCCCGATTCGTCAACATGAACATTTTTGCTTCCCAAATAGCTTCCGGTCACAATCAATGCCTCATCAGGGCCGGCAGTACGGTATTTCGTCACAAAAACAGCAATAAGTGCGATCAATAAAAATGCCACAATGGCAACAACAATCCAAATTAAACTAAACATAAAAGACCTCCTACCCGTTATTCATTCTCGTGGGGCATAACATAGATTACCCCGTTTTTCACTTCGATGATCAAGACTTTTGTATCCGAAACAATTTCTTCATTCTTATAACTGGCCGCAGTCTTCGCAATGCTTCCACTGATGCTTTCGATCAATACCTCCCCAAATCCATTAACGGGGACTGATGTCAGGACCCTGCCGACCCTGCCTCTCAAATCGTTGTCATGAAAGGTTAAGCTTTCCTCCGCTGATGAAATGGGAATCAACACAAATACGTTCAACAGGGTGACGATCGAAAGTGAAATTAGCAGGGAAATCACGGCAATCATCACACTATTCAGTCCTGTAACCGATTCAAGCAAAAAACCACTTGCAAAAAAGACCGTTAAAAAACTGAAAATGAGTGTCGGATTAAATATATCGGGCAATTCGAGACCAGAGAATATATCATTAAACAAAATAAATAAGAATGTTAGCCCCCCGAATATAATTAACCCATATAAATAGATTGTCTCTAATGGAACTCCAAATAACTCCATCTTTTTCATCCTTTAAATTTGATTTTCCAGGCCGCTTTTCCGTTCCTGAATGACAGTTTGCTACCTATTCATGAATATGTTCTATTTTATAATCCCCTCCAATTATTTTGCATACCTTTAATACGGACAACAGATCAAAAAAGTTTCATTTTTCTCCCACCTTTAGAAGATTTCATCCATTTTTCGTTACTCCAGGTTTTATAAAAGATTCATCGACCCGACAGTCGCAAGCATTTGGTGTATTTATTTCAGGGGAAATAATGGAAATCCCCTTTATTCCGATGACTGCCATTTCTTTTGAAGACAAGCTATAGCATCGATGAAGATTACCTTCCTCAACAGCTTGTTGTTTCCTTTTTTGAAAATGAAGTTCAAAACATGAATAGATTACATCTAATGGTGGAGCATGAACCAGTTGAAAACACGGATTCATGGGTTGGAGAAAAGAAGGGTCGTTCTACTAAACTAGAAAATACCTTGCATTTACTTAGTATTTGACATCTATCATACTGCCCTGTTGAACGGTACTCCCGAAGCTTATGCACCTCCACTGCTGCGATTTCGTTGGCCTACATAAGAATTTCAATCACAAAAGGAGCTTGGAGATATTTTTCCAAGCTATTTCCGGACTAGTTGAGCATTTTCTGCTTGCCTGAGGTTCCACGATGCATATTGTTATTGACAGTGCTTGCGGAACATATTAAAATTCTATATATGTTAACTTTAAAATCAATAGGTTTACAATAGGGGGAAGCACGATGAAGGAAAGTCATGAGAAGTTAAGAATGATGATGGTTACAGCTTTGTTTGCAGCACTTATCGGGATCCTCGCACAAATTACGATCCCTCTTCCATTGGTACCAATTACAGGCCAGACACTGGCTGTGGGACTGGCAGCGACCATCCTTGGGTCGCGTTACGGAACTTCTTCCGTATTGCTATATTTATTCATTGGAGCGGCAGGAGTGCCGGTCTTCGCCGAAATGTCCGGCGGTCTAGCCAAAATATTCGGTCCAACTGGCGGTTATTTATTATCCTATATTCCTACAGTTTATATAACTGGCCTAATATTGGAAAAAACCCGCTTCACTGTACCAATGGCCTTCCTTGCAAATATAATCGGAATGATCCTTACTTTGATAATCGGAACGGTTTGGTTGAAGTATATGAGTTCGCTATCTTGGACAGTGGCATTTGCCAGCGGTTTTGCTCCATTCATCATTGTCGGGGTCCTGAAGGCTTTCCTTGCATCTTGGCTTGGAATTACGATTCGTTCCAGGTTAGCGTCGGCCAACATGCTTCCAAAAAACAATGCGACACTTTCCCGTTGAGATCAAATCGGGGCAAAGCAAGAAGGAAGGGGCCGTTTATCGGTACCCTTCCTTCTTTTTTTACCGTAACCTCAAAAAAAAAAAAAAGACTCTTAGATAAGAATCTTTTTTTTAGTGTCCATTGCGGCCCTATCCCCATAAGTCCGAAATTTGCAATTATATATGATCCCCTTTGCTAACCGTACCCATTCTACTATACGGTAGGCATTTTGACAACCATTGAGGAAATATAAGCAAGCATTCACATTTATGAAGGATAGGTTTTATTAGGTTTTCTTCCTGTTATTTATTATTCGCTTTATACTCTTTTTTCGTGCCATCATCAAAAACGACCTCTAAATCCAACTCTTCATAGCCATCCTTCACATTAAACACTTTAGTCACTTCTTGAATGACTTCTTCATCTGTGGAATCTTTCGTGAAGGTCAATTTTTCTAACATAGGAGTCAACTCTTTCATGGCTTCATCACCAAGAACTTTGTGTTTGTTCGCTTCATCTTCAATTGAAGCTTCCGTTTGGGCCCCTGTAGTATCATATTCCGCTTCATAGTCGTTATCATTGCCTGGATAGTCGACTTCCAATTGGAAATCCTTGAATGTGAATGGTAGCTTTTCATTATTATTATCCGTTCCCGTTTCAGTATTCGTGTCTGCTTGGTTTTCATTTTCCTGCACCGGTGGATTTTTCACTTCGTCCTTGTCTTCCCCACACCCAGCCAAAACTAGCATGGCCGCAAACGGGACTGATAATACTTTCAATTGTTTTTTCATTGTCAATTCCTCCTTAGCAAGTTGTATACCTTATCTATTTCCTAAAAGAAGTCTTTTAAAACCAAAAACCTTTTAGATTTCCGAAGGTAGGCCAAATTAAAGGAAAGTCAGAATGACTCATAGTGGAAGGATATAAAACAATACAGCAAAAAAGTGTGTGACCGAGCCCCCAAGAACGAATACATGCCAAACGGCGTGGTGGAAGGGAAAAACGCGCCATACATAGAAGATCGCGCCAAACGTATAAAGCAGTCCCCCTGCAATCAGCAACTGGATGCCGGCAGAAGGCATCGTTGCAGTAAGAGGGCCCCATACAATAACGATCATCCATCCCATGGCGATATAAAGGATCGTTGAAAGGAATAAGAACTTTTTCACATAGAATGCCTTGAAGACGACGCCGATGATTGCGACTCCCCAAATGATTCCCAGCAACGTCCAACCTAGGGATCCTTGAACCACAATCAGCATGATGGGTGTGTATGTTCCTGCAATGAATAGGTAAATCGCTGAATGATCGAAGATTTCAAAGATATCTTTTGTTTTCCCCTCCGGAAAGCTATGAACCAAAGTAGATGAAATATATAAAATAAGCATGGAGACGCCATAGATGACTGAAACGACGACATGCCAAGCCGGTCCTTCCTGAACAGAGAAAATGATCAAGAACACTAGGGCGGCAATGCTTAATAACGCACCGATTCCATGAGTTATCGCATTGACCACTTCTTCTTTTCTTGTATACACATGTGTATTGGCCATGTTACAGCTCCTAACTCTTCCATTAACATTTTTCATATCTTTATTATACATCAGTTAAGTAAAAGCCATGTAGAAAAGTGAATATTAACTTGAAATCGAAAACTGATTAGATTAGTATCTAATTAGACAATAATCTAATCAGGAGGAATCCATGTGCAAATTGAAAAATTGGTCGCATTCCATAAAACAATGGGGGATGTGACGAGGATACGGATTATATCCATTCTCGCAAATGGTCCAAAACGCGGTCAGGCACTTGCAGGCATCTTGAACCTGACAGCCCCTACCATTTCACACCATTTGACGAAATTGAAAGAGGTCAATTTAGTGAGAGATCGGCGGGAAAAAAATTCGGTATATTATTATTTGAATGATGATGTGCTTCAGCATTATTCACGAGCATTACCTGAAATGATTTCTTATGAGGGGGAATCCAATAAAATGGACAATAAAAAACTGTCAGGAGATCATAAAAAGATCCTTGAAAATTTCCTAACAGCAGATAGCCGATTAAAAACCATCCCAGCCCAGAGGAAAAAGAAATTGATCGTTCTTTATCATATGGCAAGCCTCTTGGAAAGCGGCCGTAAATATAAGGAAAAAGAACTGAATGCGTTCATTCACTCCTTTCATGATGATCACGCAACGATAAGACGTGAGTTCATCATCGGCAGCATCATGTATAGGGAAAACGGCATTTATGAACTGAACCCACGCGAGATGTGGGCTACTATCGAGTAACATGCTTCATGGCAATAAAAAACCGGCCTCCCATGATGGGTTGAGCCGGTTTACTCAAGGTCAATTCTTTTAAATGGCAAAATGATGGCCGCCGATGACTTTGATGACCTCCAATTTTTTCATCCATTTGCTGTCCGAGATGCTTGGATTCCAAAAATACAAGGCATCATTTGTGTAGCCATGAATGGCCAACGCTTCATTAACGGCCTTCTTGGCGTCTTTTCCGGCAGGTCGGTTGATACTGCCATCACCGACAGGAGAGAACTGATTTTTTTGGTAAATCACTTCCCTTACAGTATCGGGAAATTCATCACTGTCCAAACGATTCAATACTACACCTGCGACTTCCACCTTACCTCTGTACGGTTCCCCTTTGGCTTCTGCATGCACAAGCCTTGCTAATAATTCTTTATCTTTTTCACTCATTACATGTGGAATGATCAATTTTTTACCAGGTTCGGCAACATTGTTGACATTATGATTGGCTTCTTTCAACTTCGCGATCGGTACACCATACTGCTTGGCAATGTCCCATATCGATTCGCCTTGTTTGATGACATGCTTGGTTGCTCCATCAGAAGCTTTACTGGTCGTTCCTTTAGGAAAAACGATTCCTATAGCGATGACGCTTAGAGTCATTATCACGGCTATTATTGCTGATAATTTCATCTTGTAACCTCCTTGTTAAGCATCTACCAAGGATAACAGACCATATAAGAGAAAACAGCGCTAAATTTTTTCCAAGGAAATCAAGGAAAAAATTACACGGACTTATTTGATTCCCATTCTTCACGTAATAGTCCCATTCTGATTGAATCATAGTAAACGCCATCATGATAACGGCATTTTCTCATCCTGCCTTCAATTTGCATACCTGCCTTTTCCCCAACAGCCATCATACGCGGATTGCCTGACCAGGTGGTCAGCCCAACCCTTTCGATCTCAATATTTTCAAACAAGTAGCTTATGTACAGAATCAACGCTTCCGTTCCATAGCCTCCATTCCAATACGTTGGATCAAAAATCGTAATTCCGATTTCAAGCCAACGTGAAGGTTGGTGTTCCCAGTAATAAACAATGGAACCTATTATTTGATCATCGATTTCAAGCAGAAGCTCTGAATAAGCCCCTATTTTTTCATCGAACGCTTTCATCTTCGTTTCTTTGTCGATAAACGTAGTGAAATCAACGAGCTCCAAAGGAAAATACGGTGCATCCCACTTCTTCCATTCCGGGCTAACTTCCCCATATTTCAAGCTCCATAAGCATTTGAAATCGGCTTCCTTCACATTTCGTAAACTAACTCTTTTACCCACGATTCGAACATCTTCCATTTTTTATCCTCCATTTTCCCAATTCACCTGTCAACATCCAATTTAATGAAATAGTGTCTATCTCTCGGTCCGTCGAATTCACAAAAAAACACACCCTGCCATGTACCAAGAATCAAATTCCCTCCATGAATGATCACCTGCTGTGAAGAACCGACCGTACTTGATTTCAAATGTGCCGCCGTATTTCCTTCCATATGTAAGTCCAGTGTATGATCCCAAGGATATTGCTCGTCCAACCTTCTAAGCATATCCTTCTTGACATCCGGATCGGCATTCTCGTTGATCGTGATTCCAGCCGTCGTATGCGGGCAATAAATGAGCGCTATGCCCTCTTGAATCCCGCATTCAGAAATGAAAGCCTGCACATCGTTTGAAACATCGATCATATCATCCCTTTTTGTCGTTTTTAACGTATATTTCTTCAGCATTCACGTTCCCTCCTTTTTTTCTTTTTATTTCTATACCCAGTAGCGTAAAACTTATGCCTTTGTCTTCGATTAGGCGATAAAGCCTGCTTATCGATTCCGATAGATTAATTAAGCTTTCCTTATTGTAGTTTTCGTTTTAAAATTGGAAATATAATGAATAAGGAGAGTGTAGAATAATGGAATTCCAATTTAAATCGATCGATCATTTCCAATTAGCATCCCCCAAGGGCAGCGAGGACATATCAAGGAAGTTTTATCATGGCATTCTAAAGCTGAGGGAAGTCGAAAAGCCCGCGAGCCTTAAAGTGAACGGGGGAGTATGGTTCGAAGCGGGTTCGGTCAACATACATATCGGGATAGAGGAACCATTCATTCCTGCCCGAAAGGCCCATCCAGCGCTTGAAATTGAAAATCTTTCAGGACTGAAACAGCATTTAAACCAAAACGATATATCGTTTATTGAAGATGAGAGGCTACCTGGAGCAGACCGCATTTATGTAGCAGATCCCTTCGGAAACCGGATCGAAATTTTGGAATGGAAATAATGTTGGTGTCCAATCCGGACCCAAGAAAAATCCATAATGGTGTGAGGATTTTCATAAGACAATCAGATTCCGTGGAATCCTTCGAACAAATATAAAGCAGGTGAATACATGAAAAGACCTTTAGGCGTAACGTTGATCAGCTATTTTTATTTGTTTGGCGCGGTTGTATTGATTGCCACGGCACTATTCTTCGATGCAAATGCTAATGATGTTAGTGTGGCGGAGCGATTCGGTTTACCTCTCTTCCCGGAACGATTATTCAGGATCACATTGGCGATATTTTCACTGATCGTCATATATGGTTATATGAGCTTAAGAAAATGGGGATTTTGGTTAATGATTTTATACTCTTTTGGATTTGGAATGATAAGTTGTATTCTTTCATTCTACAATAATCACCCCCCTTTTACCGGGAATTTCATTTGGTCAGTAATCGTATTCATATATACGATTTGTGTTAGCAAGTCTTTTTTCATTAAAGAAAGGGGTGTGAAGAAAACACTGTATGTTAAGCTTTCTTGAATGGCTGGCAGGCAGACATGAAAGAAGTTATCCTCGGAATGCCCATGTAAGAAAAGCAAGGACTTTATAAATATGCCTAGCGCGATGAAATAACAAAAGCTTTTTAACATCCAAAAGACGGGTCCAATTTAATTGGACCCGCCCTTTTTATTCATAGCTGTTTCTTTTTCCATACACCCAAAAGTAAAGCAGTGATGAGAGAGCCTATTAATATGGCCAGCAAATAGAGAAATGGATGATTAACAAGCGGAACGACGAATATTCCTCCATGGGGTGCAGGCAGTGTTACATGAAAAGCCATTGACAGTGCCCCCGCAGTCGCTGAACCGATTACACTGCTGACGATGACGCGCAGTGGATCCGCTGCCGCAAAAGGGATCGCTCCTTCTGTAATGAATGAAGCGCCCATAAAGTAGTTGGTAAAGCCTGATTTCCGTTCCATTTCACTGAATTTGCTTTTGAAGAACGTTGTCGCCAAAGCAATTCCGAGTGGCGGGACCATTCCGCCGGCCATTACTGCGGCATGCGGTCCAAAACTTGAAGCTTCGATAGCCGCAATGCCAAAAGTGAAAGCCGCTTTATTAAGGGGGCCGCCCATATCCACTGCCATCATGCCCCCAAGGATCAACCCAAGGAATATTGCATTCGTGCCAGATAATCCTTGGAGCCAATTGGTCAAGCCTTGATTAATGGCCGTCACTGGTTCATTGATGAGAAAAATCATGATCAATCCGGTAATTAACATCCCAAAAACAGGATAAAGCAGTACAGGCTTTATTCCCTCAAGGGTATGAGGTAACTTTGAAAACAATTTCTTCAATAGCAAGACGACATAACCAGCAAGGAAACCGGCAATCAGTCCGCCAAGAAAACCGGCATGGGCCTGTGCAGCCAATAGCCCCCCAACCATACCAGGGGCAAAGCCTGGTCGATCGGCAATACTGGAAGCGATGAAGCCGGCAAGTACAGGAACAAGCAGGAAGAAGGCACCGCTCGTTCCCCCTCCGATATCGCTCAATGCTTTGGCAATCGGATTATACTCCGGATTTGTCGGATCAGCGGCCTCGATTCCAAAAAAGAAAGAAAGCGCAACCAAGATACCGCCACCTACTACAAATGGGAGCATATTACTTACCCCATTCATTAAGTGTTTGTAAATGCCCAGACCGCTTTTAGTTGAGTCCGCTTCGTCTCTTTTATCATGGCCAGTTCCTTTGTAAACAGGCGCATCCTGTTTCACGGCTCTAGTCAACAGTTCTTCGGTCTTCCGGATTCCTTGGGCAACCGGAACGATTATCACATGCTTCCCATTAAAACGATCCATCTCCACCTGTTTATCAGCGGCTACGATGATCGCATCCGCCTCTGCAATTTCTGCAGCGGTCAAAGCATTCTTGATTCCTGTTGAGCCATTTGTTTCCACTTTGAAGTCGATACCCAATTCCTTCGCTTTCGCCTTGAGCGCATCGGCTGCCATATAGGTATGGGCAATCCCTGTCGGGCACGCTGTAACAGCGAGGACCTTGCCGTTTTTTGGACCGCTTTCACTATTGCTCGAATGCAGCTCTTCCTCTTCTTCTGCATCGGCTTCCATTTCTTTATGGTTGATGATTTCAATGATCTCCTCACCAGAGGATGCGGAGATCAAGCGGGCTCTGAACTGTTCATCCATCAATAAGGAAGAAAGGCGTGATAAGGTTTCCAAGTGATCCGCATTCGCTCCGTCGCTTGCTGCTATCATAAAGAACAAATGTGCAGGCATGCCATCAAGCGATTCGTAATCGACACCGTTCATAGATCTACCGAAACAGATGGCAGGTATCTTCACGGCGCTCGTTTTAGCGTGAGGGATCGCAATTCCTTCTCCAATTCCTGTCGTGCTTTGTTCTTCACGTTTTAGGATGGCGGCTTTGAATGCCTCCACATCATTCAATCGGTCAGCCTCGGCTAGCTTCCCTGACAATTCATCAATGACAGCTTGCTTTGTAGCACTTTGAAGATCGATGATGATTGTATCCAATTTTAACAAGTCCGTGATTTTCATAGAGTCAGCCTCCTGTTAGTTGTTTGATATCGATTTGCGGCAATAATTCCTCAATTTTATCCAATGTACCTAGATCGGATGAAAAGGCAGTAGCGCTTCCTGCCGCAAGACTGAAGCGAAAGGCAGCTAATAGATCACTGGTCTTTTCATAGGTTCCAATGAACCCTGCCACCATGGAGTCACCGGCACCTACCGAGTT
Organism: Peribacillus simplex; assembly: GCF_001542915.1. Taxonomy (GTDB): domain Bacteria; phylum Bacillota; class Bacilli; order Bacillales; family DSM-1321; genus Peribacillus; species Peribacillus simplex_B. The sequence goes on along the minus strand of NZ_LNNH01000004.1, from coordinate 141,139 downwards.
GATGACTTTTCCCTTTGGCACATTTGCCGAGTAGCACTGTCCGTTCGAGCAAAGCACCGCACCCGCTCCCGCCATGGAAACGATCACGTTCTGGGCCCCTTCTTCCACCAATCTATTCCCATACTCAACGGCATCGGCAACTGTTCTGATTTCTGTACCAAATAGCTCGCCCAGTTCATGATGATTGGGTTTGATTAAAAAGGGCCGATGAGGAAGGACATTCAGTAATTCCTTGCCGCTTGTATCCACCACCACTTTAATGGCGTTAGCAGAACAAGTCTCTGCCATTGCTTCATATACCTCGGCAGGGACGCTTGAAGGAATGCTGCCAGACAAAATGAGGATATCATCATTTTTCAACTGCTCGATCTGGCTGAATAATTGCCGGTAATTCCCTTTTGAAATGATGGGCCCCTGACTATTTATTTCAGTCTCGACTCCCGTTTTCAATTTAATGTTAATTCTCGTATCTCCCGCAATCTCCGTAAAATCCGTATAAATCTCTTCTTGCTTTAAAAATCGTTTGATGAACTCACCCGTTTGACCGCCGATGAAGCCTAAGGCCGTCGTAACATTTCCAAGCCTTTTAAGAACACGCGAAACATTGATCCCTTTCCCCCCGGGGAATTTCGCATCATAAGAAGTCCGATTCACATTCCCTATTTGAAAGTTTTCCACCTCTACCAAATAATCAATGGATGGATTGAGCGTAACTGTATAAATCATTTAATGGTCACAACCTTTACCTTTGGATTTTTTTGCAGTTGAGCAACAGCCTCTTCATCATTCCCATCCGTTATGATGATGGCATCGCTTACATCAGCAACCTTTGCAAACGTCGCCTCATTCAGCTTAGAGCTGTCACAAAGCACATACGTTTCATTAGAGAGACTGATTGCCAGCTTCTTCAATTGGGCTTCTTCCGGATCCGGGGTTGTGAAACCCATCTCTTGATGGATGCCGTTCATTCCCAAGAAACATTTATCAAATCTGTATTCATTCAAAAATTGTCCAGCATTGCTTCCGATAACTGCATTTGTCGAAAATTTTATTGTGCCGCCCACTAGGACGGTTTTGATTTGCAGCTCGATCAGTTTTGGAATATGCATAAGGCCATTTGTCATGACCGTAACATTCTTCTCTTTTAAAAAGGGAATCATTTCTGCCGTTGTCGTACCTGCATCAAGGTAAATGCAATCATTTTTCTCGATGAAAGAGGACGCCCGATTTGCAATTAGCCGCTTTTCAGCCGTTGCTTTATTTTGCTTTTCCACCGTTGTCGGTTCAAGGCCCTTTCTTTGTAGCAAGGAGGCCCCGCCATGCACACGTTTCAACAACTTCATTTCTTCTAGCTGCACTAGATCCCTTCGAATCGTCGACTCCGATGCGTGCAGCTGATCGACAAGTTCCTGAAGCTTTACCGTTCCTTGGTTTTTTAGAATTGATATGATGAATTCATGTCTTTCAGTCGTTAACATTCCATCCACCTCGCTTTAATACCATCATCATATATGAAAACGTTTAAAGAATCAATCAAAAACGTTTAAAATTATTCAATTTCATTCAACTATACACTAAAATCATCCACAAACCTTCATGTTATTGTTATAAACCACGCATGCATATTTCTTACCTATGAAAATATATAGTTATTTTTTTTCGCGAAAAAACCTCTGTCATATTGACAGAGGTTTTTTACATAATTTCATTTATTATCCTTGAAGTAAAAGTTGCTCAGGATCTTCAAGCATATCTTTGATGGCCACTAAGAAGCCGACTGCTTCTTTACCGTCAACGATACGGTGATCGTAAGATAATGCTAGGTACATCATCGGTCTGTTTTCGATTTGCTCTCCAACAGCGATAGGACGCGTTTTAATTGTATGCATTCCTAAAATCCCGACTTGAGGGGCATTCAAGATCGGTGTTGATAATAGGGAACCGAAAGTCCCGCCATTTGTGATGGTAAAAGTCCCACCTGATAAATCAGAAAGACCCAGTTTATTGTTACGCGCTTTAACAGCCAAATCCGAAATGTTCTTTTCGATTTCAGCAAAGCTTTTGCGGTCTGCATCCCTAACAACGGGAACGACTAAACCTTCATCAGTCGATACAGCTACACCGATATCGTAAAAGTTCTTTTTCAGGATATGGTCGCCTTTGATTTCTGCATTCAATAGCGGATATTTTTTCAAGGCGCCAATGACTGCTTTAGTGAAGAATGACATGAAGCCAAGTTTAACATCATTCGCTTTCACGAAAGAATCCTTATGGCGGCTGCGCAATTCCATTACTGCAGAAAGGTCGACTTCGTTAAAAGTTGTAAGCATGGCTGCTTCGGATTGTACTTGAACTAGACGCTTGGCAATGGTTTGACGACGGCGAGTCATCTTAACCACTTCAATACGGTCATCATTCACTTCAACAGGTGCTGCTGGTTGTTTAGCTGCTGGCGCTGTATTTGTTGCCGCTGCCGGTGCTGTAGGTGCTGCTGGTGCATTGCTTGCAGCTTCTACATCTTGTACACGTACACGGCCTAGCGGGTCGGCTACAGGCACTTGAGTCAAGTCAATCCCTTTTTCACGAGCCAATTTCCTTGCAGCTGGTGAAGCAATAACTTGTTGAGTGGATGTTGCTTCCTTCGTTTCTGCTTTCGGAGCCTCTTGAGCAGGAGCGGCTTGTTCCTTTTTGGCTGGCTCGGCTTTAGCTTCCTTAGCTTCTTCTGCTTTTGGAGCTTCCGCCTTCGGAGCTGCTGCAGCTGATCCATTCTCATCGACGATGGCGATCGCTTGTCCAACTTGGACAGTGTCGCCTTCTTCTGCTAAATGTTCAGAAAGTGTACCCGTATAATCTGAAATGATTTCTACGTTTACTTTATCCGTTTCCAGTTCAAGGACATATTCTCCTTTTTCAACATGGTCACCGGGTTGTTTTAACCATTGCGCAATAGATCCTTCAGAAATTGATTCTGCTAATTCAGGTACTTTTACTTCAGCCATTTTATTTCTCCCCCTCATTATTGCGTGTAATTGCTTGAGTCATAATCCGTTGTTGTTCATTTTTATGGACAAGTGGATCTCCCTCAGCCGGGCTTGATCTGCGCTTCCTTCCTATATATGTTACGGAAAGGTTACGAGGTGCCGCTGCATTAAGGCGTGGTTCGACAAATGTCCAAGCTCCCATATTTTTTGGTTCTTCTTGAGCCCAGAAGATTTCTTTAAGATTCGTATATTTTTTCAATGCTTCTTGAACACCAGTGAACGGGAATGGATAAATCTCTTCGATACTGATGATTTGCAGCCAATCCGTATTTTTTTCAGCTGCCGCTTTTTCACGAAGTTCAACCGCCAACTTACCTGATGCGAAGACAATGCGTTCAACCGATTTAGGTTTTTTGCCTAATGTCTTCGTTTCTACGAACGATTCAAACGAGCCTTCGCTGAATTCTGCAGCTGCGGAAGCCATCACTTGATTACGAAGCATGCTCTTCGGTGTCATGATGACAAGCGGGCGTACTTGCTCTTGATCCAAAATCTTGGCCTGTCTTCTAAGGATATGGAAGTATTGGGCTGCCGAACTTAAATTGGCAACGGTCCAGTTATTCTCAGCCGCCAATTGAAGGAAACGTTCAAGGCGTGCACTTGAGTGCTCTGGTCCCTGTCCTTCATATCCGTGCGGAAGCAGCATGACAAGTCCTGATTTTTGACCCCATTTTGCACGGCCGGCAGCGATGAATTGATCAAAGATGACTTGTGCAGTATTGGCGAAATCTCCAAATTGGCCTTCCCATAGTACAAGTGCTTCAGGTGCGAATACATTATACCCATATTCATAAGCCAGAACGGCCGTTTCAGTAAGCGGGCTGTTATGAACAGCGAAAGAAGCTTTGGCCGTTTCAAGTGTGTGAAGTGGTGAATAAGTCTTTCCATTCACACTGTCATGTAACATGATATTACGCTGTGCGAATGTTCCGCGCTCTGAATCTTGTCCTGTCAAACGAATTGGCGTACCGTCATTCAAAATGGTCGCAAAAGCCAGCGTCTCGGCATGAGCCCAATCGATTTTACCTTCAGCAGCAAAGGAATCCAAGCGGCGTGATAAAATCTTTCCTAGTTTTTTATTAGGTGTGAATCCTTCCGGCCACTGAACAAGTTCTTCGTTTATGGAAACCAGTTCTTGCTTCGGAACACCGGTTTCGATCGTCGGAAGTCCTTTTTCGATAATGCCAGGAGGGTTACACTCTTTGGAAGCTTCCGGTTTGTTTCCGGAAATTTTCGCATAGGCGTCAGCAAGTCTTGTATCCACCTGCTCAGCGATAGCTTTCACTTCTTCTTCCGTGAACTCACCAGAGTGAACCAACTTATTGCTATAAAGGTCTTTAACCGTTTGATGCTTATGGATCAAGGCATACATTTCAGGTTGAGTCACCAGTGGCTCATCCATTTCGTTATGGCCGAAACGTCTGTAACCAATCAAATCGATCAAGAAATCTTTTTTATATTTCTCGCGGTATTGGTTGGCAAGGTTAACGGCAGCCATACATGCTTCAGGATCATCTGCATTCACATGCACGATCGGCACTTCAAAGCCTTTAGCCAAATCACTGGCATATTTAGTTGAACGCGAATCTTCACTTTCCGTTGTAAAACCAATCATGTTATTGGCGATGATATGGATGGCGCCGCCAACTTGATAACCGCGTAAACGGCTTAAGTTGAATGTTTCTGGTACAATTCCCTCACCAGGGAACGCTGCATCACCATGAATCAGGATTGCCAGCGATTTGGAAATGTCCTGTACTGGGAATCCCTTCGCCGAACGGTCTTCTTGTGCCGCACGGGAATACCCTTCCACGATTGGACCGACTACTTCCAAGTGGCTTGGGTTATTGGCAAGAGTGATCCTTGCTTTTTGTATGTTGGCTTTGGTGATCTGCTTATCAAGACCTAAATGGTACTTAACATCACCTGTCCACCCATTGTTAATCCCTGTAGAACCTTCAGAAGGAACCAAATCTTTATTAGGCGAATGTTGGAATTCCGAGAAGATGACTTCATATGGCTTTCCTAGGACGTGTGCGAGCACATTCAAGCGTCCGCGGTGAGCCATGGCTATATTTACATTGCCCGTTCCATTTTGAACCGTCTGTGAAATCATTTCATCTAAAATCGGCACTAGTATATCTAGTCCTTCTATAGAGAAACGTTTTTGCCCAACGTATGTGCGGTGAAGGAATTTTTCAAACCCTTCCACCTCATTCAGCCGCTTCAGTAACAGTTCTTTTTTCTCTTTAGTCACTTCCGGGAACATGCTTCCGGATTCGACCATATCTGTAAGCCATTGCTTTTCTTCCAAGTCATTAACATGGTGAAATTCAAAGGCTATCGTTTTAGTATAAAGTTGTTTTAAGTATTGTACGGCTTCGTAACCGTCTTTTACGTCCTTTGGTGATTCTGGACAAATAAGGTCAGCCGGTATCTTTCTTAAATCATCTGCAGTTAAGCCGTATTTTTCAAAGTGAATTTGTTCTGTATCCAGTGCTTCTTCTTTTAAAGGATAAATGTTTGCAGCAAGATGTCCGTAAGCGCGGATGTTTTCCGCTAGCTTCACTGCAGACATAATTTTCTTCATTGGAAGAACTTCTCCAGCTTGTGCGATTGGTGCACTTCCGATTGTTGTTTCTGCTGATACATCGAATGAAGGAGGACCTGATACTTCAAAAAAGTTTTTCAGCTCCGGATCTACTTCTTCCGGATTGGCTTGAAATAGATCGTATTGCTCCATGACATACCCAAGGTTTGGACCTGAAAAAGCTTTCCATGGGTCGTATGCCTTAGCATCCTTGATGGTCATTTTTGTAAACCCCCAAATTTCTCTCATAGTTTTTTTCAATTCGTTTTATCCATCCCCAAATTTCTATCTTCTAACTATTCCCCAAATATATGAAATGATAATTAAATAACTTTGGTCAATGAATAATAAAATTTTAAAGGATAAAACGTTTTCAGATGTTATATTAACATGTTTTTGTCGAAATATCCAAAGGTTAAACGACTTTATGCAACCTTTTTGATACTATATTTCTGTTTAATTCGCCAATATGCGCCTTTAATTGACTTTTTTGCTCATTTAAATCTTTTTTCGCTAAAAAAAGATTTATGTATTTTTGTATATTTGATCGTTGGCGGGTATATATTACTAGGCGAAAAACCACTATAATCAATCAAACTTCCAAGCTGTTAAACTCAAATTTCCGTATTGAAAGCTCCTATGCAGCAGAGCCGCCTTTTTATGCTCATTTCCTGCCCCCATTGCGATGATCAAAGGTATGTAATGCTCTTTGGTAGGCACCGCATCCAGGCTATACGGGGCTTTCTGTTCATAATTAAACAGAGCTTCCAAATCCCAATTCCTGATTTTCCCTTCGACCCAGTTCTCAAAATTGATGGCCCAGCCCTCCGCTACATTCATATCCTTCTGAATATGGGAAAAATTATGTACGATACCACCGCTTCCGATGATAAGGACATTTTCCTCTTTCAGTTCCCCCAAAGCTTTTCCGATATCATATTGCTTATTTAATGGAAGTTCAGGATTGATGGATAACGATACGACCGGAATATCGGCTTCCGGATACATGATGTGCAGCAGACCCCATGCCCCATGATCCAAAGGGCGCCTATCATCAAGTTCCCCCCATATATCTATCCTCGACAATAAGGTCAATATCCGATCGGACAGTTCCAAACACCCTGGAGCAGGATATGTTATTTTGAATATTTCTTCGGAAAAACCAACAAAATCGTAAATGACCTGATGCTTCCTCACTGCCGAAATCATCTGCTCTCCACTTTCCCAATGTGCAGACAAAATAACGATCGCAGCAGGTTTATTCATAGCCTTCATATAATCCTTCAAAAAAGCGGTGTAGCTATTCTTTTCCAAAGCCAATAACGGTGTACCATGTGATAAAAACAATGATGGCATCATAAAAACGATAAATCCTTTCGCAATAAAATCTCTTAACCCCATCCCTAATTTACTATATATGAACCAAGTGTTCATCATTTAAATTGTATTTTCGGGGTTGTCTCATCAATCGTATCAAAGGAATAGCCTTCTTTTTTAAGGTATTCGATTATATCCGGCAATGCCTTCACGGTATTTTTCATACTATTGATGTCATGCAATAAGATATTAACATGCTTTTGACCTTTCGTCCCTTTTTGTACTGAAGAAATAATTTGCTGTTCACTTATCGATGGACTGATGCCATCCGTCGAATCGATATTCCAATCGACATATATATATCCTTTTTCCGATAATTGTTGCAGGATTCCATTTATGATGGGCCTTGTTGCAGCCTGGTGCCGCAGAAGGTTATTCGAGCCGCCAGGCAGGCGGACAATACGGCTTTTTATGCCGAACTCCTTGTGCAGCTTTGCTTCAAGTCGATTCAAATCCTGGAAGAAGCTTTCTGGCGACTTATAGACGATTGAATAATCATGTGTATAGGAATGCAGGGCAATCGCATGTCCTCGGGATTTCATTTCCTCGTATCCTTTTTTTGCATATGGTTCTTCATTGCCCATCACGAAAAATGTGGCCTTAATATGATAACGATCCAAGATATCCAAGATATCCATCGTATTCAATGAAGGTCCATCATCAAAAGTTAAATAAGCGATTTTCTGGTTTTGTTTACTTTTAACGAGCGGGGTCATCTCTTCGGGGACATATGCATGGACATGCGCCCCTGAACCAGGCAAAAGCATACATATAATAAAAAAACATACCACCGAAACAAAAAAACCAAGCAGATTCTTCATCGTTCGCTCCCCTTCCTCTTGACCCTTAAGATGTACTAACGGAGGGGTTTCATGCGCAATAAGGCAGCGGAAAAAAATACCGCTGCCTTATCCATGCATTTAACGATCGACATTGAAGTATCGTGCTTCCGGATGAGCGAAGACGATCGCAGAAACGGAAGCCTCTGGCTCCATCATGCATCCCTCGGTCAATTCAACACCAATGTCACTTGGCTGAAGGAGGCGGAAAAGCTTCTCCTGGTCTTCGAGATTGGGGCAAGCGGGATAACCGAATGAAAATCTTTGTCCGGTATACTTGGCTGCAAACCGCTCTTTCATGGACATATCAATTGGATCGCTTATCCCTAAATCATCGCGCATCAATTGGTGTATCCTTTCGGCAAAACCCTCGGCCGTTTCGAGTGCAAGTGACTGCAGGGCATGATTTTTCAGGAAGTCACCTTCAAGCTTCAGTTTTTCTGCCCATTTCCTGATTCCTTTACCGGCTGTAACGAGGAAAAAGCCAACAAAATCCATTTCCCCCGATGAGACGGGCTTGGCGAAATCCGCTAAACAAAGATGAGGATTCGTGTCCTGACGCGGGAAATCGAACGTTTCCAATACCTCCAGATGATTATCGGGATTATATATCAAGAGCCTGTCCCCATCACTTTGGGCAGGGAAAAAATGATATATGGCATTCAACCCATAATCCGGTTCCGCTTTTAGAAATTCAATCAATTCATCGACGAGGTCATTCAGCTGTACGGCTTTTTCATTCCCTTGCTTAAGCAGATCAGCTACCTTACCCTTTAATCCCAAGTGATGTCCAATCAGCATTTGCCGATTAATGTAAGGTTGGATGACATCCAATGGATAGTTTTTCAGAACATGACGCTTCGTATCACGAGGCTTTTGAACAGGAACGTTGCTTAAAGGGGCAGCTGTCGATTGCCTCCGCTCCGGTCTTTCCAGCGTGGCAGCAATGGCGGCATTTGCTTTCGATTTTTCTCGTTTCTCGACAAGCTCCTCCAAATACACGACTTTTTTGTTCGTATCATGCAAAATATTCGTTACCGCCAACCCATCCATCGCATCCTTGGAATATAGCACAGGACCGCCATACTCTGGTGATATTTTAAAATCGGTGAATTTACGGGACAAGGCAGCCCCTCCAACCAAGATTGGGGTATCTATGCCCGCTTGTCTCAAATCCTGGGCCGTCAAGACCATTTGCTGTGCCGATTTCACTAGTAAGCCTGATAGTCCAATGATCGTTGGTTCATGTTTCCGGACCTCTTCAATGATTTGCTGTGGCGCAACCTTAATACCAAGATCAATGACCTCATACCCATTATTCGAGAGAATGATATCCACTAGGTTTTTGCCGATGTCATGCACATCCCCCTTGACAGTCGCTAAAAGGATCTTCCCTTTCTTCGCGCTATCTTCGGAATTCTCCATCAGCGGCTCAAGATGAGACACTGCCGCCTTCATCACCTCTGCACTTTGAAGCACTTCCGCGACAATAAGCTGATTGTCGTTGAATAATCGCCCCACTTCACTCATTCCAGCCATCAATGGGCCATTGATGATTTCCAGTGGAGCATCGCCGCGCTCTATGGCCTTATTCAAGTCTTCAATTAAGCCTTCCTTCGTCCCTTCGATAATATTGTTGCCTAACCGCTCGTTCAATGGCAGGACGACACCATCATCCTTCTTCTCCGCTTTTTTGCCACGGTAAAATTCAGTAAAGGTGGCCAAGGTTTCACTGGATGTCTCGAAAAGGAGGGCTTCAGCCAATTTCACTTCATCATCAGGTATCAGGGCGAAGCGTTCAAGCTTTTCCGTATTCACGATAGCGTAATCGAGGCCTGCTTTTGTACAATGATAAAGGAAAACGGCATTCAGGATTTCCCTGCCCCGTGCGGGCAATCCGAATGAAACATTCGAGATGCCAAGTATCGTCAAGCATTCCGGAAACTTATCTTTGATTGCCTTGATTCCTTTCACCGTTTCCAATGCAGATCCGATATATTGCTCATCTCCGGTACCGACAGGAAATACAAGCGGGTCAAAAATGATATCACTTTTGTTTAGACCATATTTATTGACAAGCAAGTCGACAGAACGTGTGGCCACTTCGATTTTCCGTTCAGCATTGACGGCCATCCCCGTTTCGTCGATGGTTCCGACGACGACGGCGGCACCATATTGATGGATAAATGGTACGATTTTTTCAAAACGTTCTTCACCATCTTCAAGATTTATGGAATTGATGATCGATTTTCCTTGTGAATGTTTTAATGCTTGCTCAAGGACGGCTTCATCCGTCGTATCGATGACCAAGGGCACCTTCACCTTTTTGACGACCTCTTCCACGAACTCCTTCATATCGCCGAGCTCATCGCCATCCGGGTCTGCGAGACAAATATCAATGACATGTGCACCTTTTTTCACCTGGGCTCGTGCTATTTCGGCTGCTGGCTCGTAATGTTTTCCACGGATCAGCTCCTTGAATTTTCTTGATCCGATTACATTCGTTCTCTCTCCTACGAATAAAGGACGCATTGACTCATCGTAAATGAGCGGCTCTATGCCTGATACGGCGTGGCCATGAGCAGATTCAGCCTTTACGCGGGGCTGCAGGCCGGAGAGCGCCTTGGAAAGCTCCCTTATGTGCTCAGGTGTCGTACCGCAGCACCCTCCGATGATATTGACCCAGCCTTTTTCGGCAAATTGCTTCATTTTCTCCGCAAGGGAAACCGGTGACTCATGATAATGTCCCTCCTCATCCGGAAGGCCGGCATTCGGGTAACAGCTGATGGCACTATTTGAAATCTCTGCAAGCGTCCGGATATGATCGATCATGAACTCCGGTCCTGTCGCACAATTCAAGCCGACAGCAATAGGTTTCATATGTTCGACCGATAAATAGAAAGCTTCTATCGACTGGCCGGCAAGTGTAGTGCCCATCGGTTCGATCGTACCGGATATCATCACCGGGACTTCTTTTCCGATTTTGGCGAAGGCGGCTTTTATTCCAGAAAAGGCCGCCTTGACATTAAGCATGTCCTGACACGTTTCCACCAATAAAAGGTCGACACCGCCGTCCAAGAGACCGAGTGCCTGCTCTTCGTAAGAGTCGGTTAAAACATCGAAAGTCGTTCCCCCTGTTACCGATAGGGTTTTTGTCGTGGGCCCCATCGAGCCTGCTACATATCTTGGCCAGCTATCCTTTGAATACTTTTCACAAGCGTTGACGGCAAGCTCTGCGGAAATTTTATTAAGTTTGTATGCAATCGTGCTTATTTGGTATTCATCAAGAACGATGCTTGTCGCACCAAAAGTATTTGTCTCGATGATATCTGCACCTGCTGCCAAATAAGTTTCGTGGATGGATTGGATGAGTTGCGGCTGCGTCAGCGATAAATATTCATTGCATCCCTCGAACTGCTCGCCTCCGAAATCCGCTGCCGTCAAATTCTCTGCCTGAAGCATGGTTCCCATCGCTCCATCAAGCAGGAGAATTTTGGAATCCAACTGTTCTTGTATCGCTTTTTTATTCATGCACTGCCACCTCTGATGTTTGTTTACTATCGGCTTTCCTTATATATTTGGTAAGTTCGGCTGTCATTTCATAACGAAGGAATGGGGTGATTAAATAGATTCCCTTGAATTTATCCCTTGCTGCGTCCACTAGCTCCCTTGCAATGCTCACGCCTTCTATCCTTGCCTTTACAGGATCATCCCCGGCTAATGCCATCGCTCTCCTGACATTGTCAGGCAATTTGATGCCTGGGATTTCGTTGTGGATGAATTCGGCATTCCGCGTGCTTGTCAAGGGCATGATACCGATAAAAATCGGCGTTTCCAAATGTTTGGTCGCTTCATGAACTTCTTCCATCTGTTGGACTGAATAAATGGGCTGTGTCAAAAAGGAATGAGCACCACAGGCAATTTTCTTTTCCATACGCTGCACCGCTTTATCCAAGTACTTCACATTGGGATTAAATGCGGCGGCAATTTTGAAATTTGCCCGTTGGCCCAAGCTTTGACCCGAATAGGAAAGGCCTTCATTAAATTGTTTGACCATGCTTATCAAGTCAAAGGAGGATAAATCATAAACCGAAGTGGCTCCAGGGAAGTCCCCGATCTTGGATGGATCGCCGGTAATGATCAATATCTCATTCAAGCCTACCGTCTGCAGGCCCATTAAATGGGATTGCAGGCCGATTAAATTACGGTCACGACATGTTATATGTACCATTGGTTTCACATTCAATTGATCTTTCAGTAGATTTGCCAACGCTTCATTCGATATCCTCGGGGAAGCAAGTGAATTATCCGCTAATGTAATCGAATCGACCCCTGCACTTTTCAAAGCCTTCGCCCCGACCATGAAAGTTTCTATTCCCAGCTTCTTCGGTGGATCGAGTTCAACAAGGATCGTCCTTTCTGTTTTGGCCTTTTCATATAGAGGAAGTTCTCCTTCTCTATCACTGATCTCCATTATTTCTATTTCACGGGGTTTCGTTAATTTTTCTTTCACGGGAACCAGGCTTCCAACTGCATTCTTCACAGCTTGAATATGCAGAGGAGTCGTACCGCAGCATCCGCCTATGATCGTGGCACCCTGCTTACGTAAGTCCAGGGCACTCGAACCGAAATATTCAGGCACTGCCTTATAGACGAGCCTGCCGTCCACATAATCCGGGAGACTGGCATTTGGATAGATGGCAATCGAAGCATGCTTTGGCAGGCTCACTTCTTCCAAGGCACGAATCATATGGTGCGGACCAAGTCGGCAATTCACGCCGACGACATCGGCTCCCAATTGCTCGAGTTTTTGAAAGGCTTCATTCAAATGGATCCCATTTTGGAGATTGCCCAATTCATGCATTGAAACATTTGCGATGATTGGCAGTTCCGTTTCTTTTTTTACGATTTCCAGCACGGTTTCCAGTTCTTCGAGGTCATAAAAGGTTTCCAGGAGAATCCCATCCGGGCTTTCCATCAGCAGGCTGTAAAGTTGTTCACGAAAGCCTCGCTTTATTTCCTCCATGCTTAAATCCGATTTTCTTATACTCCGCTGGGCCCCGATCGTACCGAAGACATAGGCCTTGCCTTTTGCCGCTTTTTTGGCAAGGATGACTCCCTGACGATTGATCTTGCTTACCTCATCTTCTAGTCCATGTCGCTTCAACTTATTGAAGTTGGCACCATACGTGTTCGATTGTAGGATGTCGGCACCTGCCTCCAAATAGGCACGATGGATCGATTCTATTTGACCGGGATTCGTACAGTTTAATTCCTCATAACATTGATCGATGCCATAGGAGTATAATAAAGTCCCCATCGCCCCTTCTCCAACCAGCATTCTTTCTTTCAATTCTTTACGAAAATTCATTATTACACCCTCTCTCAAAAACAATTCTGTTTTTGTCATATTCTAAGCGTATGAGAGAAAAGAAAAAAAACCTTCTCAAAGAAGAAGGTTTCTTGGAACATTCTCCTCATCTATCAAGCTCCGCTTGCTGGATTTAGCACCTTTGCCTAAGCTGGTTGCTGAGGTTTCGTCGGGCCAGTCCCTCCACCTCTCTCGATAAGATCGATATATAATTTTCATAAAATTTTAAAATTTATTTATATTTAATTTACCTTAATAATCTGTTAATTTCAATACCTTACCGCGCATTTTTTCATTTTCCCTACAATTCATTCAGTCCTGCACAGCCTGAATGCGCTTTACGGCCCTTTGTTTCCAGTCGTCCGCGAGTGAATCCACAGCAAGTAATGCACTCGCTCCTTCCTCCCCGTCCCGTCCATGAAGGATCACCTCAGTTGCGAATTGAACCGTGATTTTTTCCTGCTGGCGTTCGAGTAACAAAATTTCATCTTGTTTCTTTATGGTCCCCTCTTTGATCACTCTTGCAAAATAACCAGTGAAACCCGTTTTCATAACTATTTTCAAAAGCCCGGCCTCACGGTTAAAATGGGAAATCGTCGAACATGGGATCCTTCCCTGGTTAATTTGGACGATCGCATCGCCTATTTGATAAATATCACCAATATAGGTAGCATCCTCTGTCATCCCTGCAACGGTTACATTTTCACCAAACGCGGGAATATCAAGCCTTTTATTGAACTTCTCATTCCATAATGCGTAGTGTTCATAGGGATAAAAACATACGACTCGATCAGGGCCTCCATGAAACTTTTCATTGCCTACCCCATCACCCATTAGGCCAGATTTCGTTACAGTCACGGTGTCCACTGCTTGTTTATTCATGGCAGAAAAAATGTTGACATTCGCAAATGTTTCTTGTTTGGGCTTACTGACTTGAAGTGAAACTATTTTCTTGTTTTCCATTCTTCGTCTCCCTATCCTCATTTAGTATATACCATCCTTATATGAATAAATTATACTAAAAATCCATTTGATTCTATAGAAGAATAGGAGAATATCCCAAACTTAAAAACCGAAAACGGTTCCCATGCTTTCAATTGGTTGAAATATCATGGAATTCCAGAAAAAATCATCAGTAAGTTATCGTAATTTTGTTGCTATTTCAGAATTAAATATGATAGAATATGAACACAATATATAGTCGAAAACTACAACGGTTCGCCTATATGTTGATTTCACGATTGAATTCCTCATTGTCGCTCTTAAGGGAGCGATTTTTTTTGCCCTGCATCGATCTCCACTTAAACGAAAACCCAAATAAAAAGCCAAGCGACGCATTCCTACTCCGCTTGGCTTTTTAGTATTATGCTTGTTTCTTTTTTTTCGTTGCCGCCTTCTTACGGGTGGTTCTTTTCTCCGGTTCTTCATGCTTCGTCCGGTCAATGGAAGCTTGCAACGCCTCCATTAAATCGGTTACATTGTTTGCTGCCGGTTCCGACGTTTTGGCTGCAATCGTCTTCTGTCCCGTTTTCTTTGATTCAATCAGTTCGAGTAAAGCGGTGCGATAATCATCCGTGTATTTGGTTGGTTCAAAAGTCGACGTTAATTGATCGATTAAAAGCACGGCCGTATCAATTTCTTTTTTTACGATCGCATCATTTGCAGGGATGTTCGGAACATCGGCTGCGGAGCGGACTTCATCCGGATAATGAATCGTCTCCATCACAAGGGTATTATCAACGACCCGAATGACTGCCATTTGCTCTTTTGAGCGAATGATGATTTTGGCGATCCCCACCTTATTGGATTCCTTAAGTGCCTGTCTTAGAAGGGAATAAGCCTTAATCCCCCCATCATTGGGGGACATATAATAACTGCGGTTAAAATAGATCGGATCTATTTCTTCTATTTTCACGAAATCCACGATTTCCACTGCTTTTTCTTCATTCTGTTTTTTTAGCTGTTCCAGTTCATTGTCCTCCAAAACGACAAACTTTCCTTTTGTATATTCGAAAGCGCGGACAATATCATCTTTACCCACTTCTTTCTGGCAAACCGGACACACTTTTTCATATTTGATTGGTGAATGACATTCCTTGTGCAGTGTCCGTAAAGATATATCCTTATCTTCCGTAGCCGCATGAAGTTTAATCGGAATGTTCACCAAACCGAATGATATGCTCCCCTTCCACATTGTATGCATATGGGTCACCTCATAACTTATTTTTAATTTTGAGAACACAGTTATTATTCCCCTTTGTAAAAAAAAAACCGAAAAAAAATTTGCCAACTCTAACCCGTTGTTTTTTTGGCAAAATAATGTTAATCATTTATTTGCGGAAGGTGTTTTTCAAAATGAAACCGATGCTGCCCACTTATTACCCGGAAGCGCCCGTCTCTAACGATTGGCGTTATGAAGTCAAATATGACGGCTTTAGGGCCATCTTAACGATTGACTCCGATACGATAAGCATCAAGAGTCGAAACGAGAAGGAATTATCCACGTTATTCCCGGAAATCGTTACATTCATAAAAGAAATGGAACTTGAAGCGTATCTACCGTTGCAGTTGGATGGAGAATTGGTCTGGCTGACGAATCAAGCAAAAGCAGACTTTTTTCAAATCCAATGGCGTGGCCGCCTGCGTAACCCATTATTGATTTCTGAAAATGCTCATTTTTCCCCATGCCGTTATATAGCGTTCGATCTGCTGCGCATAAAGGGCAAGGACATCAGAAATCAATCCATGGAAGAGCGCAGGGAATGGATGGTGAAGATGGGAAAAGAACTTGGCCTCCCTAGTCCTCCTGACCCAGCAGATAAAGCTTTAGTACAAATAATTAAGAGCTTCAATTCTTTGAATGTCGCGATGAATGAAGTAATCCTTTTGGATGGCGAGGGAGTGGTTGCAAAGGAAATACGGGGAACCTGGCAAGAAGGGAAGCGAACCACCGCCTGGATTAAAGTGAAGAATTGGAAGGACATTTCCTGTTTCATCACGGCATTGCATAAAGAAAATGGATACGTTTCCCTCGGGGTATACAAGGATGGAAAAGTAATGAAAATTGGCAGCGTCAAAAATGGTCTGAGTGCCCAAAATAAAGGGATCCTGCATGATTTAATCAAGCGAAATGCCTCTGGAGAGGACGCCCAATTTTTTTATATCCAACCTTCGATATGCATCGAAGTGCAATGCTTACATGTTTATGAAGAAAATGAATTGCGCGAGCCCCAATTTTCCCAATGGCTTCTGAACTTGGATCCAAAAGAATGCACATGGGAGAAATTCGTAATAAGCCAGTATACCTTTCCAGAAACCGTTCAAATAACCTCCCGTGATAAGCCATTATGGACAACGGCTGGCAAAGACGTGATTAAAGTGGAATACCTCCAATACTTGCGTGAAGTTTCCGCTTTCTTCCTACCTTTCTTAAAGGAAAAACTATTGACTACGATCAGGTATCCTCATGGCACGCTCGATCAAGATAGATTTTTCCAGAAAAACAAGCCTGACTATGCGCCGGGCTTCATTAAAACGTTCAAGGACGAAGATATTGAATATATGCTATGCAACGATGTTGAAACGCTACTTTGGTTTGGTAACCAACTGGCTTTGGAATTCCATGCCCCGTTTCAAAAAGCGGGGAAAACAAAACCTGATGAAATCGTCTTGGACTTGGATCCTCCTTCGATCGAATACTTTTCACTAGCAATAAAGGCAGCACAAGAAATAAAAAAGGTGATGGACTCATTAAGAATGGAAGCTTTTGTTAAAACGTCCGGCAACAAAGGGCTTCAGGTACACATCCCGCTGCCCGAAGACCAATTCACTTACCAAGAGACACGCATATTCACCGATTTTCTCGGCCATTACCTTACAAGTTCCCACCCCAATGATTTTACGATGGAAAGATTGAAAGTGAACCGGCATAATCGACTTTACTTGGACTTTATCCAGCACAGTGAAGGAAAAACCATCATAGTGCCATATTCGCCACGAGGGAATGGTTTTGCAGGCGTAGCTACACCTTTGTTTTGGGAAGAAGTGGACGAAGACCTCCAGCTAAAAAACTTTACCATCCTAACCGTCCCGACCCGTATCAAAAGGGACGGCTGTGCTTTCAGGGAATATCGCCATGTCGATAATGGCACTGCCTTCCAGGATGTATTGGCCTTTCTCAAGCAAAAGAAAGACTAGCATCGGCGCTTATAATTGTAAAATTGGGGTGTTTACCCGTAAGTTTACGGCATTCTCTCTTCATTTTCGGACGGTTTCTCACGATTGGGAGCGGTTTCTTGCGAGTTTGGGTGCTATACTCGTAAATTTCGGTGCTTTACTTGCGAATTTGGGTGCTTTACTTGCCAGTTTGGGCATTATTGGAGCCACTTGAAAGAGCTACTCGCTCAAGATTACGTTTCAAAAAAAAGGATGCGGAATCCATTGATTCGCATCCTTTTTGTCTTGTCTATAATGCAGTTTGCAAATAGGTTTGAACTTCATCTTGCAGTTTGGCATATAGGCTTGCTTCTTCTTCGAATTCGTCTTTTTCGAGTATTTCAAATTGTTCGGGATGATTTTTGTCTATTTCAAGTGATACTTTGAATTCATAGGTTGCGTTCCCGATTAGGTCGATTAAATAGGTTTGATTTTCTGTATCATGGTGCACGACGCATTTAACTTTTCCGCCGTTATTGTATACGGAAATTTCGCGCTCCAATTCATTCAATCCAGCAAAGCAGGTTACTAGGCTAGATGCTGACATCGCCGTTCCACAAGCATTGGTGAAGCCCACTCCACGTTCAAAGGTCCTTACGTAAATGCTGCCTGGTTCGAGTTCTTTGACAAAACTGACATTGACGCCATCAGGGAAAAGCTCATTCGGTTGATTGACCTTGACGGAAAGGTCCTCTTGCAGATCGCTTTGTAAAATGGCCTTATCTACAAGGGTAATCAAATGCGGATTGGGAACCGCCAATGCCGAAAACAAAAGGGAAGAATGAAGCTCTGGCAATGGTTCGTTTTGCAGCGTTTCTTTTTCAATGATGAGCGGCAAATCCTTAACATTGAAACTGACGGGGGAAATTTCAACCTTGAACGTTGGAATCCCCTTATAAATATCATCCGTTTTTTCAACGAGTAAATTTGCTTTCATCGTTTCGACGATCATTTTGTCGAGTCCTAACACATCATTTGCATATCTTGCCACACAGCGAAGTCCATTACCGCACATGGATGCTTCCGATCCATCGGCATTAAAGACACGCATCCGGCAATCAGCCTGTTCACTTTTCATCACAAACAAAATACCGTCTGCTCCAAGTCTCCCCCTATTGCAAAGGGCCTTCGCTAAGTTTTCTCTTTCTTGTTCAGTAAACGTCAAGTTCGTGGTCAATTCATCAATGATTAAGAAATCATTTCCTGAGCCATGGCTTTTTAGCCCTTCAATAATCATCCTGTCACTTCCTTAAATATGCATGTCATTATCATTTTTTTAAATATTCTATATCATAGCATTTTCACAATCGATGTGTCATCGCGAAAAGTAAAAAAATCATCCGATCCCTCAATATTATGTACTATGCAAGGAAGAGCGGCCGACAGGAGAAATCCTCCTTTCCAACCGCTCTTCCAAAAGTATTAACCGATCAAACCGATGATGAAATAGACGATAAACATGGCCGCACTCACATACATCGGGGCTGAAACTTCTCTCGCCTTTCCGGTTACAAGCTTCAAGAATGGATAGAGAATGAAACCGAATGCCATTCCATCAGCAATACTGTACGTGAATGGAATGATCGTAATGATCATGATTGCAGGTACACTCTCGGTAAGATCGCTGAAATCCAATCTTTTAATGTTCCCTAGCATCAAAATGCCAATGATGATCAAGATCGGCGCAATGGCACTATCCGGGATCACTTTTATCACTGGGATAAATAGCAATGAAAGGATGAAAAGCAAGCCTGTTACAACCGAGGTCAATCCGGTCCTGCCTCCAGATGCAATTCCAGCTGCCGTTTCAACTGTTGCAACGGTAGGACTTGAACCGAAAATACCTGATAACAGAACGGAAACACTTGTCGCCTTAAGCGACTTTTTATAAGCATCCTGGCGATTGATACTGTCTACATGTCCGTGTACGAGACCGATATTTTCAAAAACAAGAACCATCGTCATCGCAAAGACACTTATCCAAAACTCAATCCGGTCCGCTTCCATGAACGATAATGAAAAGAAAAGATCGCTATAAGAAGCTGTATCCATCCCTGAAAAATGGATATCAGATAATTGAATCGTCCCGCACAAGTAGGCAATAAGACTGCCTGCCAGGATGGTGATCATGAAATTACCAGGCACATTCTTGATGAAAAGCGTAATTGCCAGCAAAAAGGTCAGCACCGTAGCACATACAGCTGGGTTGCTTAAATCTCCCAGTGCAATGATGGAGGTTGAACCTTCCGTGATAATCCCGCCCTTTTCAAGACCAATCAGCATCAAGAATAAGCCTAGGCCAACTGATATGGCATCTTTCAGCGAACTTGGTATAGAATCACTGATTAACCTGGAGTATTTAGTAAAAGCAATGATCACGAAAATAACTCCAGAGATAAATACAGCACCAAGCGCTGATTGCCAGGATAAACCCATTCCTTGGACCATCGTATAAGCAAATAGTGCATTCACGCCCATTCCTGGAACGAGGAGGATCGGGACATTCGCCCAAATTCCTATCATGATGCAGCTTACGGCGGATAAAAGGATGGTGGCAATGACCGCACCATTAATCGGTATGCCCGCTTCCGATAAGATCAGGGAATTCACGATGAGGATATATACGATCGTAAAATACCCTACCATTCCGGCAAGGATTTCTCGTTTTCCATTCGTTCCATGGCTAGAAAAATGGAAAAGGGATTCCAAATTTAATTTCTTCATGTTGTATCCTTATTAAATTGTCCCTCGCCCACCCGTTTGTTTAAGTGACAAACTACACTTGGCGATTTTATCAAAATTACGGAAAAAAATAAATAGAATTGTTAAAAATAAAGAAAACTGCCGAAAATAGTTCCGGCAGTTACAAAGCTCTCTATTACTTTTCTTCTACAGCAGCATACCCATCGACTACCACTTCCAGCTTCCCTGTATCAGGGGAAATGATGAGTCCGTGTACAGGTATGTTTTTAGGGATCAACGGATGGCTTTTTATGATTTCCACACTGTTTTTACAGCTTTCATAAACATCATCAAATCCACGAAGCCAGGTGCGGATATCGATTCCAGCCGCTCCCAGTGTATCGATGGTGTTCTTCGGAATATCACGTGCGACCATCTTTTCGACGACAGAATCCGCGTCGACGGAAGCCATCCCACAATCATGGTGAGGTATGACCAATACTTCATCCGCTTTAAGCTCATAAATGGCAACTAGGATACTCCGCATCACACTTCCAAACGGATGGGAGACGATTGCCCCGGCAGTCTTCAATATTTTCACATCGCCATTTTTAACATTCATCGATTTTGGCAGTAGCTCCACGAGCCTTGTATCCATACAACTTATGATGACCATTCGTTTTTCAGGGAACTTATCAGTTTTATACTTAACATATTCCCCTTTTTCTACAAATTGTTCATTGTAATCCAGAATCTCATTAAGTAAACTCATATTTACCACCCTTTTTATGTAATTATGCAAAAGTATTTCCCTTTTATTATATCAAATATTTAATAGATTTACTAAAGGGTATGGTCGTAGTCAATTTGAACGATGATTTAAGGCGGCGGCACAAAACCCGAAGATGATTAATCTGGGGATTTTTTCTACAGGAGATGAAAAGGTAAGGATAGGCGTATTTGTCTTAAATCGCCTTCCCCACTCAACAGGCATCCATCCTTCTTGGTAGGTTACGATTTTTTTCCCATCTATCGTTGCAATCTCAAATGAATTTAAACTTCCCGGCGTGTCAATGGGCATCCATTCCGTCCCATCCTCCTTGTAGATCATTCCCTCGTTTTTCATAAAGGTCCTTTTTTCTTGATAGGAGCCAATGAGGCTCCCTTCTTCATCCATGATCGCCATTTCATTGAATAGCCCCCTCCCGATATGATACTCGGCAAGTACGTGACCCTCAGGATTGACTAGATCATACCGTTTGGCCAAGAGCATCGACAAGAAATTAGGTACCATCCACATGAACCACTTCATATTCCTATCCCGGATCTCGCCCATCAGGTTACCATCAGGTGCAAATAGAAGCAAACGCAATGTCGGTGCCGGCAAGAATGTCAGCAAAATATGTTCGGCATCCAATAAGCCGGGATTCGTGCCATATAGATCACGAGGCAATTCCTTGATTCGACTTTCATATATTCGATGGACGATATATAGGGCAATACTAATTAACATGAACGGAGCCGTAATCAAGATAATAGGGCCAGGGATCAAACCGACAACATGGCCAATGAAAAAGATAACGGCCAACCCAAGAGATATCGAGGAAGCATGAAAATTGGAATGGCTCATCTTTTGATAATATTCTCGTATATTCATATACTATTCAGCTCCACACTCCTCACTAAGAAAGTTTCTCCGCCTACCTAGCATTCCAAGGCGCCAGCCAACCAATCCCCTTCGTTCACTTAATTCGCTTTCAGATGATCGATTCCCTTTTTTAATCTGCCTATTCCAGGCGCAAAAAGGATTCCGTTATGAACGGAATCCTTCTATCTCTTACTATAGTATCCTAAAAATCAGCGGGAACCGGTAATCCGTTCCTTCATAAGCCCTAATGGCAGCAATGATCGTGAATATGATTAACGCGATGCCGATAACCGGCAATAGCAAGAATCCAACCAAGACTATCGTCAGGATCCCTGCTACGATCGAATAAATGGTGTAGGAAATGAAAAAATTCAAATATTCCCTTCCATGATAATCCACAAACGGTGATGAGTCTTTCTTCAGTAACCAAATCACTAAAGGACCGATAAATGCTGTGAAAAAGCTGATCACATATATAAGGGCAGCAAACACTCTTTCATCTTTAGTAGGCATAGTGTCTTCTCCTCCTCTCTTATAAGAATAATTACGAATCAAATGAGGATTGGTTTCATTTTCTTTTCATTTTATTCGAAGAAAAGTAAAGGAGAGAACCTTTTTTGCTAAATCCTCAACGACAAAATATGCGGACATGTTCAACCAGCTGGTGCATAAAGATAAAATAATGGAATTTCCGATATTTTCAGGAATGGAGTGATGAATTTGCTGAACGAATTCCAGGCCTTCATCCTTGGGGTCATTCAAGGCCTGACGGAGTTTTTACCTATATCGAGCACCGGACATTTATATTTGGGGAGGCATTTATTCCATCTTGATGAAGCAGGCATTTTTCTAGATACCATGCTTCATATCGGAACGTTGCTGGCATTATTGGTGGTTTATAAGAATGATATCCTCTCCATTTTGAAAAATCCTTTTTCCAGACTGACCTTGGTCCTCATTGTCGGGACAATCCCTGCAGTGATTGCCGGCCTTTTACTCAGCGATTGGTTTGATGGCCTTTCAAAAACAGGTGTGACCATCGGCTGGGAATTTTTAGCGACTGGATTGATTTTATGGGTAGCGGACGGAATCAGAAAGGGCGGAAAATCACTCCATGAAATTTCCGTCAAAGATGCTTTGATCATCGGAACCTTCCAGGCTGCTGCGATCATGCCTGCGCTTTCGCGTTCAGGACTTACGATAGCTGCCGGGCTTTTTTGCAAGTTGGATAGGGCCACTGCCGCCTATTTTTCCTTTTTGCTTTCGATTCCAGCCATTACTGGCGGCATTGTATTTCAGATGAAGCCCATTTTTACAGGGGAGGTTGAGCGGCTTCCCCTTACTGCCCTTTTTGTCGGGACCCTTGCAGCAGCTATCTTTGGGTATATCGCAGTGGTATGGATGATCGACTTCCTAAAGAAACGGTCGCTTAAAATATTCTCCATTTACGTATGGGCGCTTGGAGCCATCATTTTATGCATGCAGTACACAGGAAAGTTTTAAGGATTGTATCATTTCCTCCTTGAAAAACAGGTGAAAAACCGCATTTTCAAGGGAGAAATACAGGCGTTTGCCCGCTATTTATTCACGTCGAAAAAAAGTTGGAATTTGACGAAAAAAAAAGGCAAAAAACCTATTCCCAAACCGATTTTTTTTTAGTATTATACCTTCGTAAGCTTCTTTAGATTTATATAATTTCTGACAATAAAAATAGGGAAGGCAAATGGTGCGCCACCGGTTTCCGGTTCTAGTGGGTTCGATTCCCACCCCGAAATTTTTTGATGAACGACTTAAAAAATTTCGAGGGTGGGCAGCGACTACGCATAAAAACTGCCCTCAAACGGAGGGACGGAAATGTTAAAAAAGAGAGATTTCTCAGATTGTTTTTCTCTTTATGAACAAATGACGCATCCAGATGTCTTCCCTTTCGTGCGCCATAAAGTAGATTCATATGAAGAATATGTATTCATTACTAAGCAAACGATCGAGGCAGAAGAAGCTGGGGAACTGATTTCACGAACGATCCTGGACGAATGGGAAAATCCGATCGGTTGCATTTCTTTATACGACATTGAAAATGGTGCAGGTTTCTTAGGCACATGGCTTGGCAAGTCTTATCATGGAAAAGGATATAATGCAATCGCAAAAGACGCTTTCTTTAAAGAGCTTTTCTTTGAGCTCGGATTGGAGACGGTCTTCATGCGAATCCGCAAAAAGAATATCCGTTCGATCAAAGCTGCTGAAAAGCTGCCTTATGCCGTCAATGCCAATGATACAAGAAAGTCTCTTTATGATCAGATCAATCATGAAGGAGATATCTTCGATTTGTTCGAAATCCCTAAAGATTTATACACCTTTCATATCCTTAGGCAGCATGATGATGACGAACAGCAATTACTCGAAGCATAAAAATTTTCTAATCTTTTCATATATAGGATGGGAGCTTCCAAATTTGGATAGCTCTTTTTCCCGTTTTCAAGAGCTGCACCGAAAAGAATGTTGGAATTCCCTATTCTTTTTAGGGATATTTTTTTATAATGAATACAATTGACCAATTCAACGATATATTCAAAGCGTCATTGAAAGGATTTAATCATGAAAAAAATATTGGCTTTTCCCGTGCAGCTTACCGTGCTGCTCGTCATTTGCAAGCTCGGCTATTATTTGGCTGACTTATTTCATTTACCCATCCCTGGCAATGTCATCGGCATGATTTTATTATTCATTTTATTACAAACGAAGGTTTTAAAGGTCGAGTGGATTGAACTGGCTTCAGGATTCTTAGTGAAGCACCTCGCCTTTTTCTTTATTCCCATTTCCATCAGTTTAATGACCATGGGATGGCTATTTATTGAATTCGGTTTGCCTTTGGCACTCACACTTGGAGTCAGCTTGATTTTCGGATTCATCGTTTCCGCATGGACCGTTCAGAAATTTTCTCATAGAGGAGAGGTCAATCAGCATGACAGCGCTAATCACACCTTATAGCATCCTGATAACTCTCCTTGCCTATTATATGGGACGGAAATTATATGCCAAACGCCCATCACCATTTACAACGCCTGTATTTTTCAGTACTATCACCATCATTCTCATCTTATTGGCCACCGGTTTGGATTTTGATGATTATTCCCCAGCAAAGGATATCATCTCCTATTTCCTCGGCCCTGCAACCGTCGCCTTGGCTGTTCCGCTTTATAAAAATAGAAGGATAATCGTTAAATATGCGATACCGGCGATTAGCGGGATGATATTGGGCCTTATGGTCACCTTGGCCATCGCCTTCACCATTGCACAGGCCTTTTCACTACCGCAATTCATCCTTCAAGGCTTGGCGGTTAAGTCGATAACCGTGCCAATCGCGGTGGAAATCACCGAGCTTTATGGCGGTGATTCCAATATATCGGCAGCCTTCGTCATTTTGACCGGTGTGCTGGGAACGATGATCGCTCCGAAAATGATGGATAAATTGAACATTACCATGCCCTTTGCCCGCGGTATCGCATATGGGACCATCGCTCATGGTCTTGGAACGGCGCAAGCGGCTCAGGAGAGCGAGTTTACCGGAGCTGTTGCCGGTGCGGCCATGGCGATTGCAGGTATCCTGATTTCATGCTTCTTTCCTGTCATCAGCCATTTCCTTTAAATAAAAATAACCGCAACGCCAATGACGTTGCGGTTATTTTTATGGTTAATTCTTCTTCAGGTCTTCGTATAAACGCCTTAAAATATGTGTTTTATAAAGCTCGAGCTTTTTCTTCTCGATTGGGTGATAGCTTATCCCTCCGGCTTTTAATTGCTGGATGAACCACCCCTTGGAATATTCATAAGCCATACTGCCCCCTCCTCTGTTCAAGAAATAGATATGCTTCAAGGAGGGGATTGATACTTATTTTTTTGCTGTCATGACTTCAAGTAATAAATCATACATTTCTGAAGCAGTCTTGAATGGACGTTTTTGACGCATTTTCTCCTGATATGCATTGGATTGATCGACCAATTCTGCTAGTGTGTCTTTGAAAACCCGGTCATTCAACTCTTCTTCTTGAAGGACCTTACAAAAACCCTGTTTTTCAAAGCTGGATGCATTGAGGATCTGATCTCCACGTGATGCATTGGCACTTAGGGGGATCAACAGCATCGGCTTTTGCAAACCAAGGAATTCAAAAATTGAATTGGATCCAGCCCTTGACACGACCACATCTGCAGCCGCCAGAAGGTCGAATAACTCCTCATGGACGAATTCGAATGGTGCGTATCCTGGTTGTTTCAATTCCGTTTTCACATGTCCTTTTCCACAAATGTGAATGATCTGGTATTCCTTTAATAAGACATCGAGATTATCAGTGATCAAGTTATTGATTTTCACTGCCCCAAGGCTGCCGCCCATGACGAGCAACACCGGTTTTTTGCTTGTAAACCCGCAGAATGCCTTGCCGGCAGAAGCGTTTCCCTTGAAAATTCCATCCCGCAATACAGCCCCCAGATACATCGCCTTATCATGTGGAAGGCCTTTTTCGGTTTCCTGGAAGGTCGTGAATATTTTTGATGCAAGTGGCATGGCAATTTTATTCGCAAGGCCAGGAGTATAATCCGATTCATGTATGGCGATCGGAATCCTCAGCATCCTTCCTGCCAAAACGACGGGAACGGAAACGAATCCACCTTTAGAGAAGATGAAATCGGGCTTTTCCTTTTTTAAAATTTTCCTTGCATCGAAAATCCCTTTTATGACCCTGAAAGGATCTTTCATATTTTCAATGGAAAGATACCGACGGAATTTCCCAACGGAAATCGTTTCATAACGCACCTCGGGAAATTCCTTTTCGATAATATCTTTTTCGATGCCTTTTTTTGAACCAATATAGGTAACATCCCAATCCTGCTTGAGGAATTCTGGGATGATTGCTGCATTAACTGATACATGACCGGCAGAACCGCCACCGGTAAACACTATTTTCTTAGTCAATATTTCCACCTTCCAAACTTAAAAAGTCACTTTGCATCCATATTACCATATATCCTTGCCATTAATAACTTGAAAAAGCATTTATGTGGATCGCGCTCTCTTCAATCATCAATAATTTTTCCTTTTTCAGCATGGATATATTATAATCTTAGTATTCTACAATACTACAAGATACATTGGAGGAGTAATACATTGCAAGAAGTTTCTGAATCACTAAATCAATTCGATGGAATCGATGCCTGGACCCAATTAGGAATTACAATCGGCATCTTCCTAATCTTTCTTTTACTTCGGAAAGTATTCACTACATATATATTCAAATTCTTTCTTCGAATTGCTGAAAAACGAAAAATTGAATTTGCCGCCAACTTAATGCTCGCTTTGGAAAGGCCGGTAAGATGGCTTATCGTATTAATCGGTGTCATTATTTCCTTGAACTATTTTCCGATTGACTCACCTTCGGATGAACTTAAATCAAAAATTTACAGATCGTTTTTTGTTTTCCTATTCTTTTGGACGATTTTCAATATCAGTTCGATCTTGACCATTTTATTTCCGAAGCTTGTAAGCAAATTCGGCCTGGAAGTTGACCAAATTGTCCTGCCGTTTTTCACAAAAATCATTAAATTGATCATCATCGCTTTTGGAGCATCCATCATTGCGGAAGAATGGGGATTCAATGTCGACGGATTTGTTGCAGGACTTGGCTTGGGCGGATTAGCTTTCGCTCTTGCTGCCAAGGATACCGTCAGCAATTTCTTCGGAGGAATCGTCATCGTTACCGAGAAGCCATTCACCATAGGCGATTGGATCAAAACCCCCAGTGTGGAGGGCACGATTGAAGACATCACGTTCCGAAGCACCAAAGTGCGGACCTTTGCCCAGGCGCTCGTTACCGTACCGAATGCGACCCTCTCGAACGAACCGATCATCAACTGGTCCAAGATGGGGAAACGCCAAATTGCCTTCCATTTGGGTGTGAACGTTACAACCCCAAAGGAAAAGCTGGAAAATGTCATTAAAGACATCGAGACTATGCTGATTGAGCACAAAGAGGTGCATCCGGAAACGATACTCGTCAAATTTGATGAATTCAGTCATTCCGGTTTCAATCTCTATCTTTACTTCTTTACCAATGCAACTGACTTTGGCGGATATTTATCCATCAAGGAAGACGTCAACTTTAAAATAATGGAGATACTCGAACGGGAAGAAGTCCAAATCGCCATTCCTTCCCAAGCCTTCATTCTCCAAAAAGACTCAAATATAGAAGCAATGAACGAATTTGAATCGATGCGCGACTGACAAAAAGACTTGCCCTAAATCGGCAAGTCGTAGCTCTTGTAAGCCAAAAGGCTTCGGAAGTCTCATTCCGAAACCTTTTGGCTTTTTGAATATGGGATATGAAAGAGTGATACTCACTTTTGCCGTCTTCTAATTCGCATAGATAATCTTTTAAAAGTCATGATATTACCGAGTCATTCTTGAAGAGGTACAGAACTCCTGCGGAAAGCGAGCACTCGCAGTGAAACGAAACGATCATCATCCAAATCATCAAACTGGGAGCAAGCAGGCTGCCATTTTCGTATTCACGCAGAGTGAAGTGGAACGGAGGGTGCGAGACTCCTGAGCGAAATGCGTGTCGACGTGAAACACCGCAGGCTAAAAGACGAGGAGGCTCACGGACTGCCCGCGGAAAGCGAGCACTTGCAGTGAAACGAAACCTTCATCATCCAAATCATCAAACGGGGAGCAAGCAGGCTGCCATTTTCGTATTCACGCAGAGTGAAGTGGAACGGAGGGTGCGAGACTCCTGCGGGAAATGCGTGTCGAGGTGAGACACCGCAGGCTAAAAGCCA
>NZ_LNNH01000004.1:0-112538 GCF_001542915.1 Peribacillus simplex | reverse complement strand
CTGCCATTTTCGTATTCACGCAGAGTGAAGTGGAACGGAGGGTGCGAGACTCCTGCGGGAAATGCGTGTCGACGTGAGACACCGCAGGCTAAAAGCCGAGGAGGCTCACGGACCGCCCGCGGAAAGCGAGCACTTACATTGAAACGAAAGGTTCAGAATATAAATCATCAAACGAGGAGCAAGCAGGCTGCCATTTTCGTATTCACGCAGAGTGAAGTGGAACGGAGGGTGCGAGACTCCTGCGGGAAATGCGTGTCGACGTGAGACACCGCAGGCTAAAAGCCGAGAAGGCTCACGGACCGCCCGCGGAAAGCGAGCACTTACAGTGAACGAAAGGTTCATCATCCAAATCATCAAACGGGGAGCAAGCAGGCTGCCATTTTCGTATTCACGCAGAGTGAAGTGGAACGGAGGGTGAGAGACTCCTGCGGGAAATGCGTGTCGACGGTGAGACACCGCAGGCTAAAAGCCGAGGAGGCTCACGGACCGCCCGCGGAAAGCGAGCACTTGCAGTGAAACGAAAGGTTCATCATCAAATCATCAAACTGGGAGCAAGCAGGATGCCATTTTCGTATTCACGCAGTGAAACGAAACGATCATCATACAAATCATCTCACGCATAGTGGAATGGAACGGTCAGATTTTATAAAACTAAAATCGAATTGTCTACATCCAAAGACTTGCTCTTAATCAGCAAGTCTTTTTATTGCCAAATAAACTTAAAAACATCACACCATTATGTGATATAATCTTTTCATTGTGTTTACAATTAAAAATTAGATATAGAGGTACATCGATGAATCAGACTTATACGAAAGCACAAAAGATCCGCCTGTTATTTTATATATTAATTCCCATCCTGATTACCCAACTCAGCATGTATGCCATGACATTTTTCGATGTGATGATGTCTGGGCAGTACAGCACGCAAGACGTTGCCGGCGTGTCGATCGGCAGTTCACTTTGGACTCCCGTCTACACGGGGCTGAGCGGGATATTGATCGCCTTGACGCCTATCGTTTCACAGCTTATTGGTTCCAGGAAATTTAAATCCGTTTCCTATTCCGTCATGCAGGCGGTCTATTTAGCCATCGCTTTGGCCTTGGTCATCTTAATCGTCGGGGCGTTCTCTATAAATCCGATTTTGAATGCCATGAATCTTGAGGATAATGTTCATCGGGTAGCCCATGATTATTTAATTGCCCTATCTATCGGAATCGTTCCCCTATTCGTTTATAACGCATTGAGGGCCTTCATAGATGCGTTGGGCCAAACTAAAATTTCCATGATGATCACTTTGGGTGCACTCCCGATAAACGTCATATTCAATTATCTTTTCATTTACGGAAAGCTAGGTTTCCCCGAACTAGGCGGTGTCGGTTCCGGTTATGCCACTGCCATAACCTATTGGATCATTGCCCTTGTTGCGATCCTCGTGGTGGTGAAGATCAGCCCGTTTTCCACTTATGACATCTTTCGTGAATTTTTCCGGGTTTCCTTGAAAGAATGGCGCGCCTTATTATCGATCGGGGTCCCCATCGGGTTGGCCATCTTTTTTGAAACAAGCATTTTCTCGGCCGTTACCCTCTTGATGAGTAAATATGATACCGTCACAATAGCATCGCACCAGATTGCCATGAATTTTGCGTCCCTGCTTTATATGATGCCGCTCAGCATGTCCATGGCATTGACGATAGTCATCGGCTTTGAAATCGGAGCGGCTCGCTACAAAGATGCCAAGGAATACAGCATGATCGGCATTACTCTCGCTTTGATGATGTCACTCGTATTATCAGCGATCCTATTTTTCTTCCGGGAACCTGTTGCTTCTGCTTATACAAAAGATCATGCGGTCATGATGCTGACATCGCATTTTTTAATATATGCCATCTTCTTTCAGATTTCAGATGCCCTCCAGGCACCGATTCAAGGCATATTGCGTGGATACAAGGATGTGAATGTCACATTTGCGATGTCACTTGTGTCTTACTGGATTCTCGGGCTTCCGATCGGCTTTTTCTTTGCCCGGTATACCGATATGGGCGCCTTTGGATATTGGATCGGCCTAATATCCGGATTGGCTTTGGGAGCGGTTGGACTGGCGGCCCGCTTAAGGTTCATCCAGCAAGTCAAATTTAAAAAATTGGCGTAAAAAAGGTGAGGCTGGATTACCGGCCTCACCTTTTTTTCACACGGAAGATCTTTTCCCAAGGACATCCTTTCCGCCCGTGACCGGTATGATGCTGCCTGTGATGAAATCCGATTTTTCCTCACATAGGAACGAGATGACCCTCGCTATATCCTCCCCTGTACCTGGTCTGCCGATTGGTACGGTGCCATCCTTTTCCTCTTTCGCGACCTTAATCTCCTGCTCCTTCCATTCACCGATGATATCGCCAGGACAGACCATATTCACGGTAATGCCATGCGCGGCTTCTTCCGCAGCCAATGTTCTCGTTAAGGAGGTCAAGCCACTTTTTGCGGCGGCAAATGCTGAGCGGTAAATCCATCCCGGTGCGGTTTCACAGCGTTCAAATCCAAGAGTAATGACTCTTCCCCAGCCTATTCTGCGCATTTGTGGAATAAGTACCTTGGCAAAATAGAAAAATCCATTTAAATTACCATCCATGATATATTTCCATTCTTCGCTGCTGTATTCATTCATCGGTTTACGGTCGTGCATATACGGCCCAGCGTTATGCACGAAGATATCGACATGGCCAAAGGTCTCAAGCACCTTACCCATGATACGTTGGCAATCTTCCTCACTTGCTGCATCACCTTGGATGGCGAGCGCCTTCACTTCTTTTTTCCGTAATTCGTCCACCAAAGCTAGAGCTGCCTTGCTGCTTTTTCGATACGTGATGACGATAGACATTCCTTTTTCCGCTAACGAATATGCCACCCTTTTGCCGATTCCCGTTGCGCCTCCAGTAATAAAAGCTACTTTTTCATCCACAGGCCATCCCTCTTTATCTAAAGGATTTTACTTAATTATACATAAGTTTAGCCCATTTTCTATAATTTAGTAATTGTTTGAACGAACCTCTAGGCTTTAGCCTGCATAAAATGCAATAAATAAACCTGTCAGTCCATATGCAGGAGAGAGGAATTCGATATGTTTCCCTGGAATTCACTTTTTTCTTTTAAGAACAACCCTAATCAAAAGGACTTCATGAAAAATATGCAGCAAAGTGATGTACAATCGTTCATCGAAAAAGTATTTTCACAAGTCATTCCTGACAATATGCAAGGCATGATGAACCAAAATGATCTCGGTTCAAAAAAAGCACCGGCCCGAACAGAACATCCCATGCAAGCTGATGTATTCGAAACCCATTTATATGTGTTTGTAAGAATTCCCATCGTTGATGAATCTTGGCTAAAGAAAATGAAACTTTACCATACCTCTAACCAATCGATCATCGAGGGGATTCCAGAAGCCTCCGATCGTCACGTCATCACGCTGCCTGCACTTGTGAAGAAAAAAGGGGCATCCGCCCAATTTAAAGAATCGACATTGGAAATACGCCTTCAGAAAAGCTTCCATACCCAGTATTCCGAAATCGATGTATCCGAGTTTTGATTTAGGAGCACACTTAGGAGTGGATGCGGTTCCTGCGCTTTCCTCCAATCTTCATGCCATTCGACTAATAAATGGAAGCTAAAAAAAGCACACCCCATTTCGATGGGATGTGCTCTTATGTGAAACTATCGATTTATTATTTTCCGATGAATTGTTGAGTCCAGTAGTTACCAGATTCTACGTAACCTACTCCAATGTGAGTAAAGCTAGAATTCATGATATTTTCACGGTGACCTTGGCTGTTCATCCATGCTTGTACCACTTCTTCTGGTGTTTGCTGACCTTGTGCGATGTTTTCACCAGCTGATGAATAGCTGATGCCGAATTTTTTCATCATATCGAATGGTGAGCCATAAGTTGGGCTATTGTGGTCAAAGTAATTGTTATCTTTCATGTCTTGAGACTTGATACGAGCAACTTTGCTCAACTCTTTGTCGACTTTAAGAGCAGCCAAACCTTGTTTTGCACGCTCTGCATTCGTTAATTTAACGACTTGTTGTTCAAAAGCACTTAATTCAGAGTTTGTCTCGGTTTTTTCATTAGTAGGTTTTTCTGGTTTAGCTTCTGGTTTTGCTTGGTTAGTCGTTCCATTTTGAACAGGTTTTTGTACTGGTTTTTGTACTGGCTTTTGTTCTGGTTTTTGTACTGGTTTTTCTTGTGCTTGTACTTGTGCAGCAGGTAGAGTGATATTATATTTAGCTAGATATTGGTTTAGGACCTTTTGCATATCTTCTTGATTCATTGCTTTATATGTTACTTGTTTAACAGTATCACAGTTAGCTGCTTCCGCTTGGTTAGCTCCTACTCCTGTGAATATAATTGCTGCAGCCGCTGCTGCTGACATGATCATTTTCTTTTTCATTCGTATTTCCTCCTGTGATGTTCGTTTTTTTGTTGTTCTTGCTTCTGGAATTATCATAACATGCATTTTTTGTAATATATGCACCATGAATTCCCATCGAATTTACAGGGTACGAACGAGAATGGTTTTTTATCCACGTTTCAGAGAAAGCAAGCGAAAAAGCTTAATCTATCTATGTTTTGAAAAGTAGTATATATACTCATATTTTTCCAGACATTCCTTGTCAATGGTAGTTACATAGAACCATTTCCATTGAATACTAATAACTTTTAATTGACATATCATTTCCAAGCTGAATTTTATGACTTTCTTTACTTTTATGTTACAAATTTTTCGATTCCGCTTCTTAAGTCCCAATATTAGGAACACCCATATTTCCAATTAAATAACGATTCGAACTGACTTCGATCGTTGCTTATCGACTCGCATCATCCATTCCATTCGACTATGCGTGAGTCAAGGGCAAGCTTTCACCTAATCATCTTGTTCAACGCCACAATCGGTTTGTCTGGAGGACTCATGGAGAAGAACAGGCTATTTCCATCTTTGGGGCACTGGTTGAGCAAGGATTTACGTGCTTTCAATTCAATGAAATAACAAAAAGGCTTCGGATGGGGAACCATTCCAAAACCTTTTTGGCTGTATCCTGCGTTACCGGAAGTAGTCGCCGTTTCAATTCATGTCTTCTTGATCCATCTCGTCCATTTCCTTTTTCCCGTCATTTTGTTCAGGAGGACTTGGTTTGCCAATGACGAATTCTTCCTTGGGCATGCTGTGCATATCTCTTGCCGTTACGTGGGCATATACATAATAGGTACCTTCTTCATCAAAGTTCTTTTCGATTTCATAAATGCCGTTGCCCTTATGCTTGGCAGCAATTTTGTCATGTTCATCACTATTTGCCAACCAAATTTCAAAACTGACATCATCCGCATCCTTCACCTTTTCATCGCCATATGTCACCTTAGCCTGGAACTTCACAGGCTCCTTCACTTGGCCTTGAATCGGATCGACAGCCAAGTCGACATTTAACATTTGTGGAATGTCATCCTTCTTTCCACAGCCAGCCAACATAATGAACATCGTGCAAAATAATATGATTTTTTTCATCTTGAACCTATCCCCTTTTTTAAGAAGTCCACTCTTCTTTTATTGTCGGAAGTATGATCTTGACCTTTGTCCCGATTTTTTCCTTGCTTTGGATTTCAATTTTGCCATGCTGCCATTCCACCATTTTTTTAACGATGGAAAGTCCAAGCCCCGAGCCTCCATCAAAACGGCTGCGTGCTTTATTCACCCGATAAAAACGATTCATCACATATGGAAGATCTGCTTTTGGAATTCCTGTGCCGGTATCAGATATCGATAGCTCGCATTTTTCATTCTGCTGAATGAGGGTGATATGGATGGATCCGCCTTGATTCGTATACTGAATCGCATTATCGATGATATTATGAAGGATTTGCTCCATCCTTCCTTCATCTCCATCTATAATCGGATCTGGATCCAG
Organism: Peribacillus simplex; assembly: GCF_001542915.1. Taxonomy (GTDB): domain Bacteria; phylum Bacillota; class Bacilli; order Bacillales; family DSM-1321; genus Peribacillus; species Peribacillus simplex_B. The sequence continues at coordinate 106,580 of NZ_LNNH01000004.1, read as the reverse complement.
CTCATATTCCAAGGCCAATTGCTTCTCTTTTATAATCGGTTCATATTTAGCCAGGACATCTTCAATGAATTGGGCAAAAGCTATCGGAGTTTTGCATATTTGGAATGAGTCGCCATCGACTTTAGATAAGTCCAGCAAATCCCCTACAATCCGCTGCAGTCTAAGTGCTTCCCGTGAAATCAGCTGAAGGTATTTCCGTTCTTCTTCATTCTTCACGACTCCATCCAATATGGCGTGCGTGTAACCCTTGACGTAACTTAGCGGCGTCCTGAGCTCATGGGCCACATTTTCAAGGAACTCTTTTTTTCTTTCTTCCTCCAAATGAATGGAATTGGCCATATCATTAAACGCTTGCGCCAGCTTGCCAATTTCATCATGACTCTTTACCTGGAGCTGGATGTCATAGTCACCTTCCGAGACCCGATGCGCAGCAGTCTCGATTTCCTTTATCGGACTAACTAGCTTCTTCAACCATTTGGTTGTAAAATAAATGGCGATAATCAGGAATAATAGAATCGCCACGAGCCACTTCGCAGCAAATTCCTTCAGCAAGTCCGTAATGGAATCCACTGAAACATATGTATAGATGATACCTTCAAGGCGGTGGTCGTCATCAATCAAAGGAATGATGGCCGCTACGATGTTTTTGCCAAACCTTTTTTCATAGCCTTCTTTTTCGACCGCTTTTCCATTGAGGAGCATTTGCCTTTCTTCTTCGGAAATGAGTGTGTCATAATTGATGTCAAAAGGCAGACAAGCACTCAATTCCCTTGGATTGTTGACGACAAATACCTCGCTTTCGTTCTTGCTGTTGAACCATTCCACCTTTTCCTTGAAGTCATCATTGATTTCGCCACCGGTATAATCCTCACCAAGCAAGGAGGCTTCATTGACCAAATCTGTTTTAAGCTTCTCCACATAAAGGTTCTTATAATAATATTGTGAAAGGGAGTATGCGAACAGTACGGAGAGGATGATGGCAGTGATGATGGTCAGCCATAGCTTAAAGGTGAGCGATTTCCACTTATTGTTCATTTCTTTTCCTCGATCTTATAACCGATTCCCCACACGGTTTGGATGTAGTCGGCCGTCCTTAGTTTCATCCGCAGTGTTTTGATATGAGTATCGACCGTACGTAAAGATCCCCCATATTCCCCGCCCCAAATGTTTTCAAGGAGTTGCTCCCGACTAAGTGCCTGTCCTTTATGACGCATAAGAAATAAAAGTAATTCGAACTCTTTCAAGGTTAAGTTGATTGGCGATCCCTCCACCAAAACCGTCCTCGATGGGATGTTCAAGCTGATTTTTCCAAAACGTACATAGGCTTGATTTCCTTCGTTCATGGACAATTTCCCTGTCCTTCGTAATACGGCTTCAACTCTTGCTACCAATTCACCTGGATTGAAGGGCTTAACGATGTAATCGTCTCCTCCAAGCTTCAACCCCTTCACTTTATCCCATTCCTCACCTTTAGCACTGACAAATATCAATGGGATGTCCCACTTTTCCCTGATTTTTTCACAAACGGAGAAACCGTCCGTTCCTGGCATCATGATATCCAATAGGATCAAATCGACATCCTGTTTTTCAACAATGCCGATGGCTTCATTTCCATTCGCAGCCTGGAGGCATCGATAACCGGAGTTCAGTAAATACATTTCAACTAAATTCCGCATATCCTCTTCATCATCAACGACTAATATGGTGTAAACATGCATATCATCTACTCCCTCAACAACAATTGGAATGGACCTTCTCCGACTTTGACCGTTTGTTTAACAGCGATCGTCTTTGCATCCATCACATAAATTTCATCACTATCATATCCCGCCACAACCACGTCTTTTTTAAAGCTTGTCATTTCAAAAGGATTGACGCCGACCACTTTCCTTCCCACTTCCTCATAATGCTCATTCAATTTATATAAGGAGCTGGTTCCATGGCTCAGTACATAAATGCCTTCGTCACTCTCCAGGAACTTTATTGGCATCGTGGGCGCCTTCAATTTTTTCTTCAATTGGCCCGTTTTTGCCGAATATATGTACAGGTCCTCTTCGACGTGGTCCCCATCGCCATGGCCGCCTATCCAAATTTCATCCTTTTCTTCCCTTAATAAAGTGCCTGTGCTGGAGCTATGGATAGGAAATTCAAAGTCGATCTTTTTCGTTGCGAGGTTGATCACAGTGCATTTCGTATCACCAAAGTTGATTACATACAAACGGTTTCCCTTCTCCCCTTGCAAAACGGTCAAGGGACTTTTGCCAACCTTTACGACATCCTGCTGTTTCCCTTCCTCATCCAAAAAGTGTATCGAGTGGTCCGATTGGTTGACGGCGGCGATGCTTTTACCACCATGGAGGAGCTGCATATTGACGATCCCTTTCCCTGTTTTCCAGCTCGTTATCCGCTTTCCTGCTGATAAGGAATATACTTGGACTTGCTCCATTTCCTTTCCATAAAGAAGAATCGTATCTTTATCTGCCAGAAGCAGGGCTCCCGTGAAAGGTTCGGTCATATCCCATTCGGCAAAGGAATGATAGTTTTCATCCATGAAGGTCAGCGAGGTGTCCTTGATATTGACTGTGGCCAAGAACGCTTCTTTTTTATTAATTTTAGTGTATGCCGGACTGCCGTTACATCCTGTCAGCAAAAAGACGGCAAGCAAAAGATTAATGCCCCACTTCATCTGTAAGCTCCTTATTCGTAAAATATCTATATTTGGAAATTTTAACAATGATTTGTGAAAAAAGTATGAACCAGATAAGAAAATTTATTAACAAGGCTTTGGGCCACGGAATCATAGCTTCTCCATCTCAGCAATATAAACCATTACGATAGCGTTTTTCATATCTTCCGAAAGCTGGGATTCCATTACACGTTTAATGCAAAGGTAAAACTTCTCTAGTTGAGTCTTGCGGGCACGCGGATGGGCATTTTCATCCAAAAGCTCCCGGCGGATGAGTTCCGAAAGAAGGTCCGCTCCCCGTTCATCCGTCACCTTGCGATTATTCCAAATGCTTAGATATGCTTCCAATATTGCTTCCTTTTTACCTGCTTCTTTCATATTATCCCTTCCATCCCTTACTAATTTATACATATTACCGGTCAAGTTTGTAAAGACTATTTTACTAATAAGAACCATGCATTAAAAAAATTCAAAAAGGAGTGAGTACACTGTCTCAAGTATACCGCTGTCCGAATTGCCGGACAAATAAATCTCGCTTCAATCTCATTCAGCAAGTACCGACCCCCATCAAAAAGGACCCGCAATCCGGAGAGATTGTTGAACAATATTCAAACGATACTCTTCAACCATTCCATCTAGCCTATAATGGTCCAGAGGTGCGGGTGCAATGTGCTGCTTGCGGTTTAATCGAAGACGAAAAAACTTTTGCAGCATTTGGCTTGCAACAATAAAAAAAGGGTCAGACCCATCAAGGGGCCTGACCTTTTTTTCAATCATTTCCCACAGACTTTTTTGCCCGGTCTATGGCAATGGGAATGGCTTTTCCATCCTCATATCCTTCATCCAACAATGCATTTGCGATTTCTATTGCCTTTTCCCTGACCTGTTTATCCAGATTCTTCATTGAATCTGGATAATCTTTATTATTCCATGGCATGAATACCGCCTCCTTAATAGGAATGTCTGGTTTTATATTTCCCTCATTCAAATGGCGGTAAACGTTTATGGTCTTGCTTTTGCTTCCAAAGCCTTCAGCTGATCGATCACCACAACCCTATCAAGCTTTTCCCCGATGATGACGATGTTCAATGGCATTTTCATCATTTCATTCATATACATCGGCATTCCATAGGAGTATTGGAATAAGTGGGGGTATTGCGAATGGGTAAAGGAAATGTATCCTTTCATGCGATAGACCGTTTCCGGAAGGGACCTAAGCCAATCTTCGAAATCCGTTTGTTTCACGGAGCCTTCAAAAGTATGGACGACAGCCGATAAATGCAAATGTTCCTGGACATCAAGCTTTTTATGGCCACCACTACATTTTCTTTGCATCTGCTGTAACGACTTCAAGGAAACGGCAGCATATTCGGTCAATAAACAGACCGCACCCATATTCAAGGCTTGTATCGAATAAATCAGCTGCGCCGCCTCCATCTCACTCACCAGGTCCGCTTTATTCAGCAAAATGAAATCGGCATGATGGATTTGCTCTGCAAGCAACTGGCGCAGCTGCGGGGACAACTCCTCCCTATCGCGCCACCTCAATAAATCGACAACCGTAATAATTCCTTTATACTCCAGCCTTTTAGCGAAAAGGGGTGACATGATGCCATCCAGAACTTCCACCGGATGCGCCGCACCAGTCGTTTCAATATAAACGGCATCCAAATCGTTTTCTGTGAGCAGCTCATGAAGCTGGACCTCCAGCTTATCCTGGATGGTGCAGCAGATACACCCGTCAAACAGCTCCTTCAAAGGCACTTCATCACCAATGAGGCCGCTGTCGACCGAGATGCTGCCGAGCTCATTTAAGAGCACGGCGACTTTCCTGCCCGCTTCACTTTCTTGTTTTAATATATTTCGCAGAAGCGTCGTTTTCCCGCTGCCGAGAAATCCGCCTAATATGTATACTTCAGTTGTTTTCATTCAAATCTGCTCCCATGATCCGATTATATTTACTTCCGTTAAATTTTATCATACTTAGCCTGTATAAGCACTTGCGGAATCAACAAAAAAAACCAGCCCGTAAGCTGGTTTTCCAATCATTGCTCATGCTTGAACTTCGTCTTTATCGTAAATCGGCACCCATCCTGCCTTTGTTACGAAAATACGGACAGCAACTGTTTTCCTATCTTCTGCCAAGGTGAAATAATGTCTTGTTGATTCTGGTACGCTAATTAGGTCGCCTGGTTTAAGACGTACATCAAACCACCGATCATCCGTTCCTTCAATGGCAAAGATACTCGTTCCGCCGGCAATGAAACGGACTTCATCATCTTCATGGTGATGTTCGTGCTTGAAGTTTTCAAGCAATTGATCCAAGTTCGGGGTTGTATCGGATAAGGTGATGATATCATGGGCTTTGTACCCTCTTCTTTCGGAAATCTCCGCTATCTCCGTTTGGAACGCTGATAGGATTTCTTCCTTATCAGCATCCGTTAAATCGTATTTTTCTACTAGGTGTGACGGTAATTTCGAAATATCCCACTGCTCATAAATCACCCCTTGTGTTTCCAAAAAGGATTTTACCTGTTCACCGTTTTCAATAACTTCATTCGTTTCATGCAATCTAATTGTCGCCATCCTTCATTCCTCCTCGATTGAGTGTTATGTTAAAGAAGCAGTAAGTGTCCGTTGAGAATTTAGCAGCAGTTGATATTGAAATAAAAATTCGCAGGCTTCCAGTATCTTTTTTGCTTCGAGGCCGCTTTTGCCCCAAACCGTGATGCCATGATTGCGGATGAGCACGGCACCGCAATCTTCTTGGACATGCAGGTTGAATTTTTCGGCTAACAAAGGAATGTCCGCATGGTTATAGATGATTGGAATCCTGAATTCCGACTCTTCATCCCATCTTCCTGTTGCTTTAATGATCTCATGATTCCGAAAAGTTACGGAACCTTCATCCCCATACAATTCGGAGACTACATTATTTTCCACTGTGTGGACATGGAGTACGCAATTCGCTTTGGTTTTTTCGTAAATGACGGTATGGAGTAAAGTTTCGGCCGAGGGCCTTAGCTCCGTCTCCTCCACGGGGTTTCCTTTCAGATCCACCAAGATAAAGTCCGAATCCGATTGCTTTCGCTTATCCTTACCGCTGGCCGTAATATAAAAGCTTCGGCTATCGGGCTCGCGGATGGAAAGGTTTCCGCTTGTTCCCATGAACCAATCCCTTTCCGCCAGTTCTGCTTTAATTTCCGCCAGCTCCAGCCACTCCTTCGTACCGGTGTTCATGCTTTTACCTCCTCACGCTGCTTTAAAATGTCCAATACATCATAAAACGTTTCAAAACCATGATGCGGCAATCCTTCATTTACGCATTTCTCAAGCAATATATCACGGGCTATGACAAGATCCGCCTGCTTAGCCGCTTCAAAATCAGTCACGGAATCACCAATTACATATATATAGTCATCCGCACCTGCCATTTGCCTCATAATCGTAGGCTTACAGCAGCCGCACTCATTATCACATTGGTCATCACAAGCATGCGGCCACTCAATATAAATCTTTTTCTTATCAAAGTGAGCATTATTACAAAAAACCGCGTCAGTGGGCAATATGTCCTTTAATAGCGGGGCAATGAAAAAATCCATGCCCCCGCTTACGATGTATAAGGGAATCCCGGCTTGTTCCGTATACTTTACGAACTCACGGAACCCCGGCCGAATGTGCGCTGTCTCCTTCACAAATTGGATGATATCGGCCTTCAGGCCACTATCAAGCAGGGAAAACATTTTCCCCACCCCAGAGGATATGCTGATTTTTTGCTGAAGAACGTCATCCTTCAACTTTTCCCATTCCGGGGGAGCGAATGTTTTCATGATGGAAATGATATTATCCGTGTTGGTTATCGTTCCGTCAAAATCACAAAAGATGATCGGTTTCATGATCCTTTACAGTCCTCCCCACAGAACAAGTGCTTTTTTTAGTGCTTCTTCATTTGCCGCAGCCTCAGATAGGTCTTTTCCTTCAAGGACGGCTTCCACAGCAGACCGGAAGGCCTCCGCCCCGCCCTTTGCTCCGTCAGGGTGTCCGTGGATTCCTCCTCCGGCATTGATGACACTGTCCAGTCCAAAATCCTTGATCAAGTCGGGTACCATCCCTGGATGGATGCCTGCTGACGGAACAGGAAATGCTTTTTTCCAGGAAGGTTCGTCTTTCGTCAGTGCACAGGCAATTGCCAATGCTTCCTCTTTTTCAAGTGCGACATTTCCATACGGGGATGGGAATAATGATAAATCCGCACCCGATAGCCTGACTAATTTACCAAGCAGTAAAGGATAGCCGATCCCATAATGGGAGGAAGAGCCCAACGCCCCGCTAAATGCCGGATGGGCCATGATCGGCAGCTTGATTTGATCATGTTCACTCAGGGCTTGCAATACATCCAAACCATATGTATGGACGTTGAACAATAAAGCGTCTGCGCCCGCTTCTGCCGCTTGCTTTGCCTTATCCAATAATTCAAATGTTTTACCTGATAGATTGACGGCATATAAGGTCCGGTGTCCAGTATGTTCATAGACTTCGTTTAATATTTTCTTGCCGGTCTTAATTCTTTCAATAAATGGCGTCTGTTCCTGATCAAAAAGGATTTCATCATCTTTAACAAGGTCGACACCACCCAACGCTTGCTGCTTCAGCTGCTCATTATGGAACGTTAGGTCACGTCCTAATATTCCTTTGAAAATGCTCATGACAAGGGGCCGGTCATAAACTTCAATCTTCTCCCTTATGCCGGCAATGCCTAATCTGGGACCTGGGAATGCTTTCTGGATATCTCCGACAAAATCAAGGTCGATCAGTTTAATCGCACCGTCCAAGGACAGTTTTCCGAAGACCGTCGTCAAAATGGCTGGCAAATCATTGGAGAAATTCGATGCCGGATAAGCGATTTTAATGATCGCGCGGTACACCTTACGATCAAAATAACGGTTTGCCCTCTCTTCTTCCGCAAGCGGCGAAACGGAGACGACGCGCCCCTTATGTTTTTCCAATTGCTTTTGGACCAACTGGGGCAGGTCCGTCCATGTCCCTACAGTCAGGCCCAAGGCAATGCCTTCTGCTTTTTTCTCGTGATTCCCATGAAAATCATGAATTAAATAAGTGGCGATTATCTCGCTCATTTGATCACTCCTATAACACGTTAGTAAACTCACGAAGTCATAAACCTGAACGTTTTTGGAATAGCAAAAGCCCCTTCATGACGAAGAGGCTTTAAAAAAGCCATCTTCTTATCCCCCAGCCAATGGCTGCAAGAATTAGCACCGTGCCCTGTGGACTAGAAGAAAGTCCGGCGGAGGATTCCGCCCCATTTTACAATGGAATTACGGTCGGTTGCTGGGCTTCATCGGGCTAGTCCCTCCACCTGCTCAAAATAAGAAAACGCTGATATATAAGTACGTGTTAGTTTCGAAAGATTAAGAATTTATTTTGTATTCTGACAGGTAATCCATACTTTGTCAATAAGTTTTTAGTTCGCTTAGGTTAAAACAGATTTAACTTGCGTATCCGCTCGACAGCCTCCCCGAGCCGTTCCTCGGAGGTCAAAAGCCCGACCCTGACATAGCCTTCGCCAAATTCACCGAATCCATTACCGGCAGCCACGGCCACATGGGCGTGGGTTAGTAAATGATCGGCAAAACTCTCCGAGGTGAATCCTGCCGGTATTTTAAGCCAGGCAAAAAACGATGCTTCCGGAGCCTTAACCTCCCAGCCGAGGGCACGTAATCCCTCAATGAAAACATTCCTGCGCCCCTCATATACCTTCACCAATTCGGCCACACACTCTTGCGAATCAAGCAAAGCAGTTGCCGCCGCCTCCTGTATCGCCGGGAAAAGGCTCACATATAGGTGGTCCTGAAAAAGTTCAAGAGCTTCGATGACACTTTTGTTACCAACCGCGAACCCGACTCTCCAACCAGCCATATTGTACGTTTTCGAAAGTGTATATATTTCGATCCCAACATCCTTTGCTCCCTCTACCTCGAGAAAGCTAACCGGTTTTTTCCCATCGAAGCCTATGGCTCCATAAGCAAAATCATGGACCACACATATTGAATGCTTTTTGGCATATGATACGGTTTCGGTAAAGAATTCTTTCGTTGCGGATGCACCTGTAGGATTATTCGGATAGTTCAAGAACATCATTTTCGCTTTATCCAGCACATCTTTATGTATAGCTTCATAATCCGGAAGAAAAGCATTTTCCTCCTTCAACGGCATCCTTTCAATTTCCGCTTTCGCCAGGACGACACCTGAAAGATAATCGGGATAACCGGGATCTGGAACGAGAATCGTATCGCCTGGGTTCAATAAACACTGGGGCAATTCGACGAGTCCTGCCTTTCCGCCGAATAGAATGGCTATTTCACTATTCGGATCAAGCTTTACGCCGTATTCCCGTTCGTAGAAGGCAGCTGCCGCATCTTTTAAATATGGATGTCCCCTGAACGGTGAATATTTATGGTTGATCGTTTTTTTAGCAGCAGCCTGTAAACTTTTTACGATATGCCCAGGCGTCGGCTGATCGGGATTCCCTTGGCCCAAATTAATGACATCATGCCCTTGCGCAGTAATTGCATTGACCTTTGCGACCAATGAAGCGAAAAACTGCTTGGGAAGTTGCTGAAGCTGTTTCGACTTTTCGAATTGCAACATTATTCACCTTCTCTGAAATTTCTTGAAATTCTAGTCACAAATGATATATGTTTATCATAATCTTGTAAAGCATTTTTACCTTTGGAGGTTTTCAAAATGAAATGGAAATTGGCTTGCATCCAGATGGATATAGCATTCGGAAAGCCTGATCTCAATTATCAGCTGGCCGAACAATGGCTGGAAAAAGCCGTGCACGCAAACGCAGATATCGTTATTTTACCAGAGCTATGGACTACAGGCTATGACTTGACCAGATTGAATGAGATTGGTGATGAAGAGGCAGAAAAGACGATCGAATTTATAAGAAACTTGGCGCTGAAGCACCAAATCCATATCATAGGCGGCTCCATCGCGAAAAAAACACAAAAGGGCATCTTTAACACGATGGTCATCATCGATAAGAACGGGAAACTCGTTAAAGAGTACGATAAGCTTCACTTGTTTCGGTTAATGGATGAACATCATTTCTTGCAGCCAGGCGAAAAGGATGGTTTATTTACCCTTGATGACAAAATATGTGCCGGTTTCATTTGTTATGACATCCGCTTTCCAGAGTGGCAGCGTGCCCACTCCGCTCGAGGGGCAGAAGTTCTGTTCGTAACCGCAGAATGGCCGAAGCCTAGACTCGATCACTGGAGAGCCTTATTGATCAGCCGTGCCATCGAAAACCAGGCCTATGTTGTAGCCGTGAACCGTTCAGGATCGGATATCAATAATGTATTTGCCGGTCACTCCATGATCATTGATCCTTGGGGGTATACTATAAGTGAAGCAGGAGAGGAAAGCGAACTACTGACAGGCACCTTGGACTTCACCGAAGTATCGAACGCTCGCAATAAAATACCGGTATTCGAAGATCGCCGTCCTGATTATTATTAATTTGCCATTGACAAACTATTTAAAAGATTGATATTATTTTCCCGAAGATTAAAATTTCAGAAAACATATAAACTCTTATCAAGAGCAGGCTGAGGGATTAAGGCCCTATGAAGCCCAGCAACCGACTGTAATACCATTGTGAAATGGGGCGGATACACCGCCGGATTGCAAAATCCGCAGAGCACGGTGCCAATTCCACCAGAAAAAACTTTTCTGGGAGATGAGAGGTCCGAAGCTAATACTTCTGCCTCTTTCTATGGAAAGAGGCTTTTTTATTCTTATTTTTAATGTGGAGGGGAAAGAAATGACTCAATACCATTCGAATTTTACAAGATTGACTAACGCAACGGCCATTATCCTTGCAAAAAAATTAGGGTTGGTAGATGCCGATGCGAATTTAAGCTGTAAAGAAATTGGTGATGGTAACTTGAATTATGTGTTCCATATTACAGACACGGCCACAAATAACGGGATAATCATCAAGCAAGCGGTCCCTTATGCCAAAGTGCTTGGCGAAAGCTGGCCGTTGACGTTGAAAAGGGCTGCCATTGAAGCGAATGCCCTTATCCATTTCCGGAGCTATTGTCCCGAATTCGTACCGCAAGTCTATTATTCGGATGAGCAGCTAGCCATCACGGTCATGGAAGACTTGTCACACTTAAAAATTGTAAGAAGCGGATTGATTGCGGGCGATTCGTTCCCATTGCTTTCGCAGCATATTGGCGAGTATGTTGCGAAGACTTCATTTTACACTTCCGATTATCATTTGGAGCCCTCGGCAAAAAAAGAAGTGGCACGGCAATTCACGAATCCGGAGCTCTGCAAAATCACGGAGGTCTTTATTTTCACCGATCCTTTTTTCGAGGAGCTGCCTGGAGATTTCGAAGTTGAATTGACGGATGCCGCCAAACGGATTTGGCATGATCAAGATGTCATTTTAGAAGTGGCTAAGCTGAAACAAAGCTTCGAAACCGAGCAGGAAGCCTTGCTGCATGGAGATTTACATACAGGAAGTATATTTGCAAGTGAAACCGAAACAAAAGTTATCGACCCTGAATTCGCTTTTTATGGACCAGTCGGTTTTGACCTTGGACAATACACCGCCAATCTCCTCTTTCAGGCGGTCTCTCGGAATGGAGCAGGAAAAGAAGAGATTTTCACACAACTCGATGAATTTTGGCGGTCATTTGAAAAAACATATTCGGAACTATGGAACACCCACAATAAAAGTCCGTTCCGCCATGTGACTGGATATCTCCCTTATTTACTGACTAAATTCAAACGTGATGCATTCGGTTTTGCCGGATGTGAATTGATTCGAAGAACGATTGGCCTCTCTCATGTCGCAGATTTAAATGTCATGGAAGATAAAGAAACGAAAATTGCGGCCAAAACGGCCACGTTGAAGCTTGGTGCTTTATTAATAAAAAAACGGGAAGAATTGGATGTTCCAGCGGTCATCGAATGGATAAAGCAACAAACGCTGACTTCATCTTCACCCCTCTAAAAGGAGACCTGAACGTGACGACGATAGCACCTTTACCATATTCGGTACAATGGGACAATACCCATATCACATTATTAAATCAACAAGCCCTTCCTGCCATCACTGAATTCATTCAACTTCATTCGGTTGAGGATGTATATGACAGCATCCTTACATTAAAGGTGCGCGGTGCACCAGCGATCGGACTGACCGCAGCATTCGGGGTGGCACTTGGCGCCCAGCAGGAAGCTGCGACGGATTTAGCGGATTTCAAAAAAAATGTAACGAAACATATCGAAAGGCTCGCCTCTTCCAGGCCTACTGCCGTCAATCTTTTTTGGGCATTAAAGAGAATGAAGAATAAATTGATGGAGGCCCAAAGTATTTCTGCTGCCAAAGAAGCACTTGTTTTCGAGGCTAAAGCCATCTTTGCAGAAGATGAAGAAATGTGCAGGAAAATCGGGGAGCATGGCTTATCTTTATTCGCAAAAGGAGATTCCGTATTGACGCATTGCAACGCGGGGGGAATTGCCACAGCCCGTTATGGCACGGCACTGGCCCCTTTTCATCTAGCTAAAGAGCGGAATTTCCCGCTGGAAGTGTACGCCTGTGAAACCAGACCTGTTCTGCAGGGTGCGCGATTGACCGCTTGGGAACTGATGCAAGCGGGTGTTGACGTCACCTTAATCTCTGATAATATGGCTGCGCATACGATACATCAAAAACGAATCAATGCCATTATAGTAGGGGCCGATCGGATTGCGGCAAATGGGGATACAGCCAATAAAATAGGCACGTTGGGCTTAGCCATCTTAGCCAAGCATTTCGGGATCCCTTTTTATGTGGCCGCTCCATCAAGCACGTTCGACCTTTCTCTTGAATCGGGTGCATCCATCCCGATTGAAGAACGAGATGGAGCCGAAATCACCTCCATTCAAGGAATCAGGGTCGCACCGGAAAACGTCAACACATTCAATCCAGCCTTTGATGTAACGCCCAATCATCTCATCACTAGCATCATCACCGAGAACGGGATCATTCAATCGGACTTTTCCAATAACATCCCGAATTTCGTGAAGTGACGGTTCTTTCATTCGAGTGGTGACTAAAAAAACGAGCGTGGATTCAAATCCATGCTCGTTTATTAAATAGCTTTTTCATTTATTCTTGCGAGGTCTTTTATAAAATAACAAAACCAGTTTGTGGTTTTCGCTACGAAAAGGGCATGCCCCTGCCTACTTTGAAAAGAACTTTTGAAGCGCCCGCTTATTTTTCGTCTCATCCATTTCCAACACCGCCCCAATCTCGGGATATTCTGCATCTTTAAAGCTTCCTTCGACAGGAATCCTCAACGTTTCGACGGTTTCCGGTGCATGAATGACGGCTTTCGGTCCCATTTCCAATATCGTTTTCAGACCTATATCAGTGTCCAAATAGGAGAGGCCTTGTTCAATTATGCCAGGAAGGGCTACCACTCCTTCAAAGGAAGAGATTTGATTGATGAATCCGTTTTTTAATTGAAGCAGCACATCTTGCTGTCTGTCCACCCTTCCAAAATCACTTTCATCGTCATGCCTAAAGCGGACATATTTCAATATCTCCTCACCATGTAACACATTTTTACCAGTGCTTGCTTGGATGCTCATGTCATCAATGATTGTTTGATCGACGTCCACCACCACCCCATCAGGGGCAAGCAAGTCCACCATCTTCACAAATCCCTGAAAATCTATTACAGCTACATGATCGACTTTGATACCAAAGCTATCATGGATGGTTTTCTTAAGCAATTCCTTTCCCCCATAATAATAAGCAGCATTTATCTTATTGTATTGAGGATGAACGCCGGGGATTTTAACATAACTGTCACGCATGATAGAAGCCAGCTTCAGCTTCCCCTGTTCAGGAAAGTACCTGGCAAGCATGATCGCATCGGACCGGGATTTTTTCTCTCCCCTGGAATCAACACCAATTAACAGAAATGTTTTCTCACCGTCCTGAATCCTTTCATTGGTAAAGTTTTTTTCCGTACCTGTGTTTCCATTTTGTTTCGGTAAAGGGGCATAGGTGCAACCTGCCAAAATCAAGACCAATAGATATATGTACAATACCTTCTCTTTCATTACCTCACCTCATCGGAAAATTAATTCTATTTTTACCTTTAAATGGATTATTATGCATAGAATTACAAAAGGTTATCTATCCACAGTTGGAGGGCCTATACGTAAAACGTTGCTTTCCACTTCAGCTGAGCCAAGGAGGCTCAAATACCGCCCGCGGAATGAGAGCGCCTGCTGGGAAATGAAACGGAATAAGACAAATTCTCCAAAATTGTGAGCAATCAGGATTCCATCTTCATGGTCACGCAAAAGTGGAATGGAACGGAAGTGCGAGACTCCTGCGGGAAATGCGCGTCTACCGAGACTACGCAGGCTAAAAGCCGAGGAGGCTCAAGGACCGCCCGCGGAATGAGAGCGCCTGTTGGGAAATGAAACGGACTAAGTACAAATTCTCCAAAATTGTGAGCAATCAGGATTCCATCTTCATGGTCACGCAAAAGTGGAATGGAACGGACCAAGTACAGTTCGCCAAAACTGGAAGCAAATCCAAGACTATAAAATAAAAAAAAGATGCTGCCTGCAAAATGCAGACAGCATCTCTTTCAAGTTGCCCTTTTTCTAAATGTCCTTTGATGGCTACACTTTACTGACAGGGTTCTTATCGTTTACTTGATATCTTTCTTCACTACTTCTACCGCTTTTTTCAATTGTGTATCGTTTTCGAGGATTTTATCCCGGATAACCTCCATCAATTTCACGGTTGTATCATCTTTAATGACCCCAGTTTCTTTGATTTTTTGATCCCTTTGGAATGCTTTGACCGCATTTGCGGTTTCTTCATCAAAGAATCCGTCTATCTTACCTGGATCATGTCCTGCTTCCTTCAGCATCTTTTCTGCTGCCTTCACTTCACTGGAGGAATCCGATACTTTCAATTCCTTATCCGGCGAAATGTACGGAAGGCTGGCGTAATCAGGGAGCTTCACCTCAATATCCGGCTTGATTCCTTTTTTATGGATCCAATTGCCCTCAGGAGTCAGCCATTTAGCTGCCGTGTATTTGAAGTTTGAACCATCATCGAAGTCTTCCGCGGTCTGCACGGTTCCTTTCCCAAACGATTTAACCCCGACCAAAGGAATGTCTGCAGATTCACGGACGGCTGCTGCGACGATTTCCGATGCGCTCGCACTGCCATCATCAATCAACACGACTACCGGGACCTTCTTCAACGTACCATCATTATTTGATTTATATACTTCTTTTTTACCGCTTCGATTCTCAACTTGGAGGACCACTTCCCCATTCGGTATGAACAGGCTTGCCATATCAATCGCTTGGTCAAGCAGGCCTCCTGGGTTTCCTCGTAAATCCAGCACTACGCCCTTCATATCCTTCTTGGACATTTCTTTAAGTGACGATTTCAGCTCTTCCACCGTATGTTCGGAAAAGCTGGTCACTTGGATTTTCGCGACACCATCGTCAAGCATTTCGGCATAAACGGTTTCGATCGGGATCGTGTCACGTTTAATCGTGAATTCGATCGGGTCCGTCTCACCTGCTCTTGAGATGGTCAAATTCACTTTCGTTCCCTTTTCGCCCCTGATTTTCAGGACAGCTTCAGAAGAGCTTAGCCCTTTAACGCTCTTGCCATCGACACTCATGACGATATCATTCGGTTTTATCCCCGCTTTTTCTGCTGGAGATCCTTTTATCGGTGAGACGACCATTATGTGACCATCCTGCTCTTGTATTTCGGCGCCGATACCTTCAAAGGATGATGAGATGCTTTCATGAAAACTCGATGCTTCCTTTTTATCCATATAGGCAGAGTATGGATCATCCAGGGATTTAATCATGCCATTGATGGCACCATCAACAAGCTTGTCTTCATCAATGTCCTTATAGTAATTATCCTTTATCGTATCGTATGTAGAAAACAGCTTTTCAAATTCAGAATGTTTATCCGGAGCCAAGGATTCGACTTTTTCATCTCCAAAAGTCAGAGCTATGGTCGTAATCCCTGCGGTTAGAAATATGAGTAAGAAAATCCCCATAATGAACGTAAACTTCTTTATTTTAATGAATTTCCCTGCCTCTTTAGGCTGTTCTTGATTTTCTTCTTCCACTGATGCCTCACCACTTTCATTCATCATGACAAATATAAAACGATTTGTTTCCATTTTATCAGCTTTGAAGCCAATCGAAAAATAATAGTTATCAAAAATAACAATTTAAATTTTATGTATTATCTTAAGTCCCTCCAATGTACAGGCAGGGTATATCCGTAAGTGACCGCTTCGATCAAAAATGCGGGTAACAAGGAATAAACGCGACCATAGCAAAGCCCGCATATATACGCCAACATTCATTCCTGCCCCCCCGGGGGGGGGGACCTTCATACTCAATTATCAGTCTTGTATAGCTGCTTCCAGGGCCACCTCGACCATCTCGTTAAATGTTGACTGACGTTCTTCAGACGACGTTTCCTCGCCAGTTAAGATATGGTCGGAAATGGTCAATACCGATAAAGCTTGACGCCCAAACTTAGCTGCAAGGGTATATAAGGCAGCTGACTCCATTTCTATCGCTAATATTTGGTATTTTGCCCATTTTTCCAAATCACTATTATCATTATAAAATTGATCGGCCGTAAACACATTGCCAACCTTCAATTCCAAGCCTTTTGCCGTTCCTGCTTCATATGCCTTCCTTAACAAATCAAAATCAGCCGTCGGGGCAAAGTCGACTCCTCCAAACGTCATCCGGTTCATTTGCGAATCGGTTGAAGCGCTCATTGCAAGAATAACATCCCTGACTTTTACATCTTTTTGGATGGCCCCGGCAGTGCCTACCCGAATCAGCTTCTGGACATTGTAGCTATTCATCAATTCGTTTACATAAATGGAAATTGACGGAACTCCCATGCCAGTACCTTGGACAGATATGCGTTTTCCTTTATAAGTACCTGTATATCCAAACATGTTGCGTACTTCATTGTAAAGCTTGGCTTCCTCTAAAAATGTTTCAGCAATGTATTTTGCACGCAATGGGTCCCCAGGAAGTAAGACCGTTTCCGCAATTTCATTTTCTTTTGCACCAATATGTACGCTCATTTAACTATGTCCTCCTAAACTTGTGGTTGAAATCATATTCAAAAACTACTATACCATATCAACCACAAGTTAGGAAAATTGAACCTTATTCAATTGCCTGAAAAGTTAAAGAGACTTCCAAACAGGATCAAGGCTTGTCGGATCCAGCTCATTCACTGCAAACAAAACGGCGGTAGTAGTCCGCCGTCTTTAGAAAGTTTATTAATTAAGGGAAAGGAAGCTGCTGACCGTCTATTGACAGTCTACTCATCGACTTCTTCATCAATTATGCATTTCTCTAGAAGATATTCGAATGTGATGTCAGCAAGATCTTCAACTTCAGCTTCTGTCGGAAGATAGCCCCTTCTGATCAATTCTTGAAAAAAGAATTCAGCTATCTCTTCTGTATCAATAAAAACCTCAATTTCTCGCAAATCATCGCCCCCTTAATTAAAGGTGTATGAATGGATAGAGACAAATATTCCAGTTAGGGATTCCATTATGACCATTCACAGGAAGAGCCAGCTTTTTTCTTGGACATTATGAAGCTTTTATAGCATAAGGCACGGTTCCCTATAGAAGCTTGGAAACCTTCACTTCGTTTGCTTCTTCTTATGATCTGGATATATTTCCTCTGCCGCCTTTTCAATTTTAGCAAGGGCGATTTTCATGATATGACGATATTCATCATCGCCAAAATGCTCATAGAGCTTACAGTAATCATTGTATAAATCCAAAAGTCCATCAATCATTTCCTTTTTTTCATTTTTTGTCATTGTCATATCTCGCTCACCTTTACCAGGGTTGTTTTGTTTAGCAATGATAGCAAGCTCATTATTCTTTTTAGAAAGGAGCAGCCCTAATTTTTGAATAATCCCATCTGCACGCTTCGCATCGGCAATTAAAGTCAATTCTTCCTCATGCGCTTCAAGCCATTCACTGTCTGAGATTCTTGATAATTCATAGATAACATCTTCCCAGGCATTTTCCTTATAGCGCCAAATTTCCGTTCGATAGCCGATAATCTTGAAATAGTCTTGTTCATATCCATCTACCTGGACTAAGTCACCTAATAAAAATTTATATTCAATATTGATTTGTTCCTTTTGATAAAGGATTTCTCCTTCATATTCATTTATCGATTGCAATGTTTTTTCGATGTAAAGGCCTTCACTATAGTTCACTTCATACACATAAGCACCATCGAGAAATTTTATATCGGTTATGTTCCCGACTGTCCCATACATTGTAATTACGACTGTATCGCCTAATTTAAATTTCGGCTGTTTTTTTTTGCCCATAAGAGACATCCCCCAATATGGTCCTTATCGTTTGATTAGTAAATTATATGCATAAACAAACAGGGAGGTTAATGGAAAAGGGGGGGCGCTTTGCTCATTTAGCTGTGTAATTTATCACTCATTCATAAAGGGACCGATCGTTTTTGAAATGCCTGGCAGCATTCGATCCGGTGATTTCGCTAAAGGCACTCGCTTTTTTTGCGGATGATCCTTCCTCTGCGATTCTAAGCTTTACGCTCTCCCTTTCGTTCCCATTCACTTTTTTACAATCAAATAGGATTTATTTTACCTTGATTAAACAGATGCAGATGGAAAAATCGGATGATCTGTGTCATTTTGCATTCGCAGATGCACAGATGCGATAGAGAAGGATGGAATTCGTTGGACTGCATTCAGGGGATTTCACCGTTCCGCTTTGCAGCCATCGGTTTCGAATGATGGAATGGACCTAAAAATCTTTTGAAATGAAGGTCCATGGAGATCAATGCGCTTACCTTTGAGCAAAAAGGGCCCGGGATGTATCATTCCGGGCCCTTTTTGTATATAACCTGCCGTCTCATTTAATGAAACGGTTGGTCGTGGGAATTATGAGGGTCACTTTCGTTCCTTCGGGGCAGGTGCTTTCAATCAAGAATTTCCCTTTCAATTCCTCCATGATTTGAATGCACGTCGCAACCCCTAAGCCGTTTCCATCAGGCTTAGTCGTGTAAAAGGGCATGCCGATATTTTTTAAATTCTCGGGACTGATTCCTTTTCCATCATCCCTCACCATCAATTTCACGGACTGGGACCCGCCGGTTTGTTCTAATTCAATCCGTCCCCTTGAACCGATGGCTTCACTGGAATTATTCAGCACATTCAAGATAACCTGTCGAAGCCGGTTTCTATCTGTGTAAACAAAGACTGATTCTGCTACTTCATTAATTATTTCTACATGAGAACTCGGAATTGATGGAATATAGGTATCCAGTATGTCATTAAGGAAATCCCTAAGATTCAGCTTCTCCCATTCCAATTGATGCGGTTTGGCCAAATCCAAAAGCTGGCCTACAAAGATATTGACCCGGTCCACTTCAAGGAGCATGATGTCACTGTACTTTTCTATCAATGTTTTGTCATGATCCTGACTCTTCAAAAGTTGAAAAAAACCCTTGATTGTCGTCAGCGGATTTCTGATTTCATGAGCAACACCTGCAGCTAGCTGCCCAACATACTTTAACTTTTCAGTCCGGACGATTTCCTTTTCGCGATCTTGAATCGTCTCCATCATCCTCAAGAAGGCCACGTTCAATTTTTCCATTTCCTCGAAGCTTTTATTATCGGAAGTGACGAATTCCTTTCCATCAATAAAATCCTCTGTCGCTTCGACGAGATCGCGGACGGGCCTGACAATCGATTTCGTAAGAAGATAGACGGCAAGGATGATCGATACAAACACGATGCTATAAATTGTTAAATAGCGTGTCAATAGGTCATTCAAAGGCTGAAACACCTGCTTCTTATCTGCCCCTACCACTACAAACCATCGATTTTCCGTCTGTGCCCCCGCATGGACAGGCTGAATGGAATAGATTTTCTCGCCATTCTCTGCACTGTACAGTTTATCGGATAACGAAGCTTCCAACAGTTTTCCTTTAGTTAAACCCAGGTCACTCAAAGCAGAATCCTGAAGCACACCATGCGGATCCTTTTTGGAAATCATGATTCCTTCTTGGTTCATCATGAAAAAATCAACAGGGTATTTATCGCTAACCTCGTTAGCCTTTTTCTCCATCATCTCCCAAAGTACTTCCAATCTGAAGGCCGGAGACACGACACCGATCAATTTCCCTGTAAGATCATGCACCGGGGCGCTCAAGGTGATTACCGGCTCCGGGTATGACCGGGTGCTATACACATCCGAAAGGAATTCATGCCCCTCCATGGCCTCTTTAAACCAGGTTCTCTTGGCGAGATTATCTCCGATCAATTTATTGGATGTATCAACCGTTACATTCCCATCCAAGTCCAGATATAACACTCCATAATAATTCCCTTTTGCTTCAATGAACTTCTTAAGTTCAGCCGACTTGTCTTCTCTTGGTGAACGAGGATCGATGATGACCGAATTTGTGCTCATCAGCTTCACATCACTGATCCGTTCGTTCAAATAGCTATATGTTTCATTGACAATATTCAGTGAGCCTGCATTCAAGGCATTATTCGCTTCTTTTTCCAGCAGTGACCGCTGTGATTCATAGGAAATGGCTCCCAAGATCATGACAGGTGCGCTTGCAATCAGTAAGGAATAAAGCAAAATACGGGTTTGAAGGCTTTTAAGCATCCTTCGGTTCCTCCCTATTCCTGATCTTCCTGCAGGAGTCCTTCTTCAATTTGGACATATTTTTCCCACGCCTGATCAAATACCGTCATACTTTCGAGATAGTCCGCATTCAATTCCAAATAACTGCTCACTTCATTATAATCTGTCGAATGTTTCGGAAAGCCGTGATCCTCATAAGCATGATTTGCAAATGTAGTAATGGCATCCACTTCCTTCGGCTGTCGAAACTTCATTAAATATAAATAAAATGGTCTCATTGTGTCGAGCCCCCCCTAAAAAACGATGATTTCAGCTTAAATATATCGGAATCTTCCCCTTCCGTCCACTCTTTTGGAGTGCCTTACGATTTTCTTTCATGATGTTCATGGACAAGCAACGGTTTTCACACGTCATCCAAGAGGCGGTCACCATTTGCAGACGCCTATAGGTCATATCTTCTACAAATCTTGATGAAAGATTCGAATGGACGTATGGTAAGGATCGCTTTCGCTTGGGGGCAATGAATGGGATTGGTTATTGAATTGGAAAAAACCCCTCATTGATGATGAATTGAGTGAGGAACACTCGTTCCGCCATAAATGGAGGTTTTTTTCCTGCATGGATATTCAACCATCTTTACGAAAAGTCAAAGTAATTGCGTTTCAGCAGCCTTTTCATACTCATTAACTCACTGTACTTTGTCTGTTTTTCAAGCTGCTTCGAATCGATCAGGAAAAGTTGATTTTCAATTTCCTTGACAATTTCATCATTTTGAAAAAGTGCATCGCAATGCTCACAATGGGATGAAGGCGTTTCGGTTATTTCTATCGCTCTCGTGCCATCCGGCAATTCCCAATATACGGTTCCATTTATCGCCGACAGTTTTCCCTTCTCGCACCACGGACATGTCTCCATGTTATTCATCCCCTTTTGGTGTGTCCTTTTTTTGCTGTGCCTGGAATTTCTTTTCCTTTAATAGGTCCCGCTTTTCCCGCTGGTTTTTCAATGATGCGTGCTCTGGATTTGTGACATAGTTTTCCCTTCGATTCATTCGCTTCAGCCCTTCAGGAACTAAATTGAATTGCTGGTCATTCATTAAACCGGATATGCCAATATCTGACCGTTTTTCTTCCATATCCGGATAAACTCCTTTGAAGTAGTCGTCTGCCAAACCAGGTGTATACTGCTCAGGTTCTGGATAGGTGGTTATCACGCCCTCAAAATTGCGCAGAACCGTTTTCGTTGGAGATTGCGAGAGGATATAATTCGGCTGAAGCGTGATTTTCCCTCCCCCTCCTGGCGCATCTACGACGAATGTAGGTACGGCATACCCAGAGGTGTGACCCCGCAGCCCTTCAATGATTTCAATCCCTTTTGATATGGGTGCCCGGAAGTGCCCAATTCCTTCCGAAAGATCACATTGATAAATATAGTACGGACGGACACGAATCTTGACAAGATCATGCATCAGCTTCTTCATGATCGCGACACTGTCATTTATCCCTGCTAAAATGACGGCCTGATTGCCTACAGGGACACCTGCATCGGCCAGCATCTCACACGCTTTTTTCGACTCTTCGGTAATTTCGATTGAAGTGTTGAAGTGGGTGTTCAGCCAAACCGGATGATATTTTTTTAAGATGGTACATAAATTCTCAGTGATTCTTTGAGGAAAGACGACAGGGGCCCGGGTACCGATCCTGATTATTTCAACATGAGGGATGTCTCTTAAGTTTTTGAGGATATATTCCAGGATCGTGTCATTGATAAGCAACCCGTCCCCGCCGGATATAAGCACATCCCGTACCGCTGGAGTATCGCGTATATAGCCGATTGCCGCATCTAATTGTTTTTTAGGTACGCCCATGCCGATTTGTCCGGAAAAACGTCTTCTTGTACAATACCGGCAGTACATGGAGCATTGATTCGTCACCAGGAAAAGGACGCGATCAGGATATCGATGGGTCAAACCGGGCACAGGGGAGTCCTCGTCTTCATGCAAGGGATCTTCCATGTCGTATTTGGTTTTATGCATTTCCTCCGAAATCGGGACCGATTGCATTCTTATTGGGCAGCGCGGATCATTTTTATTCATTAACGAGGCATAATATGGTGTAATGTTCAGCGGAATGGTTTTAGTGGAAATCCTTACGCCTTCCTCCTCATCGGGAGTGAGATCGATCACTTTCTTCAAATCATCGACGGTGCGGATCGTATTCGTAAGCTGCCACAGCCAGTTGTTCCATTGTTCTTCGGTTACATCTTTCCATAGCTCTATATCTTTCCAGTTACGCTCTGGCTTATATAAGTCAAATAACATGGTCATACCTCCTGAGTTATGATAGTAGTATTAAATGCAAGAGAGGTGCCAAAATGACCCGGAAATTTCCATTACCCATAAAAAAATCCGGACTGCAGCGATTGCATCCGGATTTTTTGCATTCAAGTATGTTTCCTGATTTTATATTGCAGCGTCTGTCGAGGAATCTGCAATAGCTTCGATGCTTGAAAAACATTCCCCTTTGTTTGAAGAAGAGCATCGGTAATCAATTTAGTTTCCATCTCAAGCATTGCCTCCCTAAGCGGAAGGACCTCTTGAGGTGAAGATGATTGTTTCTTTAACAACTGGGGCAAATCTTCGAGAATCAAAATTTCCTGCTCAGTATGGTTCATCATGAATTCAATCGTATGTTTCAGCTCCCTAACATTGCCTGGCCATTGATAGTGCTGAAAAAAAAGCCTGATCTCCTCATCGACGCCTTTAATGTCCATTCCTAATTTCCTATTATTCATGGATATGAAATGCTCCGTCAAAAGCTCGATATCTTTCGCTCTCTCCCTTAGCGGAGGAAGCTCGTAACTCAATACGTTCAACCTGTAAAATAAATCCGGTCTAAGTTTGTTTTCCGAAACGGCCTTTTTGGGATCGATATTCATCGCTGCCATGACCCTGACATCCACCTGTACGCTTCCTGCGCCTCCTATCCTCCTGATGGATCCATCTTCCAGCACGCGCAATAGCTTTGCCTGCAGGTCAATCGGCATCGACTGCAATTCATCCAGAAACAAAGTCCCGCCATGCGCCAATTCAAATAATCCCTTGCGCTCCAAAGCACCTGTGTAAATTCCTTTAGCCGTACCGAATAAGAGCGATTCCAAAAGCTCCCCTGGTAATGCCGCACAGTTTTGGGCAATGAAGGGCTCCATTCCCCGGCTGGATTCGCGATGGATGCTTTGGACAAAAAGCTCTTTTCCTACGCCGCTCTCTCCATAGACCAATACCGATGAAGAGGAACGGGCGGCCCGCTTTCCTTTTGATATCAAGCTTTTGAACTGTTGATCACTCGTTAAGATTTCCGAGAAACGATGCAAATGGCCGGGCTCCGGTTTCTTTTCAGGATTCTTACTTGTCTTGAGCGAGCTTTCCAGGTCCGCTAGCCTTTCCGATAATTGCTTTAAACTTGAGTAATCCTTTGCGATTTCAATGGCACCTACGATGACCCCATCAACATTTATCGGAAGGGTCGTATTAAGCGTTTCAATGATTCGCCCATGTGCATTTACATAGGACTGATTATAGTTGTAGATAGGTTTTTCCGATTTGATAACTCGCAGTAATGTGGATGATTTATGATTCAAAGAAGGAAAGGCCTCCAGCAATGGTTTCCCCAGCACTTCACTTCTTTTCATTCCGTCGTGGTTGGCTGCAACCCCATTATAGAAGATGGTCTGCCCTTTTGGATCGATCACATGAATCCCTTCATCAATGGTATCCAAAATTGCTTCCAGTACCTCGCGTGTATTAAATGATTCACCCGGCAACATACCCCTCCTCAAGTTCATACTTGCTACATGTATATGAGGAAATGCCGAAAACTTGCCAAGTTCCGCTTAAAATTGAGCAATCATGTATAATTTTTCACCCATAGATTCATATCTTCAAGTTTATCGAAGATGTAACAATTATTGGCGAGGCGCCCCCGATAGGAGTAGCCATGCTGATGCAGTGCCGCATTCATCCCGAATGAGAGCGATCTGGCAATCGAATAGATGCAATAAATTTCATGTGAAATGAGATAGTCTTCGATATTGGCAATCAGATGCTTCATCAGCCCGAACTGCCGATGTTCCGGCAATGTCGCACAATCGGTGATTTCTGCATTATGGTAAAAAGCATCAATTTCGGCTGAAGCGGCACTGACAAGTTTCCCTTCGTGAAGATAGATATAAAAAACCGTTCCGTTTTCGATGCATTTTTTCACATATGCCGGATCATTCATCGGTGTTGGATATACCTCGAAAACCTTGCCATATAACTGTGCAAGCTGTTTGGCATCCGCTAGCTCCGCTTTGCGAACCTGATAAGTGGACGGCGGTTCATCCCGTCCCGCTTTACTCGGCAAATTCAAAACATCGGTGAGGATTCGATCTTCCTTATCCCATTCGACACTGTTTCGCCGTTCATTCCTGGTATATTTGACAAGGAAGAAGCAGTCGCTTCCCAAAAAGAACCTATCGATGCTGCCTTCGTATAAGAAGCCCCGGGAGAGCAATTCCTGAAGGTTTTCTTTGCGGGTCTTGAAAATGATTTTCTCTGCAGCCATGTCGGCGGCCGCCTTTAAAGTTTCCTCGATGCATTCTTGAAAATGACCGAGATAATCCTCCACCCTGACTCGCTTATTAAAGTGGTCGATCGTCAAATGAATGGTGCAGCGCTGCTTTTTAATTTGTTTTTCGATGATTCCCGTTTCCATTCTTTTCGCTCCTTTCATACCCAGTTACCATTGTAACAAAAGGCCTGACCCTTATTGGAATCAGACCACTCGGAAAATGATTAATTCTGCTCGGCCTCACACCAATCGATAATGGTCAAGGCGATGATTTCCGCAGCCTGCATCATTTTATCCACTTCTATATATTCGTTGGCGTCGTGGGCCAGCTTCGTTTCTCCCGGTCCAAACACGACGACGGGGGTCGAACCCACCGTTGACAGATAGCCTCCATCCGTCGCCCAAGGAGATGCTTCGACAACCGGCTCTTTCCCCCTCACCTTTTCATAATACGTTCCAATCGTTTTCATTAGCGGATGGTTCGTTTCGAGACTGCCAGGCAGCCACCTGGCACCAAACCATTCCAATATAATCGGCTTTTCCTTGAACCATTCATCACGTTCATTCATGGCTTCGATCAATTGGATCAGCGACATCTGTGCCTCCTCCATGGTTTCTGTAGGGGCAATGCCGAATCGTCCTTCAAGGACGGCTGTATCGGGCACGGAAGAAGGCCAATTGCCGCTTGTCAGGCTTCCTATGTTGATCGGAACCGGGATGGGGACATTTTTATAAAGCGAATGACGGAGTGGCTCGTTCCGAACTTGTTCAAGCTGCTTGATTTCTTTCATGACGACCACTGCTTTATCAATGGCACTGACTCCTTCATACCTTGTGCCTCCATGCGCAGACTTTCCTGTTACGATCAGCCGAAACCACATCGATCCCTGCTGCAGCGGAAATAGTTTCATATTGGTAGGTTCCGGGATGATCGCCCCATCCGCTTTGTATCCGCGCATGACCGCGGCTAGCGTCCCGGCACCCCCGCTTTCCTCTTCAATCACACTCTGAAAAATCACGTCTCCCTTCAATTGGATACCTGACTCGACAATCGCTTCAATCGCCAGCAATAAGGAAACATTGCCGCCTTTCATATCGGTCGTTCCCCTTCCGAATACTTTTCCGTCCATCAATCTGCCACTATACGGTTCGTCTTGCCATGCTGAATGATCACCTTCTGGGACTACATCAATATGACCGTTCAAAATAATCGACTTCCCGCTGCCGGTTCCTCTTTTTATCGCGACAAGATTCGGATTTCCTTTAAAATCCTTGCGATCACAATAAAAATGAGGATGATTCCGCAATTGCTCATCCCCGATTTCCCACAAATCTATTTCAAGCCCAAGTTGCCTGCACTTCTCGACGACTATGGCTTGTGCACTCCCTTCCTGCCCTCTCCTGCTCGGTTCCTGGACCAGCTTTTGCAGCAATTGAACAGCCTTAGTCCGTGAGTCCTTCAGCCACGTCCTTATTTCATTCTCGTACATATATCCATTCTCCTCTCTCACTCTTGTAAAATATGGATGTTATTAGACACAGTAAAGGAGGCTCCGGTCTTTTTCCTGATTTCACTTATGCTTGCGGCTGCAAATATATCGGTCAATAGGAGGCCTGCTTTCGTTACGGAAAACACGCCAAGCTCCGTGATGATCATATGTACGCATTTTTTGGACGTTAACGGTAACGTACATGTTTCGACTATTTTAGACATTCCCGTTTTATCACAATGCTCCATCAAGACGATGACCTTTTTAGCCTTTGCCGCCAGTTCCATGGCACCGCCCATGCCTGGCACCCGACTGCCCGGGACGATCCAATTGGCAAGGTCTCCCGCTTCACTGACTTGAAGGGCTCCAAGAATCGTGATATCCACCAAGCCCTGCCGTATCATGCCGAATGCAACCGTGCTATCGCAGTAGGAAGCCCCGTCCCTGATGGTGATCGGCTGTCCACCGGCATTGCAAAGATGAGCATCTTCTTTTCCCCTGTCAGGAGCACTGCCCATTCCCACAAGGCCATTTTCTGCATGAAACATCACATCGCGAGCATGGATGAGATGATTCGGGACGAGCGATGGCATCCCGATCCCTAAGTTGACCAGCATTCCATTGCTAATTTCAGCTGCAGCACGTTTCGCTAATCGATTTCTATCTTCGGTTCCCAAGCCCACTTCCAATCGACTCCTTTCGAAGGAATGATATGATCGACAAAGGCTCCCGGTACAATGATATCCTCGGGATCCATTGAGCCTAGCGGAACGATGTGCCGTGCTTCGACAATCGTGATTTTGCCGGCCATCGCCACGAGCGGATTCGTATTCCGCGCGGTTTTATCAAATATTAAATTACCATACGAATCTGCCATTTCTGCATAAACGATGGCGATATCCCCCGTTAATGCCGGTTCAACCAAATATCGTTCATCACCGAGGTTGATGATCTGTTTGCCATCCCGGACGATATCGGCATCGATGCCGATATCAGTCAGTATCCCACCCAGGCCCATCCCGCCAGCCCTGATGCGTTCGGCGAGTGTCCCTTGCGGGGAGAATTCCACCTCTAGTTCACCGTTGTTCATTAGTGAACCAGCGTTGGGATTGGAACCGATATGGGAGGCGATGACTTTTTTGGCACGGCGCTGCGTGACCAGTTTTCCGATGCCTATCTCGGGGAAGCCCGTATCATTACCAATCAAGGTTAGATGCTTAATGCCTGTTTCCAAAATCAGATTGATTAAGCCCGGAGGTGTCCCTATGCCACCGAAGCCGCCATAAAGGATGGACTGGTGATCTTTAAACAGATGGACAATATCTTCAAAACGGCAAATTTTCCCGAATGTATTTTCAGACACGGCGATTCACTTCCTCGTTAGGATGGCAACTTGCCCAAAGTTTCATTAAATTGCTGAAAAGTTATATCAATCCTCATTAACAATTCAGCACATTCTTCTTCCGTTATCGTCAGCGGCGGGGAAATGATGATCGCCGATCCGGTTACACCGTCAAGGCCTGCTGCTGCAGGATAGAGGAGTATACCATTTTTCATGCCCAATTCAATGATTGCCTGGGTCACATCGGCCGGGTTTGGAAACGGGGTCTTTGCGACTTTGTCCTGAACGAATTCGAGGCCAATCAATAAACCTCTGCCACGGATATCACCAATAAAGGAATATTTCCGCGCCAGTTTCTTCAGGCCCCTGCTCAGGTCTTTCCCCCGATCGCCTGATTTCTCGACCAGTTCATTCTCCTCGACATATTTCAATACGGCCAACGAAATGGCACACGATAATGGATTCGCACTAAGCGTGTGACCGCCCATGATGGACCTTGATCCCCCCAGTATCGGCTCCATCACTTTTTTGGTCATGACTGCCGCAGCTATCGGGGTATATCCGCCGCTCATCCCTTTGCCAAATGTAACGATATCTGGTTCAACATCCCAATGCTCACAGGCAAGCATCTTACCGGTCCGGCCAAAGCCTGTCATGACTTCATCGGCAATGAATAATATGTCATGCTCCTCGCAGATTTTCTTTAGCTTTTGAAAATAGCCATCAGGCGGGACGATGGCCCCTCCCGCAGCACCGATGACAGGTTCGGCAATGAATGCCGCTATGTTGTCACTGCCAATTCTGCGTATTGATGCTTCCAATTCCGACGCACAGGCCATCCCGCACGTGTGTGCATCAAGTTGAAGCGGACACCTGTAACAATAGGGCGGAGACACGGAAGGATAGGATTCAAGCATGGAGGTGAACCGTTCCCGGCGAATTGGATGACCAGACATCGATAGCGCCCCCATCGTAATACCATGGTAGCTCATCCAGCGTGAAATGACTTTTTGCTTCCGTGGCTTTCCTTTTTCCTGCCAATGCTGAATCGCAATTTTCAAAGCCGTTTCAGTCGCTTCGGAGCCGCTGTTCACAAAAAAGCTATACGTTAGATCCCCCTTTGTCAATTCAGCTATTTTCTCGGCAAGTTCTTCTGCTGCTTCACTAGTAAACTGTGACCGATAAACGAATGAAACCTGTTTAGCCTGTTTAACCATCGCCTCCATCACTTCCTGAACACCATGGCCAATATTGGCAGTAACCGCACCGGAGGAGGCATCCAGGTAATCCTTTCCTTTTTTGTCGTATAAAAAAACGCCTTGACCATGACTGATGGTCGGGTAGGCTCCCCCTAAGACCGGCTTAATTAATGAAGACTGCTGCATAAGCCCACACTCTCCTTCTCTAAAAAAACACATGCAGTATAATACAGTGTATGTCCTGTGTACGGCAATCTTGCTAGGAATTTGCTCTAAGCCTGTAAAGGACTCAATTTCTTAGTTTCAAAGAATTGCCAAAAAAAATTGACAAAAAAAGTGTATCCACGAGAGATACACTTTTTTCTTACAATGCGGGTATTAGTTTTTGTTCACGAATCGATTCCAAAAAACTTTCATCCTTTAAAACAGCCAGCACATTTTTATAAAAAGCAGTTTTATCGATAACTGAAGTATGTACATATTCATACTCTTTTAAAGATGGATGACGCAAAACATCTTTCATGCAAGAAAGACAAACCTTTTTAGTTCCTAGCTTATAGTAGTTCAAGTTACTTGCATCCCCATTGGAAGTGTCTTCGTTACATACGAAGCAAGTATGGCTTACACGGCCCTTTTTATTATATTCGGCCAAAGCCCCTTCTAAACGACTGGATGCTTGAATTGTTAATAACACATAATCACCTTTTCTATTTTAAATCTCTTAGTATTATATCAGAAAAATATAGAATTTGAACAATTAGACTCATATTCCCTAATAATGCTTATTAAACAAGGAAATTTCCAGAGCGGATTAAACGGTCCCCTCCTAAAAAACGCCAAAAACGAAACTATATTTCTGCCTGCCCAAACAGATTAAAACACCGTCCACTTCTGAACGGCGCAATTATATGAATTTATGTTTGGATATGGATCGTTGCTTTTCCGTTCTTCACATTCAAGGATGCCTTCGAACCGTTTGGTACCGTCACGAATGGATGAACATGGCCAAAATTGGCATTTGCGATGACAGGAATGCCCTTTAGCTCTTTTTTTGTTGCAATGATTTCCTGCAAGGCATAATCGGTCATTCCCGATTCCTTTTGGAAACGGCCGATGATGATTCCCTTGATTCCACCTGCATCTGGCTGGTGCAGCAATGATTGTAAATCCCTGTCAAAACTGAATGGATGACTTTCTTCGTCATCTTCTATGAACAGGATACGTCCTTTAAGGGAAGGCATGAACTCTGTTCCTTGCAATAAATTGAGGGTGCAAAGATTTCCGCCAATGACGGTCCCGGCTGCATCCCCTTCCTGGATGACCATATACCCGTCATTCGGGTGGAAGGTGCGGTCCTCCTGTTCCAAATGCCAAGAATCATCACTCCACGTTTCACTCGGTGCTAGAAAGAAGCTGTCACTTTCGATTGTGGCCTTTTTGAAGTGCTCCATCGTGTATGCAAGCCCGGCCTTCATCCCGAATGTAGAAAAATGCGGACCGGAGTATGTAGTTAAGTCTGTTTTTTTGTGGATAGCCAATAAAATGGCGGTTATATCACTATATCCCATCAACACTTTAGGGTTTTTTTCAATCAAATCGTAATCGATATACCGTAATAATTGATTGGCATTATAACCCCCGATGGCTGTGAAGATTCCTTTTACATTCGGATCCCTGAATGCATCATGCAAATCCTCGATCCGGTCCTCGATCGAATTCGAAAAAAAGTCATCATGAAACAAAGCCGTTTTTCCATATGTCACCTTAAAACCAAGCTCCGTCAATCTTTCTTCGGCCAATCTCCGTTGCTCCCCCTTGACAATCGCCAAGCTTCTCGAAGGCGCAATGACGCGTATTTCATCCCCTGCTTGCAGACGGGAAGGTATCATTTCCATTTCTCCCTTCATTACATTACATAGTCGTTATTTTAGCAGAAATGGTCAATAAAGAAAAATCAAGCCGCTTAAAAAGGGTGCACCGCATGAATCCTGCCTGTCCATATATGGTCGGCAATCTTTAGAGTCATTCCCGTCCCTGTCATTCCAACATGAAGAAAGACCAGTTTCTCAACTGGTCTTTTAGTCTATTCCATTAGCAACAGAATGAAGCACCGATGATAATCAACAGAATGAACAAGACAACGATTAATGCGAAGCCTGATCCAAATCCGCCGCAACCGCCACCGTATCCACCGCCACCGCCGCAGTTACCACCACCATAGCCGTATCCTCCGCCAAATCCACCATATCCGTACATAAAGTTTCACTCCTTTTAGAATTCTGATTTCTCTTTACACCTTACCATATGTCAATACGCCCGCCTTGGTCTGTGTATTTGCCCATTTTTTCTTGATTTAGGGAAAACTTTCGAATTCATCGCTACATCCTTCAGGGATGAACCACTAAAAATAACCAAGAAAAATGTCAAAAAACGTTTCTTATTTTATTGTGTTACGTTGAATTTGGGATATAATAAGGAAAAAACAATTCTTAGCCTCTTTAAGCTATCCCATTCCTATAATGGATACATAAAAGGTTAAACGGGGGAACACAATTGAAAAAGTACGCAAAATCCTTCATCCCTTTCGCTGCAATCGCCACGATTCTTCTTATCAGCTATATCCTTCAAAAAGTTCCTAAAACCTATGGATCAGATGATTCGATAAATGTTTATCAAAAATTCCAATCAGGACAGCCCATTCAATATCTCGTTATCGGTGACAGTATCGGCAGGGGATCTGGCGCTGAAAATCCTAGCCTGACATGGTTCAAACAGTTAGAACATAAAATGAACGAAAAAGATGATTCCCGTTTACACGGCGATTATGTAGTCCAAAGCGGCTCCACTGCTTTTGAGGGTCTATTCAAGCTTTCCCAAAGAAGGGAACATGAACATAAGGATTTGATTTTCATCGTATTTGGTGAGAATGACCGAAAATATATGAATGTCGACGATTTTACGATGACCTATGAGGCATTGATCAGAAAAGCAAAACACCTTCACCCTCATGCAGAATTGTTTACGATAACGGAAAGTTCCTTGAAGCAGGACGAATTTGCTGCCGCGATTGCACGTTTATCCAATCATTACGGCGCAACGAATGTTGATATGCGTCCGGTATTCAGGAATTCCGGTTATACGGAGAAACAGTTGACTAAAGATCTGGTTCATCCGAATGGTCTTGGCTATAGATTTTATGCGAATGCCATTTATGATCGCTTCCAGGATAACGTCAAACGGGAAAAGACTGTAGCAGCGCTTCCCTCTAAGCTTCACGCCCATGCGGAATTAGAATTATCGGAAATTGAACACTATGAAAAAATGAAGGGCTTCCGTCCTAAAGGCGGCTATTATACAAGCAGTGAAAAAGGCAGTGTGATAGATTATCAATTCAACGGAAGCATTCTTGGCGTAAAGCTGCTGAGAAGTCCGGATGGCGGAGAGGTCAAAGTCTGGATCGACGGCAATGAAGTCACGACATTGAATACATGGTGGCCATTCGCCCGGGAAAGATATATATACGTCACAAACGGACTACCTCCCGGTCCGCATACCGTCCGTTTTGAGGTAGCGGGGAGAATAAAAGCATTCGACCAGGATACCATCCCATCTGTCAGGATTGCATCGATCATCACCGATTAAATTGTAAAAACCCCGATAAATGAATCGGGGTTTTTACATTCAATCAAATAGCTTTTTGTATTCTCCGTACCCTTCTTTTTCAAGGTCTTCAAGCGGTATGAACCGTAAAGATGCGGAATTGATGCAATAACGCAGCCCGGATGGTCCCGGTCCATCATTGAAAACATGACCAAGATGGGAATCGGCATTTTTTGAACGAACCTCGATTCTTCTCATTCCGTAACTCGTATCAAGGTTTTCCACTACTTCTTCTTCTTTAAGCGGTTTCGTAAAACTTGGCCAACCGCAGCCTGAATCGAATTTTTCCTTTGAAGTGAACAGTGGGTCACCTGAAACGATATCCACATATAACCCTGCTTCCTTCAAATTCCAATATTCATTATGGAACGCTGGTTCTGTTCCGTTGTTTTGCGTGACTTCATATTGGATCGGTGAAAGTTTCTGCTTCAATTCGTCTTTACTTTTCATTTTTTATCCCCCCAATAATTTTGTATAAATGCTTTTCGGCCCGAACCGGTCGAATATCTTTCATAATGCTCAGGCTGCTTTTTATAATAATGCTGATGATAGGTCTCTGCTGGATAAAATGGAGCCGCTGGTATGATCGGCGTTACGATCGGTTTCGAAAATTTGCCGCTCGCCGAAAGCTCGGCTTTGGATGCTTCAGCAATTTCGCGTTGTTTTTCGTCATGATAAAAAATTGCCGTTTGATAGGAACTTCCCCGGTCATAAAATTGTCCTCCGGCATCGGTCGGGTCGATTTGCTGCCAAAACAACTCGACTATGTCCTCATATGGAAAGACTTTTGGATCAAATGTAATTTGAACAGCTTCAAAATGTCCCGTGGTTTCAGAGCAAACTTCCTTGTACGTGGGATTTTCCGTTGTCCCGCCGGTATATCCGGAAATAACGGATTCGATACCAGGCTGCTCATCGAACGGTTTCACCATGCACCAGAAGCATCCGCCTGCGAATGTTGCTTTCTCTAACTGTTTCGTCAAAAGAAATCCTCCCTTTTTACAAACGATTCATTGAATGCATTTTAACGCTTTTACTTTGCCCTGTAAAATAATATGCCGTTTCATCCATCTTTTCAATGAATGGGTCAGACACACACATTGGCATTCCCCCGTAAGATGGAGTCATAATGGAAAAATGCGAGGTGTTTGGAAATGAGCGATACACAATCATTTTTACAAAAAGCGAAAACCTATGGTTTACTATCGTCTTATTATCAATACAGCAATCCAAAGCTACATGAGTATTATTCCCAGAAACATTTGAAAAATCTTGAAAAAGCGTCACAACAACTGAAATATGAACAAATGAAAGTCACACTTCCTGCACAAATGCGCATTTTACAAGTTGCTTCAGCTGCCCCCTCCATGGATATTCATGTAAATGGAGTCCCTATTTTCAAAAACCTCTCATTTAAAGAAAGCAGTCGTTACATGACCTTCCCTGCTGGAAGGCACCAGTTGGACATATATTTGAATGAAGAAACCCGTTCGCCCCTGCTCAGCCGGAACCTGGAGCTCGAAGGAGGGACATCTTATACGCTCGCCGCCGCTTTTGCCAATGAGTCCTTGACACTCTTACCATTCATTGATCTGCCCTTTGTCCCTCAAAATGAAGCAAAGTTCCGCTTCATACATTTGGCACGCGCAATGCCTTCGGTCGATATTGCCGTAAAAGATGGGGATGTCGTATTCGAAGAGATCTCTTTCCAACAGGCAAGTGACTATCTCACGATCCATCCCATGATTGTTGATTTCGATGCAAGGGAAGCCGGGACAAAACGAATCGTATCCTCATTGCCTGATATGGAATTTAAAGAAAATACAGCTTCGACCCTTTATATAATCGGCTTGAATCATGAAACAGACCGCTTAGAATCAATTATGTTATCTCCATAAATAAAAAAACCAGGACATATCAATCCTGGTTTTTTCATCCATTTCCCCTCGATCACTGAAACGATGATGGGATGGTCAATAAAAACGAAATATCATCCTTTTTAAGATTGAAATCCTTCGCTTTGACCCTGATGTCACTTTTCAATTCCATATCCTGTAACGAAACGTAAATACTTTCATCATTTGGCCTGATGCTGACCCATTCCGGCATATTATAGCGTTCGTTTATTAAATTCATTACATATGACACAGGAAGATTCATTCGGCCGACCGCAATAGATTTTTGCTTTAACACCAAGTCCCCGTTCTTTTGAGCAATCGGCTCGAAAGTTAATTTCATTTCCACTTCACGATTGAAAAATGGCATCGTCCCATACAACTCGACCTCGTCCGTCAAATATACTTCGTAATGCATGGGACCTGTCAATCCTTCCTTATCGAGATACTGATTGATCAGTCTTGTCAAATCTTCACGATTTGTGTGAATTTGAAATTGGATATCTTCCTCGTGGCTAACCTTTGGTATGAGTTCTTTGTCTTTAGCGGGTAAATTCACTAAAATCAGAACGAACAGGATGACCAGGATGTTTATCGCTAAGAGGGAAAAAAACAAAGTCTTCCATTTGACCTTTGTCATTCTTGGTCATCATCTCCTTTGGCACTTGCTTCCAACGTGTCCTTTCCAATAGTGGTGATATCCATGTCATTATAAATTCTTGTCGCAATCAATTCATAACCACGATCATTCGGATGAAAATAATCTTCAGCATAAAGCAAATCTTCATCGGAATTCTTGAAAATATCTGCTATTTCAATAAAATAAGCTGAATCATATTCTTCGATAATTTCTTTGCCACTTTCATTCCAATCATTCATGATCAGATCAAGCTCATAAAAATCCCCGAACCACTTGGAAAACGGATTATACACGCCTACAAGGTAAATTTGGGCATGGTCATTTTCTGAGCGCACCTTATCGAGTATCTGCCTCAATCTTTTTTCATACCCTGATTTTGCCGCCTTAAACTGATTCAATTCCAAATTCGAGAAATTCTTTTTAAACACCTTCATGATATCATTGCCACCGATTGTGACGACGACCGAATCAGCTTGTTCAATGTCTTTTTTAATTCTTGCCTTATCCAGTCTTTTCAAAAGTTGATCGGTTCGATTTCCGCGTATACCATGATTGATCATCTCTACAGAAGTAATCGATGGCTCTTTCTCCAGCTTATTTTGTAAATAAGGCAGATACCCGCCATTATCTTTGCTATCACCGACGCCTTGAGTCAAGGAATCGCCAATTGACACGATTTTCACAGGATCCGGAAAAAAGCTGGCAGGAATCGTTTCCTTTTCACTCAGCTTAACGATGCTTTTCTGCTGAACAGCTGGTTGGCTTGAAGCCGTTTCGCTTTGACCGCAACCAGAAATCCAAACTATGCATATGAAAAGACAGGTGATTCTGTATCTCATGGCCCTCACCTTCCTACCCATATATTATATCATGTAGAAAACGAAAGATTGCAAACAATATACCTCCGCTATAATTCAAGCGATAGCCTTTCCTACCATATGATATGAAAAATGCCGCGAATTAAAGCTAGTCCTATAAAATTTAGCATGTACTGAGCATGTAAAATCATTCTTCAGTTCATCCGTTTCTTCAAAAATCCACTCGACTGTTCCACTTACCCCAATATAAAGCAAGGTAAACAAAAAAAAGTTCTTTTCGTAAAGGTTTTGTTTTTAAAACGAAGCGATTTAAGGTTGATCCTGGCGGAAATGCAAGGCTCCTGCCGGAAGATCGGGTCAGATGAAACCACGGGCGTTCACGGGGATATCAAACACAACGCATGACTTGGGCAATAGCAACAAATTATGCGAACACAGCCGAAAAAAAAAGAACAGGTCAGTAGCCTGTTCAATAATTTTGCAGGATTTTTATATGCTTGATCATGTCCTCAAAGGGGATGTCCTGCAGACCCGTATAATCGCGAATGATCTTGCCGTCTTGATCCATGAGAAAAAAGCTGGTTCCATGAATGACCTGATCCTCTTTTTCTGGTTTTTTGACGATCGTCTTGAAATTATCCAGTGCAAATTGCTCGATTTCTCCCTGACCATAACCAGTCAAAAAATGCCAATTTTTATAATCGACATTAAATTGATCACCAAATTTCTTTAATACATCCGGCTTGTCTATTTCGGGATCGACAGAAAAGGAGACGAATTCCACATCCTCTATCCCTTCATCCTTCAATTGCTGTTGCAGCTTCGACATATTGGAGGTCATCGGCAGACAGACCGTTTCACAGCTGGTAAAGATAAAATCCGCTACCCAAACCTTACCCTTGAGATCACTTTTTGAAAAAGGCTTGCCATCCTGATCGATGTAACTAAAATCCTCAAGGTCCCAATTTTTCGCTTCCGGGACACCACTTGAACCACATGCCGTCAATAGCAATAGTATCGATGCCCCCATAGCTGCCATTAGCACATGCAGCTTTCTCATTTCTACCCCGTCCTTTATGTATAAAATATTCTGATACTTCTTTCATTCTAACAGAACCTTTGCATGGAGGACAGTACCTCTTTCTATGGAGCGATAATCTATGTCAAAAGGAAGAACCTAACCGATAATATTCATCTCAATCCCAATAATACATGATTGCCATGGCGCCCTCACCTGTATGGGTACTGACAACGGCGGTGGTTTCTTCTATCTTTAAATCCTGAAAGCCAGATAGTTCACTGATGGCATGACGGACTTTATCCGCCAATTCGAAACCGTTGGCATGTACAAAACCAATGCCCCTGATTTTTTTACCATCCGTATCTTCCTTGAATTTCTTGATGATGAACTTCACGACCTGTGACTGGCTTCTGGCTTTGGAAACCGGATGCAATACACCATCCTCCAAAAGCGCTATCGGCTTGATGTGAAGCAGTGAACCGATAAAAGCGGAAACTTTCCCAATCCTGCCGCCCTTAACAAGGTTATCCAGTGTTTCGATGACAATGATCAGGCTTGACTGTTTCTTGATATGCTCCAGCCTTTCGATTATTTCTGCAACGGATTTCCCTTCTTTCGCAAGCTTTGCGGCCTCGATCACTTGGAAAGACATCGACTTGGAAATGAATTTCGAGTCAAAAACGGTTACCTTCGCGTCGGACATGCTTGCGGCACTTTCCGCAGAGCGTACAGTCCCGCTCATACCACCTGTCATATGGATGGAAAGGACCTCCGTGCCGTCTTTGCCAAGCTCGTTGTAAACCTCCATAAACGTTCCTGCCGCAGGCTGTGAGCTTTTCGGAAGTTCTTTTGAACGGTTCATCCTTTTCAGGAATTCTTCCTGTTCGATTTCGACTTTATCCAAAAAGGTTTCCCCATCAATGGAAATCGATAAAGGAACCATCGTGATATCATAATATTCCAGTTCTTCCGGTGTCATATCCACCGTTGAGTCTGTCACTATCTTTACTTTATTCATCAATACACATCCCTAAATTAACATATCTATTGTATTATACCTACTCAAGGTAAGCATTTAAACCTAAGGTCCTTTTTGTCATCCCGAGGCATGCTTCGCCTCGAAATGATTACACAAAAAAAGACCGTTCCATCCACTAACCTTAAATGATGCCGCTTCATTCGATATCTCGTGGAATTCGGGGCATCTCTATTATCGGATTAGTTAGCGATGGAACAGTCCGCATCAAGCATTATTAAGTAAATTCCCAGGAAAAATTGTGTTATATACAGGCCATTTGAGCACGGATGCTAAATATTGCTTAAATGAGTAACTCTCTTTATGATCTTTATTGGCAAAAACTTTCTTTACGAATACTTCCAAACGCACGGTCAACATAAAAAAATTCGGATCACTAGGCAGTAAGACAGGTATTTCTGAAATGGTGACCTTATGTCCAAAACAATCTTTGAATTCCAAGCATTTGAACATCAAAATATCAATCCTCATTTTCAACCGATTGCTTACATTATACACAATAAATCCAAAAGTATAAATATTCAAATGTGTAAAAAATAGGACAAATCATGCTTGTTATCAAGAATACAAAAAGACCCATGAAGGACAGGTGCCTTCATGGGTCTTTTTCATATACCTTCTTCAATGTTGCCATCACGCAAACTTTCACGTTTCACCTTGCGTTTATAGACGACCTTTGATAAGGAAATGCTGATTTCATATAATAGCAGCAACGGAACCATTACCAGGAAGTCTGACATAAAGTCAGGCGGCGTGATCGATACGGCGATGACCACGAGAACAAAGTACGCATATTTCCTTAACTTTTGAAGCACATACGGATTGATGATGCCGATGGAGGTCAAAAACATCGTAACGACGGGAAGCTCGAACAAAACTGCAAATGGCATGGTCATATTGAAGACGAATGAAAAGTACTTATCCGCAGTGAAATTCGTTATGAACATCCCATCTCCCAATTCAATCAAGAACTGGAGGATCGTCGGGAAAATGACGAAATAACCGAATGCCAGGCCTCCAATAAATAGCAGAAAAAGTGCCGGGATATAGGAAAGCGTCGCCCTTACTTCATTCGGCATCAAGGCAGGCTTGACGAATAACCAGATTTGCAGGGCAATTATCGGTATCGTTGCTGCAATGGCCACCACGCCGGAAAGCATGAAGTAAATCCAAATGATATCACTTGGGCCCAATACCATCAGGTCAAAATCAAGATCCTTCACAAACCAATGATAAATTTCTTCAACATAAATAAAACTGGCGATAAAAAAGATGATAAAAGCAACAGCTGTTATGATGAGCCGTTTTCTTAGTTCATCGAGATGATCGATGATATTTAGTTCTTTATCTTCCACTATTGATCACGCCTTCAAAATCAGTGTCTTTGTTCCAGCATAAAGGCGCAAGACGATTCCATCTTACGCCCACCGTTTAATCATTCATGATTTTTTTGTTGTAATTTCTTATCTTCCTCATAATCGCCTTTTGTTAATTCATTCGTGGACTTTTTGAATTCACGAAGCGTTTGTCCAAATGCACGGCCAATCTCAGGAAGTTTCTTCGGACCAAATATTATTAGTGCCAATATCAGGATGAGAATTAGACCAGGTACTCCAATGTTCGACATGGATACAACCCCTTTGGTGTTATAATTAAACATACCTTGATTATAATACCATTTCCAACCAATTGAAAGTAAACCGACAATCCGTCATATAATGGTAACAATTATCGACAGGGTGTTTGTTACGACTGGGAAGGTAGAATAAAATGTAAAATATAATATTATTCTATCCTAATTTATCATGTTGTAGCTGCTTAAATCAACAAGTGAAATAAATTACTGTCTTTATTGACCTCGACGAAAGAGAAACCTTTTTTATTCATTCTTTGGATGAGTCCCTCATAGTCATTCTTGACTTTCAATTCGATACCCACCAATGCAGGACCGCTTTCTTTATTGTTTTTCTTTGTGTATTCAAAACGGCTGATATCATCATTCGGCCCTAGAACCTCGTCAAGGAATTCCCTTAATGCGCCGGCCCGTTGTGGAAAATTGACGATAAAATAATAAAGCAGCCCTTCATATAGTAAAGATTTCTCCTTGATTTCCTGCATCCGCCCAATATCGTTGTTCCCGCCACTGACCATGCAAACAACCGTTTTCCCTTTGATTTGTTCTTTGTACGAATCCAACGCCGCTACAGAAATGGCTCCTGCCGGCTCGGCGACAATCGCATGCTGATTATATAAATCGAGGATGGTCGTACAGATTTGTCCGGAAGGAACGACAACGATGTCTTCCAGGTTATCTTTGCATAACCGAAATGTTTTTTGTCCTACGCACTTGACTGCTGCACCGTCCACGAAGGTATCTATGCTTTCAAGTTCAGTCACTTTCCCTTCCTTGAACGAATATTCCATCGATGCCGCATCAAGCGGCTCCACACCAATGCATTTCGTATTAGGTGAAACCGATTTGAAATAACTGGATACACCAGCCATCAGTCCGCCGCCGCCGATTGCCGCGAAGACATAGTCAATTTCAGCTTCACAATCATTCAGGATTTCAACAGCCGTCGTACCCTGTCCGGCAATAACTTTATCATCATCAAATGGGTGGATAAAAGTGCGCCCTTCTTTTTCACAGCATTCCATCGCCATGGCAAATGCATCATCGAATGTATCACCGGCAAGAATGATCTCGACGTTATCCTTGCCAAATAGCTGTACTTGATCGACCTTTTGCCTTGGTGTTGTGGCAGGCATGAAAATTTTGCCATGTATCCCCAACTGGCTGCAGGAAAAAGCGACCCCTTGTGCATGGTTGCCTGCACTGGCACATATGACTCCGTTCGCCGTCTCTTCGTGGGTCAAGCTCTTCATTTTGTAGAATGCCCCTCTTAATTTAAAGGAGCGCACATGTTGTAGATCCTCGCGTTTTAAATAAACATTACATTCATATTTATCAGATAGTCTCTGATTTTTTTGTAGAGGAGTATGTAGAACGATGTCTTTCAGTTCTCTATAGGCAATTAGAATATCCTCCAATTGGATCCCCCTGTTCATTGATGCAGTCTGATTCATAACTATCCCTCATTTCCTTCCTAATCAATTCAATCATTATAGCACTTTACTACAGGTAATGTAATTGATTTTTCTAAAAATTCCATCTTTTATCCTTTTCATGCAAAAAATCCGATCATGGGTACTTCCCATAACCGGATTCGTCGTTTATTTTTTTTGCAAGATAATGAAATCATGTGCAAAGCAATTTTTTTCATCCACGGTACCTCGGATTGAGGAAACCTTTTCCCATTCATTTTCTTCAATGGCAGGAAAAAAGGTATCACCTGCAAATGTTTCATGAATTTCCGTTATATATAATCGATCGGCAAATGGCAGGATTTCTTTAAAGATTTCGGCCCCACCGATCACGAATACCTCGTCATCTCGATTGTCTGCATACGTTTTGATTTGGGAAATATCATGTAAGACCACACAGCCCACCGCCTTGAAACCTTGATTGCGGGTAACGATGACATTTTCCCTTCCAGGCAGCACCCTGCCAATCGATTCAAATGTTTTTCTTCCCATAACGATGGGATGCCCCAACGTCACTTTTTTAAAATACTGCAAATCTGCCGGCAAATGCCACGGCAGTTGATTATCATTACCAATCACACGGTTTTGATCCATGGCGACGATCAACGAAATCATATGCTTACCTCACCCTTAATATGGGGATGCGCTTCATAATTTTCCAGTACGAAGTCATCGAAGCTAAAATCGAAGATATTCTTCACTTCCGGATTTATTTTCATGATCGGCAATGGTTTAGGGTCACGAGTCAATTGCAGCTCAACCTGTTCCAAATGGTTAGAATAAATATGGACGTCCCCAAAGGTATGTACAAATTCCCCCACTTCCAAATCGCACACCTGGGCAATCATCATCGTTAACAGGGCATACGAAGCTATATTAAAGGGAACGCCTAAAAAAACATCCGCCGAACGTTGATATAACTGGCACGAAAGCTTGCCGTCAGCCACATAGAATTGAAAGAAGGCATGACATGGCGGCAAGGCCATCTCATCCAATTCCCCAACATTCCAAGCACTCACTATCAATCTTCTTGAATTGGGATTCGTTTTGATTTGCTCGATCAATTCACTGATCTGGTCGATTTGCCTACCATCAGCCGTCCCCCATGATCGCCATTGATGACCATATATCGGACCTAGTTCACCATTTTCATCAGCCCATTCATTCCAGATGCGCACGCCATTTTCCTGAAGGTAGCTAACGTTTGTATCTCCCTTCAAAAACCATAACAATTCATGGATTATCGCTTTCAAACTAACCTTTTTCGTCGTAAGGACAGGAAATCCTTCTTGCAAATTGAACCTCATTTGATAGCCAAAGGTACTGATCGTTCCCGTTCCCGTACGATCGCCTTTTTGAGTTCCATTTTCCAGGACATGCTTACATAAATCCAAATACTGCTTCATGCTATACCACCTTTTCTACATTCATTCATCTTATTTTAACGTAAGTCCAATGTTTAATCTAATTGTTTAATAAAATGATATGTCTTGGGTGCTTTTTGTTTAAGTAATCGGTTTTGTTCTGGGTTTACATAAAACATGGCAAACGTTTCGGCAAAATATTCTTCAGGATAATTGGAAAAATACGACTGTCCGGGAAACAAGCCATCCACTTCCTTACCCCAGATTTTTAAATAATCCATGTCATCCCGAATCCCATCGAATACGATATTATCAATCGAATGCGCCAGTTCATGGAGCTCCAAATTGACCGACCCATGCCCGTTGCCCTTATCGCTTGCGCCGATCTTGACCAATACGGTATGAGATCCGCCCATGCCAGGCACGTCATCCCAGGTCGTTTTTTTATTCAAATAACCCCGGGGCGTATGTCCCTTTAAATTAGCTGCCGATTGGTTTTCTGTTAGATTACCTTGGAATAATTTAATCCTGACACCGCTCTCAGCCGTTTTCTCCAATAACGATTGGGGCAGTTCATCGATCGTTTCCCCAATTTTCAACGCTTCCTTTTCATCGAAATCCTCTTCAGGAAATAAAAATATTTTCCGCAAAACTTTATTGTCATTAAACAAGTCAGCTTGCCTCAAAAGACTATCTTTTGGCAATTCACGCCATCTCATACCATCTTCCTTTGCTATTGAATAGGAGAGCATGGTTAAAAAAAAGACAAATAACGCCGATATGATTAGCCACTTTTTCCGTTGCATGAACTTCTCCCCCTTCACCATTTCACTGAAAATGTATGTATGTTCGTTCCCTTAAACTATTATTCTAGTATAACATACGGATTGGAAGCGAAAACTCCATGTTTTATTGGTAATTATGGCAACGCTTATTTTGGGAGCACCATTTCTGCAACCCTTTCATATATCAACCTTATATAATGTAAAAGGTTTAAGGTGATTTCATGGAAACCAATAATAAAAATGCCCTTTTGAATGAGCAAAGGGAGCTAGCTGAAGAAGTTCTTGATATCTACAGTTTAAAAGTATTCATCATTCTCGACCTTTTGCTGTTCTCCATTTTCTTTGGCATCCTGCTGCATCCGCTTCTGCCTTCTCTCTGGCTAAATTTTTTATTGCCTTTGCTTTTCTTCACTACTTTTACAGTCCTTCTTCAAATTCTTGATATGCTCCATAAAAAAAGCTGACACCAGTTTTTGGTGTCAGCACAGACTGTAGACAAACCCGACAAAAATCGAGTTTGTCTATTTTTATGAGTTGTACAATGTAGCCGTTGATTGTAACGTCCGGAGGCTCCCAAGCCGCCCGCGGGAAGGAAGCACCTGCATTGTCCATGCAGTCGAACCTTCCTTCGCGGCGTTTGAGGGTTAAGAAGAAGGACAAAGATCCTGCTCTCCAACCATTGAGGGCCCGTAACGAATCTCTTAACTTAAAGAAGATTGAAAAGGAATTTGTCGAGAGGTTTGGATTTTTCACTTTCCGCCCCCCCTCTTGTCTACAATCTAAGCTGAATCACTATTGATATCAGCTTTTTGTCATCCATGTTCTTTCAGCTTTTTTCCTTTTTTGAAGTGCCATGCGAGCGTGGTGCCGAAAATCAGTAAAATGAAGGCAAAAAAGATGGCGGGCGGTATTTCGATTCCCGCAACGGCAATCAACATTTTAATGGAAATGAAACCGATAAGCACATAGGCCGCCGTTTCCAATTGCGGAACCTTATCGATCAATTTTAAGAATACCCCTGCAACGCCCCTCATCATCAGGACTCCAATCATCCCGCCGGTCAGGAGGACCCAGACTTTTT
Source organism: Peribacillus simplex (assembly GCF_001542915.1). Classification (GTDB taxonomy): domain Bacteria; phylum Bacillota; class Bacilli; order Bacillales; family DSM-1321; genus Peribacillus; species Peribacillus simplex_B. Next base: position 62,059 of record NZ_LNNH01000004.1, on the reverse strand, counting down.
CACTCACTCCAAAGGCAGCCAGGACGCTATCGACGGAGAATGCGATATCCATCAGTTCCACTGATGCAACCGTTCCCCAAAACATGCCGAACATCCGGATCAACAGGCTGTTTTTACTCATTCCTTGCATCGCTTCATCGTCCCCGGCCTTCCGTTTTCTTTTGTTCCGGAAGTATTTAAATGAGAGCCAAGCAAGGTAGGCTGCTCCAATCACTTTCACCCACCATAGTTTAATGAGGAAAACACCGATTCCAATCGCCACGAACCTAAAAGCATATGCGCCCAATAAACCATAAAAAAGGGCTTTTTTACGCTGTTTAACCGGAAGATGCCTGACCATTACAGCCAATACCAAAGCATTGTCCGCTGATAGCAATCCTTCCATCAAAACGAGCGTTCCAATCAGCCCCCAGCTCACTGGATCGGATAAAACCTCCACCCACATATGCCAATCGAAAAATTGGGCATATGTTTGAATAATGTTATTCAACAACTCTGACATGAAAAAGACTCCTCTGCTCCTATTACTGCATGAATCAATGGTCATTTACCATTATTCCCACTAACGCGGGGGATAATATCTCCATTTCGAACGGAAAACAAAATAAATACGTTGCATGACAACGTATCATTTACTGCTTATAGGAAATTTCATCTTCATCTTACTCTTACCATGAAATTAAATCAATGAAACCAACCTAGGAGAGCTTTTGTTGTTTGCTTGTCCATTCAGGCGGTGTGTTTTTATCCCAGTATATTTTCCCGAGATGATGGTGGGCCGTAAACGCATCAAGATAGGTATGATAATGAAAATCGAACCAATACCCCTCAAGCGGGGGGTTTTCCTGCCTGACGTGAAAGCGGATAATATCCTTGCCGCTTAATGAATCATAAATATGAAAAATTTTCTCTGCCCTGCCAGCACTTGGCTGCTCTGTGATCGTTAATTGCTGTAATTTTTCATCCGGAAATTGGGCGGCCATTTCTGTTAGGGCTTCTTGCATTTTTGGTAAGATGGCCAGCTTGAATTCATCACCGATTTTAGGATTGATCTTTTCGCCAAATTTCATATAAGCGCTTTCCTCTGCTTTGTCGAGCATGCCTGATAAAAACTCTTCCCGATTGAATTCCGCTTTCCGTTCAGTCGAATTCTGTGAAGCAAGATAGGCTAAACCTTCTTCTTCGACGAGCCCCTTTTTCGTATCCTTTAACGAATCGGCCTCGGCAAGCCACGCCAAATCTGAAGGGGTGACAAGACCGAACGTCAAAACGGATACCAAAATGACGAGACTTTTCCTGAACCACGCCGTTGCTTTCAACTCACACTCCCCCTTCTTGATTGTATTTTCTTTATATTTAGTATACTTTTATTTTTTGCCATTTACGAATATATAGTGTCCTATGTTTTAAATAATGAAAAAAAGGATAAATACCTATATACACGATATGAACCCCAACCTTTTCACTAAATAATTCGAAACCCTAATTTATATGAAGGATTTTGGCGATAGTTGGAGAACTTAATTAGATTCAAGTCTTTTTAAGGAGGGGTCTTATATGGCTTTGACCACGACTGCCATGGTCGCTTTATGTCTTGTAACATTAGCATTTTTCGTATATTTATCATTTGCCGATTAAGAATAAATGAATAGTTGCGAAGAAGCTCCTTGTCATTCACCTACGATGGCAAGGTTTTCTTTTCACATAAGCTGCCCGTTGTGGTTTTAAATGGACTTGATACTGGAGGAATGACCTTGGAAAACAATAATGGAAACACTAAAGAAGAAAACTATAAACGGGAAACGGCAACAGGTAATGCGGGAATGGTCGTAACGGCACACCCCGTAGCTACATCGATTGGGGAAAAAATATTACGTGAAGGTGGAAATGCCGTTGATGCAGCCGTCGCCATCCAATTCGCCCTCAATATTGTAGAGCCGATGATGACAGGAATCGGCGGCAGTGGTTTCCTGATGGTATATAATGCAAAAGAAAAGGCGACGAAAATATTCGACGGTCATGTAAGGGCACCTAAAGCGGCCCATCCGAACATGTTCCTCGATGAAGATGGTGAAGTCATTCCATTTAGAGAACGTTCGATCAAAGCTACGGCAGTTGGCATCCCCGGAATCCTGAAGGCGATGGATGAAGCATTATCTGAGTACGGCAGCAAACCACTCGGGGATTTGATTGAGCCCTCGATTGAATACGCAGAAAAAGGAGTTCCGGTCAATTGGGTACTCTGTGATGCTCTTGAAAACTTTGAATACCGATTGGGTGAAGAAGCCCGTAATTTCTTTATGCCTGAAGGGAAACGATATAAAGCCGGCGACTTGCTTGTAAAAGAAAAATTGGCGAATACGTATCGCATATTGCAACGTGAGGGAATTTCGGCTTTTTATGACGGCGAGATCGGAAAAGGCATCATTTCCTGTATAAAGGAACTTGGCGGTTTCATGGAGCTTTCCGATTTACAGAACTATAAAGCGACCATTGATGAACCGATGTATGGGACGTACAAGGATTATTCCATCGCTTCATCGATGGCACCAAGTGCGGGCGGCTTCACCGTCATTCAAATCTTGAAAATCCTGGAGAGCTTCCATATAGAGCAATATGATGTTCATTCCTGGGAAAAATATTATTTAATTGCCGAAGCGATGCGTTTAGCCTTCACCGACAAAAAGGCATTTCTTGCTGATCCGGAGTTTGCCGAATTGCCATTGAAAGGTCTCATGCATGATGACTATATAGCGAAACGCCGCTCTTTCATTAATTTCAAGACGAGGAATAATGCCATCGACTACGGAAACCCTTGGATTTATGATTCGGTCAACAAAAGGGAAGTGATTCCGCAGCCCAATGACGAAGATATCAGTGAAACGACACACTTCACGGTTCGTGACAGATGGGGCAACATCGCTGCTTGCACATCAACGGTGGAGCATCCCTTCGGATCGGGGATCATGGTTTCCGACTATGGCTTCATGTTGAATAACGAATTGACGGATTTCGATTCCGTTCCGGGCGGCATGAATGAAGTGCAGCCGAACAAGCGGCCTGTCAGCTGCAAAAGCCCGACCATCATTTTTAAAGACGGCGAGCCGATTTTAACGCTTGGATCGCCTGGCGGGCCAACCATCATCAGCTCAGTGGTTCAAACGATCATCAATGTAATTGATTTGAAAATGGACTTGAAAGCTGCCATTGAAGAGCCAAGGATTTTCACGCCGATGGGCCCGCACATCGAATGGGAAGCAGGCATGGACATGACAAGCAAAGGGCAATTGGAAGCAATGGGCTTCGTCTTCAATGATGTCCCCCATTCTATCGGGAACGTCCAGGCCATACAAATCAACCCGGATGGCTCAAACTATGGAGCTGCCGATTCAAGCCGTGAAGGCTGTGCCATGGGACTTGAAGAAACAGATTATCATTCTTGATCTGAAACGGAAATGTAGCCAAAATGGAATTTGGATGTTTTTCTCTTCTGCACCTCAAATCCGAATTCCTCAAATCGGGAGCTGCGGAAGTGGTCTTTCAACACGACTCTCTTCCGCGCCACCCGCTTGGCTTGTTCCATTAATTCAAACGATAGCCCCTTACCTTCTGCAAAGTGGGTCAGCCCTTTAATTCCATTTGATTCTGATATCGTTTCCTCAAACATGGGATCGAAATAAACTACATCAAAATGATTATCCGGCATGGTTTTCAACATGTCATAATGATCGCCATGAATGACCTCAATCCTTCTCATCGCTTCCATCATCTTTTCTTCTGCATCACTCCACGTCTTCAAACCATGTTCCACTAGGAGGGCCAAATATCGATTGCCTTCCGTTGCAACGATTCTTCCCAGTGCCCCTACTGCATAGCTCGCGACAATCGCATCGGAGCCCAAGCCCAAGGTACAATCCAGCACGGAGCTGCCTGCTGTTATCTCTCCGGCAAAGAGAAACGGGTCATTTTCGCCGCGAATGATCCTTTTAATCCGGATCATGGCGAGGTTCGGATGAAAAAAGAAGGGTTCCTTCTCGTTGCAACGATATAGCTCCATTCTATTTTTCCCATATACAAGGCAGTCTTCTTCTCCATTATCACATTGTATATCGCGCACCGAGCGTTTTTTCCGGGCTATATAGGGGATTTTTAATTCTTCAGCTACCCTTTTTGCTAACATTGCCGTTTCTTTATCGGCTCTTCCAACTGTTGTGACAAACATGTGCCTCCCCCTTTTTACACGCCTAAACTTGAAAGGAATGCCCCGTTGCCGGGACATTCCGATTCATCACTTATTTACTTGGCTGAATGCTCTTAATAAATTTTCCATTATGGCTTCCATTGGCTGCCCTTCTATATCATGACGGGGTATGAAGTGCAGGACTTCTTTGCCCTTCAAAAGAGCCATGGACGGTGAAGAAGGTTCTATTCCTGTGAAATATTCCCTCATTTTAGCTGTTGCATCCTTATCTTGACCGGCAAAAACCGTCACAAGATGATTGGGCTTACCCTCTTCTGCCTGTAGTACGGCCTGGGTGGCAGCCGGACGGGCTAATCCCGCGGCACAGCCACAAACTGAATTAACGACGACCAATGTCGTACCTTCTGCAGCTTCCATGAAGTTTTCAACCGCTTCAGCCGTTTCCAGCTCCTCGAACCCTGCCTGCACCAGTTCCGCACGCATCGGCTTCACCATTTGTTTCATATATTCATCATAGGCCATCGACATCTAAAAACCTCCTGTATTACAATTCTTCCAATAATTTAATCATACTATATTATTGCGTGATTATGCAAAATTAGCGCTTACTTCTCATTGGATTCATTGCTCCGCCTTTATACTTCTTTCAGCCGGAAGGAGCAAGCTGGGCCGGCCCAACCAAATTTATACGAAGGCCCGCGACAAAAATACCCCCTCAAAGTGCTGCAACCCCATTAATAGTAAAACCTCAATAAGGGTAAATTAACACCAAATAAACCGAAGAGGTGTACATATGAAAGCATTGCTCGTGATGATATTATTCTTCTCCACCTCGGTTATCGCCCCGCCCCATTCTCTGGCAATAACGATGCCTTGTAGTATGGTGCTGGAACCGATGGATGAAAAACTGGCTAATGCAAAGGGATCGGTGTTAATTTATAAGGTTCAGTTACGGCCGCCAAGTTCTGCACGGACTAATGTAAGCATCCTTGGTGTGCACCTTCCACCCCCTTCTTCTTACGGAAATTATGATGGCTATCAAGGCTTTGCTTTCATACCCGGCGTCATTAGTTGGCAGTTCATGCTCGATCCTTCTCAAGAAGAAGAAAGTCCGACCTGGGCTGGAAGATTTGATGAGATTACAGCAGAAATGGAAAAAGCTAAGGTACAGGTCCGTCTTTTCAATTCAAGGAACGCGAAACTGGGACCGGCGATCTTAAAAAGCGATATCAAGAATTGTCATTGAACGAATCGATGGTGATCGGAAAGAGGTTTGGAAAGGTTGGACTTCGACCTTCCTTTCCACTGCAGGCACTTAGCTATCCAGAGACGGTCCGCACTTTAACACCTGTGGGGTCTCCTTGGACTGGCACCCCTTAGGGAAGTTTTACTGATCCGCTTCAATCAACTTGTTTTACGTTCAAAAAACACGCTCTAAAGTAATTGAAGAGGACCTGATGAGGTCCTCTTCATTTTAAAATAATATAGTCAATGCCTTTTTGAGCACACCCTGAAATTAAACTTTCATGACGCCACCTGAGCTTGCATTCGTTACAAGCGCGGAGTAGCGTGCTAAATAGCCTGTTTTCACTTTGGACTCGAAGCCTTTCCAATTGGCTTTGCGTTTTTCGAATTCCTCATCGGAAATCTCCAATTGGATCGTTCTGTTTTCCAAATCCAGCTCGATGATATCACCATTTTCGACAAAGGCGATCGGGCCTCCCTCAGCTGCCTCAGGAGATATATGGCCGATACTGATGCCGCGGGACGCTCCGGAAAAACGCCCATCCGTGATCAAACCGACCTTGGCTCCAAGTCCCCTTCCGACGATTTGGGAAGTGGGGGCCAACATTTCCGGCATGCCAGGTCCCCCTTTCGGTCCCTCATAGCGGATGACCACTACATCCCCTTCTTTCACCTTTCCAGTTATGATTCCGGATAGTGCATCTTCTTGGGAATCGAAGCATATGGCAGGTCCCCTGTGATAACCACCAACCGATGCGTCAACGGCACCCACCTTGATGATCGAACCTTGTGGAGCAAGGTTCCCAAACAATACGGCAAGACCACCTCGCTCGGAATGCGGGTTATCCAAAGGATGGAGAACATCTTTGTCCAAGATTTCACAACCGGCAACATTTTCACGGAGTGTTTTACCTGAAACGGAAAGGCAATCTCCATTGAAGGCACCTGGTTTATTGAGCAGCTCGTTGATGATGGCACTTACACCACCGGCATTATGTACATCTTCGATATGATAGTCCGATGCCGGGGCAATTTTCGCTAAGTGCGGTACCCGATTGGCAATTTCATTGATGCGTTCCATTGGATATTCGAATCCTGCTTCGTGTGCCAAGGCAAGTGTATGGAGAACGGTGTTAGTCGATCCGCCCATTGCCATATCCAATGCAAAAGCGTTATCAATGGCATCGATCGTCACGATATCACGAGGCTTGATATCCTGCTTGATGATTTCCATCAATTGCTTTGCCGACTTCTTGACGAACTCTTTCCGTTCCTCGGCGACCGCCAATATCGTGCCATTTCCCGGAAGTGCAAGTCCAAGACCTTCAGCGAGACAGTTCATGGAGTTTGCCGTGAACATTCCCGAACATGATCCGCAAGTCGGGCATGCCACTTGCTCGATTTCCTGCAGATCCTCTTCATTGATATTACCCGCTTGATAAGCGCCCACTCCTTCGAAAACAGATGTCAAGGAAAGAGATTTCCCGTTTTTGTCTTTACCTGCTTTCATTGGCCCTCCGCTTACGAAAATGGTCGGGATATTGACTCGAAGGGCGCCCATCATCATTCCCGGCGTTATCTTGTCACAGTTTGGAATGCAGACCATTCCGTCAAACCAATGTGCCGATACAACCGTTTCAACCGAATCGGCGATGATTTCCCGGCTAGGCAAGGAATAGCGCATACCGATGTGGCCCATTGCAATTCCGTCGTCGACTCCGATCGTATTGAATTCAAAAGGAACTCCGCCAGCCTCACGAATGGCCTCCTTCACTATTTTTCCGAATTCCTGAAGATGGACATGTCCTGGAACGATATCAATATAGGAATTACAAACCGCAATGAACGGTTTCCCGAAATCTTCTTCCTTAACTCCCGCTGCACGCAACAGACTTCTGTGAGGAGCACGATCGACTCCTTTTGTTATCATGTCACTTCTCTTGTTTGATGTAGACATTTGTTGTACCCCCAATTTCCACTAAATATTTGATAATTCAGATAATATAATTTTTAGTATACTCTAAAAATTCTAACATATTTACATGCAATTGCAACCATTCATTGTTTAAATTTTTATATAAATCATTTTTCTAAAATAATAGAACCCGTTATTATTGATATAAATTCGATATCGTAACAAAAATCGTTCCTACATGCTAGTCAAAAATGCCTGGAGCAAAAAAGAAAAAGCATGGGGATATCACCCGCATGCCTTTACCTTTTATGGACCTTCTTATTTTTTTGATTATCTTTCATCGTTCGGTTGTCTTGATTCTGTCATCTGCTTCCACACCGAGCCTTTTGCTTCTTCTCCATTTTCAATCCGGGCGATCGCCATCTTGATTTGCAGGGCGACTTCGAATTCGGGATCCTGCTCTGCTTTCTTTAAGGACTGGAGAGTCGATTCATCACCAGCTTCGTATAAAAACATCGCCGCCCTCCATCTGACCAATTTATTTTTATCCGATAGTGATTGTGACATTTCCCCCATCGCTTCTTCAAAGCCCAGGTCGGATAAACAGTCACCAGCCGTCCGTCTTACGGCAGCACTCTTATCCTTCAATGCCTTATACAGGCTTGGAAGCACTTGTCTGTCTTCGATCATGCCTAAATAGACAACCGCTAGCCTTCTGATGGAGACTTTGCTATCGGCAAGGGCCATATCCAATACCGGAATATCATCGACGGTTGGATCTTCCATTTGTTCTAACGCCTGATACCGTTTTTCCCAGCTTTCATCATTCAGCATTTCGGCCGTCAATTTTATTTTTGGACGTTTCACGAATGCTTCTTTTTTATCGGTCAGTAGATCAGCTGCCGCTGCAAGCTGTTTAATCCGTTCTTCCGGATAAGCCGCGATTAGCTCGTCCGATACTTCCTTGACGATATCTTCCATATCTCCATATCTTATCCCGTAATCCTTCCATTTTCGAAGCAAGACCACGTTATCATCTTCTTTTTGTGCAGCAGCAATGCCCTTCAGGAAGTACTCAGGCAATGCAAAACGTTTTTCCTGCTGGCTATCACTGGCTTTGATCTGCATCGGAATCCCTTTGAATTGTTGAATGGCAACAGTCACTTCACCATAATGTTCATTTAAGATCGTTTCCTCGTTTTGTTCCTCGGTTTTTTCCCCGAATACCTGACGGATCTGGACCAAAATATCTTTCCAATCATATTTCGCATTGCGCTCGATCGCCAGGAAGTCCGCAACATGATAGACACCCTTGACCCCATCGATCGTGAATAAATCCTTGATTAACTGTGGGGCCTGCTCAGCTTGATCCTTCTTATAATTATTGCTTTTACCAGCTGAAAGCTCCTCTGTCAGATTGATTTTCATTGTATTTGGACTTGGTGTCGGTTCTATTGATTTAATTTTCAATGTGTATCTCTCCTTTTACAAAACGTTTCCATGTACTAGATATTATCACAACGGCTCCAGTTTCTCATGCAATTGGGGTTGACGAAAAAAAAGACTGACCCAAGCTTTCTCCCTTGGGCCAGTCCCCGCTTATTCTTCTTCCAATTTTTCCGCTAGATACGTCCATCTTTCCAGCATATGCTCCAGTTTTTCCGTTAATTCCTTTTCTTCTTCAAGCAGAAGGCGGACTTGTTCAAAATCGCTCCCTGCTGATGACATGTCTGTCGTGATGTCTTTCAGGCGCAGCTCGACTTGCTCCATGTTCCCCTCTATCTCTTCCCATTCCTTACTTTCGGCATAGGTCAGCTTTTTCTTTTTCTTTTCTGTCCGGTTCGGCAGAGGCTCAGGCGTTTTTACCGGTGCCGCCTCTTCCGTCTTTTCTTCCAAGAACTCAGAGTAATTCCCATAATAGAAATCGATTTCCCCTTTATTCTTGAAAACAAGAAGCTGATGGCACGTCTTATCCAGGAAATACCGATCATGTGATACGGTGATGACGACACCTGAAAACGTTTCTAGATAATCTTCAAGTACCGTTAAGGTTTGCGTGTCCAGGTCATTCGTCGGTTCATCCAATAGCAGCACATTAGGTGCCCCCATCAATATATTCAGGAGATATAATCGCCTTTTTTCGCCACCGGAAAGCTTGCGGATCGGTGTTCCATGAGATCCCATCGGAAAGAGGAACCTTTCAAGCATCTGTGCGGCGGAAATGAAGCTTCCATCTTTAAGGGCGATCGAATCGGCCGTTTCGCGAATATACTCGATCATGCGGAGGTTCTCATCCATATCGGCGCTTTCCTGGGTATAGTAGCCGATTTTAACGGTTTGCCCCATTTCCACATTTCCTTCATCAATTGGCTCCCGTCCGGCCAATATATTCAACAGGGTCGATTTCCCACTGCCATTATTGCCGACAATGCCAATTCGATCTCCTGGCTTGAAGAGGAAGGAAAACCGGCTGATAATGGACTGATCTCCAAAGGATTTAGAGACATCTTGCAGCTCCAGTACCTTCTTTCCAAGTCGGGCGCCACTCAATTCCATTTCCAGGCTCTCCGTTTTTTGCTTATCCTTCACACCCGATTCCAACGTTTCAAAGCGCTGGATACGAGCCTTTTGCTTCGTTGTACGTGCCTTTGCACCTTTACGGATCCAGGCCAGCTCTTTTTTGAATAAGCTTTCTTTTTTCGACCTCTCGGCGGATTCGTTCTCTTCACGGATGGCTTTGGACTCTAAATAATCTGCATAATTTCCTTTGTATTCGAAAAGCTGCGTTTGGGCAATTTCCCAAATTTTATTGGATACACGATCAAGGAAATAGCGATCATGGGTGACAAATAATACCGACTTCTGGTACTTCCCCAAGTATTCTTCCAGCCAAGTAATGCTTTCGAAGTCAAGATGGTTCGTAGGCTCGTCAAGGATCAGCAGGTCAGGCGTCTCGATCAGCGTTTTTGCAAGGGCCGCACGTTTTTTTTGGCCGCCTGACAGCTCCCCCAGCTTCCTTGAGTGATCTGGAAGGCCAAGCTTGGTCAGTATCGTTCTCGCATTGGCACTGGTATCCCATGCGCCAAGTGTGTCCATATCCTGCTGCTGCTTCAGCAATCGATCCTGTACAGCCCCATTCTGTGGGTCCAGCTGGAGTTGAATCAGCGTTTTTTCATACTCCTTTATCAACGAGAATACCGGAGTTGAGCTTTCGTACATATATTCCATGATCGTCAAATTCTCATCAAAATGCGGATCTTGCGAAAGATAAGAAATCGTGTAATCATTCGGGTGATCCTTCGTTCCCAGATCACTATCTTCCAATCCGGCAATGATATTCAACAATGTGGATTTACCGGTGCCATTGATACCGACGATCCCGATTTTTTCCCCTTCGGTGATGGAAAAAGAAACATCCTTAAAAAGGAGTTTCTCCCCTTGCGTTTTCATTACATGTTCCATGCTAAATACTTTCATAAGCGTACATCCCATTCCTTATAAAATTCCTTTAAATATCCAACCATATATTCATGTCTTTCACTAGCAATCTTCTTCGCCGTACTTGTATTAAGCTTATCTTGCAAGCGCAGTAATTTTTCATAAAAGTGATGAACGGAAGAACTTTTCCCCTTCCTGTACTCCATCTTGGACATATTTTCCCTTACCGGCAGCTCGGGATCATACATGGGCTGTCCCTTCTTCCCCCCAAAAGCAAATGTCCTGGCAATCCCGATGGCACCAATTGCATCGAGGCGATCGGCATCCTGAACGATTTCAGCCTCGATGGAAGGCAGCTTCAGCTGCCCGGAACTATACGAAATGGTGCGGATGATCTCTTGTATGGCCTTAACACGATCTTCATCCAGCTTTAATTCCTGCAACCAATCGTCCAGCTTGCCCCACGCTGCATCAACATCGTCGTTTAACTTATCATCCGGGATATCATGAAGGAGTGCGGCCATTTCAATGATGAACGCATTCCCCCTTTTTTCTTCTTTTGCAATATGTAAAGCCAGCTTCCGAACACGATCGATATGGAACCAATCATGGCCGCTGGCATCTAAGTTCAATTGATCATAAACATACTTCTCCGTTAAACCGATCATCTTTTGCTTCATATCACCACTCCATGTCCTTTCCATTTTACCATGGTTCTCAGTATAGTTGTGCTTTAATCTTCATGGAACCAACTCAGTCCAATCGTCTGTTCCCCGGTATGGACGCCTATCGCACTGCCAAGCGGTGATATATGGGAAATGATGTGGGGACATTCTTCAGAAATCCGTTTTTTCCATCTAAGGGCCTCTTCCAGCATCTCACCATATAAGATGGTGCACTCTTTTACTTTTCCCGTTTCGTCGGATCGGTGAAGATCCGAGAAAATCAGTTTTTCCGCTTTTTTTAGATTTCGAGGCTTCGACTTAGTCTGAAGCAAACCGTTCTCGATCGAAATGATCGGCTTGAAGCTCAAAAGACTTCCAAGAATATATTGTGTGTTCGTTAGCCTCCCGCTGCGATGGAGCTGATCCAAAGAACCGATTACCACATAGGTTTCATGGTTATCCGCATACATCCTCGTTTTCGCGAAGGCTTCTTCGATGGAAAGCCCTTCATTCATATATTGCATCAGCCTTTTCAAGATCAAGATCATCGGAAAGGAGATAAGTAACGTATCAAATACGTCAACGGGAATCGTAACCATTTGGCCAGCTTGCCTGCTTGCAGAAACGGTCCCGCTCAATTCACCTGAAAGGTGGACAGCTATGATCCGATCATAATCTTTTTCCAGTTCCTTATACAATGCATGGAATCTGCCGACCGATGGCTGTGAAGTCGTTGCGTTTATTTTTTCCTCCCGCATCCTCCGGTATAGCTCTTCAGGTAAAAGGTCGACACCGTCTTCATATTCCTTTCCATCGATGATGACGACCATCGGAACGACGTAAACATGTTCATTCATTGATAAATCTTCGTCTAAAGTTCCCGTACTGTCCGTTACCCATGCGATTCGCTCCATCGTTTTCCCCCTAGTTATATCCCACTCCAACTAATTCATTAGAAAAAGGAACTGCGGTGCACAAAAAGAGCCCAACAGAACATGCTCTTTCTGATGAACTCGATTTGATTTTTCATAATAATTTTTTTATATCGCTTTCAAGCTCCAATGGTTTTGTTTTGGGTGCGTAGCGACTGATGATATTTCCTTCACGATCGATCAAGAACTTCGTGAAATTCCACTTTATCGATTTCGACCCCATCAATCCTGGAGCATTTTCAGCCAGATAGCTGAATAATGGATGAGCTTCCTTTCCATTGACATTCACTTTTGCAAACATCGGGAAGGTGACGCCATGATTCAGTTTACAATATGAATCGATTTCCAAATCATCTCCTGGCTCCTGGTTCAAAAACTGATTGCACGGAAACCCAAGGATGACCAATCCCTGTCCTTCATATTGTACATATAGGCTTTGCAAATCATCATACTGTGGCGAAAAACCGCATTTGCTTGCGGTATTCACTATAATCATTACTTTGCCTCTGTATTCTTCAAGCGAGATGGTTTCGCCATTTATTTTATTGACCTTAAATTCATATATGGACATGTATGATCTCCCCCTATGGTATGATGCTGTCATTTTACCGTATATAGAGGTGCATTTACCAATTTTACTATTCTTCTTTACCCATTATTCCTGAATCTTCACTGCTTGTATGGATTGTATCAAATACTCCACCATATCTTCCAAGTCTTCCATTTGTTCTTCTTTCACAAGTCTTCCGAAAGAAACCTTGCAAACAGTAGAATAATCGGGCTTCTCCTTTTTACGGACCGTTTTGCTGGTCTTGAAAGTTATGATTCTCTGATCTCCCCATATTCTTTCCAACTGGTTCAAAAGCTCTTGGGCTATCACTTCATCAAGCTTTGCCGGGATGGAGATGAAAATATCGACCGTGCATCCGGTATGTGTTTCATTAATATGGCCTTCAAGTAACTCTGCACTTAGGTTTTCGATTCCAGCGTGTATCTCGATTGCACCGCTAATGGAAATGGGCGCCATGTATTGCTTCAATTCCAGCCCAATCTTATAGGTTCTGGACATGGTAGAGAGATTCACGATATCATCACGGCTTATGACTGTTATGTCGCCAACGAAATCACGGTCATAAACCGCTCCTTCCAATACCACTTTCATGTTTTCAAATGCTGTAGGATCAAACACTCTCCATACACCTCCGACTTCTTGCGTTTATTATCGTCATCCCATTTTATCATTAACGGGCCATTTCCTTCTCCGATTTACAACAAATTATTAAAATAGCTTTTCTATTCGCTAATTTTCTATATAATTAAAATATTATGATTTTGGTGAAGGAGGATAAACATGCCAATCAGAATACCGGAACAACTGCCGGCTAAGGAGATTTTAGAACAGGAAAATATCTTTGTGATGGATGAGGAGAGAGCTACCAAGCAGGAAATCCGCCCATTGAATATATTGATCTTGAACCTGATGCCTGAGAAAGAAAAAACAGAGGCTCAGTTACTGCGCTTTCTTGGCAATACTCCGATTCAAGTAAATATTTCATTCCTGCGCTTGAGCACTCACGAATCAAAAAACACAAGCAAATTTCACTTGGATCAGTTTTACAAATCCTTTGATGATATAAGGACAAAGCGATTCGACGGCATGATCATTACAGGCGCCCCCGTCGAGAAGCTGAAATTCTCTGACGTGAATTATTGGGAAGAACTGCAAAGCATCATGGACTGGTCCTCAAAAAATGTTACATCCACTTTACATATCTGTTGGGGAGCTCAAGCTGCCCTGTACCATCATTATGGGATAGGCAAATACGAGCTGCCGGAGAAATGCTTTGGCATATACAGGCATGAGGTACTTGAACCAAAAGAAAATCTCGTCCGCGGGTTCGATGATTATTTCATGGCTCCTCATTCACGCTATACGGATATTGACTATCAAAAGCTTATCAGCATTGCCGAATTGAAGATTTTGGCTCAATCCGACCAAGCCGGTGTTTTGATTGCCGCTTCAAGCGATGGCAAAAGGATCATGGTGACCGGCCATTTCGAATATGACGCCGAAACCCTCGGTGACGAGTATAGGCGCGATAGGGAACGAGGGGTCGATACGCAGCTGCCTGAAAATTATTTTCCTGATGATGACCCTTCGAAGGTCCCGCTTCACCGCTGGAAGAGCCATTGCAGCCTGATGTTCTCTAATTGGCTCAACTATTATGTCTACCAGTCTACTCCCTATGAGTGGGATTGAAAGAGAAAGGGAAAGGTTGGTTATGCTTTTACTAGGTAGTTTTTTCTTCGGGCAGCCCCTTTCATATCTCTCTTGGGAAACAAAAAAACCTGAGTTTTTACCCAGGTTTTTTGTTTCATGACTCTTTATTGCCGAAATAAACCTCTTCATAAGGTTGGACGACCACGAAACCCCGACCATTGAATTTCATTTGGACGGATTCGCCGCTTCCCCGTCCGAAAAACGACTTTAATGAAACATCTGTCACGAATTCAGGCTGGAGATCCCCGGACCAGGCAACAGTGGCGTTCGGGTCCGTATAAACCGGATTACCTGGTTCCACAATTAACGTAAGCGGTTCATAATGGGAAGTGAATGCCACCATCCCTTTTCCCTCGAGCCTGACATTGAATAACCCCCCCGCCAGTAAACCGGCAATGCGCCGCATCATTTTTATATCCCATTGAATGCCCGGTTCAAAGGCGAGTAAATCATTTCCGTTGACACAGATGGATTCGCCATTCAACTGTAAAATTGAAATTTTCTTCCCCTGGTCCGCGACATATAGCTTGCCGGTTCCGGTCGCTTTCATTAAAGATGCACCCTCGCCAGTTAATGCTTTTTTGAAGAGCTTACCTAAACCATGCTCCAAGATTCCTTCCCGTTCGAATTTAATCTGGCCCCGATAAGATACCATCGTCCCCATTTTTGCCCAGATTTGCTCTTCCAGGTTGATTTCCAGAATTCGTTCCGTTTCTAACTCGAATAAGCCCTGCCCTTTATCCTGCTGCTTCGTCTTTTCGACGAATTGATAGATTTGATACTTCTCCATCACTCTGCCACCTCTTTTTGAAGGAGGAATAACCACATGAACGATACCGCTTGCTTTAAATCCTTCGAGAAATGTCCTAGTTTAGTATAGTCGACCCCTCTTTTCGCTACTCCGGTATCAGCGACCGTTTTCCATCCCATTTCCGTTGCCATTTTTTCGAATTCCCATGGCAGCATGGTATTCATGATCACTTCGTCCCCTAATAACCGTTGATAACTGAAATGTTTCCGCGGTTCCGCTGTCGGACCAAGTATCCCGAAACAAACATGCCCCCCGGGCTTCATGATCCGCCAGATTTCCTTCATCACGGTTAAAGGTTCACCCGTGTATTCCAACGAATTAATGACCATTGCCGCCTCCATTTCTTCATCTTTGAATGGCAGGTTAGTAAAATCTCCTTGAAGAAATGATAGATTGGGATGATTGGCCGTTTTCCCTTTTGCAAATTCTATCATGACACTTGATAAATCGACGCCAATCACTTCAAATCCCGCTTCTGCAAGTTTTAATGAGCCCACTCCATCTCCACAGCCTATGTCGGCCACTTTCAGACCCGATTGCACATAGCCGGAAATAAACGGAATAATATTTTTCCGGCTACCCGTCTCCCACATTTCTTGCGAATTCTTCACCCACATAGGCGCAAAGTCATCCCATTCCTTTTTCGATTCCTTATGCCAAGTATGTATATTCATCGAAAAAACTCCCTTCCAGCCACCAGACCTTAAAATAATTTCAGAAACACACAACATAACTAGGCTATCACCCATCACTGACTCACAAAATACAAGGGCCTGATTATAACTATTCTGTTTCTCATCAATAAAACCTTTTTTTAGAGGCGTTATCATAAGTAACTTAAAAATAAAGATTGATAGGAAAGTTGTTATTATTCGAAACGGTTGAACGGAAGTGCGAGACTCCCGTGCGGGCAGCGGTACAGGCGAGACCTCACCGCCCGTCCTCTGGATAAGCGAACATGGCAGGAAATTTAACCACACCGTATTACTTGGTGAATAGCAACAAAGTATGCGAAACAGCCATTGTGAATACAATCCATTGGGATCAAACATTCTACAAGATGGATTTTTATGGTTAAAGGCAACATGCGCTATTGAATGAAAACGCTACCTGATTTTTAAAATTATTTTTCCTTTAGCCCTTCCCGACTCCGCATATTCCATCGCTTTTTGAGCATCATTAAATGGAAATACCTTATCGATGATCGGTTTGATTTTACCAGACTCAATAAAGTTGGCTATCTCACTCAATTGATCTCCGCTTGGTTTCATAAACAAAAATGAATACTGAACATGATGTTTTTTTTCGGGTTCCTTGTATTGTCCGCCTTTGACTTGTTTACTGTGAAATCTGCCAGCACCAATAGCATAAGGGAGGTTGATGGAGCACTTTTCCTTATCATGGAGTTTGCGCAAACAATGCAATAAAATAGACAATCAAACCTTCTTAGAAAATCATTTTTGTTTCCTTTTTTCACGAAGACAAAAGATAAAAAAATCCTTATTATCCCTGGTTCATAATGGTTTACTCAGCACAAATAATGAAACTATTTAATGAATGATCATTGCCATCTGAAGTGTTCATCAATTCATAATAACCAGTTATCAACGTTTGGATCATCGGAGGCACTTTAATAAAATCTTCACGGATAGCATTTGCATAGCTTTTTTCCCATCGTCCGTCTTGCAATAAGCTTGCATCGACTGTAAGTTGTTTGACCACTTCAAAATTTGCTTGTTGGAGCAGCCGTTGAATTTGCGTTTTATGAAAAAGGTTTTGGATATTCCCATCATTCTTTACGAAGCTTGAATGCAAGGCTTGGATGGAAACTGCAAAAAAATGGGAACGTTGCGTACTGCAAGTAAAATCGAGATCCCATTCTGCAAAGCATATATGTTTTGCCAATCCTCGGATTTTTTTAAAATAATTCAATAAATCTTCCGGCTGCTTGAAATACCATGAACAATGGGAAAATACCGCCACTTCAAATGGTATGGTTGCTTCAAAAAGGTCAAAATCCATTTCCAAATGGAAGTCAATTCGTTCTCCTAATGGAGATTTCTTAATACGTTCAGTTGCTTGACCTACTGTTAATGGTGCTCCGTAATCGGGACCAGCAATATCTAATGCGACAACTCTTCCGTTTTCTCCTACTGCGTCTGCGATTGCAACGGTTGTATCTCCTTGACCACATCCTAATTCCAATACACGCATTCCTTTTTGGATCCCAAAAGCTTCGACTAATTCCATTCGGTGCTGCAACTGAACTTGTTGTATCAAATCTTCTTCAAATAGTTGATAGTTGGATAAAAAAGATCTTGTTTTTTCATTTAATTGAAATGACTTCAAATATCATTCACCCCACATTTGTTGTGTATTGGTCAGCAAGGCTTCCTCAGGAACCATCCTTATTGATGTAGAGCACCAGTTCGCTCAATAGTGATAAGGGACTTGAAATTCAATACTGAAAATTTCAATCAGAAGTACTTCAATTTTGAGAACCTTGTTGCCGCCATTTCACAAGCTTCCAGTCTCCTTGCCAGATCATCTTCAAGATTACTGCAATCACCCATTTCATTAATAAAATCACATGGTTAATTTACAAACTTACTTATTCGCAGGATTTCATTCTCCTTGGATAAATTTATTGATACCATTAATGAAATATACATTTCGTAAGATTGTCTAAAGAATCATACGTTAAAAAGGCCGCCAATTGGCAGCCTTTTTATGGCGGTAAGGTACTGTTCGTTCATTCAACCTTTACTGCCGAGATGATTAGGAACATAGGTCTTCGGTTTTCCTCTTTCATTTCAGGAACAGTTTTTACCATTTCATCAGAAGGCATAGGTTCCTTTACTGCGCTTATGCTGAACCCCGCACCAATCAAGTCATTTATATATGTCGAAATCGTTCGATGGTATTTTACAACGTTATCAGTTAAGAAGGTTGTTTCCCGTCCCCCTTCTGATTGATAGTTATCCACTGGCCAATGAAGACGATTTCCTTGTTCATCGAAATACCAATCTTGATCGTTTCGCGAAGTAAAGATTGGATGTTCAACTGAAAAAACAAAAGTCCCCCCAGGCTTTAGGCAATCATAGACCTTTTTGCAGATTGCTTCATACGACTTAATGTAGTGAAAAGCCAACGAACTTATAACTACATCAAATGTAGAGTCCGAAAAAATGATGTCTTCCATTGGCATTTCAATATATGAAATTAAAGGGTCATCTGTTTTTTCACGGGCTTTTTGAAGCATTTTAGCAGAAATATCTACACCTATCACAGAACTTGCTTGTTGTTCGCGAGCAAATCGGCAATGCCAACCGAAACCGCAGCCCAAATCAAGTATACTTTTATTTCGCAGTTCTGGTAATAGCTTTTTTAATACATGCCATTCTCCAGCAGCTTCAAGACCTTTGATGGATCGCGGCATTTGTTCATATGCAGAAAAGAAATCAGGATTATCGTATTTGTTTTGCTTCATTATATATGCATCTCCAATATTTTAAAATGGCCTCCTAAGATTAATAACACTCTATTTCAGGAGGCTATCCATCTTCTTCTTACCATATCTTTCACCTCAATATCTTTGATAAGTCTCTACCTAAATCATAACAGATGCATCGACATGTAATCCAGGTTGCTTCATGCAACAGATGAAGCAACCTGCAAGCAATTTTCAACGGTCATGCAAGGTTTCCCAGGAATGGACTACAAAGGAAAGCGATAAAAATCTTCTTATTTGAAATGGAATGCATCATCAATGAAAAATCCCACGTTCAAAAACGCAGCCAGCTGGCTGCCCTCTTATAATGCTAACGCATTTCGCAGCTCTGTTTAGTAGGTCAGCGTCATCGCTGTTCGCTTGATCGATTTGCATGAATGCCTCTCCACAAAGTGATGCGGAATGATAGACCCAGTCGGAGCATCTCCAGTTTGCAGCTTCTGAATGATGCTTTTAGCTGCCTGATATCCTAAATCAAAAATATTTATATCTACAGAAGTCAATCCATGGAATGATGGTTCAGGGAAAAGAACCTGATTGAAGCTGACGATTGATATTTCCTCAGGAGTCCGTAGGCCCATTTCCCGTAGAGAATGCACAACGCCAAGTGCCAAAAAATCATCACTCATTACCAAAGCAGTTGGTGGTTCGTCGATTGATAGGATTCTTTTCGCAGCGGCTTGTCCACCTTCATGTGAAAAATCCTCATGTATGATATATTCCCCGCTTAGGACGATACCAGCCCTTTTCAATGCACGTTCGTATCCAAATAAACGATCTAAAGTCTTGACAAAGGTTAAATCGTCGCCAATGAATCCAATTCTTTCATGTCCTAATTGAATAAGGTAATCTGTTGCTTGTTCGGCAGCCAAGACATTGTCGTTATCTACATACGTGATCTCTTCAATGAAATCATATGGTTTTCCTATACTGACGAACGGAAAGGCCCTATCTCGTAAATAGGTGAGAATATGATCATTCATCCTTGAATACAAAAGGATGACCCCATCCACTATTCCCCCTTGAACCATCTTCACGACTCCCTCGTAGATTTCATCCTCCGTTTTCCCAGTGCTTAATAACAGGGAGTACTGCTCTTTTTGAGCCCCTTCACTAAGACCCTGGAGAATGGCAGGGAAAAATAGATTTTGATAAAAAACGTTTGACGAACTTGGTAGGACCAGGCCAATGATTCTGGTTGATCGTTTGGCAAGACTTCGAGCTATAAAGTTTGGATGATATCCTAACCTTTCCATTATCTTTCGAACACGCACCTTTGTTTTTTCGCTTATACGAGGATCATTCGAAATCACTCGAGAAACCGTTGATGGCGCAACATTCGCCCTTTGTGCCACTTCTTTTATCGTGATGGCCATGCGCTGTTTCCCCTCTCCCCTCTTTAACATTTATAGGCTTCATATAAAAAGATGAATCAATAAAATCTTCTCTAACTGGAAGTGTCTTTTATTTTCGTGTGAATAACATGTAAATACTTTATATCGTTTATCTTATTCAAAAAATTTCAATATTTCAATCTCTTTTTTATGCAAATTAAATAAAAAAGTTTCACACCCTTTTGCGTAAAATTCTTCATCGATGCACGCTGGCTAAACTTTTTGAACACTCGAATCACTAAACGCACGCGTGACATACCTTCATTCAAATAAAAATTTTGTTACGAACCCCTTAAGAGTAAATCAACCCTTTTCCTGCATGAAGGAATCAGTTTTGTTAAAAGATCCATTACCGGAGGAGGGTTTCATGACCATCATGCCCCCCTTTGAAGAGCTTGGAACGAAACTTTTCGCTCATTTTCTGCTTTTTAGAATGAGCGCCC
Source organism: Peribacillus simplex (assembly GCF_001542915.1). Classification (GTDB taxonomy): domain Bacteria; phylum Bacillota; class Bacilli; order Bacillales; family DSM-1321; genus Peribacillus; species Peribacillus simplex_B. The sequence continues at coordinate 41,223 of NZ_LNNH01000004.1, read as the reverse complement.
GCCAAACCCGACGTTAACCTAAGCAAGATAAAGCAGTACCAAGTGAAGGGAAAAACATGCCATTCGCTAGTTCTCTTTCGAGGGCTTGTTGCCTGTATGGGGCATCATGTATGTCTTTACTCAATGAATGAACTATGTCACGGTTTAGTTTTTCGAATTTTCGAAAATTAGCATTGCGAAATGCGGGCAAATCAAATAAAATCATTTTAAGGTAATTACTCTTTTATTACCTTAAAAATACCAACTGAGTTATTGCTTATGGATTAAGCTAAAAGATCCCACTGGTTAAATAAAATGATGTTCGACCCATTAAGGATAGCTCGTTTCCAGCGTATTAACGAATAAATTTGAAAGGAGTTAGAGTACCTTATTAAAATATTCATCGTTCATGTGTATTAGAATCATTATGCTAGTTACAGGGAAAATCAATATACCCCATTTAAGAGAGAGGGAATTTCATGAATCAAGAGCAATATTTGAAGAAAAAAATGGGATTTTGGTCACTTACTGCACTATCTCTTGGAGGAATCATTGGATCGAGTTGGCTTTTTGGACCATGGAATACAGCAAAAATGGCTGGACCAGCTGCAATAATGTCTTGGGTCATTGCTGCATTCGTCATCACTCTAATTGCTCTTGTTTATGCTGAATTAGCAAGGGTAAGACCAGAAACCGGGGGGTTAGGCCGTTATCCCCTCTATTCCCACGGAAGATTGCTTGCTACAGTGACTAGTTACTCTATTTGGCTTGGTTACTGTGCCACTGCACCCGTTGAATCATCTGGAGTCATTCAATATGCCAATGAATTCTGGCCAGGCCTATATGATATATCCAAGGAACAACTAACGACAACGGGAATTCTAGCAGCGACTGTCCTAATGGTATTTTTTGTTGTGGTGAATTATTTTGGAGTCAAATTATTTGCAGTCACCAACACCATTATTACCACTATTAAATTTTTAGTACCTGTCTTAACCATCATTGCTTTTTTTATGACAGGTTTTCATGAAGAGAATTATACAAGTCATGGATTTGCCCCCAATGGATATGGCGCAGGATTAAGCGCAATCTTAACTAGCGGTATATTTTTTGCTTATACCGGATTTGGGAATGTCGTAATGATGAGTGGCGAGGTGGTAAACCCGAGGCGGAATATTCCGCTTGCTCTTATCACATCGCTAGGAGTCTCAGCCATTTTATATGCTTTACTTCAAATCGTTTTTATAGGGGCCGTGCCTCCTGAAATGCTGGCTAATGGTTGGAGCGGAATTAAATTCGACTCTCCATTTGCGAATTTAGCACTTATGGCGAATATGGTTTGGTTGTCTTGGACCATAACAGCAGACGCAATGATTTCACCAACCGGATCAGCGCTAGCCTATACTGCTGGAACTTCAAGACATGTCTTTGGGATGGCTAAAAGTCGATTCCTCCCATCTTATTTCGGAACGATCAATAAAAAATTTGGAGTTCCAACACGTGCACTTACCCTCAATTTTCTTATTGGGCTGCTTTTCTTATTTCCTTTAAAGAGTTGGACTGCCATTGTAGCCATTGTCGGATCAATCGGTATTTTCAAATATGCTTCAGCATGCGTCACAGTAATGGTGTTTCGTAAGGTTGGTTTAACCAAAGACAACGGTATCCCCGGCATGAATTTCATTGCTCCTTTAGCTTTTGTTTTTGCCACTCTTCTTATTTATTGGACAAATTGGAGTAGGATTCAACTAGCCATTTGGGGATTAGCGATTGGAATTGTCGGATATTTGATCACCCATTTTATCAGTAAACATAAATCGATAGAAATCATCGGTGGAATCTATCTTGTTATTTATATTTTGATGCTCGTCGGTGTATCATCAATTGGAAATTTTGGTGGCAAGGGTATTATCCCAGAGCCATTCATGTCTTACATCGTGGCAATAATTGGATTCGTTTTTTACTACTTCGCTGTTTATAACGGTGTGTGGTATATGCGAAACAAAGGGAACATTCAAGAATTGCAAGATATGGATAACACGGATAGTTAACTAAATTTGATATTTCAAAAGGAGAAATGGTCATGAAGTTATGGGGCGGTCGTTTTAGAGAAGAAGAAAACAAATTAATGGAGGACTTTAATAGTTCCCTTCAGGTTGATAAAAGACTTTATTCTGAAGATATTAAAGGAAGTATTGCTCATGTAAATATGCTTGTGAAATGTGAATTGCTTACCCAGAGCGAAGGAGAAAGCATTAGAAAGTCTCTTCTTTCGATATTGGAAGATATCGAGAACGGAACATTGTTGATCGAAGGGGATTTTGAGGATATTCATAGTTTTGTTGAAGCAACCTTAACAGAACGAATTGGTGAAACAGCAAAAAAACTCCATACAGCAAGAAGTCGTAATGATCAAGTTGCTTTAGATATCAGGCTTTACGCTAAAAATAAGGCATTAGAGGTGATCGAGCATATAGAAGATCTTCAACATAGCCTGGAACAAAAGGCAAAAGCAAACAATGTGATCATGCCAGGATACACCCATCTTCAGCGAGCGCAAGTCGTAACTCTTAAGCACCATTTAATGGCCTACTTTAGCATGCTGGATAGGGATAGAAAAAGAATTCATAATGCAATTGAAATGATGAACGAAAGTCCACTTGGATGCGGAGCTTTGGCTGGTACGACTCATACGATAGACAGGGAAATGACAGCAGAGGAGTTGGGATTTTCAAAACCCATGAACAATTTCCTCGATGGTGTTAGCGATAGGGATTACCTGTTAGAATTAATGTCTGGTTTTTCCATCATCATGATGCATGTTAGCAGATTAAGTGAAGAACTGATTTTATGGAGTAGTCAAGAGTTTAAATTCATTAGTATCGATGATGCATATTCTACAGGCAGCAGTATTATGCCTCAAAAGAAAAATCCTGACGCAGCAGAGCTAATAAGAGGAAAAACAGGAAGGGTATACGGTTCTCTTACTTCCCTTTTAACAACGATGAAAGGGTTGCCATTGGCTTATAATAAAGATATGCAGGAAGATAAAGAACCATTTTTTGATGCGTTGGATACTGTTTTGTCTTGTCTGGAGATCATGTCCAAGATGATTTCCACGATGAAGGTGAATACTGAAAATATGAAAAAAGCTGTAAAATATGGCTTTCTCAATGCAACGGAAGTCGCCGATTATTTAGTTAGCAAAGGTGTTGCATTCAGGGATGCCCACAGTATCGTCGGCTCCATCGTCATATATTGTGAAGATACTAATAAACCAATAGAAGAGTTGACACTGGACGAATTGAAGAGTGTGAATCCATTAATTGATGAAGACTTATATGACTTTATCGACTATCAAAATATATTAAATAAAGGCATTAAGGTGAACTTATTAAAATGATCTAGTACCTTCCAATCGAGGAGCCATAGGCATGGAATATTAATACGTTCCATGCCTATGACTCTTTTTTAGATCGCATTTTATATTCTTCTTAAAACATATAATCAAGTTCCTTTTGGAATCACGTGTTAAAAACATTTTCCAAATGACGAAGGATTAAACTTTAATTCCCTTTAATTTAAAGATACTATTAAAAGTAAGTAAATTTAGGGAACCAAGGAGAAAAATATGTATAAAATTGGAGTAGTCGGTCCTTATTCATCTGTTGAGCGCATTATTGACTTGGGTAAAGAATATGCGTCGATCATGGAATTTAAAGCCTATCCCTATGAGGATTTCAGAGAAACTGAAAAAATCGTTTCGACATTCAATAAAGATGTGGATGTTTGGTTTTTTTCAGGTCAAATTTCATATATGGTCGCGAAAAACACGGTAGGCCTAGGGGAAAATCTAGTGTATATCGATCATACTGAATCTGGCATCTATAAAAGTCTTTTGCATATGGGATATTTTCAAAAGGAGTTTTTAAGTAAAGTAAGTATCGATGAAATAACGACAACCCACTTAGAGCAGGCGTTAAAACAAATTGATATCACACCAAAAGAAATGTATATTAAAAATTTCGATATTAATTCAACTACGGAAGAATTGATCGCATTCCATCTTGACCTATGGAAATCGGGAAAAACGGAAGGTGCACTGACTTGTTTCGAGGCCGTATATCTAAATTTAAAAGAAGCAGGAGTTCCGACCTATCGTATATCTACAACCGATATGGAAATTCGCCAATCATTAAGAATCCTTGCAGAAAAATCGAGAACTTTTTACTTTAGAGACACCCAAATCGGTGTCCAAATCATTGAAATCGAACATTTCGAGAAAATATTTGAGAAAGCTAAAAGCTCGTACCATCTACAATTCTTAGAAATAAAATTAAAAGAAACCCTTCTTAGGTTTTGCGAACTGCTAGAGGGTTCATTAGTTGAGAAGGGAAACGGCCGTTATTTTATCTTTAGTACACGAGGTACAATTGAATCCAAAATAAAAGATTTAAAAGATACTGTCTTTTTGTTGTCTAACGAATCCAATGCTACCGTGACCGTAGGAATTGGATATGGCCAAACCCTTCACTCAGCAGAAATAAACGCTCAGCGTGCCATCCAGCTTTCAAAAGAAAAGTCAGAGAAGGGCATCGTTATCGTACAAGAGGACGGAACAATGATCCAATCCGTGGGGGAAGAAAAGGAATTACGTTTTTCTTACCGGATAGACGACAAGGATTTTATGGAAAAACTAAAAAAAGCCAAAATCAGTGTGAAAAACTATAATAAATTATATGCTTTAGTTAAAAGATTGAAATTGAACGATTTTACAATAAAAGATTTAACGACGCATCTTTATTGGGATGAAAGTAATGCACGGCGTATTGTAGTAAATTTATGTGAAGTTAATTTAGCAGAAATCATTGGTGAAGAGTCTTCTTCTTCTCGCGGAAGGCCAAGTAAAATTTATCGTCTAAAATAAGTAGGCCTTTTTCGGGTTTGCTTTATAGGTCAACGCCCTCCACTTTCGCAATAATGAATTTTTAATATGGCATATCGGTATTGAGAAATCATGGTTCACACTCCCTCCACCCAAAAAGGAGCTGTTGAATAGCTCCTCGTAAGGGTATTTTATATTTATCTTCCTTACCCCATTATTCGAATTCGGTATAACAAAATAAAAGCCTTTTCAATTAAGGCTTTCTGCCCCCTTTGCGGAAGGAGTATTCTGCTTTCAATGTCACATCTCTCCTTGCGCTTTAGTTCATGAAGAAAAAAAAGCTGGCAGCACCCTGATCTCAACTAACGTATAGGCTAGTTTAATCAATTGTAAATTTCCCCATAAAAGAACTACACCTCATTTGTTGGATGGCGGTATGCTCTGGGGAAAATGAAATAAATTTTTCGGATCATATTTCTCCTTTATTTTTTGAAGTTTTGCAAAGTTCGAGCCGTAATATGCTTTTCCAAAATTTTTAATATTTTGGTCTGGAACATTAACATAGGAACCCTGTACATATGGTTTTATTAACTTACGCACCCTTTCAACCGATTCAAGATTCATAGATTCTTGTGATTTTTTTTCCCAACTAGCATTCCATTCCACATAAAACAATGGATTACGCCAAAAGAAGGCTGTTTGATCGCTAGGTACTCTGCTTAAAGCCCCACCCCAATTGATAAAAAAGAAATTGGATTCTGTCCCAGTCGCTTCCTCCAAAAACTTCTTCATGATTGAAATTGGCTTTTCCGGCCAAAGATTAAGTCCCCAAGCCGAGGAGAATTTAACATACTGATCAGATCTACCAGGGATTGGTTCGTCAGGGTCCAAGAAATCTATAGCGTCCGGATAAGATAATGTTTCGATAACGATTTGCGTTGGTGTTCCAGAATTCATTAAAGGTTTCAATAATTTAATGAGCTCAGTTTTTGAACCGAGGAAAATTCCTTCGGCATGACACAATCCATTTACTTTGCTGAAAATCTCAAGAATACACCCTAATCGTTCATCTACGAACGGCGCCCATTTTTGCCAAGCACGACATACTGTCTCCAATTGTTCCCACGGCCAAATGATATTGAAGACGGTTGCAGTTTTAGGGGCACGGCGAACTTTAAATGTGTACTCGGTATTATACCCAAAATTACCTCCCCCTCCTCCCCTGGAAGCCCAAAACAAATCCTTGTTTTTCTCCTTATTTGCAAGAATGATCCTGCCTTCTGCATCCACTGTTTTCAATGCAAGGAGGTTATCACTTATAAGACCAATCGATCGTGAGAGCACTCCAAATCCACCGCCCATCGTAATTCCTCCGATGCCAACGGTTGGACTGTCTCCAAACGGAGCCATAAACCCTTTTTTAGCTAATCCTTTTACAAGCGGCCCTACATGAATTCCTGTTTGAACGGTGGCCATTGCCTTTTTTTTATTTACATGCACCTTTTGCATATCACTTACATCAATGACAATTCCCCCCTTCACGACTGAGAGGTCCTTATCAAGGGCATGACGGCCACTTCTCACACGCACGGGTGCTTTATTCTTACGTGCCCATTTAATGGCATTACTTACATCAACGGTATTTTGTGCAAAAACAAAGACCAAAGGAAGAGTATCAACATAAGGGTTCCAATTCTTGATGGCTTCTTTATAGCCAGGGTCTCCCATGAAAATCACTCGTCCTGTTAACTCTTTAGATCCCATGCATTCCACTCCCATTCAAAACTTTTGTAGATTATCAATTGTATGAATGGAGAATTGATACTATGAAGAAAAGTTAGAGATCAGGATTTCCTTCTTCCACCCTCCTTCCCGGATAATTACTACTTATCTTCATTCTTAAACTTGCCCCTTGAATAAGAACAGACTATGGCAGCCTGTATTTTTGTTACTCAACAGGGAAAATCATTTGGGCTATTCCAATGTAGAACGATAATGACTTTATGGTTTAATCTATGAGTGAAAACAAAGTTGATTGGAGCGGGTGTTCAAGATTACTGCGGGAAAAGCGTGTCTACGAGAGAACACGCAGGCGGTAACGGACCGCCTCTTCATAAGCGAGTTCCTCCTGTTAAAATCAACGTCCACATTGTACAGACATAAAAAAAAGCAGACAAATTCGATTTTCATCGAGTTTGTCTGCTTTTTGAAAGCTGCCATCGGCAACTTATTTTGGATTCTCTTCATTTCTTTTTTGTATCTTTCGTAGTTCCTCGACACGCTCAGGAACTTCCTCAAAAAATTCCACAAGGTCACCAATCCTATCGATGGCATTCCAACTAAGGTGGTGTTCAATTCCTTCAACATCATGATAAATATTTTCTTCCTTAACCCCGATCAATCTTAGCATCTGTTCCAAGAGTTCATGACGATATACAAGCCTTTTCCCGACTTTTTTCCCGTTAGCCGTTAAAACGAGGCCACGATACTTTTCATAGATCAAATATTTTTCTTGATCGAGTTTTTGAACCATTTTTGTCACAGAAGATGGATGGACGGAAAGATTTTCAGCAATATCGGAAACCCTTGCATACCCTTTTTCTTCAATAAGTAAATAAATTTGTTCTATGTAATCCTCCATGCTTGGTGTAGGCATTCGGAATCCTCCCATTTCAAAAGCATATCTAAAAATATTACTATATATACGTCCCTGAAACAAGCCGTTATCGTCCCAGGGGGCCATTACATGCAGTTTTTGATTAATTTTGCTTGACGGCTTGTCCTGCCGGGAATGTAAAATTGATTTTCTTTTCCGATTCGGACCATGATAAAATCGCATCAAAGGTCTTTTCGCCTTTTTTAAACCCGCTTATCAAGTCCGTTTCCCCGCTCGCCAGCAGCTTTTTGATATTGGCTTGGCTAATTTTCTTATTAAGGATTTTTTTCGAGATCGTAAAGTTACACTTCGTTTTTTGATAACTCACACATCCATAAAATTCGCCTTTATCGACAACTTTGGAACCGCATAGCTTACAATTGCCTACGGATGCCGAACTCCTCTTTTTAGGGCCGCTCCTTTGAATCGATTCGATATCCAGCCCTTGAAAATCCCAGCTTTCCGACGACTCCACAGCATCACTGATGATTTTTGCCGACATTTTTTTAACGGCTTCCATAAAGGCTCCGGCTGAAGCCTTCCCTTCACCAATTTCCCTTAATCGCTGTTCCCATTTGGCTGTCATCTCTGGCGAGGCGAGGATTTTCTCCCCAATGGCTGTAATCAGCACTTTTCCTTTATCGGTTGCAAATACCTGGTTCTTTTTGACATCAATGTATTTACGGTCTTTAAGCATGGTAATGATGCCTGCTCGTGTTGCTTCGGTGCCAAGGCCTTCCGTTTTCATCAGGACTTTTTCCAACTCTTCATTATCCAGATGTTTTCCTGCCGTTTTCATCAAGGTGATCAGCTGGCCCTCCGTATAGCGCTTTGGCGGCTGCGTTTTTCCTTCCTTCACCTTAATCTTGGCGACCTTTCCGGAATCCCCTTTTGAAACCTGCGGCAATAGGACATCATCATCTTCTTTGTCATTTTGGAAAATGACCTTGCGCCATCCTTCTTGGATCTGTTGCTTGCCCTTTGAAATGAATTCGGCACGCCTATCGACAAGCGTCTTAATGGTTGTATAATCAAAAATCGCCTTTTCATAATGGGCGGCAATCAGCCTCCTGACCACCAAGTCATAAATATTGCGTTCTTCAGCGGAAAGACGCTTTGGATCGGTAACCTGCTCCGTCGGAATTATGGCATAGTGATCCGTCACTTTCTTTTCATTTACATACCGTTTATTATTCATGATGCTCGGCTGCGGCAAGGGGAAAAGGGATTCATATTCCGAAAAGCCGCTTAGCTTTTGCAAGATATCAGGGAATGTCGCGGCCTCCCCCTCTGTCACATAGTTGGAGTCGGAACGTGGATATGAGACGATTCCTTTTTGATATAAGCTTTGAACGATATCGAGAGTCTGCTTTGGTGAATATTTATAAATCTTATTCACGGTTGCCTGCAATGACGATAGATTGAACAGCAAAGGAGGCTGAAATTCCTTTCTTTCTGTAGCCATTTCGGCTATTTCCGCTTCCTTGTCCTTACAGAAAGCGGCAATCTTTTCAGCAAGTTCTTTTGATTTTATTCTTGAATCGTTGTTCTGCTGCCATTTACCCTGGTATTTATTACCATCCATCTTGAAGTCAGCGAACACTTCCCAGAACGGTTCAGACTTGAACTGTTCAATCTCCATTTCACGCTTCACGATCAAAGCGAGGGTGGGAGTTTGAACCCGTCCAGCTGAGAAAACATCCGATACACCCTTCTGCTTCAATAAAATGCTATACGCCCTGGATGCATTCATGCCAACAACCCAGTCTGCACATGCCCTTGTATAGGCTTCATGATAAAGCGGTCTTGTTTTTTCTTCGCTGATCAGGTTCTGGAATCCTTCATAAATGGCTTTCGGGGTCAAAGAGGAAATCCATAAACGCTTCATCGGCTTATGGATGCTGCATAAATTCACGATATTGCGTACAATCAATTCTCCTTCACGCCCTGCATCGCCGGCATGGATGATTTCATCGACATCCTGCTTCCTAAGCAACGTCTTCACGACATTGAATTGCTTAGCCTTTTGCCTGGTCACTTCATATTGAAACCTCTCTGGAATCATCGGTAACGTATCCAGCGACCATTTCTTCCAATTTGCATGATATGTCTCCGGCGATACGAGTTGACACAAATGCCCGACTGCCCATGTCACATAAGCACCATCGGGAAAAAGTTCATTCGCCATGATTTCTATATATCCCTGTTGCTTCTTCGTTTTAAATTGAGCTGCCAACGTTGAACCTTGATCCGGTTTCTCCGCTATGATTAGCTTCATGTTCATCTTCACCTAATCCGTAACAAAATATCTTTCCCTATTTATTATACCTTAATTATTTCAATCGGCTATAGATGAGTTCGGATTAAACCATAGGAAAATGATGATTGAACATTCATAAAACTCCAACCGGATATCGGAAAAGCTATCTGGTCGAAAGGTTCATTATATACCCCGATCCAGCCAAAAGAAGTAGAAAAAGAGAGTTCCTTGAACCCTCCTTTTCTACACTATTTTAGTTGGTCCAATGCTATATTCAACGTTAATACATTCACCCGGGGGTCCCCGAATACTCCTAATGACCGTCCTTCAGTATGTTTATCAACAAGATTATATATACTTTTTTCAGATACACCTCGCTCTTTAGCAATGCGTGATACCTGAATTTTCGCCCCTTGGGATGAAATATTTGGATCAAGGCCCGAACCGGAATTGGTCAGTAAATCAGCAGGTATCTCCTCTTGTTTGACAGTAGGGTTATCTTTTAGAAATGTTGCCAAATCTTTTTTTGTGCGCTTGATCATGTCCTCATTGGATGGGGCATAATTGGGTGTACCTGATCCTGTCGCATCATATTCTATAGAAGAAACACGACCATGAAAGTAGCCCGGCTCTTTAAAAGATTGACCAATTAGTTCAGAACCTATGATTTTTCCTGATTCGTTTTTTATTAAACTGCCATCTGCTTTTGCAGGCATTATAACTTGAGCAACACCTGTCATTAGTAACGGATAGGCGATTCCACACATAACAAGGAGCACTAAACTTAAGCGAATATTTTTCAACATGAATTCTCACCCTTACTTTTAATTTTAAGCTACTTGTAGCATGACCAGCAGTATATCGATAAGTTTAATTCCTATGAAAGGAACGATCACGCCGCCCAAGCCGTATATGAACAAGTTCTTTTTAAGTAATTTTGAAGCACTCATAGGAACATATTTCACACCCTTCATTGCCAATGGGATGAGAAGGGGGATAATGATAGCATTAAAAATTAAAGCTGATAAAATGGCACTTTGTGGTGTAGCCAGATTCATGATGTTTAAAGCCTTCATCTGAGGAATGGCCAACATGAACATAGCTGGAATAATTGCAAAGTATTTGGCCACATCATTAGCAATACTGAAGGTTGTCAAAGCGCCCCGTGTCATGAGTAACTGTTTCCCGATTGCCACTACTTCGATTATTTTTGTAGGGTCAGAATCCAAATCCACCATATTCGCCGCTTCCTTCGCTGCGATGGTTCCTGTATTCATCGCCAATCCAACGTCTGCCTGTGCCAATGCAGGAGCATCATTCGTCCCATCTCCCGTCATCGCCACAAGTTTGCCTTGTGCTTGTTCCTGTTTAATGACCGAAATTTTATCTTCAGGCTTCGCTTCAGCAATAAAATCATCTACTCCCGCTTCTTTTGCAATGGTACTAGCTGTCAATGGATTATCACCGGTACACATAACGGTTTTTATGCCCATTTTCCGCAATTCATCAAAGCGTTCCCTCATGCCTGGTTTTACTGTATCCTTCAAGTAAATGACACCCAGTACACAGTTCCCTTCTGTAACAACAAGTGGAGTACCGCCAGCAGTTGCGACTTCATTCGTAATGCTTTCTAAATCGCCAGGAACTTTTCCACCTTGCTGCTGTATATATTGTCTAATTGAATCAGCAGCACCTTTTCTGATTTTTCTACCATCAGAAAAGTCTGTACCACTCATCCTGGTTTCAGCCGTGAACTCAATTCCAACTGTCCCGGCTTTATCTAATTCTTTATCAGATAAACCTGCTTTTTTAGCAAGTTCGATGACAGATCGGCCTTCAGGCGTTTCATCGTGTAATGATGAATGAACAGCCACTTTATTTAACTTAGCTTGGCTTATCCCCTTAACCGGTAAAAAAGCTGAAGCCATGCGGTTCCCATGGGTGATGGTTCCTGTTTTATCGAGGATGATGGTATTAATGTCACCAGCTGCTTCGACAGCTTTTCCCGACATGGCAATGACGTTAAATTGAGTAACCCTATCCATACCCGCTATCCCAATGGCAGACAATAGGCCCCCAATAGTCGTTGGGATTAAACAGACCAGTAATGCCACTAAGGTGGTGATGGGTAATGTGACTTTAATATAAGAAGCAATTGGTACTAGTGTCGTGCAAACAAGCAAAAAGATAAGGGTCAAACTGACTAGCAGGGTGCTCAATGCAATTTCATTAGGGGTTTTTTGTCTTTTAGCTCCTTCAACGAGATGGATCATTCGATCAAGAAAGGATTCACCTGGGTCCGAAGTGACGACAATTTTGATAAAGTCACTGATGACTTTCGTTCCTCCAGTCACCGAACAGAAGTCCCCACCTGATTCCTTGATTACGGGAGCTGATTCCCCAGTGATTGCGGACTCATCTACAGCTGCTACTCCTTCAATGACATCACCGTCGGTTGGAATTAAATCATTGGTTTCCACCAAGACAATATCACCTTTGCGGAGTTCTGTGGCATCCACTATCTTTATATAACCATCTTTTTGGAATAATTTTGCCTTAGTATCCTGTTTCGTCTTTTTCAAACTATCAGCTTGCGCTTTACCCCGCCCCTCTGCTAATGCTTCGGAAAAGTTAGCAAAGAGTATTGTAACCAGCAGTATTACGCTTACGGCAATGTTATAACCTCTATCCGATGTTCCTCCAAAAAAGTTTGGGAGTATGGATAGTAAAAGAGTGATAACAAATCCTATTTCAACTACAGACATGACAGGATTTCGAGCCATTATTCTTGGATCTAACTTTTTAAAGGCATCTTTTATAGCTTTCCAGACAATTTCCTTATTGAGAGTCCCATTACGCTTTGTACTCATTTTAGAATACTCCTTTTCTTCGTTTATCTAATTGTCAGCCATTCGGCTACTGGTCCGAGTGCAATGACCGGGAAGAACGTCAATGCCCCTATAACCGAAACCGTTGCCAAGAGAATGACCAGGAAAGTGCCATTATCCGTCTTGAACGTTCCAATCGTCTCGGGAACTCGTTTCTTAGTAAGTAAAGATCCTGCGACAGCGATTAGTGCAATCATGGAAAAGTAGCGGCCAAACAGCATGACCATTCCGGTGGATATATTCCAAAATGGAGTGTTATCCCCTAAACCTTCAAAACCGGAGCCATTATTGGCGGCCGAGGAGGTAAACTCATAAACAACCTGCGAAATTCCATGAAAACCCGGATTAGAAATAACCGAAGTGCCCATTTGTGTAGCTAAAGCAATGGCTGACGGAACTAAGATGAATAATGGATGCAAAAGGATGGCAATGGCTATTAGTTTCATTTCCCTGCCTTCAATTTTCTTCCCTAAAAACTCCGGCGTACGTCCAACCATCAATCCAGCAATGAAAACTGCCATTATTGCGTACATAAGGATATTGACCGTACCTACTCCATCACCGCCGAACACACAGTTCAACATCATTTCTGCCAATGGCACTAATCCGCCAAGCGGAGTAAGCGTATCATGCATATTATTGACCGTACCTGTCGTAGCAGCTGTCGTTACGGCTGTGAAAAGGGCACTCTGAGCGATTCCAAACCGAACCTCCTTGCCCTCCATACTTCCATTCTCTTGAGATATTCCCATTTTTTCTAATGATGGATTTCCATTTTGTTCACTGAAATACGTAACACCTAAAAACACAAGGAACATTAATCCCATTGCCGTAAAAAGAATCCACCCCAGTTTTTTGTTTTTTGCCATATACCCAAACGTTAATGGGAGTGCTACAGGTATCAGGAACATAGATAGAATCTCTAAGATATTGGTGAAACCATTAGGATTCTCATAGGGATGTGCCGAGTTGACACCAAAGAATCCACCGCCATTTGTCCCTAAATGTTTAATCGACTCCAATGCCGCTACAGGTCCGCGTGCAATATTCTGTGTCGCATCTTCCAATGTAGTGGCAACGGCTGTGGGATCAAGGGTTTGCGGCACCCCTTGGGATACTAGGACAAGCCCGATTAAAATAGATAACGGCAGAAGCATCCTGGTGATGGAACGAATTAAATCCACATAAAAATTCCCCATACTGCGCTGCCCGGTCAGACCTCTGAAAAAGGCCATACAGAGCGAAAGGCCGGTAGCCGGTGTCGTGAACATCAAAAATATGATGACGACCATTTGCGATAAATAAGAAAGTCCCGATTCCCCGCTGTAGTGCTGCAAATTAGTATTGGTAAGGAAACTTGCAGCAGTATTGAATGCCAATAACGGATCCATATTGGCTATATTACTTGGATTACCTGGTAATACGCCTTGAAAGCGAAGGATCAAGTACGAACTAATAAACATGACCATATTACTCAAAAGTAGGGCCTTAGCATATTGCTGCCAGTTCATATCACCCGTATGGATACCAGATAGTTTAAAAATGCCCCGTTCTATTCCCCCAAACATTCGATCTTGTTTTGTTGTTTCAAGGGAATAAACATTAACTAAGTATTTCGCCAGCGGTATGGCAATAATAATAACGAGTGCCAATACCAGACCGATTTGAAAATAATCCATTTGCATTTCCTCCGTTTTGTAGCGATTAATATTTTTCCGGATAAATTAAAGCATGAACCAAGTACAACGAAAGTGCTCCAACAATAATGAATAAAAGCATGCTACTACTCTCCTTTTTTTTCGATAACTTTGTTACAAAAATGGAGAAATCCAAAAAACAGCAAGAATGAAAAAGTTGTAAGTGACACCGAAAAAAGATCCATCATCATCTCTCCTTCCAAGCGATGAATATATTAAACAATTAAAATGGCTCACCCCCTTAAAGTTATTAGGTTCCGCTTGTTAGCAGCCAGTCATAGCTGTAACCGTCTGGTTTACTGACGATGACAAAATCGGCTCCCATTTTTTTATATAGACTGGAATTTCGATGATGATGAGTGACAACAAACAGCCTAAAATGTTTGAGCCCTGAAAAAATCCTCACAAGATTGATTCCATCAAGTAGACAATTTGGGAACAAATAAATACAGCTATACCGGTTTGATTTATCAACCATTAATCCATCACAATCCTCCAGTTCTCTTGTCGGCATCAACCATTCTTCATCATAATCTACAATTTCCAAGTTACTTGTATCCGTGTGGGTGGCTCCTATACTTCCCTTTACAGATTTGTATAAATCCCCTTTTCCAACAATCAGCACTTTTCTCATGCAATCCACCTCATTAGTACTTTTTGTGACCTAGTTTCAAGCTGCATACTATCTGGGGAAGTGTAGCCTGCCAGTTGAAAACATAAAAAATAGACCAATGCTTACTTTTCCCCCATATATGCAGCCATGCAGGAGCTATCCATATCCGCGCG
This sequence comes from Peribacillus simplex, assembly GCF_001542915.1. Classification (GTDB taxonomy): domain Bacteria; phylum Bacillota; class Bacilli; order Bacillales; family DSM-1321; genus Peribacillus; species Peribacillus simplex_B. The sequence continues at coordinate 26,072 of NZ_LNNH01000004.1, read as the reverse complement.
CAAATCAAAAATGATTCACGCACCGGTTATTGGATACGCTGCATTAGCAAACAAATATAATTGGAGAAAAAGTACTCATTGGTCTACTTAACGCCCAGTCAGCATGTGCTTTCTTTGCGTTCTGTCTTCCATGATCCTTTTTCATATGAAAATAGGCAAATTAAAAAGACCTACTTTATCATTCATGTTGCTCATTGCCGTTTTCACAACAAAAAAGCCCCATGATTAAGGCGGTCTCATGACCTCCTTCGCTTTAGCCGACGAAGTTAGCTGACGGGTAGGATGGCGAAAGAGTCTCTCATCCTTTCTGCATAAGCAGAATTAACCCCAAAAAATTGGTTCCTCCGTTCCTGATCACTCAGGACTAAGCCGTGTTTCAATTGTTGGTGTTGAATATGTTGTTATTCTAAGCTCGTTACCTGCCACTTGTAAATTGGCATTTTGGGGCGAATAAGACCAGTTTGCCCACTTATTCTATAATATTCTCATTTTTCCTAATGTTTCCTTATGATAACACTAATTTTCTCGTTTAAAAAAACTTATTTTCTTTATAAATCTTACTATTTCAAGTTAAGAATCATTTTTTCGAATGTTATTGACAAGACTCAGGCCGGACATTATGATAAGTTGCATAAATTGGGAGAAAAGCAGGGGAGACAATATGGTGAATTCCAAAAAGAAACTAGAGGCAGAAATAAGTGCAGCCTTTATAACATTTCAGCGAGAGCTTATGGGCCGAGGTCCTCAAGAAGCGAAAACATACATTGTACAGGATATGGTCATTACCCGTTTTAAGGGAGTGCTGACTGTGGAAGAAAAACACCTTGTTTCCCAAGATACCGGGCGGAGGCTAGTCAAAGAAATGAGGCAGGTGTTAAGGGAAATGTACAGTAAGGATTTTGAGGAGATCGTGAATCGGCTGACGAATTGCAACGTTCTTTCCAGCCATAGTGATATCAGCACGAAAACGGAGGAAAGACTGGAAGTGTTCATTGTAGATAGAGACCTTGAAAAATTCTTAGAATCCAAGGCATAATTTTGACCCTTCCTCTTCCGCAACACCCCAAATTACCAATTCAAACAAACCCAGAATGATAATCAACTGGGTTTGTTGTTAATACTATGTGTATTCCCACACAGGTTACATCCCTCCCTAATTAAGGAATTCGATTTCCGTAATTGCATTATTAAGGTTCTTTAAGTTTTTCAACCATTTCTGGTTTATGATCGGCAACCACCAATACATCCAAATGGCGAACCGCACGAAGCAATTTTTGTACAACCGATCCTTTCATGATTTCTTCCAGCCTTTTCCGGGCAGATTGTCCGATTATAACCTGTGTCGCATTTTTTTCATATAATCGTTTAACCACCTCCCCAACTACTTTTCGTCGATGATGCGTTTCATACATGTTGAAATCCCCCCCAAGCCGTTCCGTCAATATTTTTAGTTTTTCCAATGTTTTTTCCTCCTCCTCTTTTAGAGGCGAATGATCCTTAACGTAAGCGACGAACCAGTGTGCTTTTAACCGATAGGCAATACGGAAGCCCCGCCGAATTAAACGTTCACTATCCGGACGCAAATTAACACAAACAAAAATAACCTCCTGCTTTCTCCAAGGTCCCCTTAAGGTCCGCTTTCTTTCCCATGACTCAAGCCTTTCGTCCACATCATCAGCTACCTCACGTAAAGCTAATTCACGCAGAGCTATCAAATTGCCCGTTTTGAAAAAATTGCTTAGAGCTTGATCAATTTTATCTTTAGCATAAATATTCCCTTCCAGCATTCGTTGCTGCAAGCCAATTGGTGACATGTCAATAAGTTCAATCTCTTTTGCGATATGCAGGATATGATCCGGTACTGTTTCACGAACGCGGACTCCAGTAATTTGTTCGACACTATCGTTTAAGCTTTCCAGATGTTGAATGTTCATAGTGGATATAACGGAAATGCCCGCTTTCAAAATTGTTTCGACATCCTGGTGACGTTTTTTATACATACTTCCAGGTACGTTTGTATGAGCCAATTCGTCAACAAGAACAACCTCAGGTTTCCTTTTTAAAATCGCGTCTGTATCCATTTCTTCCAGCACTACATTTTTATATTGTATTTTCCTTCTCGGAATTAGTTCTAATGTGCCGATTTGTTCAAACGTATCCTCTCTTCCATGCGTTTCAAGAAACCCAATTACAATATCTATCCCCTTCCTTTTTAGTTCGTTTGCCTCACGGAGCATCGTATAAGTTTTGCCAACACCTGGCGCAGCCCCGATATACACGTTCAATTGCCCCTGGCGGATCTTATCAATATGATCTATTACCTCTTCATTTGACAGGCGGCGATATGGATTCCGATTATGTTCATTCCACTTGGCCGGGATCACCCTTTCACCATTTTTCCCCGTTCGGTCAGCGACGATAAAAACATCAATATTTCGGCTTTTTTGAAGTATCTTATTAATGATCGATCCGTGAATGATTTCCTCCCAAAGGCTTCGTTTCGATTGACCCATTACGATTCTTGTAACATTTTTCTCAGTTGCATAATCTACTATTTCCCCAGCTACATCCTCTCCTGCAAGGGGACGTTCTTCAAATTCCCCACCTATTTTATGTACCAGCTTTTTAATAGATCTCCTGAAGGTTCCCTCCTCCTTTGACAATTTCTTAATGGGAGAATAAAGACACACCACATATAACTCCCCGCCCAGGCGTTTTGCCATTTGTTGCCCGCGCCGTATGAGAATGGATCCATTCCAATGGTATTGGACGGAAACAAGGACTCGCTCAGAAGCACCAGATGGCCCTATCAATCCTTGTTGTTCACGGTAATCATCTAATTCGTCATTAACCTCTCCAGCTAAAAAACGGAGGGAAAGCTCCCGTAATACGGCCAAATTATCTCGTCTGAATAATTTCCCCCTTTTTCCTTTCGCTTCTTTTTTTTGTTCGATTAAGTCATCATGAAGGCGATTAAGAATTTGTTCCGGGGTAACGTCCAGAAGCTTCACCTCGTCTGCCATTGCAAGCGTATTATCTGGAACGCACTGGTCCACTTGAACCCTCACTCCCAAAAGCTTTTCAGCTACCTCCTTCACACCCTCCAATTCATAGATGTTAATCGTTGTGATGACACTTATGTTGTAGCTCATTAACGTTAGCACATCATCTAATCTAGTCTTATTTGAGGCATCTGGACGGTTGCGATGGGCCAAGGCGTCCACAAGAACAACTTCAGCATTCCGTTCAATGATGGAATCAATATCCAAATCTTGTTTAAGGATCCCCCCCTCCATCCACTCAATGGGTGCAATTCTTTCTAACGCCCCTATTTGTTCAATGGTTCTGGGGCGATCGGATGCACTTACTGTCCCTACTACTACATCAATCGCCTTTCTCTTTAATGCATTTCCTTCCAATAGCATATGATAAGTCTTCCCAGATCCGGACACTGCCCCCAGAATGATTTTCAAGCGGCCACGGTGAACTTTATGAATGGATTGTAAAAATTCTTCTGGTGATTTTCTGCGAAACTTCTCTCCCATTTTTTTTCGCTCCTTTTCCTTCAAACTATGTGAAAAAAAAGCTTTACCACCTTTCATTCTCAGAACCTTCCAATACATCATTTCATTTTTTAGTGCAGAACACTACAATGTTGGTGCAGTATCCGCCATACAGGAATACCTCCAGAAGACCGCCCTGCACCTACAGGCCCTTTGTTACTTAAGAGCCCGACCGTTTCTATTTGCATCATTTTCGTTCACACGAATAAATGGTAAAAAAAAAGACCTCGGTTCCTTTTATTCCATGTGAACACAAGTGCATCATTACTCTAACCCAAATAAGAAAATAGATTCATGAATGTTATCTCGTCTTACTAACAAAGCAAGGATAAAGTCCCATAGGTATACTAAGCGCCCAGCAAGCGAAATTGCTCCTTTCTCATTTACCAAGGTGAAAATTCAACTGACAGCTGGCACTATTTCCGTCTATTCTACGTTTACCAAGGCTAGTTGTAAATCCATGTATTGAAAAATTTGATTTTGCTGGATTCCCCTTTTTTTCATATGCATATAACCACTTCCATTCGTTGCACAAGCAAAAAATGAGAACCTGTTAGATTTATAGCCTTCTCGCAGAGAATTTAGGAAATTGCTATTATATCGAAAAAACCATGGATTACATTTTAGCGAAAATGTAATCCATGGATACTAATGTTAACAATGCAGTTTGGCCGCCATGAAAGCGGCCTTCCAGATGATAGCACGTGCATGTAACACAAATGCCATTGTTTTGTAAGTCGGATCGTTTCTTTATGGTTCACTTACCCTACCTGACGTTTAAATACTATACTGGCGAAGAAATAAGCGACGACCATGGTGCCGACGCACCAGGCAATCGCGATCCAGATTCCGTTACCAACAGATCCTTCATACAAAAGGGCACGTATCGAATTCACGATTGATGTCACGGGCTGGTTCTCAGCGAACGCACGGACAATTTTCGGCATGGTTTCGGTGGGGACAAAAGCCGAACTGATAAACGGGAGGAAAATCAGCGGGTACGAGTAGGCTGTAGCCCCTTCCATGGACCCCGCTGTCAGTCCGGGAATGATCGCCAGCCATGTCAGCGCCAATGTAAACAGCCCGAGTATCCCGGCTACCGCGAGCCAATCGAGAATTCCGGCGTTGGACCGGAAGCCCATCAAGAGTGCAACGAGGATGACCACCACGATGGTAAGCGCATTGGAAACAAGCGAGGTCAACACGTGTGCCCACAATATTGACGAGCGCTTTATGGGCATGGTAAGGAAACGCGCCATCAGCCCGCTCTTTACATCCGTAAACAGACGCACGGAAGTGTAAGCGACGCCTGAGGCGATGGCCATCAGCAAGATTCCCGGCAATAGATAATTGACATAGTTATCCGTGCCGGCCTTAATGGCGCCGCCAAATACATAGACAAATAGCAGCATCATCATGATCGGCGTAATTGCGACCGTGATGATCGTATCCGGGCTGCGCATGATGTTACGCATTAAACGCCCTAGCAATACCCCTGTTTTACGTTTCATTTACATCTCCTCCTTTTTGCCGATGATCGCGAGGAAAATTTCCTCCAATGTCGGCTGCTTCTCGATATACTCCACTTTCGCTGGCGGGAACATCTCTTTGAGTTCGGTAAGGGTGCCGGTCGAGATGATTTTTCCGCCATGAAGGATGGCGATGCGATCGGCCAATTGTTCGGCTTCCTCCAGATATTGGGTCGTGAGTAAGATGGTCGTGCCGCCGCCAGCAAGCTCCTTGACAGTATCCCAGACTTCTATACGCGCTTCGGGGTCAAGCCCTGTCGTCGGTTCGTCGAGGAAAATGACTGCAGGCGTCCCGATCAGGCTCATGGCAATGTCAAGCCGGCGCTTCATCCCGCCGGAATATTTGTCCGCGCGGCGGTTGGCCGCATCGGTCAGGCTGAATCTTGCAAGCAAATCGTCGGCGACAAGGGCAGGATTGGAAATCCCCCGCAATTTGGCTATCATCATCAGGTTTTCCCGCCCTGTGAGCATACCGTCTAAAGCTGAGAACTGTCCTGTCAGGCTGATGCTTTGGCGAACATGATCCGGTTGACGCTGGACATCATGACCGCAAATATCTACTTCGCCGCCATCGCCCTTCAATAGTGTCGAGAGAATATTGACCGTCGTCGTCTTGCCCGCTCCATTTGAGCCCAGCAATGCGAAAATTTCTCCACGCTGCACCTCAAGGTCGACCCCCTTTAAGACTTCCTTGCCTTTAAAGGATTTTTTTAGCCCTTTTACAGAAATCACTGCATGTTCCATACTTTTTCCTCCTTATAATCAGCTCGGCAAGACCGCCAGAGATATCCGTAATCATCCGTAACGCGTCCTGCGGAGCTAGTTTGCCTATGCTCCTCTATTTAGTGTGACTGATAATCTGTATGACTTACTACTGATTGAAAATATAACTGAATAGCAAAGGCAATACACATTCTCAATCAGCTATTCAGTCCATATCATTTATTAAATTTATTTTTTCCCAATCGATTAACGATAGTCGCATTTAAATCTTCACGATATTTGGCGACATAGGTTTTAGCGTTTGCCACTAGTTCGTCGGCAAAGGACGCCACGTCATCCCCTGTTATTTCCAGTACCTGCCTGCCTTCTGCTGCACCAGCTTCGAACAAATCGATTAATTCATACTGCATGCGAAGCATATCCATCCCGTTACCAGCTGAGAAATTCCACATGTAGGCTTGAATTTTCTTAAATACAAACTGGTAATCCTCCGGAAGGGCATCGACCCGCGCCATCATCACCTTGTATTCTCTTTTATCACCAATCATTTTTTTGAACATTTCCATCATGTTATTTTTCCTCCTATTTTATAAAGCTGAACAAATCACCTTAATATCGTACGGAATACTATATGATGCTAAATTGACTTTAAGACGTTGATTTTTGAGGAAACAAAAGCCCATTTTTCCCAAAACAATTCAAGTTCCTCGCGGCCGGCATCATTAAGTGAATAAAACTTGCGGGGCGGTCCCATATCTGACGGTTTCTTTTCTATGTTCACCAGTTTTTTCTTTTCTAAGCGAACGAGGATGGTGTAGACCGTCCCTTCCACGACTTCAGTGAACCCAAGCTCGTTGAGGCGGCGGGTAATCTCGTAGCCATAAGTTTCGTGGCGGCTGATGATTTCGAGCACGCAGCCTTCCAGCGACCCCTTCAGCATTTCAGTTAAATTTTCCATGTTCAGAGCCTCCTCTACTTAGTCTGACTTATATTAAGTATAACTCAGTACCGAGGAAAATTTTTCACTGTATAGCTTTTCTAATGATATGCTATTCAGTAATGAGTATACATGTGCATGGTAAAATCGATTTATTTGCAGCCTAACGATTCAGTCGCGTTGGTATCTAGTGTGACTTACTACATGTATATCGTATCACTCAGTAGATGCACTGTCAACACGATACTCTGATTATTTTTTTACGGGCTATCTCCATTGTATACAGCTTTTTTGGGGGACCTTTTACTTCCTCTTTTGTTTTTTCCATGATTACATCGCCATTCATTACCACATAGCAGCTGTAAATATAGGTTTCCAGGTCGCTGATGTGAGGTCTTCACGTACTCGAATGACCAATTCCTTCCGAAAAAAATTTTACACGAATATCGGTTTTTGTACTATCCTGCCCTCGATAGCTGTTTAAAAGGCAACGCATCCGTTAGCTCAAGCAGAAGAGCCTCCTTCATTTATTAAGAAGGTCCCCCCCCATACATACCATGCATTCTAATATTTTAATGTTTCAGTCACTATCGGAAAAGTTTTTGGTTGTTTAATTTATCATAGCTACGTTGAATCCTTTCTATACACCCAATGCTTGACAATATCGTCACAACTGTTTATGCACAAATTCCCTGTATTTTGTAAAATCTTGGTTTTGATAAAACTGCTTTGCCACACTGTTCCCTGACCAATAATCCAATTCCAATACATCTATTCCCTTCTCGATGGCAATTTCTTCTATCCGTTTCATAAGGCTTGACCCATATCCCTTATTCCTTTTCGTATCGACTATGCTGATTTGATGTACATAAACGGACTTATAAGCTTTTTTAAATGGATTTTCGGGATATTCCCTTGTCTCTATCCATGCATAGCCTACCGCTTCGCCATCATCTTCCACCAGCAGGAAAATGAAACGTTCGTTTTGAAAGAGGCTTTTGAAACCAGCCTTCACATTCTCATGATTATATTCCTTAAAATGGGCAGGATATAAATTCGAGTGTAAACCGTGCACATATTCATTTAATTTAGCCACCAATTGGAAGTCCTTCGTTTGACTTATTTTCATAACAATCCCCTCACCTATTTATATATTTCTTTTGAGCATCTTGCCCACTTGCTTGGCCAAAGATTCCATATCACCATCAATTTCTTCCAACACATAAGATTCCATTACACCCATGACAGCTGTTCCTAAATATTTCAAACGATATTTTTATTGATATTCTGGTTCAAAGCTGCATTTGCATTAAGCTTTTTATCCACCTCACCCATGATGAATGACAATATTTTTTTTCGAAATGATAAGGGGCCATTACTTCTGAAAATGGAGGCAAAAAAAGATTTATGATCCTGAAAATACTCGAACCAGATAATCGTACCTTCTATGAATCCTTTGCTTTGTTTTTGATAACATATTACTCTCAACCGTTTTAAATGGACATCCACAATCTTATTCAATAGATCAAACTTATCCATGTAATGCAAGTAAAATGTTATTCTGCCAATTTTAGCTTTTTCCGTAATATTCTTCACGGTAATATCGTTAAATCCTTGATTTATCAGCATTTCCAGAAATGCCGGTTGAATGGCTGCTTGTGACTTGACTATTCGTCTATCTATTTTATTCATACAGAAGGCTCCTTTTAGTAACCTATACACACTCGAGAAAAATGAATTCATACGCTGTTATACTAGTGCGCATAAAATAGGTTCGATAACTATTTTATCATAACTACACACAAGTGCATTAAAACCCTTATGCGTATATGAAATCAGTGAGAGGCTTTGATGCTTTTCATGTAGCCGAAGAGCTGTTAACGCGCACCTGTACCTATACTCATAGGCAGTGTAACGGGCGGGTTCGGTTCGTAGTATATAGATGGTCACGAGCTCTATAATCGGGCAGCTTCAGAAAAAAGGATTAGTCCATTGTCGAAGGCGAAAGTCATTATGATTTATCCACAACCAGAACCTGCTCATCAAGATGTTGAAAAAGTGGAAGCTTTCTATAAGCACCTGTAATCTTCTCCCGTCCAATAACGGCACCCCCGATCTGCTAGATGAAAATCTAAAGATCGAGGTCAATTCAGGGCAAGGCCCCTTTAGCCTTGCTCGATGATTGGAACATATATGCTGGCTTGAATCTGTCCATAATCGGCTTGTTGCTGTTTCGCCTTATATCGTTCAAGCTCTGGTCCGCCAGAGTGTTCTTAAACGAAAAAGGAAACCATTGTTCAAATATGATTTCCAGGTTTGTTGAATGGCGTCTTGAAGCTTCGCCCCATCGACCTCTGGAGTCGTAAGTTAACAAAGCCCCCAGTTGCTTTTGATTCTATCGGACATATCACTGGTTTTAGAAAAAAACATTGCTTAAAGTCGTGGATTTAGCTTAATATCTTAAAATGATGTATATTGGTGAAAACAAGTTGGTTTTCATTTTGAAAGAGAGGAACATGAACTCAGTATAGTGATGTGTTTCCATACCTACAAAAACATAGCAGTTATGTTTCAACTTATCCAAAAGGACGTGCTCTAAGAATGAATCAAGACAAAAAAACCTTTACTAAAATTCGAACAGGCCCCATGTTTGCGGTGATGCTTGCTGGTGCTCTCGTCGCTTTCTTGAATCAGACTTTGATCAATATCGCGTTGCCTCAATTGATGAATCATTTTCAAATATCAGCCGCAACCGCCAATTGGCTTACAACGATCTTCTTGTTGGTGAATGGGATTGTCATCCCGATTACGGCTTTCTTAATGGAACGATTCAACACGAGACAATTATATCTTGCTTCGATGGGACTGTTTGCGCTAGGCACTTTATTATGCGGAATTGCCCCTACCTTCTCCGTCTTACTGATCGGACGTGTCGTTCAAGCTGCAGGCGCAGGTATATTATTCCCCTTGATTACAAACGTTATTTTCACTTTATTTCCCCCAAACAAACGCGGCTTTGCAATGGGTATATTTGGAATCGCGATGAATTTCGCCCCAGCCATAGGGCCTACGTTATCAGGATGGATTGTACAAAATTATTCCTGGCGCGTTCTGTTTTTCATCATTTTCCCATTTGCTCTCCTTGACTTTATCTTTGCCCTTTTCATCATTAAGAAAGTGGGTGAAACTAGCAGGCCAAAACTCGATAAGATTGGCGTGATTTTATCGACTCTCGGATTCGGCGGGGTTTTATACGGATTTGCAACAGGGGGTACCAAGGGTTGGGGCAGTTTCGAAGTCCTGACTATGTTCCTTATTGGAGGAATGAGTTTAGGTTTATTTGTCTGGAGGCAATTCACTGTAACGCATCCTATCTTGGAATTCAGGATATTTCGTTACCGGATGTTCACATTAACGACAATCATCAACGTTATCGCGACCATGGGAATGTTTTCCGGTATGATCATCATGCCGATCTATATGCAGAATATCCGTGGCTTCACTCCCCTGGAATCTGGCCTCATGCTGTTGCCCGGCGGCATTTTAATGGGAATCATGTCCCCTATCACAGGGAAGTTGTTTGATCGGTTTGGCGCGAGATGGCTGGCGGTAAGCGGGCTTGCCATTACCATCATCACCACCTTCCTTTTAACCCGTCTTGAAACGGATACATCCTTTTCATATGTGGTGGCGGTATATACGATAAGAATGCTCGGCATGTCGTTATTGATGATGCCCATCTTCACAGCCGGATTGAATGAATTGGCACTTAGCCTGAATAAATATGGAACAGCCATGGTCAATACATTGAGGATGGTTGCAGGTGCTGTTGGCATGGCTTTCTTTGTATCCATCATGACCAATCAGGGAACGAAACATGTACAAGGGATCTTAACTCAACAACACATCTCACCAGAAAATAAACGCCAAATGGCCATGGCGATCAAACAAGGAAACGTAATGGGAGTAAATGACGCATTCATGATCGCAACATGGTTAACAATAGTTGCTTTCATACTCGCCTTTTACATACGGCGAACTTCACCGCAGGAAGATACCATCACGAATCGTCTCTCAAAAAAACATGCAACTTGAATCAATGAGGTTTTAAAATTTTCGGTTTAAAAGGAAGGGGCACTTTTATCAGGTGTCCACTCTTTAATGGGCTCTAAGTCCTTGTACGAAAAAGAAATAAACGAAACGTGGGTACACCTGTCTTGTTCCCAAAGGAAAAAACCTGCCTGGTCCGGAAACCAGGCAGGTTTTTCTGTTGTTCACCAGTGGGCCTATTTTAGAGATTAATTTATTGGAGAAGGTTCGTTCTTTTTTCCCTGTCCAGGATATATCCTATGGGTCCACCGCTTTATTTCTTTCTTTTTCCCCACGGTTTCAGATAAGAAATCACGACTAAAAAAGTTAAAATCGTTAAGCTGATCCCCATACCTAAAAACAAGATTTGCCGACTCTGAAAATAAAGGGGGTTTTGTGAGGGCTCCACATCACTGGAAAGAATTTTTGGGAATAGATTATGTACGACATTACCAGTGATCGTTGACCCTAATAAAATCGCGAAGATGTTACCGATCCACTTGGCCATGATCCAATAATAGGCTGTAAGTCCTCCCCAATTGGTACGTAGTGCGATCCAAACTCCTGTAACGAAGGAGCCCATCGCGCCTGGAATCGTTAAATAATCGTCAAAATAACGGATGAATTTAAGTCCCGCATGAATGGACCCTTTTTCTGAAAAGGAAGCCATCGAAAATAGAACGACTAATTGACCCGCAATGCCACAGAAATACACAATAACAAAAAGGATATGTGCAATGACCCACCATTGTTTTTGCTTGTGGCGCATTTTTCTTGGTATTTTTTTAGCGATGAATACCATTGTCAATATCAACATCAATAGTATCACTGCTACCCTTATGATAAACGCGATCACATGCCAGCCTCCCAACATTTTTAAATTAATGTTCCTTGAAGCTTTATCCTCAGCTTATTTTGATTAAAGTCTTCCTGGAACTCCAAGCTTCAATATAAAGTGTGGATTAAAAAAACGGAAAGGGAATATGATTAAATATCAAACAAGGGGAGGAAAGTAGTAAATGAAAAAAACAAATAGCCTATACTGGGTTTTCACCGGGCTGCTCGTGGCCTTAATGGGCATTGGTTCCATTCCCGATATCTTGTCTGCTCCTGATGCAGTCGCGTTATTTAAGCATTTGGGTTATCCTGCCTACCTCCTGCCGTTTCTTGGAATCGCAAAACTATTAGGTATTGTGGCAATCCTTGTTCCAGGCTTTCCTCGAATCAAGGAATGGGCTTATGCCGGAATGACATTCGATTTGACGGGTGCCATGTACTCAACCATCGTTGTCGGCGATCCCGTAAGTAGTTGGCTTTTTTTCGTCATCGGATTTATTTTGATAGCTGGGTCTTATATTTTTCATCACAAAAGAAGCAAAGCCGCTTCAGTGCTTACTAACGATAGCATCACGACCTGACGACACTTTAGCCAAAGAAAAAGCGGCGTGAACGGTGCTTTTTCTTTGGCTATTTCCTTCAATCCTACTTCTGATCGGTGATTTAATAAAAAACTTTCATGGCATTAAAGTGGTGGATTTTCCACGCCTAGATGGATCCAATCTTCCTTTGGCGGTCCATAAACTCCAGGAGGTTTTATTCCTGCTTGGCGCATTAGTACCGTCATTTGCCCGCGATGATGGATGATATGCTTGATTAACCCCATTAAAATCTCAGCATTCGATTCCTGTCTTCCGAACGCTGTTTGCATTTGTTCGAGTGATTCATCTGTCCAATCCTGTTCAATGACTTGGGCTGCATGGGAGCTTATCTCCTTAAATGCCGCAGCAATTTCTTTGGCTGAAGCAGGAACGCATTCTCCATCCTCTTTCCTGTCGATCTTGAATCCAAAATGAGTTAGATAATCCGGGATATTCGTTGTTACGTGCCACGCAATTCTTCCTAAAGTACGGCCTTCAGGATACACTTGTTGTTTTAAGGCGTCATCTGTCAGGCTATCCATTACATGTTGAGTCAGAATGGCTTCTTTATTCCACTCTCTGCTAAAATCCTTTATTGAACGATACATAGTATTCCTCCCTTTCAAAGATATGGGATCGCTTGGCCTACATTATAAAACATACGTTCCTGCACTTCAAACTAAACGTTCAGTCTTGAAAAAAACGCTTCAAAGGCTTTAGTCGGATCCGCGAACCATTGAGCAACTTCATTTGCTTTGACCTGGTCCTGTGAACCCTGCAGCAGCAATTGAACTACATGCTCAGGCAATGGCTCAGTCATGGCATTTGTCCATGCCGTTACTTCTTTTACAAATGGTTTCGTACGTTTCCAATAAGACTCGCCCAATTCCCCGTCCCACTTGGAATGTTTCCATTCAATGAGGGCTTCATACAATTGCTCCGCACAAAAAGAAGAGAGATTACAGCCTTGACCCGTAATCGGATCGTTTAAAAACACGCTGTCCCCGCAGCCAACAACCAGCTTATCATGAACCATGAGATATGGCTTTCGTATAACGGGCGTTACCGCTGTTAGAAGAAAGCCATTTCTGTCACATAACTTAAATTTTTCCGGATCAAGGCGTTCATAAACGTCAGGAAAGAATTGTTGGACTGCCCCGCTCATTGCATGAGTGAATTCCGAGGCATTCTTCACCCCTTTACATACATCCAGCTCAGTGTTCGGAATTGCCATGATGAATAAAATCGTTACAGGGCCCTGTTCGGTTATTGCAGGAATTTCAAACATTTCACCCACTCCAGGAAGAACCGTTACTCCTATCCCCGGAGGGTCATTTGCTTTTATGCCTGTGAAATAGCCTACAATGCATTTTCGCTGCGGAGCTAGAAAAGGAGACAGCTCCGATTCAATTGGAAACGGAAATAGAGCTCCATTTTTCCCGGTACAATCAATGATTAAATCAAACCCTTCAACCAACGCTTCGACATTTTCCTTGTCCACCTTTTCCAGACGGAAGGAAACCCCTTTTTTTGCAAGGTCTTTCATTGAACGAGCGTAATGCAAGCGTTGATCAATAGATAATGCCGGTTTCTGCAACATCCCGGCAAATAGTTTTTGATTTCCGATTGTAATATGGATGCTTTCGATCTCTGATTGTTCTCCCCAGTTCGGCATATTGAAGCGTCCTTCGCGTATCCTTGTCGATCCAAAATGAACCTGTGTGGACATGATGCGTCCTTCTTTGATTTCCTCTGGTGTACGGCGTTCAATGACGGTGATATCGAATTCGTCCTTTAGTGCATAAGCCAGGTGCAGCCCGGCAATCCCACTGCCAATGATGCAGATGCTCTTTTTCAACGCTACCACTTCCTTATCCGGCGCTATTTTTTTATCAACCATGTGCTTTTGTGAATGCTGCCTTTGGGGGAGGATTTAAACAGGTTTATGGACTTTCCTTGGCTAACATTTCCAGCTCACCATTTATTTTATTGGAGGCTGTTTTTCATGTAAATGGTACTTTAGTGACAATGAACGAGATATAACAGGCTGCCTATGTAACGTATCCATCCATTGATCGGTAATACTGGGGCTTCCTTGCGACGAAGGTGCCCAATTCCTGAATAGGCAAAAAGGTTTATGACAGGCAATTTATGCTATAATTAGCTAGATTAAAAAAAATTACAGAAAAAATATATTATTCTGTTAATTATACCTTTTGAGGAGTCGATGAAAGTTGACAATTGATACCAGTAAAGAACAGACCATCTTTAACCACATTGGTAATAAAATCAAAATAGAAGATAGAGTAATCAATATCATTGCTAGAATGGAAGAACCGTTAATTCTAATATTGGGAAATGTTTTGAGCGACGGGGAATGTGACGAACTGATCCGGCTGTCAAAAGACAAATTGCATCGTTCCAAAATTGGAAATGCTCGCGAAGTAAATGAGATGAGGACAAGCAGCAGCATGTTTTTTCAAGAAAATGAAAATGACACCATCGCCAAGATTGAAAAAAGAATATCGACCATCATGAATATCCCTCGTGAACATGGGGATGGCATTCAAATCCTTAAATATACTCCTGGTCAAGAATATAAAGCTCACTTTGATTTTTTCACAAGTAAAGAGACTAAGAATAATCGAATCAGCACACTTGTCATGTATTTAAATGATGTGGAGCATGGGGGAGAAACATTTTTCCCTAAACTGAATTTGTCCATATCACCGCATAAGGGAATGGCGGTCTATTTCGAGTATTTCTATAATGACCATGAATTGAACGAACGGACGTTACACGGCGGCGCACCGGTTATCGCCGATGAAAAATGGGTGGCGACTCAATGGATGAGAAAACAAAAAAAATAACGTTTTGATCGATTGCCATTTTAAAGGCGATACGAACCCATCCCTCATCATATAACCGTTTTGCACGCCTGCTGAGATTGAAAAGGACCCAAGGGGTCCTTTTTTACTGCCTTTCGCTTTGAAAAATCTCCCGAGGATATCAAGATCAATGAAGCTATCATCCCCAAGGACAAATTGAAATTAACATTACTCGCTACAATCGACCTTATCTTATATGCATATAGACTGCAGGAGCCTGCCATATATTCGATTAAATCTTCGGAAATTTTTTTTCATTTTGATGTATATAACTGTTTACAATATCGAAACCTATGACTAGCAACACATTAAATTATTAGGAGCTGAAAACATGGCTAAGAACAACAACAGCAATCAATTGGTAGTTAGTGGTGCAGAACAAGCTCTAGAACAAATGAAATACGAAATCGCAAGTGAATTTGGCGTTAACCTTGGTCCTGATACAACATCCCGCGCAAATGGCTCTGTTGGTGGAGAAATCACGAAACGTTTAGTGCAAATGGCTGAGCAGCAATTAGGCGGAAGAACTCGTTAATCGAAATTATATGTACTGTTAGGGATAGTATTGATGCTATCCCTATTTATTTTGTTTATTTATTCCTCTTTAAAACATCCTATCGGGGCGTCCATTCTTACGGAACGTTTCTAAAGAATAAGAACGACCTTTCCCCGGGTGAATACCGAGAAAAGGCCGCCGCTTACAATCTTATGTGAGAAGCTAATTTATCGAGGGCAGGGCCACAAATGCCACTTCAAGAAGGCATGCCTAGAATGGCTTTTGGCTCAAGAAATTCTTCCATTCCGTAATCTCCCCATTCACGACCGATGCCTGATTGCTTGAATCCGCCAAATGGCGCTGAATAGTCTATTTTGGCATTGTTGACCGTGATTTGCCCAGCACGAATATTTGAAGCCACTTTTCTCAATTCGGCAGCATCCTCACCAAAAACATATCCTGCTAAACCATATATCGTATCATTGGCGATCTCAATCGCTTCATCAATGGTTTCGTACGTAAGAATCGACATGACAGGACCGAATATTTCTTCTTTTGCTATGGTCATATCACTTTTCACATCAGTGAAAACCGTAATCTTCGTGAAGTAACCTTTATCAAGTCCTTCTGGTTTTCCCGTGCCACCAGCAACAAGGACCGCGCCTTCATCCTTACCTTTTTCAATATAGGATTGGACCGTTTTCCATTGTCCCTCCGATACTTGCGGTCCCATGAAGGTGGCCTTATCTTGCGGATCTCCTACAGGAAATTCCGGGAGCACCTCTTTTATCGCTTTAATGAACTCATCATGCATCGATTTGGGAATGATGGTCCTCGTGGCAGCCGTACAAACCTGTCCTGTATTCATCGCGACATTCAAGACAGCCGTTCGTGCCGCTTCTTTTACATTGGCGTCTTTTAAAATCACTAATGGTGATTTCCCGCCAAGTTCGAGTGATACTTTCTTTATATCCTGAGCGGCGTTTTCCATGATTTTCGAACCAACGCTTCCAGAACCAGTAAACGAGACAAAATCAATACCAGGGTGGGAGCTGATCGCTTCCCCAATGGTGGAACCAGAGCCATTCACTAAATTGAATGCACCTTTTGGCATGCCAGCACTTTCAAATATTTCCGCGAGAATGATTGCCGTCAGTGGCGTCAAGGCAGCCGGTTTGAGGACGACTGTGCTTCCTGCCGCAAATGCACTCGCCAATTTCGTACAAACTTGGTTGGCAGGAAAATTCCAAGGTGTGATGAGCCCAGCAACACCAATTGCCTCTTTTTGAATGAGTGTGTCTCCACGCTGTTCGGTGAATTCGAATGTTTTCAGGTTTTCAGCCGCTTTTTTAAAATGCTGCAAGCCCATCTCATACTGCACTTGTTCACTTCGTGTAACAGGGGAGCCTAACTCTTCTGTCATGACGCTGACAAGATCATCCTTCCGATTTTCATATTCTTTTGCGATATTCTCCAGAAGCTTGATCCTCTCTTCTCTCGACATTCTAGAAAATGCAGGAAATGCTGCACGAGCCGCTTCGACAGCGCGATCGACATCCTCCTTTGTTCCCGAAATGATCTTGCCGATGACTTCTTCCGTAGCTGGATTGATAACATCAATCGTTTCCGATCCTGTGGAATCAACCCACTCACCATTAATGTACTGTTGTGTATAATTACGCATCTTTCCAGCTCCTTTATCTTGTTGGATTTTATTCATATCAATTATTTTCCCTAATTTTTTTTCAGTAAACACTAAAAAAATACTTGAATTCATTTTGTCTCCACTTCTTCTTGACTCCTTTAACCGACACATAACCTACGCCAGAGGGAGCTCACGTAAAAAAAACCGTTCGGTTTCTCCCGAACGGGACAGACAAAAAAAGATGAGTCTGCTTGCAGGCTTGCAACCCTCGATTGTCATCGAGATTCGTTTTTGGTACGTTGAGTGGCAATGAAAGTCAATACATGACGTTTACCGGGAGCTTCCTGTATCGCTCCTTTGACGGAGGCCGTCAGTGCCCCACTTGCATTGGCAAATGTAAGTAATCGCTGATGGTGTTCCCTGACTCGCTGACGAAGATTTCCGTTTGTAATATCCAAAGAAACCAGCTCCGATAAAAATCCACCCATGAATGCATCACCCGCCCCTGTTGTATCTGAAACAGTCACGGAAAATCCTGGGTCTTCGTATAACTCGCCATTCTTTAAATAGATGCTCGCGCCTTTACTGCCTTTAGTAAAAATGACGACGTTCACGTTCCCGACAAAAAGAGTGTCAATCGCCGCTTTTTCCATATTCGTATCCGTTACGAAAGTTAGTTCTTCCTCGGATACTTTAACGATATCAGCAAGAGGCAAAAAGTCTTGGATCGTTTGGCGGCAGCTTGCTTCATCAGGCCATAACGGAAGCCGTACGTTAAGGTCAAAGCTAACGATGCCGCCAATTTCGCGAAAAGCATTGATGACTTTCCTATGCGTTTGCTTCATCGGGCTCTCAACCAAATCAACAGAGCAAAAGTGAAGAAAGTCACCTCCATTAAACCATTCGTCTTTCACTTCTTCAGGAGACAGCAATAAATCCGCTGCATTTTTCCGGTAAAAACTAAAGCTTCTTTCTCCTGCCGCATCGATCGATACATAGGCCAATCCAGTTTCCCCTTCATCACTTCGCACGATATACGAGGTATCTACGTCGTTTTCTTGTAGCACGTCCAGTAAATGGTCGCCAAAATGATCATTGGCGATTTTGGAAAGCATGACGGAATTCCCTCCATACTTTGCAATCGCGATGGCCACATTCATCGGAGCTCCGCCTGCGACACGTTCAAAACAAGACACAGTTTTTAATGATTTTTGTTTTTGAACAGGAATGAAATCAATTAATGCCTCACCGATACAAAATATTTTTTTCAATGCATTTCCTCCGAACTAAGGAACAAGTGTTTAGTCACTTGTTCCCGGTATTTTTCATTTCCATGTGTCTTGTAGCGTCCAGTAAGTTAATTCGTCGATTTGCACAGCACCATTCACTGTAAATAGCTCGATGCCAAGCCTCTCTTCTTTCGGATAGATACGGCTTGTCATGCTTGTTTGTCCATTGTTGGCAAATACTTCGATCGACGATCGGTCAAGGAATATCCGCAAAGAGAGTAAGTCTTTCGCATTTAGAGGTGCCTTTCTAACACCGTCTTTCATTTTTCCAAACTTGGAGCAATCAAGTGTTAGCTGCCCTTCTTCTACATCATAGCTTAGAATAAGCTCCTCCTGCTCGACTCCGCGAACCTTCAAACCGACAGATCGGGCGTTAGCATCCGTTAAATCGAAAACGGCTTTCACCTCGATCAGGTCTTCTTTTGTATCAATCAAGTAATTCTCCAAAATCGGTCGTTTTTTACATTCATTGTGTTCGGTTTCTCGCAATAAGGTAATCTCTTCAACTGGATTCATCAATATTTCCAATTGGTCACCTAGCGTGATTTCGCGCGGCAATGTCAAGGCACCACACCATCCATCTGCTTTGGTCGGCATGTTTGACTCCCACATATCCATCCATCCAATCGCAACCCTACGTCCTTCATCATCCAATAAAGTTTGAACAGCATAAAAGTCATGTCCATGATCTAATTCGGTAAAAGGACCATGACTAAACTCGTTTGTATCATAATCATAGTCCCCTACCAAATATCCGGTTTGAAAAAGGTTATTATAGGCGTCCCCTTCCGCTTCGATTCCTTGGGGTGAAATCATTAAAATATGTTTACCATTCAATTCGAAAAAATCAGGACATTCCCACATATACCCAAGCGTACCGTCACTTTGTGCAAGCACTCCTCTGTAATCCCAATGACGAAGGTCAGGCGAGCGGTATAGGATTACCCTTCCTACTTTATCTTGAGTCGCGTTGCCTAAAACCATATACCATGTGTCATCATGCTTCCAGACCTTTGGATCTCGGAAGTGATGCGCGCTATCTGCGGGTGGATGGTCAATGACTGGATTTTCACTTGCTTTTTCAAAAGTAATTCCATCTTTACTGACGGCAATGTTTTGATTTTGATAGAAGATGTCTTTTTCTTTATCCGTATAGTGATGACCTGTATAAACTAACGTTAATTCACCATCGTTATCTACGGCACTGCCGGAAAAACAACCATCGGTATCACAAGCGTCTCCGGGAGTTAAAGCAATAGGCAGGTGCTCCCAATGGACAAGGTCCTTACTTTTCACGTGCCCCCAGTGCATGGGTCCCCAATTTTCATCCAAAGGATTATGTTGGTAAAACACATGATATTCGCCTTTATAATAGATTAAACCATTGGGATCATTTATCCAGTTAGCAGGGGCCATGATATGGTAGCCTAATCGATAGCGATCATTCATTTTTCCTTTTGCTTCGCTAAGTGCCTCTTCCGCTCGGTTCGTTCTACTTTTCTGTAACATATTAAAAATCCTCCTAGACTACTTGAGATAGATTCTTCTCATTATTATTGAAGTTTGTATTCTTTTTAGGGTTCAAGAGAGTG
Source organism: Peribacillus simplex (assembly GCF_001542915.1). GTDB lineage: Bacteria > Bacillota > Bacilli > Bacillales > DSM-1321 > Peribacillus > Peribacillus simplex_B. Next base: position 5,903 of record NZ_LNNH01000004.1, on the reverse strand, counting down.
AATATGGAAAGGAACGTAAAGCATAATGCCACGATTCCCATGATAATATATGCCTGGCGGAAGCCTATACTATCGTATAATTGCCCCGCGATCGGTGAAAGGATCGATGCCCCTACCTGGGAGGTGAAATGAAATCCAACCAAATATAAAATGGAGGATAAACGTGTATCAAAGTTAGCAGCTAAATATTTGAAAATGGCAATCAACATGATCGGCAATTCCAGGGCATGAATTAATTTCATGGATGAAATTCCGATCGGGCCATCCACAAGGCCTGAACCAATGATTCTGAAGGACATCAATGCCCCGGCTAAAATCAAACTGTTCTTTGCCCCGATTTTATTCACGATGAATGGAGCAGCGAATAGCATGCCTGCCTCCAACAATACTTGGAACGAATTCAGATAGCCAAATACTTGGTTCCCCATGGCAACAGTCGGGAATAAGGATGCGTAATAAAGTGGGAATTGTTGATCATACACGGCGTAGACGCAGGTCACTCCCATAACGTACATCATCAAAAACCAAAAATCCTTCAGTAAGAAAAGTCCTCCAACATCCTTCAAGGCTACAGAATCCGCTTTGTCCATCTCGTAATCTGTCATTTCTATCTTTACAGACAGGATGATGGCAACCAATATGATCGCTGATGCCGATGCCACCCAAAAATTGATATCCGGATTCACGTTGAATTGCTGACCGGCAAAAAATGTCGCTGATGCCCATCCCAATGAACCCCACATTCTCGACTTTCCATATTCGAATTCATATTTCCGACTGACTTTTTCAATGTACGATTCAATCGCGCCAATTCCAGCCAGGAACGATATGCCTAAGTAAATTCCCCCAACCGCTGCCCCTAAAAAAAGATGGTATTGCAAGAGCGGCCCGTAAACGAAAATATAAAACGGTCCTACAAAGATGAGCAACATACTGATGAAGAACAAGATGTTCTTCTTTAAACCTATCCTGTCGGAAATATAACCATATATTGGCTGCATGCATAAGGCAAAAATAGCATTGATGGAGAAGATGATTCCTGTCGCTGCCCCATCCAAGTGTATCTCCTGTCCCAACCAAATGGAAAATAACGAGTAACTGGAAGACCATGTGAAAAAGAAAAAGAAAAAATAGGCACTCAATTTCCAGTACAGCCTTTTTGAATCATTCCTTGTAGTTGCCATATGATAGCCCCTTTTACCGAATAGTTAAAAATCCAACTCGGGACCAATCCATTCCCGCTATCTTTGAAATGCCGTAATCATTCCTGATTGTTAGTCTGAGCACAGGCAAAGCCTACTTAATGCCAGTTCCCGAGCCCCCGAGGCCTTCCAAGATGTATCGCTGTGCCACGATATAAATAAGAATCAAGGGAATCGTGGATATCGTCAATACAGCCATGACCTGATTGATGTAAACTGGATCGGTACTGTTGATGGCCGTTATCGCCACCTGGATGGGGAATTTCGACTTGTCCGTCAAGACCATCAGCGGCCAGATATAATCATTCCAGCTTCCGATGAACGCCAATGTTCCAACTGTGGCGACAGCCGGCTTTGACATCGGCAGCATGATTCGCCAGAAGACCTGCCAATTGTTCGCACCATCCAATTTAGCCGATTCGATAACGGATTCCGGAATCGCCATGAAGAAGTTCCTGAACAAATAAATATTGAATGCTCCTGCCAATGCCGGCAAGATAACGGCGAGACGTGTGTCCACTAACCCTAGTTTGTGAATTATGGTGAATTGGGAGATTAAGATCGTTTCGAATGGTACGATCAAAAGCGCCAACAAGATCCCGAACAACCATTTTTTTCCGCTGAATTTGAGCTTAGCGAATGCATACCCGGCCATCCCATTGATAATGATCGAACCGATCGCCACACACGCTCCATAAAACAAACTATTGCCGATGTAACCGATTAAATGAAAGCGTGACAGAACCTGACTGTAGGATACAAACCATTCCGAGATATGAAAGGATGGCAGGAAGGCCTTCAATGTATTCATATTATTGTAAACTTCCGCCTCTGGTTTCATCGAGGATGCTACCATCCAAATCAGCGGGAAAATGAATAGTACCGCTAACAGAACCAAGCAAACGTATTCAAGAATGGTTAAGGGCCCGAATTTCCTTTGCATCAATCATCGTCCTCCTTGACCAATTTTCGTTGCGCAAGCGTAACTATTCCAATGATGGTACCGAACAAAAGCGCCATCGAGCTGGCATAACCGACCATCCGATCCGTAAACCCTGTTTGATAAATGTAATAGACAACCGTCATGGTGGAATTCATCGGCCCACCTTGTGTCATGACCATCGGTTGGACCAACAGTTTAAATGCCCCGATCAACGTGGTGATGAAGATAAACACGGAAGTCGGCTTCAATAAAGGTAAGGTGATATAAATGAATCTGTGCCATTTGTTCATGCCATCCATCTGTGCCGCTTCGTATACATCCATTGGGATATTCTGCAATCCAGCCAGGAAAATCAGCATCTGAAATCCAGCCCCTTGCCAAGCCGAAACAACAACGATCGTAAATATTGCCTGCTTTGGACTCGTCAAAAATGGTTGGGCTGAAATCCCGATGTATCTAAGTGCGTTATTGATGATGCCTTCATTCGGATTCAGCAAATATAGCCAAAGAACGGATATGACCACAAGTGACATGACGACGGGACTGAAATAGGCTACTTTAAAAAACGTATTGGCCCTTCGTTGTTTATTTAACAGGAGGGCCATACCGAGCGCTGACCCTACCTGCAATGGAATCACGAAAACTACGAATTTGAGTGTATTCAACAGACTTTTAAGGAATATCGGGTCTTTGAATAAATGGAAAAAGTTATCCAGACCCACAAATTTACGCATATCGGGTGTAAGTAAATAATAATCGGTAAATGCATAATAGACTGCCATGATTACCGGTATTACGAGAAACATCGACAAAATCAATAATGCGGGACCCAAAAACGCATAAGCGATCATATTATCCTTCCAGTGGATCCGAGCCCTCAAACCTTTCTCCGATTTCAGATACGTGTAGGCCAAGCCGTTCGTTTTCCATCCCATTTTACTCATATTTCCTCCTCTAATTGGCCTTATCGACAGCTGATTGCATTTCTTCAGCACGTGTATCCAGAACTTTCTGAATATCACGATTTTGATCATAGAAGCTGATATCATCGATCGCTTGCTGGAAGGCACGCGTCACTTGCGGATAAGCTGGTGTCACGGGGCGTGCATGCCCTGTTTCCTTTAATTGCTTCATGAAGACATTCATTTGCTCGGAAAATTCTTTCGTCATTACTTTTTCCGAAGAATACCGAACGGGCAATGCTGCAATCGAACGGCTCAGCTCGATATTGGATTCTTTATTCGTCATCCAATCGACCAATTTTGCCGACCATTCTTTATTTTCCGAGGTTTGCGTCATCGCAAATTGCCAGCTGCCTGAAGGAGAAACCAATTTCTTTGTAGTTGGTGAGACCGGATAAGGCATCACGCCATACTCCACTTTCGGGAAGTTGGTCTTCAAATCGGTTACGGTCCATACACCGCTGAATTTCATAGGATATTTTTCTGTTTCAAACGCTTGTTTGACCGGAGTCCGTGTCGTATATCCTTCCTTCAGCATCGTTTGGACGAAATCCATGGCTTCGACGGTAGGAGCTTGATTGAAGACACCCTCGACCTTCTTGCCATCTTTCGAAACAAGGTCACCCCCAGCTGACCAAACAAAGGGCGTCAGTGCGTATGTCAGCATTTCATCTTTCGCTTGTAATTGCATATCTATCGCTGGTTTTTTGTATTTATCTGTTAGCGTTTTACAAAGCTCAAGGAATTGGGTCCACGTCCAAGGAGAATCGACCGTTGGCAGCGTTTTCAAATCAATTCCGGCTTCTTGGAACATTTTTTTGTTGTAGTAAATGCCCACGGATGATTCACTCACACCGATCGCATAAAGCTTGCCTTGATAGGTTCCCTGCTGCTTAATGCTTGGAAGCAAGTCATCCTGGTCTTTCACATATTCATCCAACGGCGAAATGACACCGGATTTGGCATACGCGGCTGTATTGGGCCCATCCAATGTGATGACATCCGGCAGGGTGCTGGTCGTAAGGGCTGCATTCACTTTATCTTCGTAGCCCCCGCCATTTCCGCTGCGCGGAATGAATTCAATTTTAGCTTCTATATCATCAGAGGCATATTCCTTGTTAAACGCTTCCACGCGTTTTTTGTATACCTTTCCTTCTTCATTATCATCAGAAACGTGGACCCACATCGTGATTTTCTTTTTCCCATCTCCATCCACGCTTTCACTATTACTGCAACCTACCGCTGCAAACATCAATAATAATGATACCCCGACAAAAAGTAATTTTTTCATGACCATCATTCCCCCTTCTTATGAATCCATCGATAAAAGCGCTTTCAACTAGAATTTTATGTCAACCGGTACCATATGTCAATCGGTTGACATGTTTTTTTTGAAAAATTTAAATTTTATGGTAAACTTCAAAAAGAGGATGAAGTTGGAAACCATATGATAATCAAGCCAAAATCAGCTTGCTGAAAAATACTTCTTAAACCAAGTGACATTGTTATCAAAACGCAAATAAAGCTTATACAGTTACTTTTCAAGAAAAATGTAGGTACAATTATGAATGGTAATTTAGAAGATGGGAGGAATGGAAATGAAGCCCAGCATTGATGATGTAGCAGAAGCTGCAGGTGTTTCAAGAACAACGGTTTCACGTGTCTTGAATAATCGCGGTTACATCAGTCAAAAAACGAAAGACAATGTATACAAGGCAATGAAGGAAATCAATTATATCCCTAACGACTTGGCTCGTTCTCTTTTCAATAAACGAACCAATATCATAGGTCTGATCGTCCCCAAAACGAGTAACCCATTTTTCGGTGAACTCTCCTTCCACATAGAAAGCATTTGCGCTTCATTCGGTTATAAGGTATTGCTCTGCAACAGTGTCAACCGAATGGACAAAGAGGAAAAATATCTTGAAATGCTGCTGCGAAATCAGGTCGATGGGGTAATCGTCGTAACCTATAACCGAGGGGTCATGAATTATCATCGGGAAAATTTCCCTGTCGTTGCGGTTGACCATTACCTATCAGAAACGATTCCTGTCGTTGGCTCTGATAATTATGACGGCGGAAAACAGGCCACCGAACTATTATTGAAAAAGGGCTGCCAGCATATTATTCATATTAATGGCCCTATTGAACTGGAAACGCCCGCAAATTTAAGGAGAAAAGCGTACGAAGATATCATGATGAAAAATGGAAGAACACCCATTACATATGAAGTTTCCAATACATTTGACCAGATGATCCACCGGGAGCTGATTTGTAAGCTATTTGATGAACAGCCCGAGGTGGATGGTATCTTTGCAAGCGATGATTTAATCGCGGCTTCCGTAATGGCTGAAGCTAAAAAACGCAAAAAAGACATACCATCGCAATTGAAAGTTGTCGGATATGATGGTACGGAAACAGGTCAGATTTTATTACCGGAATTGACAACGATCCAACAGCCGATTGATTTAATCGCAAAGACGGCCATCGATATTTTATTAAAAGAAATTGAAGGGGAGTTCAACGATCTGCCGCTGGAAACATGCCTCCCCGTCACTCTTATCGAAGGTGGAAGCACGTAAAAAATTATGAAAGCCTTACATTAGCAAAAGCCTGATCCAAATTGGATACAGGCTTTCAGTTTGTAGACAAAAGGGGTTCGGAATTAAACAATTCCGAACCCCTTTTGAAATTCCTTTGAAATTCCTTTGAAATTTTGACCAAAGGTTACGAGATTTGGGCTCTTCGAGCCACTATGTTAAGCCGTTTTAGGACCTTGCCATGTCCAAGTGGCCA
>NZ_LNNH01000003.1:153776-154021 GCF_001542915.1 Peribacillus simplex | reverse complement strand
AATAAAGAGGGCTATCGCGAGTACAAATCGCCCAAACAAATTTGTGCAACATGCTCATTTTTATCACGGTGTACGGAAAGCAAAGACCATCAAAAAGTAGAGACACGGCATATCTGGCAAGCATATGTGGAAGAAGCAGATCATCTGCGTCATCATCAAGAGGTAAAACCTATATATGCGAAACGCAAAGAGACGATTGAGCGTGTATTCGCAGATGCAAAAGAAAAGCATGGTATGCGTTGGAT
>NZ_LNNH01000003.1:0-153766 GCF_001542915.1 Peribacillus simplex | reverse complement strand
CGAAGAGCCCAAATCTCGTAACCTTTGGTCAAAATTTCAAAGGAATTTCAAAAGGGGTTCGGAATTTTTTAATTCCGAACCCCTTTTGTCTACAAACTGGTAGGACCATTAAAAATGGTCCTTTTTTTGGTAGTTCAGCATGATTATTGGTCCGCGAAACAATCAATCCAAACAAATGTTTACCACGATAAAATGCTAAAGGAGACAGACGTTTCGATTCTTTATGGATTGAACTTGCGCTGCATTGAATGAGAATAAAATTCAAGATATTTCCTCAAACTAAAGTGAATAAACTTTAAGGGTGAAATTGAATGAGTAAAAAAGATTTGCAGGAAACCATTCAAGAAAATATTAGCGATCTAAAGAAAACATTTCATCATACATCTGATCTTACCGTTAGAAAGATAAAAACGGGCTTCAAGAGTTCTGTCGAAATCAACATTGTCTATTTGGATGGAATTATTGATACAGACCTCATACAGGAATATGTTGTCAAACCATTATTGGAGCCTTTCAAGACTGTAAAGTGTAATGAATCACTTACTGATCAAATTAATGAAAGATTGATTGAAGCTGCTGATGTGAAAACCACGACTCAGTACATAGACGTAATAGAAGCTATCGTAAAAGGAAATACCATTATATTGATTAATGGCCATCGAAAAGGAATTATCGTACCATCAGCCAATTGGAAGGAAAGAAGCCTTGAAGAATCACTAGGGGAACGTTCTCAAATGGGTCCCATTGTTGGTCTGACAGAACAAATGAAAACAAATATTAATATGTTAAGAAGTACCATTAAAACTCCTGATTTCTGTGTAGAACCAATGGAATTTGGAACATTCTCGAAAACAGCAGTTTCAATATTATTTATAGAAGGGATTGTGGATAAAGGAATTTTAAAAGAAGTACGAAAGAGGCTAAAAAGCCTAAAAATAAAATATTTGCTAAATTCAAAAGTTGTGGAAGATGTATTGGAAGGAAAACCAAGAACCATTTTCAATTTAGCAAGAACTTCAGGACGAATTGATGGAGTTGTATCCTCATTATATGAAGGAAAAGTAGCAATTATAGTGGATGGTTTCCCTAGTGCAATTATTGCACCTACACTTTTTATGGATTTATTACAGGCGCCGGATGAGTATCACGTAAAAGCGGGTCGCTTTTCAAATCGAATAATAAGAATGATTTGCTTTTTCTTAGCTGTATACCTACCTGGTGTTTATATCGCGATAGCAAATTTTCATAAAGGAGATTTAACTAATAAAATTTCGAAGGCACTCATAACTAAAAATGAGTTATTACCAACCTTTTGGGAAATAGCTCTTCTCTTATTTATCATAAGAATCTTATTGGATGCATCTTATCGTATTCCGAAGGCTTCAGTGATTTTGCTTTCCTTGATCGGAACTATCGTAATAGGCGAAACAGCTGTTACGGCAAAACTAATTCATCCACTTAGTCTCATAATCGTAGGTATAACGACTATTTCTAGTTTTCTACTCGCCAACAGAGGAATGCTAGCTGCTGAAAGTACTTTAAGACCGCTTTTTTTGATTATTGCTTATTTTTATGGATTTAATGGATTAATCATTGCTGCAACAATTAAAATAATATATATGGCAAGACTTAAATCTTTAGGTGTTCCCTATCTTTCGCCTTTGCTTCCGTTTAGGATACAGGAATGGAAAGATACAATATATAGGGGAGATTTACAGACACTAATTAATAGCAAACACACTTATCCTGAGGAGAATGATTGATTCATTTATTCGTTATTTTGGTTCAAGCTTGCAAACCTTTTGCTGTGGTGAAAAAGAATTCAAGACAATTGCAGCGATTCTCCATTCTACGAAAAACCTCGTTGAAATTCAGCGAGGTTTAGGCTTATCCATATGTTCTGATTTGTTTACTCCCACTATTGAATCGTGACAGTTCATTGTTATGACAAGAAATCTCCCAAGTCCATCCCCATAAAAAGAGCCCCAGTATCACTCTCCTCAAAAGGATTAACTTGCAATCACTTCAAAAAATTTAGTGAAATCGGTTATGATTCCATCGCTTCCTAGTTGTTTTTCTTCGAATAACGAGCGATTTTTACCGAATGGATCGATGGCGATGATCTTGCCGATTCCTGCTTTCTTCGCTGCTGTAAGTCCCGAAAAAGCATCTTCAATTACTAAGCATTCAATTGGTATAAGCCCTAATTTCTTCGCCGCAATAATGAATATATCCGGTTCCGGCTTGCCAGGGAAGCTCCCGTCATCAAAGGTCACTTTGTCAAAATCAAACCACTGGTCCAATTGAAAAATATCAAAGTAAAATTGAACATTTTCCTTTACCGTAGCGGTCGCAATGGTGATGGGCATTCCTGAAGCTTTCAGCTGATTTAACATGTCCGCGAGGCCATTGGTCAGCTTTAGTTCATCCTTGTTCTTCAGACATAATTCCCTGTAGTAGGCTTCTTTTTCAAAAGACATCTTTTCGATTTGCGCATTTGTCAACTCTTTTGAGATAAAATGGGTAAGGATTTCCTTATTCGTTCTTCCATGAATGTTAAGCAAAATATCTGTATCCGATATGGCCTTAGGGGAATATTTCTTTACCATGTAAAACCATGCCTCTTCGTGAATATGCGAATCTAGAAACATGGTGCCATTAAAATCAAAAATAATTCCTTTCAATGAACTACCCCTACCTTTTCTATTCATTTTTTTCTGCGATTTTGATATCTACATATTGCTCGTAATGGGCTAGGACATCCTTCACAACGTTATCATCAGTAATCAAATAATCCATATCATGTAAATCATAGAAAACGTAAAAATCTTCTCGATTGAATTTTTTATTGTCTACTAACAAAAATTTGGTTCGAGAATTATTCAGCGCAATTTGATGTGCTTCTCCTTCTTCGACACTATAAGTAGAGATTTCATCATTATGAATGCCATTTGCACTAATGAAAGCCTTCGTGAAATTGAATTTTTGCAAAGTATTATTGGCAATAGGCCCAACGAAAGCACCAGTGTTTTTTCTATAGTCGCCGCCAATCAGGATAATATCTGCCGCTTCGCAATGCGTTAAAATATTGAATACAGGATAGTTATTCGTAATAATCCTGATTCGTTTGTTCAATAGATATTTGGCTAAAAGTTCAATTGTAGTACCTGGTCCGAGAAAAACCGTATCGCCGTCTTCTACATACGATGCAGCCAGCTCTGCAATTTTACCTTTTGCTTCTACTTGAACACCAAGTTTTTCATGATGTGATAACTCTCGATCTATTGAGTGGGAAATACTCTGAGCACCGCCATGGATGCGAACGATTTTTCCGGCTTTGTCAAGTTCCTCTAGATCTCTTCTAACTGTCATATCGGAAACATCCAGTTCATCCATGATCTCATTCACCGTAATGATTCCTTTGGAGTTAACGATATCGATGATCTTTAATAACCGTTCTTTTTTTAACACATCTAATCACCTCAACTTTAAACACAATTTATCATAGAAGAGAAACATAGGTCAATAAAAAAACAAAAACAAACATTTATAAAGAGCGCTAAACGATCCTGTTCATATCGTGATAAACAGTGATTAACCTAATAATCAATCGCTTACATTTTTTGAAAAATCTATTGACAATCATTTTGTATACGCTTACGATAAACAAAAGTTAACAAAAACAAACATTTTTTAACTAGCTTGTATAAACTTTCATTAGGGGGATTCAAGTCATGCTGAAATTACCAAGTGATTTTATTTTAGGCGGTGCCACAGCAGCGTATCAAGCAGAAGGTGCAACAAAAGAAGGCGGAAAAGGACCTGTTGCTTGGGATGAATTTCTAGAAAAGCAAGGAAGATTCAGTCCTGATCCTGCAAGTGATTTTTATCATCAATACCCGGAAGATATAAAGTTATGTAAAAAATTTGGCATAAATGGCATTCGCCTTTCCATTGCTTGGACAAGAATTTTTCCAAATGGCTCAGGAGAAGTCAATCAGGAAGGCGTCGATTTCTATCATGATGTTTTCGCAGAATGCCAAAAACATAACGTCGTTCCTTTTGTTACGCTCCATCATTTCGATACACCAAAAGAATTATTCGATAAAGGTGATTTTTTAAATCGTGAAACACTAGAAGCTTTTGTTGACTATGCAGAGTTTTGTTTTAATGAATTTACCGAAGTTAAAAATTGGAGTACGTTTAATGAAATCTATCCCGTTGCGACAAACCAGTATTTACTCGGTGTGTTTCCTCCATCTATCAAAAGCGACTTCACAAAGATCATTCAATGCTTACATAATATGATGGTGGCGCATGCAATGACGGTTAACTTATTCAAGGAAAATAACTATCCTGGTGAAATTGGCGTCGTCCACTCGTTGGAAACAAAATACCCTGCCAGTGACTCAGAAGAAGACCGTCATGCCTGTTTCCTGGATGACGCGTTATCAGTCAGGTTTCTCCTTGATGCCACTTACCTCGGTTATTATTCGGAGAAAACCATGCTTGCACTGGATGAGATCTGTCAGGCAAATGGTGCGAAATACGAGTTTTTGGACAGTGATTTTGAAATCATGAAAAAAGCTTCAACACGAAATGATTATCTCGGCATCAATCATTATCAATGCCATTTCGTTAAAGCATACGACGGAGAAACCATGATTCATCATAATGGCACCGGCGACAAAGGAACCTCGGTTTATAAAGTAAAAGGGATTGGTGAAAGGATTTACAAAGAAGGACTGAAAAGAACGGATTGGGACTGGCTCATCTATCCTGAAGGAATGTATGACATTCTCATCCGTATTAAACAAGATTATCCAGATTATAACAAAATATACATTACGGAAAATGGCATGGGCTATAAAGATGAATTCGATGACGGAATCATCATGGACAAACCAAGAATGGAATATTTAAAAGTTTATTTGGAAGCCATTAGTAAAGCTATCACTGATGGTGTCAATGTAAAAGGGTATTTTTTATGGTCCTTAATGGATTTATTTTCTTGGACAAACGGTTATAACAAACGTTATGGTCTTTTCTACGTCGATTTTGAAACCCAAAAACGATATCCGAAAGAATCCGCCTACTGGTACAAGCTTGTAAGTGAAACGAAAACGATCGTTTAATTTTCACGCATGATGGAAAGAGTCTCTTTTCATCATGCGTTGCCAAAAAATATGAAATCGCTATTGGAGGTTACTTATATGAATAAAGAAGAAATACAAATGCTCGGTTTTGAAATTGTTGCTTATGCTGGGGATGCTAGAAGTTCATTATTAACATTACTAAAAGAAGTGCGTGCCGGAAACTTTGATAATGTGGAGGCAGGCCTAAAAAGTGCCGATGAAAACTTACATCTCGCCCACAATGCACAGACGAAGATTCTATCGGAAGAAGCCGCAGGAAAAGATATGGATATAGGATTTATTTTCATACACGGCCAAGACCACTTAATGACAACTTTGCTTCTTCGTGAACTCATCCAAGATTTCATTGAACTCTATCGTAAAAACCGTTAATTTGGAGGGGAAGTAATGAACGGTGTAATCAAGCAAATCGAAAAAGGAAAACCTTTTTTTGAAAAAATTTCAAGAAACATTTATTTAGGGGCAATTCGTGACGGTTTCCTAGCCGCCATGCCGGTCATATTGTTTGCGAGTATGTTTATTCTTGTTGCGGCTGTACCGGAAGTATTCGGTTATACTTGGCCTGAAAATGTATCCACTTGGCTTTGGAAAGTGTACAACTATTCAATGGGAATCGTGGGACTGCTTGTTTCTGCCACAACGGCAAGATCTCTGAGTGAATCGGTAAATCGCAGAATGCCAAAAAATCAGTATATTAACTCTACTTCCGCAATGCTCGCTTCCATCGTTGGTTTTTTAGTTTTAAGTGTTACTCAAATCGATGGCGGTTTTTCATCGGAATATCTCGGTACAAAAGGTCTTTTAGCCGCTTTTGTATCTGCTTTCATTACGGTCAATCTTTATAAGTTCTGTGCACTTAAAAATATAACGATTAAAATGCCAAAAGAAGTTCCAGGAACGATATCGCAAACGTTTAAGGATGTCTTTCCATTCGCCTTTTCCGTTCTTGCCATGGTTATCATGGATTTAATCGTTAGAGGTACACTTGGGGTCCCTTTTGCAGAAGCACTCGCTACTCTGCTGTCTCCGTTATTCACAGCTGCTGATGGGTACCTGGGAATCTGCATCATTTGGGGAATGATGGCACTATTTTGGTTTGCCGGGGTACACGGACCTTCTATAGTGGAGCCAGCTATTGCCGCCATTATTTACGCTAATGTAGCCACAAACTTACAGCTTCATGATGCCGGTGAGCAAGCATCCAACGTGCTTACGGTCGGACTTGGAAACTTTGTCGGTACTATGGGAGGGACCGGTGCTACCCTTGTCGTTCCGTTTATTTTCCTTCTTCTTGCTAGATCAAAACAGCTGAAAGCAGTCGGAAAAGCATCCGTAGTACCCGTGTGTTTTGCCGTTAATGAACCGCTTTTATTTGCTGCACCAATGATTTTAAATCCTTATTTCTTCATTCCGTTTTTAATGACGCCAATGATTAATGTTTGCTTGTTCAAGTTCTTCGTTGACGTTATCGGGATGAACAGCTTCATTTATGTCCTGCCATGGGCAACACCAGCACCAATCGGCTTAATACTTGGTACAGGTATGGGACTCTGGGCTTTGGTTCTTGCAATCTTATTAATCGTCGTCGATTTCCTTATTTACCTTCCGTTCTGTAAAGCCTATGACAACGAATTGCTGGCAAAAGAAGCAAAAAATGCTGAATTGGAAGCAGCTGTTGGAGTTTCCCGAGCAGCGCAACCTGCAATGGTCGGTGCAACAGGAACAGATACATTCGCCATCATGAACAACAATGCTCAAGTGGAGGAATCCGCACCAACGCTGGAGAAAAGCATCAACGTCTTGGTGCTGTGTGCCGGAGCGGGAACAAGTGCCATGTTAGCTAATGCATTAACGGAAGGCGCTAAACAATACAATGTCCCGATCACTGCATCAGCAGGTGCTTACGGTTCTCATTACGAGATCATGAAAGACTTCGATATGGTGATTTTAGCTCCGCAAGTAGGATCATATTATGATGACATTAAAGAAGACACAGACCGTTTAAACATTAAACTCGCTGCCACAAAAGGGGCAGAATATATCAATCTCACTAGAAATTCGCAAAAAGCCATTGATTTTGTCCTGGAACAGGTCAAATAAAAATGGAAGCGACAATGAATCCTCCAACAACGATTCAAGGCGGTGCCTAGTTAAACGAGTACCATATTAAGCTTTTAAAGAACGGAAAATCAATAATCGGAAAACGGAATGCACCTTAAATTTTAGACGAAAATCTGATATTTGGGGTGTATTTTTAATGGAAATAAGTCAATTGAACAAAGTCCTTGAACAAGGCAGGAAATAAAAAAGGTGGAGGCTTGGCATGGATACCACATTATTGAAAACAAAATTCAAAACCGTTTTCAGTCGACAAGACGGGGAAGTATTTTTTGCACCGGGGCGGATTAACCTGATCGGAGAGCATACGGATTATAATGGAGGACATGTTTTTCCATGTGCCATTACAATCGGAACGTATGCAGTAAGTGCAAAAAGAGAGGATAGTCAAATTCGATTCTACTCGGAAAATTTTCCGGAAATAGGCATGATTTGTTTTGACCTTTTCGATTTAGCTTACAGAAAAGAGGGTAACTGGACCAATTATCCAAAGGGCATGATCCGTTATCTCAAAGATGCTGGTCATGAAATCGACAGTGGATTGGATATTTTGTTTAATGGCAACATCCCGACCGGTGCTGGATTAAGCTCTTCCGCTTCAATTGAAATGCTGACAGGTGTAATCTTACGAGAAATATTCGCATTGGATGTTTCTGATCTTGATTTAGTTTTGACGGGAAAAAAAGTTGAAAATGAATTTATCGGTGTGAATTCAGGCATTATGGATCAGTTTGCCGTGCAAAAAGGAAAAGAAGATATGGCCATTTTACTGGATTGTGTAACCCTGGGCTACGAAATGATCCCCCTTGTTTTAGATGGATACAAAATAGTCATCATGAATACGAACAAGCGCCGCGAGCTTGCGACTTCAAAATATAATGAACGTCGTTCTGAATGTGAAGCGGCTCTTTCGGAACTACGGCAATACCGGAATGTGAACTCGCTTGGAGAACTGACATTGAAGGAATTTGAAAAGCTGGAAGGATATCTATCGAATGAAACGTTACGGAAAAGGGCGCGTCATGGGATCAGTGAAAACGAACGGACAGTACTAGCTGCAAAGGCATTAAAGGCAAACGAATTGAAAACGTTTGGGGAACTGATGAATGCTTCGCACAGATCATTGCGTGATGATTATGAAGTGACGGGCATTGAATTGGATGTGTTATCCGAAGCGGCCTGGGAGGAAGGAGCCCTTGGCGCAAGGATGACAGGTGCCGGTTTCGGCGGCTGCGCGATAGCGATCGTGGAAAGCGAAAAAACGGAAAGCTTCATCCAGAGCGTTTCAGCTAAATATCTCGGCAAAATAGGATATGAAGCTTCATTTTATATTGTGGATATTAGCGATGGCGCTAAGAAATGGAAGGTGGGATAAATAACGACAAATCCTAGGTGGTGCAGGTAATGTGGCTCACATGCAGTCATTCATTTATTGACAAAGGATAGGAAGGTTGGGGAGCGGTGAAGGGATCATTTGCAGACAGGCCAACGGGAAGCTGTACATGAAAAAAAGGGAGTTAAGCCGTTTTCCATAGTAAAGGTAAAACGGCAAAAACAAACGATAAGTTGTTCAATTATCATGGTTTTTCCGAGCATTGTACTAGTTACAGGCAAGTCAATAAACCGATGAATTGCTGTCATAGGAGGATGAATTTCATGTTGAAAAAACAGATAAAAGGTTTTATGGTAATGGTGATGGGCTTAGTTCTTGCTTTAACTGGCTTAGCTAGTGTAGATGTTTTCCATAAGGTGGAAGCATCGACTCCATTTGCATATGGAGCTGACATAGGCTGGATGAAGCAAATGGAAGATGGGGGCGTAAGTTGGGTCGATGACAATGGAAAACCAGCAGATTCTTTACAGATACTTAAAGATCACGGAATTAATTCCGTTAGGTTAAGAGTCTTTGTTAATCCGCCAAGTGACTATTATTGGTTAAAAGATGGAACAACTTGGACCATGCTGGGCTATAGTGACAAAGCAGGCGTGCTTGCTGCAGCAAAAAGGGCAAAAGCTTTGGGAATGAGGATAATGGTTGACTTTCACTATAGTGATGTTTTTGCAGATCCGGGTCATCAAATTAAGCCAAACGCATGGACAAGCTACACCAATACCCAGTTACAAACAGCGGTTTACAACCATACTTACGATGTCATGAACGAGCTAAAAAGTAATGGCATATATCCTGAATGGGTACAAGTTGGGAATGAGATGAACTCAGGGATCATGCTTCCAGATGGCAGTACTGACAATTTCAGTAAATTGACGGCGTTCCTTAATAAAGGCTATGACGCAGTTAAGGCTGTAAGCCCATCCTCCAAGGTGGTCAGTCATTTAGCACATGGGACTAACAACAGTCAATTCAGATGGTGGTTTGATAACTTCTTTAGTAATGGCGGTAAAACGGATGTTATTGGTGCATCTTTCTATCCATATTGGGATGGTCAGCCATATTGGGAGATTACCGATGATTTATCTTACAATCTGAACGACATGGCTTCACGCTATAACAAGGAAGTTATGGTTGTTGAAGTAGGTGGAGACGAAAAAAACCCTAAAGATTCTTATTGGACGATCAATGATACAATCAAGGTTGTGAAAGCGGTTCCGAACGGAAAAGGGATCGGAGTTTTTTATTGGGAACCCCAGGCTAACTCAAGTGTTCTTTCTGATGGTTATGCATTAGGCGCAACTACCGAGGTATCTAAAAATGTCCTGAAATATACAACGGCCATCGATGCTTTCAGTGATGCAGCTAAAGGATCGGCATCAAGCGGGAATCTTGTAAATAATGCCGGTTTTGAAACAGATGGAGCTACACAGAATCCAACAGGTTGGACCACTTGGTCAAATGGTAATGATCTTGCCAATTACACGGAAGCTGGCGGATATTCAGGAAGCTACAAATTATCTCATTGGAATAGCGTTGCTTATCAGGTTAGTACCCATCAAATAAAAACAGGCCTTCCTAATGGAACGTATACATTGAAAGCATGGGTAAGAAGCGGTGGTGGATTTAAAACGAGCCAAATGTACGTTAAGAACTTTGGAAGCTCAGAAAAAAACACTCCTATTCCGACAACAAGCACCTGGACTCAAATTACTATAACGAATATTCATGTAACGAACGGACAAGCTGAATTCGGTTTTTGGACTGATGCAAATGCAAATAACTGGATCAGTGTCGACAATGTGGAGTTTTTCAAAAATTGAAAAGGCATGATAAAAAGATAAATAACTGAAATTTCGGTCTTTAACGGAATATGGGATGCTTTGTTCACTAGTGCTTTTTGTGGTGCCGGTATCCCATATTCACGAGACCATATTTAAAAATTCAGACATAGGCATGAGAAAAACAAAACAGTGGGCAGGTGGAAGGGAGTACGTTGTACCTATAAAGATTCCTTCGTACACTTGGGCCGGTACGGAAAAATGATTTAGTGAGAAATGTTAGGTTTTTCGGTGTTGATGACTATAAGGGTTAAACGGTGTAAAATAGGAACATGAATAATCTAAATTAATCATTTCACTATATTCAAACACTCTGCCATTTTGAAGAATTCCTCTGTTTATGATTTTCATCGCGGCAACCCCTTTCTTGCAAATTAGAAGCTCAGCATCCTCTTTGCTTACATTTACTGCGCTGTATGTTGTGATGAAATGAGATATTTGATAGCCGCATTGTTGTACATAGTCATGAACTGATTTTTTAACTTCTTCTTTATTAAGGTGTGGGAAAAAAGAGCATGGTAATCTTGAAGTTTCAATTTGCCTTTTTTGGTAATCGGCAATTCGAACCCGTTTATATTCCCATAATTTCTTCTGTTCTCCATTTATATCAAAAATTTTTTCAAATGTTTGATCAGGTTTAATCTTTTTAAGATAGATAATTTCGGATTGTATATCTTTGAATTTCTTTTCTGTTAATGAATTGTAAATTAATGGACTTTTATATTTTGTATCATTGACGAATATACCCGAACCTTGAATAATTCTGATACATCCAATATTCATAAGTTTTTTTAATGCCTCGCGAATTGTGTATCTGGATACATCATATTGATTTGCCAGATCCCTTTCGGTAGGGATTTTTTGACCAGCTTTATAAGTATTTTGATAAATTTTACTTAGAATATCATCTGCAATAAAATCACGTTTTTTCATCATCGATTACCTCAAGACAGATTGTTTTTTCTTACTGCATATAATATTAGCATAAAAGGATCCATTCGTTATCTTTCTTGTAATGTAAAACCCTTGAAGCGCATTGCTTCAAGGGTTTTCCTGCATTTTTATAACTTTATGGGGTATGGATGGTACCATTTGGAATACGAGCTTGAGTCCATTCATGTTTTCGATAAATGACTGGATATTCTTTTGCCATGTCTTCATTGAAATCAACACCGATGCCAACTTTTTCAATAGGATAAATATACCCGTCCACTACTTCCACTGAGTTAGGGAACATTTTTTTCGTAGTTTCATCAGGCTCTTGAATTTCTTGTATCGCTGCATTATGAAGGTGAATATTCAAGTGTGTATTCACTGCAACTCCAATAGGGGTCATATCCGATGGGCCATGCCAGGCAATTTGAACACCAAAATTTTCACATAGTGCAGCTAGTTTAAGAGCGGGTGTGATGCCCCCAATCTGTGAAACATGGCAGCGAATGTAATCAATTTGACGATTAACGATGAGATTTCTCCATTCAGTTGGGTTATTGAATAATTCCCCGGATGCTATAGGTGTAGTGCATTGTGATCTCAATTGAACCAACCATTCATTTTGATCAGGAGGTAAGATATCCTCTAAAAAGAATAGCTTATAAGGCTCTAGGTCTTTTGCCAATTGGAGGGCTTGGTTTGGAAATAGTCTTTCATGAACATCATGAAGCAAATGAATGGAATATCCATATTTTTCACGTAATGCTTTAAACATGGTCACGACATCTTTCATATAAATGTCTGGATCATAATATTCTCCTGCACTTAACTCTTTTGTTACGTGCATCGTATGATTTTTGCCGCCATACAACCCCAATTGACAGCGAATATGGCGGTATCCTCTCTCGATCAAAGAATCAACATTGTTAAAGAGCTCTTCTAATGTTAATCCGTCAGCATGTGTATAGGCCGCAATTGCGTTTTTTGACTTTCCTCCAAAAAGTTGATAAAGGGGCATCTCGGCCAATTTAGCTTTAATATCCCATAAAGCCATGTCAATCCCTGCAATTGCATTGTTAATAACAGGACCATTTCTCCAATAAGAATTGACCATCATTAAGTGCCACAAGTCTTCAATGGCGTTCGCATCACGATCTATTAGAAGCGGTTTTAAATATTCATCAATCATGGTTTGAACAGCTAGAGGCCGTTGCTGGAATGTTGCACACCCATATCCAATAACACCTTTGTTTGTTTCTATTTTGACTACAATAAGATTATGTCTATTCGGGTTAATCACAAATGATTGTATATCTGTAATAAGTGTGGGTTCCAAGGTTGAATCTCCTTTTTTCATTAATTTCAATTATTCGTCAAATCAAAGTGAAATAATTAACTAGATTAAAACATAGTAAATATCCAACGTCAATTTGGTAAAGAAAGAAGGTCCGTTACGATAATTTACCATACCAATTTTCAAAAAACTGATGCAATAAATGTTGATAATATTGGATTTTTCATTATTTCATGGTTTATTTAAGCGTTTTCATTTATTTTTTTTATATGCTATCATAACCCTGTCAAATCGGAGTGAAAGAAAGAAAGTAATAGATTGAGATTTATCAATAATTTCTAGAAAGGGAATGATCCAAATATGAAAGATAAAGAGAGTGTCAAGAAAATTATAGAATATGTTGGCGGCAAAGAGAATATAAAGAAAGCTTGGCATTGCATGACAAGGCTGCGCTTTGATTTGTATGATAATTCTTTGATCGCCCATGAAAATGTAAAGCGATTGAGTGGTGTTATCGGAGAACAATTACAAAACGATCAATATCAGATAATAGTCGGGACAAATGTACAGCAATATCATTCAGCTTTAATGGAAGAAATAGGGATGGAAGGAGAAGAAGTTAAGAAAGAAAGTAGCAAGAAAAAAGGTCTCTTTTCACGATTGTTGGATGTTGTATCGGGTGTATTCGGTCCAATAGTTCCGGCAATCGCTGGTGCAGGCATGCTCAAAGGGCTTTTGGCAGGTCTAATTGCTTTGAATTTATTATCGAAGGATAATGAAACAATAATAATCCTAGACTTGATTTCAAGTGGAGTCTTTTATTTCTTGCCATTCTTTTTAGCTGCTTCAGCTGCCAAAATATTTAAAACAAATCAATATCTTGCCCTTGCTATTGCTGCTGGCTTTATGTATCCATCTTTAATTGACGCTGCTAAATTAGGTGAGGTAAGTCAATTTCATTTTATAGGTTTACCAATACCCGTTATTAATTACTCTGGTGCTGTCATTCCAGTCATTTTATCTGTGTGGGCATTAAGTTATATCCACAGATGGATTGATAAGTATATGCCAAACATTTTGAAAACTGTATTTACTCCTACATTAACTCTATTTCTTGCCATTCCTTTTGCATTGATCGTATCCGGACCATTAGGTAGTTACGTTGGTAAGGGATTAGCTTATATTATTGAAAGATTATTCGATATATCTCCCATCTTAGCAGGAGTTGTAATGGGCGGAGCGAGACCGATAGAAGTTGTATTTGGTATGCATCACGCTCTTACACCAATTGTGCTTCAAAACTTCGCGGATAAAGGATACGACATGTTAATGCCTATGATGTTTATGACAAACATGGCCATTGCAGGTGCCACTTTTGCAATGTTTTTTAAAGCCAATAGCAAAACTGAAAAGTCTATTATTCTATCAGCGACTATTTCTGCTCTTCTGGGCATTACAGAGCCTGCTATATTCGGGGTACTTATTAAAAATCGTAAAGCCTTCATAGCCTGTTCGATTGGTAGTGCAGTAGCCTCAACTTTTTTTGCTGCCATGGGTGTAAGAATTTATGGGTATATCCTTTCAAGTATTGTAAGTTTAGTCGCATATGTGGGCCCTTATTTTCCGTATGCTTTAATAGGAATCATGATTGCCATAGGTACATCATTTGGAATATCTTTCGTCACTGTAAAAAAGACTCAATCAATATGAATCATAACTAATATCCAATAAGGTGATTTATAAGTGCTGGTGGGGGAGATGCCCCTTCGGCAGGGATTGGATTATACGGTATCATTTGCAACTGCTGGCTCAGCAAGAAGGCATACATACATTTTCCGGTGAGTGCAATCGATTCAATGAGAAAGGAAAGTATGTAAGAACCATAAAGAACAAAGAATTCTAGAAAGAACGTCATTTCAAATCCGGCTACAATCTTTGAAGAAGATAAAGAAGAACATGGGAGGTGTGAAGCTTGGAATACCATTTATAAAGCAACGCTAATTCTTCTTTCAATAAGGGGCGCTTGTCGAAGAAAGAATCTTTATCCAATCTTCACATCCAAAACTTTAAAAGCTTTATACAAGGAGCATATCTAATTTATCATGAGCTTCCCACCGATATTTTTTAGATCTATTTTCTTATAAATAACCACCAACTGGTGTGAATTGGTAGGGGAGGCAGTAAAGAGGATACACACGTATAGTATCGGACACCTAGCAGAAAATTGCGGAAGCTTTTGAACAGTTCGGCCATATAGCAGACAGCATTTTGAAATTACTACCGGAGTATACTAAACTCATTTTGTAATATCGACAACATTAATGTTGTGAATAAAAAAGGAAGCTATGTAATGGCGGATCCTAATATTCAAAAGTTACTAAAAATATCTTCGGGCAATGAATTCATACACTTGCTTGTTTCTCGGGTAAGCGCATTAGATTATTTGCAGCCATCATGACATGAATACGGAAGCAGGCAAGGAGGAAAGCGGGTACGGAGATAAAAAGCATGGAGGGCGGGTCAAAAAGGGTATCGGAATGGCACTTTCATTCCGATACCCTTTTTTGGATTTGTTGGAGTTGAAGCAGTTAGAATCAAATTATAAGATTCTCAAGTGAAACGGAGTTTGCCTTCAATCTCAGGTAAGGGCATTCACATGACCTTTCCTTTCATTCTAAATCAACAAATATGGTCATCATACTCAGGTTTGAGGAAATCTAACATCTGCTGCTTTTGCTGGGAGTAATGAAAGCAATTAAAGTAAAAGGAAAAGTCATCAAAAAAGAGTGAATTTTTTTCGTCAAAGGCAAATGCGCGTAAAAAATCAGAAATGATCCGCTCTTGATCGACTGAGTCAAACAGTCCCGATACATAAAATTGATAATTGAATTTATCGTATAGGAAAAGATTTCCGGTATCTTCAAATATATGTTTCACTGAGTGCCCATCCAAACCAACCCACTCCTTTCTTCACAATATACCTTTAAACCACTGAACTTATACAGGATCCTGCTTTGGTTTATTATTATATTTCAAGCCAATCGATTTTTATTCCTTCAATACGTTGAAAGGATAAAAACATATGGACTAATAGGGGACAAGTAACGAAAAAAACACATCCATATGGATGTGTTTTTTCAAGGATCAATTATTTGTACATTTCAGCCACTTGTTTTTGCAATTGGCTATTATCCAGATACTCATCATAACTGACTTGCTTATCGACCGTACCTTTTGGTGTAAGCTCAATGATCCGGTTCGCAACAGTTTGGATGAACTGATGGTCATGAGAAGAGAAGATCATCGATCCTTTAAAGGCGATCAACCCGTTGTTCAATGCTGTAATCGACTCTAAGTCCAGATGGTTTGTCGGTTCATCAAGCATAAGGACATTGGATCCGCTTAACATCATTTTCGAAAGCATGCAGCGGACTTTCTCGCCCCCTGAAAGAACACTTGCCTTCTTCGTCACTTCATCACCAGAGAATAGCATTCTCCCTAAGAATCCGCGCAGGAAGCTTTCGCTTTGATCATTCGGGGAATATTGACGAAGCCAATCGACAAGAGTCAAATCGACGCCTTCAAAGAATTCGGCATTATCTTTAGGGAAGTATGCCTGTGAAGTCGTTACACCCCACTTGAAAGTACCTTCATCCGGCTCAATTTCTCCAGCCAAAATTTTGAACATGGTCGTTTTGGCAATCTCATCTTTGCCGACAAATGCAATCTTGTCGCCTTTATTCATCGTGAAGCTGACGTTATCCAAGATTTTGATGCCATCGATCGTTTTCGAAATTCCATCAACCCGAAGCAGGTCGTTCCCGATTTCACGCTCAGGTGTGAAACCGACATAAGGATAACGGCGAGATGAAGGCTGGATATCATCCAAACTGATTTTATCCAATAATTTCTTACGGGAAGTTGCCTGGCTCGATTTGGATGCATTGGCGCTGAATCGAGCGATGAAATTTTGCAGCTCTTTAATTTTTTCTTCTTTTTTCTTGTTTGCATCTTGAGTCAGTTTAAGGGCAAGCTGACTGGATTCATACCAGAAGTCATAGTTCCCGATATACACTTTGATTTTACCGAAGTCAAGATCGGCGATATGTGTACAAACTTTGTTAAGGAAGTAACGGTCATGGGAAACGACGATAACGGTATTTTCAAAATTGATCAAGAACTCTTCCAGCCACTTGATTGCTTTTAAATCCAGATGGTTGGTAGGCTCATCCAGTAATAGAACATCCGGTTTGCCGAAAAGCGCTTGGGCAAGCAACACTTTTACCTTGTCGCCACCAGTCAGTTCAGCCATTTTCTTCGTATGCAGGTCTTCTGTAATGCCAAGGCCTTTTAAAAGGATGGAAGCTTCAGGTTCCGCTTCCCAACCGTTTAATTCGGCAAATTCACCTTCAAGCTCGGCTGCTTTCATACCGTCCTCGTCCGTGAAGTTTTCCTTCATATATATGGCATCTTTTTCTTGCATGACTTGATATAATCTCTCATGTCCCATGATGACAACTTTAAGGACTTCTTCTTCTTCAAAAGCGAAGTGATCTTGCTTAAGAACGGCAAGGCGTTCCCCTGGTCCCATATGAACATCTCCGGATTGTGCTTCGATTTCACCGGAAAGGATTTTTAAGAAAGTGGATTTACCTGCACCATTTGCACCAATAAGCCCGTAGCAGTTACCAGGCGTGAATTTTATATTAACATCTTCAAACAGTTTACGATCGCCATAGCGTAAACCAACATTATTTACAGTAATCATTTATTTACATTCCTCCAAAATACTTTTGTTTCAACGTTTTCAACACAAGTTTGATTTTTTTCTCTGTTTCACATAAAAGACAGTTTACGTTCTTGTAGCTTTTAAACTGTGCATCATTTAAATTGTATCTTATTTCTGTCAAAAGTTAAAGGTTCATTAGCAAAAACCAATACAAATCATCTAAAAATTTAATGCACAAAGTACGGGAAGGCGTATTTGAATAAATATCCTAACGTTTTTCATGTACATGAACGAATAGTAATGATAGAAAACGTACAATGCTAATTACGATAAGAATGGCAAAAAAGAAACGTTCAAGGAAATGGAAGAAGTGTTCTTGGCTACAAGGGAAGGTAATATCTTTTGAGGGAATGAAGAAGTCGCTCCCCAAACGCAGCCGATAAGGGGACTTACAACGGTGCAATAGAAGGCAAGCCCAATAAGAAAAGGGCCTAAGCAGCTGTAAATAAGCATGCATTTATGGATTCGCTTAGCAACAGGAAACTTCCGCTTTCTGAAATTATAGCTCTAATCTATCTATTGATTAAGTCTGTGCCATATGAATTGTCGATTGCGCAAAGCCATTCACCTTGTGAATTTTTCTTGAATACGTAAGTTGCCCTTCTATCATTTGAATATTCCGAATCCGTTTTATCGGCATGGATTAGCGTTTGCGAAATAACCAAAGCTGTGTCTCCAGCTTCCAAGATAATCATTTCTCCCTGAGTCGGTACAAGCGTGTTATTAAAATATTTTGCAATTTTAATAAATGCTTCTTTGATCTCCTCTTTACCTCTTGCAATCATATCAGGCTTTACAACCAAAATCGCATCCTCCGTATAGTAATTCTTCAGAGTATCAAAATCTTCCTGTTGTATGGCGTGGTCACACTTTTTGATGAATTCCTTTAATTCATGTTCCATTTTATATTCCTCCTCCATTGTTATTTGTGCAGTTTCCGTTTTTTTTGTAGGTGTTAATCGACTTTGTTCAGCACGCAAATCTGCGTCATCCTCATAATTCAATCAAGGTCACATGGGGGCTTTTGTGAATCTCTTTGATTTTACCATTTTTTCTCTTTATAAGCATGTTGAAAACACGACGTAATTGTCCAACTGAAAATTCTTCAATAGCAGGACGCGGGAATTTGCCTTAATTGGAACTTTTCATCTGTGTCCAGAAAGACTGTCTTTTTTGTTCCAAGCAAAGCATTGAATGGGGGGTGCATCAAAGATTCGATTTGGGGAGAAGACTGGGTCTAGTTCTTCCATGTAATGAACTTGCGATTTGCTGTATTGAAGCAACAAGTTAACACAATTTCAGGGTGAAAAAATGAAAAAAACAAACGCTTAAAGAGAATAAAGTTAGAGGGGATTTGACTTGAAAAAGAATGCGGGGGAAGTGATCGGAAATTTCCCTTTATCATTATTTTTAATCTTCAATATATAAAGGTACAAAGACTCATTGTAATATGCTTTTAAATCAGTATTATAAATAATTGTGACTTATGTAATGGGAGGAACATTCATGGTTGACTGAGCAGGGTTTTAGGATGTGCACGATGTGTGTAATTGTTGATTGTTACCAAATTCCTTAGGACGTCCGCCACATTTTTCGCTGGATGGTTTTAGATGGATGCAGAAGCATCATTGAAATAGTTTCAATTATAGGAAATATAGACTTCTAGCTTTATATTGTCACGTGATAGGGTCAGTTTAAGCCGATGGAAATTTAACGTAATGGAATGCGTTGAACAATATGGGGATTTATATAAAATCAAGAAACTTGAACGATATGTAATTAGCTGTTTTGTGCCATTCAAGGCTCTTTTTTTATTTTCATCGTTAAATTGAAAAAAAGGAATGCAATGTAATTGTTATTCGAATAGGATCGGTACATTCGTTGCGGGATTAAGAATCATTTGGAGGAATTGGAATGGGTTTATTTACAAGTAAGATTGCGGCTGGTGTTGTACTAGGGAGTTTTACATTGGCTGGGGCTGGATTGGTATTTACAGGTACTGGGACATTGCAGCAGGCTACGGATTTTGTTAAAGAAGCAGGAAGCAAGTTAACTCAATTCGAAGGAAATGAGAAAACATTGGTGAGCAAGATCAATACATTGCGGGATAGTGCTAATTCTAAAATTAATGAAGCGAATTCCATCATCACCGGGAAGAAAGCCGAGATCAATAAGTTAAATGAAAATATCAAAAGCATGACCTCGGAAAAAGATAATCTAACAGCGGACATTGCTTCCCTTAAACAAGATATCACAGGTCTACAAGCAAACTTAAAAGATTCCAACACGAACTTGGAGGCGACCAGGACGGCTCTTAATACTAAGACTAATGAGTATAATAGCAAAGTTGCGGAGTTGAATGCAACGAAAGAAAAGATTGCTAATTATGAAGGTTTACTTAAGTATGCCGAGCAAAAAGCTGAAGAAGCTGATAAATTAGTGGCACAGCTTGAAAAAGAAATACAGAAGGCCAATGCAGAAGTCAAGGCACATGGTGAGGCAGTGAATAGTGTCAAAGAACAAACCAAAAATGACCAGCCGCTAAGCCAGAAGGAACTTGATGCATTGGATACAACTCTAAAAGATGTCAATTCCGGAGCTGCTGAAACTAAACCTACGGCAACTGGAGAGGGTTCCACCAAATAACGTTTACAATATGCTGATAAAGGGGCGGAGGTGCTTTCTCCGCTCCTTTGTTTTGGTTTATAGAACGAATCTTCATGGTCCCCTCATTAGGCCGTAGGCTCCCTGTTCAACTTATGCTTACTACCCCATCGAAATCTTCCTCCTACCTGAGTCTTCTGGATCCTGCAGCAGTCAAAGCATACAACAACTGAGTAATTGGAAAATTCATGTATTTAAATTTGTCAACCATGAGGTTTTCTGATAGTATAAATGTCCATTTCATCTAGGCATCGGTTTGATTATTCGTTTAAATCGGAAGGGAGAGTGAGGGAGTTGGGAAGTCATCCCGATTTTGAGAAGGAGCGACAGAGGCTGGATTTTACAAAACGCTATATCGATGTCGTCATCAAAACCTCAGAAACGAGCAAAGATCAATTTCAACGCAATATGCAAGAAGCTTTTGGTGATGCAGACTGGTCTGAATCCGGCTTATATTCTCAATTGCTGACGACAGCGAACTTTTTTGAAATGTCCAAAACCGAGCTTGAGAGTTTACGGAAAGCGAGTAAAAAGCCTTATTTTGCTAGAGTCGATTTTGAAAGAAATGATGGCAGCAGCGGTGAGATGCTTTATTTCGGAAAAACCTCCCTTTATCAAAGGGAAAGTCAGGAGCAGATCATCGTCGATTGGCGATCACCGATTGCCAATCTTTATTACGAGGGAAGAATTGGCGAAATTGAGTACGAAGCCGAAGGGGAAACATTTAGCGGCAGCATCACGTTAAAGAGGCAGCTAATGATCGAGGAAGGTGTCCTGGAAGACGTAAGGGACATCGATTTAACGACAACGGATGAACTGTTGCAGGAATCCCTTTCTAAAAGTTCAAGCAATCGGCTGACTGATATCATTACGACGATTCAGGAAGAACAAAATAAAATCATCCGCGCGGACTTGAACAAACCGATCATTGTCCAGGGAGCGGCCGGCAGCGGTAAAACAACAATTGCTTTACATCGGATATCCTACTTCATTTATCACTACAAAGACATGTTCGACCCACGGCAATTGATGATCCTGGCTCCGAACAGGGTTTTCATCGATTACATATCTGAAGCATTGCCTGAATTGGGTGTTGAAAAAGTAAAGCAGTTCACTTTCGCCGAATATGTCCAGGTGGCGATAGGTAAACAAGTGAAGCTCGCGCCGGATGATAAATTAACGCGATTGCTGGAAAAGGATGACGAAGAAACCAAGATCGCTGTTTGGATATCAGGCTTGAAGGGAACCCCTGCGTTTAAAAATATTTTGGACGAATATATAAAGGATATTTTCAGGGGATTTCATCCGGATGCTGATTTTTATTGTGATAAATATCGCCTCTATTCTTCTAAGAAGTTCATCAGATTATTGGAAGAGGATTATTGGTATTTGCCTCTATACACGAGATTGGATAAATTGAAGGCCATTTTACAAAATGAAGTGAAACGGAAAAAGAAAATCATACTTGAGAGGGTCACGGAGTTTTATGAGGCCAAAATTGAAAAGGCACTCTATAAGAATATCGATCCAGTCATACGTAAGGAATTCGTTACAAAATGCCACGATAAAAAGGAAGAGAGGATCCGGCAGGCCCAAAAAGCGATCCGAACTTCTGTAAAAGCCTATTTCAAGCAATTTCAAATGAAAAACCTCTTCCAATACTATCAGGAATTGTTCGAAGACCCAGAGCGGCTGGTCTCGTACAGTAACGGCAAACTGACTTTGGAAGATGCCGGCACATTATGCAGCTACAATCGTAAATCATTTTCCATGAAAAGCTATGAAACCGAGGATTTGGGTGCATTATTATATCTTCAGGAGCGGCTATTTGGCGTCGCCAAAGAAAATAAAGCAAAAAATGTCGTCATTGACGAGGCGCAGGATTATAGTTTCATGCAGTTACAAGCGCTCAAGACGGCAGTGGATACTGATATGTTCACATTGGTAGGTGACCTGGCACAAGGCATCCATTCATATCGTGGCTTGCAAACATGGGAAGAGGTTCACAGGCGTATTTTCCCGCGGGCGACCTATACGGAATTGCAAAAAAGCTACAGGACGACCGTCGAAATCATGAACCAGGCTAACCGAGTTCTTCAGTTGCTAACCTACGATTTCCCTGAAGTTGAACCTGTTGTCCGTCATGGCAGGGAACCTGAATTCATCTCCATTGATAAGGATGGGTGGGAAGAAGAATTGACCGAATTGATTGAAACACTTAAAGGGGAAGGATTCAAAACGTTCGCGGTAATTGCCAAAACGATGAAGGATTGTAAACTGGCGAACGATAAACTAAGTGAAATCAATCAAGACTTCCACCTAATAGATGAGGCGGGAAGCATCCCGAAAAATAAAACCCTTATCGTTCCCTCTTACCAAGCGAAGGGGCTGGAATTCGATGTTGTATTTGCCATATCGCTGGAGGAAACGTACGGCACCGAAAATGAGCTTGACATCAAGCTGCTATACGTCACGATGACAAGGCCTTTGCACCGTCTCTATTTTTTTGGACGGAAGAAAAACGCTTTCCTTATCGAGCCGTAAGATGGCCTGGCTGGAGGATGCCCAGCCTCCGGGAAGTTTTACAAATGAACAAGGATATCCTGGATATCATCCCATCCATATCCTACTTCGATTAGCTCGATTCCGGCCATTTTAACCGTTTTTTCAGCAATGATGTGACCGCCTAGCGCTTCGTAAAAACCGCATGAAGGATTATCCTTCAATGCCCAGATGATTAAATTCTTATGGCCCATTTTCATAAGTTCATCGATGATGGATTTTACCATTTGCCTGCCCAGTCCCCTTCGTTGATAGGTTTTCAAGAAGTAGATGGCATATACTTCACCTTGAATATGCGGGTCTTTTGTTTGTTCAGGCCCGCCTGAAGCGAAACCGATGATTTCCCCGTTGGAATTTTCCGCTACAAATGTGGCATTATGGAGCATTTTTAAATTCCTTTGCCAATTTTTCATCCTGGTTTCGATATTCAATGAAGCTAGATAGTGATGTGGCAGGATTCCTGCATAAGTAGATTGCCAACTGCTTATATGCACATGGGCTATACCCTTTACATCTTTCTCCGTCGCTTTTCTTATTTTCATGAAAAGTCCCCTTTGATTTCATTGTTTTTACCTAGAATATCATGGTAAAGGTGAATAAGCATTTAATTTATGTTTATAACTACCTTAGAAGGGATAAGAAATAAAAGAGCAATTCAACGAGATGAAGGGAAGGATGAGAAGATGACATTGAAAGTTGGTTTTTATTTTCCAGGAGGTAAAGAATTAGAGCATGAGGTTGAGGGTGACGATTCAACTCAAATGATTTCAAATATCCAAAAGCACCGTTATTATAATTTAGTTAAGGGCGATTGCCATTATGTCGTGGATACGGAAAAGGCAGCTTATTTTTCCGTAACGGAAATATCGGAGTAAGGGTGAGCCGCATTGGACTTTTGTTCCAATGCGGTTTATTCTTTTTAGTATCGATATAAAGGAGTTTAGGCCAATGAAGATCAATTTCACGAAAAAACAATATGAAACCTTATTCAAAATGGTTCAATACGGATATTGGGTTGCTTCCGATACGGAAAATAATAAAGAGTTCGGTGAACTGGAGCAGTATATCAATTCCCATGCCAAAGATTTCGGCATCGAAGGGGTTCAATTTGAACCGGAGTATGAACTATACGATATAAGCAGGGAATTGGAGGATCAGCTCCATAAAGTGATAGACGAATATGAAGAAGGAGTCTTCCAGGATAAGCTTGCCTATCATATGGCTAGAAAGGAGTTTATCGCTGAATCGGAAAAACATGATTACAATCAAGAAGAAGCGATGAAACGGATCATGGAGCTTGAAGAAAAGTATCACCTTCATATTGAAGAGCACGGCATTCAGAAATTGAAGATAGAAGAATAAAGGGAAAGAGGGCGGGTGGCCCTCTCAAACTGGAGGAACTTTCGGTGAATTGCAGTTTGTTTTCAGGTTTTTAAGATAAATATTTACCTATTCCATTCCGGTTTGCTTGAAAACGAAGATGGACTCCTGCTTGCCCATATTTTAGAATATTGTACGAAGACCGTTGTTTTCCACTGTGGGCACTGCACTGAGCATCCCGGAGGTTACTGAAAAAGTGTCCCACTGAATAATTAACAGGAATCCTTATTAACATATAATGAAAAAAAGAAGTTGATTATCTACATCCAGTAGGTATTCAACTTCTTTTTTTCTTGATTATGCGTTTATCCGTGCCCTCGCTTTGCGCCTAACTGGTTACGCTTGGACGAGCATTCCTAACCATTTCCATCCACATTGGATGATTTTAGGCGATTGTTCCTTTTGGGTTTGTTTATTCGGCGGAATTAGGACTCCATTTTTCGATAGTGAACTGATAAAAGGCATGCAGATCATTTAGTGAGCTAAACCCTGCTTGGGCGGTCTGTTCACTTCCGCCGCCTTTCCCGTTAAAGAGATTAAGCTCGGCTTTGAAATATTGTCCGCAATGTATGGGCAGCGGTCCGCTGTTGGATAGAATCATTTTTTGATCCTTCTTGGAAGCTAATAATACAAGCACTTTTTCTTTTTTTATTATCGTAGCTGCTAAATATTGCAATTCTTTCAGTGAGCTTTCTTCGAATAAATGATGGATGAACCCTTCCTGATTTCCTGTAAGCAAGGAGTCAGCCAGGAATTTTGCATTTTCAAGCTTTAGGTTTTCATTTTCCGAAAGCAGCTGTTTGTAGTCATTGTCCATTTTTTCGACTCGATTGAAGATTTCAGTGCGTCCGGTATTGAATTTATTTGATAGGGCCGAGAGGGTGCCTAGCCCTTCGGAGTAATCTTTCAATGCCCTGGAGCCGCATTTGAAATAGAGGCGGGTATGGTCCTTCTGCTTCTCGGTTTTGAGGATTTTTATCAAACCAATTTCCCCAGTTCGTTCAACGTGGGTTCCGCCACACGGGTTATACTCTATCCCTTCGATTTCGACAATGCGGATATTCTCGGAAACCTTAGGCATCTTTACGACAGCAAGTGTCTGTAATTGCTCCTTGGTGACGTAATATGTGTGCAGTTTGCGATTATCGAAGATATATTGATTCACCTTTTTTTCAGCTGCCGCCGTATGTATTTCAGTCCAATTGGCTTCGGTTATATCGATGGTCAAATACTCTTTGCCAAGATGGAAGCTGACTGTATTCGCATCGTAAAGTTCCCGGCAGACAGCTGATAGGAGATGCTGGCCGCTATGTGATTGCATGTGGTCGAAGCGGCGGGACCAATCCAGTTCACAGTGTACAGTCCTTGAATTTGGCTTTCTCTCAAGCTTATGAAGAATGCTTCCATCAGTGCCTTTCATTACGTCAAGAACGGGGAGGCCATCGATGGTTCCTGTATCCGAAGGTTGGCCGCCTCCTTCTGGAAAGAAGGCTGTTTCATTAAGTGTGATATAGTAATGGTCATTCTCCTTGAAGCACCCCAGGATCTCGGAATCCCATTGAGCGGTCTTGGGGGATGTGTAATACAATTTTTTTGTCATGACTGTTTCCCTATTCCTTTCTGTCATTATTTAAATTATATCATCGAAATCCCTATTTTTGAAAAGGGGAAATACCTCGCAAGACAAGTAAATAAGGAATTTTCATGAAATATTTTAAATAAATTTTGCAAGATGGCGATAATCTATTTATAGACAAACTTTTATGATGTAAAATATTCCTGAAAGTATATACTTTAGACCTAAATGACGTTGAATGACAAACGATTACTGGTCTAAAAGGCTTATTTGCATTTGAAGAAAGGGTCAAGTGATTAGAAGTGAAACTTGTAAATATGGACAAATACAAAAATAGCTTATTTGGAAATATAAAAAACCAACTTTCAGATTGGCTGGAGCTTGAAGATGTTCAAACGATCCCGGAGGATGAAGTATTCCGTTTCTTGCATTCCATCAAAGGGACCGCGGGAACGCTGCAATTATGTGGACTTATGGCAATTACGGAACAGCTATTAGAAGCCACGGATGAAGAAAGTGGCCGAGTATGGATTCCAACCGAACTTAGGAATTTCCTTTTCGAGCTTATTGAACATACATACGAATATGAGCATTTTGATGAAATTGAAGTAAAGGGAAAATCGGTACGTGATTCCCAGGCCCCGCTCATCCAGATCATTGACGATGATATTTCCATGCTCATTTTATTGAAGGATCTTCTGGAGGAACAGGGATGGATGGTGATCACGAATGCCGATCCCGTCAAGGCGACCAATCAATATTTTGAAATGCAGCCAGATTGCCTAATACTTGATATTCAACTGCCTGCAAAGGATGGGTTCCAAATCCTCCAGGACATTCATTTGCATAATGAGAAATATTTCATTCCAAAAATCATGATCAGCATCCAGAACGATAAGCCAACCAGAATCAAAGCATTCAAGATGGGAGCGGATGATTTCATCGGCAAGCCGATCGATATAGATGAGTTTATCGTCAAGATGGAAAGACATCTGCAGAGGAAGAGGATTTTTGATCAGTCGGTCCTGATCGATGAGTTGACGCAGGTATATAACCGAAGATTCCTTGAAGACACGCTGCCGCGCTATTTCAATGACTATAAGCGGTCAGGACAGCCTTTTACGATCAGCATCATTGATATAGATCACTTTAAACGAGTGAATGATCGGTATGGGCATGCGGTCGGGGATTTCGTACTGGCAGAGTTCGCCCAATTCATAAAAAGCAAGATCAGGAGCTCGGATTTGATCTGCCGCTATGGAGGGGAAGAATTCGTCCTTATTTTTCCTGATACTTCAAATGTACAAGCCAAGAATAAGCTAACAAGGTTAATCAAGGACTTTTCCGCAAAGGAATTCACCCACGAGGGGCAGCCTTTTTCGGTTACATTTTCTGCAGGAGCATTTACGGTTGAAAATGAGCAGGTTACACCAAAGGAAGCACTTGAGGAAGCGGACACTTCTTTATATGAAGCGAAACGAACAGGGCGTGCAAAGGTTGAAAGTATACAGCAAACCCGGTTTAACAAAAAATTTCTTAATGTGTCCGTAATCGATGATGACATCATTATCCGGACCATCTTGACCAAAGCATTGCGTTCGCTGCAGGTACCGTACTTCGATTTGGATATTGCCGTTTATGAAGACGGCCCTTCATTCTTGAATTCCGATCGAGCCAAGGAAGACGTGGGGCATTTTTTAATTCTTGACGGTGTAATGCCGATCATGGATGGAATTGAAGTGCTGCAGAAAGTGAAACAGGGAAGCAATGCGGATTTTTATACCGTATTGATGCTGACGGGAAGAAAAAGTACGGATGATATTGCCAAAGCGTTGACATTGGGGGCCGACGATTATGTAACCAAACCCTTTAGCATTACTGACCTGAAGTCGAGGATAGAGCGCCTGTTGACAAAGCTCATCTAACAACAATGAGATGATAGAAAGGCGCCAAAGTATGGATCGTTCATGCTTGACGATGTTAAACGTAAACCACCCTTAAGGAGATTGAATGATGAAAAGAATTTTATTAGCGGAAGATGAAGAAGTGTTACGAATGCTGGTAGTGGACACACTGGAGGATGAAGATTATGTGGTTGACGAAGCGGCAGATGGGATGGAGGCCGTGCAGCTTCTCAAGCACCGGACATATGACCTGATTATTCTTGATTATATGATGCCAGGGTATACTGGTTTGGAGATCATTGAAAAAATCCAGTCTTCCGAAATACAAGCACAAGGAAAAATCCTCATGTTATCTGCCAAAAGCCAGCAATTTGAGCAAGAACGAATATTGGAAGCAGGTGCGGACTATTTCATGGCCAAACCATTCAGTCCCTTAAAGCTAATCGAAAAGATAGAGGTCATTCTGCATGAAGCTGAATCCATACATTTCTAAAAGTCTGTCAAGGCAGGTCGTGTCATTGATGACGGGATGCATCATCCTATTCATTGCCGGGACAGGCATATTATTTTTCCATTTGCAGTCTTTGCACGCTGAATATATCCAGCACCGGCAAAGCATTGTCGGAAAACAATTAGTAATTGAAGAGATACTCGACCAATATCATACGGTCTTTTTAAATTTGACAGCCTATAATTCACTTGATAAAGATGGGTTAAAGGAACAATCCACCCAAGAGGAAATTTCGATTCGGGAAAATATTGAACAGTTTAAGGCAATTGCTCATTCCAAGGAAGATAGGGTCATGACCGATAAGCTTGACAATTTTACCAGTTATTATTTTAGCGAAGCTCTCCCGTCCTTATTGGATTCCCCCGAAAACAACGGTGGTACACAAATCATGGCGCAAGTTTCGGATTTTCGCAGCCTGATAAAATCATATTTAGGCACGCTGACGGAGAAACGTGATGAAAACGTGAAGGATCTTACAAAAGAACAGTCCATCCTTCAAGGCGTATTTGTCGGATTCGTTCTTATTTTCTTATTCATCTTCCTGTTCATAGTCAGATCGATTATCAAGAATATCGGTAAGCCACTTGCCGATTTCTCAATGGCAGCCAATGAGATTGCTGCTGGTCGGGAGGCTGTCCTTTCGGTCAATGAAAATCGCAGGGATGAGCTTGGGACTTTGTCGATCGCCTTCAAGAAAATGTTATCCAGCGTTCAGGAAAAAGAGCAGGAATTGATGGCGCATAATGAAGAGCTGCTGGCACAGCAGGATGAACTGCAGGCCCAGCAAAATGAACTGCAAGTGACACTTGGGATCATAAGGGATAATGAACAGAAGCTTACAAGGAGAAATGAATTGATCAACGGGATATCCTCCACATTGGATAAAAACGAAGTATTGAAGAGCATTGTCTTTAATATGAGTAAGATCATTTCGGCTGATCGCGGCATGATTGCTTTAGTTCATGAAGATGCATCTTCTTCATTTGGAATTTCGGATAATGGCGTGAAGCAATTCCGCAATAACATCCACAGTGGTTTGAATTATCGTTTGCTAGAAGAAAAGAAACCCTTCACGATAAAAAGAGAACAATTGGACGCGGAGAAAGGGTATCACGAAAATACGAATTACAGTTATGATTTATATCTTCCCGTTTTATCCACGTTTCAAGAAGTAGACGCCATCATGGTTTACAGCAGATATGGAACGCCATTTAAGGATCAGGAAGTGGAAGAATGCGAAACACTGGCCAAGCAAATCGCCACGTCTCTTGACAAAATCAAGCTATACGAGCAAACCGAAGGTAATCGAAAATTAAATCAAGATATTTTGAACACGATAAAGGAAGGCATCCAGTTGATTGATCAGGATGGAAAGGTTGTGCAGGTCAATCAGCCCTTCTGCGATATTTTTAAAACCGGTTCAACCCCTGATCAAATCATTGACTTGCCATGGGAGAAGTGGAGTGCTGAGTTATCTGAACAAATGGAGGGGGATAGATTTTCCCGCTCGTTGGAGGAAGCGATTCAGCATCTTGAAGAAGCCAATCATGAACAACGCAGCTTCACTTTTAAAAAGAAAGAAACGAATCAGGTCATAAAGGTTTATTTCGAAGCTTTGCGCTATCGTGAAGAGGGTTTTGGGACTATCTTGGTTTATCGGGATATAACGAAGGAATATGAAGTGGATCAAATGAAATCCGAATTCGTCAGTACGGTCAGCCATGAATTAAGGACTCCGCTTGCAAGCGTCCTTGGTTTTACCGAATTGATGCTAAATAAACCATTGAAGCCGGAAAGGCAGACAAAATATCTGCAGACGATCTACAATGAAGCGAAACGGCTGACAGCACTTATCAATGATTTTCTGGATGTTCAAAAAATGGAGTCGGGCAAACAGGTTTATGAAAAAAAATATGTGGAGGTCCTTCCATTGCTCCAGAAGGTCATCGAACACTTGGAAATAAATACAGCACACCATGATATTCAGCTTCAAGTGGAAACGACTGACGTGATGATTTTGGGAGATCGGATAAAGATCGAACAGGCCTTTACCAATCTTCTAAGTAATTCAATCAAATATTCTCCTGATGGCGGCAGGATATTGGTACGGGTTTATAGCAGCAAGGAAATGCTTTCCATTGATATCGAGGATGAAGGGCTTGGCATTCCCGAAGAATCACTGCCCCATTTATTTCAGAAGTTTTATCGGGTCGATAATTCAGATCGCCGCAGAATTGGAGGCACTGGACTGGGACTGGCAATCGTTGATGAAATCATCAAATCGCATGGAGGTCAGGTGACGGTGGTTTCACAATACGGAAAAGGGAGCACATTCACCATTTCTTTCCCTAAGGTTACGCAAAAGGAAGCGAGCTCGAATCATGATCGGCAATCGATAAAACTGAGCTATGAAATCATGGTAATCGAAGACGATATTAATTTGGCGGAACTATTGAAATATGAATTGATGGATAGCGGGTTTCATGTGAATTATTTCAATAGTGGGAGAAAAGCCTTCCAGGAACTGAAAAAATCACCGCCTGACGCCATTGTGCTGGATATCCTTCTTGAAGAAGGAGAGATGGATGGGTGGGGCATTTTAAGGGAGTTAAAAGTATCCGCTGGCTTGAAGGAGATTCCCGTTTTCATATCGACCGCACTTGATGAAAGGGAAAAAGGGCTTTCCTTGGGGGCCAAGGATTACTTAGTTAAACCTTACAAGCCGAGCCAATTATCGAAAGTGATCATGCATACGTTGTTAAGCAATCGTAAAAAAGGGCAAATCTTGATACCGCATTCCTGTAATGAAGGGGACCATGAGTAAAGAAAAAGCAGGAATGGGTATACATAACAACAAAAAGATGATAAATTCAATGATGTTGGAAAAAATAATTAATGCGATATAATTTTAGGTAAAGGTACGTTACAGGAGGATTCAAATACATGCAAAAAATTCAGGCCGGCATGGCTGTAGAGTTAGAAGTGGAACGTAAGGCGGATTTCGGCTGGTTTTTAACGGATGGTTCAGAAGATGTCTTACTTCATCATAATGAAACGAACGAAGGAACGGAGCTTGAGATTGGTGATGCGGTGACGGTATTCATCTATCATGATAAACAAGCTAGGCTTACGGCGACTATGAAAATCCCCGACATTCAAATCGATCGATATGGATGGGCGGAAGTTGTCAATGTGAAAAGGAAGCTTGGGGTGTTTGTGAACATCGGACTCTCCAAAGATATCCTTGTATCTCTTGATGATCTTCCGAATATTGACCGCTTGTGGCCGGAGGTAGGCGATCGGCTTTATGTATCCTTGAAGACCGATCGCAATGACCGGTTATTCGGTAAGCTTGCAACCGAAGATGTAATCCAGGAGATTGCCGTGAAGGCTCCTTTAAAAGGAGTCCGTAATACAACCGTGAGCGGGAATGTCTACCGGCTGCTCATGGTCGGATCATTCTTTGTATCACAAGAAGGCTATCGCTGCTTCATTCATGAAAGTGAACGCAAGGAGGAGCCTCGCCTTGGGGAATTAGTGGAGGGCCGCGTCATAGACAGTAAGGAAGATGGTACGCTGAACGTCTCTCTCATTCCGTTTAAACAAGATTTGATGGGTGAAGATGCCGATGTCATTTTCAAGTATTTAATGAATCGTGGCGGAGCGATGCCTTATGGAGACAAAACGCCTCCGGATGATATTCAATTTCACTTCGGTTTAAGCAAGGGAGCGTTCAAACGTGCTCTTGGCAAATTGATGAAGGAAGACAAGATTTATCAGGAAGACGGCTGGACTTATTCTTCAGATCGTAAATGATGATAAGCGCAGAATTCAAATGGACCCCCATTGTAGACAAAAGTCTTAGATGGGGGTCCATTTTTTTTATGCTCTTCAAAAAATCTTCTTTTTACCTTGTTCATCTTTTAAAATCTCCACTGCCTCTCTAAATCTCATGCTATGGACAATTTCCCTTTCGCGTAAAAACCTTAGGGAATCATTGATATCCGGGTCGTCTGAGATGTCAATTAACCACTGATACGTTGCTCGCGCCTTCTCTTCAGCGGCAATATCTTCATAAAGATCGGCAATCGGATCCCCTTTTGCTTGGATATACGTGGCTGTCCATGGGTTTCCTGCCGCATCATGATAAAACAGTGCACTATCATGATTGACATAATGATCTCCAAGTCCTGCTTCAGCCATTTGTTGTGGCTTGGCGTCCTTCGTGAGCTTATATATCATCGTAGCGATCATTTCCAGATGAGCGAATTCTTCCGTTCCGATATCGGTTAACAATCCAATCACTTTGTCAGGAATCGTGTAGCGCTGATTTAAGTAACGAAGGGCAGCTGCCAATTCTCCATCGGCTCCCCCGTATTGTTCAATTAAATATTTTGCCAATCTAGGATTGCAGTCCCTGACTTTAACCGGGTATTGCAGCTTCTTTTCATAAACCCACATCGATATCTCTCCTTATACTTGCCAAGGCCAGGGGCCTTGGCCCCATTCCCATTTATTTTCACCGCCGGAACTGTTTCCGAATCCCAATAAGGGACCGTATTTAGGTTCAAAAACCGCTTTCAGTTGCCTGGAATATTCATGGAATTGATTGAATTGCAGCAGGGCCTGCTGGTCATTAGGATGGGTATCCAAATAATGAGTCAGCTCGACAAGCACAAAATCCGCAGCTTGTATTTGTTCAAGCAAATGATAATATTCATCATCCAGTTTATTCATTTACGACTCCCTTTCCCGATATGGATTATCATAATAATCATAAAAAAACTTCCATAAC
Source organism: Peribacillus simplex (assembly GCF_001542915.1). GTDB lineage: Bacteria > Bacillota > Bacilli > Bacillales > DSM-1321 > Peribacillus > Peribacillus simplex_B. The sequence goes on along the minus strand of NZ_LNNH01000003.1, from coordinate 120,853 downwards.
GTCCCGTATTTCAGTGCTTCCTCTGGTGTGAATTGCTCCAGGTTCGGAGGTTGAAAATTGATATATAAATGGGGTGGCGTTCTGTAGTATTTCCTCCCTATGGGGGGACAAGGATCATCCTTACTATGAAAAGGTTTATATGATTTGACTAATGTAAAGGATTTATCGCGCGTCACGAATATGCCTCCTTCGTAAAAATATGGCCTTTAATTTTTATGCCTCGGCCGTGCATAATATGCCTATATTTCTTTGGAAAGGAGATGTTATGGAAAAAGATGTTTTTTCAGAATATTATAAATCGTTGTTATAATACCGTTATCTTCCTGTGATGTTTGTCATCTATTCTTTATCTGTTTGTTCTTTGTATAGAGAAAAACTATGTTAAGATTTAACTCGTAGCTTATAAAGTAGCTCACAAGGAGGTAACAACATATGAAAAAATCAATCTTATCGTTAGCGGCAGCGGCTGCAATATCCGGTGCATTCACCATTCCGGTACAAGCAGAAGATGTCAAAGTGAAAGATGGAGACACATTATGGGGGATATCTCAAACATATAAAGTATCAATAGAAGATATTAAGTCTTGGAATGATTTGTCTTCAGACTCGATTTATGTAGGAGAAACCATACATATCTCTCAAGAACAGCATCATAAAGTCAAGTCAGGGGAGACATTATCGGAAATAGCACACAAATATGATGTATCGGTACATGATATTAAATCTTGGAACGACCTAAATTCCGACACGATCCATCCGGATCAGGATTTAGTCATCAAGCCGGCAGGCAACAAAGTGGAAGCGGCGAGCGCAGGTCCTGAGCAAACATCAGAGCAGGCTGCACCGGAGGAACAAGAGAAGCCGGCAGAACAATCTAAACCAGCAGAACAAGAGAAGCCAGCTGAACAACCAGAAAAGGCAGATTCAAACCAGGAATCCAACGATCAAGCGGGTGTGGAAAAAGAATTGACTGTCAGAGCAACGGCTTACACGGCTGATTGTCAAGGCTGCAGCGGCACTACAGCAACAGGGGTTGATTTGAAAGCCAATCCGAATGCAAAAGTGATTTCCGTAGATCCATCAGTCATTCCGCTAGGTTCAAAAGTTTATGTGGAGGGGTATGGATACGCAACAGCTGCCGATACTGGAAGTGCCATCAAGGGAAATAGAGTGGACCTTTTTGTTCCTAATGAACAGGACGCCAATAATTGGGGCGTTAAAAATGTTAAAGTTCAAATCCTGAATTAACTTACCATGCAAAACATGTTCATATATTGAAAAGAGTAGACACGGAGAATTAATGTGTCTACTCTTTTTGTGCTTTTGGTTGATCGGAAAAGCAGGTACAATGAAAGTAATGAACCCTTATCGGACCTTACAAGATAAATAGGAGGAGTAGTGAATTGATGGAGAAGGCACGTGAATATTTACAGCAGTATTATGGTTATGAATCATTTAGAAAAGGACAGGAACAGATTATCGAACAGGTGTTAAAAGGAATGAATACAGCCGGTATCATGCCTACGGGCGGGGGTAAATCCATATGTTATCAAATTCCGGCACTTCTGTTGCCTGGTGTTACACTCGTGATATCCCCGCTTATTTCCTTGATGAAGGATCAAGTAGACGCCCTCGAACAAAATGGGATTGATGCCACATTTCTGAATAGCTCCATTTCAGGTTTGGAATCTTCAAAGAGAATGAACGATATTAAGCAAGGACGGTATAAGCTGGTATACGTTGCTCCTGAAAGACTGGAAAACCCTGCATTTCAACAGGAGTTGTTTAGTGTGGAAATTTCATTGGTCGCCATTGACGAGGCTCATTGTATCTCTCAATGGGGCCATGACTTCCGGCCAAGCTATTTAAAAATCAAAACTTTGCTGAAGAACATGCCAGCAGAGCCGACTGTCCTGGCCTTGACGGCGACAGCGACCCCGCACGTTATTGATGATATATGTCAGTCCCTTGGTATATCCAAGGAGCATGCCATTTCAACGGGATTCTCCAGGGATAACTTATTTTTTTCGGTTGTGAAGGAAGAAAATCGCGGCCGGTTTTTAATGCGCTATGTTGAAAAAAACAAAAATGAATCGGGCATTATCTATGCGGCAACCAGGAAAGAAGTGGATTCATTGCATGCGAAGCTTAATAAAGCTGGCTTCAAAACAGGACGCTATCATGCTGGGATGAATGAGCAGGATCGTTCAAAACAGCAAGATGAATTCATTCGTGATGAAGTTTCCTTGATGGTTGCGACTTCGGCCTTTGGCATGGGGATCGATAAATCGAATGTTAGGTACGTCATTCATTATCAAACTCCAAAGAATATGGAAAGTTATTATCAGGAAGCGGGCCGTGCAGGCCGTGATGGTTTGGAAAGTGAATGCATCCTGTTGTATTCCCCGCAAGATATGCAAATTCAGCGATTCTTGATCGATCAATCAAACCCATCGCAGGAGTGGCAAGCTCAGGAGCTGAAGAAGTTAAATAAAATGAAGGACTATTGCTTTACCGAAGGGTGTTTGCAGGCATTCATTCTTCGGTATTTTGGGGAAGAAGCCCCCGAGGATTGCGGTCATTGCGAGAATTGTACGGATAAACGCGATTCCGTGGACGTAACGACCCAGGCACAGATGGTGCTTTCGTGCATGCTGCGCATGGGTGAGCGATTTGGCAAGATGATGATTTCCCAGGTGCTGACAGGTTCACGGAATAAGAAAGTGGAGGAGTTTGGCTTTCAGAAGCTTTCGACTTATGGGATCATCAATAATCAAACGGCAAAGGATGTTGGCGATTTCATTGATTTCCTGACAGCTAAGCAGTATATCGAAATGACGGGCGGGCAATTCCCTGTCCTGAAAGTAACCAATTCCGGCAGGGAGGTCCTTTTGGGGCATAAAAAAGTACTTCGAAAAGAAATGAAGCATGTTAGCAGCATCAGTGTCGATCATGGGTTGTTTGAAGAATTACGGCAATTAAGAAAAGAAATGGCTGCAAATGAAAATGTCCCGCCATTCATTATTTTTTCCGATGCTTCCTTAAAGGATATGGCTGCAAAACTGCCTGGAACGGAACAGGCATTCCTTGACGTCAAAGGGGTGGGCACCCAGAAGTTCGAGCGATTCGGCGCAGCGTTCCTCGAAAGGATTTCCCAATATGTACAGGCACATCCTGAAGTTGAAACCAATACAATGGTTACTAAGGAAACAAGTAAGCGCAGCACTACGCCTTCACACCTGGAAAGCTACCGCTTATACCAAGAGGGTAAATCGATGAAAGAAATTGGAGCCTTAAGAGGGCTGTCCACGATTTCTATCGAAAATCATTTATTAAAGTGTGCCCAAGAACACATGGATATCAAATGGGAAGATATTTTCTCGGATGAAGAGTACGGTCTCGTATTGGAAACGGCATTACAATTGAATTCTGAAAAACTAAAACCATTGAAAGAAGCCCTGCCTGAACATATTTCATATTTTATGATAAAAGCGATCATGGTGAAAGCAGGGATGGAAAAAAGATAAGCGGATAGTTTTTTGGATAATTTTTTCCATGAATAAATAAGATTTTGGTTTAATGCGTATACTAGGGTTGATGTAAAGGTAAGGTTATTGCCTTTGGTCAGAGTCTTTATATAAAAAAGAGGAGGTTGCTCATGTATTTTGGCAAAAAGAATTCAGAGGAACCAGAAATCATTATGGAAGATACGATAGTATATGCATGCGGATCAGCAGATTGCAATGGTTGGATGAGAAAGGATTTTGCCTCGGAAAACTATGATTGCCCAATGTGCGGCAGTCAATTGATCGAAGAGGTCAGGGAACTGCCAAAAATCGAAAATGAATATAATGCATTCAAATAAAAGAGGTGAAACATTGCCTCTTTATTTTTTTGCGTTCAAGAAGGAAGAATTCGAATTTAACACTTTACATTTATATATATGTGTGATATTATAAAGTTTCAGTGCTATTAGCGATAAGCACTGGAGGGTAATTTAAAGTAACATTTTTATTAATCAAATAATTTTTCATCATAGGTATGATGAAGTAGAATCAAGTTAAACACATCTAGATAAAAGAAATACAAGTAGTCACCAAGTATTTTCCTCGATCCATTTCTGTTCTTCATTAACTTACTTCTATGTACCATTTATCTTTTGGAATATACTTTTCCCAATTGGAATTACGGACGGTTTTAATTAATAAACATGTACTTACAAGCTTTTACCTGATTCTCGCAGGCACGGTCTAGGAACCGTATGGATGGGAGAGAGGCAGGGCTTTCATTGTTTTAGGTTTTGGCACTAAAATTACTCTCATGCCCAGTTCATTTTGAAGCAATTCATGCGAACGGGCAGGAAGAACCATATGGAATGGATTCTTACTCAGCAAAGTCCCGAATACCTCGAGGGTAATCGGGACTTTGCTTCAGATTTATCTGGCCTTTGAAAGTATTATTTACAGAATCATCTCTTCTTTACGATCTTTACTCAATTATTAACAGCTTTATATGTTATAATGGATAATGAGATATTAAAAATTCATGGTCCTATATTCAACTTCTTGAAACTTGCGAGGTTGAGTGTGGAGAATAAGCATGAGTAACACTCACAATTATTTAGATTATTCGCCATCTATTCTTCTTTTATCTTTATGGCTTGAAAGCTTTTATGCAGGACGGAGTCAATTCAAATTCTAAGGAGTGAGATATATGTATAGAAGAAATAATACGGAAGAAATCATTCCTGAAGAAACAAAGGTATGGGAATGTACATCAGAAGATTGCAAAGGGTGGATCCGCGATAACTTTACAAGTAATGATGAACATGTTTGTCCGCTATGCAGCAGTGAGATGAAACCCGGAACCAGAATGCTTCAAGCGATCAACAATCCCAGAAATTATTAAAAGATAAAAAAAGCTGAAGGGAATTCCCTTCAGCTTTTTTTATCTTTTTGCCTAGAATCCTGGAAAAAAGCAGGAAGGGTAATTGAAAAGTTCAATGAATATCCTTTTTCTTGAACCTGCCCCCGCGAACTTCCGCGATGTCACCCACGGCAAGGAAGGCAGACGGGTCAAAGCTTTTCACGATATCCTTAAGCTTTGCTTCCTCAAGCCTGTTGATTACACAAAAGATAACTTTTTTATCATCCCCGGAATAAGCGCCTTCACCAGCCAAAAAGGTTACGCCCCTTCCAAGGCGGTGCATGATTGCGTCTCCAATATCACCGAACTCATCACTGATGATCCATACGAATTTGGATTCATCCAAACCAGCGATAACGATATCCATCGTTTTGTAGGCTACGAAATACGCAATGATCGAGTACATGGCACGATCCCAAGAGAAAACGAAACCGGCACTCCCAAGGATGAATAAATTAAAGAACATCACAATCTCTCCAACGGAAAAAGGGAGCTTTTTGCTGGCGAGGATGGCCAGTATTTCCGTACCATCCAATGAGCCGCCATATCGAATGACCATTCCGACACCAATGCCAAGAATCATTCCGCCAAAAGCGGATGCTAAGAGGATATCTTGTGTGAATGCTGGTACGTGATGAAGCAATGTAGTAGTTATGGAAAGGACTAAAATTCCATACAGGGTAGATAATGCGAAGGTTTTTCCAATTTGTTTATACCCGATAAAAAAGAAAGGGAGATTCAAGATGAAAAGGAAGATACCGAGCTTCCAACCAGTTATGTAGGATAACATAATCGAAATCCCTGTTATTCCCCCATCGATAACATTATTCGGTACCAAAAAAATCTCGAGGCCGACAGCCATCAAAACTGCGCCGATCGTAATCAAAAGACCTCTCTGTAAAATTTGTCTTAGCGTCAATTTTTTATGCTGGGTCTTTTTTTGCATAATTTCCGCTGTGCTTGCTCCTGCCAGGTCTGACATAATCATGCCTCTCACTCCTTCGCTCTATACGTCTCAATTTAATTATAAACATATAGGGATCATTAAATAAAGAAATTAACATTCATATTTAATATATTTTCTGTATAATTATTTTGGTCATAAAATATACACCGCATCGAAAAAGCTTGATTGGACGGTCGTCGGGCTTTGTCCTTTTTCTATTTTACTCTATACAAAAGAATAGTATTTCTATTTTTTTTGATTTTATGAAAGAAAGTCTCAATTTCAGCTGGAACGGGTCTGACGAAAGAGACGTGGGTGAAAGGAAATAAAAACCTTTGAGTCACTGTAATTTTCCATTACAATATAGGAGAACGAGGTGATCATTGCAATAATGGAACATTCAATCGTAGCATTAAATCCCATCCTGTTTATGATAGCGGCACTTTTAATCATAATGGCCTGTTATACGGCATTGGATTTATTGACAACATTCCTGTCGGTCGAGAAGTATAAGCGCCTTTTATACATAGGAAGCAGCTGTTCGATGGGGGTGGCCCTATGGACACTTAATTTGGTGATCATATTTACACTCGATAATTCAGGAGTTGCATCATACAACTTTTCTACAATATTATTTTCATTACTATTGGCGATATCGCTCGCTGCGGTGGGGCTACTGGCCATTTCGTATAAAACAGAATTGCTGCAAATCACTTTCTGCAGTTTTATGTTTACGATGGCATTATTGTCTAATTATATGATGAGCATTTTAACCATCAATCACTCCGTACAATATAACCCGTATTTGCTTGTGAGTACGCTGCTCATCATTTTTAGCATTTTTGCAACAGCGCTCGTCATCTTCTTTTACTTTAAAAGGGTCAGTCAATCATCATTAAAGCCGCTGAGCACATTGATGATGGGCGGGGCGATCATTGAAGGGTATTATCTTTTGTTGCGGGTGATACCGATACCGGTCGACGGTAAGGACGAGCGGGGGGATTTTGTACAACTTACCCCATTCATGCTTTACCTAGTCTGCTTAGTTTCTTTGTTCATCCTTGCCAGCCTGATTGGTTCAAGTACGATCGTTGGTCGGCGTTTGGCAAAAAGTGATAATACGGTGAATGATATCAGGCATGCGTTAGATCAATCTGCAATCGTCGCTATCACGGATGCAAAAGGGACCATCACTTATGTGAACGAAAAGTTCATGGAAATATCGCAATATGAAGAGCAGGAACTAATCGGCACGAATCATTCCATCATCAATTCAGGCTACCATTCAAGAGAGTTTTTCACAGATCTATGGGTCACGATTGGCCAGGGGCAGACATGGAATGGTGAAATCTGCAATCGAACTAAAACCGGCGATACGTATTGGGTGGATACAACCATCGTTCCGTTTATGAAAAAGGGTAAACCTTATCAATATATTTCAATCTGTTCAAATATCTCGCCACGGAAAAAGGCGGAAAATGACTTGATGGGATCCATACAGGAACTAGAGGATATGCAATATGCCATCGATCAGTCCTCAATCGTTGCCATCACGGATGCAAAAGGTGTCATTATCGATGTGAATGAAAAGTTCTCAGAGATTTCCGGATATGAAAGAAATGAATTGATCGGCCAGACTCATAGGTTGGTCAATTCGGGGCTTCACTCCAAGGAGTTCTTCGAGGAGATGTGGCGAACCATCCATGATCGGAAGGTTTGGAAGGGGGAAATCAGGAACAAGGCAAAGGATGGGAGCTTCTATTGGGTGGATACAACCATCGTTCCGTTTTTCGGAGTGAATGGAAAGCCTTTTCAGTTTTTATCCATCCGGTATGATATAACAGAGCGTAAGCAAACGGAAGAGATGCTTCATCGGCAGGATAAATTGGCGGCAGTTGGGCAGCTTGCTGCTGGCGTTGCACATGAAATCAGGAATCCGCTGACTTCCATGAAAGGGTATACGGAATACCTGCAACTAGACGAAACGGACGAAACCAGGTTGGAATATCTCGAGATCATTCTCGATGAAATCCATCGGGTCAATGAGATCGTGGAAGAGTTCTTGCAATTGGCCAAACCGCAGTCCTTGAATTTGGAAACGAAGAATATCGTGAAAATCATTGAAAATGTTTTATCACTGACGGAGTTTGATGCAAGAAAGAAGCACGTATCGCTTAAACTCGTTGGCATCCATGAAGAAATACTCGTTAATTGTGATGAGAATCGGATAAAACAAGTGTTTCTCAATTTCATTAAAAATGGGATGGAAGCGATGCCAGGTGGTGGAGCCATTAAAGTCATGGCTGAACGTAAAGAGGAAAACGTGCAAATCTCGATAATCGATACAGGAAAGGGAATGCCGCCTGAGCAGCTAAGGAAACTGGGGGAACCGTTTTTCACCACAAAAAAATCGGGAAATGGCTTAGGCTTGATGATCAGCTTCAAAATCATTGAAAACCATTTGGGAAAAGTCTTTGTTGAAAGCGAGGTCAATAAAGGTACGGTCTTTAAGATCGTGCTTCCGATTAAACCTGTAAAGTACGCTTGGCCCCGTAAATCATGAACGAATCATCCGCCCAATAGGCCGGAATATGTCTGGTGCCGGCCTAATCATGCCTATGGACGTTGAGGCGTTTTTCATGAATGGGAATATCAGTAAAATTGGAGAAGGCAACGGTTGTCGCGGGAGAAGATGACTGCATGGGGGAAACTGGATTTGGAAAAACAAATACGAGCTAATATTGTAAGTTTAAAGGTGTTTTACCTATTTTCTTTTTTTGCTGTTGGAAGTTTAACGCCGCTGTTAAGCGTTTATTTAGCCAACGAAGCCGGCTTGTCCGGTCTTGAAATAGGATCGATTATGTCTGTAGGACCGATCGTGATGATCCTATTTCAGCCCATTTGGGGAATTGTCTGTGATTGGAGCGGAAAACCTGCAAAAATACTGGCATTGACCTCATTACTTGCTGGTGTATTCGGGTTAGGGTACTTGCTGTTCGAGCCCTATTTACTTTTAGTCGCCGTTGCGATTGCGTTGGCTGTCTTTCAAAGCGCCATCATTCCCGTCTCGGATAGCATCACGCTTCAATACACGACAAGAATCAAATCGAATTATGGGAAAATCCGTTTATTCGGTTCACTCGGTTTTGGTGTGGCCGTTTTTATGATGGGAAAGCTATCTGAATCGTTCATTGGTCCAGCGGTTATATTTTACGCCTTTTTCTTTGGTCTATTGGTTGCGGCCATTCTAGCACTCCGGTTGCCGGAAGAGCCGCCTAAAGGAAAGGTGAAGGTTTTCAGCGGGATGAAAGAATTGTTCAAAATGAAGAGATTCCTAATATTCCTTGCGATAACATTCCTGCTCTTTGGTCCGAATTTGGCAAATAACGTATATTATGGTTTATTTGTTGAGGCGAGAGGCGGGACATATACTGGAATCGGAATTGCCTTCCTCCTGGCTGTATTGTCGGAAATCCCGTTCATGAGAATGGCGGGCAGTTGGATTCATAGAATAGGCTTGCTTCCCATTACTTTATTGGCTGGAGCAGGCTCGTTGATTCGCTGGGGACTGTATTTTAGCGAACCGAGTTTAGCTACGGTATACGTGACTTCGGTCATCCAAGGGTTTTCATTGGGCCTATTCATTCCTGCAGCCTTACAGTATATCCGCAAAGTTGTCCCAGCCCATATTACCGTTACGGCCATTACGCTTTATTCGGCAATCGGCAATGGATTGGGAAATTGGTTCAGCACCTTTACTGGCGGAATCATCCTGGATCATTCAGGTATATATGCAGTGTATTTCTTCTACGGGGTACTTACCCTGATTGGCATGCTGCTTACAATCTGGCTTATGAGATTGGATAATGAACATAAAGTGCCAAGGATAAAAGCCGACAAATTAGAAATGTAATGGTATTCCATTCTTGAAGACCGCTGCAGACGACCTTGGAAGTACTGGGGGATGTCTGCAGTTTTTTGTTTTCATTTTACTGCAGGCCAATCAGCTTTCCAGAGGCGGTTCGTGAGCCATCTGCACCTGCTCGGGAGTCCGAGCGTTTAAGGGGATATGTTGATTTTTTTAATTCGGGAGCAATCAGTTTTTTGTTTTTGGAAATAATATGATTTAATGGAAAGTAGAGAATGAAGGGAAGGATGAGTGTTCTTGAGCAAAACCAAAGTGTTGGTTACTACGATAGTTTCAGCGGTTGTAGGACTGTTTTTTTTATTTTGTCTCGGATGGACGATTTTTGATCATTATGGAAAGAAATCTTCTGATATGGGAGCAAATGAAGCGGTCCCCAACAAAAAGGATCTGCCTAATGACTTTACGGTCGTGGCATTGGGTGATTCGCTCACACGAGGTACAGGTGATGAGTCAGGAAAAGGATACGTCGGACTTGTTTTAGAAGATTTGGAGAGTGAATATAAGCATAAACCGATCATTCACAACCTCGGCATCAATGGACAAGTTTCAGAAGAATTAGTGCAGCAAGTCAAGCAAACGGAAGTGAGGCGCCAAATCAAGGCGGCCGATGTTATTTTACTGACAATTGGCGGCAATGACTTATTTCAGAAAGGTCAGACGCTGATTGATTATGATAGTCAGGTCATCGCAGAATCACAACAGAAATATATGGAAAACTTAAATGGCATTTTTAAGAATATCAATCAAGTCAATGATAAAGCTACCATTTTTTTGCTTGGTTTATATAATCCGTTTATAGAATTGGATGATGATCTGGATACGAACCGAATTGTTAGGGATTGGAATAATGATACGGCAGAAGTCGTGGCCCACTATAAAAATGCCATTTTCGTGCCGACCTTTGACCTTTTCCAATTGTCTGTTAATGATTATTTGTATACGGATAATTTTCACCCTAATAAGAAAGGGTATCGTTTAATAGCAGATAGGGTTGCTCCTTTAATAAAGTGGGAGGATGAGGAACGATGAAACAGGTGACATTGTCTGTCAAAGGCTTGAAAAAAAAGATTGGCGACAGGGAAATTATTAAAGGAATCGATTTCGACCTGATTGAAGGCGAGGTTTTTGGCTTTTTAGGGCCGAATGGGGCCGGTAAAACGACGACCATACGCATGCTGGTTGGACTCATTAAGCCAACTGCGGGATCCATCCGAATTTGCGGGTTTGATGTACGCAAGGATTTCACGAAGGCGATGCAATATATGGGCTGTATCGTTGAAAATCCAGAACTTTACCCATTTTTGAGTGGTTGGGATAATTTGCTTCACTTTGCCAGAATGCTGCCTGAAGTGGGTAAGCAAAGAATAAGCGAGGTTGTAGAGCTGGTCGGCCTGCAAGCGAGAATTCATGATAAAGTGAAGACCTATTCGCTAGGAATGAGGCAGCGGTTGGGAATTGCACAGGCCATGCTGAATAGTCCGAAGCTGTTGATTTTGGATGAACCGACCAATGGCCTTGATCCTGCAGGGATCCGGGAAATGCGTCAGTTCATCAGGAAATTGGCTGAAGAAGAAGGGATGAGTGTTCTCGTATCATCACATTTATTAGGTGAAATCCAGCAGCTTTGTGACCGGGTTGCCATCATAAAAAATGGACAAATAATTCAGACGGATACTGTGGAAAGGCTATTAGCTACACAAGAGAGGATTTTGTGGAGGGTTGAGCCAGTCCAAAAAGGACTGGAAATCCTAAGTGGGTTCACGGAAGTGAGCATGGACCAAAAATACATCATTACCGCTTACGATGAACTTGAAACACCTGAATGGAATGCGGCCCTTATCCGGGCAGGAGTGAAGGTGCATGAAATGAACCGGAAGCTCCCGGGCCTTGAAGAATTATTTTTACAAGTAACCGGCGGCGGGGGTGCTGGTATTGAATAACCTGATCCAGAATGAAATGATGAAGTTGTTGGCAAAAAAACGATTGGTCATAATTGGGATCATCGTCGGGATTTTGGTGCTGATGTTTACGTACGCACAATATAAGCAAGCGGAAGAGCAGAAGGAGAAGTTAGGTACTACCGATTGGCGAGCTGCCCTTCAGCAGCAGATCATTGATACACAAAATCGCTTAAGCTCAAATAGGATGCTTGATGAGTGGCGTGAACAGCTCGAAGTGGGACTGAAGCAGCAGCAGTATTACCTTGATCACGATATAAACCCCTCAGAACCAGGGGCTGCCACTTTTACCCGCATGTTTTTGGAAAATGCCATCGATTTGTTCATTCCATTGCTCATCATGATTGTAGCAAGCGATTTAGTTTCCTCGGAAAATAGTCAAGGGACGATTAAACTTCTGCTGACACGGCCAGTGAAGCGGTGGAAAATCTTAATGAGCAAATATATAACCTTATTGTTGTCGGTATCGATTATCGTGGCGATGACAGCCTCATTGTCCTATTTATTATCTGGTCTTGTTTTTGGCTATCAAGGCTGGGCGGCCCCGGTGATTACCGGATTCGAATTGAACGGCGCAGATGTGGATGTCAGCCAAGTAAGGCTAGTGGAACAATGGAAATTCCTTTTGATGGATTTGGGACTTGTATGGTTGGTTGCGGTCGTGATAGGAACGCTTTCGTTCATGCTATCGGTCCTCGTGCGCAGTACACCGGCAGGAATGGGTATCATGCTAGCAGCCTTGATTTCAGGAGCTATCCTGAACAATATGGTTTCTTCATGGGAATCAGCAAAATATTTCTTCATGGTGAATTTGAAGTTGACCACCTACATTAGCGGTTCGGCGCCGCCAATCGAGGGGATGACCCTTTTATCCTCCGTCATAACGCTTCTCGTCTGGTGGCTGCTTGCTTTACTCGTCTCGTTTGCCGCTTTTACCCGGAAGGATGTTTATTAATGAAAACCAGCCTATAAAAAATTATAGGCTGGTTTTTATTTTCATGTAAAGGGTAATCTAACGACAATATGTCCAAATCAGGAGGTTTAAACATGGATGATCACCATTTGAATGAAAAAATTTTGCCAATGACATCAATGAGCAATGGGGATGTCAGGAAAGTTAGGGAGGGTATTTATTGTCTAACGGTTCAAATCGTCAATGTCATTTTTTTAGGGCTTCCGAAAAGGGATGAATGGGTATTGGTCGATGCCGGAATGCCACGTTCAGCGGAGGTAATAAAGAAGACCGCAGAAGCCATATACGGACCGAACCATCCACCGGCAGCCATAATATTGACCCACGGCCATTTCGACCATGTTGGTGCATTGATCGAACTGATGGAACATTGGGAGGTGCCTGTCTATGCCCACCTAAAAGAAATGCCTTATTTGACGGGACAAGAAAGTTACCCTGAGCCTGACCCATCTGTAGAAGGGGGAATGGTTGCCAAGATTTCTTGGATGTTTCCGAATGAAGGAATCAATCTGGACGAAAAAGTTCAACCCCTTCCAGACGACCAGTCTATCCCATTTCTTGACGGATGGAAATGGATCCATACCCCGGGTCACACCAAAGGTCATATTTCACTTTTTCGGGAAAGTGATCGTAGTCTGATTGCAGGGGATGCTTTTGTGAATGTCAGGCAAGATTCTTTATATAAGGTTTTCACCCAGGAAAGGGAAATATCAGGCCCGCCGCGTTATTTGACAACCGATTGGGAGTCGGCTAAGCAATCTGTGAGCGTGCTGGCAGCATTGAAGCCCAAGGCGGCTGTAACGGGGCACGGGTATCCTGTCGATGGGGAAGAATTGGATAGTGGGCTATCGAAGCTATCAAGGGAATTCGACTCGTTGGCAAAGCCCGATCATGGGAAGTATGTGGAATGAACCTTGCATCAAGCTGAATAATATCTTTCCTATAGTCAACAATAAACAAGAAACGCGTGAATAATGGAGGGATTTCCATGACTACTTTAAGGGATATTATGTCTACGGATGTGGACTTTTGTACAGTGGAAGATAATATTTATGAGGCAGCCGTAAAAATGAAGGACCATGATGTGGGTATCATTCCTGTCTTGGATAGTGGCCAGTTGGTCGGCGTCATCACCGATAGGGATATCGTGCTTCGCTGTGTTGCCGGAAAAAAACCGAATTCAACCAGAATAACCGACGTGATTTCCACTCATCTTATAACGGGCACTCCCGATATGTCAGTGGACGAAGCGGAAGAGTTAATGGGTAATGAACAAATCAGGAGACTTCCTATTGTCGAAAATGGCAAGCTGCTCGGTATCGTTGCTTTAGGGGATCTTGCCATACACAAACAAACAAGTTCGGAGGCGGGCATTGCCCTAAGCTCGATTTCCGAGGATAGAGATCAAATACAGCACTAAAAATAAAAGAGTCTGTTTAGCAAAGGGTGCCAAGGCGACTTGGTCTATTCTTCGATTCATTTAGCTGATTATGGATATAATTCTTTACACTTTTAGATAAGGAAAAGGACGAAATTCCATTGCCTGTTGGCAGAGAATAAGGGGCATTTAATGGACGCATCACCCATTAAAATATTGAAATGTGCTGTCGATCCGAGTGTGAAGCAGTCGATCTAGTACTGCTATGGCCAATACAAAATCATTGAATTCTCTCCCATCTTAGAGTGGTTAACGGTAGGAGTATGGTGAGGGGTTTGGATAAAGGTGTAAAAAGGGACAACTATGATGTCTCTTTTTTTCTTTTGTTTAGGCTCATTTCGTATAGATTGTTGTTTTTAAAACGAAACTATTTCGGGTTCCTTGGAGCAGAAGTACGAGATGCCTGCGGGAGCAGCGGGACAGGTGAGGGTGCCCCAAGGCGTTCACGTCGAAGGGCTCCACCGCACGTCCTCTTGGTCATGGAGTTGGTATGGTGCTGATAGTAAGGCGCAAGAAGATGAATCCCATCATAAGAGTCTTTCCTCATATAATACAGTAAGGGAAAATACAGCAAAAAAAGAAAAATAAGAGCATGTTTTGGCCCGCAGCAACAAAACATGCTCTAATCTTGGAGCTTATATCGAGAAATGAAAAAAATCGTATCGATCAGAATGCGGATTGATAAATATGCTCCTTCTCCAAGATGGAAAGTGCCATCTCAGCAACATTGCTTCCACCTGAATCCTTTTCACCTTGAATGTGAAAGGCGAAGAAAAAGGTATTATCTGAAGTTTCTACATATCCTACAAACCAGCCACTTATATTTTCCCCGTTTACAGCTGTCGTCCCCGTTTTTCCGGATAACAGATTGCCATTGGATTCTTCTAAAAGCAAGGAGTCTTTCACAGTTTGAATATTAGATGGTTCAAAAGAAAATTCATTATCATAAAATTTTTTCAACATATCCACCTGTTCGACAGGAGAAATTTTTAGTGAACCGTCAAGCCAATAATTAGATAAGTCGCCCGATAAATCGCGATTTCCATATTGTATCTGTTCAAAGTAATTTTGTAATTTCCTTTTTCCTATCTGGTGATCGAGTTTTTGAAAATACCATGAGGATGAGCTTTCCATTGCTGAGAATAAATCTTGATCTTTATTCCATTCCTCATATGGATATAAGGTCCCATCCCAAGTCATTTGGGAATTGTCCCTTGAAATAATCCCGGAATCAAGAGCGAACAATGCACTGAATATTTTATAAGTGGAAGTAGGGTGAAACCTGGTAGTGCTTTCTTCCTTGTTGTATATCGTATACTGCTTCATCTTGGTGTCGTATATTACAGTACTTGCCGTAAGTTTATCGAAAAAGCGGCTGTAATCCTTATACACTACATTAGTATAAGAAAGAGGATGTGTTTCTTTTTCTTTGCTCAGGGCCAATACAGATAAAGAAGGAATACTCATCAAAATGATCGCTAAAAAAAAGATGAATACTAGAGCACTTTTCATCTTTAGCATATTTGATTCAACCCGAAAATCACTGATCTTGACAATACGCCTTTTTACTTGTTTGTAAGACCTGCTAATTTCCGAAGCCACTAACAAAGATGATGTACGTTTGGAAAGAGATGCGAATTTTAAAATAACCTCACCATATTTTAGATGTGACTCATCATCCAGCGATCTTAAAACTGCATAATCGCATGAAATCTCCATCTCGGTTTTCATTTCATTCAAGAAATACCATACGAGAGGATTAAACCAATATACAGTTCTAGCTAGACACATGAAATAGTTCACTAGCATATCTCTTCGTTTACAATGATACAACTCGTGAAGCAGTATACATTTCATCTCTTCCGTAGAAAGCATGGAAATATCTTTTGGTATGACAATATATGGAGTGATGACACCAAAAGTAATGGGTGATTTTATCAATGAGGAATACCCCAAGACCACTTTTTTATTAAAATGTATATCCTTTTTACATGTATAAAAAAGCGTGGATAACTCCTTGTTTTCTATTACTTGTAGGTTTTTTCTTATCTTATAAATTCTTAGATTGCTATATAAAGTAGCCAAAAGGATAAAAATCATTCCTGATATCCATACTATGAAAAAAATAGAATCCATCATTCGGAAAGGTGATTGTTCAATTGACAGGGAAAAATCTTGTAGCCAATTTGCATTTTGAACACTTGTTGTTGATGTTTTACCTGCAGAATGGATATTCGCTAACTTTGGATTGCTTGCACCTAAGTTTATCATCCAATCAAAAAAAGAATTTGTTTTTAGAAAATGAAAAGGGATAAAAGGAACAATCAATAACAATAGGGAAATGACGCTGATATAATATTGGGTATTTACAGTTATTTGTATTTTTAATAGCTTTTTTATGAGAAGGATCATGCAATAAATGAGAGACAATGTGATATTACTGATGAGAAAGAAAGTAAAGAAAGAGCTGCTCATGTTATTCCTTCTTTCTGTTCATACGTTTTTCTAAAATTTGATACAGCTCATTAATTTCATCCTCTGACATCCTATCTTTTTCCAAAAAGTTTAATACCATAGAATTTAACGTTCCATTATAAAAACGTTCTAAAAAACTGCGACTCTCAATTTCCAAATAATCACTTTTATCAACGTTTGGTGTATAAACGAATACACGACCTTCCTTATAATGATTCAATGCCCCTTTTTTTATAAGCCTTAATAACATTGTTTGAATGGTTTTAGGGCTCCATTTACTAGTTTTGGATACCTTTTCAATCACCTCATTGGTATTGATATTAGGGTGTTTCCAAATTATTTTCATAATTTCAAGCTCTGCTTCTGAAATTTGGGGTGTTTTTTTCATATTATTTAACCATCCTTAAAATTACGATTGTAATAATTTAATTATATTGTTCATATTTTTAGAAGTCAATGCAACTAGATGAGGACGTAAAACACCTTCATGATCATATATGTCATTTTCATTTTATATGCCTTGATTCTTCAAGTCTACCTATCCATATTTTAAGAAGCGATATTTCGGTAAAATGATTTTTAGCCATGAAACTTACAAGTGTAAGTTCAATATTTTGCAGTGAGTACATTAAGCATAATTGTATTGACTGGAAATCTTACATGTGTAATACTTTAAAAAACTACACGTGTAATAGTTATGTATTTGTAAACTGGAGGGGAGGTGCAGGAATAGTTCTTTCCATTGGTTATTTATTGTGAACAATTAGTAAACATTTTTGAAAGGTATAACGAAGCCAAAGCATTTAGTGAACGAAGATGATAAAAATCTTTAAATATTCACCAAGTTGGAAAGAGTTCATTAAGATGGTTGATCTGATTGAGACCAACATGGTAAATTTTATGCTTTATTTTCGTCGGAATTTAAAATTGCAAATCAGGCATATATGAGGAAGAGTGAAAAACGATGAAAAAAATAATCATATTGGTGCTAGTTGTAGCATTGACAGTTGGAGTACTGCCTCTATGGCATTATCTTAAAGCGAACAAGGCTACCCCGGAAGAAGTTTTTAATGAATATGTCAGACAATTTTCCCAACAAAACTACGAGGAAATGTTAAAACTTATTGCAGAAGGAGATTTGGAAACATACGATTATTCGAAAAAGAGTTTTACCGAAAAGTATCATGCGATTTTTTCGGGTATTGAGACTTCTTCAATTGAAGTTTTATCCAAAGAGTTGCTTTACGAAGATGATAGCGAGACGTATAAAGGAATCTTCAAGGTGAAAATCAATACATTTCTTGGAGAAGTGACAGCGTCCTATCAAACTTTTTTTATAGAAGAGAAAACAGAGAATGGGGATGTATGGAAAATAAAGTGGGATCCGTCTTTGATCTTCGCTGGGATGGAAAAAGGAGATAAGGTCAGCGCTCAGTCCTTTTTGCCGCAACGGGGCGATATCCTTGACCGAAATGGTAACCCGCTCGCCCTAGATAAAGATGTGTATGAAATGGGGATCATCCCCGGGAAGCTTGGAGAGTCCAAGGAAGCTGAAATAAGTAAGCTAAGCGCTTATTTCAAGATTCCAGAACAACGCTTTCAACAGGCGCTTGAGCAAAAGTGGGTGACAGAAGATATCTTCGTCCCGATTGCTGTCATGCCTGCAGAGTTTCAGCCGGAAAGCATGGATGAGGATTTAGCGGGAGTATATTTCCAAACGAAAAAGATAAGGTATTATCCTGAAAAAGATCGAGCTGCCCATCTGATTGGGTATGTGAAGCAAGCAACGAGTGAAGACCTTGAAAAGGACGCCGGCCATGAATACACTTCAGGAGATTACATCGGTAAGTCGGGATTGGAACAAGTATATGAAAAGCAGTTAAGAGGAAAGAAGGGCGGCATCATTCAAATTAAGAACGAGAAAGGTGAACAGAAAAGCATTCTTAAAAAAGTGGATGTCATCAATGGTAAAAACATAAATCTGACGATCGATGCTGCATTGCAGAGTAACATGTATGAAGCGATGAAGCAAGATGCGGGCGCGGTGTCAGCGATCCATCCTGTGACCGGAGAAATGTTAGCGCTCGTCAGCTATCCATCCTTCGACCCGAATTTAATGGTGAGCGGGATGACGGAAGACCAGTGGAAGGCATACAGTGAAAACCCGAAGCTTCCATTCTTGAACCGCTTCTCCAGCTTGTATGCACCAGGATCAACCTTCAAGGCAATTACTGCAGCCTCCGGACTCACCGCCGGAACGACATTCCCGGAGAAGAAACGAGAAATATCCGGCTTGCAGTGGAGGAAGGACAACAGCTGGGGAGGCTATTTTGTCACCCGTGTTAAGGAAGCAAGTCCGGTGGACATGGTTGATGCACTGGCCTATTCCGATAATATCTATTTCGCTCAGGAAGCTCTGGAAATGGGAGCTGCCAAATTTGAGAAGAATGCTTCGGCATTTGGGTTCCAGGAGGATTTCCAGCTGCCGATTCATTTGAAAAAGAGTCAGCTATCCAATGATGGAATCGAGAATGAAGTCTTACTTGCTGACTCCGCCTATGGACAGGGTGAAGTCCTGATGTCAGTTGTCCATTTAGGGACTGCGTTTACACCGTTTGTGAAGGGCGGAAATATGGTGCTGCCTGTTTTGATAAAGGAAGAAAACAATAAGCCTATCGACAAACCCGTCATATCCAGTGAGGTTGCTTCAACCGTCCAAAAGGCACTGATTCAGGTGGTGGAGCGTGATACGGGGACTGCCCATAATCTTAAGACGGCAAAAGAGGTACTGGCTGCAAAAACGGGGACAGCTGAGCTGAAGAGCAAGAAAGGCGAAGACGGGATGGAAAATGGCTTTGTGGTCGTGTTTGATACAAAAAGTCCATCTATCTTGCTCACAGCCATTGTGGAGGATGTGAAAAATCGCGGGGGAAGCCACTATGTAACCGCGAAAATAAAGCCTGTGCTGGATCAGTACTTAGCGGAGAATGAATAAAGAAAGTCAGCTGAATTTTTTCGTAAGCTAATGGTTGGAACCAACCAATTAAAATGAAGTTGTGTGCAGGATGAGTGAATGGAGGGACCAATGAGATCCATACATATTCAGGTGATGATTATCAGCAGTGTGATATACACTATTTTTCCTCAGCCTCTTACACTTGGTTTATTTTGTACCGTAGGCATAGCTTGTGTCAGTCTGACGATGCGAAATGAAAAAAATAGGGGGAAAGTGAGGGAACAGGACGTTGGGAAATCGGCAGAGGACTAAAAAAAAGCGGATGGAATCGACCAGGATGCTTATTATTACGACCCTTGTGTTTGCATTGTTTGCCGTTCTTATATTCAGAATAGCTTTTGTCCAGCTCTATCAAGGGGATATGTATGAAAAGAGAGTGAATGGTACCAATATGAGAGAAGTGAGGCATCACCTGTCAAGAGGGAAAATATACGACAGGAACTATCAAGTGATTGTCGATAATGAAGCGTCAAACATCATTATCTTTACGAAAACCGGAAATGAAACAGATCAGGAACTGCTGGAAATTGCTACGAAACTGTCAGCGTATATATCGGTCAAAACAGACAAGATTACAGAAAGGGACATGAAAGATTATTGGATTGTGACCCGTCCTAAGAAAGCACTGAAGAAACTGACAGACAAGGAGCTGCAGAACCAAGAGCTGACAAATAATGATATTTATCAGAGACAGCTGGACCGAATTGTTGAATCCGATTTAAAAGACATCGGAAATAGTGAAATGAAGGTTCTTGCCATCTTAAGAGAAATGAAGAAGGGCTATGCCTATACTCCTCAGCCAATCAAGGACAAAAATGTAACCTATCAAGAATTAGCCCGAGTGAGTGAGACGCTGTCTGAAATTCCTGGAGTGGATATTTTGACAGATTGGGAAAGGACATATCCGTATGGAGGATTATTTCGTTCCGTATTAGGAAGCACGACGTCTCGAGATGAAGGGATACCGAAAGAGGGGGTCGACGGTTACCTATCTAGAGGTTACAGCCGGAATGACCGGGTAGGAAAAAGCCAATTGGAATACCAATATGAAGATGTCCTCAGGGGCACGAATTCCGTGACGGAAATTGAAACGGATAGAAAAGGAAACATTATTGGAACTCATGAGGTCTCAGCTGGTAAGCCTGGTAAGGACCTGATACTGACTATTGATATGGGTTTACAGGAGAAGGTAGAAAAGATACTCACTGCTGAATTGATTAATGCTAAGAGGAATGGAGGGGGGGCATTCCTAAATAAGGCCTTTGTCGTCATGATGAATCCCGTTACAGGAGAAGTTCTGGCTATGGTTGGAAAACAGATTAAAGAAGTCAACGGCAAGTGGGTAGCGACTGATCATGCCCTTGGCACTGTCAACTCATCTTTTGAAATGGGGTCATCTGTAAAGGGGGCGACAGTACTTTCCGGGTATGAGAGCGGCGCCATCCAACTTGGTCAGTCTTTCCTGGATGAGCCTATCTACTTGCTGAGTACCCCAGTCAAGAAGTCAGTACGAACGATGGGGATGGTCAATGACTTGACTGCCTTGAAGCAATCCTCCAACGTCTATATGTTCAAGACGGCTATGAGTATGCTTGGGAAGACCTATTATAGAAACATGAAACTGCCGCTGGATTCAAATGCATTTGAAACGTTTCGCTATTATTTCAATCAATTCGGGCTTGGGGTTAAGACAGGAATCGACCTCCCGAATGAAGCCAGCGGATATCGCGGCCAAGGTGGGTCCCCAGGCCATTTGCTGGATTTTACAATCGGCCAATATGATACTTATACTCCCATGCAACTGACGCAATACATATCGACCATCGCTAATGGAGGATATAGGGTCCAGCCACATCTTCTTAAGGAGGTCCGCGAACAGGACATGGAAGACCAAAATCCTGTTGTTTTCCAAAGCGTCTCCCCAGTTTATCTAAATCGCATTGACATGGATAAACAAAAGATTGAACGCGTGCAAGAGGGGTTCCGTAAAGTGTTTCACGAACAAGGCGGGAGCGCTGCCTCCCATTTCAATAAACATCCATACAAAAGCTATAAAATAGCCGGTAAAACGGGGACGGCACAATCCTTTTATTATGATCCTGTATTACGAAAGACATATACAGACAAACCGACGAACAACCTGACACTGGTGGGGTATGCTCCCTACGACAGTCCTGAAGTAGCTTTTTCAGTAGTAGTCCCGAATGCCAAGACAAACTCTCATCCAATCAGCCAGAAGATTGGACAGGGAATTATGGAGGCATTTTTCGAAGAGGATGTTCAAGAACCGCACGAATGATGAGTATATGGGATAGGCGGAGTCGTTTTATTCCTGTAAGGATGTTCAATTATTTAATGAACAATTTAGTGTTTTCTATGTTTAAATGATTATTATTAGAGTGAGGCTATGAGTAAATTTAGTGGAGGGAATCGAATATAAGAAGGTACAAGAATTTATTCACATAAAGTACCTAAAAAAGCTCGAAATCGGTGAATATATTACGAACCATGACGGAACGGTCATATTCCTCTGAGATGAAAAGAGAAGCGAAAAATGTTTGCGCGAATATTTGCATCGTGATCTTCTTATGAAGGGAGAACAAGGAGGTGCTGTCCCAAAAGTCATTTTGCGACTTTTGGGACAGCATCTTTGTTTTTAAAAATATTTATTGAACCATCCTTTGATTTCCTCAATATGCCCAAGCCGCATCTTCGGTGATCCACTGCGCGACACTTCATGAGTTTCATCTGGGAAGGTTACGAGGACCGCTTCTTTGTTTTGTCGCTTCAATGCAACGAAAAATTGCTCGCTTTGTTCTACCGGGCAGCGATAATCACGTTCGCCATGAAGTAACAATAATGGAGTTTCCACATTACCCACATATTTTAAAGGGGAGTGGTGCCAAAGCTTTTCGGCAGAATGAACGATATCTCCCCCGATTTCCCACTCTGTAAAATAATAGCCGATATCGCTGACACCATAAAAGCTTAACCAGTTACTGATGCAGCGCTGGGTTACAGCAGCCTTGAAGCGGTTCGTATGACCGACGATCCAATTTGTCATGAACCCGCCGTAACTTCCACCGGATACCCCCAAGTCTTCCGCGTTTATAAAATCATATGTAGCTAAAGCATAATCAACACCAGCCATTAGGTCGCTATAATCCATGCCTCCATAATCCCCTCGGCAAGCATTGACGAAATCCTGGCCATACCCTTTACTTCCACGGGGGTTTGTGAACAAAACTGCATACCCTTCATTAGCCAATGTCTGGAATTCGTGAACATAGGTATTGGCATACATCATATGCGGGCCGCCATGAATTTCCAGGATGAGTGGGTATTTTTGATTTTCATCAAGACGGGCCGGTTTTATGATCCAGCCGTGAATCGTAAGGCCGTCGGCAGCTGGAAACGAAATCGGTTCAGCTAAAGATACATGCTTATCCTTCAAAAAATCTTCATTTACAAAGCTGATTTGTTCTTTATCTCCATTTGTCAGGTTATAAGTAAACAGGTCGCCCGGATGAACGGAAGTGCTGATGGCCACGACGGCACGATGGCTTTCCGGATCTATAGTCAGACCGTATATATGCTGGGCATCGAGGATGGAGGGATACATGGCTCCCTCAATCGAACCATAATAGACGCCGGTATTTCCATAATCACTAATCAAAAAGTAAAAGCCCTGGCTATCGTTTGTCCATAAGATTCCTGGGTCGACTGCCCCGATTTGAAAATCCCCGATTGCTGAATCCCCGATCTCGACGTCCCACCCATCCGTTAAACACTGAGTCGTTTGATCGAAAAAGGTATATAACCAGATTTTTGAAAGGGTCGCACCGGCAAATTCCTTATCATGGCCAATGTAGGAAAGATATTCACCATTTGGAGACCATTTCGGATCTTTATAAAACCCAGTGCTATTCGTTACTTTCCGTAGAGATTTTGTTTCAACTTCCATAGTGAAAATATCTGAGAAAAGCTCATCATCACTTTTGTCTGCGTCGCCGCATACGAAGGCGATATGCAGACCGTCAGGGGACCAGGCATTAGGAAGATGGTCCACGCCATTATCGGTTAGGACCACTGATTCGTTCTTCAAGACATCCACTATCACTAGCTGGTGATATAAATGATCGAAATAGCCCCTGCCATCCCATTTATACTTGATCCTCTCATATCGATGAATCTCTTTAGACCATTCATTTTCCTCTGCAGTGTCGAGTGTTTCTCCTTTTTTCAAAGCTGTTGAAAGCAATAGCTTGGTGGAGCATGGAGACCAGATCGGGGTGGTTGCACCATTCGTGAAATGGGTAAGCTGCCGAGCTTCCCCGCCAATGCTGCCCATGATGTGGACTTGTTTTTTCCCTGATCTATCCGATAAAAATGCGATATGCTTACCATCTGGGGACCAGGCAGGTGATGTATCGCGATTATCTCCAAAGGTCCATTGTTTTGTTTCGTTCGTGATCAGGCTGAACATATACAGATTGGATATGTACTTTTCCGTTTTTTCGTCAATTCTCGTTTGGACATAAACCGCCATGCTGCCATCTGGTGAAAGCTTTGGATCGGTTACCGATTTCAAGTGAAATAAGTCTCTTGCTGTTATACCTGTTTGGTTCATCCTATTCACCCTTTCCATTCTCATAGTTATGTATTTCGCTAAAGTGAAATATAAATCCTTTAGTAAATGGTAAACGCGTAAGGTTTATTTATCAAGAATGAAAGAAACGAAAAAAATCCGGCCTGAGGATCAGGTCGGATTATCATGCCAAATGAATAAAGGGCTGGCGGATTATTTATGCATGTTCCTTGAATGAGGGCGGTGAGGCGGAATTTGGAAATTATGTTCTTCCATCATTTTATAATGCTTTTCAAAGTGTGAAAGCATTTTATCGCCTTCTTCCTTCGAAAGAGCGCCATACTCCACGTATTTTCCAATCAATTCCTTTTTGTCCGCAAGAATCCGCTTTTGAATTTTGGCAAGCTCGGTTTTTTGAGCTTCAGTGAATTGGACTCTTTCCGGGTTTGCATGAGTATCCTGTGCAGCCGGGTGATCCAAGTTAACGAGGAAAAGGGAACAGGCAGTCAAACAGATGACTAAAAATTTTTTCATGAATGAACGACTCCTTTTATTTTGTTATATCATGCTTTCAGGTCGATAAATAATCCAAAAACAAGGGACATTTCCGCATATGAATTATTTATCGGCCTTTTGATATTCTTTATTTCGTTATTATCTTTTACATCATTTACAGTTTTATGTAAAAAAAATGGTTCACCCACTAGTGGAAGTGGGTTTGTAAATGAAAGAAATGGGTAATTTAAATGTAAGCCATCAGGAAAAATTCTTTGATGGGAAGGATATTAGAAAGGGAGATTATCATGTTTTGGACAATTATCGGTGCAATTATTTTATTATGGGTACTTGGTTTAGTTTTTAAAGTGGCTGCCGGCTTTATACATATATTGCTTATCATTGCGGTCATTCTGATCCTGGTTAAAGTGTTTAAAGGCAGGAATCGAATGTAGAGGAAATACGTAGAAGGGAGGCCAAGTGACCAGGCCGCCCTTTATGGACTGGAGGCAGACTCGACATGAAACGAGCCTGTCTCCAGTTTTTTCGTTTTTGTACTTTAAGCATTCTCGGTACGTTGGAACTCATTTTGTGAAAGGCTTCTGCCCGGGGGCATGCCACAGTGCGTGAAAACGGGGGAGGAAAGCCTTTTCCTCCTGTAAAATTCATCAGGGAGATGAATGCTCTCTTGATTTTGTGTGACACCAAACCGTACGCTGTTAAAATGGAAAGGGCTTCCTGGTGAACAGGTCGCTCTTTCCATTTTCGGTATGGTTTTCATTAATCATAGGGAAGTGGCTGCCCGAGAAGTCTCTTGTGAATCCAAATCGCTGCTTGGGTTCCATCACCCATGGAAATGGTGACTTGTTCCGAATGAGCAATCAGGTCGCCGCCTGCCCACACCCCGTTAATATTCGTTTCTTTAGTGCGGGGATGGATTACGACATGATTGTTTTCATTTACCTGCACGCCTAATTGCAACGCAAGTTCATTGTTCAGTTTGTTTCCTTTGAACGCGGTAAAAGCTTTTGTGGCTTCAATGATTTGGCCACTTACCAATCGGACCCCAGTCAACCGTTGTTCATCATCGACAAGTACTTCCTCGACCTCTTCTTCGAATAAGGGGATTTGGCTTTCTTTCAGCATTTCCCGTTCCTTTTCATCAATGGTTGTTTTTAAGTGATTGACGTACAGGATATCGGTTGACCAATATAATAGTGCCAAGGCCATTTTGACCCCTGTATTTCCGCCTCCAAGCACAACGGTTTGTTTATCCATGATCTCATATCCATCACAGTCTGGACAAATGTAAGTCGATGTTCCGAGAGTGGAGTAAATGTTTTTGATCGGAGGAATATTATCAGTAATGCCCGTTCCAAGAAATATCGTTTCGGCTTGATAGTGACTGTCGTTTTCTGTGCGGACGATAAACTTGTCCTCTATTTTTTCAAGTGATGTGACCGTATCCTCCAGGAATTCCACTCCGGATTTTTCTGCGTGCTGCCGGCCCAAATTCCTTAATTGGTTGCCGCTCACCCCATCTGGCCAACCAAGAATATTGTGATAGGCCTTTGCGACGGAAGAGCGGCCGTGAGCTGAATCAATCACGATAATATCATGTTTATATCTGCCGAGCTGGATGGCAGCCTGAAGACCTGCGATGCCTCCACCGATAATAATGCAGTCTGCTTGCTTCATGAATTCACCGCCCATACTATTTTTGGATAAACCTAGTGTGGTTCTATCTGTGAAAAATATACCACCAGTATTGGATGGTTAAACAAATGCAGCATATAAAAAAGGAAAGAGCGCCATGCAGCGATCTTTCCTTTTCATTACTGTATGCCTATGTTATTGATTCTCGATTGGTTCAAGCCATTCTTGAGCCCAGTTTTGAATTTCACCCATTACCGGTGCGAGCGCCATGCCCTTTTCGGTTAAGGAATATTCGATTCTGACTGGTGTCTCAGGATAAACATCCCTTTTCACTATACCTTCCAATTCCAAGTCCTTTAAACGTTCAGATAAGATCCTGCCGCTAATCGGGAAGGCAGATTCAATATTACAAAACCGTTGAGGGCCATTTAGCAATTGATTGACAATCAATCCAGTCCAGCGTTTACTCAAGATTTGCATCCCTTTTTCAAATCGTGGACAAAGTGTCGTATTATTCATCATATCACCCCATATTACTATATTATAATGCATTTACCTCTTCTGTAACAACTTTACCGATTATTATTTAGTTACTAGAGATGTTATAGTGTAAATAATATATGAACTTACTTTAAGTATCATGATGTAGAATTACTTCCATAAGGAAAAAAGAAATGCCTGTTCCAAGGTGGTTCTTTTAGAGATTCTCCAAGAAATATGTTACTTTAGTAGTGAAAGTAAAGTTTTGCAAATGGAAGGATCCGTGGGAAAGATGAGTGATTTACTGCAAGAGGCCATTTCCTTTATCAGGTCAAGCTATACGGAATTATCTAAAACCGAAGACGAAATAAATGATAGAATCGAGCAAATCAAGAGAGAAATCAATGATACAAACAAATATGAACATACATATGAAGAATTGGTATATGGCGCTAAGTTAGCCTGGCGTAACAGTAATCGCTGTATCGGACGCTTGTTTTGGGAGTCACTGCGGGTGCTTGATAAAAGGATGGTTCAAAGTGAGGAAGAAATTGTTTCATCTCTTTTTGAACATATCGAGTACGCTACGAATAACGGAAACATCAGGCCTGTGATTACCATTTTCAAACAGAATGAACAGAAAGTAAAAGTGGATATTTGGAACCATCAGCTTATTCGTTATGCCGGATATGAGACGGAGCATGGCATCATCGGTGATCCAAGCTCCATAGAATTCACGAAGCAGTGCCTGGCATTAGGCTGGGAAGGGAAATTTGGCCCGTTCGATATTCTGCCTCTTGTGTTCCAACTGGATGGCAATCGACCGAGGCTTTATGATATTCCAGAACGACTCGTGAAAGAAGTTCCCCTCAGCCACCCGCTATACAATTGGTTCGAAGAGCTTCAAATAAAATGGTATGCTGTCCCGATCATATCAGGTATGAGGCTGGAAATCGGCGGCATAACCTATTCCGCTGCACCATTTAATGGGTGGTATATGGGAACGGAAATCGGGGCTAGAAACCTCGCTGATGAAGAGAGGTACAACCTGCTTCCTGTAATCGGCGAGAGGATGGGTCTAGATATCAAACGTGATTCTAATTTATGGAAGGATCGTGCTCTGATTGAATTGAATGAAGCTGTCCTGTATTCGTTCAAGAAAAATGGGGTCAGCATCGTCGACCATCATACTGCGGCAAAGCAATTCAAGAAATTTGAAGAAAAAGAAGCTTCAAAAGACCGGAACGTAACCGGGGACTGGACATGGTTGATCCCCCCTGTTTCACCAGCAACCACACACGTTTTTCATAAATCGTATAAAAATGAAATACTGAAGCCGAATTTCTTTTATCAAAAGCCTCCATATAAATAAAGGTTTACATGACCCGGAAGCGGGTATATATATATAAATCCAAATTTAAGGAGGATGGTAATGATGGCATTAGGGAAAAACGTAGTGTTATTTGGAGTCGGAGTTGCCGGAGTCTCATTTTTAACAACTAAAGCGAACAGAGGTAAAGTAAAAGATATTTGGATTAGTGCAAAAGATAAGACAATGAGCTTTTTAAATAGGAAGTGTTCAGAATTGGATCCTTTGATTGAAAAGGCGGGTCACCCAGATCCATATGATCATGAGGACAATAAAATGGTCGATGAAGGCGCCATGTATGGGATCCATTATTATAATAACGCAAAGCATGGTTAAGGTAGTGCAAATCGCTTGGGAATTCCCAAGCGATTTTTTCATGAATAAATCCGGTCGTTAGTGGTTGATAAATCAGATAATTTTGAATTCAAAGTGAGGGATACCAGAAGGAAATTCGTTATTGTGCTTTAAAAGAATAAGGATTAAGATAAAAGAATCGAAAGGAAGTGGATACGAGTGAGCAGCAGTTCTTATGATCCTGAACCCAGAAAGCAAGAGGAAGCCAATATGATGCTTGACGTCGAGACTGTTATTCTTCCTGAGTATCTGCTCGAAGAAGGTAAATAGGGCTTCCTCTAAAGATGAGGAGGTCAACGAATGATTGAAATCTACAAAACAAATGAAAACCGTCTCTTGAACAATATCGAGGAGATGACTAAAGGCTCATGGGTGAACATTGTCGCACCTACAGAAGCAGAAATTGAATACATTTGCAACACCTTGGAGCTACCAGTCAATTTCATGAAAGATCCACTGGATGATGAGGAAAGGCCGAGGATTGAAAAAGAAGATGATAATGTTTTAATCATTGTCGATTTTCCGTATTTGACCCGTGACGAGGCCAACTTACCCATTTTTGAAACGATTCCCATCGGGATGATTTTTACCAAAGATTGCTTCATTACCGTATCTTTGAAGGAAACACCGATATTAGCGAATTTTAAGAATAATAAAATCAAAGGTTTTTTCACCAACAAAAAGACAAGGTTTGCCTTGCAATTATTATTTGAAATTTCATCTTACTATTTACGTTACTTGAAACAGATTAATAAAATGACCAATGAAGCGGAACGGGAATTGCACCAATCCATGAAAAATAAAGAGTTATATACTTTTCTCGCTTTGGAAAAAAGTCTTGTTTATTTCACGACATCATTAAAATCAAATCGTGTCGTGCTTGATAAGATCCTTCGCTTTAATTATTTGAAAATGTATGAAGAAGATAAAGAATTGCTCGAAGACGTGATCATCGAAAATGCCCAGGCAATCGAAATGGCAGAGGTGTATCTTTCCATCCTGAGTGGGATGATGGACGCATTTGCTTCGATTATATCCAATAATGTCAATAATGCCATGAAGTTTTTAACTTCGGTTACCATCATTTTAACGCTCCCGACGATGGTGGCGAGTTTTTATGGGATGAATGTGAAACTTCCGTTCGAGCAAAATTCGTATGCTTTTATCTTCACTTTATTGATTGCCATCACTTTAGCTGGAACGACAGCATTCATTTTTTGGAAGAAGAAATATTTTTAAGGAAGATTGGCTAAACCGGATTCAGACCACAGGCATACTCGATTTATCGAGTTGCCTGTGGTTTTTTTGTTTCATTTTTTGAAGGTTAGTTTCCAAACCCCAAAATCCTTTACTCTTAGTAATGATTATTTGTCCTAGACCCGTTTCATTTCACTGCAGGCGCTCCCTTTCCTCGTGCGGTCAGGGGGCCTCTCCGGCGTACATGCGCCTTGCGGTGTCATCCCAATGCCCGTATAACCCGCAGGAGGTCTGCAGGCATTCTCTTGAAGGGGTAAGGCTTTACTCAGTGGCGAGTCTACCCCTGTTCATAAGGCTGCTGCCATAGAGCTTTTTGTAGGGAGGTAGTTTTAATTTACACAACAACATACAGAAACCGGCTTTTAAGCCGGTTTTTTCATTCTTCAAAATAGTCTTCAAAGCCTTCACTGTTAATTCTATCGGAGTAGGGATTTCCGTCCTTTACGTTCTTGGCATCCAAGTTTGTTCCGATGACTAGGCGTGGACTTTGGGAAGCCTCCCTGAAGATTCGGTCATTCATCTCCTTAAAATCCGGAATATCCTTTTTCCCTGGCTTATTTGGTTCCAAAAAAACACCTCCATTGTTATTCTTGCATGAAATGAAACGGGGTATTCATCAATATTCTCATGTTTGGTGACTGTAGAGAAACAGGAGAAGGGAAGATGAACCGATCAAGCCGCTCTTGAAAAGATATTAGAGGCACAAGTTTTGCATCTCAATGGTTCCGACTGGAAAAGCAGGGTGCGGAAACCAATGCCCAGTTCGATTAGCTACCTTAATGGTTTGTGGGAAATTAAAAAATAAATGGATGAAAGCTTGATTATAAAACGACAGGGCAACAGGACATGAAACAGGAAAACGCTTGGCGGTGGAACCAAGCGTTTTTGTGAATGGTGATCGGTTTGTCAAGAACGCTTTTGCTTTTTTAGGGAAGAGGGCCGAGTGAAAGACCCGGTTTCTTTCGTAGTGGTACCTTGCCCCTCTATTTGAGAAGACCCTAAACGAGTTTGAGTGGCATCTTTTTTGTTTTTTCCATTCATAATTCATCACCTCAAGATTACTTTCCCTATTTCCTTTGCCTTCTATACATATATAGAAGGGAAAAAGGACAGGTTAGCAAGTAGAGGGGGTGTGTGTTCATGTCAAAAATCGGTGTTGAAGAATCATTAACGAACATTCAGGAAGCACTTCGTGAAAAAGGTTTTGATGTAGTGGAGATTAAACAAGAAGCTGACGCAAAAAACCTGGATTGTTGTGTAGTGACAGGATTGGAAAGCAATGTGATGGGAATCAGCGATACTTCAATGAAAGCGTCCATCATCGAAGCGAATGGTTTAACGGCTGATCAAGTGTGCAGTGAGGTTGAAAACAAGTTGAACGCAATTCAATAGTTCCAAAAAAATGCCTAACCCTTTTGCGAGGTTAGGCATTTTCTTTTGGTCAGGTGTGCTGAGCAATGGAAATCGTTGCGTCCAATTCTATTGCTACATTCCCTTTGACCGCTCTTGATATCATGCAGGAGGATTCTGCTTTTTCAGCAAGTTTTCTCGCTTTTTCCGCCGTTTTTTCAGAAGTGTCCGGTGCCAATACAAGTGTCGGGCGATGAATGATTTTCTTGTAGGTGAATACACCGTTCGTAACATCGACCAATGCTTCGGACTGCATGGTCAAGCTGTGATTTTTGATTGAGCTTCTCTCCAGCATTGCTGCCAAGGTGATGATATAGCAGGTCGAGGCTGCTCCAAGAAGCATTTCATCGGGATTGGTGCCAACCCCGGGTCCTTCCATATCGGTGGGGATGCTTATCTCTGTCTGGAGATTACCCGAATGAATTGTGCCAATATCATTTCTGCCCCCAGGCCATGAGGCCGTTAAATGAAAGTGATGCATTGTCATAGTAAAACCTCCTTCATAACCCTTAGTCTAAACGATTAAGGCGGTTTAGTATGTGATTTTGCTCTAAGTTTTAAAGAGAACAATTCGAAAATAGTCATTCGAAGGAGAACGGAACGTGAAACAAAAGGCTAAGGCATTAGGCTATTTTAAGCACAATATCGGCCGGGCTTTTCTATAATGATATAGATAGTTTATCTCCATAATAAATCATGACAGAAAGGGCTGAAAAGTTGACAACATTGAGTGATATGTTCAATCTTACAAATAAAACGGCTATTGTCACCGGAGGCGGAAGAGGATTGGGCAAGCAGATTGCCATGGCATTGGGGGAGGCTGGAGCTAATGTCGTCATTGCATCCAGGAATCTTGCGGCATGCAAAGAGGCATGCGAGGAGCTGAAGGCTCTTGGCGTTCAAGCAAAGGCTTTTGAGTGCGATATCACCAACGAGAGTGAAGTTGATCTGGTTGTGCAAGAAACGGTTGCTCAATTCGGCACCATCGATATTCTCGTCAATAATAGCGGTACGTCCTGGTCAGGCCCCTTGCTAGATCTTCCTAAGGAAAAGTGGGAGAAAGTATTGAATGTCAATGTTACAGGGACATTTTTATTTTCACAGGCCGTTGCAAGGATCATGGTGCAGCAAAATTCGGGAAAAATCATCAATATAGCATCCGTTTCGGGTCTTGGCGGCACATTTCCGGAACTATTGGATACCATTGCTTATAACACGAGTAAAGGCGCTGTCATAACGATGACCAAGGACCTGGGAGTCAAGCTTGCTAGACATAACATTCAAGTCAATGCAATAGCACCAGGTTTTTTTCCGACCAAGATCACCAAGAAAATCCTTGAAAAATCAGATTATGATATTCTTGGCAAAACCCCTGCCCGCCGATTTGGAAATGAAGCTGATTTGATGGGGGCAGCCGTATTTTTGGCTTCACAGGCATCTGATTATATGGTTGGACATGTGTTAATCATTGACGGAGGAATATCGGCATTAGTGTAAACGGAGAAGAAAGGAAGATATATATGGCGAAAAAGACAGATTTTTATAAAGGGCTAAAATTGCTTGGATCTCAAAAAGAGCAAGAGCTGAATAGCCGCATTCAAGGCTTGCTCAATAATCGCAAATTATTGGAATCCGTAAGTGAAAACACACAACTGCAGGTTCCGAAGATAAATAGGATGCAGGAAGCGTCAGAAAGAATGTCAATCATCATGAATTATCCTACAAAAAAAGACGTGGCAACTGTAGCCAAATTGGTCATCCAGCTAGAAGAAAAAATTGATAGGTTAGAAGAAATGCTTTCAAGCCTTGAAAAGAACGGATATGTGAAAAGCGGGAGTTCTTCATCACGGGGAAAGAAGAAGTCGAGAAGCAGCTCCGCTGAAAAGGAAGGGAGTAAAAAAAGGATATCGGATTTCATCACGGAGTCCTTGTTATTAAGTGCAAAGTTACCTGAGGGCAATGGACAGAATAATAATGTCTAAACGGAAAGTGCCGTCAAATCAAGCTGGGATCGAGCCCAAATGGAAGCATTTTTTGAATATTCCCAATCAACCTATGCCTGAAATGGGACTCACACCGAAAATTCCAGTGTGGAAAAAAAATAAATCCACACTATGGCACTATCCATCGGCACAAAAAAAATATGATGTGCCGGTTTTTCTCATTTATTCATTGATTAATACTCCCTTAATCCTTGATTTGTCTCCAGGGAATAGTTTAATAGAGTCTTTCGTTAATGAAGGGTTCGACGTATATTTACTTGATTTTGGAAGTCCGGGATTTGAGGATGGAGAAATATCGATAGAAGATTATATCGTCGATTATATTCAAAACGGAGTAAAGCGTGCTTTGCACCATTCAGGGGCAACAGAAATTACCGTAATGGGGTTTTGTCTCGGTGGCACGATATCGGCCATTTATGCAGCCATTGCAGACGAGCCAATCAAGAATTTAATCCTCTCCGTTACCCCGATCGATTTCAGCGCCTCGCAATTTTTCGACCAGTGGCAAGAAGCCATGAAAGAAGGCACTGCGGATTTCGACGAGACGATCGATATATATCAAACGATTCCGGCCAGTGCTGTTAAATATGGAATTCGCTTAATTACCTCACCCGTCTATCTATCACCTTATTTATCCTTGCTGAATCAAGCAGATGACGAGAAATATGTACAAAATTGGCGCCGTTTCAATGCCTGGGCCAATGGACATGTGCCATTATCGGGAGCCGCCGCAAAACAGATAACCAAGGATCTTTTGATAAAGAACCGCTTGGTCAATGGCGGATTCAAGGTACGGGGGAAAAAAGCGAAGTTATCGAAAATCAATGCCAATGTATTGGTCATTGCTAGTAAGTATGATCGTTTGGTCCCCCAAGAAATGATTCATCCGGTCATGGACCATTTAACTTGTAAAGATAAGACATATAAAGTATTAAAAAGTGGACATGCATCCAAGCAATATGCGGGGAGTTTACCATCTTATT
The DNA here is from genome assembly GCF_001542915.1 of Peribacillus simplex. Taxonomy (GTDB): domain Bacteria; phylum Bacillota; class Bacilli; order Bacillales; family DSM-1321; genus Peribacillus; species Peribacillus simplex_B. The sequence goes on along the minus strand of NZ_LNNH01000003.1, from coordinate 86,598 downwards.
TAAAGGATTGGCTGCCTAAGCGTTCTTCGCCCATACAATAAGATCTGTATAGGGGATGCGATAGGGAACGCAGCGGACAAAATAGGGAAGTCCATGCCATTCCCAAGATCTAGTGCGACAATCCTGGATTGTTAGTCGACATCATATTAAGGGGCTGGCTCGGCATATCGAGCCAGCCCAAAATCATTATTGATAATACTTCACTCGTTCATCTATTGGGTTGAATGCTTTATCACCAGGTTCCGCAGTAGCCTTACCAAAGGGCATCTGGGCAATGAGCTTCCAATGTGGGGAAATGTCCCATGTCTTTCTCACTTCATCGTCAATTAACGGATTGTAATGCTGAAGACTCGCACCAAAGCCCTCGATTTCCAATGAAGTCCACACAACAAACTGTAAAATGCCTGATGATTGGTTCGACCAAATCGGAAAGTTTTCGGAATATGTTTTGAATTGATCTTGGAGTCTTTCAATAATAACCTGGTCTTCAAAGAATAAAACAGTACCATAGCCATTCTTGAATGATTGAATTTTTTCCTCCGTTTTGCCAAAGTCCTTTTCACCGACGGCCTTTCGTAATGACTCTTTCGTAATATCCCATACCAGGTCATGGTTTTGACCGGTTAAAACAACCAGCCTGGCGCTTTGGGAGTTGAAGGCGGAAGGGGAATATTGAACGGCATGGTCGATCACTTCTTTAATCCGATTATGAGGGACAACCTTTTCCTTGCTAAGAGAATAAAAAGAGCGCCTATCTTCAATTGCGTTATAAAAATCCTTAGTCAAATAGCACACCTCCATCATCTATACCGACCTTATTTTGACCTGAATTCATTTTTTTATGATACGGGTGGTAGGAAAGGTTGACAAATGGGCTTTCATCAATTATCTTTAAATCAAGATATTTTTATTAAAGGCATTTATGGTTGGTTTAATATCTCGAATTCGAGATAAAATATTAGCGTTAATTTTTCTTGGTTAAGGAAAGATTGATAATAAAGATAGGAGTGATACGGATGGAACTAAAGGGATTGCACCATGTTTCGGCCATTACAGCAAAAGCGGGAAACAATTTTGAATTCTACACGAAAGTGTTGGGAATGAGATTAATAAAAAAAACGGTGAATCAGGATGATATAAATGTGTATCACTTATTTTATGGCGATCAAATCGGGTCACCGGGTACGGAACTGACGTTTTTTGAAATTCCCCATGCTGCACGGACGCATGAAGGAAATAATAGCATTTCGGAAATCTCTTTACGAGTGAGTAATGATGAAGCACTCGAATTTTGGGAAAACCGTTTCATCGAGTACGAGGTAGATCATGATGAAGTAACGACCCGCTTTCGGCGACGGGTCCTGCCATTTAAAGATCCGGAAGGCCAGAGGCTTCTTCTTGTATCCGATCAGGAAAATAGGGGCGTCCAAGGTGGAATCCCTTGGGAGGGAAGCCCTATTCCCCACGAGTATTTCATTCTTGGTCTGGGACCAGTCAAACTTACCGTACCAAATATTGAACGGACAGAAGCTGTTTTAACTGAATTGCTTGGGTTCAGGAAATCAGGCACATATCCGTCGCCTATAAGCGGACATAATCCGATTGTCGTTTACGAGACAAGTGAGGGTGGAACAGGAGCGGAAATCCATATAGAAGAAAGGACGGATATCCCCCGCGAACGATTAGGTAGGGGCGGAGTGCACCATGTCGCTTTTAGGGTCGATAATGAAGAAGAATTGAGAAATTGGATAGCAAAAATCAACGAATCCAAATTCGCGAATTCGGGATATGTGGACCGCTTTTATTTCCGCTCCCTTTATTTTAGGGAGCCGAATGGCATATTATTTGAATTGGCAACCGATGGCCCCGGATTTGCAACGGATGAAACGGAGCAGCATCTAGGTGAAACCCTTGCTTTACCCCCTTTTCTGGAATCGAAAAGAAAAGAAATTGAATCTAAGCTAAAACCGCTGAATACAAAGTCTACCAATTAATCTCACGGAAAGGGAGGTATCGGCATGATTAAGCAAACGGATGGAATCCATCATATTACCGCAATTGTTGGTGATCCCCAAGAAAATGTTGATTTTTATGCTGGAATATTAGGATTAAGGATGGTGAAAAAAACCGTCAATTTTGATGATCCAGGGACCTATCATTTATATTTTGGAGATGAGTCGGGTTCCCCAGGCTCCATCATCACATTCTTCCCCTGGCCTGCAGCCTATAAAGGGCAAGTCGGATCTGGTCAAGTCGGGACTACCACGTATGTCGTTCCTGAGCATTCGATGGCTTTTTGGGAAAGGCGATTGGATAAATTCAACATAGATTATGAAAAAACGAGCCGGTTCGGCGAGGATTATATGAAATTTCAAGATCCACACGGATTACAACTTGAACTGGTTGAACGTAAGGAAGGGAAAATGAACCGGTGGTCCTTTGGCGGAGTCCCATCTGACAAGGCTGTCAAAGGCTTCGGCGGTGCCGTTTTATTGTCAGCAAATCCGACCAAGACGATGGAATTATTGGAGCATGTGATGGGCCTGCAGAAAGTGGGGGAAGAGGGGGACTACATCCGTTTCAAAGCCGTTTCGGACATCGGTAATTTAATCGATGTGAGGAAAACGGTCTTGCCAACTGGTAAAATGGGAGTTGGAGTGGTTCATCATATTGCATGGCGGGCGAGTGATTCTGATGATCATAAAGATTGGAGACTGCATATCGGAAACCATGGGTACGGGGTGACGCCATTTAAAGACAGGCAATACTTCGATGCCATTTATTTTCGGGAAGACGGAGGGGTGCTTTTTGAAGTTGCCACAGATCCCCCCGGATTCGCCAACGATGAAACGAAGGAAACGATGGGCAGTAAATTGATGCTGCCCCCTTGGCTTGAAAAAAAGCGGGAGCACATGGAAAAAACGCTGCTGCCGGCAGTAACGCGAGTATTGGAGGAGGATAAATCATGAAACATATTTATCAAAAAGGAAGTAATGTAGAGGCACCGGTGCTTTTGCTTTTACATGGTACAGGCGGAACGGAAACGGACCTCCTGCCATTAGCGGAAATGGTTTCACCTGGTTCTTCGGTATTGAGCGTACGTGGAAATGTGCTTGAAAATGGAATGCCCCGTTTCTTTCGACGGTTATCTGAAGGGGTTTTTGATGAAGAAGATTTAATCCTTCGTACAAAGGAACTTTATGATTACTTGGAATTGGCGTCAAAAGAGTATGATTTTGATAAAAACAAGGTAGTGGCATTAGGCTATTCCAATGGTGCCAATATAGCTGCAAGTTTGATGTTCCATTATAAAGGGGCTTTGCAGGGGGCGATCCTTCATCACCCGATGGTCCCAAGGCGGGGGATTGCCTTGCCACCCCTTTCTGATACGCCTGTCTTTATCGCTGCTGGGAATAACGATCCAATCTGCCCGGCAGCAGAAACGAACGAACTTACCCGGATTCTAGAGGCAGCAGGCGCCAAGGTGGATAATCACTGGGAAAACTTCGGTCATCAGTTGACGCGCTCAGAGGTTGAGGCAGCAGGCTCATGGTTTCATAGAAACTTTTTATAAGATTGGTAAGGGGGGAAATAAATGATCTCCGTAAATCCTGAAAGCTTAACCGAGAGGGAAAACTATAAGTTTTTGACAGGAAGTATCATTCCGAGACCTATAGCCCTTGTTTTGACAAAATCTGTGAATGGGACGGTCAATATAGCTCCCTTCAGTTTTTTTAATATTGTCAGTTCCAATCCTCCGATGATTTCCATTTCGGTGCAACGGAAAGAAGGAATTTCCAAGGATACAGCGAGAAATGCCATCCAAACAGGAGAATTCGTCGTTCATATCACCGATGAAGAAAATGTTGCGGAAGCTAATCGAACGGCCAAGGAACTTCCGCCTGAAGAAAGCGAGCTTGCATTGACCAATTTCACAACCACTGAAAGTGATGTCGTATCCGTACCAGGGTTACTTGAAGCGAAAGTCCGGTTTGAATGCAAATTGGAAAAAGCCATACCGTTAGCAGGCACACCGGAAAAACCGGGTTGTGATTTATTGATTGGGAAAATAGTCCGCTACCATATAGGGCAAGAGATTTACCATAATGGCCGGATTGACCCAATTGGACTGAAGCCTGTAGCCAGATTGGCAGGCCAGACCTACACAAAACTGGGCGAATTATTTGAGATCGTTCGTCCCTAAGTCCATATAAAGGTATCGGAAGGGGATCCATTCCGATACCTTTTTTTGGGACGATTCCTATGGCCGGATGTCACCCATCATTTCCGCCACACATACAGTGGAGATTCGACAAAGCAAAAATCAGTTTCATAGAAAACGCCTTGTTCCCTTTTCCGGTTGGATTATTGTCCGACGGAATATCTTGTTTTCGTTAATGAAGGGGAAGCGGGAGGTCATTCAATTCTAATGATGATAAGGGAAGGGGATGTATATGTGGCAGTTCCCGAACCAGTGGATGTACTCCTGAATTTGAGCGTGACGGTATCGTTGCTGTTCATTGATCTGATGACGCTCTTACTAACCGTTCCAGACTGGGCCAACGTCGCCGCTACGCCTGAAAAGTTTGTAATGGAATAGGTACTGAAGCTAGTCGGATCTTCCGTGCCGTTTATGTTCAGGGCAACATCCACAATCCTGCTTGAACCAGCAATCAAAGTAGATAGGACTGAAAATCCCAGGCTTATGTTATAGTGAATCAAATATGTGCCGGACGCTGCCACCGTTATGGTGTTTGCAAGTAAATTGACAGTTGTATTCAATAGTGGACCAGAAGAAGTAAAATCAACTACTGAATCAGCAGTTACAGGGCCGGCGGAACTCGATCCGTAAACGGAGCCATACGCCAAAGCGCCGGGTGCGTTTATTCCGACAGGCCCGATCGGCCCGTTGAATGCTTGCTTAGTCAGCTCATATTGACTGACAGCATGTTCTGATGGATCTGCATTTTCATCGTTGCTTTCGAAAGAGCTGGATCTCTCTTTTGACATATCATTTTCCATTGCGGCGTTCCTTTCAAAATGTTCTTTATAGCATGATATGTAGTAAAATGGAAATGTACTGGACGCTCCCCGTAATACGGTTCTGGTCTGCCTGATCCAGGCATACAGTAAAAGGATGGAAGGAAAATGATTAAGGGGGTACTGCTTTGTCGGAAGGAATGCATAGTATCATTTTACCAGTGTCAATCGAAAACGTATGGGGATTTGTCAGTGTCATAGATCGATGGGCACCCCTTGTCCCCGGTTATATCAATCACGAGATGATGGATGATGAAACACTCATATGGGAGTTTAAAGGCGACCTGGGATTGATGAAAAAGAAAATTAAGCTTGAAGTGAATATATTGGAATGGAACGAACCGGACAAGGTGACATTCCAACTTAAGGGACTAAATGAAAAATTTGATGGGTATGGCTATTTTTTAGCTGAAAAATATGGAATGGCAGAAACTAAAATGACAGGCTGCCTCGCCATTGTCGCAAAAGGAGCAAAAGCCCCAATTGCCAATGCCTTGCTCAAAACCTATGTTCCTCAAATGACAATCGAGTTTTCCGAGGCTATAGCACAAAATCTCCTCCTGCATAAATAGTTATACATATCGACTATAGATGCTATAGGCACTTGACAATCATACCTAGGGGATATGTATTATAAATTGTAACAATTTTATTCAGCTTCATTTTAAGCGGAAGCCGCTAGGGGATGAAGCCGGCTAAAAATGATAAGCTATAGGTATGGCAGGAGGTAGGCCTCACATGGAATATGAAAAGCAAATGAAAAATAGAGTGAAGCGAATCGAAGGACAGCTTCGCGGGATATTGAAAATGATGGAAGAAAATAAAGATTGCCGGGATGTTGTAACGCAGCTATCCGCGACTAGATCTGCAATCGACCGGACAATCGGGGTTATCGTAAGCTCCAATCTTGTAGAATGTGTCCGCGAGGCTAATGAAACGGGAGAAAAGAACCCCGAGGAGCTCGTTAAGGAAGCCGTCAATTTGCTGGTGAAAAGCAGATAGGCCGTTTTGCCCTTCTTTTATAATGGCAACCTGAACAGGATGGACGGTCAATTATTTAATAAGTGGATGTTGGGCCTCTGAAGGAAGAGGCCCTTTTTTGCGAATTCTCTGTTTTCCTTTTCTAATAAGCAAATCCTTTGATATAAAGAATTTGCATGTTATCCTTAAAGGGATAAAATTTGAGTGAGGGTATGCTATGGAATTTACGCATGTTACATCAGTTTTGCTCGGCCTCGTAATCATTCTTAATATATTATTCGCAACGATCGTTATATTTTTTGAAAGAAGAGAAGCGAGCACGACCTGGGCCTGGTTATTGGTGTTATATTTTCTGCCTGTAGTTGGTTTTATTTTATATCTTCTTTTTGGCACTAGCTTAAGACATGCCCATTTATTCCAATGGGAGGATAAAAAGAAGATTGGGATCGAAGAAATATTGGATAAACAGATGGAGGAACTTTCAACGGAGAATTTTCCGTTTCGGAATACGTCATCTAGTCATTATCGGGATTTGATCTATATGCATCTGAGGAACAATGATGCCGTTCTGACTGAAGATAACAGGGTGGACATATTTACGGAAGGAAAAAAGAAGTTTGAACAGCTTTTTAAAGATATTGAAGCGGCCGAAAACCATATTCATGTACAATATTACATCATTCAAAGGGACGGTCTTGGTAAACGGTTCCTTGAAGCTTTGACTAAAAAGGCTAATGAAGGCGTCAAAGTCCGCTTGCTATATGATGAGTTGGGGTCAAGGGGAATGACAAAAAGCTTTTTCAAGGAATTTAGGCAGGCTGGCGGCCGAGTCGAAGCATTTTTTCCTTCCAAGTTGAAGTTTATTAATTTACGCCTGAACTTCCGTAACCATCGAAAGCTCGTCATCATTGATGGAAAGGTAGGGTATGTTGGCGGATTCAATGTCGGGGATGAATATTTGGGACTTAATCCGAAATTCGGTTACTGGCGTGATACTCATCTTCGCATAATGGGATCTGCCGTCAAAGCCATTCAAACGCGTTTTATCCTGGACTGGAATCAAGCTTCCAAAAACCATGATATCATTTATCAACCTCATTATTTTCCTACTTTAGAACCTCAAGGCAATATAGATTTGCAAATCGTGACGAGTGGGCCGGATTCCGAATGGGAACAAATCAAGAATGGCTATATTAAATTAATTTCTTCAGCAAAGAAATCAATTCTCATTCAAACCCCTTACTTCATACCGGATGCAAGTTTATTGGATGCACTTAGAATTGCCAGCTTGTCAGGATTGGATGTTAAAATCATGATACCGAATAAACCTGATCACCTTTTCGTTTATTGGGCAACAACATACAATGCAGGGCAATTATTAAGGGCGGGAGCCAAGGTTTATATCTACGATAACGGCTTCATCCATGCAAAGATGATCGTGGTGGACGAGGAGGTTTCTTCTGTTGGGACGGCGAACATAGATGTCCGAAGCTTTAAATTGAATTTTGAAGTCAATGCCTTCATTTACGATGAAGGAATGGCGGAAACGCTGACCAGGTTTTTTTATAAGGATGTCAAAGTCTGCAGGCAGCTTACTATTGAAGAATTTGAAAAACGATCGAAATGGATCCGCTTTAAAGAATCGATTGCAAGGCTGCTTTCACCTATTTTATAATCATTAAATGAAGCGGTCCTGACAATAGGGGCCGCTTTTTTTGATACAATGATGGTGTCGAAAAAGAAGGGGGATATATCATGAAAACTTTTATCATAACAGGAGCATCAAAAGGATTAGGGGCTGCCATTGCCAAGCGAGTTTTGGGCTCAAGCGATCGATGCATTTTGATATCTCGTACGAAAGATCCCGAGTGGGAGGAGGTGGCTAGCCAATCGGGGACGAAATTCACTTTCCTGCCGATGGACTTAAAGGAAACGGAAAAGCTCAGTTCGTTAGTCCGGGACATGCTCATGGAAGTTGATGCAAAAAGTGATATATATTTCATTAATAATGCTGGTGTCATTGACCCAATCAAGCCGATTGGAAATCTAGGCCAAGAATCCTTGGAAACGAGCATGAGAGTTAACTTCATGGCACCCGCCGTCTTGACTGATGAATTCATTAAGCAAACAAAGGATTCCGACAGGAAGAAGGTAGTGGTCAACATCTCATCAGGAGCCGCAAAAAATCCTTACCATGGCTGGGCCGCCTATTGCAGTACGAAGGCAGGACTCGAAATGTTCACAAGGGTGGCAGGTTTGGAACAAGGTAAAGCACCTTTCCCTGCGTCTCTCATTTCTTTCTCTCCTGGTGTAATGGATACGGATATGCAGGGAACGATCCGGTCAGCAGATGAGCAAGACTTTGCCGATCGGGACAAATTTCATGAATATAAAGACCAGGGGATGCTGAGGAGCCCTGAATTGGTAGCTGAAAAACTGCTGCAGCTACTTGAAGCAGGAGATTTGGATAATGGGAAGTTCTATGATATTAAAGATTTGCTTTGAAGGCTGAAAGGATGAATGGAACGGGAAGCAGGTGAATTACATGGGGGCATCCTTTTGGATTGCCTCCTTTTTTGATGAGATTTGCTTATTGGCAAGGTAAAGTCGCTTTTGATGGAACAGGCTGAGGCGTTATTCGTCTCCGTGAATTTGTGAGAATCCGTTCTATCCAAATGCCTGAATATCATAAACTTCTTGAAGGGAGTTTGGAGGGGTGTAAATGACGATCATTGTTGTGGAAAAAGGTGATAGTCTTTGGGGAATTGCCGAGAAAAATCAAGTTACCCCGTCGCGGATAATGGAAGTCAATGGATTGGAATCAACTGCTTTGGTTCCTGGCCTGGCGTTGTATATACCGGATGCAGCCGTCGCAAATCGAAAATATATCATAAAAAGCATGGATACACTTTCAATGGTTGCCCGTCGTTTCGGCACGAGTGCAGCATCCATCATCAAAGCCAATCCAGGCATTGTCGCAAACTCTTTAAGGGTAGGCACGGAAATTTTGGTTCCGTCGCCTTATAAAAACCAATTGATCACGCTTGGCTTTGCCTTTCCGACTTCAGGAGGAGCGGTGTTCGAGACTCTTGAAGAGCATGGTGATAAATTAACTTATTTAGCGATTGTGGCTTATTCCTTTACGAGGGAGGGAAATGCTTACGTTGAAGGCGATGATCGACCGCTTATCGTGAAATGCAAGCAATCAGGGGTGACGCCGCTGTTGATGCTTCGCAATTTTCAAAACGGTGATTTTGATGCCGATTTAGCAGGAGATGTCCTCGCAAGTTCAGGATCCAGGCGGAATTTAATCAATAGTTTGCTTAATTTCGTCAGGCAGAGGGAATATGGGGGAGTCAGTATGGATATCGAATTCATTCCTCCCGCTAGACGTTCCGATTATGTCCAATTTTTAAAGGAGTTAAAGGAAGAGTTGAACGAACTGACCTTACATGTGAACGTGCATGCAAAAACGGCAGATAACCCAGACAATCGCATTGTCGGGGGGCATGATTATCGGGGGATTGGGGAGGCAGCTGATCTTGTGGCAATCATGACGATTGATTATGGGTACCCAACTGGTCCGCCGGAACCGATTTCCCCGCTTTGGTGGATGGGCGAGGTTCTCCGGTATGCGTTGACGAATATACCTGAATATAAATTGCAGTCGGCATTCCCCATGTATGGGTATGACTGGATCATCCCAACTCATGAGACAAAAGCCTTATCGGCTCAAAGTGCCCAAAATTTGTCGATTGCAATGGGAGCCGAAATCTATTTTGATACGACAGCGGCTTCCCCTACCTATTCGTATTGGAGAGAAGATGCGAAACATGTCGTTTGGTATGAAGATATCCGTTCGATTAGTGCAAAATACGAAATGATTGATGCTTATGAACTGATTGGTGCCACGTATTGGCAAATCGGTTTGGCATTTCCGCAAAATTGGGCGTTTTTGGATCAGAACATTATGATTATAAAATAGCATGATTATGTGAAGGAATAGTGGGCGTTTTATCAACAAACTGAAAGGAGCCTTAAACAAGGCTCCTTTTCCGATATGTGGTGCTTTAAGACTCTTTCCTGCCCAGTTCCTTTCTTTTTAGAAGGGCATAAAGAAAGGCTAGGAACACGATTGCGGAAGAAAATTGAAACGTCGTTTGGACACCATATGTTTCCGTTATATATCCTAATAATAAGACAGAGCCGGCGAATGTAAGGTTGATTACCGCTCCCCAAACGGCATGAATTTTGGCTAACGTCTTTTCCGATGCGTGATCTTGGAACAGCTTGGTGTAGATTACATCGCGAATTTGTTCTGGGAATCCGTACAGACATGCAAACAACAAAGCCAATGCAGGCATCGTTGTCGATCCGAAAAACAGGATCAGCAAGGAATTGAGTAAAAGCCCGATGATAATGAAGTCACGGGTATGCTTTTCAATGAATCTGGCAAAACGGATGACGATCAATCCACTGAGGATCATGCCGATGAAGTAGCTTGTGTTAATGTATCCCCACCATTCCTCACTTAATTGCAAGTTCTGTTCAACATATACATATATCACGGCAGCCACCCAAACGCTTGAAGCTAAAGATGTTATGAAATCAAGCGAAATGAGGGTGCGGATGGTTCGGATTTGACGAATCGCCATCCATCCGGATGTAATCGAATCCCAGCTGGATGGATGGGTGTGGACTGTAGTCAGTTCCTCATGAACTTCCATTTTCACAGCAAGGCCCGTTGATGCGGCAAATAAGATGACCGTAAACCAAATGATGAACTGGCTGTTCGTATTGATTAATAAAACGGAACCAAGTGGCCATCCTGCTACAAAGATGGTCTGCGTGAGTACATTCAGGAAACCATTCGCTTTCATCCGTTCTTTTGCCGGGACCAATTGCGGAACCAAAGCTGCACTCACTGGGGCAGCGACACCATCCAATAATGAGATCGAAGCAATGAAGCATATGACGACAATGGCAGAACCGTGACTGAAATGAAGGGTGATTCCCATGATAACGAGCAGGATGGTCTTCCACCATTGCGATTGGACAAGGATCTTTTTTAATGGGAACCTGTCGATAACGAGTGGCGCAAGCAAACTGCTGATAAACCGGAAAATCGTTGTGGTGAACGGAAGCAAACTCAAATAAAAGGCAGATCCCGTCATGGCATATATGAGTGAAATCAACCCGACTACATAAAATATATCACCGAGATTTGCAAATGCTTGCCCGACCCATAGGAAGCGAAACGATCTATTTTTCATGAATACCATCCTTATAAGATTTTTTTAGTGTAATAGAATGGTTGTAATCGTTACATTGGATTCACTCCTTGATTTGTTTTCCATGGGTCGGGCCGGTTTGGTTTTATACAGATGATTTTACCATATTTCATCTACATGAAACCGTAATGCTTGCCGAATATCCAATATCGAATTATACTCCTTAGTATATGTATAAAAGGAGAAAATTTGATGATTCGACGTTTTGCTTCATATTATCTGCCGCATAAGCGGTTATTCATTATCGACTTTTTCAGTGCAGTCGTTGTTGCTGTACTTGAACTCGCATTCCCTCTCGCGGTTCAGTGGTTTATAGATACGCTGCTGCCTGGCGATGACTGGTCTGCAATTGTTACTGTAAGTGCAGGTTTATTGCTGATTTATATCATTAGTACCTTCCTGCAATTCATTGTAGGATATTGGGGTCACAAACTAGGCATAAATATTGAGACGGATATGCGTGAGGAATTATTCCAACATGTGCAAAAGCAATCTTTTCGTTTCTTTGACAACACGAAAACCGGCCATATCATGAGCCGTATCACCAATGACCTGTTCGATATCGGGGAACTTGCCCACCATGGTCCTGAAGATTTATTCATTGCCTTCATGACCTTTGTCGGTGCCTTTTGGATCATGCTGACCATCAATGTGAAACTGGCACTCGTATCTGTTTGTATATTGCCGCTCCTCGTTTTACTAATTGTCATAAGCAATTTAAAGATGAATAAAGCGTGGAAGCAAATGTATACAGAGGTTGCCGATGTCAATGCCCGTGTCGAGGATAGTGTCTCAGGAGTGAGGGTCGTTCAATCCTTCACGAATGAAGCATATGAAATGGACAGGTTTTCAACGAATAATCGCAAGTTCCGCAAAGCGAAGCTCGTTGGATATAAAGTGATGTCGTTCAGCTTATCAGGCATATACATGATGACGAGATTCATGACCCTGGCCGTATTGGTGATGGGTGCTTGGTTAACCTACCATGGGCAGCTTTCTAACGGGGAATTAGTGGCTTTCGTATTATATGTCAACGTGTTATTCAAGCCAATCGACAAAATCAGTGCTTTGATGGAGCTTTATCCAAAAGGGATGGCAGGTTTCAAGCGATTTACTGAACTGCTTGACGTCGCTCCGGATGTAGTGGATAAAAGTGATGCCATCGCAGTCAATTCCCTTTTGGGGGATATAGCTTTTAAACAGGTATCGTTTAATTATGAAGACAAAAAGCCTGTATTAAAAGGTATCGATTTAACGATAAATGCTGGGGAAACCATCGCATTTGTAGGTCCGTCAGGGGCAGGGAAAACGACGATTTGTTCATTGATCCCCCGATTTTACGATGTGAATGCGGGCTCCATTTCCATTGATGGAATCGATATCCGGGAAATGACGAAAAAGTCGTTGCGGTCCCAAATTGGGATTGTCCAGCAGGATGTATTCCTTTTTACAGGTACATTAAAGGAAAATATCGCTTATGGAATGCTTGATGCGACGGATGAAAAAATTCATGAAGCTGCCCGTAAGGCCCATTTGGAAGCTTTCATCGGAGGACTTCCAGATGGTTATGAGACTCAAATCGGGGAACGTGGCCTGAAGCTATCGGGAGGACAGAAACAAAGGATTGCGATAGCGAGGATGTTCTTGAAAAATCCGCCAATATTGATTCTCGATGAAGCAACCTCCGCCCTTGATACGGAGACGGAAAGAATCATTCAGCAGGCCCTTACGGAACTTGCCGAAAACCGGACGACATTGATCATTGCGCACCGATTGGCAACCATTCGGAACGCTGACAAAATCATCGTGGTTACGGAAGAAGGTATTGCCGAAGAGGGAAGTCATGATGATTTGCTTAAGAAGGGCGGCATTTTTGCCAATCTTCATGAATTACAATTTCAAAAATGATTGCCAAACCAATCCCTGGAGATTGATGGCGCTTATGCAATCTCCTTAAACAGTAGTATGATGGTGCACAAAACGGACTTGGATAAATGCCAAGTGCGTTCAGTTTGTAGACAAAAGAGATCCGGCATTATTAAATCTCGAACTCCTTTTGAACCTAACGTTCAACCCCATTAACTGTAAAGGGAAACAGGTGACATAAAGAGGGCTCTTTCACATTTTTGGTGGAAGGGCCCTTTTCTTTATTCTGCTTCTCCCACAAGAGTGAATCTTTGATTGACGTGTTTTGGATTCTCAATCTCATCTACAACGGCAATCGCGTAGTCAGCATAACTGATATAGCTATTTCCCTGACTGTTTACGATGACATGATTTTTTCCTACTTGGTAAGATCCTGTGCGTATTCCTTCTGGATCGAAGAATGAAGCAGGGCTAATGTATGTCCATGTGATGTCTTCTCTATTTTCTAGCTCAACCAATCCCAAGTCCTATTACCGATGTATGGACAAGGCCCACTTGGATTTGAGGCGAAAACAGTTGGATTGCTTTTATTGCCAGGAGCCTTGTTGAATGGTGCTTTATCACCGAAAATTGGGATATTATTCGATAAGTATGGCCCAAGAACAATGATCATTCCTGGTACAGTCCTATTGATTGTGACCATGATCATCTACAGTACCATTTCATTCTCTATACCAGCCTGGGCATTTATCCTGGTCTATATGGCATTGATGTTGGCGATCGCAACCATTATGATGCCGTCTCAAACAGGAGCTCTCAACCAATTGCCGCCTCACTTGTATCCACATGGAACAGCCATGTCGAATACGTTACAACCGATGGCAGGTGCTTTAGGGGTTTCCACGCATGGCCCCGTGCAAGCTTCTTGGAGCAAGCAGGGGTGACGCCTACAAAAGAATTGTTAAACGAAGCGATGACATATGGTTTCCATCATGCGTATGGGTTCGCACTTGCTTTATGTTGCATCGGTTTTATGACAGCCCTATACCTTAAAAAGAAAACAGCCTAACAAGGACAACCTTCTATCACTATATGAACAGCCCCCCGTTGTTCAACGTTATCGACGATGCAGAACTAATAGATCGGAAAAAAAGCACTGCCTAAATGTTAAAACTTATTGGAGTGGAGTTGGCTTGCAAGACTCCTGTGTTAAAACGCGTCCAATGGAGTGCCTTGGACACCCTTATAAAAAGACTCTAGACAAGCTGTATTACAATAAGCTTGTTTAGAGCATGAAAGGACTTGGAGATACTCCTAGTCCTTTTTTGGCGGGGAACGATCATTCAACGCATCTTGGGCCATGGACGGAAGTGGCGTTGAAAAGCCGCTAATTGCTTAAATAGAGGCTTAAATCTAATAGGTTAGCCTATATCAATAGGATTTGAGGTGCATACAATAAAGGGTAGACGGAGAGGACACATACTAGAAAAGAGTAAGGAGTGCAAATCGTGAAAGTAATGACCATATTAGGGACTCGGCCTGAAATCATCAGATTAAGTCTCATTATAAAGAAATTGGATCAGTATGCCGATTCACATATACTCGTACACACCGGACAGAATTTCACCTCATCCTTAAGTGAGATTTTCTTCCAACAGCTTCAGGTAAGGAAGCCTGATTATGTCTTGCTGAATCAACAGAAAACCCTCGGCGAACAATTAGCTGCCATTTTCAAGGATTTGGAAACCATCCTTTTAAATGAAAAGCCGGATAAAGTATTGGTGTTGGGGGATACGAACTCCGGGCTCAGCTCCATTCTAGCGGAAAGACTGGGAATACCGGTCATTCATATGGAAGCTGGAAACCGTTGCTTTGATCTTGAAGTACCAGAGGAGAAAAACCGACGGATCATCGATGCCGTTTCAAGCTTGAATTTACCTTACACACCTCAAAGTAAGGAGAATCTGTTGAAAGAAGGTATTCCAAGTAAAAGGATCTATTTATCGGGAAACCCGATTCATGAGGTCTTGAACCACTTCGATAATGAGATTGAGCAAAGCTTTATTTTGGACAAAATCAACTTGGAAAAAGAGGATTATTTCCTCGTAACTATCCATCGTGCGGAAAATGTTGATCATGAAGACCGTTTGCTTGAAATCATGAAGGGCATTAATTTAGTTGCCGAAACGTATCAAAAAAGAGTCATTTGCAGTTTACATCCCCGGACAAAATCCCGCATAGAACGCAGTCCCCAATTAGATGTACACCCGCTGATAGAATTTCACGAGCCCTTCGGTTTCTTTGACTTCGTGAAGCTTGAGAAAAATGCCTATTGTGTATTGACCGACAGTGGTACCGTCCAAGAAGAATGTTGTTTATTCCATGTTCCTGCCGTTACCGTCCGGAAAACGACTGAAAGGCCGGAAACGATTGAGTCTGGCAGTAATATGTTATCGGGGATAAATGCTAAACAAATCCTCAATTGTGTGAACATTATGGTTAACCAACAAAAAGACTGGTCTTTTCCAGAAGGGTACGACCATAAAAACGTGTCAGATAAAGTCCTTAAAATTATACTGGGAGGCCATGAAATTGATTAAGAATCGTAAAATTTTAGTAACAGGCGGTACAGGCTCGTGGGGATATGAATTGGTTCGTCAATTATTGGATTTCGAACCAAGTGAAATCCGGATTTTCTCTAGAAATGAATCGAATCAATTCACGATGAAACAGGAATTCGATAATAATCCAAAGCTGCAATTCATCATAGGCGACGTAAAAGAAAAGGAAGCATTGGTGGAGGCATGCCAAGGCGTCGATTATATTTTCCATTTGGCAGCTTTAAAGCATGTTCCTGTATGTGAAGATCAACCGATCGAAGCGCTAAAAACGAACGTGATAGGAACACAGAATGTAATAGAAGCAGCCATTAGCTGTAATGTACATTCCGTCGTGAACATTTCCACCGACAAAGCATCCAATCCATCCAATTTTTATGGTCTTTCAAAAGCTATGGCGGAAAGATTGATCATCCACGCGAATACGTTAAACACGAAAACCAGATTCGTATGTATCCGCGGCGGCAATGTTTTAGGAACCAACGGAAGCGTCATTCACGTCTTCAAAAAGCAAATTAAAGAAAAAGGGAAAATCGGAATAACCGACTTGAATATGACCAGGTTCTTTTTGACCATTCAAGAAGCGATAAAATTAGTATTCAAAGCAACGTTTGAAAGTGTCGGCGGAGAAATATTCGTGATGAAGATGCCTTCCTGTAAAATCATCGACCTTGCTGAAGTGTTGATCGAAGCATCGAAAAAGACAGATGTGGAAGTCGAGGTCCTGGGTATACGTCCGGGTGAAAAGCTCCATGAAATCCTGCTTTCGGAATATGAAAGCACGACGGCCATTGCCTATGATGATGAATATTATGTCATCCTTCCAGCCATCCACATCAAGGGGATAAAGGAGCATTACGCCCAATACCAGCCTGTTAGTTTGGAAGATTATAACTCTGCCACAGGGTTGATCGATAAATCAAAAATCAAGGAAATGTTAAAGAATGGGGGCTTCATTTAACATGAAGGTACTAGTACTTGGTGGACAAGGAATGGCAGGCCATGTAATAAAAGACTATTTCACTCAGGACTCCAAGTATCAGGTAACATATACGACGCGGGATCCGAATGATGTGAAGGGATTGTATTTGGATGTAACCGACGTAACGAGTCTTGAAGATGTAATGGATAAGGTAAAACCGGACATTACGATAAATTGCATCGGCATTTTAAATGATCATGCAAGTGATAATACAAAACTAGCTTTTCAGGTTAACAGTGTATTTCCGCATCAGCTTGTTAAGCTGACTGAACGCAATAATGGGAAATTGATTCATATTAGTACGGATTGTGTCTTTTCAGGTTCAACAGGAGATTATACGGAGAAGGATACACCTGATAGTTCCACCATTTATGGTCAATCCAAACACTTGGGTGAAATAATAAGTGAAAAACATTTGACCATCCGTACCTCCATTATTGGACCGGAGTTAAAGGAAGACGGAATTGGTTTATTTCTTTGGTTCATGAAGCAAAAAGGTGAGATCAAGGGATTCGAAAAAGTGTTTTGGAATGGGGTGACAACGCTCGAACTGGCCAAGGTTCTGGATAGGATGATTCAACAGAAGATTACTGGATTATATCATCTTGGTTCAGATGAAAAAATCTCTAAGGCGGCTCTATTAAAATTGCTGCAGCAAATTTTTCAAAAAACCGATGTCGAAATCATTCCTGATTCATCCATGCATTTAGATCGATCCATAAAGAATACAAGAATTGATTTTCAATATAAAATGCCTACGTACCAAGAGATGTTAGCGGAATTGAAAAAATGGATGGAGAATAAACCCGGACAAAAGTTTTGAATAAATTATCATGCCATTCAATTAAGATTGGACTCGGTATGTAACTATCTCTTCGTACAGGAAACTTACCATTTAATAGGGCGAGTCAAAAAACTCCATCCTATTAAATGGTATCCACTTTTTTGGTGATGATAAAGGTGGATGAATCAAGTTTCCTGGCGGGGGGTCAACTAAAATGTAAGCGCTGTCATTGTTGCGTTAGTTCCTGCTTAGGGTTTTTTTATAAGAAAGAAGGGTTAAGTCATGGATTCCCTTAACCCGAAGAATTATCGATAGTTCTTGAGAATTTCCAGGTACCTACCGTTTACTAGAGAAAGAATAGGTTTCGGATAACCCTTGAAAGATAGCTGTCTTTGGATACCAATTCAGCGATTGCCGGGCTTTCCTGTTATCGAGGCAGCTGTGCTTGATATCTCCAGTCCTTCCGACTGAATGAAGGGTTTCCACGGCAGAGCCATGTATTTGCGTAAGCATACTCAACAGTTGGTTTACTGATGTTTTCTGTGCAGTACTGACCTGGATCGTTTCTTGATTGCCGTGATTAACCGAAGCGGTATTTGCTCTGACTATATCCTTCACATAGATAAAATCCCGGGTTTGTTCACCATCACCGTGTATGCGTAAAGGCAGCCCTTTTTTTATCCTTTCTAAAAAGACAGCGACGACTCCGCCTTCACCCTTTGCCGTCTGTCTAGGACCATACACATTTCCATAACGGAGAATCGTATACTCGAGACCATATAGCTGGTGAAATAAACGGATATAAGCTTCCGCCGCTAACTTGGATAGACCATAATAAGAAACCGGTCCGGTCGGGTCACTTTCTGAGATCAAGTCCTTCTGTAAATTCCCATAGACTCCTGAAGTGGAAGAGAAAATCAGCTTCCTTACAGAAGCTTCCTGACATGCCTTGAGCATATTGATCGTTCCGTTGATATTAACATCAGCATCATACTGGGGATCGAGGATGGAGCGAGCCACATCTGCCTGTGCTGCCAGATGGTAGACCACGTCAGGCTTTACCTTCATGATCGTTTGAGCAGCTTCCTTGCTGCGTATATCTTCAGTATGGATGACGGCATTGGGATGTACATGATCGATGTGTCCGGATATCATATTATCCAATACATGTACCTCGGCACCATTCAAGATAAGTTCTTCCACAAGATGGGAACCGATGAACCCCGCCCCGCCAGTCACGATAGCCTTCATGCATCATACCCCTTTTATCTGTTTTTAGTATTGTATGTCAGCTGATTCAGATTGGCTTAAGCTGTTACCTAGCGTTCTTTAGAAAAAAAGCTACAGAAAGATGCTGAGATTTTAATTGCCGGTCAGCATCTTTTTGTAGCTAGTGATTATTTCCCTTTTGGGATAATGCATGTTCGTATACACCCAGCACATTTTGTACCGCTTTATCTGGCGACCAATGATCCAATCCCCACGTCAGGGCATTTTCTCCAAGATTGTTGCGATAGGAATCATGTTCCAATAAATATTCAATATGGGTGGATAGCATCTGCTCATCCCCGGCAGGTGATAATACTCCCGTGATTCCATGATCAATGATTTCAGGAATTCCTCCAACATCACTGGCAATGACAGCCATTCCGGAGATTTGCGCTTCTATTACCGACAAAGGTTGATTTTCCATCAAAGTAGGCAGTACAAAGATATCCGAAATGGATAATAAATAAGGAATATCATCCCGTCTGCCTAAAAAGACCACATCATCTTCCAAACGAAGAGCTTTCGTTTTATTTTTCAGCTCCGTTTCGATCGGGCCGTCCCCGGCAATCCAGCAAACCCAATCGGTTCTGGATTTTTTTAATCGAGATAGTGCATTTAATAAATGATGAACTCCTTTGAACTCACTCAGCCGGCCTGTATAAATAAGTACTTTCTTCTTTTCAGGTCGTTCGATTTCGGTTTTTTCATCCACCCGTTTCAAGAAGGCCTCGGTATCATAGCCATAATGAAAAACACTCAGCTGTTCTTTCGGAACGTTAAATTCATCAGTCAATACATCCCTCATCCATTCATTCGCCACTATCGTATGGTCAGCAGAAGTCGCCCCATCATATTCCAATTGATCAAAATGATCACGGCCTTCTTTTGCAATGCTTTGTTTAGGGACTTTGGAGCTATAGTAAGCACTCCTAAGTTCATGGGCAACACAACCGTGAAGCGTAGCGACGAGCGCTGTTTTTTTCGCTCTGATCCGATTAATGCAGACAGTTGAAAAGATATCTTGCGTATGAATGACATCATATTTATCCAGTCCTAAATAATCGGCACCCAGCTGAAAGAAATCACACCGAGTTTCGTAATAGTGGATGATTGGATCAGGATGAGTGGGAGAATTATGCTGTTTCATGTATCGCAAAACCTCTTCGGAAAGCAATTCATCCATATCTATCCTGCGGTTTTCGTTAATGATGTGGACATATTCATGATTTTCACCGTAGCTAAGAAAGTCGACCTCATGTCCTAATGTTACAAGCTTATCCTTTAATTGCTGCATATAATTCCAGACACCGCCAACATGTGGCGTGACCCAAAAAGTGGCAAGTAATATTTTCATGGCAATCTCCCCTTTGTTCATATTATTGAATGATCGAGCGTTATGTAACTCGTTATGAGCATTCGTGAAAAATGGGCTGTCAAGAGCCAACACATTATGTAGCTAGTTTAGGGGGCAAATAGAAAAAAAGAAATATATAAGGACGGGTACTTGTCCCACCATTTAGTACCCGCCCTGAAGCTATTCAAAGATGGCGCAACATCACCATTTACCACTAAGAATCAATCAGTCGGAATAAGCAGCTGCGAAAAAACTCTCCGGTCCAGTTCGGGTCGGGGCGATGACGATCCCGCCAGGTGTGCTGATGAATGCTTGATAGACCAAAAAGTTACTGGGTGCAGGTGGATTAAAGTCCGCACCGGACAATGAAATGATCGTTTCGGAGGCAACCCCCAAACCAGCTACCGGTAAGGTTTGTTGGGCGGAATAAACGAGAACCCTACCGACACCTGAGCCCCTGTAAATCTCGATGTTGATGGGAGTCAGAATCGCGGCCAAGCTGCTTAAAGTAGCCGTGAAAGTGAATTCAACTCGAAGATTAGCTCCGGTTCCGGTCGTATTAAGTCCCAATGAACCGAACAGCGCTGGAGTTGCACTTACAGGTATGGAAATGGAATCCCGATAACTAGCATTCTGTGAAGTCTGAGCATCTAAAAATTTCCCCATAGTGTTAACACCTCTTTTATTATGGAATACTCTAATATATTAAAGTGGCGCATGTTTCGTATAGACGAGTTGTTCACTATCAAAAAAAATAGTCGGATTTTCAGCGGGGAAGCCTATGTCCAGGAATTCAAGGGAGTTTGCCCTTCAATTTCAATGAGCAAAAAAACGGTTACCCTTCATACGTTCAAGAACTATTCTCAATCTTCGAGTGTGGTCGCCGATGTGGAGCTAGAGGAAAGTGGGTAACAACGGTACGGCATGTAGGGCAAATGAGTTAATTTCCCCTTTCGGCTGTGTATGTGAGAACAGCCCATGGCAATCAAGCAGATGCAGACATAATGTAATAGGGAAACTGTATTTAAGATGGCGATTCATGCACCGCTAGAGATGGATGGCTTCACAAGTTGGTTTGGGGGGAGGAAATAAGGTCTTTCCTGCCCCTGACTGGACGGACATTCAGCATAAGGGCGATCGTAGCGGTTATTTAGATCATTAACGAATGGATGAGAAGTCAATGAAGCAACGAAGGAAATTAATAATCACCGGGGCAAGCGGATTCACGGGCCAGCATGCATGTGCCCATTTTTTAAAAGCAGGCTATGACATTACAGCCGTTTCACGGAAAAAGATAAATGTCGATGCTCAAATTAACATGGAATATTGTGATCTTACGAACGGAAACGAGGTTTATCAGCTTGTCAAAAAGATCAAACCTCAGTATGTCCTTCATTTGGCAGGCCAAAATCACGTTGGTGCATCATGGGTGGATCCATTATCGACCTTAGAGGCAAATTCCATGTCCACAGCCTACTTGATCGATGCCCTACGCAGGGAAAGTCCAACCTGCAAAATCGTGATAGTTGGCTCAGCTCTCCAATTTGACCCTGCCTCCCTCAATTCGATTCCCCATCCTTATAGTTTGAGTAAGACACTTCAAGTACTTATTGCACAATCCTGGGCAGCTTTATATAACATGGAAGTCATCATTGCCAAGCCGTCCAATTTGATCGGACCAGGTGTATCCACTGGGGTTTGTTCCATTTTTGCGCAAAAAATCATTGAAATGGAAAAGAAAGGATCAGAAAAGGTGCTTGAAGTCGAAAATCCCAACGCTCAACGTGATTTCTTGGACGTTAGAGATGCAGTGAGAGCTTATGATTTTCTGTTGAAGGATGGGAAGTCTGGCGAAACGTATGACGTTGCTTCAGGTCATACTTGTTCTTTGGGGCAAATCATTCAAGGGTATAGGACTGTAACGAAGGAAGAAATAAAAATGAGCACACAGAGCAATGATTTAATCGACAATAAGCCAGCAATCGAACCTATTAAGCTGGTGAATTTGGGATGGAAGCCCAGTATTCCGCTTGAAACATCTATAAGGGATATCCTTACCTTTTACCGAGAGTTAAACTGACGAAGAAAAGGACCTATAGTAAGTGAAAGTTATTTTGGGAGGGTAGGCAATGGAGCCGAAAGTATCAATCATTATTCCATTTTATAATTGCCCCTATATCGATCAAGCCATTCAAAGTGCACTTGATCAAACTTATACGAACATAGAAATCATCGTGGTGGATGATGGTTCGACCGATTTTACTGAGAAAATCGAGCCATTCCTTACGAAAATCCGTTATGAAAAAAAAGAAAACGGGGGAACCGCTACTGCGTTGAATCATGGAATCCATGCTGCTGAGGGTGAATATGTCGCATGGTTAAGCTCGGATGATTACTTTCTGCCAGAAAAGGTATCAAATCAAATTTCCTTTATGCTCGAACATGGTGCAGAGGTGAGCTTTACGAATTTTGATAGTATCAATAAGGACGATGAAATCATTTTGTCTTGGACGGGAGAGCGCTTTACGGATATAGAAAACGGAGTGTACCATGCATTTTTACTTCGTAATGCCGTGAATGGTTGCACCGTGGTGTTGAAGAAGGACGTATTCGATGTGGTCGGCTATTTTAATACCTATCACCGCTATACGCATGATTATGAAATGTGGCTTCGTCTTTTAGTCAATGGATATAAAATGTATTATTTGGATGAAGTTCTCACAAAATTCAGGATACACGAAGGGTCTGGTACAAGTAGATTCCAGCCTGAAATGCTAGCGGATATTCTCACGATTGAAAGCCATTATCGTCCAATTCTTAAAAAGAACTTGAAAAATTTATAGGCTCTTTTCGTAAGGATCGTTGTTTTTCAAATGAAACGATTTAAGGTTGATTGGAGTGGCGGACTCCTGCTTGAGCAGCTGGATAGGCGGGACATAACAAGGTCCACGCCGGAGAGGCTCACTGACGGCCTTCTGTAAAGCGGAGCACCGGAGGGGAAATCGACTACAACGGATTACTTCGTGAATGGTAACAAAGTATGAGAAAACAGCCCACTCATAAAAAGAGCTTTTTGGAAGAGGGAGGAGTACATTTATGTCCGAAGGTGTACTGGATATTTTTATGCATGTTCCCAAAACAGGGGGAACGACGATCAATGAAATATTAAAAAGACAATACAAACTTAGAGAAATATATGATCATGACTCGTTCGAAAAGAAGATGATGAAGCTGTCCGAGTTAACGGAACAGGAAAAGAAGAATATCAAAGCGGTTTCCGGTCATTATTTCTATGGAATACATGAGGAGTTTTCAAAACCATTCCATTATTTTACGATGCTGCGCGATCCTGTAGATCGGGTCATTTCTGCTTATTATTTTTTAAAGGACTACCCAGGTTACGAAATGGTAAAAGAAATGACTTTGGAGGAATTTGTAGTAAAAGGCCCCGAAGCATCGAATCTGCAAACATTGATGGTATGCGGGAGTCAGGAAATACCTGATTTGGAAAAAGCGAAGGAGAATCTTAAAACATTTTCATTGGTTGGAGTCACCGAGATGTTCAATGAAACTCTTTTTTGTTTGAAAAAGCAACTTGCATGGGGAGATATACACTATACTAGAAAAAATATTACAAAAAAACGACTGGCAAAAAAAGAAATACCATCGGAATTAATAAACCTGATCAAGCAATATAATCACCTGGATATGTCCTTATACGATTTTGCAAAGGAACTGCTTCATGAAAAGCTTCAAACGTTGACAGTAGTTGAGCGTCAGCAATTGGAAGAATTCAAGCTTAAGCAGGGCTCCTGAATTAAACAGCCAGGGAAATGTTTCAATAAAATGAACGACAGCCGGAATGAAATAATCCCGGCTGTTTTTCTTATTATTCAGAGGATATTCCTAGTGTTTCGAGCATTTCGATGAAATTGCGGGCATATAAATCTGGACTGAAATTCTTGATTACGTGCTCCAGCGCGTTTTCCCGGATATTTTCCCTCAGGCTCTCGTTATTCATTAGCTCCTTCGCCTCTTTGACGGCACTATCAATGTTGCCCAATGAATAAAATTTCCCTGTTTGATCATGGATGATGGAACTTCTTACACCATCGGAATCGGTCGTGAGCACCGGGCATCTGCAACTCATTGCTTCAAGCAATGCATAAGGGGCCCCCTCCACCTTGGAAGTGGAACATAAAAAGCCACCCGAATCACCGATTACAGAGAAAAAATCGGCCATTTGCGAATTCGGAACATTGGAGTGCAACGTAAGTCTGCTTTTCAAATTTAACCGGCTGACCGTTTTATCGAATTTGATTCTTTCAATGGGGTCACTTAATGTAGGGTCTTCAAACATAAGTAATCGGATATCCGGATTGTAATTGTTGATTAGTTGATATCCTATCTTCAGGAATTCGCTCCAATTCTTGTTATCTTCGATTCTTCCGATCCAAGCGATTTTTTTAAAGCCATCCAAGGACATTTCTTTGTGTGCGAATTGAGTGGTATCAAAACAATTATTAAAAGAGAAAGTTGGAAAGGACGGGTAAAGTTCATCCAATAACTGCATGATATGTGGCGTTTTCGGATTAAGGAACCCATCTGCATGTTCATTGACAACTTCAATGGCATTGGTAAGTGCCTTTCTGGCGACATGTTTCGGACCATATCCCTGTATTTCTATGATCATTTTTCCTTTATAGCCCATGGACCTGAATCTGGGTAACGTATTGAAATCCGAAACGATGACGATAGCGGCATAGTTCCCATCTTCCAATATCCCCTTGATTTCATCATTGTCATTCGTTACGAATGTTGGGGCACTATGGTCATTCAAGTAATTCCTTCTGTTTTCATAATAAAGAAAATGAGCATGGATACCGTGCTCTTTCAGCGCGATAAATCGCTGCCGATTCAATGTTTCCACACCGCCACTCGGAACGTAGAAAACAAACAAAATATTCATTCTTCCCCTCCTCATAAAAATGGAGCAACAAGGCTCTGGGTTTTCAATTTCATATTATCTGAACAAACTACCTATCCCTCCAATTCGAATGGATACGACCATCTAATATACGTATGACATGAATGGTGGTTTTATTGCCGTTTTAATCTCAGTAATGACCAGACTAGGGAATGGAACACATCTTATACGTGTGAAATAAATATAACCATGGAAGAGTTCATCCTTATCCATAACGCATGGGTAGACAATCATTACTTGAAAGGCGGTTCGTACATGTCAAAAGTATCGATCATTGTTCCATTCTACAATTGTCCATACATTGAAAAAGCTTTGGAGAGTTTAATCAACCAAACCTACAAAAATATTGAAATAATCGTAGTTGATGATGGCTCTACATTATATTCAGAAAAAATCGAACCGTTTCTAGATAAAATCCTATTTATCAAAAAGGAAAATGGCGGAACAGCGAGTGCCTTGAATACTGGCATCGAACATGCAACAGGTGACTATATATGCTGGCTTAGTTCTGATGACATCTTTTACCCGGAAAAAACGGAAATCCAGTTACGTTTAATGGAAAGGGAAAATGCCCAATTTAGCTATACGAGTTATTATTGCATCGATGAAAACGGAGAAATCATCACCCCGGTCATCGGGATCAATCCGCCCACACGGCTTGAATTCATTAAAGCGATGATCAAGGGGAATATTATCAATGGCTGCTCCGTCATGATTCAGAAAAAGGTATTTGAGCAAATCGGGGTTTTTGACGAAGCCCTCCTATACACACACGATTATGATTTATGGCTGCGCATCATGCAAAACTACAAATTTCACTTTGTGCCCAAACCGTTATTACAATATCGAATCCATACTCAAATGGGGACCAAGAAATATGCAGGCAGCATCAAAAGGGAAAATCGGTTCGTTGTCAATCGACATCATGCAAAAATGAAGCAATTGTTAGTGACGGAGCTGAGGAACCAGTAGGGAAATAGCCTCTCTTTAAGGGGCATATTGTTGGAGCCTTTAGCCTGGTGGTGTCTCCCTTGGACTCGCATACCCGATCCATTCCATCTTGCATGATAACTAAACTGGAAAAGAAGGCCCTTAAGGGGCTTTTTTTGTTGAGGGAATCGAGTGGTCCTTCTTCATGCATTGACTCTTTTTCAGACACAAGTCTATAGCATCCAGCGCTTTGATTGCATATCCTATAGAAGTTGCATATATGGCGGGGATGTCATTTATTTTGTTATGGGGTAATGGACATCGGACGAGCGCCAATGGATTGAATTGTGATGGAAGTTATGGAAACAGCTCCTTTAAAAAGGAAATGCTTTGTAGGAGGCTAACATGAGAAAGCTTATTGTTTTCGCGTTTATTGGATTTTTGGCTCAGCTAATCGATGGCTCTTTAGGAATGGCATATGGAGTTACATCCACCTCTTTGTTGTTGACTTTCGGAATCGCTCCGGCTGTAGCCTCTGCATCCGTCCATTTGGCGGAAGTCGTGACAACGGCGGCATCTGGCGTTTCGCATTTGAAATTCGGGAATGTCGATCGCCAAGCGCTTTTCAAATTGATCATCCCCGGATCGATCGGGGCATTTGCAGGAGCGTGTTTTTTAAGTCAATTGCCTGGTGAAGTGATTAAACCGTATATTTCCTTGTTTTTACTGATTCTTGGCGTATTTGTCCTTTTTCGTTTTTTAAGAACGACCAAAACAAGTGAAAAGAAATCAATTAATCTCTCAAGAAAAAAATCGGTACTATTGGGACTTGTAGCTGGCTTTGCCGATGCAACCGGCGGGGGAGGATGGGGACCGATCACCACTCCAGTTCTACTATCACAAAAAGGAGTCCCTGCCAGAAAAGTGGTGGGTACCGTTGATACAAGTGAATTCGCGATTGCCGTTTCAGCAACCCTTGGTTTTCTCATTGCCCTGGGGTGGCAGGACGTGAATTGGTTTTGGGTCATCTCCTTGATGGCTGGGGGAATCATTGCCGCTCCCATTGCTGCATGGATCGTAACAAAATTGCCTTCGCATTTATTGGGTGTCCTCGTTGGGGGCTTCATCGTTCTGACGAATGCGCGAACGTTGATTGTCACTTGTGGCGTCGATGATTGGGCTATGTCCATTTATTTGCTGATTTTGCTTGGGTGGGCAGGTTCCTTGATTTTTGTCATCCGGAACAATAAAAAACGGTAAAAGGGGAAATAGTGTGAGTCAACATGAGAATATCCATAAACATGTTTTTTCAATTACGAAACAGCATAGGCAAGCGCTGCACGGACATAAAAGCTATATTCTTTGGTTTACAGGATTATCAGGTTCAGGTAAGTCCACCATCGCAAATATGGTTGAGGCCAGGCTTCATGCAAAAGGTATTTCGACGTATATATTAGATGGAGATAACTTACGAAATGGTCTGAATGAAGATCTTGGCTTCAGTGCGAATGACCGGAAAGAGAATATAAGGCGAATAGGAGAAATGTCCAAAATTTTTGTTGATAGCGGAATCGTCGTATTGGCCACTTTCATATCTCCCTATGCCAATGACCGCAAGGATGTCAGAAAAAAGGTGAAAACCGATGAATTTATCGAGATATATGTAAAGTGTCCGATTGAAGCCTGTGAAGAACGGGATCCAAAAGGATTGTATAAGAAAGCTAGAATTGGTGAAATCACTCAGTTTACTGGCGTATCGGCTCCCTATGAAGAACCGGAGAATCCGGAAATCATCATTGAAACGAGTCAGAACACGATAGAGGAATGCGTGCAGCAAATCATCGACTATTTAATCGATGCGGGCATGTGATGTCGGGTTTGAAAAGGAGCATATAAAACGAATGAAATCAAATGATTGAGAGGTTATATATGAATGTTCAATGGAACACTATCGATCCACATGGCGGCAAACTGATCCAGCGTGAATTAACGGAAAAGGCCAGAAAACAGTATTTGGATATGTGCGAATCCTTATTTTCACTGACAATATCGAAATGGATTGCGTCTGACTTGGAAATGATTTCAAATGGTGGGTTTAGTCCACTAATTGGATTCATGGGAAAAGCGGATTACGAAAGTGTCATTAATGATATGCATTTAGCGAACGGATTGCCATGGACCATACCCATCACTCTCCCTGTAACGAAAGAAGAGGCAGGGCAAATGAAAATTGGCGATGAAGTCGCATTATACACGGATGAAGGAGAGCTTGCCGGCATCATTTTAGTTGAAGAGAAATTTGAATACGATAAACATCAGGAAGCAAAACTTGTGTATAAAACAGTGGACCATAACCATCCTGGAGTGAAAAAACTGTTTGGTCAGGGGGACATATATGTAGCAGGACCTATTCATCACATAAACAAGGCCTCACATAAACCCTTTGAAAAATTTCATTTGAATCCTGCACAAACGAGAAAGATGTTCGCTGAACTAGGTTGGAAGACGGTGGTAGGTTTTCAGACGAGGAATCCTGTACATCGGGCTCATGAATATTTGCAAAAAAACGCATTGGAAACCGTTGATGGACTCCTATTGCACCCTCTGGTCGGTGAGACGAAAGAGGATGATATACCAGCAAATATTCGAATGGAAAGCTATCAGGCCCTATTAAAAAATTACTACCCCACGGATCGGGTCTTGCTTGCCATATATCCTGCTGCCATGCGCTATGCAGGTCCTCGGGAAGCGGTCTTTCATGCCATCGTCCGCAAGAATTATGGGTGCACCCATTTTATTGTTGGCCGTGATCATGCGGGTGTAGGCGATTATTATGGCACGTATGAGGCCCAAGAAATTTTCAGCCAGTTCGACCCGGTGAAGATTGGCATAAAACCGTTGTTCTTTGAGCATAGCTTTTACTGTAAAAAGTGTTTGAATATGGCGTCCTTGAAAACTTGTCCACATACAGAAGAAGATAGATTCATATTAAGCGGGACGAAAGTCAGGGAAATGCTGCGGAAGGGACTGATTCCACCGTTGGAGTTCACCCGTCCGGAAGTGGCAGAAGTACTGATAAGAGGGATGAAGCTAAATGATAAAGGCAAGTAAACGATCAGCATTCTTGCGTGGGATATCTCACTTAACAACCCTATGAAAACACGAGGCTTTCAACCATGAAGAATACTAGAAAAAATCAATTCGGACTCCAGGTTTACAGACCATACCCATCTCTTGTATGGTCCCTGTTGTGTAAACCAGTGACCTATAAAATGTACAAAAGCTAAGCTGCCTGAAATCAATCAGGCAGCCTTCTGTTTTTTCCTCTGGAGAATCCACATTTCCGTCGCTCCCGAACCGAGCAACACGCCTATAACGATCAAAATCAGCCCGATGAAATGTGAAGGCAGGATGGCTTCTTTCAGAAAAATGACAGCCCCTACCAATGCGAATAAGGTATTTAAATTAAGAAATATGGAGGATTCCGCTGCACCGACCTGCCCAATCGCATAATTATAACTCATATGCCCCAGCGCAGTGGCAAAAATTGCCGAAAAGAAGAAAGCTCCCCACATGGAAGGGGGGGCAGCGGCAAGCGAAGATAAACCGTCCGGTTCCTTCCAAAA
Organism: Peribacillus simplex; assembly: GCF_001542915.1. Lineage (GTDB taxonomy): Bacteria > Bacillota > Bacilli > Bacillales > DSM-1321 > Peribacillus > Peribacillus simplex_B. The sequence goes on along the minus strand of NZ_LNNH01000003.1, from coordinate 56,870 downwards.
GCTGATGGCAAAAAGAATGAAAGAACCGACTAGCATCATATAGCCGGTCAATAGCCGTGGATCCATCGTTTTCGACGCTTGATTAATCAAAATGAAGCTCAGCGCCTGTGAAAGGATGGATAACAGAATATCGACATCTCCGAGATTGATAGAATGAACGCCACCGCCTCCAGCCATGACGGTAAAGCTTACGCCCAAAGCGCCACACAGAAAACCAAGCAGGCGGATCACTGTAGGTTTTTGGCGAAAGAAAACCATGGTCAAGATGACTGTCAATATCGGCCCCATACCCAAAATCAACCCAGCATTGGAGCCGGACGTCCTTGTTAACCCTTCAGCTAAGAAATAATGGTGAAAAACGACACTCAATAACGCTCCGCCAAAAACGTAAAATAGCTCCTTTTTCTTAGGGAGGCGTATCAGGCCTAGATAAAAAAGAATAAGAATGACGATAAGTGAAGCTGTAAAGATCCTTAATGCTGTTATGGTTACTGGTTGCGTATTCATAACGATAAATTTAAGGACGGAAACGTTTAATCCCCAGGTGATCATGATTCCTGTAAGTAACATGTAAATTTTTACATAACTCATTCAAAACAACCCTTCCAAATTATTTAGCAATTGATTCAGTATAGCAAAGAGTGCAATTGTTAGGAACCTGGATAATGTAAAAATCCAATCTGCTAATCATTCAAAACGAGGGAGAAAGTATGGTATTAGCATTAAATGGATCAATTCCTATTTTTTTATAAAAAGAGCTGTAAATGTGCCGAATAAAAATTTAATTTAAAATTATCTAATTTTTCTATTGTTTTTGGCAGGGTTTTCATTTACAATTTCCTTATGAATTACAAAACCGGTTTAGTAAAATCATTCTTTTTCACTAAACCGATTTACTAACGAAAGCGGTTTGAATCACAATAGTAGCTTGGATTTGTGATTGGCCGAAAGAAGGAGGTACTGCATTGTCATCAAAATATGGTGTTTTAACGCTGGGTGACGCCATGATTACGCTAAATCCGGAAGAGACAGGACCTTTACGCTTCGTAAACCGTTTTGAGCGAAAAGTAGGAGGGGCCGAGCTGAATTTTGCCATTGGCTGTGCAAGACTTGACATGCGCGTGAAATGGATTAGCCGGTTAGGAAATGATGAGTTTGGCAGGGTGATATATAATTTCGCACGCGGAGAAGGCATTGATGTGAGTGATGTTGCTTTTGTATCCGGGTATCCTACATCTCTTAACTTTAAAGAAATTCGTGAGGATGGGTCGGGAAAGACTTTTTATTACCGGCAACAATCACCCATCTTGACTTTAAATCCCGAAGATATAACAGGGAGCATGTTTGATGGGATTGATCTCGTCCATCTAACTGGAGTTTTTCTGGCGATAGATCCGAGGAATATACATATAGCCAAGCGTGTCATGGAAATGGCCAAACAAAAAGAAATCCCTGTTTCATTCGATCCGAATATACGCTTGAAGCTCTGGTCCATCGAGGAAGCGAGAGCCGTCTATTCAGATCTATTCGGTCATGTGGATATTTTGCTTTCAGGTTTAGATGAAATAAAGCTGATTACAGGTAATGACTCGGAGGACTCCTTGGCGGAATTCGCCAAAGTAAATGGCATTGAACAGCTTGTCATTAAAGATGGGGAAAATGGTTCAAAACTATATAACAAAGGCGAATGGCATAAAAAAGAAGCCTTCCCAGTTAGGCCGGTTGACACTGTGGGTGCTGGGGATGGCTATGACGCAGGGTATATATACGGATACCTCCAAGGGTTACCGATCGATGAAAGGTTGACATTCGCCAATGCCGTCGGCGCAATTGTCACCACTGTTTCCGGAGATAATGAAGGATTGCCATACTTGGATGAAGTACTGCCGTTCATCCGCAAAGAAGCTGTTGTTGAAAGATAGACAATAGAAACAATGGGGGGAGAATATGGCAACCGTAACGATACAAGCAGGGGAAGCCAAACGATTGGTCATACAAAAAATGACTGAAGCGGGATTGAAGGAAGAAAGTGCCGAAAAAGTCGCAGAGGTACTGGTTCATGCAGATCTAAGAAATGTCAATTCGCATGGGGTATTGCGAACGGAGCATTACGTAAATCGGATAAAAGCCGGTGGTATCAATCTTGATGCGCAAATGTCCTTTGAAAAGACTGGACCTGTTACGGGTGTTGTTGATGGGGACGATGGATTCGGACATGTGATTGGTGAAGAGGCGATGAATCACGCCATCGAAATGGCACGAAGTAATGGTGTCGGGATGGTGACCGCATTCAATAGCAGCCATTGCGGGGCACTAAGCTATTTTGTCCAAAAAGCAACTGATGAGAAGTTGATCGGGATTGCGATGTCACATACGGATAAGATTGTCGTTCCATTTGGAGGAAAGACTTCATTTCTGGGAACAAATCCAATTGCATACGGAGTGCCTGCCAAAAGTAAGAAGCCCTTCATCCTGGATATGGCAACTTCAAATGCTGCATTGGGGAAAATCCTTCAGGCAAAAGAAGAAGGCAAGGAAATTCCTGAAGGCTGGGGCGTCGATGATAATGGGGCTCCTGTGACGGATCCCAATTCAGTCGTTTCCCTTTCCCCTTTCGGCGGCCCAAAAGGGTATGGCCTATCCGTGATTGTCGATGTATTTTCCGGATTATTGGCAGGTGCAGCGTTTGGACCGCATATCGGGAAAATGTATGATGATCTTGATAAGAAACGGAAACTTGGACATTACTTTTGTGTAATCAATCCTTCTTATTTTACGGATACGGATAGATTTCTGGAGCAAATGGATCGAATGATCGAAGAATTGCAACAGGTTGAGCCTGCTCCTGGATTCGATCGGGTATACGTTCCAGGTGAAATTGAACAAATCAATGAAGAAAAAAACATAAAAGAAGGTATTACGATAGCTTCGACTGTTTATGAATTTCTTACAAAGCAGGTGGGGAAATGAAAGCGGTTCAAGTACGGAAAGCACATGAGCTGGTCATACAGGAAGTGGAGAAGCCCCGGATTTCAAACCCGACGGATGTTCTTGTGAAAGTGAAAAGGGTTGGGATTTGCGGGTCGGATATGCATATTTACCATGGAACGAATCCCCTTGCAACGTTGCCGCGAATCGTAGGACATGAAGTGGCAGGTGAGGTTGCGGAGATTGGTGAAGAGGTAGTCGGCATTAAAGTGGGGGATCACGTGGTCATAGAGCCGATTCGATATTGCGGAACATGTTACGCCTGCCGCAAGGGACGCCAAAATGTTTGTGAAACATTGTCTGTATTCGGTGTACATGAAGAGGGCGGAATGAGGGAATGGTGCGTCCTTCCCGAGAAACAATTGCACGTTGTCGACTCCGCTATCGCTTGGGAGGAAATAGTATTGGCTGAGCCATATACAATCGGTGCCCAGGCGGTTTGGCGGGGCGAGGTAGAGGAAGGGGACACGGTCCTTATCCAAGGAGCGGGACCGATTGGAATTTGCATATTGAAGATGGCCAAGCTGCAAGGCGCTTCGGTAATGATTACGGATTTAAGTGAAGAGCGATTGTCATTCGCCAAAAAAAGTGGTGCTGATGTTACCGTCCATGCCGGAAAAGAAGATGTTCAGGCGCGAGTGCAGGAATGGACGAACTTTGAAGGAGCCAATGTCGTCATTGATGCGGTTTGTTTACCGATGACATTCGAAATGTCCTTCAATGTAGTTTCTACAGCAGGCAGGATTGTCGTGCTCGGTTTTGATGAACGCACTGCAGCGATATCCCAGCTTCCCATCACGAAGAAGGAAGTTTCGGTGAAAGGCTCCAGGCTGCAAACCAACCAGTTCCCTAAAGTGGTCAAACTGTTAAATGAAGGGAAGCTCAGACAAGAAGGGTTAGTTACACATACTTTTTCCCTTGAGGATGTCCAGGAGGCATTCAATTTTGTTGAAAGCCATCCGGAACAGGTTCGCAAAGCGATCATCGTATTCAATGAAGGGGGAGCATGATGGAAAAACATTCAATAATCAATCAACTAACCGAAATGAAGGTTGTCGCGGTAATTCGGGGTCAGCATGCAGAGGAGGCTGCCCAGCTGTCTAAAGCAGCTATCGAAGGCGGTATACGTGCAATTGAATTGACGTATACAACACCGCAAATAGAAGAAGCGTTCAAGCACCTGGTGAATACGGACGCCCTCATCGGAGCTGGCTCCGTATTGGATTCGGAAACGGCCCGGCATGCCATATTATCTGGTGCCCAATTCATTGTCAGTCCCTATTTTGTCGAGGGTGTTGCCACGCTTTGCAATCGATATGGGGTGCCATATATGCCTGGTTGCATGACAATAAGGGAAATGGCTTCAGCACTTGAAGCAGGGTGTGATGTGTTAAAGTTATTTCCGGCAAACCATTTTGACCCTTCATTCATCAAGAGTGTCAATGGTCCGCTGCCTAATGTACGGATCATGCCGACCGGCGGAGTCAATCTGGACAATATGAATGATTGGCTCCAAGCCGGTGCAGTTGCGACAGGGATTGGCAGTGACTTGAATAAAGCTTATAAGAGCGGCGGCTATGACGCTGTAGTTGAATTGAGTAAAAAATACATGCAGAAAATTGCGGAATGATGGAGGTGGTGCACGATGAATATTACATTTAGATGGTACGGGAAGGACAATGATACAGTCACGTTGGAGCAGGTTAAACAAATTCCGGGAGTCAAAGGGATCGTTTGGGCATTGCACCAAAAACCGGTAGGTGAGGTATGGGAAAAGGAAGAAATCAAAAAGGAAATTGACTATATCCAATCCTTTGGTTTTCACACGGATGTTGTGGAAAGTGTTAACGTTCATGAATCGATTAAATTGGGCAATGAAGATCGCATGAAGTACATCGAGAATTACAAAGAGACGATCCGCAACCTTTCAGAGGTGGGCGTAAAAGTCATTTGTTATAATTTCATGCCGATATTTGATTGGACGCGAACGGAAATGTTCCATCCTCTCGAAGATGGTTCAACTGCATTATTTTATGAAAAGGGAAAGGTGGATACGTTAGATCCGCAAGAGTTGATCCGCACGGTAGCCGAAGCTTCGGATTTAACGCTGCCAGGCTGGGAACCGGAAAAAATGGAGCGGATTTCGGAATTGTTCGAAGCCTATAAACGCGTGGATGAAGAACAGCTATGGGCGAATTTGGGAATATTCCTTAAGGAAATATTACCGGTTGCCGAGGCATCAGGCATTAAAATGGCTATCCATCCAGATGATCCACCATGGTCCATTTTTGGTTTGCCGCGAATCATTACCGGGGAAGCGAGTTATGAAAAGCTAATCTCGATATCGAATTCACCATCGAATGCATTCACGATGTGCACAGGCTCGATGGGGGCCAATCCGGAAAATGATATGGTTCAGGTAGCTAAAAAGTATGCGTACCGCGCTCCTTTCTCGCATATCCGGAATGTAAAGATCTATGAAAACGGTGATTTTGTGGAAACGTCTCATTATACACAGGATGGTTCCATAAACGTACAGGGTGTTGTAGCAGAATTGAATAAGCAGCATTATTCGGGCTATGTCAGACCAGACCATGGCCGCCATATTTGGGGAGAGGTTTGCCGTCCTGGTTATGGATTATACGACCGGGCTTTAGGGATCATGTATTTGCTTGGATTATGGGATGCCAATGAAGCGGCAAAATTAGGCGGCCGCTCATGATTCCCATCCATGAAAACCTATCAAGCAGAGTAGCGGTAATCACTGGAGGCAGCGGTGTATTGTGTTCCAAAATGGCAATAGAATTAGCTCGCCACGGAGTCAAGATTGCCATATTGAACAGAACGGCAGAAAAAGGTCGGGAAGTGGTCGAGCTCATTGAACGAGATGGCGGCACTGCCCTATCGATCGCGACCGACGTATTGGACAGGAGCTCATTGGAAAAGGCAAGAGAGGAAATCAAAAAAACGTTCGGCCGTGTGGATATATTAATAAATGGAGCAGGGGGCAATCATCCAGATGCGATTACAGCTCCTGAGACATATGGCGAGGAAACCGAAGGGAAATCGTTTTTCGATTTGGATGAAAATGGTTTCTCGCAGGTTTTTTCCAGTAATTTCACGGGTACATTTTTGGCAAGTCAAGTTTTTGGGAAAGAGCTGCTGCAAGCGGAAGCACCAGCCATCATTAATCTGTCTTCCATGAGCTCATACTCCCCGATGACAAAAGTGCCGGCATATAGTGCTGCAAAAGCTTCGATCAATAATTTCACCATGTGGATGGCCGTTCATTTTGCCGAAGCGGGTTTACGGGTGAATGCCATTGCTCCAGGATTCTTCCTGACGAAGCAAAATCGAGATCTGTTGTTAACCGAAGATGGCAGCCTGACGGCTAGATCCAATAAAATCATTACGGCCACACCGATGAAGCGTTTTGGAAAGCCAGAGGATTTACTTGGTACTTTGCTTTGGCTGGCAGATGAATCATACTCAGGGTTTGTCACTGGGATAACGGTGCCTGTCGATGGGGGCTTCATGGCTTACTCGGGCGTCTGAATGCCAAAGCAATGGCATTGATGGATTGGCATGAACTTGAAGGCGTCATTCGTTCAACGTATGGGGAAACCAGAGCTTATTTCACTGCATAAGAAGTTGATTGTAAACGATCACTTTCTATAATAGAATATTCATTATATCTGAGCAATTTTGTTTACAGGCTATTTAGCAGATAAATGAAATCACATGACAGGAATGAACGATATGAAACCCATTACAATTACTGATGTTGCCAATCACGCAAAAGTATCAAAAAGCACGGTTTCCCAATACTTGAACAAGAGATATGAGTATATGAGCGAGAAAACGAGGAAAAAGATCGAAGAAACGATCGAAGAGTTAAACTATCAGCCTAATATCCTTGCACGCAGTTTAAAGCAAAAATCCACTTTTACCGTAGGGGTGGTAGTGGCCAATATCCTTCACACGTTTTCTACGCAAGTGATTAGGGCGATAGAGAACTACTTCTACGATCATGGTTTCCATATCATCGTATGCAATGCAGATGACAATCCTGAAAAGGAAAAGAATTATATTGAAATGCTTAGAGCCAAACAAGTGGATGGGATCATCATTTTCCCGACAGGAGACAATCTCGATTTATATAAGCGCATGAAGAGTGACCAATTTCCGATTGTCTTCATGGATAGGACCATTGAAGAATTGAATATTGCAACGGTCATGCTGGATAATCATCTAGCGTCAAAGCTTGCGGTTGATAGGTTTATTGAAAAGGGCATTGAACATATCGCAATCATAACCACATCAATAATCCGTGATATCAGTCCAAGAATCGAGCGGATCCAGGGATACAAAGATGCACTCTCTTCACACGGAATACCATCCAATTCGGATTATATAAAAACCGTCAATATAGATGAAATTCCAGTTGCGCTTTCAGAATTTTTCGATTTGGAAAGGCGGCCTCAAGCGATACTGGCAGGGAATGATATCGTCCTGAATGAAGTGTTGCGATATATGAAAAAACACGAAATCAATATTCCCGGAGATATAGCCGTTATCGGTATCGATGATGTACCGTATGCCAGTTTTTATACACCGACAATCACGACGATTGATCAGCCAGCGATTGAAATGGCCAACTTGGCAGCCGAATTACTGCTCAGTCAAATCAATAAAGAAGAAAAAAAAGACACAAGCGTTCATCGCTTGAAGCCGACTTTGCTTATGAGGAATTCGTGCTAGAGCCAGCAGCTCGAATTCCCCCCAAAAAAGAAAGCGCTTTTTTATTGGAGTTCTAAACCGATTTAGTCTGTTTTAACTGGACTCCGGTTGGAAACGGTTTCAAATTTGCTGTATTAATTGTCGAAAACGTATTAGGGGGGTCATTATGTTTTCAAATGGTAGAGGAATGATCATTGTTTTTTTGTTCTTGGCAGGGGTGATAAATTATTTGGATCGTTCCGCACTGTCCATTGCAGCGCCGTTCATTCAAGATGATTTATCTTTAACAGCAACACAGATGGGGATTATCTTTAGTAGTTTTTCGGTTGGATATGCGATATTCAACTTCCTTGGAGGAATGGCCTCGGATAGGTGGGGGGCAAAGTTGACGCTTTTCGTGGCAATGATTGTTTGGTCCTTATTTAGCGGTGCGCTTGTACTTGCCGTGGGATTTGCCAGTATGATCATCATCCGCATCTTGTTTGGGATGGGCGAAGGACCGCTTTCGGCTACGATCAATAAAATGGTGAATAACTGGTTCCCGGCCAATAAGCGGGCATCCGTGATCGGATTGACGAACAGCGGCACTCCGCTTGGCGGTGCGATAGCAGGACCGATTGTTGGTTTTATAGCGATTTCCTATGGGTGGAGAGTGTCTTTCATCGCCATTATGATCATCGGCCTGATATGGGCGATTTGCTGGTGGAAATTTGCCAAGGAAAAACCAAATGACTCGATCGCTCAGGAAAATCCAGGGAACCAATATGTTGCAGCAACAACGGAGGGAAAACTGAAATTCACGTTTTACCTAAAACAAAAAACCGTTTTATTTACAGCACTCGCGTTTTTTTCGTATAACTATATTTTGTTCTTTTTTTTAACCTGGTTTCCAAGCTATTTGGTCAACGCTCGTGGTCTAAGCGTGGAAAACATGAGCATCATCACGGTGATTCCCTGGATTTTCGGGTTCATTGGTCTTGCTCTGGGTGGTTTCGTGTCGGATTTCTTCTATAAGAAGTTCGCACAAAAGGGTGTCTTATTCTCCAGAAAGTTAGTGCTTGTAACCTGTTTGTTCCTATCTGCCGTCTGTATTGGCTTGGCAGGGATTGTAACGACGACGTTGTCGGCCGTTACGCTGGTGGCACTATCTGTTTTCTTCTTATATTTAACAGGTGCCATTTACTGGGCAATCATTAATGACGTGGTGGATCCCGATAACGTAGGCTCTGTTGGCGGATTCATGCATTTCCTGGCCAATACAGCAGGAATCATTGGACCAACTTTAACGGGATACATTGTCGATACTTCAGGTACATACACGGTAGCCTTCTTGCTGGCAGGAGGATTAGCTGTTTTTGCCTCGCTTGCAGTCATTCGTTTTGTACGTCCAATCGTAAAACCAGCATAGTGGATTAATAGAATGGAAGTGTCTCCCAAATGATATTTGATGGGGGACACTTCCATTTTACGTGGCCGGATCATTCTTGGCGGAGACGGGCTTGCCTGCCTACCTGGGTAAAGGCTGGAATCCCTATCTCAGCCCATTCGATTTTCCTTTCCGAAATACTGCAGGTGTTTTATCATTGTATTTTTTAAAGGTTCGATAAAATTGAGGCATGCTTTCAAAGCCGCACATTTCCGCGATGGAGGAAACGGTCAGATCCGTTCCCGATAACAATTCTTTCGCTTTGATGATTCTTTTCATGTTCAAATATACCACCAACCCGATTCCCGTCGTTTCCTTAAAAACCCTGCTGAAATGGGAGGGGCTGACCGAGGCTTTGCCGGCCAGCGTAGAGAGGGTCAATGGTTCACTTAAATGGTCATGGATATGGATCAAGATCGCTTGGATCCATTCTGGACTATATGTATGTCCAATATAGGGGGCTTGTTCATCATCGGCAATTGCTCGATGTAAATCCAGCAGAATCTGATGAACAGTGAGAATGCAGGCATGCCTTGAGCCCAATGCGTCGCTGGTTGCTTCACGTTGAATGTTGAGCAGCTGCTCCTCCAATCTTGATTGTTCGATTTTTGACAAGGATATTTTATATTTCTTTCGCTTTTTCAGTAGGTCAAACAGATGTAAATATGAAAAAGAATCATCCATCATGTCTTTATATAGTAAGGCCGGACTGAAAAAGGTGATCGTCGAAGTAACCGGATCGCCCCTATCAGGCATTGCCCTATGAATGGTGTTGTTGGGAATCAGGAATACATCCCCTTGCTGCATATCATAAAACACATCACCAATGAAAAAGGTTCCTTTGCCGCTATAGACATAGACGATTTCATAAAAGTCATGCATATGATCTGACAACTCATTCTGCGGGCTTTTTGTATCTTGAAAGAGGAAAGCAAATGGGAATAATGCATCATGGCCAAGTACTTTTGTAGATTTGTTCATATTTCATTCAGCTCCTGAAAGTATCATACATCAAAAATAAGTATATTTATAGCAAAAACCGCCATTTTTATTTCAATTATTGATGTTAAACTAGAAAATGAAAGGGCTTTCTATAAGCGGGGGCATGGACGGTGATCACCGTTAAGAAAAGGAGAGGATAATATGGATAAAATCGTTCAATTGCATGCAGATGATAATGTGGTCGTCTCGTTGGCAGGAATTCGTAAAGGACAGGTTCTCGAGATTCAATCAAGAGATAAAGGACTGCTACAAATAAAGGCAGGTGAAGACATCGGAAAAGGCCATAAGATGTTAATTCGTCCGGTTCAGCCTGAAGATGACATCATTAAGTTCGGTTATTCAATCGGCAAAGCGAAAGAAAATATCGATGTTGGTGAGTGGGTTCACACTCATAATCTCCAATCCGGCCTCGAGGGGATATTGAATTATTCCTATCAGCCAAGCATCCCAACGATGGAAACGGAAAATCCGGTCCAAACGTTCCAAGGATATATCCGTGAAAATGGGGAAGCGGGTATCCGCAATGAGATTTGGATCATCAACACGGTCGGCTGCATTAATAAAACCTGTGAAGTGCTCGCGAAAATGGGAAATGAGCAGTATAAAGATCGTCCAATCGATGGGATCCACCACTTTCCCCATCCGTATGGTTGTTCGCAATTAGGGGACGATTTGTCTCATACGCAAAAACTCCTGGCAGCCTTGGCGCAGCATCCGAATGCAGCGGGTGTACTGATTGTAGGATTAGGCTGTGAAAACAACCAGATCGAAGCCTTCAAGCAAGTCATCGGTGATTACCCCCCAAATCGAATCAAGTTCTTAAAAGCCCAGGAGGTTAATGATGAATTGGAGATGGGCTTGCGCTTAATCGGGGAGCTAGTGGAATATGCGGAAGGATTTCATCGGGTGCCAGTTCCGGTTTCAAAGCTGAAAATAGGGCTGAAGTGCGGAGGTTCCGATGGTTTTTCGGGCATAACGGCCAATCCATTAGTCGGGGCAGTATCCGATCTGATTGTAGAAAACGGCGGTACAACGATTTTGACGGAAGTGCCTGAAATGTTTGGAGCGGAAACGATATTGATGAACAGGGCAAAGGATGAAGAAACATTTCAAAAAATCGTAAACCTAATCAATGATTTCAAACAATACTTCATGCGCCATGATCAGGAGATTTATGAAAATCCTTCACCCGGAAATAAAGAAGGTGGCATTAGTACACTGGAGGAAAAATCACTGGGCTGCACGCAAAAAGGCGGTCATGCTTCGGTTGTGGATGTCAGCGCATATGGTGAAAGAGTTGTGAAGCCAGGATTGAATTTGATTAATTCACCTGGTAATGATCTGGTATCGGTGACGGCATTGGCAGCAGCTGGCGCACATATCGTTTTATTCACGACCGGAAGAGGCACACCATTTGGCGGGCCCGTGCCGACGGTCAAAATAGCTACGAATACCGAGTTGGCAAACCGCAAAAAGCACTGGATCGATTACAATGCCGGCCAATTAATGGAAGGGCATAGTATGAATGAATTAAAAGAAGGGTTATTCCAATTCATTCTAGCGCTTTCATCAGGCAGAAAAGAAACCAATAATGAAAAATTCGGATATAGGGAGATCAGTATTTTTAAAGAAGGAGTCATCCTTTAAACGATGTGAATTTCAAGAAAGCAAATATAAAAAAGGAGTGCTGAATAATGAAAAGTATCGTGTGTGAAAAACCATATGCATTTAAGATGATAGAATCAGAAAAACCGGTTCCAAAGGAAGGGGAGGCTTTGATTCGGGTACGGCGCATAGGGATTTGCGGAACGGATATTCATGCGTTCGGGGGCAATCAGCCATTTTTCAGCTATCCGAGAATACTTGGCCATGAACTATCCGGCTTTATTGAAGACATATCGGAAAACCCGGAAGGACTGAAGGCCGGGGATCAAGTATCCATCATTCCCTACCTGGAATGTGGGAAATGTATCGCTTGCAGAGGGGGCAAAACGAATTGCTGCACGGATATGAAAGTGTTAGGTGTCCATGCAGAAGGCGGGATGAGTGAATGGATCACGGTTCCTTGCGATCATTTAGTGAGGACCGAGGGACTCACGCTTGATCAATCTGCCATGATCGAACCTCTAAGCATAGGGGCTCATGCGGTTAGACGGGCCGCCATACATGAAGGCGAAGTTGCATTGGTCATCGGTGCTGGTCCGATTGGCTTGGGAGTCATGGCGTTTGCTAAAGAAAAAGGTGCGAAAGTGATTGCAATGGATATGAATGATGAACGGCTGGCGTTCGCCCGGAAATGGGCCAAAGTGGATCATACGTTGAATGTTCTGGAGAATCCATTGGAGAAATTGGCTGAGATGACGAAAGGGGATATGCCAAGCGTGGTGTTCGACGCTACGGGGAACGCTAAATCGATGATGAATGCATTCAAGTACCCTGCCCACGGCGGAAGGTTAATTTATGTAGGTTTGGTGAAATCGGATATTTGCTTTAATGATCCTGAATTCCATAGCAAGGAGCTTACATTGATGGGAAGCAGAAATGCCACGCGGCAAGATTTTGATGAAGTGGTGAATACTCTGAGAAATAAGCGGTTGGATTTAAGTATGTATATTACACATCGTGCAGAGCTGGACGAAATGATCGATCAATTTGAAGGGTGGCTACAACCGGAAGCTAAAGTGATCAAGGCCATTGTCGAAATATAAGCATGCATATACCGTAAGAAAGGAGTTTTGTGGCCATGCACATGAATGAAGGAAACTTGAAGCGATTAAATCGAAATACCCAGGCTGTCCAATCTGCACAAATGTTGCATTATCCGATAAAAGTTTTGCAGATTGGGGAGGGGAATTTCCTTCGCGGCTTCTTCGATTGGATGATAGCCGAAAGCAATAAACAAGGTCATTTCAAGGGAAGTATAGCGGTTACACAACCTCGTCCTACAGGAAAAAGGAAAATCGAAGAATTGAAGCAGCAGGACGGACTTTATACATTAATGATGCGTGGTTTCCATCAAGGTGAAGTGGTGGAATATACAGAGATCATTTCCGTATTTTCAAAAGTTATAAATCCCTATGAAGAGTGGTGGGGGTTTTTGGAAATGGCCGAAATTCCTACATTGGAATTCGTAGTATCCAACACGACAGAGGCAGGGCTTAAATATCAGCCAACTCCTTTTGTTGAAGGGGAGCCGATCGAAGCCTTTCCGGGAAGGCTTACCGCCTTTTTATATCGGCGTTATCTTCATTTTCAGGGAGATTCGGAAAAAGGACTCATCATGCTTCCTTGTGAGCTTTTGGAGAGGAACGGCGATTCATTGAAGCAGTGTGTGCTAAAGCATTGTGCGGAATGGGAGTTGCCAAAGTCATTCATTGAATGGCTAGAACAGGACAACCTCTTCCTTAACTCGCTTGTTGACCGAATCGTAACAGGTTTCCCGGTTAAAGAGTCGCATGAGTTATTTTCTTCTTTGGGATATGAGGATACATTGCTAACTACTGCCGAAGCTTATCATTTATGGGTCATTGAAGGTGATCAGGCCCTCGATAAGCGCCTTCCGTTGCAGCAATCAGGCTTGAATGTACGATGGGTGAAGGATTTGACACCCTATCAGCTAAGGAAGGTCCGGATATTAAATGGGTTACATACATTAATGGCACCTCTTGGGATTTTGTTTGGCCTGAAAGAAGTGAAACAAGCCACCGAACATCCGGATTTCCATCAATTTCTATATCAGGCTATCGAAAAAGAAATCATTCCTTCCTTGCCATATGGCAAGGATGAACTGCTCGAATACGGGGAAAGCGTTTTGGAGCGATTTGCCAATCCATTTGTTCAGCATTTCCTTTCCGATATCTCTTTGAATAGCATTTCAAAGTTTAAGGTCCGCCTCCTACCTACGCTGGAAGACTATCATGAAAGAAATGGGAAGCTGCCTGCCTCCATTGTAAGAGGTTTTGCGGGTCTGCTCCGCTTTTATAAAGGAGAAACAGTAAATGGGAAGTATATTGGCAAAAGCTTTGGCGGTAAGGAATATATCATTCAAGACGATTTACAGGTTATTGGATTCTTCCAAGATCTATGGAGGCTTCACGATAAGAAAGAAGTCCCAACCTGGCAATTCATCGAGGCCATCTTGCATAATCAGCAATTATGGGGAAAGGATTTGAACACAATACCGCGCCTTGCAGAGAAATTAACCAATCACTTGACAGAGATGATTGATGGAGATATTGGTCCAGCTAAATTAAACTTTTAAGATAGGCCTGCAGTGATGAACTTTTTTGTAAAATCTTCATATATGAAGGAATAGCCAATATTTTGCAAAAAAAACAGGTCTATCATTCCTTATTTTTTTTCTTTCATTTATTCGTAATTTTGGTATACTGAACTAGTGATATTTTTTTATGGTATTTTCCTAAGAGGCCTATACCATAAGTGAAGCGGAATTACATAGCTCTTCATTCCCGTGAAGGGGAGTAGCGTCAGGGATAACCTGAAATAAAGTCGTCATTACGTGGAATCCCACCGGCTTTATTGGCCTAATTCATTTAGTGCTCAGCGAGACCTTTGCCATTTATGGCAGAGGTCTCTTTATTTTTGTATTAAAGGAGGAAGATGTGTTGGATTTTTTAACAGGTGAATTCATTTCAGGACTTTTAGCAATCATTATGATAGATTTGGTTCTTGCTGGTGATAATGCAATCCTAATCGGGCTTGCTGCCAGAAAGCTTCCGAAAGATCAGCAAAAAAAGGTGATCATTTGGGGAGCTGTCGGGGCGATTGTGATCAGGATCATTGCAACGCTGCTTGTTGTCGTTATCTTGGAGGTTCCAGGATTACATTTAATTGGAGGATTACTTCTCGTATGGATCGCTTATAAGCTCCTTATCGATGAAGAAGAACCAGATTTGAAGCCGGCAGATTCAATGTGGGCTGCGATTAAAACGATCATCATTGCCGATGCCTTGATGGGACTGGATAATGTCCTGGCTGTGGCAGGTGCTTCACATGGTAACTTCACGTTAGTGGTAATCGGCTTGCTAGTTTCGATTCCAGTCGTTATGTATGGAAGCACATTGATCTTAAAACTGATCGAGCGTTTCCCATTCATCATCATTATCGGGGCAGGGATTCTTGGCTGGACAGCTTCCAAGATGATCGTTGCTGAACCATTCATGCAAGACTACTTTGCCAATCCCTTCATGAAATATGGATTTGAAGCCCTAGTGGTGATCGGCATTTTAGTAGCCGGAACCTCAAGGCAGCAAAAAATAGAAAAAGAAAAAGCAAGCAGGGAAAAAATGCAAATCGAACGCAATGGATAAAGAGAGAAACAAAGAGACCCTTCGCATTTGAAAGGTCTCTTTGTTTATATATGGAAGCTTACTAGCCGTAAAATGATATAATTGCAATGGAGTCTGATCCATGAAAGCAACATCTCTTCAATCACAAATGACATCTGGAAAGTGGCCATAGGACGAAAACAAGCGGATGTAAGGCGAACCGCTTTATGGATGTGCACCGCTGAACTCGTATGGGGCAGCTTTCGATCGGTTTAGGAAAGCATGTTCAGAGAGTAAGGGAGATTTATAAAAGCTAAAGGCGGAGGCGAAGGTTAAACTTCCAAGCTTCGTGATAAATCGAGAAGGGGGAAGTGTCATGAAAGAAAAAATAATAGAAGAATTAAAGGGTATTGAAGCAGCCAATGATGTCAAAATCCTGTACGCATGTGAATCGGGGAGCCGGGCATGGGAATTTCCATCGAAAGATAGTGATTACGATGTTAGGTTCATTTATATACATAAACAAGATTGGTATTTGTCCATTGATAAAAAGCGAGATGTCATTGAGCTGCCAATCAATGATGAATTGGATATCAATGGTTGGGAACTTACGAAAGCCCTGCGGTTATTCAGAAAATCCAACCCCCCGCTTCACGAATGGTTGAACTCGGGAATCGTATATCATCAAGCTTATTCGATTGCCGGCAAGCTGAAGGAAATGAGTGACAAGGTGTATGTACCAGCCGCAGCATTGTATCATTATTTGAACATGGCCAAGGGCAATTATAGAAATCATTTACAAAATGAACAGGTGAAAATCAAAAAATATTTTTATGTGCTTCGTCCAGTCATGGCATGCCTTTGGATCGAAAAATATAACACCATCCCCCCGATGCCGTTTCGGGCATTACTCGAAGGTATCATTCCAGGGGGACCACTAAAAATGGAAATCCAAACTTTGCTCACGAGGAAAATAAATGGCGAAGAGTTGGACCTTGAACCTAGAATTGTAGTCATTCATGACTTTTTAGAAAAGGAAATGGCGCATTTGACGAATTATGCTAAAACATTAGATATGAAACCTGAAGACCCGACAGAGTATTTAGACCAACTATTTAGGGACGCTTTGGATGAGGTTTGGAAATAACGGGACACGATACATAATCCTGAAAGACTAAGTTAATGGAAACGCCGGGAACTTTGAACTCCAGCAAATTCACTTTGGAAGATATTTGAATCTTCTGTTATAATTATATTGTCTACAGGTCCGTTTACGCACCATTGATCGATTGCTTGGAAAAGGAAGCACCCGGGATAATTCCACAAGTGAAAGGTAACATGAGGGAAAGGCAAGACCTGCCCCTTTCTCAATCCAATCCCGTCAACATTGGAAAGTTGCGATATACGGCAAAGTGTAGTCCTGCCCCCCTTAAAGCTCCATTTCTTGTTTTTACCATGCTTCCTTTCGTGGAAAGAGAGGGGTTCACCATGTTGATAAAAACATTAAATATTGAAGTGCAGGAAATCAAAATCTCATATAGAATGGTGTTATTGATGCATTGTCTAAAATTCCGCAAGGGGATGTGGTGGTCATAGTATGGAGTTGTCGTCTGAAAATAATCAGTATAAAAAAGTATTGATTCAATACTTGGAAGAAAATCAAACCTTATTTTTAAATGAATGGAACGAGACAATTAAGATTGATGAAATAGATCCGTATAAAGAAAAAATCAAAGAGAATGGCTATGGCATGTATGCCCTGGTCATCCAAACGTTCAAGGGCGACTTATCTGATGACATGCTGACAAAATTGGCCCATCAAGTTGCAAAAGAGCGCCTTGAAGCAAATATTAACATTGGGGATTTTCTCTATAATATTAATTTAGGGAGAAATATCATCATAAGAAATATTTTCGGGGCCAATATTCCACTTTCTCATTTGCAGGAATTCATTAATGCGATTAATGTACACTTTGATACTTTCAGTTATCATGCCGTAACGGAATATACGAATCTTACGAATGAGTTGATTGAGGAGAAAAAGTCTTATATCAGCGAGAATCATAAAGATAAATTAGCGGTACTTGGGCAAATATCATCTAGCTTTGTGCATGAGTTCAGAAACCCGCTTACAGCCATTATGGGGTTCAATAAATTGCTGAAGCGAGAGAATCCAGAATTGAAATATTTGGATATCATCGATTATGAATTAAATCAGTTGAATTTCAGGATAACCCAATTCCTTCATACTTCCAAATCTGATTTTAACGAGGAGCAAATAGAGGACATTTCCGTGTTGAATTTAATTGAAGAAATACAGGAACTGACATATGCCAATATTGTGGATGCGAGCGTTAATGTTGAAATAGACATTTTTCCGAATTTCTTCATAACAGCGAGCAAGGACGGTTTGAAACAAGTGTTTTTAAATCTCTTTATAAATTCCATTGATGCATTGAAGGACAAAGAACATCCTAGAATTTTGAAGATACACTCTTCAATAGAAGAAAATGAACAAATCATTCGCATTTCCAATAATGGGCCTGTCATTGCCAGTGAACTGATTGAAACCATTTTCGAGCCGTTTGTCACCACAAAAGAGTTAGGAACGGGAATCGGTCTATACGTATGTAAAAAAATCATCGAAAGCAATGATGGGTATATGAATTGTGAGTCCAATGAAGCTTTAACCACCTTCAGCATCCACTTCCCATATGATGGATAGTGCACTTATCTTGGCCTGATACATAAAACATACATATTGAAATTTTTTTTTCCTGTACTTAAATAGTGAGCTTTAGAATATAAAATGTAAAATAGGTTCAGTTTAACCATTTGGAAGATGCCGGTATCCAAGCAGTGAGTCGAGGCATCTTCTTTTGTTTTATCATGAAAACATCAATCTGAATTTTACAAAACAGATATCCAGTTTTTGATTCAGAAAAGAATCGGAAAATCCATAATGAATCAAAAAAATCTTTTTTCAATTCATTATTGTATCGATTTTTCCTATCAAAGGCGTGAAATCTAGCTATGTGGACGATCCTTTTTTGGCATGGATATTGCTCTAAAATATAATAGCTTTACTAATTCAAGTAGA
Organism: Peribacillus simplex; assembly: GCF_001542915.1. GTDB lineage: Bacteria > Bacillota > Bacilli > Bacillales > DSM-1321 > Peribacillus > Peribacillus simplex_B. The sequence continues at coordinate 38,326 of NZ_LNNH01000003.1, read as the reverse complement.
GGAGGCTGAAGCACACGATATAGACTTCGTTTTTTGTGATCATTCCACTAAAGTACAAGGCTTTGCCTATCATTGGACTACCCAGGCGTATCACTGCAGATCAAGGATTAAGAAAAAAGAGTAAACGTACAAAGCTGTCCATAGTTTTTCTCGTCATTATGAATGTACATATAAGTTTTACCAATCGATCTTCTAGAAGCGGAGAAACAAGGATTGAATCTCTTGTATCCACGTAAGAATGAAAGATTTCGGCTAGTGTATCCATGGCACGGAAAAGGCATTATCGCAAAATGGAAATCTGACAGGTTTAAAGGATGGTGACAATAGTGGCTTTGCAATCGAATGAATTGAAGCATGGTCTCAAGACCAGACATGTGACCATGATCTCCATCGGCGGGGTTATCGGGGCAGGCTTATTTATCGGAAGCGGCACGATCATTGTTTCCGCAGGACCAGGCGCTATTTTTTCTTATATCATTGCAGGTCTGATGATCGTACTTATCATGCGCATGCTAGGTGAAATGGCTGTGGTGAATCCTGATAGCGGTTCCTTTTCAACCTATGCACATCAGGCGTTTGGTCCTTGGGCCGGATATACGATTGGCTGGCTGTACTGGTTCAACTGGGTCATCATCATTGCCATTGAAACGACTTTATTGGGTACGATGGTAAACGATTGGTATCCTTCCATCCCCATGTGGGCAGCTAGTTTATCTTTCCCCATTTTGATGACCATCACGAATATCTATTCGGTCAAAGCCTACGGGGAATTTGAATACTGGTTAGCCTTTATGAAAGTTACGGCCATCGTTATCTTTTTATTTCTCGGTGCTGCCATGATATTTGGATTTGTGCCAGCATTCGAATCACCTGGCCTTTCCAACATTTCAAACGAAGGGGGATTTTTCCCTAATGGCTTTCTTCCCGTACTCCTGAGTGTCATCTTCATTACTTTCTCGTTATCAGGCAGTGAAGTTGCGGCCATTGCAGCAGGAGAATCGGAAAACCCTGAAAAAAATATCATTAGGGCCATTAACGCGGTTGTATGGCGTCTGCTCCTTTTCTTTGTCGGGTCAGTTACTGTATTGGTCATCTTGATCCCGCAAGGAGCAAATGAGTTATTGAAAACCCCCTATGCCAGCGTATTCGATATGGCAGGACTTCCTGCCGCGGGTCAAGTCATGAATTTCGTAATCTTCATCTCGTTGCTATCCGTTTTGAATTCTGGACTATATACAAGCTCTCGTATGCTGTATTCCTTATCAAAAAAAGGAGATGCACCAAAAATCCTTTCACGCGTCAATAAGCGGGGAATCCCGATCTGGGCTTTAATGGCCAGTGTGTTCTTTGCCTATGTGTGCACAACATTTAAATTTGTCTCCCCTGATAAATTATTTGCATTTCTCGCAAATAGCTCGGGTGGAGTTACCATGATCATGTATATCTTCATCGCTTTTTCTCATTTGTACCTAAGGAAAAAGACCGAAAAAGAAAATCCAGGAACACTCAAAGTGAAAATGTGGCTATTCCCTTACTTAACCTACGCCACGATTGCCGCCTTATTCATCATTTTTGCCGCACAAGCGTTCATCGATTCCATGCGGTTGCAATTCTTTCTGACGACCCTTCTCACGGTTCTCGTTATCGGATCATACTTTCTGTTTTATCATAAAAGAGCCGCCATCATTCCTGAACCACGAGAACAACTGAAAAAAATTCAATAGACCACGGCAATGGTAGAGTGAATATTCGATAAAAAGGGTTGTTCCTTAAGGGGCAGCCCTTTTTGATATCCGGCTTTTTTATGAGTGTGGGTCTCTTCCTAGACCGCATTTCCCCAGGGGCCCCGCAACCGTTTTATCGTTATTACCATGACCCATTCATTCCGCTCTGCGTGAAAACCCACCGTGTACGTAGACCGTTGCTTACCACTACGGTGCTCGCCCTTCCAAAGGCAGTTGGGGAGCCTCTTCGTCATTCTCGTTGAACTTATGATCATGATTCATTTGCATCTTTGAGATCCTTTGCTAGAATATAAACATATATATAAAATTAGGAGTGGTGACTGTGGCTGAAACTCCAGCTGAAGAATTGATTCATTATATTGTCCCGAAAGGCGAATTTATCACTTTTGTTGATGATGAAGATTATATTTCCAAAGGGTTGGAATGGAAATTGTTCACTGCCCGATCGGTAAAAAGGGAACTGGTATATAAAAGCGGCAGCTATCAAGGAAAGGTAAAATTGGCAGGGTACGAACAATATGGGAACGGACTTGATACGGTTGTCGTTGAATTTGAAAATGGAAAGCTCAGCTGTATCCATCCTTCCTACTTAAAGGAAATGCAAAGTTCCAATTTCGGAAAAGAGTTGTTGAGCGGTCCTGTTACCGACATGACGGCCATTTCAAGTGAAAATGAAAAGGGGACAGAGGCTCCCATATCGCAACCTTCCGATCCATTAAGTGAGGAACCAAAAAAGGCAAAAACGAAAAGCAAAAAGGCGACAGCGAAACCAAAATTGGATTTACCAGCTGAAAAAGTGCATTTTAATGCAACAGTCAAGGAATTCACGGCGAAAATGAACCATTTTACTGGTGAGGAAGATGAAGTTATCCTGCTGTCGAATGTCAAAGTTACGACGGAACCAGAGCTGTCGATCGGCGACGCTTGGTGCGGGTATAGCAAGACATTGAAAAAAGCTGAGCTATCGATCGGCGACGAAATTGAATTTGATGGTAAAGTGGTCGATAAGAAATACGATAAAGAAATCCGATATAAAGTCAATAATCCATCAAAGCTAGTGAAACGGGTGGAAGCCTGAACCATATATGACCTGATAGGCGGTAGGCAAAGTGCTTACTGCCAGTTTTTGTGCCGCAATAATCAATTAAGGGTGTCCGAGCCTTCCAGCTTGTCCCGAAATATAGAAGGTAACCAATTGGATAGAAAGCAACGTCGTTTTTCCCTATTGTGGTTTCATCTAATCGAGTGTTGGGGATAATACATTATGATAAAGGATTAATAAAAAAAACTGGGGGGACTCTTATTGAAGGAATTGTTTCAATTATTAAAGCAAGGCAATAAATCGGCATTCACTGCTGCCTGCGTGAATAGCATCATTGCCGTCTTAAAGGGAATAGCTTATTTCATGACTGGAAATGTCGCTATGTTTGCGGAAACATTACATACGTTGGGCGATGCCGCAAACCAGTTTTTCGTATTCATCGGTTCTGCATTAAGTAAAAAATCACCAACAGAACGATTTCCGGATGGATTCGGCCGTCTGGTCAATCTCGTCCTTTTAGGTGCAGTGCTTGTTGTCGGAATCATGTCCTATGAAACGATCAAAGAGGGCTTTCACCACATTTTGCATCCTGTACATTCTACTGGAATCATCATTAACTTGTCCGTTTTAACCTTGGCTGTCGTGCTGGAATCATATGTATTATTTAAAGCGATGAAGGAAGTCGTGCATGAGACTGGTATCGAAGCAACAGGCACAGCGATCATCTTTAAAAGTTTTGCTGGTTTGAAGCGGGCAAAACCAGCGACGAAACTTGTTTTCATGGAAGATATGGTAGCTACCGGCGGTGGACTTCTTGCGATTCTTGCCATTTTGTTAGCGAACTTCACCCCCTTCATTCAAGCGGAAGGTGTCGCTTCTGTCATGATTGGCCTTGGTATGTTCTACGTGGTTGGCCGGGTTTTCCTTGATAATGCAGCAGGCGCTCTTGGAGAAGCAGATATAGAAATGCGGCAAAAAATCGGAAGCATGGTCATGAGTGATCCGGATGTAAGGGATATCCAGAAACTTGCGGTACTAAAAGAAGGCGAAGACTTTCACGTTGAATTGGAAGTGGAGCTTGATCCCCATATTTCGATTGCCGAAGCGGATGACATTAAAGATCGACTGTTTGATGAAATATTCAAGGAACGGGGAGTAACGGATGTCATTATCGAATTCGATGAAAATGACGGAGTTCCTAAATGGGAGGGACAAATCAAACAAGAATTGGATGAAATGGAAAAAGAGAAGGAATAGATATGTCCGTATATCTTGTTTCTTCGTCAATTTGGATTGGCGGAGGTCATGGTCATTCTTGACCTCGCTTTCAAAATGATGACGTAGAAGTAGGATAAGCAAAATCTTGCTGGAAGAAACCTGTTCAATCAATCACGTTCTTTCCTTGTAATCACAAAATAAGCTATCATGGTATGAGGTACATAGAGAAGGTTTTACGAAAGGGTGAAGAAAATGATGAAACCAGATATTAAGCTGGTCGCGTTAGACATGGATGGAACACTCCTGAATCGAGCCGGGGAGATTTCCGAAGAAAATCGGAAAGCGATCAAAGAAGCAGAAGAGCAAGGCGTGTTTGTTGTATTGAGCACAGGAAGGTCTTATGCGACATGCAGTGATTTTGCAAAGTCAATGGCACTCAGATCTTATCTCATTACGGTAAATGGAAGCGAGATTTATGATAATCAAGGAAAACTGGTCGAAAGAAATATCGTGGATACAGAGTCCGTTCAATGGATGTGGGAATTAAGCCAAAAGCATGGCACGCATTTTTGGGCCATTAGCTGCGATAATGTGTACAGAGCTGAAATGCCTGAAAAAATCACCGATTCCGAATGGCTTAAATTCGGATTTGATACAGAAGATGAAGCAACCCGCAAAATCATCATGGATGAATTGGTATCAAGAGGCAATCTGGAAATCAGCAATTCAAGTCCCACGAATATTGAAGTCAATGCCAGGGGCGTAAATAAAGCGAAAGCGATAACGCTCGTTTGTTCATTGCTTAATATCACGATGGATCAGGTAATGGCAGTCGGAGACAGCCTTAATGATCTAGCGATGATTTCCGAGGCGAAAATGGGAGTCGCGATGGGAAATGCACAAGCTAAAGTGAAGGAAAAAGCGGATTGGGTCACAGCGACGAATGAAGAAGATGGTGTAGCAAAGGCCATTCGTAAATGGGTCCTTACCAATTAAATCGAAACCGTATATGGAGCATTTTCCATATACGGTTTTTTAATTGAAATCTTTTTCTTTCCATCAGAATAGAAGTCAGCGTAATTAATTTCTTGAAAATTCCGCATTTTAGAAGTATGATAATCTTGTTAAGTTATATTTTGGTAATATATTAATAGCGGGAGGTTTCGTAGATGAGTAGAACTTTGCCTGAACAGTGGTGGAATCAATTATCTCTGCCAGTCATCTCTGCACCCATGTTCTTGATATCGGGTCCTGAGTTAGTGAAAGAATGTTGTTTGAATGGTGTGATTGGTTCTTTTCCAGCGCCAAATGCCCGCCCGATAGAGATGCTTGACCAATGGATGGGCGAAATAAGCGATACATTGAAGGCGGCAAAGGATAAAGATCCGAACAGCAAGATTGCACCATGGGCAATGAACATGGTTGTCCATCGTACATATAGCCGTCTGGAAGAAGAATTGGAACTAGTCAAAAAACATCAACCTCCCATCATCATTACATCATTGGGGTCCCCTAAACATGTGGTGGACGTCGTACATAGCTATGGCGGATTAGTCTTTTCGGATGTCAGCAGTGTGGAGTTTGCCAAAAAAGCTGCCGATTCCGGTGTCGATGGATTGATCTTGGTAGCTGCTGGAGCTGGGGGCCATGCGGGTGAAATCAATAGCTTTGCGTTTGTGGACAGCGTCAGGACATTCTGGGACGGCATCATATTGCTCGCTGGTTCGATAAGTACGGGTCACAGCATCTTGGCTGCTCAAGCCGCAGGAGCGGATCTTGCATATATGGGAACGCGTTTTATCGTAGCGAAGGAGAGCAGGGCGAATGATGAGTATCGTGAAATGCTTGTCGATTCGGATCATGATGATATCATCTTGACTGATGCTTTTTCAGGCGTGAATTGCAATATGCTGAAGCCAAGCATCAAAAAGGCAGGCATGGACCCCGAGCAATTAGCCAAAAAAGAAAAGGTGGATTTCGACAGCATGTCCAAAACTTCCGAATCAAAAGCGTGGCGTGACATTTGGTCAGCCGGACATGGCGTTGGAGCGATAAAAAAAATCGATACAGCTGCAGACATCATAAAGCAACTGGAAAAAGAGTATCGGGATTCATTGGATAAATTGACTAGGCAGGCGGAAAAGTTAACGGGCATCACTTCCAAATGATATGAAAGCGCTTCATTTAGTTATTTGGAAATAATTTTTATAGAAGAAGGCAAGGGCATCCGATATTCCGGATGCCTTTTTTTGGAAATATGTTTCGAGGTGCGCCGCCCATTGTTGATGTTGAGCTGTAAAGGAATAGGGATTTAAGTAGCAAAAGTTAGAATGGGGAAAATGAAAAAATATTGATAAAAGGCAGGATAAATGTTATATTCAATCCTATGAATGACCAAATGAACAATACGGTCAGTTATTATCATTTTTTTGGAAAAGAATGAACGTAACGATAAATTTTAGATGCAATCCAACATACAAACGGCAATATTGCCGTAAAGGGAGGACTTGGTAAGTGTGTCCAAATCTTTAAAGGGTGAATTTTCAGCAATCATCAAGCATCCCATGATACTCATTTCCATTATCGGGATCATATTGATTCCTTTACTATACAGTGGAACATTCCTTTGGGCGTTTTGGGATCCATATGGCAAGGTGGACCAATTGCCGGTTGCTATCGTCAATATGGATGAGGGAGCCGAGTTCAATGATACGGAACTCACAATCGGAAAAGACCTTGTGAAGGAGTTAAACGATAAAAATGACTTTGATTGGCACTTCGTCACTCAAAAAGAAGCAAATGAAGGTCTTGAAAACCAAGATTATTACATGAAAATAGAGATACCGAAAAACTTTTCCAAAAATGCAACGACTTTGCAAGAGGATAATCCGGAGAAACTCGATTTAATTTACACCTCTAACGAGGGGTTTAACTATATATCTACGAAAATCGGAGATGCAGCTACTGAAAGAATCAAAGGGGAAGTATCGTCAGCTGTTACGAAGACGTACGCGGAATCCATGTTTGACAATTTGAACGAAGTTGCTGACGGATTAAAAAGTGCCAGTGATGGTGCCGGGAAGTTAAAAGATGGAACGGATACCGTTAAAAACGGATCAACTGAACTTGGTGAAGGTATTAACTCTGCTAAAGAAGGCTCCAAAAAAGTGGAAGACGGAATTGATTCGGTTCATTCCGGTTCAGTTGAAATTCATGAAAATCTCGAAAAATTGGCCGAAAAATCTTTGACCTTTTCCAATGGAATTGGTTCGGCAGCAGCAGGGTCAAAAGAACTGAATCAAGGATTGCAACAGTTTAGCTCTGGTGTCGGTCAAATGAAAGACGGACAATCCCGGCTTTTGGAGGGTGCCAAAAAATCCGAAGCAGGAACCGGTGAATTGGCCAACGGCTTGCAGCAGTCATTAGCTGGTTTCAATCAGATCGAAGAAAAGCTGCCAGCTTTGACTGAGGGAGCAAATGGTGTCGCTGCCGGTGCTAGTCAGCTTTCAGGCTCCTTATCCGAATGGAGTGCAGCTACAGGTGATGCGAGAGCTGGGGCAGCTGAAGTTACAGCCGGTTTGGAAGAAGTTATTTCCGGTATGAAACAACAATCCGAAAGCACGGAAGATCCCGCCGAGAAAGCACGGCTGGATGGAGTGATTGCCTCGCTCTCCCGTATCAGCGAAGGAAGTAAAGGAGTTTCCGAAGGGGTTGGAAAGCTTTCGGCGAGCGCATCCGAAATTGCCAAGGGAGGCAACAATTTAAACGACGGAGCAGCTCAATTAGGTGAAGGGGCAAGTGCGCTGAACGGTGGTTTTAATCAATTGAAGCAAGCTCAAGATAAACTTGCCGGCGGGGCGAATGAGCTAAAAGACGGTCAAGGTCAATTGGTAGCCGGATTGACAACATTTGGCGAAAGTATCAATGCCGCACAAAACGGCCTTGGACAGTTAACCGATGGCAGCAACAACCTGGTTAACGGGCTTGATCAGCTTGAAGATGGCTCCAAGCAGTTATCGAGCGGCACCTCTCAGCTTTCCGAAGGTTCCAAAAGTTTGATTACCGGAACGGATAGGCTGAAAGAAGGCTCATCGAGCTTGACAAATGGAATGGGGGATTTGGCGAACGGAGCGATTAAGCTGCAAGATGGCATCGCCAAACTATCTGATGGATCGGAAGAATTGCATGATGAATTGAAGGATGGCGCAGATGAAGCTGGCAAAATAAAATCAAATGATGATGTATATGATATGTTTGCAAGTCCAGTTAAAGTGGATAAATTGCCGATCCATAACGTCCCAAACTATGGCACAAGCTTTGCACCGTATCTCATTTCCTTGAGTTTATTCATCGGGGCGATCGTCCTGACGATCATTTTCAAGCTAAGGGAGCCTGCCGTTAAGCCTGCAAATGGATTCAGTTGGTTCATCAGTAAGTATAGCGTCATGGCCCTTATAGGAATCTGTCAAGCCATATTGGTCGATTCGATTCTGATTCTAGGACTGGGAATCGAGGTTACGAGCTTACCGCTATTTTTCGCAGTAAGTATCCTTGCTAGCTGTACATTCATGGCGATCATTCAGTTCCTTGGTTCGGCATTGGATAATCCTGGGAGGTTTATCGCGTTGTTGATCTTGATTCTTCAATTGACAAGCAGCGGGGGGACCTTCCCGAATGAATTGGTTCCAGGATTCCTGCAAGGTTTCACACCTTTCCTACCGATGACGTATTCGATCAATGCATTTAGGGCAGTCATTTCAACAGGCGATTATAGCTTCATGTGGCATAATCTAAGCATCCTGGCAATATTCCTTGTAGTCGCGTTAGTCTTATCTCTTCTTTACTTCATTTATCGGTTCAGGAAATTGCACGCAACGGATGAAAACAAGGAAGAGACAATCGAATAACAAAAAACGGCCCCAGGATGGGGTACAGCATACTGTAGATGAACTCCGTTAATAAGGGAGTTCATCTACAGTTTTTTTTGTTTTAAAACTTGTACTTGAACTGTTTCATTGCACTGCAGGCGCTCGCTTTCCGCGGGCGGTCGGGGAGCCGCCTCGGCGCTTGCGCCAGCGGTGTCTCTCCTAGACCGCATTTCCCGCAGGAGTCTCGCCGCCTTCCGTTCCATTCCACTCTGGGTGAAAACGAAAGATTCGTTTAGATTGCCCACCGTGTTGGAGGATTTGTACATGAACTGTTTCATTGAGCCTGCGGAGTCTTCCCCTGGACCGTATTTCCCAGTATCGACCCTTACTTCCCATCCACATGCCCTTGGGAATATTGGAGATTGAAACACGAGAAATAAAATCATGCTTGTGAATACAGGGGGAAAAAGGCTGTTCCTCTGATCCTGTGTAAAGCTGAACGAACAATGGAAAATGCGGCGTCCGGGATGGGACGCCGCATTTTGTCAGTACCAATCTGCCCAGATGTCTGTGAACCTTTGTATGTAAGTTCTTGCTGACTTCATCAAGTGTGTGTAACGGATTAAACACTATACCCGTGATTTTAGGGAAGCAGGTGTGTATTTCTTCATCGGATTTTTAGCAATCACGTCTTTCAAATAGGGTTGACCGGCAGGGCCATGTTTTCTCAAAAGCTCCATTAGGTAGGTAATGTCATCCAAAGCTCGATGGGTTTGAAAATTGGTAATTCTATGTGCCTGGAGTAAGGTTAGCAGTTTACTATTATCGAAGCCGTATTGCTTCCAAGGCACATTTCGCATTGTGCAAAACCATTTTTGATCATTGACTTCAGGGTACAGTTGGTAAAGGAAACTTCTATCGAATGAAGCATTATGTGCGAAAATATCATCGGCACGAGCGATGAAGGACTTAATTTTTTCATCGTGAAAGCTTTTTCCTTCAACTGAGCTGAAAGGGATGCCATGGATCCGGAATGCTTGATCATAATTCATTCGGGCTTGAAGGCCAATTGGTTCCCTTAAAAAGGATTCTTGATCAATGTGGTTAATGATTTCCCCGGTTTCGCTATTATAGGTAAACAATATAAGGGCAAGCTCAATCATTTCATCGGAAGAGGGACGCAAGCCAGTTGTTTCAACGTCGAGCACTAAACCTAATCTATTAGACAATTTCTTTTCCTCCAATTGCATTTCTTGAATCTATTATATCGGACATGTATTAACTTTTGAAAGTATGGGGCATTAAAAATAATGGGGGCTGCCTGAACCGGACATTACGTATCCATTTATAATTACCCATTGTTTAATGGTTTCTACATAATTATGAATAGGTCCATTTCTGGTCGTGAAGAAATATGGCAGGTCGTCTTTAAGTCTATCTGCAAAAAGTGCCAGATCATCAAACTTCGGAGAAGCTTAATCTAACTTTACATAATTTTCATTTGACCAGTAACATTTATTCGGAAAGATAAGAAGGTATTTATGCAGCATTTAAATGAACGTGGGCAGGGAGCAGTTATTCAAGCAATCAAAAGAAGCGGCCATTTGCCGCTTCTTTGGGAGGTTATTTACCTATGAATTGTTGTGTCCAGTAGTGGCTGTATTTTCCTCCTGTCACATGCCCGATTCCGATATGGGTATAGTTTTTATTTAGAATATTGGCCTTATGTCCGGGACTGTTCATCCAAGATTTCATTACTGATTCGGCACTTGGCTGACCGGCTGCAATATTTTCACCTGCGTACTTGTAGTCTATGCCGAACGATTTCATCATTTCGAAAGGCGAGCCGTATGTAGGGCTTGTATGATTGAAATAATCATGATCCCGCATATCTTCGGATTTCAAGGTTGCGGTATGGGAAAGGGAGGTATCCATTTCAACGTTCGAAAGTCCGGCTTTGGAACGTTCTTCATTCACTAAACGAAGAATCTGCTGTTCTACCGTTTGTTCTTTTTCTTGCTTTGCAGTTTGCTGGACACTGGGAAGAGAGATCGTTTGACCCACTAGAATGCGATTCGAATCGGAAATGGCTGGGTTCGATTTAAGAAGATTGGTAAGGCTCACTTCATATTCAGCGGCGATTTTTGATAAAGTATCTCCCTGTACGACTTCATGAGTATTGGCGCCTAAAGCTGCCGTCGGAGAAAGTAAGGAGAGGGAGAGTGCCGTCAAAAGAATCGTTTTCTTCATTTTGTTTCCTCCTAGGATAATATCTGGATTGAAAATCTAGTATCCTACAAAACTTCTTCTCTGTAAAATGGGGCCATTCTTTTTCTATTGAGGAATGGGAGAAAGGTAACATGTAAAATAGGGGCCATATAACCCGAAAGGAACATGATGAATGTTGTTCATGGGGCTTTTTTTTTAGAAAAGGAGATTAATTCCATGTAGAAAAAGAATCATTTTTATGTTTGCCAGCCACATCATTCAGGGTAAATAAGAAGCATATGAAAAACGGGAAGTAGCTATATGGAACTAAGACGATCATGATTGAAATAACTGTTGCAAAGGTGGAAATCATATGGATTTGAAGGCAGGAAAAGTATTTTGGAAGGATACATTTAAAGGAAGGGAATATCCAGTCTTGGAAGAAGATATCTCATGTGATGTATGTATCGTGGGAAGCGGTTCATCGGGGGCGCACTGTGCCCATTTTTTAGCGGAGACGGGTCTGAATGTGGTCTTGATCGATAAGCGTGATATAAGTGAAGGAAGTACGATTGCAAATACCGGACTTCTACAGTATTCAAATGATAAAACATTGACCTCGCTCATCCATAGCTTTGGTGAAGAAGCTGGTACGCGTCATGTTCAGCTTTGTTTGGATGCGATCCGAACGCTTGAGAAAAAGGTTGTACCTACTCTAGAAGAAAATCCGAATTTTAAAATCAGGAAAAGCCTGTATTACGCATCAAGCCCGGACGATGTTTCACTGCTGAAAGAAGAATACGAAAATCTGAAATCACGTAATTTCCCTGTGGAATATTATACGGAAAAAGAGATTGGGGAGAAGTTTTCGTTTTCAAAATCTGCTGCGCTCGTTACGGGTAATGATGCGGAAATCAACCCTTATAAACATGCCCACTTTTTGATTGAAAATGCTTTTAACAAAGGCGTGCGTGTCTTTTCCCATACAAAAATCAACGGAAAGGTTTTAAAGGAAGATCAAACCATGTTATTTACCGAAAGAGGACATACGATCCGTGCACAAAAGGTCATCTTCGCTACAGGGTATGAAGCCCAAGAAGAGGTAAGGGATAAAAATGCAGTGATTCTAAGTTCGTATGCCATCGCCACCAATCCAATTGCCGACCATGCAAAATGGCATGATGATATGATGATTTGGGAAACGGCAAGACCTTATTTATATGCGAGAAAAACGGCTGACAATCGAATCATCATCGGTGGACTGGACGAGTCAACTGGATTTATCGAGAAACGCAATTCCATGATCATAAACAAAAGAGATGAATTATTGAAAGAACTCGTCAACTTATTTCCTGAATTACGTAATGAAATCAAGGCTGATTATGCTTGGGGTGCTTTTTTTGGTGAGACCCATGATGGCTTGCCGACAATCGGGCTGTATCCAGATCACCCGAATTGCTATTTCTTATTGGGGTACGGCGGAAATGGGACGGTATACAGTGTCATCCTTTCGCAAATCATCAGGGATTTGATTACGAAAGGAGCACATCCAGACTCGGATTTATACCTTAAGGAAAGGAATGCACCGAAAAGGATCTCCCATTAAAACAGGAATTTCCCCCGCATGAGTAGAATTAAGTAGACAGCTGAAATTACGGAGGGATCCTTCGATGTGGTTTAGGGAATTGGAAACGAAAAGGCTGAGATTAATCGAAATTGGTCACCAGCATAAGGAAAGCCTGTTTGACATCCTCTCAAGAGATGAGGTGACCAGGAATGGCGGGATAGAAAACTTGACTCACGTTGAAGATGCCCGCCGCCTGATCGATGCATTCAAAAGTGCCTTCATCAACAAACGGGGAATTCGCTGGGGAGTGGTCTTGAAGGATTCGGGCACATTCATCGGCACCGTCGGAATCAATCAATTGAGCCTGACCAATAAGCGCGCCGAAATAGGATATGAAATCCATCCTGATTACTGGAGGAACCATTATACGTCCGAAGCTGTCAATGAAGTATTGCGCTACTCATTCGAAGAACTGAAACTGGTCCGGATCGCCGCTTTAACCTTCAAAGATAATCATGCTTCGGCAAACCTCTTGAAGAAGTTTGGTTTTAAAGAGGAAGGCAGCCTGCGAAGCTATGTATTTCTTCATCGCCAATCACACGATGCGGTGGTATTTTCCCTGTTATGCAGTGAATATCGGCACTTATATCAACAAATGGTTTAAGAATTTTATCATAAATATGAAGGATCGGCTGACCACTAGGGCCAGCTTTTTTATGTTGAGTCATTATCGCAGCCCGGTAGAGCTACATCTCCTTCTTGGAAAGCTGCAAACGAAATAAAAAAATTAGCAGCAGGAGAAGCTTTGCAAAGAATGAGACGGAGAGATCGGACCGGAATTTACAACCAACCATTATCTACGCCCATCATTCCAAGGGTGAATTGGCTAATGGGGGCTCATTAATGGGATATCAACTGTTTGAAACGAAGATAGTGACTGGAATTCCCATCAGGTTGAATGGAAGTTTAAATTGGATTTAAAAACCGAAAAAGCTGAAGTGTTGTGATTTTTTTCACGAAGATGTTTCATGTTTTGGCGGGTCTTTGCTGAAGTTTTTACGGTGTTAAAGGATTACAGCAAAAAACTTGATGCCATATTTACCTTATATCAATCATGCTTTCGAAATATCCTCAAGAACTATGCATTGTGCAATCACTTATTAATGGATTATTGAGTCTGGTGTTTTCGCCGCAGTTAAGAAAGAAGAAAGCATGTAATGGGAGTTTACCATGTTACTTGAAACAGAAGAATCAGAAGGAATATAGCTCCCGTTCGCAGACTTCGAAATACGCCTTTTCGATCGCTATATGGAATGAATCCAAAATAGGAGAGTGATTTACGGAGGAACAAAACCTATAGGGGATAAAAGCCCTATTCTTCCAAGTTGTTATTCCTTATTGAGCGATGCAAATTTCAGAAAATGGAGATTTTTATTGATTAACACGTTATTGTACTAAAATATATCAACTGAAAGTAAATAATTTTGCAAGAGATGTTTGCTGCTTATCATTCGATGTTTAATTATCGGAATATTTAGAATGATCTAACTCAAAATGAGTGGGGTGAGCATACACGAATGCTGCTATTTCAATGTTTTAAAAAGCTTATGACGGGAATTATCTTCCTGTTTCAACATCCTGAACCATGTGGTTTTTTCTGAAATAGATCGAATTGTTCAGCAAAAAATTATTATCTTATGAAAAAGTACTCATTGGTTTATTGATTTTTTAATTTATTCGTAATATACTTAAAATTCAACATCTTTAATTCGAAGTATAGTACTTTTAGCGAGGTTAGAAAGTGGGTGGTTTTTTAACTGGTAAACTACCGTTTTGGAATTTTTCCTGCAAGAAACGTAGTTTTATGCAAACGATTCGCTAGTTGCTTTAAGTGGATTTCTGCTTAATGGTTTTAAATGCCTTCGCTGACATTTAGCTGGTACTGTACCAACAATTAATAGGTGGTAGTCGGATAATCTCTTAATATGGGAATATCCAAAGATAGAGTAAAGATGAGGGGGAATATTTTTTGAAAAAGTCTAAATTTTCAGTGCTTGCTCTACTAATGGCCATCATGCTTATACTAGCGGCATGCAATGGCGGTTCGAAGGAAACTTCGAAAGAAAATGAGGGCGGGTCGGGTGACTCATCCAAAGCAAAAGTGCTAAACGTGAACAACTCGAGTGAACCTGGTTCGCTACATCCGGCAAACGCACAAGGAACTCATGAATCATGGATCCTTGAACACACGTTTGAAGGTCTGACAAAGAAAACAGAAGAAGGTAAAATCGTTCCAGGAAATGCAGAATCATGGAAAATCAGTGAAGATGGATTAAAATGGACGTTCAAATTGAAAGAAGGCTTGAAATGGTCGAATGGCGATCCGCTTACAGCGCATGATTTCGAATATGCTTGGAAGTATGCTTTGAAACCGGAAACAGCTGCTGACTATGCATACCAGCTTTACTACCTTAAAGGCGGGGAAGCTTACAACAGCAAAAAAGGCAAGGAAGAGGATGTAGGCGTTAAAGCGACAGACGACTTGACTCTTGAGGTTACTTTGGAAAAACCGACACCTTATTTCCTTGATTTGACTTCCTTCTATACTTTCTATCCAATCGATAAAAAGGTACAGGAAGAAAACCCTAAATGGGCATTGGATGCAAAAACACACGTATCGAATGGTCCATTCAAGTTAACGGAGTGGAAACATAAAGAAAGTCTGAAAATTGAAAAGAATGAAAACTACTACGATAAAGACAAAATCAAATTGGATGCGGTCAACTTTGCTCTAATTGAAGATGAAAATACGGCATGGCAAATGTATCAGAGCGGCGAATTGGACCTCGCTTATCCACTTCCTGTAGATATTCAAGGTCAAATGGTCAATTCTGATGACAAAGAATTCAAAATGGGCAAAGAACTTGCTGTATACTACTACAATTTCAATACAAAAGTGAAACCTTTCAATAATGCTAAAGTAAGGAAAGCATTATCGATGGCAATCGAGCGTCAAAAAATCACGGATAATGTTGCTCAAGGCGGACAAAAGCCTGCATTCGGCGTAGTCCCTCCGGGTATTCCTGATGCATCTGGAGATTTCCAGGAGAATACAGGTGACTTGTTCAAGGAAGATGTTGCCGAAGCTAAGAAATTGTTAAAAGAAGGACTAGCTGAAGAAGGCATGAAAAAATTACCTGACTTCTCAATCTTGTACAATACTTTAGATTCACACAAGAAAATTGCTGAAGCGGTTCAAGGAATGTGGCGTGATAACCTGGGTGTCGAAGTTACCCTTGAAAATGCAGAATTCCAAGTTAAGCTTGACCGTGAAAAAGCTGGTGACTTTGAAATTTCCCGTGCAGGATGGGTTGGTGACTATGTTGACCCAATGACATTCATGCTTTGGGAAACGGACGGCGCCTATAATGATGCAGGTTGGTCAAACAAAGAATATGATAAGTTATTAAATGAGGCAAAATCTACAATGGAACCAAAAGAACGCATGGATGCTTTGCATAAAGCAGAGAAAGTTATGATTGATGAAATGCCGATCCTTCCGGTTTACTTCTACACAAAACCATATATGGTTAAATCTAATGTTACTGGTGTTTATGCACCGATTAACGCTTATCCGAACTTTGTTTACGCGGATAAAAAATAAGAGAAGGATTAAAGTGAGATGGGAGGTATGTCCGATTAAGGACATACCCCATTTTCAATTACGAATTTGAATATTTCATGAATTCATTTCCGTTTTCAACTCCTTAGAAAATCGATGATTGGGGTGATTACCATGTTGAGATATACATTAAATCGTTTTAAATGGGCGATTATTACTTTGTGGGCGGTTATTACATTAACGTTCATCATAATGCATACGATTCCGGGAAATCCATTTGCCAAAGAAGGAGCAATGCCTCCGGCCGTTTATGAAAATCTTCAAACACACTATGGATTGGACAAGCCTTTGTTAACCCAATATGGGAATTATTTATTGGAAGTCGTTCAGTTTGATTTTGGTCCTTCACTTAAATC
Organism: Peribacillus simplex; assembly: GCF_001542915.1. Taxonomy (GTDB): domain Bacteria; phylum Bacillota; class Bacilli; order Bacillales; family DSM-1321; genus Peribacillus; species Peribacillus simplex_B. The sequence continues at coordinate 21,640 of NZ_LNNH01000003.1, read as the reverse complement.
CTCATCCATTTCAGTGAATGATTACATCTTGAAGGGATTTCCAGTGTCCTTGCATTTAGGCGCACAAGCATTGGTGATTGCCATTTTCTTTGGGCTCATCCTTGGTGTAGTGGCCTCCCTGAAACGAAATAAATGGCCGGACTATCTTTCAATGGTCATTGCCATCGTAGGGATCTCAGTACCGAACTTTATTTTAGCAACCATTTTGATCAATTATTTCGCGATCAAGTGGCACATATTCCCTGTTGCTACATGGGCAACATGGCAGCATACCATTTTGCCGTCCATAGCGCTGTCCATGATGCCGCTTGCTTTCATTGCCAGATTGATGCGGACAAGCATGCTTGAGGTAATGGGGCAGGACTACATCTTGACAGCAAAAGCAAAAGGTTTGAAACGAAGCGGAGTCATCATCAAGCATGCGATACGGAATGCGTTATTGCCGATCATCACGATTCTTGGTATCCTAACGGCTAATATCGTGACTGGAAGCTTCATCATTGAACGTATTTTTGGTATCCCGGGCATGGGGGATATGTTCGTAAAGGGAATTTCCAACCGAGACTACCCGGTCATTCTTGGTTCAACCATTGTGTACAGTGCAGTGCTTATCATATTGATATTCATCGTTGATGTTGCCTATACGCTGATCGATCCAAGAATTAAAGTGACGGGGGAGAAAAAATAATGGCAGATAAAGTGCATTTTACAGAGGATATGTTCCAACCCGCTGAAGGAAACTTTAAGGAAGCCGAAAAAATTGCGAGACCGACAGTTTCATACTGGTCTGACGTCTGGCGTCGTTTCAAGGAAAACAAGCTGGCGATGACTGGATTCGTCCTGATAATCCTCCTGGTCCTGCTGGCGATATTTGGTCCATATATTAACGGCTACACATATTATGGACAAGATTTCGAGAAAAAGAATTTAAGCCCGAATAGCGAGCATTGGTTCGGGACGGATTCTTCAGGAAGGGATTTATTTACGCGAGCATGGTATGGTGCGAGGATTTCGTTGTTCATCGGATTGATGGCAGCACTGATAGACTTTTTGATTGGTGTGCTTTATGGTGGGATTTCAGCCATCCGCGGCGGACGCACGGATAACATGATGATGCGTTTTGCAGAAGTGATCTATGCAATTCCTTATCTTTTGATGGTCATCTTGATGATGGTTGTTTTGAAGCCAGGCATATTGCCGATCATCATCGCGATGTCGATTACAGGATGGATCCCGATGGCAAGACTGGTAAGGGGACAAGTATTACAGTTAAAAGAGAATGAATACATTCATGCTGCAACGATTTCCGGGGCCAACACGAGCTGGACGTTAAGAAAACATATGATACCCAATACGATGGGCCCGATTCTTGTCAATTTGACATTAACGGTACCAACCGCGATTTTTGCAGAAGCAACGTTAAGCTTTTTGGGGCTGGGAGTGCCAGCGCCGCAGGCAAGTTGGGGAACATTGACAAGTGATGCACTGGGAAGCATCCTGGTGGGGAATTTCTATCAACTTCTCATCCCGGCTATCTTGATTTCCTTGACGATGTTCGCGTTCAATGTGGCTGGTGACGGTCTTCAGGATGCCTTGGATCCAAAACTACGAAAATAAATAAGTCCTAACATAAAGATTTGATAGTACTAGAATAGGAGGGACGATGATGGAGAACCTATTAGAAGTTAAAGATTTACAAATCAACTTCCATACGTATGCAGGAAAAGTACAGGCTGTCCGCGGCGTGAACTTTGAAGTGAAAAAAGGGGAAGCCGTTGCCATCGTTGGGGAATCCGGGTGCGGCAAAAGTGTCACTGCAAAATCTATCATGAGATTATTGGAGACACCTCCAGCAGAGTATGGAACTGGTTCAATTAATTTTGGCGGGAAAGACCTTATTAAAATAAGCGAAAAGGAAATGCAGAAGATTCGCGGAAATGATATTAGCATGATTTTCCAGGACCCGATGACTTCCCTTAATCCTACGACCAAAATCGGCAGCCAAATCATGGAAGGTATTCTGAAGCATAATAGAGATATCTCCCGAAAAGATGCATACGACCGAGCGTTAGAAACACTTACACTGGTAGGGATTCCGCAGCCGGAAAAAAGGATGCAGCAATATCCGCATGAGTTTTCAGGCGGCATGCGCCAGCGGGCGATGATAGCGATGGCGCTAGCTTGTGAACCGAAGCTATTGATTGCCGATGAGCCCACGACGGCTTTGGATGTGACGATACAAGCACAAATACTAGAATTGATGAAGGATATTCAACGCAGAATGGAAACTTCCATCATCCTTATCACGCACGATCTTGGAGTGGTTGCGGAAACTTGCGAACGGGTTGTCGTTATGTATGCAGGTAAGGTTGTGGAAACGGGGACAGTTGAAGCGATATTTTCCAATCCACAGCACCCGTACACAAGAGGGCTGCTCAAGACGGTGCCAAGGCTCGATATGGAAAAAACGGCTCCGCTGGTACCTATCATCGGATCGCCGCCGGATTTGCTGGATCCCCCTAAAGGATGTCCATTTTATCCAAGATGTGAATCTGCCATGAAGGTATGCAAAGACCATGATCCGGAACTAGAAGTAGTGGAAGAGGGACAGACAGCTGCGTGCTGGCTTCACCATCCAATGGCAAAAGCAGCACAGCTGCAAGCTAATGTTTGAAGGAGGAGAACCAATGGTTTCACTAAAAAATAAGTCGGTAAAAGAAAAAACAGTCAACGAAAATTCTCCTCTTGTTGAAATAAAGAATCTGAAAAAGCATTTTTCAGTCGGTTCTCAGACGCTGAAAGCGGTGGATGGTTTGGATCTCAAGATTTATCCTGGGGAAACTGTCGGACTTGTAGGCGAAAGCGGGTGCGGGAAATCGACGGCTGGTCGGACGATTACTCGTCTTTATGAACCTACAGATGGAGAAGTCCTTTTTCAGGGGAAAAATATCTTCGATTATAAACAGGGGGAAATGTCACATATCCGCCGTGAAATCCAAATGATCTTCCAAGATCCATACGCTTCCTTGAATCCAAGGATGAAGGTAGAAGAACTAATTGGCGAACCGCTTGCCATCCATGGGATATCCAAGGGCAAAGAGAGAAGAAAACGCGTGGAAGATCTGTTAAAGCTGGTTGGCCTAAGCCCGGAGCACATCACTCGTTTTCCGCATGAATTCAGTGGCGGGCAGCGGCAGCGGATTGGGATTGCAAGGGCATTGGCTTTAAATCCTAAATTCATCGTTTGTGATGAACCGATTTCGGCCCTTGACGTTTCCATTCAAGCTCAAGTCGTCAATTTATTGAAAGAACTGCAGAAAGAAATGGGTTTGACTTATTTATTCATCGCGCATGATTTATCGATGGTCAAGTATATTTCAGATCGCATCTTGGTCATGTATCTCGGCCGAATGATGGAACTGGCGGATAGTGAATCGTTAACGAAGGATCCACTGCATCCATACACACAAGCACTGCTTTCAGCGGTGCCGATCCCAGATCCGACCATTAAGCGGGAACGAATCGTCCTTAAAGGCGATGTACCAAGTCCGATCAATCCGCCAAGCGGCTGTGTATTCCGGACTCGCTGCCCTAAAGCGATGGAGATATGTTCCAGTGCCGTTCCTGAATGGAAAGAACAAAAGCCAGGGCATTTCGTTGCGTGTCATTTATATTGGTAAACCTAAAAACCAGTTGCCCTTTGCAACTGGTCTTTTTTTAGCGGGCAAATGATATTGTATGGATAGGAAAAGAGTGATTTGAAAATTATGTCATATATTTAAGCGCAAAGATTCCCTTGGAAACCAGCTTCACAATGAAGTATCCACCACTAGATCACTCGCGGGGAAAGGTAAATTGATAGAGAGGTATACCAACATGCCATTGCTGTCCGAGTCGAAATCAAGAATCCGAATGAAGAAGGATTTCCGCTAGGGTGAGAGGCAGATCTATTGTATGAAATGGAGGAGGATTTTGATCAATTCGTGGATTCTGAACATGCCGTTAAAGTTGGCAGGGTTACGTCAGACGGGTTAAGGGATACAAGAAGAAATAAGAGAATTAATGGAGGCTGCTGATCGTTGTATTAAATCCAAGGGTTATGAATTCGAAATCTTCCATATAGAAGAGGAGGGGGATTGGGAATTCTATCATGCCTTTTATACCCTGATATTTACCAGTGCAACCATATGGGGAATTTTGCCGTTTTTGAAAATTTGATGAAATCTGGTGATGAACTGGAGCCACCTCGGGAAGTTAAGCATTGGCTATATTTTAAAAATATGAAAATGCTGAAGCAGTTTGTCCAAGCGATTAAAAAACATGATTTTTCCTTGGCTGACGAATCGGTTGACGTGGAAGAAGACGGGAGGTATTTGCTTTCGATTTCGAGAATTGATTCTGTTAACATTGCTTCGATAAATGAAGTAACCGATATGTTGGTAGAGCTTTCAGAAACATACGATGGAGATTATGATGGGTGGGAGACGGTTGTTATTCATCGCTCAGACGGGATTTAAAGGGAATAGTAAATGGGTTTCGGGATGTTTTTCCGAAACCCTTTTAGTTTAGTATCGGTAGCAAATGGTGCATAAAGGAATATTTATCCGTTTATAAAAATAAATAACTGGGAATATGAATATAAAACATATAATATGTAATTATATGTAAATATAAAGAAATATCTGTTGAATGCTTCAATGTGTGAGAGAGGAAGGGAATGAATGATGGTGTATTCTACGATTACCAGTGAAATCATCGATCATGTCATGATCGTCACCTTAAATCGTCCTGAGAGAATGAATGCTTTCAATGAAAAGATGTGTGCGGAAATGATTCTCGCTTTTGATGAAGCAGACGCTAATGATGACGTACGTGCCGTCATTGTAACGGGTTCTGGTGCTTCCTACTGTGCTGGAATGGATTTGGAGAAGGGGGCTGAAACCTTCATGGACCACACCCCTTTGGTTGAATACCGTGACGCAGGAGGGGTTTTGGCATTGCGGATTTTTGAACTGAAGAAACCGATCATCGCGGCCATTAATGGCGCGGCGGTTGGGGTAGGGATAACCATGACATTGCCGATGGATATCAGGATAGCTTCAACGGAGGCGAAAATGGGCTTTGTATTCGCTCGCAGAGGGATTACGATGGAGGCATGCAGCGGATGGTTTCTACCTAGACTTGTCGGCATGGGGAAAGCTTCGGAATGGATTTATACCGGCAGGATGATATCAGCCAACGAAGCGTATGAGGGCAGGCTGGTGAATAAAATTGTCGGACCAGACGAATTGATGGCTGCGGCAATGGAAATCGCATCAGACATTGCCCAGAACACATCTTCCGTTTCCGTGACTCTATCCCGGCAGCTGATGTGGACGATGCTCGGAGCGAACCATCCTGTCGAATCACATAAAATAGAATCGAAGATGCTTCATTGGACAGGAAAACAAGCGGATGCCCAAGAAGGGATTGAAGCATTTTTGGAGAAAAGAAGTGCAGATTTCAAAATGAAAAGCAGCACAGATATGCCTCCTTTTTATCCTTGGAGCACGGATCGAACGTATGAATCGGACAAGAAATGAGAAATGGTGAAGTGCGTGATAATTTTTACTTTTCGGATAAATTAGGGTTTCCATTCTTAGTGTGGTATACTGTGTTTACCATTTACCAAACTTGTTTCATGTTTCCCTATTCCAAGTGAATAGGGATTTTTTATGTTTGCCTTTTTTGGAAATAAAAAAAAACAGACCCTACAAGTAGAGTCTGTTATATATTGTATTAAAAATTACGCTTTTTGAACGTTAGTAGCTTGAGGTCCACGTTGACCTTGCTCAACTTCAAAAGTAACTTCTTGACCTTCGTCTAATGATTTGAATCCTTCGCTTTGGATAGCTGAGAAATGTACGAATACATCGTCTCCATTTTCGCGTTCGATGAAGCCAAATCCTTTTTCTGCGTTAAACCATTTTACTTTACCTTGTTCCATTGTTGTTGCCTCCTAGTGTGAATCCACACATTGTGTTACTACCCTTGCTCAATCATTAGACGAAAAGTTTTTCACTTATCAATCTTCCCGAACAAAAATAATTCTTCTTAAATATAACAGATTATGTCGGAATCTGCAAGTGAACAAAGCAAGATTATTTATGGTGCCCAAATGCCGAAAGATTATCAATAGCCTTTTTTGTAATCAAGTAAATTGGTCGAAGGTGCTCTGCCGGTAAGATATTCCTTTAAATTAGGAATGAAGATATCCTGGATCAGCCGTTGGTCGTACAGCTCAGTGTCCCCCGATGTATGCGGAGTGATGATGACATTATCCATATCCCACAAAGGATTGGTTTCTGGAAGCGGTTCTGTTTCGAATACGTCAAGGCCTGCTCCTGCAATTTGCTTCTCCAAAAGAGCTTGAATCAATTCTTGCTGGATAACGAGCTTTCCTCTGCCTATATTAATGAAAAAAGCGGAAGGCTTCATAAGCTGGAATTCTTTATGGCCGAACATTTTCTCTGTCTCTGCCGTCAAAGGGAGAGTCACGACAATATAATCGCATCTAGGAAGTAAATCAGGCAATTGTTCCTGGGTAAACATCTCATCGACATCGTGCTCGGATTTCCCGGAGTGGCGCAATCCCAATACGGTCATGCCAAAAGCCTTGGCAATTTTGGCGGTTTCCTTGCCGATTTTACCAACACCGATGATTCCGATGGTCTTTTCGTGGATTTCCAGATGCATTTTGGCGGGTTGCCAAGACTTTTCTAGCTGTTGCTTCTTATATGTATCTAATTTTCTTGTCAAGGTAAGCATGAACCCAAAGATGGTTTCAGATATAGGATAGGCATGGACACCGTTTGCCGTCGTTATTTGGACATTTTTTTGTTCCAACCTTTCCAGGGGCAGGCTGTTCACTCCGGCACTCCACGTCTGTATCCATTTCATATCACTTCCTTCGATGCTTGAAGACATGGAAGATTTCCAGCCGGCGATCACTTCGGCATCCGTTAGATGATCCTTCCATATGGCAGGTGATCGACCAGTGATCACCTGCCAATCGGGGACAAGTTCTTTAACTTTTTCCAATAAAGGCTCATTCAAGTTTCGACTGATAATGAGTTTTCTTTTGGACATATCCATTCTCCTTTGCCATTTTTCTGAATTATACGTAAGTTTTGTTTATATTTCAATTAGGAAACGTGTTAGGATGGCTTTATTCATACAAAATAATGAAAGTGGGGATGAACATGAATGTAAAGGATATATACGGAAACCTGCCTGTCATCGAATCAAAACGTCTAATCATGAGGAAGGTAACCATGAAGGATGCCGAAGACATGTTCGCTTATGCATCCAATCGGGAGGTTTCCCGTTTCGTCACTTGGGACGCACACGGCTCCTTAAGTGCTACAAAGGATTACATCCAGCTTATCCTGCAAAATTATGAGGACAGCCACATTGCTCCGTGGGGAATCCAGTACAAGGAAAGTGGTAAGTTGATCGGTACCATCGACTATGTTTCCTGGCAGGTCAATCATCATCATGCAGAAATAGGATATGTGCTGGCGCCGGAATATTGGGGGAAGGGCCTGATGACGGAGGCTGTCGAAAAAATCGTGGCCTTTGGCTTCGAAAATATGAATCTGGTACGGATTCAAGCACGCTGCTTTGTTGAAAATACGGGTTCGGAACGAGTCATGCAAAAGGCAGGCATGTCATTTGAAGGAATCATAAGAAAAGGGATGTTTGTGAAAGGGGAGCATGTCGACCTTAAGTTGTATGCCATCATTAAATGATCTTCTTGCGAAAAAAAAGACGGTTAGTTGAAAAATTGGTATTAAGTTGGAATGACACAAACGAACACTATGTGCAAATATCGAAGGCGAAAATATACAAAACGTCTAATGTAAAAGAGCGGATTGAAAAATATAATTAAACTATCAAATCGATTTGAATTGGAGGGTATCTCAATGGAAGTGATCAAAAAAGTTGAAACGTTGAAGAATTATATCGGTGGCAAATGGGTGGAATCCACTACATCGAAGCATGAAGAAGTGCCCAATCCAGCGACAGGGGAAGCTTTGGCAATCGTACCGCTTTCCACTAAGGACGATCTCCATGTAGCGGTGCAAGCTGCAAATGAGGCGTACAAAGAATGGAAAAGGGTTGCAGTGCCAAAAAGGGCACGCTACTTGTTCCGTTACCAGCAATTGTTGATCGAACACTGGGATGAGCTTGCCAAACTCGTCACGATTGAAAATGGAAAAAGCTATACGGAAGCCTATGGGGAGGTTCAACGCGGAATAGAATGCGTGGAATTCGCAGCAGGTGCGCCAACCTTGATGATGGGGAGCCAGCTGCCTGATATTTCCCCTGGAATTGAATCCGGCATGTACCGCTACCCAATCGGAGTCGTTGCCGGAATCACTCCCTTTAATTTCCCGATGATGGTTCCGTGCTGGATGTTCCCGCTTGCGATTGCTTGTGGAAATACGTTCATTTTAAAACCTTCAGAACGGACTCCGCTCTTGGCGAACCGCCTTGTCGAATTATTGACGGAAGCAGGCGTTCCTGATGGAGTGGTCAATATTGTCCACGGTGCCCACGACGTCGTGAATGGAATTTTGGAGCATGATGATATAAAAGCGGTATCTTTCGTTGGATCCCAGCCTGTTGCTGAATACGTTTACAAAACGGCAGCTGCCAATAAAAAACGTGTCCAGGCTTTATCGGGAGCGAAAAACCATTCGATCGTCATGCCTGATGCGAACCTGGATAATGCGGTGGCGAACATCACCAATGCAGCTTTCGGGTCAGCTGGTGAACGCTGCATGGCAGCTTCGGTCGTCGTTGCCATAGGAGAGGTGGGAGACGAGCTCGTCGAGAGATTAAAGGCTGCGGCGGATGATATCAAAATTGGAAATGGGATGGATAAGGACGTATTCCTAGGTCCGGTGATTCGTGATACGCATAAAAAGAGAACAGAACAATATATCGAGAGCGGGGAAAAAGAAGGGGCGACTCTCCTTCGTGATGGCAGGAATGAAGGTGATCAGGAGAATGGCTATTATGTTGGCCCGACATTATTCGATCATGTGAAAACGGACATGAAGATATGGAAGGATGAAATTTTTGCGCCTGTCTTATCCATCGTACGGGTCAATTCCCTGGAAGAAGCGATTGAGTTGACCAATCAATCTGAGTTTGCCAATGGAGCCTGCATTTATACGGATAGCGCCAGCGCCATCCGGGAATTCCGCGAAGAGATTGATGCAGGGATGCTTGGTGTGAACCTAGGGGTGCCAGCCCCGATGGCATTCTTTCCTTTCTCTGGATATAAAAGTTCTTTTTACGGAGACCTTCATGCCAATGGAAGGGATGGTGTGGAATTTTACACAAGGAAGAAAATGTTGACGGCGAGATACTGATACGGTTCATGGGGTCGACACAATTTGTGTTCGACCCTGCTTTATACATCATTCTGGAGGGGTGTATCTTATGCAGGTTGAAAAACAAGGTCAGGATTATAAGACGAAGGATGGAAAATACGTTTGGCATCATATGAAAGGGGCCGAACCGAACCCAGGGACAATGGTGATTCAAAAGGGGCAAGGAGCCTGGATCACGGATGTGGATGGAAATCGTTATCTGGATGGGATGTCCGGATTATGGTGTGTCAATGTTGGTTATGGACGAACGGAGCTGGCTGAAGCAGCTTATGAGCAGCTGAAGGAACTTCCTTATGCCCCTTTAACGAATAGTCACATCCCGGCCATCAAGCTAGCTGAGAAATTGAATGATTGGCTTGGCGGGGATTATGTCATTTTCTTTTCCAACAGTGGTTCGGAAGCGAATGAAATCGCCTTTAAAATAGCGCGGCAGTACCACCAGCAAAAAGGTGATCATGGCCGTTATAAATTCATCTCCCGTTACCGCGGATATCACGGCAATACAATGGGAGCCTTGGCCGCAACGGGGCAGGCACAGCGGAAGTATAAGTATGAACCGCTTGCATCCGGCTTCCTTCATGTGTCGCCGCCTGATTCCTATCGAAATTCAGAGGACGAGAGCGGCGAAAAAAGTGCGGCGGAAATTGAGCGTACGATTACATGGGAGTTAAGCGAGACTGTGGCAGCGGTGATCATGGAGCCGATCATCACCGGTGGCGGAATTCTCATGCCGCCTGAAGGATATATGAAGCGTGTCGCGGAAATCTGTGAGAAAAATGGCGTACTGCTTATTTCCGATGAGGTCATTTGCGGGTTTGGCCGAACGGGAAAGAAATTCGGATTCATGAACTATGATGTAAAACCGGACATCGTAACGATGGCAAAGGGGATTACAAGCGCTTACCTGCCTTTATCGGCTACAGCCGTAAAACGGGAAATTTATGAAGCGTATGTCGGTTCGGATGATTATGATCGCTTGCGCCATGTGAATACCTTTGGCGGCAATCCAGCATCCTGTGCGCTTGCCCTGAAGAATATGGAAATATATGAAGATGAGAAACTAATAGAACGTTCAAAAGAGTTGGGGCTTCGCTTCCTGCAAGAGTTTGAAGAAATCAAATCACATCCGAATGTTGGGGATGTACGTGGTAAAGGATTGTTGGTAGGCATCGAGCTTGTCGAAGATAAACAGACAAAAAAACCAATTGAGCTTTCCAAAATCAATAAAGCGATAGCGTCCTGTAAGGAAAAGGGACTGATCATCGGCAAAAATGGCGATACGGTCGCGGGCTTCAATAATATCCTCACACTTGCTCCGCCACTTAGTATTACAGATGAAGATTTCTCCTTCATCGTGACGACAGTAAAGAGCACTTTAGCTGAATTATAAAACAAGAGAATCTGTTTTGGCACCGTAAAACATGTGACGGTGCTTTTTTCTTTGCCCATATCGAGAACCTTTACTCGGAATCATATGAGCGGAAGCCTATTTTTCTCTGCCCTTTAAAACCTTCCATCACACTTGAAGCTTTTCCTTGTACAAAATGATACTTGGAATTGGAATCGTTTTCCTTGCTTAGTTTTCACGGATGTTTGAAAATGGAGGGATAAGGATCGTTTGCATATGCATCGATTTTATATCATTCATATTATCCATAAATAGAGGTGTGGGAGATGAAAAGTGAAGACATAACAAAAAAACTGATGGGACATAGCCCTGAAATTTTGGGGAGCGGAAATTTTTCAAAGTATGTGGTATTGGTGCCGTTAATAGAAAACGAAGATGGAATGCACGTTCTCTTTGAAGAGCGTTCGCACAAATTAAGGAGGCAGCCGGGGGATATCTGCTTTCCGGGCGGAAAAATAGACAAGTCTGACTGTAATGAGCTGGCGGCAGCCCTTAGGGAAACGAATGAGGAGCTTGGATTGGGTAAGGATGATATCTCGCATGTGTTTCCGATCGATTATTTGGTATCCCCCTTTGGAATGATCGTTTATCCGTTTGCAGGCTTTGTCCGTAACCTTCAGCAGATCACGCCTAATCCAGCTGAGGTTGAAACCATTTTCACTGTCCCGCTTTCGTTTTTTATGGAAAAGCCGCCGGAGATTTATCATGTCCAATACAAAATTGAACCGCATGAAAACTTCCCCCATGATTTAATTGTGGGCGGGGAAAATTATCAATGGCAGCCAAAACAGATGGAAGAGTATTTTTACTTATATAAGGATCGCGTCATCTGGGGATTGACAGCGAAAATCCTTACCCATTTCATTGAAATCCTGCGTTAGACCCTTCTAAAGCACCTTTTTTTATCCAATTAAATCAATTAAACTTAATTTACGGAAAATATGGTTTTTAATAGAATTGGGAGGGATGAGTGGATGAAGAATAGTTTTGAAGTACTAGAGCAGGAACGAGAAATGGCTATGGCTACCCTTGTGGAATTCAGTGAAAATCGAGAATACTACGACGAAAACAAAGATCAGGAACTGAAGAAAGCGTACTATCAAGAAGATTCCTTAAGCAGGGATGGACTGAAGAATCTACTGGCAGTTACCCATAAAGACCAGCTGAACTACTCACCGCATCGACATGTTTACCCTTGGGTGGATTTACAGGAAAATGGAAAGTTGAAGAGTCTGTATTCCGGAAAAGGCATGGATCCCATTAAAGCCATCGAGGAAGATATCCGTATACTGGAAGTGTTGTCTAGCCAATCCGAAAAACTTGAGAACATGCTCGTCAATTGTGAACATGTCGTACCCCAATCGTGGTTCAATAAAAAAGAACCGATGCGGGGGGATTTGCATCATCTGTTTGCTTGTGAACCAGGCTGTAACAGCAGCCGAGGCAACTTTCCCTACCATGATTTTGAGGATTATGTCCCGGAAGTGGGAGCTGCTGGTATTAAAGCGGGTTGCGGCAAATCGGAAGAAGGGAAGTTCGAACCTGAATACGGCAAAGGAATTGTAGCAAGGGCAACCATGTATTTTTCTATCAGATATGAGGGAATCATCAATAGCAGCAACGTGAACATGGCTCTTCTGCTGGAATGGCATCGGCTATTTCCGGTCAGTACGTATGAAAAACATAGAAACCAAGCTATTCAGGAAATCCAGGGTAATCGAAACCCATTCATAGATTTTCCCGAAATGGCGGAGAAGTGGTTGTAAAGACAGGTAATAAAAAGGAAGGAAGCTGGCACAGCAGCTTCCTTCCTTTTTTAGTTGATAGAATTAAAGGAATTTTACGCAAACCGGAAAGGGAACTTCGATATCTTTTTGCAACAGTGTTAATGTTCCGGTATTTTCATTCCTGGAAAATAGGGTCAGGTTTCCAGATTGTTCATTGGAGGCAATCAAAAATCTTCCGCTAGGGTCCAATGAAAAATCACGAGGCCAATGCCCTTCCGTAGAAACGAGTTCGACAAAGGATAGCTGACCGGTTTCTTGAGCGATTTCATAAACGGCTATGCTATCATGTCCGCGGTTTGCGGCATATACGAACCGTCCGTCATCAGAAATATGAATTGCGCTTCCTTGGTTATTTTCCTTGAAATCGTCTGGCGTGCTCCGAACCGTTTGTATTTCAGAAAAACGCCCGGTTTGATCATCGAAGCTTAAAACGATGACTTCGGGTACAAGCTCTGCCATCACATACGCGAACTTTCCATTAGGATGGAACGTCAAGTGCCTAGGTCCGCTGCCGGGAGAGACTGATAGGCTGCTTACTTCTTCCGGAATACCATTATGTATTTCATACGTTATCACTTTATCGATACCAAGATCGACTACCGCAACGAAACGTTCATCCGGCGTGAAACCAGCGAAGTGAGTATGTGCCTTTTCCTGGCGCTCTTCATTCGGTCCGCGGCCTTCATGACGAATGGTGGAAGATACAGGTTTTGGAGTCGCATCGGTCTGGAGCTGATAGCTTTCAATCAGGCCGTCTCCATAATTGGAAGTGATCAAAACCTCTTTTTTGCTGTCGACACTAATATGACAGGAAGAACCATTAGGTGTCAGCTGTTTGCCAAGGTACGTCAATTCTCCTGATTCTTCATTTATGGAATAGGCAGAGACCCCGCCGCTTCCCGCTTCTTTTAAGATGGCGTATAAATTCTTTTTGTCCTCGCTGATCGTAACATAAGTCGGATCGGTTAGTTCGGCTGCAAGAACAGGTGTGCTGAGTTTCCCTTCTGCTGTATCTAATGTAAAGCGGTAAATGCCTTTGCTGTCGCCCTTTGTGTACGTGCCGATATACCCGATAATCTTTTGATCATGTTTCACCATCTAGATCCCTCCAAGAGTTTTATAGTTTTACTTTTTATTTTACCATAGATGCAACCCAATATCCTTTACAGGGTTCGTGTAATGGTGCAACCTTTTTTATTCGCCCCCCTCTCAATCAGGGGGGGGCATTCCAGCTTATCCAAGTGGCATTGTGGCTTCAACGGGGAAATGACTGAACCGGGAAATGGAAAACAAGTCCTAATCCCGTTAAAGGTCAGAAGGGCGGACCAATCAGGATTGTGCAAGTGACCATAAAAGAAAGAGGAATGGACCATTTGCCCGGCTCGACTGATTGTGGATATCCTTCATATCACCCGATGCCGCGCGAAGAACCCATTTACGATTTTCCCGTTTTTAATGATGCAGTCTGCAGGAGTTGGACCTATAGCGAGATCGCTGAAGGATTTTTCAATCCCCTATCTTGCCGATTAATAGTTCACTCTTTCACTGTTGATGTCCCAAGCCCGGAATGGCAAATCATGGCCGTTATAAGACAATCGTTCCATCTTAATGGCACGGTTTTCGATTGGAATGGAGAGTTCTTGGTAAATGAAGTGGTCATCAAAACCGATATGTGCAGCATCTTCCTTGGTACTAGCAAAATAGATCGCTCTTGGCCGTGCCCAATAAATGGCACCGATGCACATCGGACAAGGTTCACAGCTTGTGTATATGTCACAATCGGTCAGCTGGAAGGAATTGAGGTTTCTGCATGCATCACGGATTGCCTGCACTTCGGCGTGAGCGGTTGGATCGTTTGCTGTTGTCACATTATTGCAGCCTCTTCCGATAACGATCCCATTTTTTACGATAATGGCGCCAAAAGGTCCGCCATTCTTAGCCAATACATTTTCATGCGCAAGTCGCACAGCCATCTCCATGAATTTTACATCCATTTAAAACACCCCTTAATCAGTAATAAACTAATAAGTTTTGATGGTATATTTTATTACGTGAATATAATAAGTAATATACCATATTTAGATATAAATGGAATTTATTTTCTAAAAACAATTAAAAAACCCACATATGTTAAGATATGTGACATTGAATTTAGATCCGTTGAATGAATTTTTACAAAAAAATATAAAACTGATATGGTTAGATTAAAATTAATAAAATGATGAAGGTGAAATGTATGGGGTTTTTAGGCGTTTTGTTACCGATTTTTGGAATTTTTGTTTTAGGGTTCATAGGTCAGAAAAAGTTTAATCTCGATACAAAATCGATTTCCACGATGGCATTATATTTAATGTCACCATTCCTGATATTTCGAACATTTTATACTGCAAAATTTACGATTGATTATATTTATCTGTTCTTATTCACGATTGTACTTTGCCTTTCGCTCATATTGGTGGTCTATATCATTGCTTTTTTTCGGAATTATACGGTAACTGAAACGAGCGGCATGATTTTGGCGTCTGCCTTCATGAATAATGGGAATTACGGAACTCCAGTGATTTTCCTTTTATTCGGGGCAATAGGGCTCGATTATGCCATCATCCTTATGGTGGGTCAGCAATTAGTCATGTGCACGATCGGGATTTATTTCGCGGCGAAGGGAAGCCCTGAGGGAAATGGAGTCCAAACCGCGCTTAAAGCGGTGTGCAAGATGCCGATCGTATATGGGGCAATGGCAGGTGCCGCTTTTCAAGTGGCGAATATCCCATTAAGCAATTCGGTTATGGAAGCGGTAAACCTAGTTGCCGATGCGGCCATCCCGACCATCATGGTTACACTTGGAATGCAGCTTGCCAACATATCATTGAAAAAAATGGCATACCGGAAGCTATCTGTTTCGCTTCTTCTTAAACTTGCCGTTTCACCAGTAATCGCTTTCCTGATTTCACTTGCACTGCCGGTTGATGATATGGTCAGGCATATCATGATCATCGTGGCTGCGATGCCGACGGCGGCCAATACGACAATGTATGCACTCCAATTCAATACTGAGCCTGAATTCGTATCGAGCGCTACGTTCATAAGTACGTCATTAAGCTTGATCACGCTTCCGATCATCTTTTTCTTTGTATTATAATAGCTTCGCATTTTATCAGATTAGGAGAGCTGCGTTTCCCGCTTATCATGAAGCGATATTTTCTTCACGAGAAGTGGATGGAATGTGAGATTGTCATAGAATTGTTGTACCTCAGAGATATTGCTTTTTAAATGTTCCGGGCTGGTATATACTTTTCAAATGCTTTGTATTTAAATGGGGAGGGGTTTCTTTGCTTCAAACAAAAATTAAACTATCTAATCCGGCAAAGATTGAAGCTATTTTAATGGGAATCGTCAGAAAATCCTTTGAAGAGGCTCAAAAGGATAAACTTCTTTTATGTATGGAATGTGGAGATGTGGATCTTTATATCGCTTCTTCCAACCATGATGAACTTCAAGATGCAATTAATGAAAACTTTGAATTTGATGAATACGGTGAATGCATAAAGCCGGAAGAATATCAAGAATTGATGGATGATTTATACGAGTATTTCCTGATCCTGCATAAGGAAAGTGCTCTGTTTGATTTTTTTCCTGCAGGTCCATATACGGTAGCAGGGGGAAGTCGTGAATCGGAAACGGATATGCTGGCTCCAAGAGGCCTTTTTTCAGCTCCTTTCGAAGATGCCATCAAGAAATGAAAAAGACAGCCAAGGCTGTCTTTCAGTTTGTAGACAAAAGGGGTTCGGAATTAAAAAATTCCGAGCCCCTTTTGAAATTGCCTTGGAATTTCCTCCTATAGTTAAAAGATTGGGGCTCTACGAGCCCACTATGTTAGGCCATTTTTGGAACTTGCCATGTCCAATTGACCATCTTCTTTACATTCATGGCAGCGAAAGTAAGCATCGCCTGCATCGACAATTTTTTAAGTCCCCTTAAAGTAGTCCAACGCATCCCATGCTTTTCTTTTGCGTCTGCGTATACACGCTCAATCGTTTCTTTACGCTTCGCATATATAGGCTTTACAACTTGATGATGACGCAGATGATCTGCTTCTTCCACATGTGTTTGCCGGATATGCCGTGGCACCACTTTTTGACAGTCTTTGCTTTCCGTACACCGTGATAAAAATGAGCATGATGCACAAATGTGTTTTGGGGATTTGTACTCTCGATAGCCCTCTTGATTTGTTGTTGAGTACGTTAATAGCGTGCCCATTGGGCAAAGGTAACCATCAAAATGTTCATCGTATACATAGTCCTGTTTGCCGAAGAATCCTTCTTTTGTGCGAGGACGTGTATAGGGTAAAGCCGGGATGATTTCTTTGTTAAATAGGTAGCTTGTAATCGCAGGTGTTTTATAAGCGGCATCTGCGGCAACGGCTTCCGGTTTTCCAACTTTCTCAATCACTTGTTAAACTAGTGGCTCTAAGATCTGACTGTCATGTGTATTTCCAGGTGTTACAATCGTTCCCAATACAAAACCGTTGCGGTCTGCGGCCACGTGGGATGAATAGGCAAACTGTTTTGTTCGTTCATCTTTTACATAGTAGCCACTCTCAGAATCCGTTGTACTTTCTTTAATCTCTATGGTCTCTTCTTTATCAAATTTATCTGGCGGAAAAGGCTTTTTTCATGGTTTTCACGATTTTGATTGATTTCTTCTTGAAGGCGTCCTTGATACGCTCGTGTTTCTTTACGAACGAATTTCTTTTCAAATTTCCGTTTATTCGCACTGGCTTTCACATGTGTGGAATCCACGAAAACCTGTTCAGCATGTATTAGCTTTTATTAGCAGCTGTCATTAAAATGCGATAGAAAATCTGTTCAAACAGGTCTGTATCTTTAAAGCGTCGCTCATAATTTTTCCCGAACGTAGAGAAATGGGGCTTTTATCATGGAAGCCATAGCCTAAAAACAAACGGTAAGCCATATTGTTTTCAACTTCTACAATCGTTTTACGCATGGAACGAATGCCGAAGGTATATTGAATGAAAGTCAGTTTCAATAATATAACGGGATCAATACTTGAGCGTCCTACCTCTGAATACATATCTTTCACCAAGTCATTAATGAAAGTGAAGTCCACGGCACCCTCTATTTCACCAAATGGTTCGGTGGCACCAGTTGATCTAACGTAATCATTTCAAGTTGATCTCGCTGAATAGAATCATGTTTAGAAAGCATCCTCATCACCTCAAGTTTTAATATTTTTATTTTAAAACAAGAATGACTCTAGGCAAAAGTGTTCTAACTAAAAGGTAAAACAAAGTTGGTTGGAACGGAAGGTACGAGACTCCTGCGGGAAGTGCGAGTCACGGGAGACAACGGAGGCTGAAAGCCGAGGAGGCTCCCGGACCGCCCGCGGAAAGCGAGTGCCTGGAGAGGAAACCAACGGCCACATTGTCTACAGTCTGAAAGACAGCCAACAAGGCTGTCTTTTTTATGTTCTTTAATGCTCTTATAGGCTTACGGGAAATAAATACCCTGAAAATGCTGTTACATATGCATGTTTTATGGAATATGGCAATAGTATCATGAAATATAATATCATTTTTAACAAATTAAAGTTTATATGGTAATTTTAAGCAATATTAGATATAATAAAATTGTGAATATTGAATATATTATTATAATTACTAGATTAAAATAACAATAAATTAGCTAGGTTTAAGTATTGCTAGAGTTGTGATGGGAAATAATAGGGAAGGGTTTTTTCCGGGGCAGGAAATGCTGATGATTGCAGGAATGATATAAGCGAGGATGCTAGCGGATACATAAACGATTCTGATTATTATAAATATTACATTCGTCGCAGGGAGGCTTATTATGATTGTTTTTGATGATGTGAATAAGTATTTTGGTGATTTTCAGGTGCTGAAGGAGATTAATCTAACAATCAATAAAGGGGAAGTGGTCGTGGTCATCGGTCCGTCCGGCTCAGGTAAAAGCACATTGCTGCGCTGCATCAATCGCCTGGAAACGATTTCTGGCGGTTCACTTTCCATAAATGGGTTAAATGTAGCGGACAGAAAAACGGACATAAACAAACTGCGCCGGAATATCGGTATGGTTTTCCAGCATTTTCACTTGTATCCACATAAAACGGTGCTTGAAAATATCATGCTTGCCCCCAGGAAGGTTTTGGGACAATCCGAATCGGAGGCGAAAAAGATTGCACTTAAATATTTGGAGAAAGTGGGGATAGGAGATAAAGCGAATTCATTTCCTTCCCAGCTTTCAGGCGGACAGCAGCAACGGGTCGCCATTGCCAGAGGATTGGCGATGGGGCCTGAAATCATGCTGTTTGATGAACCAACCTCAGCTTTGGATCCGGAAATGATCGGCGAGGTTTTGGATGTTATGAAAGCCCTTGCCCATGAAGGGATGACGATGGTGGTGGTCACCCACGAAATGGGATTTGCCCGTGAAGTGGCGGATCGAATCGTATTCATGGACGAAGGCAAGATTCTGGAAGAGGCAACACCGGCTGAGTTTTACGCCAATCCTCGTGAAGAGAGGGCTCGTTTATTCCTTAGCCGTATATTAAATCATTAAATTAGAAAACAGGGGTGATTTACATGTTGAAGAAAAAGAAATGGATGAAATTATCTTTGCTGTCGTTAATGGCTGTCATTTTATTGGCTGGATGCAGTTCCGGCAAGGATTCTGACAAAGGCAAAGAAGGCGGGAACAAGGACAAAGATGTACTGGCACAGGTGAAGGATAAAGATGAAATTGTGTTTGGGGTCAAAAATGATACAAGATTATTCGGGCTGAAAAATCCTAGTACTGGCGATGTAGAAGGCTTTGATATTGATATCGCCAAAGCGCTTGCTGCTGAAATTCTTGGTGATGAGAACAAAGTGAAATTTAAAGAGGTGACTTCCAAAACACGGATGGCTTTATTGAATAATGGCGATATCGATGCAATTGTAGCCACCATGACGATTACGGAAGATCGTAAAAAAGAAGTGGACTTCACGGATGTCTATTTTGATGCCGGACAATCTTTGCTAGTTAAGAAAGGAAGCGACATCAAGGGCATCGATAGTTTAAAAGGCAAAAAGGTATTGGCAGTAAAAGGATCAACTTCTTCCATAAATATCCGTGAAAAAGCACCTGACGCTCAAGTGCTTGAATTCGAAAACTACTCCGAAGCGTTTGCGGCGCTGAAATCCGGGCAAGGTGATGCGTTGACCACGGATGATTCCATCCTTTATGGTATGGCGGATGAAGATCCGAATTATGAGCTTGTTGGCGGTACATTTACAGACGAGCCTTATGGAATTGCTGTCAAAAAAGGAAATGCGGATTTTGTTGCCGAATTGAATAAAGCACTTAAAGCGCTTAAAGATTCAGGCAAGTACGACGAAATTCATGATAAATGGATTAAACACTAATACAATTTTAAAAATAATGTAAAAGGTAAAGGTCTTGACCAACATTTGAACATTTTTTTCTGTGGGGATGAGCTAATTGCTCATCCTTACTAGTTAAAGGAGTGAATGCCGTGCTTGATTTCTCCATTTTAACAGAGAATCTGGATATGTATTTATTAGGCTTTAAAAATACGATACTTTCAAGTTTGATTGCATTAGTTGCGAGTTTGATTCTTGGAGTACTTGTTGCCATCATGCGGATTGCCCCGATTAAGCCCCTGAATTGGCTTGGAACCGCCTATGTCGAGTTCATTCGGAACATACCGTTATTGATCATTACATTTTTCTTTTTTCTCGGCCTTAAACTTAGCGGTCTATATGCAGGAACGTTAGCCTTAACCATTTATACTTCATCCTTCATAGCCGAGGCCATCCGGGCAGGAATACTTTCCGTGCCAAAAGGACAAATGGAAGCTGCCCGCTCATCAGGATTGACCTATGGACAAGCAATGAGGCTCGTCATTTTGCCGCAGGCTGTCAAAATAGTCATCCCGCCTCTGGGGAATCAATTTATCAATCTCGTGAAAAATTCTTCCATTTTAGCCGTAGTTGCCGGACTTGACCTCATGTACCATGGAGATTTGATTTCTTCGCGGACTTTTGTCGTGTTCGATGTCTACATTTTTGTTGCCGCGTTTTATTTGATTCTTACCATTCCTTTAAGTCTGGGCGTTGGTTATTTAGAAAAACGTCTAGCTAAGAGTAATTGAGGGAGGTATAAGGTATGGATTTTGCAGGTGCCTATTCACCGGATAATCTAGCATTTTTATTAGAGGGATTTTGGGTAACGCTTAAGGTAGCTTTTATATCAATCATTCTAAGCTTCATCATAGGCGGTATTGTGGGAATAATCCGTTACGCGAAAGTGCCGGTCTTATCGCAAATATTAGCTCTAATCGTCGAAACGGTCCGTAATTTACCGTTATTATTGATCATCTTCTTTACTTATTTTGCACTGCCAGAGATACGCATTAAACTGGAAATCATTCCTGCAGCCATCGTGGCCTTGACGATTTTTGAGTCGGCCATGCTTTCCGAAGTAATCAGAAGCGGATTAAAATCCATTGATAAAGGTCAGATGGAGGCGGCTCGATCATCAGGCTTAAGCTATACACAGGCATTGATACATATCATTTTGCCCCAGGCGATGCGTCGCATGGTTCCTCCTATAGTCAGTCAATTCATTTCTCTGTTGAAAGACACCTCATTAGCGGTCGTCATTTCATTGCCAGAGCTGACCCATCATGGGCAGATCATCTACGGACAAAGTCAAAAATATTTAATACCGATTTTGATCCTGGTTGCACTTATGTATTTCGTCGTTAACTATAGTCTGTCTTTGGTGGCGCAAAGACTTGAAGTGAAACGAACGTAAACATATGACATTTTTTATGAATATAGGTGGTTTCATACTGAAGACAGACTCGATAGAAATCGAGTTTGTCTATTTTTATGGCCTGTACAATTTAGACGTTGATTTCCACTCCAGGCACTCGCTTTCCGCGGGCGGTCGGGGAGCCTC
>NZ_LNNH01000002.1 GCF_001542915.1 Peribacillus simplex | reverse complement strand
GCTCGAAGAGCCCAAATCTCGTAACCTTTGGTCAAAATTTCAAAGGAATTTCAAAAGGGGTTCGGAATTTTTTAATTCCGAACCCCTTTTGTCTACAAACAGAGGCGATTCTTCCAAATGGAAGGATCGCCTCTGTTTTTATTGGTTTTTCTCATGTCAATTCTTAGAATTTCTTCAACGCTTCAATCATAAAACTCCAAAAGCCTTCGACGTCCAGTTCCAATCCATACTTGGCATTTACTTTTCTTCCCGTAACCCCATGCAAATCAATTAAAGTCGTACCTGCCGTAAACTCTCCTTTCGTTTCCACTGTTATATTCACTTCTTTCATTTTGAACAATTCTGGTGCAACACAGTAGGCGACAGTTAAGACATCGTGTACCGGTGCCCCTGCAAAGTTGAACATTTCTTTGTATGTCGAGGCGAAGAATACTAATAATTCTCCTACTATTTTGGCCACATGATTATCAATTTTTTGCACTTGATCGATGACTTCTTTTGTAGCCAGAGCTTGATGAGTGATATCCAGTCCCATGACCGCTATTGGAATGCCGCTATCAAATACTTTTTTCGCCGCTTCCGGATCTGCCCAAATATTAAATTCTGCAGTTGGCGTCCAGTTTCCAAACGTTCCGCCGCCCATAAGGACAATCTCTTCTATATTGTCCTTGATCGCTGGGGCTTTTAATAAAGCCAAAGCAATATTTGTCAAAGGTCCTGTCGGAAGAATCGTAACAGGTACTTTTGACTCTTTTACAAGGCGTATGATCGTATCGCAGCCATGTTCATCACTCCAGCTTCGAGAAGGTTCAGGCAGCTCCGGACCATCAAGACCTGTATCACCATGAATACCTGGTGCCGTTTCTCGTAAGCGAATCAACGGTTCACTTGCCCCTTTTGACACCGCAACACCGGATAAAGATACTAAATCACAGATTTTCAACGCATTTATCGTCGTTTTTTCAATTTCCGCATTCCCGGAAACCGTCGTAATTGCCAAAATCTCCAGCGATGGTTGTGAAGCGGCCAAAATAATTGAAATCGCGTCATCATGCCCTGGATCACAATCCAAAATGATCTTTTTCGTTTGCATCATACCCTCTCCTTTATAGGAATTACATGACAATCCCCATGATCGTTCCGGAAATTACGGAAGCTAATGTAGCACCCAGCAAAAGTTTCAAAGCGAATTTGGAAACATGATTGCCCTGTTTTTCACTAATGGACTTGATTGAACCTGAAACAATGCCTACCGTTCCAAAATTCGCGAAGCTAACCAAATAAACCGATACAATGGCAATCGTTTTATCAGAAAGGTTTTTTGATATTTCACCAAAATTCAGCATCGCAACGAATTCGTTGGTAACAAGCTTTGTAGCCATTATTCCGCCCGCCTTTACAGCTTCTGGCCACGGAATCCCCATTAAAAAAGCGATTGGTGCAAACAGATACCCGATAACCGATTGGAAGGAAAAATGAAAAACACTGAGAAAGATTACATTGATCAATTCCATCAAGGCAATGAATCCCAATAACATCGCCGCAACCGTGATAACGATTTTAAAGCCATCCATTACACTATCCCCAACCATCTGGAAGAAAGGAACTCTTTGATTCTCTTCCAATTGAATCAAATCCTCATGGTCGTCCAAGTCATATGGATTGATGATATTAGCAATGATAAGAGCACTGAAAATATTCAAGACAACAGCGGTAACAACATACTTCGGTTCCAGCATCGTCATATATGCCCCAACCATCGCCATACTTACCGCACTCATTGCCGAGGTACATATCGTATATAGCCTTTTTGAAGATAAATGTGGAATTTGTTTAATAATTGTAAGAAATACCTCTGGCTGACCAAGGACAGCTGTAGATACCGCAAAATAACTTTCCAGCTTCCCCATTCCCGTTATTTTACTTAATATCAAACCTAAATATTTGATTAGGAATGGCAATATTTTTATATAATTCAATATTCCAATTAACACCGACATGAACACCAAGGGTAATAGAGCTACAAAGAAAAACGTTGTTGCCCCTTTATTTACCATCCCGCCAAATACAAATTCAATTCCGGAATCTGCGACCGCCATTAGTTTTTCAAAAAATTGGCCTACGCTGGTAATCGCAATCAGGCCAATGCTAGTATTCATCATCGTGTACACTAAAAGGATTTGCACGGCCAACATGATCAGAATTCGTTTATATTTTATTTTCTTCCGGTTATTACTGAATAAAAAAGCGATGATAAAAACAAACAGGATCCCTGTTAGCAAGAATATAAAATCCATTCGACCATCCCCCTAGAGTGTTAACGCTTTCAACCTTATATAAAAAAACAACTTCTATAAGTCTAGTTGTCTAGTATAACAACAGGGTGAGCTTATAGAAGTGGTGTTGGTGTTGCTTACACTCTCAGTTTATTATCACTTAGCTTCTCATTGAAACTTACTGCTATTTGGGTTCCCACTTTAGCATTATGCTTTACTAATTCGATATTGGCTTCAAGGCTTTTACCGCCTGTTAATTCTTTGATTTTCCCAAGTAAGAATGGCGTACTATCTTTACCGATGATATGGTTTTCTTCTGCTTCCCGTATTGCTTGAGTGATGATTCCATTGATGTAATCTTGATCCATCGCATATTGTTCCGGTATTGGATTAGTAATGACAGCCCCGCCCTTTAGGCTTAATTCCCATTTGGTTTTTAATGTTTCAGCAATGACATCTATTGAATCCGTAAAGAAGTTTAATTTATGCTCACTTTCCCTAGTGTAAAACGCTGGAAGGCATTCCGTTTCATACCCTATTACGGGAACCCCTTTTGTTTCAAGGTATTCAAGAGTAAGCGCCAAGTCCAGGATCGATTTAGCTCCTGCACATATTACAGCTACATCGGTTTGAGCCAATTCCTCGAGGTCGGCTGATATATCCATAGTCGTTTCCGCTCCTTTATGAACACCGCCAATACCGCCTGTTACAAAAACTTTGATGTCCGCTAACTCCGCGCAGATCATCGTTGTCGCAACAGTTGTTGCCCCTAGTTGTTTGGTAGCGATAATTTGCGCCAAATCACGTCTCGATACCTTGGCCACATATGGGCTTTTCCCAAAAATCTCTAGTTCTTCATCTGTTAATCCGATTTTGATTTTCCCGTCAATGATGGCGATTGTTGCTGGAACCGCACCGTTATCACGAACAATTTGTTCAACTTCACGAGCCATTTTGACGTTTTGAGGATAAGGCATACCATGAGAAATGATGGTGGATTCTAAAGCAACTACCGCTTTGCCTGACGCTTTTGCTTCTTGCACTTCTGAAGACAGTTCAATATATTTTTTCATTTGTAAATTCCTCCATATCCAATTTAAATTGAGTTTGTGACAATTCTTGCCTAACTGTATATTTTGACATGATCGTTTTATGAGAATTGACCAAGCCCGATTTGATGACAGATTCAAAATCCTTCTTTTGTAACCAAGAATAAATGACACCTGAACAAAATGAATCTCCTGCACCTGTGACATCCGCCACTATGGGCGTTTCAACAGATGGGAAATGCTGTATATAACCGTTGGCACCTCCAGTCATGACCCCTTTTGATCCGTTGGTCACAATAACATTTCTTACTCCTAGCTTCAGCCACTCTTTCACCGAATTTTCCCAATCTTCCCTATCGTTGATTTTGACATTCAAATAAGTTTCCGTTTCATCTTTATTGACAATCAGCCAACTCACTGCGTGCATCTTTTTAGGAAGCCCACTCATTTTTTGAGATGAAACAGGGATAATGACTAAAGGAATATGATGTTTAGCAGTGAACAATCCTAGATATTCTATTGTTTCACTTGGACAATTCAAGTCCACTACAATACATTTGGCGATAAGGAGAAGATCGATATTTTTCAAAAGCAATGCGGGTGTAATATAATCAAACACCTTCATATCGGCCAGGGCTAAAGATAAATCGCCGTTTTTGTCAATAACGGCCGTGTAGGAGCCCGTTGATATGCCGTCAATTTTAATGACATGATCCAAATTCATAAAAGGCGAAGAAGATTGATAAATATCAAACCAATCCGCATCATTTCCTCGTGCTGAAAGCAAGATAACTTCTTCCCCTAAACGTCCTAAGTTTTCAGCAATATTTCTCGCAACCCCCCCAACCGTTCTAGAAGATCCTATGACAGGATTGGAGGTTTTTTTAACAATTTCATTTTTGGTATATAATTTTTTATCAATATTCGCTCCCCCTATACAAATAATGGGGGACTTTTGTTTTCCCGCATTAAAAGCAATAGCCAAAATCAACACCCCCTTTTTAAACATTTGTTTCTTTTTTAAACATATGTTTAGTATACGCTTACATTTTAACTTGTCAATAAATTTTAAAAATTTAATTAAATGATCTTTCCTTATTTTCATTTCCCAGCATACGCTTTCCACTTAACGTCGATATAAAAATGCCCAAAATTATGATTACTACTCCCAACATTTGCAATAAAGTCACCATTTCATTTAACAAAATTACCGAGACCATCATTGCGACTGGCAACTCAACTGCACTCAATATTGACGATTTACTTAATCCTATTTTCGGAATGGATATGCTGAACAGATAAACGGGAAGAATCATTCCAAATAAACCCAATGCCAGACCATATATCCAGAGACCATCACTAAATAGAGTGCCGTCCCAGACTATTTGTGGAGTTTGGAAGACAGCTGTCGTTATGAAAGCAAAGAAAGAAACCATGACTAATCGATTGGATGTTGTCATGGTTGGATTTGCTTTGCCATTAAAAAATAAAAATAGAGAATAGCAAACGGCTGCTCCCAGCCCCCATAGCCACCCTTGAAGAGGTACCTTCGTTAAGTCGACATCCATTAGGCCAGCTGCTGGAATGGTTCCGACAAATAATAATAGTATGGAGACGTATTCAGCTCGCCCAGGAAATTGCCGTTTTGCAATACAAGAAATCAGCATGCCGATCCATGTAAACTGAAATAAAAGAACAACAGCTAAAGATGCAGGCAAATAATTCAAGGAAAGACCATACGAAATATTGGTCATCCCTGTCAAGATTCCCACAGGAATCATATTTTTGATTCCACTGATTTTCAATTTTTTTCTTTGAACGGCAAATATACAAACTGCTAGCATAAAGCCCATGACAAATTGGCTTGTAACTGCTTCCGAGGCTGAAAAACCATCAAGCATAGATAGTTTTATGATTGTTGAAACTACGCCGTAGCTGCATGCCCCAATAACCACAAACAAAGGATAAAAGTACAGTTTACTCATTGGATCTTTCTCCTTTCATATCTCACTACCGAATATATAGGCAATAATGAGTTTTAAAACAAAAGTTTATCACGAAGACAAATGTTTAGTAAATACAGAAAAAGTTAAATTTCACACAAAAAAACCGTAAATTTTCTTGAAACAAGAAATTTTACGGTTTTTTTATAATTTGTTCTAAAATTACACGTAAATCGCTCTGCTTATTGGTTTCATGGAACTGAAGTCAACGTTATCCTTGCCATCAATCCGTATCATCCTTGTAGCCTTCTTCAGCAAGTTCATAAAGAAGCTCATCTGTAATATCTGCATTGGTGTTCCAAGTTTGCAAGGTGATGGAGGAAGCTGCCATGCCAAATCGTAAAGATCGTTCGAAGGATTCATTTTGATTCATGCCGAATAAAATGCCTCCTATCAATGCTTCATCGACTCCATTGTTACACTGAAAATTGTCTTGTAGAGGAAGCAAATGCTCTTGCCTTCCATCATTAGCTGCCCAAAAAATCCCCTGCCTGTCCAAGGTGATGATAACCTGACTGACTCCTCTTTGAATGATTTGCTCGGCTGCTTTCTTACAATCTTCAATCGTAACGACTTCCAGATTGGACATTATCGATATTTCACCACGATTGGCAATCAACAAATCTATGCCCTGTAAATTAGTTGGCATTCTCGATGCCTTAGGCGCCGAAACGGGATTAATCCATAAGGTCAATTTTTCTTTTTCACATCTTTTAATAAGATAAGTCAAGGTTTCTTCCGGAAGGTTGGAATCTGCAAATATTATATTGGAAGAGGCAAGATGCGACCAACGTGCTTCAATCAACTCAATGTTAAACTGGTCATAGATTTGCATATCAGCCACCGCTAAAATCATTTCACCTGAATCATCAAGAATGGATGTATATGTACCTGTCTTTTCCATATTCAATGCCAAGCATTGACTAACATCCACTCCGTATCTTTTTGTTTCTTCCATTAACCATTTTCCTTCTTGGTCATCCCCGATCAAAGTAATCAATGATACTTGGCAGCCTAACCTTCCGAGGTTCTCTGATACATTTCGGGAAATACCGCCACAGGACTGTCTAACCGCTGCCGGGTTGGACGTACCATACTGAATGGGCTTCAAGGTTTGTGACATACGATCAATATTGGCGCCACCGATGCAAGTAATTCGTGACTCTTCCCGCACGATATAGGCTCGCCCTAATATTTCTCCCTTTTTCGTCAGAGTTGAAATATAACCAGCCACTGCTGATCTTGATAGTCCAAGTTTTACTGATAATTCTTGTTGAGATATAAAAGGATTCTCTCTGATTAATGCCAAAATATACTGATCCTTCACCTTATTTCCCTTCCTTCTCTAACATCTGTTGTATGAGTATTTGTGAGTTTATGTATATATAATGCTTGACCCATCCTTCAATACTTATATTTTATAAAATATTTGTGTTAATGTGAAATTGAATCAGTCCTTCTCCTGATTTTATATACTCAATCACATGAATAGAATCCGTTGACTTGCTTCATTCCGATCTTATTTATCCGGTCTTCAAAATAAGCATCACTGTATCGATTTCACCAAAGTCTTCATGATGCGCATCATTGCCCTTCAAAAATTTCGCTCACGCACATTGTTATATAAGAATAGGAACAACAAGTTTGCTTCCTTCCTCCTATTAAAAAAAGTGCCAATTTCTTTTCGATAGAAACCGGCACTCCGTATATCCGCTACATGTTACCGAGCCGCTTTAGGCGGTTGGCATACGTCACATTTACGTTGGTTATTATTTTTGAATTTCTTGAATGTTTTTTCAAAGTTGCTGCCGCAGGTACATTTAAATAGTAACTTTTGCGAAAAACCGTGATATTCCGTCGTTAGCAACTTACTTTCCGAATTGCCCTCAACGAATTCTTTAATTTTGCCAATGGTCCATTGTTTGTTCACTCTCTTACACCTCCAGTTTTTGTATCGCTAAGCGGAGGCTTTTTCTTGGCATCCGTTCAATTATAATCATCCTAAGTTAACCATTATAACATGAATTGATAGGCATTTAATAGCTTGAACTATGTTATGAACTGTACTCGAACCCGCCTCCAAAGATTGTTTTTCTTCGTGGTCATTAAATCATGCCGGCTACCCACTTCAGGCAATCGCCCTAAGGAGCCTCGCACACCCGCTCCCTGAAATATATTGACCAAGCGGGGACTGTGAAACAATTAGTTCGTAAAATGGAGGATTCCATGGACCTCGCCTTCATTCATGAAAGAAAATAACATCCTCTTTTTATTGGAACTAAAAAAGGAATCGGAATTTTTCAATTCCCATCCCGTTTTTTCTACAAACTGAGCGATTAGCAATCGCTCATTGAGGGTGGATTTCACTTTCGATCCAATCAAGCTCTGTTGTTTTTTTCAAACATATCTTTGCATTTGGACTCCAAAAGTTCTTTAACGTTTCATGGACATGTTCGATAATGCGGGGAGCTGATAGGTGCTTTGCATCATTCGTCGTGTGGGCATCACCGATAAGGGTGACATCATAGCCTAAATCAAAGGCTCCCCTACATGTGGAATCAACACAGTATTCCGTCTGTGCTCCACAAATGTAGAGCTGCGTGACACCTAGCTTGTCGAGTGTTTGTTGTAATGGGGTGTGGCTAAACGAATTCGGCACGCTTTTAAAGATGGTCACCTCTTGAAGGAGTGGCTTCTCAAGCCTTGGGTGAAACTGCCACCCAGGTTCGCCTTTTTTCAATGGTCCTTCTGGCGACTCATGTTGAATATAGATAATCGGTATTTGCAGTCCTCTTGCAGATTGAATTATATGGTTGATGTTGTCAATTACCTTATCGCGTTTATAACCTTCTTCCACAACGGCCGTTTGCATATCAATGATCATTAATGCTTTCTTTTCCACCCGTAAGCACCTCCGTTTTTCACTCGTTTCAATCATAACAAAACTCTGACTTTTTATACACATGAACAAAAATATATTGATTTTCATGTATATCCAGCAAAGGCGTAAAATTTTAGTTCGAAAGCAATCCTTGAACGTATTGTTTCCCTCCTCATTATTTATAATTTTATTGGTGTGGCTTCACTTTTTCGTGTTGAGGAGCGGAACTTGGGAAGACGAAGATGGTAAGAGGACAAGAAACACAAAAAGATGAGCCAGGAAATGTATCTACTGGCTCATCTTTTTTATGTTTTCCTGGCACATCTCGACAAAACTTGTACCTGAATATTGAAAGTTGCTCTCTCGTTTATTACTTTAATTTGAATGTATGATAAGTGTTAAAAGGCCCCCAATTGGCTGCTTTATCAAGGCGTTAACGACTCGTTAGTTAAAGTTGGAATTTGTTTAATTATTTTCATCTGGATAACCATGTTTGCTGTTAACTAATTTTTCCAATTTTCCCCGATATAGAGAGTCTTTTATTTCTTTCACCCTAAAAGGAATGAGCGGAGAAAGGTATGGGACTCCAACGGATTTTAAACTGATCATATGCATTAATATAAGAGTAGCACCGATAATGATACCAATATAACCGAAGTAGTAAGCCAAGATAATGATGATAAATCTTAAGGTACTAAATGCTGCTGTGAGTCCTGAATTGCCAAACAGGGTTCCCGTAATGAACGTTAACCCGACGATGATAAGACCTACGGGATGGATCAAGTTTGCTGTAATGGCTGTTTCACCAATTAAGATAGGTCCAATCAGTGCTATCAAGATCACCAGGTTCTTAGGTATCCTGTTACAAGCATCTATAACGACACGAAATAAAATAATGAGTATGATGACTTCCCAAATTGTGGGTAATAGTTCGTTTTTTGTGACTAAGGATTCATAAACCTTTTTGGATAGACGGTCACCTCCGTACTTATCGAGTGCAACATAAATTCCTGAAAGGAATATTGTTGTTAAAAAGGCAAAAAGACGTATGATTCTGATGGAAAACCTTCCATAATTGGTCGTATAATCATCCGGTGCTTGTAAAAAATCCGTGAACATCGACGGGAAGATCATTACTTGTGGATTACCATCTACCATCAATATTACACGTCCTTCCAAAATGCCGGAAGCTATTACATCAGGTCGTTCTGAATTCAAGGTTAAAGGAAAGAGTGTTTGTTTCCCATCCACTATTTCTTGGACCACTCTTCCTTGCATGATATATTTAACATCGACTTTTTCCAATCGTTTTCTCACTTCTTTTAATATACCATTGTCAACAGTATCATGGAGGAACAGGAGATATACATCCGTTTTAGCTACAGACCCGAAATTCATCTTTTGTACGTAAAATTGTTCTGATTTAACCATTCCCCTTAACACGTTTATATTGGTTTGAGCATTTTCCGAAAAGCCAAAAACCATACCATTTGGAGTTCTTTCTCCAGAAGACTCTTCCAGTGCCCTCTCTTTCCATTTGGCAGTATCTGCAATGATGACTTCTAAAAACCCATCAAATACCAAAACGGTTTTACCTTGAATTATTGCATCAAGTACATCTTGATATGAATTGGTGATTTTAATACTTGCTGCGGAAAGTATACTATTTGCTACGTTATTTATAAACTCCTTATTGATTAAAGGTTTATCTATGTTTAAGGTATCCATGATTCGAAGTATCACTGAATTCTGAAGGTAGTCCGTATCAACCAAACCACCTAAAAAAACAACATTCAACTTCATTTTTTTATTGATCCCAAATTTGATTTCTCTAATACTTAAATCAAAAGTATTGTTAAAGTTCATTTTTATATTGTTAATATTATTCTCTAAATCCTCCTGCAAAGTATAGGACATTGTTCAACCTACCACCTAAAATATTTTATGCTTTTAGTATGTTCATAAAAGCAAGAATATATTTTCAGTTATTGTGATCGACTAAAGATTGTTCAACTAACATGCCACGTTCGTTGCATAAAGAAAAAACGTGCCTAAGCGGTCACGTTTTTCGTATGAAGGAAATACCTTTACTTCTATATTATTTTAATTGGCATACAAGCGGTATTGATCGCTTAAAGTATCTCCATTACCATAAATATAGGCTTTAGATCCGGATGTGTAGGAGGAATCATCGTACTGCCATTTGATTCTGAGCCCCATATTTCCACCTGCTCCAAAGGTGTTCTTGCCGCTTTTCTTAATATATTGCGAAAAGCTGTCCCACGTCCTGGGACCAACCACACCATCCACTTTCAGGTTGTTTTCTTTTTGATATTTCCTTACACCCGCTTCCGTTTTCGGTCCGAATATCCCATCGACGTCAACAACCGCTGAATCGGTATAAAATCCCATTACATTCAGGATATACTGCATATTTCTGACTTCCACCCCAAGGGTGTCCTTACGCAAAATAGAATTTTTATCCCAGCTATCAGGATGGTGAAATCCTCCGGCGGATGCGAAAGCGGTGGAAAAAGTTATCCCTAGGCCCATTGTCAATACTACCAAGCTGGTGAGTAATCTCTTCAAAAAACCATCTCCCTCTTTTTTATGCATCTTAACCACCTTGACTATTTCCCCTCAACCCTTATATTCCCCTTCCGACCAATGTCCTATTTTGAGAGAATTCCAAATATCCCCTGAAGGGACGATGGGTTCATATATCATATATCCTAAAGCTTCTTTCCTCCCCTTTACACGGTTCCTCGATAATTACGAATAGTACTGCAATCATGATGGTCATAATAAAAGCAATCTAGACGCATACCCAAATGGTATCAATGAAAGGAGGAAAAAAATATTCCTAGAGTTAATAAAGGATCGATTGTGTTTGGTACGATCATCATTCAGGTAGGTTTGGGCACGATTTACACGTGGAGCTTATTCAATCAGCCCTTGGCAGACAAATTCGGCTGGAAACTGAGTTCCGTCGCCATCACCTTTTCCATAACGAGCTTCGCTTTGGCAGTTGCGACGCTCTTTGCCGGGAGATTGCAGGAAAAATGGGGCCTCCGTCGGCTGATCGCTTTAGCCGGGATCGT
This sequence comes from Peribacillus simplex, assembly GCF_001542915.1. Classification (GTDB taxonomy): domain Bacteria; phylum Bacillota; class Bacilli; order Bacillales; family DSM-1321; genus Peribacillus; species Peribacillus simplex_B. The sequence continues at coordinate 62,054 of NZ_LNNH01000002.1, read as the reverse complement.
TCTTGGAGCTGGATTGATCGCAAGTTCATTCGTTTCAAAATTATTGGTTTTATACATCACCGCAGGGGTGGTTGTCGGATTCGCGGATGGCCTGGCCTACATTACCACTTTGTCCAATCTTATAAAATGGTTTCCGGACCGCAAGGGGCTGATTTCAGGAATTTCCGTTTCCGCTTACGGGATGGGGAGCCTGCTATTCAAATTCATCAACACATGGTTAATAAATAATGTCGGTCCTTCACAAACATTTATGTATTGGGGAATCATTGTAATGGCCATGGTGCTTATTGGATCGCGTTTTATACGGGAGGCACCGGAAGCGGCTGGTGATGCATCCGCTCTTACAGACTCGAACAATTATACAGTCAAGGAAATGATGAGGACGAAAGAGGTATATCTATTGTTCGTCATGTTTTTTACCGCTTGCATGAGCGGGCTTTACTTAATCAGCATCGCCAAGGATGCAGGTGTCCAATTGGCTGGATTGGATGCGGTCACTGCCGCGAATGCCGTAGCCATGATTGCCATCTTCAACACGATCGGACGTCTGATCCTGGGAGCCCTTTCGGATAAAATCAGCCGGATGAAGGTGATTGCCTTCAGCTTCCTCGTCACCGCTGCAGCAGTTCTTGTTTTGACCCTGGGGAATATTAGCTTCGGTCTCTTTTTTGCGTGTGTGGCGGGCATCGCCTTTTGCTTTGGAGGTAATATTACCGTCTTTCCCGCAATCGTTGGTGATTTTTTCGGTTTAAAAAACCACAGCAAAAATTATAGTATCGTCTATCAAGGCTTCGGCCTTGGTGCCCTTTCCGGATCGTTCATTGCTGCCATCATCAATGGATTCAGGCCGACCTTCATGATCATAGCCGTATTATGCGTCGTGTCCTTCATCATTGCTCTAAGAGTGAAGCCCCCAAAAGCTCGCAGGGGAAATCCTTTATGACCATTGCATCTCCCAATTAGGAAGCATCTATTATCATCATGAAGATCAAGGAGGAAAAGAATGAAGCAAACAATCGCAGACCTATTAATTGACTCATTATTGCAAGCAGGTGTGAAAAGGATTTATGGAATTGTTGGAGACTCCTTGAATGCTGTCCTCGATTCCATCAGACGCTCTGGCAAGATCGAGTGGATCGGGGTCCGTCACGAAGAAGTCGCAGCATTTGCCGCAGGCTCGGATTCCCTGTTGAGCGGCAGCATCGCCGTTTGCGCAGGCAGCAGCGGCCCTGGGAACCTTCATCTTATCAATGGCTTGTATGATTGCCATCGCAGCCGGATTCCCGTCTTGGCTATCGCGGCCCATATTCCGAGCAATGAAATTGGCGGCGAGTATTTCCAACAGACCCACCCTGAACAGCTTTTCAAGGAATGCAGCCACTTCAGTGAACTGGTGTCGAAACCTGAGCATATGCCTCGTATGGTCACAATCGCCATGCAGCATGCGGTTTCAAGAAAAGGCGTCGCCGTTTTGGTTCTTCCGGGTGATGTAGCTGCAATGCCTGACAGTGAAGCCGTCCCTGAGAAGGTCGTCCATGTGACGGAACCCGTTGTCCGCCCATCCGATGCCGAATTGCAAAGGCTGGCGGAATATTTAAATGATGGCAAGCGAATTACATTATTATGCGGTGCAGGCTGTGAAGGCGCCCATCCCCAGCTGATGGAACTCTGTGACCGGTTGAAGTCACCGATGGTCATCGCCCTACGTGGGAAGGAGCATCTTGAATATGATAATCCATACTCTGTAGGTCTTACAGGTCTGATTGGCTACTCTTCAGGATATCACGCCATGATGGATTGTGATGTATTGCTGATGCTCGGAACCGACTTCCCATACCGACAATTCTTCCCCAAGAAAGCCCAAATCCTTCAGGTTGACCTCAGGGCTGAGCACCTTGGGCGGCGGGCAAATTTAACATTGGGCCTATGCGGTGATGTCAAGAATACGATTGAAGCATTGCTTCCTTATCTAACAGAAAAGCATGGCCAGCGACACTTGAATAAATTTGTCGATCATTATAAAAATGTCCGCGAAGGGCTTGATGAACTAGTAGTAGGCAAACCAGGCCATACACCCATCCACCCTCAATACTTAACGAAAATGGTCAGTGACCTTGCCAGCGAGGATGCGATCTTCACCTGTGACGTAGGGACACCTACCTTGTGGGCAGCCAGGTACCTTGAAATGAATGGAAAAAGGAGATTATTGGGATCCTTCAATCACGGTTCGATGGCAAATGCCTTGCCGCAAGCAATCGGGGCGCAGTGCATCGATTCAGGCAGGCAGGTCATTGCCCTTTCAGGCGATGGGGGCCTTTCCATGTTAATGGGAGATATGCTGACCCTGCGACAGCATAATCTGCCCGTAAAGATCATCGTATTCAACAACAGTGCGCTTAGCTTTGTCGAATTGGAGATGAAGGCAGCAGGCTATTTGGAAACCGGTACAGAGCTTAAAAACCCGAACCTGGCAGCCGTTGCCGAAGCAATGGGAATTATGGGGATACGTGTAGAAGATCCAGCAGACCTCCAGGATTCACTGAAGCGGGCTTTTGAACATGATGGACCCGTATTATTGGATGTACTCGTGAATCGCCAGGAAATATCCCTTCCGCCAAGAATAGAATTTGACCAAGCACATGGTTTTACATTATGGATGGTCAAGGCAGTGCTCAATGGTGATGGCAATAAATTAATCGAACTTGCCAAAACAAATCTCCTGCGCTAGTCAGGTGAATTAAAAAGGGATCCGCTTTGGATCCCTTTTCATTCTATAGCTTCCTAACAGAGTGAGCCCTCCCCTGATCCAGGCTTATTGGATATAAAATCAACGCATTGGGTAAAGCGAAAAGTAAGATTAACATATCCAGTTGTCCAGGCAATAGAACTGCAAAGTATGTCTTGCCGTGACAAACTTCGTATAGTCTTCATATCGGACTTCCCTGTTCGTTGATTCCAGATCGGCCAACAGCCTTTGAATTTTCGCTTCCATTACTCCCCACTCAATGGGGACCCATTCATGATGGAGACAATTATAGGTTCCTGTCCAATAAAAGTCCCAATTGTTCTGCGACGACTTGAGGCGGATCAGGTATATCTTTCGTGAAATATGATTCGACTACGCCTACTACAGCGGATCCGAAGAACCTAAGAACGACTTCTTTGCTTAATCCTTGATTTCCCCCTTCGTTTATATTCACATCAACGCTTAATTCCTCCATGACAAATTCCAGGAACTGACTCCGAAAAGCGGAAGCCCCCTTGCTCTTTAGCATCGTCGAAAAGAATAAGAAATTTCTTTCAAAGTATTCGAACCAAATCAGATTCGCATCTATGAAATCCATTTCCGATGCTGATCGGCACAGTTTTCTTAGTTCGTTAATATGTTCTTCAATGAGCTTATCCAGTAAATCAAACTTATCGAGATAATGATGATATATTGTCCTTCTGCCTACATTTGCCCTGTCGGATATATCTTGTATCGTAATCTGGTCGAAATTTTTTTCAGACATCAGTTCGATGAAAGCTTTTTTAATCGCTTGTTGGGATTTGAGTATTCTTCTATCCACCGTGGACATTGAAGTCACCAAACTTTCTTTAAATTAGGTTCTTTTGTTGGTTTTAAAACGAAGCAATTCCAGGTTGATTGAAGCAGTTTTTTGAAACTCCTGCGGGAGCAGCTGGACCAGTGAGACTGAACAGGCGTTCACGACGAGGAAGCTCACCGCCCGCCCTCTGTAAAGCTGTCCATTGGAGGCGAAATCAATCACATTGCATTGCTTGTTGAATCCCATCAAAGTAGCCAAAAACAGCCTTTATTCTACCACAATTTCAATGAACTCATGCTTCACCACTTCAAATTATACACAAACGCGCAATATCGCATCAATATGTATTTATTTATGAACAAAGCACCATCAAGCAGAGAATGTAGGAATTAGGTGATTTTTTTCGTAGTAAATTGTAAAATGGAATATATTAGTCGGAAGGGAGAGGGATTCATGAGCAAAAAAGAAGAGGAAAAAAACAGCCTAAAAAGACCTTCAATGGATAGAACAGGTCTTAGATCCTTTAGTGGAAATCCCGAAGAATTTGAATTATCTTTTTATGGAATATTCATGGCTTGCATCCCCATTCATTTTAGGAGGTATCGTTTGGTACAACTGGTAACGTTCATTTACAATAGCTTTTTAATTGTGTTTTGGCTTCTTCCACGATCGTTGTAATTAATGCACCCTTAGTTAAACTTTCAATATTATCACCCTATTGAAGGACATGAATTTTTTCACTAATATCATACCAGACTGATAAACTTTCATTAGGGAAATGTTCACGGACGACGGTATATATCTCATCAGCGATTTCAAGAACATCTCCTTCACCATTTGAAATTTTCGTTAATAATATCTCCATATAATCATTTGTACATTCTTCGGGTAAAGGTTCCTGCAAACCTAATTCTCTTATAGATCTTTGAAAAATAATCTTCAACTTCAAAAATACTATCTTGTTCACAAAAAGAAGCTACAATCATTCATGACTGTGATGCACAATCATTCTCCAGTATGTGTACAGCCCATTTGACGTAGTCGATCGATTGTACATTTCCTTCAAATTTTATAAATTCCTTGAAAAAAATGCTTCCCTATGGTCAGTACCTTCTGCCATTTAAGTCACCAACCAAGCTGATCGTTCCTTATCTTCGGCGGTGCCGAAAAAATACAGCCCACTTAAAACCGATCCACACAGTACCCATCCTATACCTGAAGCTGTACCGAAACGTTTTTCAGAGGGTGTATGAATCGATAGATAACGGGAATGATCAGCTGATTATCATGCATAAATCCATGTTTGGTTAACGGTCATAAAATTTGGCGTAGCGAAATTGGAGAAGCTAGTGATGACACTAGCGGGTACGGATTGGTTAGAACCTGCGAGCATAACAGATCGATGGACACTCGATGCGTCGTCTTAGCAAGTGTGTTTTCGGTTTATTGAGTTAACGATTCATGCCAATTGGTGAATAAGTTCGTAATTTCTTTTCGTGTACACGTATCCTTCTAAGATGATCCTCGCTGTGCGGACAACTTTAATGGCGCGGATATGTCCTGCAAGGAAGTCAACCTTTGTTTCCATTATACCTGCGGGGTGGGCCAATCGGAGAATCTCGTTTCTAATTTTCACCATTTCAGATAAGATCGTTTCCTGTAAGTACGCTCCGGCAGTTGTGCAGATAGCCCCTGTAATGGCAAGCGCTTGATGAGGCTTTTGCATGGACATCATCCTGATCACCAAATCCATGTCGTCCGCTTTCCTTTCCGTTCCTGTTACATCTATATAATTCATAGGAGGGGCAATGATGGTCATTTTGGGCACAGCAGGAGATTTAATCGTTGCAGTTTTTCTATCGGAAAATTGACACATTTCCGCTGCAATGGCGCGGATTTCTTCCAGTTCATTTAGTTTTTCCTGTGAAAAGTCCGCAGGCAATTCACTTCCGACCAAGCCGATATCATGAGCTCTTACAAAAACAAGGGGATTTGCGACGTCAATAATCGAAACTGGGATCAACCGGTCTTTAGTTTTGATCATGTCAATTGGGTTTCCTGTAGGGAAAATCTTCCCGGTTACAGCCCCTTCTGCACGATTAAAAGACAGGTATACAGGTGACCCAGTCCCAGGAACGCCTGGAATGGAGCAGGCTCCCTCTGTTTTCACTTGTCCATTTTCAACTTCCACTTCTGCTGTAATCAATTTTTGTGTATTTTTATTAAAAATCCTTACCGTTGTAACAGGTTCGATGGCCGGAACTAATCCTTGCTCAATGGCGTATGGTCCTACCCCGGATGATATATTCCCACAATTCCCTTTAAAATCCACCATCTGATTATCTATGCTTATCTGGGCGAATGTGTACTCCACATCATAATCCAATGAATCAGACTTCTTGATGATCGCTGCTTTACTAGTCAATGAATTAGCTCCACCAAGACCATCAATCTGTCTATGATCGGGACTACCCATTACATCCAGTAAAAACGCTTCCCACTGTAACGGATCGGAAGGCATATGTTCATAATTGAAAAAGACCCCTTTACTTGTACCGCCACGCATCAATACTACTGGTATTTTCATTACATTAACCACCTTTAAAATAGTATTCCAGCACTACCAGTTCCTTTGAAAGTATAGTATGATAAATTGAATTATAAGTAAAATACATATTTTTTTTAAAAAAACAAAAAAAAATCTTATAATCAGTAAAGAGGTGTTTAGTATGGACGAAAAAGATTGGACAGCGATAAGGGTGCTTTATGAAGAAAAAAGCATCACTCGTGCCGCAGAGCGTTTATATATTTCTCAGCCTGCATTAACCTACCGACTTAAAAACTTGGAGAAAGAGTTTGGAACAAGTATTTTCTTTAAAATCAAGGGTGGTATCGAATTCACTTCCGAAGGGATACATTTAGCTGGTTATGCAGAGGAAATGGTCAAAAAACTGCAGCAAACCAAAGATTATATGTTGAATATGCAAAATGAGGTAAGAGGCACGTTACGGCTGGGGGTTTCCAGTAATTTCGCCCAATATAAGCTTCCAAAATTATTGAAAAGTTTTTCTACCCAATTTCCTCATGTCCAATTTAATGTCAATACAGGATGGAGTACGGAAATTATGCACCTTCTTGATTCTTCGAGTGTCCAATTGGGCATTTTACGGGGGAATTATGAATGGTATGGGATTAAAACGTTGCTGCATAAAGAAAGACTTTGCTTAATTTCTAAAAAACAGGTCGATTTGGATAATCTTCCGGAACTTCCGTTCATCAATTACAAAACTGATAGTTCGCTAAAAAACTTAATTAACGGCTGGTGGCACGACAGATTCTCGGAACCTCCGCTCGTTACCATGGAGACGGATCGGCAGGAAACGTGCAAAGAGATGGTTAAAAACGATCTTGGCGTTTCCATATTGCCGGAAATATGTATGCAGCCAGCCGATAGCTTGCATACGTACGGATTATCCTATAAAAATGGAGAACCTGTATTAAGAAATACATGGTTAATGTATAACCAAGAAGCATTAAAGCTATCTTCCGTTAAAAACTTCATTGATTTTTTAAATAAAAGCGCCACTCTCTGAACATATGGCACAATGAAAATGGTTCCCCATTTTCATTGTGCTTTTTATTTTTTGATTTTGGATTATAAGTTTTTTTTTATAAAAACAATAAAAATCATGTATTTTACTTATTTAAAATTTTGTAATATTCTAAAAAAAGAATGAGAGTTGGAAACTATAAGACTGGTTTACCTTTTGTAGCTGATTCATTTTGTAAGCGATTTCTTTATAGGAGGGGAATATCATACTTACTTTTCTTGGTGTTTCAATGGTCGTCATCTTCACTTACTTAATTATGTCCAAACGTTTGTCTCCGGTTACAGCCTTGACGATTGTCCCTATCATTTTTGCCCTCATTGGCGGTTTTGGTTCCAAACTTGGGGATATGATGCTTGAAGGGTTAAAAGTTGTTGCTCCTTCAGCTGCCTTACTATTGTTCGCCATCTTGTTTTTCGGAATCCTTATTGATGCAGGCCTATTCGATCCGCTTATCAAATCGATGTTGAAAATCGTGAAGGGAGATCCAGTGAAGATAGCAATAGGAACTGCCGTGATAGCCATGACCGTGGCTTTGGACGGTGATGGAACCACGACGCATATGATTACGGTTTCTGCCATGCTGCCGCTTTACTTGAGGCTTGGCATGAATCCCCTCATTCTTGCTACGATATCCATGCTTTCCGTAAGTATCATGAGTGGAATGACGCCTTGGGGAGGCCCTGCCACAAGAGCGATCGCCTCTTTAGGTTTACATGCAAATGAGTTCTTCATTCCGATCATCCCAACCATGCTGGCCGGTATGGCTGCCATTCTTTTTACTGCCTATGTACTTGGAAAACAGGAGCGTAAGAAGCTTGGCATCGTTCAAATCCATTACGCTCCAGGAATGAAAGTAGCTCTTGATGAGGCAGCGGTCACTTCCGTCATGCCTGATGATGTAAAGCGGCCAAAATTAATTTGGATCAACCTTATCTTAACGCTTGCGGTCATGGTCGTCCTGGTAATGGGATTAATACCGGTACCTGTTTTATTCCTGATTGGTTTTGTTCTTGCTTCAATCATCAATTATCCTAATTTGGAGCAGCAAAGGGAACGGGTCATGGCCCATGCTGGCAACGCCATAACGGTAGTAACATTGGTCTTTGCGGCTGGGATTTTCACGGGGATATTTTCAGGCACTAAAATGGTTAATGCGATCGCAAATTCACTAGTCGCCATCATTCCAGATTCTTTAGGCTCATTTTTCCCTTTGGTCGTTGCCTTGACCAGCATGCCCTTTACATTCGTCTTATCCAATGATGCTTATTACTTTGGGGTTCTCCCCATCCTTGCTGAAGCAGGTGCTGCATATGGAGTGAATCCATTGGAAGTTGCCCGGGCTTCCGTACTGGGCCAGCCGATACATTTTTTAAGTCCGCTCGTTGCTTCGACGCTTCTAATAGTAGGTATGGTAAAAACGGATATCGGTGAACTGCAGCGGTTTGCATTTAAATGGGCCCTTATTTGTTCATTAATTCTCATCATTGTTGCTATTTTGACGGGAGCTATCACATAATCATCCAATTTTCTAGGAAAACGGGACTGCCGCATAAAACCCATTTGAAAAGGTTCATGCGACAGCCCCGTCTACATTATAGGATCCTAATTAGATGCTTCAATGATTATGTTCACGATTCTTTTCGCCAAATTCATGACCGTGTATAGACGGGTATCATTTAAAAATTGCATCGTTGGCAACGGATCGATATAATTGACCATCCCCACGATATGAAAATCGCCCACTTCCGGCAAAATCTTTTTCAAGGCTTTTCCAGGTACAAGCGGTCCCTCTTTCAGGAAAACATCCCCCACTTGGTTTTGCTCGCCTAAACAGGCATCCACACTAAAAATAAGTGGCTTTTTGAATTTTTTATTGATTTCTTTTAATGTTTCCTCCAAATTAAATGCATGTACAGGTTTTTCCAAAGTGCCATAAACACGATACGGCACTTGATGTTCTTTAAGCATCGTTCCTACTAATGGGCCTAAAGAATCTCCTATGGAACGGTCGGAACCTATGCAGAGAAAGATGATATTCTCGTATGGATAACCGGAATTCCGAATTATCTCTTTCATATTTAATGCCAATCTATCTAATTTTCCATTGTGAAGTTCCACAGACCTCTGCTCCTTTTTATCGTGATTCTCTACAATTATACGGATAAATGAAAGCAAATGTATGCAGAATTAAGCAGATGTTTGGGAGTATATATTTTTTGCCTGACCCCAATGATTCAATAGCCGGAAGAATGGCGGCAATATAATGCAGACGATTATAATTCGGAGTACTTGCACCGCGATGATGAATGTAGAATCTGCACCCATCAGGATCGATGTGGTTGTCATTTCAGCAATGCCGCCAGGAGCGAATGCAAGAACAGTGGTAATAAGAGCGATTCCCGTTACTTTTGAAACGATAAAAGCACACATGATCATCGAAAAAATAAGACCTATCGTACTTAATAAAGCCACGATTATCGTCCGCTTCAACCCTATGAACATGTCTCTTTGGAATCGTCCGCCAATACTGGATGCAATGAACACTTGTGGTACGATCATCACTGCATGCGGCCACCATGAAACGATATCATGCCCCATATAAAATGACGCCGATGATTGAAAGATGGCTACTCCGACCATGCTCCCGATTAACCAGGGGGCAGGAAATTTAAGATACTTGGCCAATTGATGCCCACTGCATGCAACCACTATTAATAGCATTGTCCAAAGCAGCTTTCCCATTTCAAAAGGTGCGGCAGTCTGGGTGGGATAGACGACCTGATCGGCATGACTGCCGGGCCATGAAGAGACAATGAGCGGAATAATGAGGATAACCAAGAAAACACGCATGGTTTGAATGATGCTGACGACGGCAGTATTTGCCCCTACTTCTTCCGCAATGCCTGGCATGGCGGACAATCCGCCTGGAGCCGTTCCAAAAAAACTAGTCAGCATATCCGTTTTGCTATATTTCCATAGGATAAAACCAGAAAGTAAAGAAAAAATGATAGATATAAGAAGCATGAGGATAATGGTCATCCAATGCTCCCTGAAAATATGTAAAAACGACAAATTTATTTTCTGGCCAAGTTCAATTCCTAAAATGCACTGCCCTATTAACAGCCAGTATTTAGGAACTCCCCTTTTCTTTTCAGCATGATTCAATAATGATGGCCTTAAAAATGATAATAAGGCTGCCGCCAGAAACGTACCAATCATCCAGCCAATGGAGAGGCCTGTCAACGAGAGCAAAAATCCCCCCATGCTACTTAAGGCTATAAACCAAGCATTTAAAACAAAAGTATTCCATTTCATATAAACAGCCTTCTTTCATCCCTAATAAAGATTACACCGCTAAATCCAATTCACATTACAAATATAGTATAATCGTAGAAATAAATATAATATTGAATTATTATATTTAACCATAACCAAAAGTTATTTCTAATTCATTGGGGGAGAATTTTATGGATGAAAGGGACTGGATCGTTCTCCAAACTCTTTATAATGAGAAAAATATAACAAACGCAGCTAGAGTATTATATCTTTCACAGCCTGCTTTAACGAATCGATTGAAAGCGATGGAAAAGCATTTTGGAGTTCGGATCGTCAACAGAGGCCGCCGCGGCATTCAATTTACGCCGCAGGGAGAGTATTTGGTAAAAAGCGCTCAGGAGATGTTATGGCATATCCAAAGGATAAAAGAAACGGTTTTGAATATGGAGGATCAGGTTTCGGGAGTATTGAGATTAGGCGTTTCGACTTTCTTTACGGATTATAAACTTCCAGGGCTATTAAAGCTTTTTAAAGCTCAGTATCCTGATATCGAATTCAAGGTAACAACGGGATTGAGCAGCCGAATTACCCACTTGATGCATAATCAAGAGGTTCATATCGCCTTTGTAAAAGGAGATCACAGATGGAATGACCAAAAGAAATTGCTCTTTGAAGAAAGTATTTGCATCGCTTCTAAAGAAGCAATTGATATCCGCCTCCTTCCCACCTTGCCAAGAATCGATTACCAGACTGATCCATTGCTTAAGAATGATGTGGATAATTGGTGGGCAGAAAACTATTCCCAACCTCCGCTAGTCAGCATCAACGTCGACAAAGCTGATACATGCAAAAAAATGGTTGCGAATGGGCTAGGATACGCAATCATGCCTACCATGATATTGAATGATCTGGATGATATCCACAAAATTGACATCAAAACAAAAACTGGGGAAAAGATCATCCGAAAGACCTGGATGTATTACCATGAACAATCTTTGGAGTTGAATATTGTAAAAGCGTTCGTTGAATTCATAGACGGGATTGACTTGCAAACCATTTCATAATCCATGCTGCAAAATATCGATATAAACGGGAAAGATGGCAAGACAAACTGCACTGCCTCATCGCTTTCCTTACATCCCTTAATCGTTCTATGTAGGGCCGATAGCCAAGATCTTTGATGGAGCAGACATCACTTGGTTCATTGGCTTAGCTGCTATATCCAATTTCTCATTTTGAAGAAATTGAATGCAGCTTTACTTGACCGTACAAAAGATCGGCATCATGAATTCCTTAAAAGAAAACAAAATAAAAAAATGCCAAGTAACTATAAAGGATTTTTTAAAAAAATAGAGAATGAACAAATGATCAAACGAGTAACAAGGAATACTTTATTACACTATGCCTTTTTAATGAAGACACACTCTTCATAAATTAAAAACTGCCCCAGCAAGTCCATCATTGAAGAAAGCAGCACCTGTTAGTAACTTTCATTTTTTCGTAAGATGGACTTTCTGAAGGTACACTCCTTTCTAGGTTAATAGCTAATCCAAGCAATAACCTGCCCTTCATGAAGCTACGGATGAACCTGCTTAAGAGCCCTTACTTCAAATAGTTTAGCAATCTAATAATTGTTATTGACAATGATTATCATTCCTATTAATATTTGAAGTAGTCTTTGAAAATGACTATCATTATTTTTCACAATTATTTGTAAGTTTTTACCTATACTAAAACCAGCAAGGAGAAAATCAATATGAAAAAGCTTTTCATCCCATTCTTACTGTTGTTCGTACTTATTCTCAGCGCTTGTGGGAACAACGAGAAAGCGAACGAAAATAAAGAAGACAAGTCTAAATCGGAAACGGTTACATATCAATCAGAGACAGGCCCTGTCAAGATTCCTGCTAATCCAAAAAGAATAATCGCTCTTTCCAATGGCCCTAATGTTCTGGCTTTAGATGGAAATATCGTCGGGATTGATCAATGGACGAATATGAACCCCCTTTTTAAAGATAAGCTAAAGGGAGTCGAAGTCGTATCAGAGGATAACCTGGAGAAGATCATTGAACTTGAACCAGACCTTATCATAGCTGGATCGGAAATGAAAAACATCAAAAAACTTAATGAAATTGCCCCTACTGTCGTATTCACGTGGGGAAAATTGGATTATTTATCACAGCAAGTCGAAATCGGAAAACTCTTAAACAAAGAAAAGGAAGCCAAAGATTGGGTTAATGATTTCAAAGAGCGTGCAAATTCTGCCGGAGAAAAGATCCGCGCAAAAATCGGTGAAGATGCAACCGTATCTGTCATTGAAAACGATGCTAAGGAATTCTATGTGTTTGGAAATAATTTTGCACGCGGAACGGAAATATTGTATCAAGCAATGAATTTGAAAATGCCTGAAAAAGTAAAAGAAAAAGCACTTAAACCAGGCGTTTATACCCTGTCATCCGAGGTGCTTCCTGAGTATACCGGAGATTATATCATTTTCAGTAAAAACCCTGATGTTGAAAATTCATTTGTGGGCACCGAAACATGGAAAAACATACCTGCAGTCAAAAACGGTCATATCTTTGAAATCAATAGTAAAGCTTCGACCTACAGTGATCCAATCACTTTAGATCACCTGCTAGAGTTTTTCGAAAAATCTTTTCTTAACAGCTAATATGCAAAGAAGGAATTCTTATTAAAAGAATTCCTTCTTTATTTTTGTTTTCGTTACGATAGCTCTTTTATTTGTTTCGTAAGCTCTTTGAACCGGAGGTCAAGTTCGGCATAGTCTTTATTGTTTGGTGTCATGAAACTTAGCTTCCCTAAAACTTCCTGCCTTTCCGTTTCAAGCTGCAGGCGCATTTCTTCCTTATTATCTTGTTGCGGCGCCACTTCATTCAATTGTTTGTGCATTTCATTATTTTCAATGATGATTTTTGAAGTTGTGGTTTTTTCCAGGAAATAGCGATCATGCGATACGACCAATAGCGTACCATTGTATTGTGCTAACGTTTCTTCAAGCTGTTCACGTGAAGCTAAGTCAAGATGATTCGTTGGTTCATCCAAGATAAGGACATCCTTCTCTTCCAGAATATATTTCATTAGCTTACACTTCACACGTTCCCCCATGCTCATATTCATAATGGGCTCTGTCCATTGAGAAGCCATGAATCCTAAATGCTTCATTAAATTTTGAACGTGTCCCCTCTCTTCAAATGTTTCTTTATGAAATAATTGTTCAGGTGTTTGAGCAAGCGGCAAGTCGAAAACCTCTTGTGTTAAATAACCAATGTTTGCTGATGGTGAAATCCATATGTCCCCCGCTGCCTTTTCCTGCCCAACGATCAATTTCAAAAAAGTCGTTTTGCCGCTGCCATTCGCACCAGAAATCGAAACCTTATCTCCATGCTGGATCGTAAAGTTAAAGGCTTTAAAAAGAGTTCGCCCGTCAAATGATTTCGTTAAATTTTTCACTTCCAAAAAGCGTTTTCCCACTTTTTTATTTGCAGTCATTGAGAAGCGAACGGTATATTCTGATTCAAGGGGTTCGATTTTAATCTTTTCAAGTTCTTTTTCAAGCCTTTTTTGTTTCGACTTTACTTGTGCATCCATCCGCTTGGCCTTTACACGATAGAATTCTTTGGGGAATTCCTTTTTTGTCGATTGTGCGTGCGCTTTTTTAGACCAATTTGTGAGCTCATTCATTTGACCTTCAATGCGCTCAACCATTTTTTGCTGTTTGTCATATTCTCGTTGCTGTGTTTGCCTTTTCTGTTCACGGAATTTCATATAACTGGAATAATTCCCTTTGTGACTGATGAGCGTTTTATTTTCGATGGACCAGATTTTTGTTGCAACAGCATCCAAAAAATAACGATCATGTGATACAAGAATAACCGTACCTTTTAAAGCTTTTAACTGTTTTGTGAGGAGATCTAAGCTCTGTTCATCAAGATGATTTGTCGGTTCATCCAATAATAATAGGTCTGCATCTTGTGCGAATCCTCTTGCAAGTCGCGCTTTCAATTTTTCTCCGCCGCTTAACGTTTTGAAGTCAACATGTGGAACATGCCACTTTTCCAATAATTCCCCTTCCTTAGGAATGACGGCGTCAAAGGAATGCGACTCGGTTTCTTGTTCAACCATGGTGACTTTAAGATCGTTCACGATTTGTTTAATTTGGCCTTCAGTCGGTGAATCGTCATTGTTCAGCAACCGCAGCAAGGTGGTTTTTCCAGCACCATTTTTTCCGATGATGCCAATGATATCACCTTGCTGCACCGTCACATTCACCTTTTCAAAAATCGTATGATCCCTTATTTCAAAACATATATTTTGTAATTGCATTAATTCTTTCATTCGAATCCACCCTTTTTGTAGGGAGAATAAAAAAATCCTCCCAATTATTTTGGAAGGATTAGTCTCATTTACCGCACTGAAATAAGCTATCTCGCTTTACAGCTCTAAATAGCTCAAGAGATGATGGAAAAATGGGCAGACTAATCCTATATTATTATCATTCGAAATATAACATTTCAAAATCTAAAAATAAGATTAGTTATCCATCGTCCACCCATCATCCCTTTCCATTTATAGTTAATTAAATTTTAACACTTATGAACAAATATCGCAATGAACCAATGACAGGGAATTCGCCTTTTTTATGAATCGGCGGGACTCCCAAACTGATTGCACCATAAAAAAACGTTTTAAGCCTGGAATCGTTCTTCGCGAATTTCTTTTTGATCGCTGATTCTTCTCACGATAAAGATGAGGACAAAAGCTCCCAATAAGCAGGTTGCCCCTCCTGCTCCCATCAAGACAAAAGAAACTCCGAGCCACTTGGCGAGAAGTGATCCCAAAGCAGGGGCAATAAGCATGGAGAAGGTTTGTACTGAGGTGGACGCAGCTGAGACTCTTCCCATCATTTGCTTAGGTGTCTCCGATTGTAAAATAAATCCATAGGGGACAGACTCACCTGAACCCATGAAACCAAGGAAGAATGCGCCAATCACCCAGGCTAAAACGGGAAGCTGTACAATTTCCATACCGCCAAGGCCCATTATGATGATTAATGATCCGCTAAAAAGAAATGCAATTGACATCAAATGAATCGGTTTTCTTTTCCAATGAGTCCAGCTGCCCATTAATAAAGAGCCTGCCACACTTCCTAAACCTACAGCACTGATCAGCAATCCAAAATTCCCTTTCGTGAAACCTAGATTTTGCGCAATAAATACAAACAGTCCGTCGTACAGGAAAATGATAAAAAATGCTACAGAGGAGAGGATAACTGAGCTTTTTAATATTGGGGTATGTGAAATGTGCTTAATGCCCTCCAATAGTTCTTTCCAATAATGTCCGTCATCCCTTTTTTTATTTTCAGCAAGATGTTCTTTTTCATCCATGTTGGGAAGAGTTAATAAAAACAAAATGGCGATGAAAAAACCTGCAGCTTCAAATAAAAATGGACTTTTTGTTCCAAACAAAAATATGAGGCCTCCCCCTAATGCAGGACCAATGATTTTCATCGAATTAACGGAAAGCTGGCTAAGTGTTACCGCCTCAGGAAGAAAGTCGTCAGGTACCGTAAACCTAATCACACTTTGTCTCGCAGGATCGTAAATGGCCGAGACCGTTCCTTTCAAGAATACAAATATTAAAAGCATAGAAAGGTTAGGGGCAAGAAACATCCCTCCGACAAACGTGATTCTTAAAAACAAACAAATGATCATCATTTGCTTTTTGGGTAGGCGATCGACAAATACACTTGCAAAGGGACCTATTATGACCCAAGGAAGCCCCAATGTAATGATCACTGCGGCGATGGCTGTTTCATCCAGCCCCCAATGATAAGCAACAATGACTTGTAAAGCAATAAAATCAAGCCAGTTACCCAGATCCGAAAATAGCTGAGCTCCGAATAATGATCGAAATGGACGAAATTTCAAAGGCTCAAATACCCCAGCTTTCATATGTTACTTCCCCTTTACGCTTTGGCCTCTTCGTCTTGCTAGCAGTTTTTCAGTGTTTCCATTTGGATCCTGACCTTTTGGAAGGTGATTATTTTCCAATGCATGTATGGATTCTTCTATCCACTTTAACTCAGCCTCAAGCCGTAATTCAGCATAGCGAATGGACAACATGCCAACATCACTGATGTAAGAAATACCATTAGTGGGCCAAGCTTTTACAAATCCAAGCAAATCTTCGGTCTTCTCTTTTCTTTTTAGGAGATGACTGATTAATATTGAACTTTCCATATCTTCATGCCAAGTGGACATCTTCATTAACAATTCATCTCTTATAATGGGATAGGCAGGCGGGAGCTGCAGCCAGTTTTCAAACTCCTGCCACCCTTTTGCGGTAAGTTCATAAAGTTTCTTTTTTCGTCCCCCTTCTTCTTGTTCAATGGGATGAACAAGCCCTTCTTCTTCTAACTTCTTTAATTTCGGATAAATACTCCCATAACTCATTCCCCAGTATAGGCCGGCAGCTTTATGCTCAAATTCTGCTTTAATATTGTATCCTGTGCTGGGCCAAAAGCTTAATACAGCAAGAATCGATTGCTCAATTGACAACTCAACCCACCCTTTCCACATATAACCATGATATATCAATATGATATGTCTATTTAGAGAGATAATCAACCGTATAATAAAATATTTCAACCAATTCGCTTGTATATTCCTGCCTTGTTTACTCAAGTCAATTCATCATCCATGTAAGGCTTTTACTAATAATCAACTATTTCTGGAAATGACGTTAATGCAAAAAAAGAACCTTCAATCCACTTACGATTGAAGGTTCCGGTATTTATTTCCAAAAATTAACTATAAGCTAATTCTTTTTTTTTGCTTAGTCCAAGCGCCTCGGCTGTTGAAGAATGAACCTCATTCAAAAGCTCTGGATTATCCATAAGTGACATTCCATAAGAAGGAATCATTTCTTTTAGTTTTGGCTCCCACTCTTCGATATGTTGCGGGAAGCATTTTTTGAATACCTCAAGCATGACGTGCACGGCAGTGGAAGCACCTGGAGAAGCTCCCAATAATGCTGCAATCGATCCATCAGCGGCACTAACGACCTCCGTACCGAATTGAAGCGTCCCTTTGCCGCCTTCAGCGGTGTCTTTGATGACCTGCACACGTTGTCCAGCGACCACTAAATCCCAATCCTCGCTTTTGGCATTCGGAATGAATTCTTTTA
Organism: Peribacillus simplex; assembly: GCF_001542915.1. GTDB lineage: Bacteria > Bacillota > Bacilli > Bacillales > DSM-1321 > Peribacillus > Peribacillus simplex_B. The sequence continues at coordinate 44,413 of NZ_LNNH01000002.1, read as the reverse complement.
ACTCTTCCATGCGCTGTTCTTTCGATAACATGACTTGCTGGATCAGGTATTTCGTCAATGACATTTCTTTTGCGCCTGCTGCCAGCATGGTTAAAAGATTATTTGGTTTAACCGATGTGACTAAATCGAGCATGGAACCTGTTTTTAGGAACTTCGGAGAGAAGCCGGCAAATGGTCCAAATAGCAACGATTTTTTATTGTCGATAAAGCGTGTATCCAGATGCGGAACAGACATTGGCGGAGCACCGACCTTGGCTTTTCCGTAAACTTTTGCATTATGCTGTGCAACAACTTCTGGATTATTGCAAACCATGAAAATGCCGCTTACCGGGAATCCGCCGATGTGTTTTCCTTCAGGAATGCCGGATTTTTGCAGTAAATGCAGGCTTCCGCCCCCGCCGCCGATAAAGACGAACTTGGCCGTATGGTGTTCGACGTTGCCGTTATCGACATTACGCACTTTTAATTCCCATGAGCCATCGTCAGTCCGTTTCATATTATCCACACTATGTTTATATTTGATATCGACGTTTTTCGTCTTTAAGTGATCGAACAGCATATTCGTCAAAGCGCCAAAGTTGACATCCGTTCCAGTGTCGATCTTCGTTGCCGCTATCGCTTCTTTCGATTGACGATCTTGCATGATAAGCGGAATCCATTCCATCAGCTTTGCTGGGTCATCGGAAAATTCCATTCCTTTGAACAATGGATTGTTTGATAATGCTTCAAAACGTTTCTTTAAGAACGTTATATCTTTATCTCCTTGTACCATACTCATATGTGGCAATGGCATGATAAAGTCCTCTGGATTTTTTATCAGCTTCCGGTTAACAAGATACGACCAAAACTGGGTTGAAAGCTGAAATTGTTCATTGATTTTAATGGCTTTGCTAATATCTATAGATCCGTCCGGTCTTTCAGTTGTGTAGTTTAGCTCACACAGGGCTGCGTGCCCCGTTCCCGCATTGTTCCACTCGTTAGAGCTTTCCTCTCCCGCGCTTTCAAGCTTCTCAAACACTTTGATATCCCATGCCGGTACTAATTCTTTCAGAAGTGTCCCCAAAGTGGCACTCATGATTCCGGCGCCAATTAAGATGACGTCTGTTTTAGTTTCTCTGTTGCTCATTTTAACCTTCCTCACTCCCTATTTTTGCAGAAAGGATGTAGGCGCTCCTGCATAGGCGTCACACCAAGTCAAGGCGTGACTTAGTCACACACCTTTTCTGTCTCAATTATACCCCTATAATAGTGTAATACAATTGTTAATAGAATAAAATAACTACTATTACTATATTGCTAAAATTTAGTTTGATGAGGTAATGAATTTAAGCAAGAAAAAACTGCCTTACACATTGCCGCACTCCCTAAAACTCAAGCGCCGCCAGTCCGTGAAAGATCTTATTGAAATGCATTTTCTTTCAATCGGTTTCCTTACCTTAATATATATTACCATTATGCACCAATTTTAAACTTTCTCGATGGAACCGATCTAGCCAAATCCTGATACATTTCAGTTGCTCCTCGAGTTTCCTTCGCTTGATTTGTACCCGTTACGCGAGCTTTCTTTGTATCAACATACGTGTTCGATTCATAAATCCATGAATCTGATTACTATTATAACATTTTTATTTAAGAAAACGGATACAATCGCACATTCAAAAGGCCACCATCTGGCGGCCCTTTATTAATACTAACACAGCAAACCAATTTCCAATCCTTTTGTGACATCCTATCCAATGTGCTATGAAATTGAGGTTGTCCGTGTGATATATCCAGGGATACACCGTCGTTCCATATTCCACCAAAGGGCTAAATTTCACCTCTTGTAAACGGAACATATTGGAGCCTTTTTTATAAGCTCTGCCGCTTCTTCATCATCAACTGCGCTCATGTATAGTAGCCACTTTTCTGCGGCCTCACCTTGTCAATCATGATTCTACTATCATTTTCAGGGGATTTACGTCAGAAAGTATGATTAACAAAATTTTTCCAGTTCAAGTTCGAACGTTCAAACAATGCTGTTTTGAAAGGCCCGCGACATATCGATCCTCTAAACCCCTTTTCTGCATAGTAAAAAGTATTTCTTCCTTCTCCGCCGCTATATTTGGTTTCGTTGCTGCCACTCCCGACGTGTTTCCCCATTAACCCTTCACTACCCGATTACGCCAAAATGATTCCTTTCTTAAAAACAAATACAATGCGGTTTAATCAAAGAAGCTGGGACGCTCTGGTTTCCTTACACTCTTAAAAGCCATCTCGATTTGTGCTTGTGTATTCCGCTCTATGGATAACACCGGCAGTGCATTTTCAGCAAAAAAACCGACTGCGCTTGTTTCCACACCCTCCCGTGGCTGACCGCCAATCACTTCACATTGAATGAATATTTTATAAACGTGATAAGGAGAGGGCGGATGCGGATGGCACTTCTTATCAAGGACCCCCAGCAGCCTAACGGCTTTTACATCAAATCCTGATTCTTCTTTCACTTCCTTAACTGCGACTTCACCCGGAGTATACCCGATATCAGCCCAACCACCTGGTAATGCCCAACGATCATCGGTTTTTTCCCTTACCATTAATATTTCATTATCCTTGAAGACCGCAGCCCTGATGTCCACTTTTGGAGTTGCATAACCCGTTTCGTTTGCGAACAGACCCTTTATTACGGCCATATCCAATTCCGTTTGCTGCGACAATATTTCAATGCTTATATTTCTTAATGCTTCGAATCTCTCCAAATCATAAACATCTTTTGAATACGCTAATCCCGCCTGGGCAATCGATTGAAGCTGTTTCGCCCATTCAAGCCATTTCGGTTCCATCCGTCATCACCGCCAATTATTAATCAATCACTAAAGGTACCCCCATGCATCTCAACTGGCGGTTCCATTAATCCAGATGACTGGTACTGTTTATAAACCTTATAAGCTTATATGGATGTTCCGTATATTCAAGAAGATGTATGCCTGTATTATTGGAAACGAACCATATATCATTCATTTCGTGTGGTACTTGCAGAAACCTTGCAATCAAGTTTGTTATCATTCCTCCGTGGGAAATGACAGCAATCCTTTTATAGTTTGCACGGTTCTCTTTAATAACGGATAAGACACGTTGAGCCCGCATTTTGAAATCAACTTCACTCTCCGCCTCTTGCCTTTCTCTTAAATCGTCCAGGAATGACACCGGACATTTAATGGTATCGGATAACATTTCTGCAGTCTCACTAGCACGAAGCAAGGTACTTGACCATACGAAATCGGGTGGAAACTCAACAGATACGCGTCTGCACATTTTTTTCACTTGTTCAATTCCATTGGAGGTTAAGGGTAAATCTGTCGTTCCTTGATGATCTTCTTCAAGGAAATCGTCTTCTGACTCACCATGTCTAATTAATAATAGCTGCAAGCTTACACCTCATTTTTTGTTTAATCCATCCCTTTTAATCATTCGATTTACCATCGATAAAACCTGCATAAAAATAAAATTGCAATTCACTAAAACATCAGGAAGGCAGGTGAATAGGACAAACTCTCTTTGTCATACCTTTTAGAAAAAGAGTAGGATGTGACATTGCTGGATATGGGGAAGGATAGTCAAATCGTCTTTTATGTAATAACTGGCTCAACAATAAAAAGGTTTTTCCTACTGGACCTGATTGTTGGGACCGGAATTTATTTTACAGTCAAGTTCATTTCATCCAGCGTATTGATCGCGAGCATTGGCAGTTTCATCGGAACGGAAGGAATCAAGAAGGCGCCGAAATATCTTAAAAAAAAGCAATGGAATTGATATTTTTTGCTCCCATAAAAAAAGAGGTGTGCATATGATCATCATCCTCTCTGAATTATGATTCGAATGCACAACTCCTGCTTCTCTAAATACACTCCATGTTCTCTTCCTATGGCATATCTTTAACTAGCAATGGATTTAGAATCTTGTCCTTTTTTATTGGTAGGTAATTTAGAATCCAATGACATCAATCGGCTTCCATTCAAGACCAAGTGAAGGGCAATCACCATGAGGACAAGGTCCATTTCGAATCCTGTCCCTTCCTCATTCCCCATGAAACCTGCCGGAAGTTTCACATAAATAATTGCACCCGCCATGATGAAAACAAGGAGAACAGAGATTACTCTTGTGCCAAGCCCTGCAATTAAAGCTAACCCCCCAGCCAATTCAATTGTAGCAACTACATAAGCCATAAATCCCGGAATGCCGATACTTTGGAACCATCCTGAGATGTTATCCAATCCACCTTGGAATTTTGACAGACCATGCATAAAAAAAGTAGCACCCAGCATTATTCTTAATAAAAAAGTACCAATTTCTTGTTTATTCATGTGACAGCTCCTTTATCTCATTTTACACTACGCTTTGTAGTGTAATAATCCAAAAAAATCAAGTGAAAGTCATCAGACAATCACTATCGTCATACCCAACAGTATAAGCAATGCATATATAGATACAATAATCGTGGTGAAATCAGCCCTCAATGGAATGGTTTCATGCGGATCGACTAGTTGCATGAGCCGATAATTGACTGCTTCATTGGAAAAGTGAACACGGACAGGAGCGGTATTATCAGCGCAGCAATATTTGATTAACTTCAACAATGCTGCACTTATGCTTAATTCTGTCCCCATTTTATTTATCGCATGTTCATCAGCTAATAATTCACTCATTATTTTGTAATTCTTATAACACCATTTTGTCAGTGGGACGAACCATAATGCTTGAGAAATCAACTGCAGGATAAAGATTACTAATGGGTGATAATATTTTTGGTGAAAGGATTCGTGTTCCACCACCGCTTCTAGCTCGTCAACGTCCAATAATTCCAATAAACCGGTACTGAAAACAATGAACGGGTGCCTGAATCCAACCGTAAAGGCAAGAGGTTCATCAGTGTTCACCACTAGGATTTTGTTGTTGACGTGTTTGAATTTCTCATTCATCAACGTTGTCTTTTCATCGTTTTTGGCGACGGATAGCTTTTGTATAAGCTTCCTCGATAGGAGAAACTGCTCTGCAATTTTGAATATCGTGTTCAAAACACTGTGGACAATTACAATATTGAGCAAGGTGATGACAGCAAAATAGTATACTGTCCCTTCCTTGAATAGACTAAAGCAAAATTTAAAGAAGTTTGCTTTAATATTCACCCCAAAAAGGATATGCACCAAAAACGCGCCCATTTGGCTCCAAACTGCACAGGCGATTAAAAGGCTCAGGCTTACGACGAAGTAAGACTTTTTCTTCCACATCATAATTTACCCTTTTTTAAAGATTGAATCTTCCGTTCCAATTTTTCAATTAGACTTGGATCGGCGTCTTCCATGGCATCAAGCATATGGCTTATGACCGCCCCTCCAAATTCATCAAGTAAATTTTCGGTCAGCTTCTTTGACTGCTCTTCTAAAAACTCTTCCTTCGACTGCACAGGATGAAATAATGAAAGCCTTCCTTCAGACCTCTTTTCAAGAACGCCTTTTTCAACCAGCCGGTTCATGACTGTCATCACAGTATTGAAATTGAGGGGCTTGTCTTTCTCCAAGCACTGCTGGACCGCTTTAATACTAAGCTCATTCTTCTGCCATAAACATTCCATTATACTCGCTTCCAATGGTCCGAAAAAACGATTCAGGCCAACTTCATCATATTTAAAATTTTTTATATCCATCTTTCAACCTCCACTACAAATTGTAGTGGAAAAATTTGATGGAATCAAGTTTCACTTGTAAAATTTTTTGGAACGGCTTCCAAACCATATTCCGAATGAGCTATCCAACTTGAACGAATATATAAAGATCGAACGATAAATCAGCAAAAAAAGGCTGCGGCGGCAGCCCCCGTTATTGAAGTGAAAACTTATTCATGGCTCATTCGAATACAGGGCGCATGAAGCTTCTCTCATAGCTAATGATGCACTTCGTTTCCTCTGCGTATTTATATGCCGCTTGACATTCTTCATCCAAGCCCATTTTTACCCGGTACTCTTCATAGGCCGCTAGACTCGGGAAAGTGAATAATGCATAGGCAATATTATTGGCACCCTCATGCGGAAGGAAATAACCTTGATGTGAACCGCCTAGTTTATTCACCAAGCGGATCCACATCTTCCCGTACTCTTCGAACTCAGTTGCTTTGTATGGGTCGATCACGTATTTCAGATAGCATGTAACCAATGTCCATTCCTCCTTTCTATACCTATTTCCCTATCATGTTTGCTCATTCCTTCCATTTGAAAAATATCCTTCAATTTTTTGCTTGCTGTCCAAGATGACGATGACCTTGTCAGGCTTATTCCTTCGAATCTCAGCAAATCTGTTTTTCATGCTTTTCTTGCGAGAATGGTAGGTGGTAATGATGAATTTAAGGAACGGCCAGTCCAGTTTTTCTTCACACCCTTCACACATATCAGGTCTTGTTTTTCCACTATTGATCAAGCGGCGCTTTAAAACACGATACAGGCACACGTGTAGGGGGAGTTCTAAATAAAAAATCGTGTCGGCATGCTTCAAGCGTAAATCGATGGAATGACTATAGTTGCCTTCCATGATCCACTGATCTTGAGTCAATACTTCCTGCTGGGCAGCTAAGAAAGCCTCTAGCGGAGCCTCGACCCAATCAGGTCTCCAGTAAAATGTATCCAAATGATGGACATCCATATCCAACATGTCCCCAAGCCTTCTTGCAAAAGTGGATTTACCGACACCCGCGGATACACCCATTATCATGATCCGTTCCATTGCCTGCCTCCCTTGCATGTTGAAATCATTAGCGGGATAAGCAATATTGCTTACCCTTCAGTCACATCAGAAAAGGCGATTCCCCTGAAATGGAGAATCGCAAATGGAAAGGGGCACTTATGAAACGCCTGCTCCGTTTAGACCAATTGAGCTAAATGTTGCTTTGCTTCGTACTCAACAAGTTCTTCATCCTGCTTGATTTTTTTCAGGTAATCAGGGTTGGCGATGAGCGGACGGCCTATTGCCGCAACATCGATGATTCCTCTTTCCAAAGCGGCTTCCGCTGTTTTAGGATCAAATCCACCGACACCCACTATCACTCCATCCCAGTGTCTGCGCACCAATTCATGCAAAGTCGCTCCTTTGGCAATCGGTTTGGTGAATTCCATCGTGGACGGATGAATCATTTTGACTCCCGTTTCTTTAAATGCTTCAATAAATATTTTTATTGCTTCCTCTGGATCTTCCCACATATATGTTGGCTGATCTATTTTAAAAGCGGAAAAACGGATAAGGGTCCGGTCCGCTCCTACTTCATCGATGATTGCATTCAGCACTTCCTTCATGAAAGTCAGGCGCTCTTTTAAATCACCGCCATACCGGTCGGTTCTTTTATTGGACGTGTCGGAATTAAACTGGTCGATTAAATAGCCATGCGCACCATGGATCTCAACGCCGTCAAAGCCAGCTTCGATTGCATTTCTTGCCGCTTGTTTGTATTGGTTCACTACTTGTGCAATATCATTTTCAGTCATTTCCTCAGGTACATCGAATGGCTTTCCGAATCGTGAAACTTTTCCTTCGGCAGCGATGGGCGATGGGGCCTGCGGAGGAAGCCCTCCAGCAATTTCATGGTGGCTTGCACGGCCGACATGCCAAATTTGCGCAATGATCGTTCCGCCTTCAGCGTGCACAGCTTCCGTCACCTTTTTCCATCCATCGATTTGCTCTTGCGTATACAGCCCAGGAACACCAGGATTTCCCTTTGCCCTTGGTGATATCACTACACCTTCTGTAATGATGAGCCCAATGCCATCTTGGGCGCGCTTTCTGTAATATTCTACGATTAGGTCATTCACAACACCCGTTTCGTTTTCGGCAAACGACCGTGTCATGGGAGCCATCGCTGTTCTTGTTCTTAAATTCCAAGCACCAATCGTTACAGGCTCAAAAATTTTGGTCAGTAATTGATTCATTTGAATTCCTCCTGTTAAGCGCTTTGTTTTTAATAATAGCTGATGCAAGTACCTTTCATTGTGTAAGATTATCCGAAAAGGGCTTAATATTCAAATAATTCACTCTGATTTCCGCACATTTGATAAAATATGGGAGTAAGGATCAATGAAATACATTTATTCCGGCATAAGCAAGAGATGTTTGTCATCGTTGATATTGTCCAAATCATGAAATTTGAAATTTCATAAGGAGGGTATTAAATGTGGAAGCGTCGAATGATTGAAACGGCACGCGGTAAGTTCGAGGTATTTGTTCAAGGCGAAGGTGAACCAGTTTGCATCACTCATTTATATAGCGAATTCAATGATCTTGGTTACTATTTTGCTGATGCATTTGTAGATGATTCCGAAGTGTATCTTGTGAATTTGAAGGGGGCAGGAAGCTCTACCAAACCGGCGATGGAAACAGAAATGAGCATGAAAGAATCTGTAAGGGATTTAGAAGCAATTAGGGAAGCATTGGATTTGGAGCAATGGGGTTTTGCTGGGCATTCAACTGGGGGCATGCTCGGTTTGGTCTATGCAACCAGATTTCCTGATTCCCTCTCCAAGGTAATGGTCGGAGGAGCGACCGCTACAAACAAATATATGGAGCATGAAGGAAGTATGTACAGCCCAAGCAGTCCGCTTAATGAGAGGTGGAAAGAGATATTCTCTATTTTGGCATCTTCCGCACAAACGATCGATAAAAAAAGAACCGCCAGAAGAGAATGGACGGATATGTCACTATACAATAAAGGGAACCGAGAACGATATTTCCAAAAACCTTCCAGCGGAAAGATAGTTCAAAGGAGGTTAGATTACTTTTCCTTTAATGACTTGCCTCATTTTGATATACAAGACGAACTAACTGGGGTTGGTATTCCTGCTATCGTTTATTGTGGCCGGCATGATGCACAATGCCCTCCCATTTTCTCGGAAGACATCGATGCCCGATTGAAGAATTCGAAACTTTATATTTTTGAAGAAAGCAACCACTTTCCTTATCTCGAAGAAAATGATAGGTTTATCGCCATGATATCGGACTTTAGGAGAATGAAATGATTCAAAGTCCCAGATTATTTTGAGTCCATAAAGCGGGAGCTCACTTATCAGGGATCTCCCCCTGGACCTTGTTTCCGCGGAAGACCCGCATTGCAGAAAGGGCAGCTCATTTACCATGGCTAAGGCCATATAACAAAAAAAGATGCCGCCTGCAACATACAGACAGCATCTCCTTCAAGTTGCCTAGCTTTCCTATGAAACATCCTTAGATTCGTGCTTGTTCTTCTTCTTCGCGTGCCGTTTTGATAAAGAACGAAAGTATCAAACCGGCGATGGCAAGGGCAAGACCGAAAATGAAGGCATCCTGAACTCCTGCCGTCAAAGAACCGCTAATGGCTGAAGGATCCAATGGATCTTTCACATTGGCGATATAGTTTTTTTGGGAGGCTGACATGATGGTAATGGCAACCGTCGTACCAATGGCGCCCGATACTTGCTGCAACGTATTCATGAGCGCCGTGCCGTCGGGATATAGATTTTTCGGCAGTTGATTCAGCCCGTTAGTCTGGGCAGGCATCATGACCATCGAAACACCAATCATGAGGAAGGTATGCATGGCGACTACCCAGATGATGGACGTTTCAGTCGTTACGTTCGTCAAGGCCCATAACATGGCGATCATGATAATGAAGCCTGGAATCACTAAGCCTCTTGGGCCGAATTTATCAAAAATCCGGCCTGTTATCGGTGACATGATACCATTAAGCACACCGCCCGGTAAAAGTACAAGCCCGGCGGCAAATGCGGCTAACGCCAGCCCGGTTTGCAGATATAGCGGTAGAAGGATCATCGAAGACATGATGATCATGAATGTAATGAAAACGGTCAATACCCCTAATGTGAACATGGGATACTTAAACACGCGCAAGTCGATCATCGGTTTATCCATGTTGAACTGTCTTACGGCAAACAAAACTAAGGCTATAAGACCTGCAATGAGCGAGGAAAGGACGATAACATCCCTCCAGCCTTGATCTCCTACAATACTAAAACCATAAACGATCCCCCCAAAACCGATTGTCGATAAGATTATCGAAGGAACATCGATTTTCGGCTTGGTGATGGTGGAAACGTTTTGCATATACTTGAGACCAAAGAGCAATGCTATCACAAAAAACGGTAAAGATACCCAAAATATATAGTTCCATTTCAAATTTTCGATGATCAAGCCTGAAACCGTCGGACCGATGGCTGGTGCAAACATGATCACTAGCCCCATCAATCCCATCGTTGCTCCCCGTTTATGAATTGGGAATATCACCAAAATGGTATTGAACATGAGCGGCAATAAAAGGCCGGTCCCGATCGCTTGAATGACACGTGCAAGCATCAGGATCCCGAAGCCAGGTGCTAACGCTGCAATGAGCGTCCCGATGATGGAAAACACCATGGCTGCAATGAATAACTGCCGTGTACTGAACCATTGAATCAAGAGCCCGGAAACCGGAACCAATATCCCCAAGGTCAATAAGTAACCCGTTGTCAGCCATTGCACGGTGGAAGGGCTGATGGTGAATTCCTGTATTAAGTCCCCGAGCGCCATATTCAAGGCGGTCTCACTGAATAACCCGATGAATCCTGCAATCAAAAAGGAAATTAAAATGGGGGTCGTCCTTATGGCGGGACGCTGCTGCTGTGTTGCATTTGTGGACATAAAATGAATTCCTCCGATTGTTGACAGTATTACCTAAGCTGATTATTTTTCTTATGACTTATTTAGTTACCAACAATAATGGGATTTGTTCGGCTATCGCTTTTAGCGGTTCCCCATTTTTCGCCGTTAAAGAAAGAAGGATGCCCCCTTCAATTAAGGCATTAATGACGATACTCAATTCCTTTGATCGTTTCTCACTGTAGTTCGCCTCAAGTAATTTCTGCACATAAATGGCTTGCCAATCCTCCATCGCCTCTTGGCAGGCTGTTCTTATCGGCTCGCTTGTCGTAAATGTTTCCGCCGCTATCGTCCCGATCGGCAGTCCCAATAGATTTTCCGTTTCGCCAAAAAGACCGGATAAATGAAGGATATGAGCCTGGATCGCTTCAATCGGGTCTTTAAACTCCCCAAATCCACGTTCAATTTCATCTATGACGATTTCTTTTGTATGATTGACCGCTTCAATCGCCAATTGCTCCTTGCCTTTCGGGAAATAATGATAAAGAGAACCTTTAGGAATCCCACTTTCCTCTATGATGTCTTTAAGTCCAACACCATAATATCCGCGTATTCGAAAAAGTCGTGAAGCAACCTCAATAAGAATGTCTTTTGAGTTTCTTTTGCCTTCCATAGCTGGATCACTCCTAAAAAATTATATCAACCGGTCTATAGGACTATACGGATATATCACCGTTTTGTCAAAGCTGAAAGCTTGAGAAACGCTTGGAATGGCGACAAAAAAAGAACACCTCATATTGGTGTCCTCTTTACATGTAAGTGAATGAAGGAAATATCGGCACAGCCTTCTGCCCTACATGAACGTTTTTCATTGACGTCAAGGATTCTTGTCATGATTTTTAAAATCAAGAATAGCAATTACAAACATGCCAAAGCTAAGCATCAGGGAAATAACTTCGAAAGTACCCATTCATACATCGCCTCCTTACATCAAGCTTTTCCTGATCGGAGATTGTCCTATACAAGAAAAACATGAAGCGGCGGCGATTAAACAAAATAAATTTTTTAATAAACACTGCACCTATCCAAGTTATTACAAGGGATAGGCGTTTTACCGAAATGAGATGGATATAGTTTTGTATCTTCCATGTTGATTAATGGAGTAAGCTTTAAAAGCGAAGGAGCGCCATTCTTCTCATGAAAAGCCTCCCCAGAATCCTTTTTGACATTGATTATCTATTAATCATCCATCCCAACTGGATCATTCCAATAAGTCCGGCTGCTCTTTTCTGATTTTATCCCAAAGGGGCTGAAAACTAAGCCACCCCTCGTATTCCGTCCCCGTTTGTTCTGCTGTCAATCTTGCGTACTCCTCTTCAATGAAAATGGGCTTTCCTGCCGTTTCGGCCATGATTTGAGCTTGACATGATCGCTCCATCGTTATGAACCACCAAGCAGCTGAATCTACAGATTGACCAACCGTTAACAGCCCATGGTTGCGAAGGATGACCGCTTTATATTGTCCTAGCGCCTGAGCGATCCGTTTTCCTTCTTCAGTTGCATAGACTACACCGGTAAAATCATCGAATAACGCATGATCTCTATAAAATTGGCAGGAATCCTGGGTGATCGGGTCGAGCAATCTCCCTAGTGATGACCAAGTCTTTCCATAGACGGAATGAGCATGTGCCGCTGCAATCGCGTCCGGCCTCGCTTTATGAATTTCCGAATGAATCGCGAAAGCTGCGCCATTCACAGTATGTTCCCCCTCCACAATATCCCCTTTGTGATTCACCAAGATAAGATCTGAAACGGAAATTTGGCTAAAGTGCATCCCAAACGGATTGACCCAAAAATGGTCAGTATATTTCGGATCGCGTACCGTGATATGTCCTGCTATCCCTTCATCGAAGCCAAATTTTGAAAAAAGGCGGAAGGAAGCTGCCAGCCGTTCCTTCCGGTGTTGGCGCTCTTCCTCCAGTGTGTTGAATGAAGCCGGTTGCAGGGTAATCGTCTTTGTCATTTTCCTTCCTCCCCATCATTTTTTTAAGGCCGTCCATCAATTGGCAATATCTATGTTTTTCCCCTTTATATCACCTTTAGGTAAGGTTTCATTTTTGGGACTGAGCAACGTAAGGGCAGTGATGACGACCAAACTGGCAGCAAGTCCATATAAGATCGGTCCAGTCGAGGACGGCCCGGTTATGACCAATCCGACGATGATGACGATCATGCTGGCCAAAATGGAGTAGAATGCAGCATTAGCCGTGACCCTCTTCCAAAAGAAGCCAAGAATGATCGGAAAGAACACGGCACCCGATAAGATTGCGTAGGCTACATCCAATGCCACTAAAATATCTTGAATCCAAATAGAAACGATGATGGCCATAACACCAATCGTTAACGTGGTGATTCGAGATGTTTTTAAAAATTGACGTTCGCTCATTCCTGGACCGATATATTTTTTTATGAGGTCATTGACGACCAAAGTCGATGAAGCGAGCAATGTTCCCGATGCCGTGGACATCAGGGCGGAAACCACACTCGCAATGACCACTCCCAATAGCCCGGCAGGCAATGTTTCCATCGCAATGCTTGTAAACGCAGTTTGAGGGTCTCCTAAATCAGGAAGGATAATAAAAGCGCACATTCCAATGATACTTATTGCAATGGCATAAAAAATGCTGTATATCCCAGCCCCGACCGTTCCGCTGCGGGAGATGGCCTTCGTTCGAGCCGTAAAAAGACGCTGCCAAATATCTTGTCCCACGACCACCCCTAACGTAAATAATAAAAAATATTGAAAGATCGTCGCGCCGCCGATGTTTCCTAATTCAAAATGTGCTGCCGGGAGATTCTCTTGTAGTGAGCCCCACCCTCCTGCCTTGGAAATGCTCATCGGAAGCATGATAAGGAAGATACCGATTGTCATGATGACGAATTGGATCACATCCGTCATGGTTACCGACCACATTCCGCCTAATATTGTATAAAATAGAACGATCCCGCCTCCGACAATCATGGAAACCGTCAAATTCCAGCCCGCCAAAACATGTAATATCGTCCCCATCCCGATCACTTGGGTGACGGTCAGCATGAAGGTATAGATGACCGAGACCAAGGCGCTGAGCAAGCGTGTTTGAGAATTGTAACGCTTCTCAAGCATTTCACTGATTGTCAGCACTTTTAAATCAAAGATCTTATTCGTTAAAAACAGCCCGATGGCAATAATGCCGAGCCCGATCATCACGACCAGCCAAATGCCGGATATCCCAAACTGATATCCTAATTTTGCCGTTCCTAAAGTAGAAGCTCCTCCTAATATCACAGCCGCTAAACAGGATAAATACATGAAATGACCTAGATTACGCCCTGCTACAATGAATTCATCCGCGGTTTTTGCTCGTTTGGATCCGATTACCCCTACAATGATTAAAACAGAAAAATATAGAAGCATGATTGAAATATCCAAAATATCCATGTATACATCTCCTTTTGGGGTGGGTTTGTTTTAGATCGCTTGGTTCTTCCCGTTTTAATTAGTTGTTCAGCTGCTTCTCCAAATCTTGGATCATCCCCATTTTATCTCTTTTTCCTTTTTTCGCGAGTGCGATAAGCGTGATGAATTCATAGACAATGTTGGCCGCTGCGGCTGCGGTGACTTGTCCGTGATCGTACGAGGGTAAAACCTCGACAAGATCGAAGCCTACGAATTCTATATCCGTCAAGCCCCTGACAAACGCCAATGCATCATCAATGCTTGCCCCTGAAACCTCTGGCGTCCCTGTGCCAGGTGCATATACCGGATCTAAAAAATCAATATCGAATGATAAAAAGACCGGACCATCCGCTACACGCTCATGGATGATCTCCAGCATCTTTTCGACGCCGTTCCGTTTATAATCGTTTGTTGTATATACGGCCAAGCCCAAGTCCCGGGCATCCTGCAAATCCTCCGGACCGTACAAACCTCCCCTCATGCCAATTTGAAGGGAGCGGGATACATCGATGAGACCTTCTTCTATCGCGCGGCGAAAAACGGTTCCGTGATTATACTTTTGTTCGAAATAACTATCCCACGTATCGGAGTGAGCATCGAATTGCAGCAAGGCAACGGGTCCATGTTTTTTTACGATTGCACGCAGCTCCCCTAGCGTAATGGAATGGTCGCCTCCCAGCGATATCGGAACGATTCCTTTTTCAATGACTGGCGTAAGCTCATCTTCTATTTTTTTATATGTTTCAGATATATAGCCAGGAACAACGGGAATGTCCCCATAATCGATTCCTGATATATAATCAAAAATATTAATAGCCTGTTCTGGATTATACGGACGTAATAGAATGGAAAAATCACGAATGGCTCCTGGCCCGAATCTCGCCCCCGTCCTAAATGATTGGCCGGAATCAAATGGAATTCCCATAATGACAAAGTCCATATGTTCATCCACCTGCTCAACGAATGGAAGCCGCATAAACGTACGCACTCCACAAAAACGGGGTGATTGGAAAGAGTCTTTCGGTTGATATTTCATCATGTAACATCCTCCTAAGTTTTCTGCTATTTTTTTCATCTTACCTTTACTTAAGCAAGATTCGCGCCAACTTTTCAGGAGCCTTTCATGGGCGTTTTTACACTTCCTTTTAGATCTGTTGATTAAAAGATTAATCAAAACCGCTTTTTTTGATTTAAGTTTTGATTATTCAGACTTTTTGATTTATATTTTAATTAATCAAGATTCGGATACGAAAGGGAGTCGATATCATGAATGACGAAATGCTGGAGGAAGAATTACAAAAGATCATTGAAACCTCGAATAATAATATCCTCATCACCGATCAAGATGGAATCATTTTATATTCCAACCCAAAGCTGTGGGAGATTTACGGCATGAAAAGTGACTCTTATATCGGAACTTCCGTTCATCAATTAGAAAAAGAGGGCCTGCTCACACCTTCCATCAACGCGCTTGTATTAAAGGAAAAGAAGGCGAAACGGATCATGCAGCAAACAAAAACGGGTCATGTCGTCATGTCGACAGGCTATCCTATATTCAATAAGGAAGGCAGCCTCGCAAGGGTGATCAGCTATGGTCAGGATCAAACCGAGATCCTTCAATTGCAGGATCAATTTGAGCACTTGCAACGTAAAGTCAAAGGCTATCAGACGGAAGTCGAGGATTTAAGGGAAAAGGAACTCGATCACCATGATATGATCGCGAGGAGCAACGAAACGAAGCATATAGTAAAAACGCTTCATAATGTTGCGAAGACCGATGCCACGATTCTCTTATTGGGACCTTCAGGAGTAGGGAAAAGTACTTTCGCCCGTGCAATTCATGAGCAAAGTGACCGTAAGCAAGAGCCTTTCATTGAAGTCAATTGCAGCACGATACCTGTTAGTTTGTTTGAATCGGAGATATTCGGCTATGAACCGGGAGCTTTTACAGGGGCAAGCAAGCAGGGGAGCCAGGGCCTGATTGAACAAGCTGACAGCGGAACCCTTTTCTTGGATGAAATCGGTGAACTTCCGCTTGCCATGCAAGCTAAATTACTGAAAGTGTTACAGGAAAAAAAGTTAAAGCGTCTTGGAGGGAAAAAGGAAAATCATATTAACTTCCGTCTTGTTGCCGCGACAAATCAAGATTTAAAGAAGATGGTAAGTGAAGGCAGGTTCAGGCTCGATTTGTTTTATCGATTGAATGTGATTCCCATCCAGATACCGGCATTGCATGAACGTAAAGAGGATATCCCTCTTTTAATACAGCATTACTTACGGAAAACCAATGCTAAATACCACAAATCCAAAAAAATACACCCATCGACATATGAAGTGCTGACTCATTACGATTGGCCCGGAAATATACGTGAACTGGAAAATCTAATCGAACGACTGATCCTGACCATTGAGGAAACCAATATCTTTCCGGAACACTTGCCTCAATCCATCACAGGTCAAATCGAACAGCCTGAAGATTCCTCATTGCTGGAAATGAATCAGAAATGGGAAGAGAAATTCGATTTAAAGAAGACATTGGAAAAGATTGAAATCCAACTGCTAGCTAAAGCATTGAAGCAATGTAAAACCACTTATGAACTGGCAGATCACTTGGGCATCAGTCAGCCAACAGTCAGCTATAAATTAAAGAAATACAAAAAATATTTTTCATGCTAAGAACCCACCATGGTTTCCAGCATCAAGGCGAAGTCATATACCGCTAATGAACTTCATTTTTCGTTTCATTATCTCCATTAAAGTCTGATCTGAATGACCAAAAAAGGGCACCCATAAATGGGAGCCTGAATTTTAGTGAAGGTAGTGCTATTGTATGTAAAAGGCGGCCATTCCGCTTCCAATAGTTTAAAAACACTTTTACATTCCGTTCTTTGGCCAATTAGATGGCATTCACATTAAAAGGGCAGGTAAAGAAATCATTTCTCTGCCTTTTTAACTGCTTTCACTTCGTATAATGCCCCTTCTGAACTGACGATATATTCAGGTTTAGGCTTTCCAAGATTGGCCTTGTGGCCCGCGATATGGACTTCACTCTTTTCCCACTGCTTCCAGTGCTCTTCCGATTCCCAATTGATCATGATGATGACCTCTTCATCGCCTCGTCTTACCTTTTTCACCAATACGCTTAAATCAATGAACCCCTCCTGCTTTTCTATGACCCCTTCCGCACCGAATCGTTTTACCACTTGGTCGGAATTACCTTCTTTAACCACTGTTTTTCTCATTTGAACGAACACTATGAACAACTCCAATCGATATACGTATATGTTTCATTTTAGTCGATAACGATTCTCATTGTCAATTATCGTGAAACAAAACAAAAATGAATCAGAAAGCCATACAGCACTCTCTGATTCATTTCATGGCTTATTTTTTATCTTTAAGACTTTTGGGAACATAGTCATTCAGTTTGTTAAATAAAGAAGTAATGTAGGAGTTGAGTTCAAACCGATCCTCCTGAACAAATTCAGCCAACGACACTCCATTCTTTTTCATTTCTTCTCCCCCTTTTAGGTTTCAACCGTTTTCATGAATTAGTATGACAAGCATACAAGAAAGCGCTTACAATGTAAAATGTGATAATTCTATAGATTGCTATTTCCTTAGACTGATTTAATCTAATTAAGTTTCGCTTTCATTATGCATATATTAACAAGCTTCACTGATTTCCATGCACGGCAGCTTTTCTATCATAGTATAACTACTTGTCTTTTTCACAGTGTGCGAAATTTCATGAAATGCTCTTCAGTAGTTCAGTTAAACGGATGAACTCATCTTTATCCCGATTCTTCAATGAGTCATCGATCGCTTTTTCGATTTGTGCTTTCCTATAATCGCTTAAGGCCTTTTTTAATACCATTTCTGCTATCTCTTCAGGCTCCAGTGATGTTCCAGGTAATTGCTTCTCCATTCGAAACCAACTCCTTAACCTTTTTTCTATTATACTAAGTAACTTGGAGATTATTAATATTTATTTCAATGTTATCCTTTCTTCTTTTTTTATTTCCTTATCCACCATGATTCCCACATGGCCACTCTTCTATACATTAAGAATACTAAAAGATTTTAATGCCGTTGCTTTGCGACACGCAATTGTCCCAGTGATCTTTGATTTCGTATTTTATCCATACTTTTTTAATCAATGATATTCAGGAGCAGGGTAAAAGGTTAAGTAAAACATGATGTCTTTTTGAAAAACCAGAAATATTTCAACGAATTTGGATAGCCCCTCCAAACCATTTGAATCATTCATTTTTTTACTTATATTCATTTACCGACGATTTTGTTCATGAATGTGCTTACATTTATTGATGATAAATTTTTTTCCATGTTCTCCTTCAAGCCAGCATGATTCGTGCACAAGAAAAGTGAAAAACCCCTATCCAGTCCATATTGTTACAGACAGGATAGGGTTTTTCATTATATGAACAAATTGATGATGAGTACTCCGACAAGTCCCACCAGGGAAATGATGGTGACCATCACGGACCATGTCTTAATGGTCTTTCCTATTGATAGATTAAAATATTCCTTGTAAATCCAAAAACCTGCATCATTTACATGGGAGAATGTTATGCTTCCGGCACCTGCAGCCAAAACCATAAGTTCTGGACTTACCCCTGTGGCCGCAACAAGAGGTGCCGCAATTCCGGCTGCCGTCATGCCGGCCACTGTAGCAGACCCTATGGCCACCCTTAGGATAGCCGCTATCAGCCAAGTAAGGATCAATGGTGAAAGCGTTGATTCGGCCATGATGCCAGCAATATATTGATCAATATGACTGTCTATCAATACTTGTTTGAACGCCCCGCCACCTGCAATGATTAATAGAATCATTGCAATTCCGCTGACGGACTCGGAAAAGGATTTCATGATTTCATTCATTTTCTTCCCTCGATTAAGACCAAAGGTGAAAATGGCAATAATGACAGAAATCAAAAGCGCCACAGCCGGATTGCCGATGAAATCAACAACCGGCATGATCGGTGATTCAGGCATGAAAATTTCTACAGCTACTTTGACCGTTATCAATATCACTGGCATGAGGGAAGTAAGAAGACTTGTTGCAAACCGTGGCATTTCTTCCTCTTTAAACTCCTTAGGATTAAATAACTCTTTTGGAATGTCCGCTTCCAAGTCTTCTTTCTTAAACAACTTCGTGAATAATGGCCCGCCAATGATTATGGCTGGGATCGCGATGATGACCCCATATATTAAGGTCTTGCCCAAATTTGCATCAAACACACTGGCAACTGCCGTTGGCCCTGGATGTGGAGGAACAAATCCATGCATCGTGATAAGGGCGGCTATGACGGGCATGCCGATATACAATACTGGTACTCCTGCTGCCATAGCAATCGTAAATACCAATGGAATCAAAACGACGACACCCGTTTCAAAGAAAAGGGCGATCCCTACGACGGAAGCCGTCAGAACAGCGGCTAGTTGTACTCGCTTTTTGCCAAATGCTTTGATTAGTGTCATTGCAATTCTTTGGGCCCCGCCTGAATCAGTCATCAACTTACCAAGTATGGCCCCAAACACGATGATTATCGTGAGATTTCCAAGCGTTCCACCCAAACCAGTTTGGATGGATTCAATTGCAGCAATTGGTGTCATTCCTTCCAAAATCCCTACTACCAAGGAAACGATAAGCAAGGATATGAAAGCGTTTAATTTCAAAGCAATCATTAATATTAGCAATAGGGCAACCCCTATACATATAGAAAGTATCGGCATTTTCATCCACCTTTTCTTTTAATGTGGGCTTGGCTTGAAATCTCAGTCCACTAACTTTTCTGCCCCATCCAATTGTATTCGCTTACACCTAGCCCCGAAGCGGCAAAATGCCGCTCCGATCATTGATGCATCCGTTCTGCCACTTCTTTTAAGGTTGCTTTTGATCCAACATTCCCAGGAAAAATCACATAAGCCATTCCCGGAAACTTGCTTTCGCCTCCTGTCAACCATACTGGAATTCCAGGCTTTACCTGACCAGCTACCGTCGCCCGCTTAACGCCAAGGCCATTCGTCCCTATATCACTTGACGTGATGCCGCCTTTGG
Source organism: Peribacillus simplex (assembly GCF_001542915.1). Taxonomy (GTDB): domain Bacteria; phylum Bacillota; class Bacilli; order Bacillales; family DSM-1321; genus Peribacillus; species Peribacillus simplex_B. The sequence goes on along the minus strand of NZ_LNNH01000002.1, from coordinate 24,189 downwards.
CAATAATAAAGCTTGGACGTACTTCAAGCTGCTTGACTATGCTTGTCACTGCATCGGATATCTTCACGGATAGTTTCAATTCTTCTTCTTTTTTGTTCTCCCCAAGGTCGAGGCGCTCCCGCTTCGTATATACGGTGACCGTTTTTCCTTTACGTATGAGTTGCTCGCTCGCTTCAATGACCCGTTGAATTTCCGCCTCAAACTTATTTGGATGCAGGACGAGGTGGACATCGAATTCAATGAACTCGATGAAATCACAGGTTTGAAGAGCTTCAAACTGTTCCGTTGTTTTTTTCACATGTGAGCCAATCATGATAAGACCGCCGTGACCGGAATCTTCTTTCATTAGCTCTTCTTTCGTTAGCAGGGGTTTATCATCTATCCCCCCGATGATTTTTGTTAACGCCGCTGCACTCCGGAACAAGAACTGTTTGCCTGCCTTTATAGCTCGGATCAATGCAATCACAACCACTTTTGCATCCACATATTCAACCGCATTAACAATGACTTTATTGAAATCTTCAACTGCCATTAACTGACTGACCAATCCATCAAAATCAAGATCACGGATACTTTCTAGAGACAGGTATACAGCATCATCCGCTTTAAATATCCCGTTCGACTTTTCTTCTGCCCAGTCACCAAGATGTGATGCTTTGAAACCGAATGTCCGATCCTTCGCGAATTCGGTTTCACCAGCCGGCACTAACGCATCTTCATCCTGCACGTAATGATTGTTATTGATCGTGAAACGGCCGCCTTCTTTGAAAAAGGGCATGATGACTTCTCCATTAAACTTCATGTCTGAATGTGCTTCAACCGTATTTTTCAATACTTCCGTTTCAAGAGGATAATGACCACGAAGTGTAGAATCCCCGCGACTGATGATGATGAATTCTTTGTTCTGCTTCTCCGCTGTTTCCTGGATGACCTTCGCTATTTCCTTATGTGCCCGTTCGGTTTCCGCTGCTGTAAACCCCCTTGAATTGGTCAAAACGAAAAACATCGAATTCCTCTCGGCGAATCCCAATTCAATACTTTCAGCTGACCAATCCGTATAAACGGATATACCGTGAACCGTTTGAACACCTGTTGGATCATCATCCAGGACGATAATTTTTTTATTGAAATCCAGCAATTCGTCAGCGAGCAGTTCATTAACAGCCCGTTCATCGGGAACTGCCGGCAGGCTGGCAAATGTAGCTTTTGCGGTTAGATTGCTTGAATGATTGATAGTCAATTTACACCCTCCTAACTTCGACGTTTGCCAGTTTTTCATAATACTGCACGATGCCTCCGTGATCATCCCCGGCTTTTCCATCCACTTTAAGTGCATGGAAGATTTCCAGCAGCTGGCTAGACAGCGGAAGGGGAACCCCGATTTCATGTGCTGTTTCCATTACATTCGTGATGTCCTTTAAATTAATATCGATCCTTCCTCCAGCTACGAAGTTTCTGTCCAAGATTAGAGGCACTTTTGCATCGAGTACAGCGCTTCCAGCGAGACCGCCGCGAATGGCCTGATACATTTTTTCCACATCAATTCCCGCTTTTGCTGCAAGAACAAGTGCTTCGGACATCGCCGCAATGTTTAAGTTGACAATAACTTGATTTGCCAGCTTCGCCGTGACACCGCTGCCATTCTTGCCAACCAACGTAACATCCGTACCTACGGAATGGAGAATATCAATAACTGATTCGAATACGCTTTCTTTTCCTCCGACCATAATGGCCAATGTCCCATCAATCGCTTTCGGCTCACCGCCGCTAACCGGAGCATCCATCATGTCAACACCCTGTTTAGCCGCTTCATTTGCAATTTCGACCGATATGACCGGTGAGATGGAGCTCATATCTATGATTACCGTCCCTTTTGCAGCCGTTTTCAAAATTCCATGCTCGCCAAGCACGACTTGTTTCACATGCTGTGACGCAGGCAGCATCGTGATGATGACGTCACATGTTTCACCCATTTCCATTGGTGTTCCTGCTTTCGCACCTGCCTCAACAAGTTCTTCTACTGTTTGTATATTAAGATCATTAACCGTTACTTCATAACCTGCTTTTAATAAGTTGGATGACATTGGTTTTCCCATGATGCCTAATCCAATAAATCCAATTTTTTTACCCAATTTCATTTCCTCCTTATTCGCTTTCGTTTAGCTGGTATTGTTACCGTGCCCAAATTAACCTGTACTGCTATGAAAGGACCTTTTTCGAGTGCATGTCCTAATTTTGATTTATAAAGCGTTTTCACAACTTCACTTTAGATTGTACACACTTTTTAATATTTTGTATACAATTTTTAATTTAATGTATACAAAAATTACACTTTTAAATAATCATGCTTATACTTATACTTTAAGATAAGAATAAATCATGATTCGGGAGACGATTGAATTGGTAAAAAAGGAAAACGGTCATGCCTATGTACAAGCTTATGAATATATAAGAGACCGGATTTTGAACGGAGAATTGGAACGCGGTACGAAGCTCGTCGAAGAAAGACTGGCAGAAGAAATTGGGATTAGCCGGACGCCGGTGCGTGAATCCATTCGTAAGCTGGAACAGGAAGGGCTCATTAAGCAAAAACGTGTCGTGAACCCCAGTGATATGGACCTTCGTCACATATTTCAAGTGCGTATATTACTGGAAGGATTCGCAGCGCGCCATTGTGCCAGTTACATGACCGAAGAAGCTCTTGTGAAATTGAAAGAGTGTGTGGATATTGGCAGCACGGGGACTCCGGAAGTAGTCATGTCAGCGAACAATCAATTTCATGAGATTATTATAGGAGCTACTAACAATCCGATGATGATCGATATAATTGACAGGATGAGGTCCATTATCTATTTGTTCCGGAAAACGGTTGTCTACCACAAACGCCCGTTTTTGATTGAGGAACACCAAGAAATCTACCAGGCCATCCTTCATCATAACGGAGACGCAGCAGAGCAGTTAATGAAAGAGCATTTGCAGAATGATTTGGAATTTTGTTTAAATCGCATGGAGCAGAAGCAATAAAGTTCACTGATGCGCAACGGATAGTCAATCTATCTAAAAAACGCTTGCGTACGGATACGCAGGCGTTTCAAAATGTAGACACACTCGATTTTCATCGAGTGTGTCTACATTTTTTTGCTTGTACAATTTGTCCATCGATTGTAACGAAAGGCACGCCTGCGGGGGACTCATATACGCTCCGTTCAGCTTTGTTTTACCTTATAGATACAACCTTTTTACCCTGGCCAATTAGCCGGTACTGGTTAATATTCACTTTCATGTAGGACCTCCATCGTTTCAAGGATCCATTCCTGAAAGTTAGCTTGAATTGCTTTTCTTACTTTTTTTATTTTTGTTGCCGATGATAGCTATCAGCAATAATAGCAGCGGTATGAGCGTTTGAATCAAAGCTCCATAAAATGGGAACGCATTGACATTATAACGCTCCAGGTCCATTGAGTTGGATATGGACCAGAAGCCCGTAATCACAATGAGTATCCCCAATGGCCAGATAATGGGTCGATAATCGGAAAGGTTCAGCCACTGAGCGGTACCTAGGGCCGTAGCATAAAAAAACACGGATATTTTCACGAATGCACCGACAACCCAAATGGCCATGATGAACGACTCCATATGCTCGAAAAAATCAGCGAAGCTAATGTACCTAGCCACGTTCATCAATGGGTATACCTTGGACGGTGTGGTTGCTCCAAGAACGAAAAGGACAATAAGGTTTACGATCACTAATGTGGCCATTACTGCAAAAACGGTCATCATGCCATATCTCATCCCTTTTTTCTTATCCACCAAAAAGGGCAGGAGAAAGGAGATAAGGAAAAATTCAGTATACCAGCCGCCTGGGACAATCGAACCTTTGAGAGGCGGCATCACCCCTTTTGCCAGCACAGGGAAAATATTTTCAAACTCAAGATCTGGAAACACCAAAATGAACAAGATCATTTGAGGTATTAAGAATACAGGGATAAATAATAGAGCGGCCCTCCCCAAACCTTCTAAACCGCCATGCACGACAAAGGCACAAAGCAGGACCATCGAGGCCATGACCACGATGATCGGTGTATTGATCAGAAAGGAGTCCACGACAAATTCTGCGTACTCCCTGACGATAAGTCCCGTAACTTGTATATAGAATGACAGAAATAAAAAGCCGACGATTTTCCCGATCCACCGTCCAATGATTTGCTCGCTGTATTGGATAATCGTTTGTCCAGGATAAAGCATGTGGAGCTTTACGGCAAGATATACAGTCAAATATCCTATGAATGATGCAAATATCGGAGAAATCCAAAAATCGGTATTCGCAAATTTCGCTGTTACGCTCGGGATACCTAGAATGGCCGTTGCAACAATGGTTGGATACAACATGAAAGCCATTTGAAGAGAAGATATTTTACCTTTTTCCATGGGTCTCTCCTTTCCGTTCAGGAAATCAAATCCATCATCCCAGCCCTTACCTTTCCATGAACTCTCCAAGCGGCCTGAACAAAGCTTCAATCCAAGAAGTCGGCCCAGCCATCTCCTGAAGGTTGAACATGGATAGGAGCAAGCCGATAAGCAGCAGGGAAATTAATGCCAGCTTTTCTTTAACAGGTTTTTGTTTCATTCTGGGCCATTCATATAAAATGATCAGTATAATAATGAAAGCTGTACTTAAAAAAGCCGCCCATTTCACCTATCCTTCACCTCACTCTCTGCCAATCCAGCCGGTTTGTTAATATAACCCTGTCTGCGGATATGGGCAGTAACATCGACTTCCACTTTCATTTCTTTAAAAATTTCTTTCCAGTTACGTTCAGCTTCACTAAATTGCTTTGGGTATTTCCGATAAAATTCCTTCGCTAACCCTATGACGTCATCCCCATTACCCTGGAGGTGCAGAAAAGCTAGCCTGATCCGCTTTTCAATATCTTTCTGATAAGCTCGTTCAACGACCTTCAGTGATTCCGGAACGGAAAGGTTTAGTTTTGTCCCATTTTGTATAACCGTCCCTTCTGTATCGATCTTCACGGACGTCTTCCAATTGCCGTTTACTATTTGCGGAATGACGCTTACCTGGGCAGATATCGGATTAATGGATATCTGCCCTTTTATGCCTTCAGGGCTTAAAGTCACTGTATATGATTTCATTTCATCCTTTAACCACAATAATCCCGTTGTGTCCTTAGCGGTCATCGTCCCAGTCATTTTATCTTTTTTAAACAACGCTGTACCAAAGATATATGGAATGCCCTGTAATTTCGCTTCCCCTTTCGCTGGCGGTAAAATTTTTATGAAAGGGAGGGCAACCGCTTGAGATTTGCTTGTTAACATCTCATCCAGCTTATGCAGTGTGACACGCAAGCCCAAATGTAAATCCGATAATTCCTTGATCACTTCTCCCGAATAATTTTCCAAAGGCGGCAGCGATTCCAAGATGGACTTCCCTCTCCCCTTGCTGACAAACACATTCGCTCGTTCACGCGGCTGAGGATGGCGCAGTAAAAAATCCAGTTGCTCCTGAATTCCCTCCTTCGCCAACCGTTCCCCGAATACAAAAACTTTACAATGTCCCCAGAATACCTTTCTGGGTATCTTTCCTTGAAGCTTGGACAAGGCTTCCGACAGATTGGATCCTACATCAGATTTCACCAAGGTAGTTGCCCGGCCACCGCCTTGACTTGGTCCTCCTTCTCCTCCTCCGCTACTTATGGATTTAGGGATGAAAACCTGGATTGACAGCTCAATGGAATCATCATCCTTTTTATCGATGGAGGCGGCAGTGACAATCGCCAAATCATTGATTTCAACTCGATCCCAACAGCCGGTCATCAAAGGGATCGCCATCATGAAGAGAAGATGGATACTTATGGATTTACGTCTTTTCGCTTTCTCTCTTACCGTAATTCGTCCCCTCTCCTTTTTCACTTTTCTTCACTTCCCCTGTTTGGTTTTGGTCCCTGTTCAGGAGACTGGCGGTAAGAGTTGGCTTCACCCGTTAGCCGCGGCCGTGAATCCATCATCCACCAAGGAGCCCTCCACAGCACATCTTTCAGCTCCCGGCTTTTCATCGGGGCTAGCGGGGATAAGTAAGGAACCCCGAAAGAACGGAGATTGCATAGATGAATGGCAATGGCAATGATTCCCATCATGATACCAAGCAGCCCTAACGTTCCTGCAAGCAGCATCATTGGAAACCGCAGCATCCTGATGGCGATTCCCGCAATATAGCGCGGCATCATGAAAGAAGAGATTCCCGTAATGGCCACGACAATGACCATTGGTGCTGATACCAACCCCGCTTGAACGGAAGCTTGTCCAATGACAAGAGCTCCAACGATACTTACAGCTGACCCTATCTGCTTGGGCAAACGGACACCTGCCTCCCTTAATGCCTCAAACGTTATTTCCATAATGAGCGCTTCCACTATGGCAGGAAACGGAACCGCTTCCCTTGATGCTGCCATGCTTAGCAATAATGCTGTCGGCACCGCTTCTGCATGGAAAGTCAGTATTGCGACGTACAAGGAAGGCAGTAAAAGAGATAAAACCATGAACACATAGCGTAGCCATCTAATGACAGTTCCTACCATGAATCGTTGATAATAATCCTCCTGGGATTGAATCAATGAAAAGAAGGATACCGGGGCAATCAACGTGAACGGAGTCCCATCGACAAGAATGAGGGCACGGCCCTCCAACAGGGATGAACTGGCGACATCCGGACGTTCTGTCGACATGATTTGCGGAAAAGGGGAAAATGGATTGTCCTCAATCATTTCCTCGATGTACCCGCTCTCTAAGATGCCATCCATCTTGATTCGTTCCAAACGAGCTGTAATTTCAGTGATCAAGGATTGATCCACCAATCCATCGACATAAGCAATCGCGACCGTCGTTTTGGTGTAATCGCCTATTTTCATGGACCGTATTTTAAGTGCAGGGCTTTTTATGATCCTTCTTAGCTGTGACGTATTGATGCCGAGCGATTCATTGAACCCCTCCCGCGAACCCCTGATTCCACCTTCCGCGACGGGTTCCTCAATTGCCCTCTTTTCCCATTTGGACAATCCTATCGAAAATCCGTAACCTTCACCATCATATAAAAGGAGCGGATTTTCAGTCGAAATCGATTCAATGCAATCCGCTAGCGTATTCACTCTTTTCAATTTGGAAACGGGCATTTTATGTTCAAGGAATTCATGTAATGGCTGTGTAGCAACGTTCGTTTCCTGCATGAGCGGGGAAAGTACATTTTCTTCAATTCCCCCAATATCCGAAAGTCCCTCAATGTAGATAAGCATGGCCTGTGTCTTACCAAAAAGTAGGAACTGGCGGAACATGACATCCGAACAATTATCATAAATGGAACGAAATGTCTCTACGTTTCGGCTGAAATTCGCATCTAACCGATCCGCAGGCTTCGAATCTTGATCAGGTTGTCGTATATCCGGTTTTTTTTGTTTTCTTTTATCCAATAATTTGCCCACATTACGAATCAAGCTGGTTACCCCCATTTTTTGCAGGTCGCTCAAACTCCTTTTTTCTATGTTTCTTCACAAAAGGGTATTTTATACAAAACATCCTGGAACTCACAAACACAAATAGAACTATGGTAAACATCTGAAGGTCACCACTGAGGAAATGATTATCTATAAGCGAATGAAAGAGGATTATCGGATGGAGAGAAAGAAAAGGTCAAAATCATTGGAGTGGTACGTACGCATAATAAAGAGGTAAAGCCCTGGTCGCTTTACCTCTTGTCGTTCTTGTTATATCTCTCAAATTGTCATACTGCCAAATCCACCGTCCACTCGAATAAGTGTCCCAGTGACAAAGCTCGATGCTTTTTCAGAGGCGAGCCACACGGCAGCACCTTGCAATTCCTCCGGAGTGCCAAAACGATTCATTGGCGTATGCTCCATGATCGACTCAATCCTTTCAGCGCTCAAGATTTTTCTATTTTGTTCTGCAGGAAAGAAACCGGGGATGATTGCATTGACACGGATGCCGTTCGGGGCGAATTCCCGCGACAAAAACTGTGTCACGCTGTTAAGCCCTGCCTTTGAAACGGAATATGTAAATACCTTTGATAAGGGCGTCGTGGAAGAAACGGAAGAAATATTGATGATACTGCCTCGTCTTTCCTGATCGATCATTTTCTTCGCAAAGATCTGGCAGGTTAACACGATACCCTTCAAGTTGACATCCATAATATCGTCCCATTCATCCATTTCCAGTTCAAAGAACGGTGTTGAACTATTTTTCCCAGGCGCATTCAGAAGGATATCCCAGCCGCCGGACCACCGTTGAATTTGATCTGCCGCTTCCAATAAAGATTCACGGGAGCATACATCAGCCTGAAAAGCCTTTGCGCTTCCGCCGCCGTTTTCAATTTCCTTAACAACTTCTTTTGCTTTGTCAAGATTTCGTCCGACTATCGCTACCTTAGCACCCTGTGCAGCAAGTCCTTGAGAAATGGCAGAACCCAATACGCTATTTCCGCCAATCGCAACGGCGGTTTTTCCAGTTAAATCGAATAAATTTGTCATTCCGCTTCTCCTATCCTGCAAGGAAATCATTGGGGAGCAAATCAACTCTCGATACCTTGATTAATTTACCCGTAATCCTTGATTCCATTGATAATCTACGGCCAGTGCCAATCGCTTTTCTTATCGGATCAAAACCAGTCAGAATAACCTAGGCTCCTTAAGTGATCTGCAGAGGTTTTGAGGCAATCGAATGGATCTCGGCCGTATAAGTCATCTTGCTCAATGAGAAAGTACTGTGAACCGCTGTTCAAGCCGGCTTCGATGATCGCTTTGAGATCAAGACTTCCTTCACCAAGCTCTGCGAATTGAATTACGTTGTTGAAGGCTTGAAAAAACTTGTCTTGGTCAAAATCGTTTTTAAAACCGCTCATATCCAATTGACCGATGCGATAGTCCTTTAAATGAATTAAAGCGATTCTTCCCTCGAATTTATTGATTACCGCAACCGGATCCAGTCCGCCCCTTTGAATCCAGTGGACGTCCAATTCAAAGCCTATCCTGCGCGTATTATCCTTGATGATATCCAATAAATATTCACCATCGTATTTTTGGAATTCTATATGGTGATTATGATAATACAGCTCTATCTTATGCTCGGCCAATCTTTCCGCTGCTTCGTCCGCTTTTTTTACGAAACTAAGGATTTTATCTTTATCGCCTATAGTCGTAAAAGGAAGCATGCCAATTCGTAAAAAACTGCAATCCAACGTTTTGCAATCGCTTACGATTTTCTCGAAATCATCCGTTAGTGTTTCCCCTGCCATTCCTGGCAGCATCGGCTCTAACGCGGCTGATAGAGCGGCAATTTCTATATCGAAATCTTGGCTGGCCCTTTTTAACTCGGCAACATTTTCAGCAGTCATCGGAATTTGTGAAACTTCAACAGCATGAAAATCGAGCTCCTTGATTTTTCTCATCGTTTCATAGACGCCCAATTCCTCGACCTTCCCTTTAAGCATCATCATTTGCACACCGATTTTAGCTTTTCCCATTATATTGTCCCTCCATGAATATCGCTTTTTTCATTTGCGATGATTTTCGAATCGCTTCAATCATTTTGAGCGATGGAACGGCTTCCCAGGCATGAACGTAAGCTTGCGTGTCAGATAAAATGCTTTCATAGAAGGCATCAATTAATTTGGCATGGCTGGCACCATAATAGAACTTCGATCCGGGAAGCTTCGCGTCTTCCGCCAATCTTTCCTTATTTCCCATTTCATCCACACTAAAGAGAATACTGTCTTTAATGGTGAGTTTTCCCTTCTCCAAAAGCACCTGTAACTCCACACTATCATTGTCCGCATTCGCGATCGTAGCGAAAAACAGCCCCCGCGCCCCGCTGTCGAACGTAATATTTGCTATGGCTGTATCTTCCACTTCAATCTCATAATCCAGCAGTCTGGAAACCTCCCCTTTTATTGAAACCATTTTCCCACCAATCAGCTGCATCAAATCCAGTGTATGAAGGGCTTGATTGATCATGACCCCTCCTCCGGCTTGGTCCAGTTTTCCGCGCCATGGCTTCACCTCATAATAGGATGGCGGCCTGCTCCAGGTTACTATTCCCTTCACGCCAAGCACCTTGCCGTAGATGCCGCTGTCCAGCAATTTTTGAAGCTTTTTAAAAGATTCATTGAAGCGGTTCTGTAAACATACACACAACCTTACATTCTTATGTTTTTCCTCTAGCTTCACAAGTGTTAGTCCTTCTTCGGTGTTCAAGCCCAAAGGTTTTTCCTGAAATACATGCACCCCTTGTTCCATACAATATTTCGCCACAGGATAATGAAGATGGTGAGGCAGACAAAGGTGGACACAATCGATTGCCTCCGTTTCAATCATCTCTTGGTAATATTCATAAAATTTAGCACCAGGTACAGAATCCCTTAAGGCTTCATCGATATCGCAAACAGCGCACAGCTCAACCATTGGGTTTGCTTGTATGGCAAGAATGTGTATGGGAGAAATATCTCCGAGCCCGATAACTGCCGTTTTCAACATACTCCAATCTCCCCCTCTAACAGATTTCTTTACCAGTGAATATTTCTGGATTTAATCACATTACGATGTGACAGGCGCATTCTTTTCTTCCTCAATTCGCTTTTTCAATTCCAGCAAGAATAGTTCTTCATCGAATGGGATTTCGATTTCTTTATCCAACCAGCTTGATAGATGAATCGCATTCGCTAAGGTAACTCCATGAATACCGTCACTGCCAGGAGCAAGTATCGGGGTCCCTTCCAATACCGCTGCAGCGAAGTTTTCCAATACGGCTATATGCTGTGCCCCCCATACACTTTCGAATTCCAGCACTTCCTCACTGTAAATATCAGATTGATTGCCGCCCATGAATATTTTCATGACATCCTGCATGCTCATGCTGTCACTCAATTCCGATTCTGGCTTCGAAAGTCTTTTGATCGTCACTTTCTTGCTGTCATCGACAACGATTTTTCCTTTATCTCCTACTATTTCAAACCGATCTGTGCCAATCACATCATGGGTGCAGGTAATGAACACACCCGTGGCCCCATTCCCGTAATCAAGAAGAGCCGTGACTTCATCCTCGACTGCAATATTCCGCTGATATCCATATTTCACATTGGAGTATACCTTTTTGGGTATTCCGCATATCCATTGAAGCAAGTCAAGCTGATGTGGTGCCTGATTCACGAGAACACCGCCGCCCTCTTCACCCCACGTTGCCCTCCATGCACTTGAATCGTAGTATCCCTGTGGCCTCCACCAGGTCGTGATCATCCAATTTGTTCGGCGTATTTGGCCAATCTCCCCATTATCGATGATTTCCTTCACCTTTTGATACAGTGGATTCATCCGTTGATTGAACACGATACCGAATGTTAAATGCGGTTTTTGGGCTGCATAATCATTGAGCTCCCTTACCTGCTTTGTATATACGCCAGCGGGCTTTTCGACCAAAGCATGAATCTCCCTCTTCAATGCTTCCACACCTATTTCCGGATGCAGATAATGTGGCACACAAGTAACGACCGCATCCATATCTCCGCTATCGAGCATATCCCTGTAATCCTCATAAAAAGGGACGTCTGGATATTTTTCTGCGGCCAATTCCTTCTTAGCAGGGTCAATATCACAAATCGCCCCGATCACCATGTTTTCCACTTTTCCATCAGCCAGAAATCCTGCATATAGCCCGCCTTGCGCACCTAGCCCAACTATCCCCAATCTCACTTTTTCCATGCCAATCTCTCCTCATTATCAATTTTCCCTAGAATCTTTAAGAGTGCCTCGTATTGAAGCTTATAGCCGCTTTTTCCATCAAGCCCTTTATTCTCGATAAACCACATAGCGTCTTCCAGCTCCAGATCCTTTAATGAATCAAACCGAGCAAGATGCGGCTCAAGGGTCAAGAAACCTTTGTAGCCTTCATCTATCAATTGAGAAAGGATTTCCGGTATTCTTCCATCTCCCATTCCGCACAAAACATTTTGATTCCTTTTTGTGACGGCATCCTTGATATGGATATACATCACATCATCCTTCAGCAAGTTGTAGCAATCCTGGGTGTTTTCACCACACTGGACAAAGTTGGCAAAATCAAAAATCGCCTTAAAATTTTCCGAATCTACCTTTTCCAATATTTCCGCGCATCTTCGGCCGATATCTCCGTAGATATCCTTCTCATTTTCATGCAATAAAATAACATCGTATTTTTCGGCTATGGCCGTGAATTCTTTCAATTTCCTTACCACATCTTCTCCAAATCGGTCAGGCTCCTCCCCGTTTGGAATATAAAAACTGAAAACGCGGATATATTTGCAGTCTAGCAGGGTGCTTATTTGACAAATAACCTCCAGCATCCGCCTATGTTCCAAAAAACCGGCTTCATCATTTATAAAGATCTTTCCGATTGGCGATCCGATGGAAGATACACCTATGCCTGCTTTTTGGAGTCTAGGAAGTACCGTGCTTCTTATGTCTTCGATTGAAAAATCCCCTATGTTTCTCCCGTCAATGCCACGTAAAGAAATATACTTCATTCCAAGCTTTGCAACCGTTTCAAGCTGTATATCAAAATCCGATGAAATTTCATCGGAAAATCCTGATATCAATAGATTTGGATTCATTTAGATTTCCCCCTCCCCCTTAAGATATCCCAATGTTCAGTCTATTTTTACGATATTGAGATGGCGTCACGCCAGATTTTCCCTTAAAAAACCTGCTGAAGTGAGCAATACTTTCAAAACCCGTTGCCTGGGAGATCTCCCCAAGCGTTTGGTCAGGTTCCATTTCCAGCAAATACTTCACCTGGTTAAACCGGCAGCCCATCACATATTCCATGACGGTAAACCCAGTTACTTCCTTGAAAACGTGGGATGCGTAATACTTACTAAGATTCATTTCATTGGCCAGTCGATCCAAACTTACTTTTTCGGTATAGTGATCATTGATCCAAGAGGCAATTCCCTCAGCATGATGCTCCTTTTCGGTCCTTTTGTTGGAATGCTGAGCTAATTCTTTATGGCTCATTTTATAGATTTTCACCAGTAATTGAACAAGTTCCAGTTTTATTTCCGCTTCACTCGTGTTACTTTTTTTCCCTTTTTGCTGCAGTTCTGCCTCTTGATTAGCAATAAGGCCGCTGATCCTCTTTAATCCTTCGTCCACACAAATCCCGGCTTCATCATAACCTGTCCGCAGCAAGCAATTGTTAAGCTTCTGAAAGGGATCAAGCAAATTTGGGGTTCCCAGGATAACCAACAACTCCTGCAGCCAAATTGGTGAAAAGTGAATCATGCTTCTTATGTAAGTACTTCCTGGCTGCGGATTAGGTTTATGCAAGGTCATGCCATCCAAAAGAATGATATCCCCCGGCTGTAAATCATAGATCCGGTTGTTGATTAAATACCGGCAATCCCCTGAATGAAAAAAGTAAATCTCATACTCATGATGTGAGTGAAAGTTGAATGGGTGTGCCTCCACCCCATGCACTCGGTAAAAGGAATTGATCCAATCCCCCATAGGCTGGCCTGGATAAAAAGATGGTAGATGATCATTCATTACACTAAACACCTCGTAAAGTAAGCGCTATCAATTCATTATTTTCCTTACGTTTATTTTATCGGAGCCCTATTAAAAAAGCATTCTCCTAAAAGGCTGAATAATTCTTTATTTTTGACTGATATTGCTTTTTGCAAAATATTATCAGGCAAATGCTATCATTCTTGCACAAAAGCACCAGGGAATATCCTGATGCTTTCGAATTCACTTTTAAAGCCTGCTTCAACACTTGTTTCGCCCTTATTTCCCAGACAACTCCGGAAGTGCACCCACCTTATTTCTTATAGTGGAAATCAGGAATTTCCGTCCAGCGCCTGCGTAACTCATGAGCAGCATGCTTCGGTTTTCGCTCTCGGGTAAAGACTCCTTTTTTATTGCCTTGGACACGCATGATCCCTTGACTCGTTGCGAAGTCCGCGAAGTTCCAAACTTGTTCGCCGATAAAATTATTGAATTCATCAAAAACTTCATGATTGGCTTTTAAATATTCCACTTGGTATTCTTCGGTGAACATGACCGGATCTACATCATGGAAACCGGCCACTGTATCCGCTCCATACTCCGTCATCATAATTGGCTTTTCGGGACATCTTTCATTCCAGCCTTCAAATTCCTCACGCAGCTTCGCTTTTGCCGAATCAAGGTCCCCGCCGTCAATATACCAGCCGTAATAGCGATTCAATGCAAGGACATCAATCAAGTCAGCAACTTTGTCGGTTTTTGGCGTTGCACCTAGATGAGTAACGATTGTAACTGGCCTTCTTTGCGGGTCCAACTCCTTCGTTAAGTCGACTAACGGTTTAAAATATTCATATGCCCCCTCTTCCTCTGAAGCAGGTTCATTCGCGATACTCCACATCACGACTGAAGGATGATTCTTATCGCGTTCTATCAGCTCTCTCATAACGTCTTGATGATGCTCAAACGTTTTGATTGCCTGCCATGTGCTCTTCTTATTTGTTTGTCCGTTCAGTACTGCCATAAAGTTCAAATGGACACCAACGGCCGTCGATTCATCAATGACAACGATGCCTTCACGGTCGGCAAGACGCATCAATTCTTCAGAATAAGGATAATGGGAGGTCCGGAATGAATTGGCGCCCAACCATTTCATTAGCTTGAAATCCATTACATTTCCTGCTTCATTGAACCCCCTGCCATGGATCGGTGTATCTTCATGCTTACCAAAGCCTTTAAAATAAAAGGGCTTGTCGTTGATGAGGAATTTCCCATTTTGCACCTCAACTGTCCTGATCCCAAAGGGCTGTTCATATTGATCGACCATTTCTCCATCTTCGGATAGTTCTATATTCAACGTATATAAATAGGCATTCAACGGCTCCCAAAGCTTCGCATCCTTGACCATGATTGCATTTGAGGCACCAGCTGCCGTGCCAACAACTTCACCTGACTCATCCATCACGCTGACATTAATCTCCGATTTCCCTGCTGTCTTTACTGTATAGCTTATTTCTCCACTCAATTCTGTCACTATCGTTACATCTTTAATGTACGTGCGAGGTGTTGTATAGATCTTTACCGGACGTTGCAGCCCAGCGTAGTTGAAAAAGTCGAAATTAGGCATATTGCGGATTACTTTTCCAATGCCAGCAACTTCTTTTTCCGAATAAGTTCCGACCGGCAATGTGGTATGGTCGACAACATTGTTTACGGCGACCGTCAGCCGGTTTTTCCCAGGGGTTAAAAAGGGATTGATTTCTGCTTCAAACGGGAGGAATCCGCCTTTATGTTCAATTGCCAGCTCTCCATTTACATATACCTTTGCAACATGTGTTGCCGAACCGAATCTTACTATAATACGCTCCGACGCAAGGGAGACCGGTAAGGTAAATTCACGTTCATACCAGACCCAGCCAACGTGATTACGGATTTCACTTGTAACTCCTACATCATTGAAGGAAGCAGGGACGGCCATCGTCATTGTACCCAATAATTTTTCGTCTTTCCAATCTTCATGGAAGCCCGGATCCAATTTAAAGTTCCAAACTCCATTAAGGTCGATGAGGTTTCTCGTCTCGGTTACGATTGGGTATAACATTTCCAACACTCCTTTATCATAAAAAACAGTATTCTTAAACTCCCGCGATCAATTAAATAATCCAACAAAGAGGAAAAACATCGCTATGTTTTTACCGTTTCGTAAAATAGTTTTCGGCATTGTAATAACCGATATTCCTGACCATTTGTTCACGCAGCTCTTTATCATCCGGCATCAGTCCTTGCTCCGTCCAATCTCCTAGGATGTTGCAAAGAATCCTACGGAAATAATCATGGCGGGCATAAGAAAGGAAGCTTCGGGAATCAGTCAGCATACCAATAAAATGGCTCAGGAGTCCGACATTCGCCAGTTCCTTCATTTGTTTCTCCATTCCATCTATGTGGTCATTAAACCACCAGCCTGACCCAAATTGTACCTTTCCGGCAATCCCTTCTTCACAGAAGTTCCCGACCATTCCTGCAAGAATCGGATTATCTTTTGGGTTTAAGTTGAATAATACGGTTCTTGGCAGTGCCTCCTCTTGATCAAGTGCATCAAGAAAACGGGATAATCCTTCCGCCAAATTGGCCTCGCCGATCGAGTCGAACCCGCTGTCGGTGCCAACCCGTTCTTTCATCTTCGTGTTGTTATTCCTCATCGCCCCCATATGCAGCTGCATGACCCACTGCTTTTGGGCATACATTTTCCCGAGCTCCTTCATTAAGAAGGATCGGTAAGCATCCAGCTCTTCCGTTGATAGCTGCTGGCCATTCAACCGCTTCTTCAGGATGATATCCGCTTCTTCTTTAGTGGAATCTACATATACCATTTTCTGAATATCATGATCCGATCCCCTCCCACCGTTTTCATGAAAATAGTTGACCCGATGCTTAAGCGCATTTATTAGCTTTTCTATTGAATTCACTTCAATGCTCGTTACTTTTTCCAGTTTTTTAATCCAGCTATTAAAATCAGGACGTTCCACGAATAGCGCTCCATCAGGACGGAAAGTTGGAGCAATGGTTATATGAAAGGAATCATCCTCATTCAACGACTGATGAAATTCAAGCTCCGAGACAGGATCATCCGTCGTCCCGATAAATGTAACGTTCGATTTTTCGATAAATGATCTGGGCCTGAACTCTTGCCTGGAAAGCTTGTCATTACACTCATCATAAATTTCACGTGCAGTTTTTGGACTCAGGATTTTTTCGATGCCAAAAAACATTCTCAACTCCATATGCGCCCAATGATACAGAGGATTGCCTATTAAGTGAGGCATCGTTTCCGCCCATGCGGCAAACTTCTCCCAATCGCTGCAATCACCAGTAATATATCGCTCGCCAATGCCTTGCATGCGCATCGCCCGCCATTTATAATGGTCGCCACCCAGCCACAATTGCGTAATGCTTTCATACGGTTTATTTTCCCACACCTCTTGTGGGGACAGGTGACAGTGAAAATCAAAAATTGGCAAATCCACACCGGCATTTTTGTACAATTCAATGGCAGTGTCCGTATTTAACAAGAAATGTTCATCCAAAAAGGCTTTCATATATTTCCCTCCTGATCCATTCATAAAAGTTTAAGTACCATTCAATCTGTAAGCCCTTTCATTTAGCAACTCAGGAACTTCACGCAACTCATTTAATTCGTTTACTAAACTAATTAAATATATGAATAATTTATCATTTTTTCACTTTTCCGTCAATTAACTCTTTCTGTGTGCAAAAATCAAATCCTAAATGACGATCCCGAAACTGTTATAATGGTCATATATCCAAAAAGTTGTTGCCAAAATGGGAGGATTTTTATGATAACCGGTGATGCAGCATATATCAAAAAGATCAATCGCGCATTGATTATTAAGGAAATAATAAAGGAAGGCATGATATCAAGGGCCGATTTGTCCAAGGCTACGGATTTAACAAGGGCCACCATCTCAGCACAGGTTGCAGACTTATTGGAAGAAGACTTAATCGTGGAAACACAACTGGAATATACCGGCGTCGGCCGAAAACCCATCATGCTCTCCTTAAACGGCCAAGCAGGATATGCTCTCGGGATCGACATTGATTATGGGCGGATTTCCTTCACTTTAAGCGATCTGCTGGGGAATTGTATCACCTCCTCCATCCAAGAATTATCGACGACGGACTATTCGGAGGTTCTCCAAGTGGTAATTGAAACGATTAAGCAGCTCAAAGCGACCTATGCTGACAGTCGCTATGGCATCGTCGGGGTCGTCATTGCCATTCACGGCCTTGTAGGAAAAGATGAAATCATTCACTATGTCCCGCGCTTCAAATGGCATGATATCGATTTGAAAAGTGCGATTGAAACGGAATGTCAAATGGATGTCCATCTAGAAAACAATGCTAATTTAAGTGCTTTTGCCGAGCGGATATTCGTGCATCATGAAGCGAACAATCTGCTCAGCACAACATTTCATTCCGGAATTGGCCTTGGAATGATGATGAAGGATGATTTTTTTCGCGGACATGATGGATTCGCTGGGGAAATCGGCCATATGATCGTTGTTCCGGACGGCAAACCGTGCAATTGCGGCAATAAAGGCTGCTGGGAGAAGTATGCTTCGGAATCGAGTATATTTGAATATTTATCTGAAGAAAAAAAAATACCCAACTTAACATATGAGCATATTCAAAGGATGATTGATGAAGGCGATGCAGCGGTACATAAGGTTATGGACCGTTTCATTTACTATATATCGATTGGCATTAACAACCTCATCAATATGTATAATCCCGATGTCCTCGTATTGGACAGCGAGCTGCTGCGAATATATCCTGATTCCATAACCAAAATCAGCAATAATCTTACCTCCTCCATTAGCCATTACCGTGAAATCACTTTATCGGCAATGGGTAAAAAATCCTGTGTCATGGGTGCATGTGCCTTGGCGATTAAAAAATTCCTTGATGTTCCGATCCTGAATCTATCTTACGAAATCAGTCAGCAGAATAAGTCCTGAAAAAAAACTCCCCTTTCGATGTTGCCAGAAAGGGGAGTTTTTCATTATTCCATACCGCTTCTTCTCTCAGCCAAGTCTTCAGCCAATTGAAGGGTCCTTTTTTTGTTCAATGGATAAAGGAAGGCCAATATCAAGAAAACGACGATATAAATCACCGAGGGAGCCAATGTTGCCAATGCATGGATTCCATCAAGTGCTTGCTGTGTTTGTGCTTCGCGTGTTGCATCGTAACCGACCATTGCTATTGCAAAACCGCCAATTCCTCCTGCAATTGCCTGCCCTACTTTACGAGCGAAAGAATAGATCGAATAGACCGTTCCATCTTCGCGAAGCCCCGTCAAATATTCATGATAGTCGATTACATCCGTTACAAATGCCCACACCACGATATTAAAGAATCCAAAGCCAAACATCCCTATCGCAGATATGATGATGAATTGCATAGCGGATAGGTTCGGCAAGAAGTACAAAAGACCATATACTACTCCCGCAAGCAGCATTCCCATGGACGCCGTTTCTTTTTTACCGAACTTTGCCACGCATGGTTTTGCTATCGGCATGGCCAGGAATACGGCAGCGGTTTGAACGAAGCCGATAATGCTCAGGGCCCAAGCATTGCTGAAATAATCTTTAAATAAGTAAACGTTAATCGCTCCTATCAGCATCGTACAGATCATGAAAATCAAAGATGCACAAAGGATGGACAATAAAGGACCGTTTTTGACTATTCCTTTTACGGACTTCTTTAAAGAAGTTTTTTGCACTTGATTAATGGGGGCACTGAACCGTTCAGTCGATAATTTATAACAGGCCATATAACAAGTGATGGAAAGAATGCCAAAAATGATGGCTCCAAGCAGAAAACGGTTGGGTTCTGCCTTATTATCCACGAAAAGAATCAATGGTCCCGCTACGTTTATGATTAAACTGGCGAGCATCGCGCCCATAGTCCTGAAAGTGGATAATGATGTTCGCTCGACAGGGTCGCTTGTAATGACCGAAGCCATTGAGCCATATGGAATGTTAACCGTGCTATACAAAGTTCCCCACACAATGTAGGTGACAAAGGCCCAAGCCATATAAAAACCATCTGACATGCCTGGGATTTTCACGAACATCAATACTCCGGATACGACTAAAGGGAAGGACATCCGGAAAATCCAAGGTTTGAATTTCCCATGCCTGCTTGGCTTTCTTGTATCAATGAAACGGCCCC
The DNA here is from genome assembly GCF_001542915.1 of Peribacillus simplex. Taxonomy (GTDB): domain Bacteria; phylum Bacillota; class Bacilli; order Bacillales; family DSM-1321; genus Peribacillus; species Peribacillus simplex_B. The sequence continues at coordinate 4,384 of NZ_LNNH01000002.1, read as the reverse complement.
AGGTAACATCAGCAACCGCATCCCATAGCCGCGCTATCAAAAAAAGGATTCCTACCGTTGCAGCACTGATATGAAAAATATCAGTATAATAAACCATTAAAAAGGAGCTTACCAAGATAAAGAAAAAATCATTTCCAAAATCCCCGAATAAATAGCCGACCTTATCACGCATTCCGAATTTTCTGACTTCCCCGATCGCAGCATCTTTGCCAACGGACTCCAACCTTTCTAATTGACCCATCTCCATCCCCCCATACCAATAGAAATTACTGATTCATCAGGTTTTTTTTCTTGGAAGAAATAATCATGTATGGTGTAACCTAATAAAGCACCTTGCCATCCCCTTCTTTGAAAGCCCTTACAATCAAACGCAACCTTTTTTTAATTAGTTTAGTAAACTAACCAAATATTTCTATAATTAGAATATCACCTGACTTTTCATCCGTCAATACGTTTTGTAAGCGTTGACATTAAATATTTAGAATATTACGATTTATCACCGACTATGGAACGAAAAGGTACCGTGAAACATTTCAAACCAAGGTGAGCCGCTGAAAAAGTGGCTCACCTTGGTTTATCTAAATTTTGGTCTCTCCTTCATTTCCCTCTCTCATCCAATCCATCATTCAGCATTTTCACTTGATGGCGGAAATAAAGATAAAAAATAATCCAGATGATCCCATAGAAAGGCAGGAAAATCGCTATTCCAGTCATTAATCCTTTAAAAGAGAAGGGAATCCATCCGACAAAAAAGGAGAGCAGGAAATAAAGTACGGTGACAGTGAAGAAGTGCAGGATGGTCTGAAATAATAAGCTCCATTTTTCGACCTCGAAAATGATGGTTGCCGTGCTGAAAAACCAGCCACATAATAGACAGCCTATCGCATTTTTCACAAAGAGGTCACTGTCCAAAGCATCGACCCCTCCAAAGCCGATGACGCCAAAACATATCAGCACCATCACAAGCGCTCCAAAGCAAATCCCAACAAAGCTCCGGATCAATAGTGTTTTCATCATAATCCCTTCCTTTTCCATTGAAATGCTTTCTTGATTCCTTGAACGTAGTGCCGTGAAACATATTCCTTCTCCCCTGACCGAAAATATACACATAATGTTCCATTGAAGGACGCCTCGAATCTGCTTAACTCATCTAAGTTGGCAATCACTGACTTGGACAACCTCACAAACTGGTTACTTGGAAGTTCCCTTTCAAGCTCGTATAATCTCTCTCTCATTTCGAAAGTCCCTTGTTTTGTCCGTACCATAATCGAATCCTGTTCCGTGAACAAGCAGATGATTTCCTCCGTCCGGAATACATGCTGCATGTCTTCCTTCCTCCCAACAAAATACGGCCTTTTCCTTTCTTTTAAGCGCTCCATCAATTGCTCCAATTCCTCATTCCAAGCATTGTTGCGGATAAGCACTTCTATCGCCTTGACCTCCTCATCTATCTCTACCTTTATCTTCATATGTGGTGCCTCCCTTTAGCTTATAGTTAAAGTATATTGAGAAATCGAAAAGTTAGTTTCCATTTTCCGGTAACAGGTAACATTTGAACCTTGACCGGCTTGAAATGAGCACTTACATACACTAAATAACCGTCCAAAAAGTTGGACGGTCCCCTATCCTTCCATATATAAGCCTTCATGCGTGAATCGTAAGGCTTCCCCTTGCGCTACCCTTTAGTTGTAAAAGTGCTTGGCATTACGACTGCCACAACCTCTCCGCGAGCGCAAATTGTATCATGTGCAAATACTTCGGTTTCGATTCTCCACTTCTTCGGGTGTATCTCATGAATGGTGCCAACGGCCATTAATCGGACATCGTTCGGGGTTGGCCTTACGAACTCCACATTCAGTGAAGCTGTCACAAACCTTGGAGGCTCGGTCCCGTCTCCTATATCATGGCCGTTTTTTCGATGCAGTGCCAAAGCAGCCGAACCAGTTCCATGACAGTCAATTAGCGAGGCAATCACGCCACCGTATACAAACCCGGGAATGGCCATATGCTCCGGAAGCGGCCGATATATCGTCCTTGTATGCTCGCCATGCCAGCCTGTCCGAAAATGATGGCCTTTTTCATTTAATCGGCCACATCCATAACACCAGGCAAAATCGTCGGGATATTCATCTTGAATCGCTTTTTGCACAGTCTCCTCCATCATTTCTTCCCCCTTAATATTAGGTGAACCAGTAAAGCCATACTTCCTGTAGAATGGCAATGAACTTAACTGGGACGCACGCCATAAAGCTTCAATTCATATGCAATTCCCTGTTGTGTTTATCCGTTTTATATAGCATCTTCTAAAAGTCTCCGTTTAGGGCCCATCCACAACCAGCGCTTTTTTGATCCGCATCATTCAACTCTACATATATTCTATTTCTTCAGAGAATTATCCTGCCGCTGATTGGAACGGAATCGATATTCAGGGAAATAAAAGGAAAATCCTCTTAAAATGAACAGATTTTATAAATCAGCAGCAACATCCACTATTATCCTACTAGCTAGTCCAAACCATAACGAAAAAAAATCATACTATATGAAAAAGGAATTATCCCATCAAGGAGGGGCAACCTTACATGATACCCATAGACGATTGTAAATTGTTGATTTCATGCTGCAATCATAAAGGCGGTCTTTATTTAGTCGATATAAAACATCAACAATATGAAATGAAAAAGGTGTTAGACGTTGGATGCACAGGTATTACAAAATACGGCAGCTCTTTTGTCGTAATCTCAAATTTGCATGGAATCTTTATTTTGGATGAAAACTTAAAGGTAATAAAAAATAAACCTTTATCTACAGACTTAGATTTACATGGCATCGCCATAGACAACGACAAAGCTTATATTGTTGAAACTAAAACTAACTCAATTGGTATTTATAGTTTAAAAAATGACTTGGAAAGAATCGATGAAATTAGATTTTCACCGGAAAATGACGATGTTTCCCACGTCAACGATTTGTATATAGTGAATGAAACGTTATATGTATCCATGTTCTCGAATCCTCCAAAGAAAAAATTGACCTCCTTCGCAAGCTATTTCCCTCATAAAACAATCCCCAGAGGTGTGATTCTGGAATACTCTTTAGAGGAAAGAAAAGTGGTTAAAATATGTCATGATAAATTATTTCAACCTCACAGTGTTTTACATCATGATCATAATCTGTATTATTGTGTTTCAGGTGAATTCCTGGTAAAGAGGAATGAAGAAGAAATTTTTAAATGTCTTGGGTATACTCGCGGTTTAGCAGTTAATAATCAAATGATGGTTATCGGCCAAAGTGAAAGTAGACATATACCGATTTTATTAACAAAACATACGAACGTATTACTGGACTGCGGGATTTATGTTCATGATATCTCTTCGAAGCTTTCCTCGTTTATCCATATACCGTCTGAAGAAATCTATGGGATTTTGGTGATTTGAATATAATACTGACTGTGGACAAACCTTCGCTAGAAATCTGGTTAGTCCACAGTTCTTTTGATGGATTGTAAGGATTCGAACAGGAAAGATACTCAGGACAATCCTCTATATATTACGGAAAGGAACGAAAGCTGCTTTATTCAAGAACATAATGGAAAACCCATTCCTCGCCGGCTTCCCCGGTAAATCTGTTGCCCTTATCAACGAAACCGGCTTTCACGTATAAGTTTATTGCTGGAACATTCGTATGGTGCACCGTGAGAATGATCTCATTTTTATCCGGATGCTCTCGTTTTATTAACTCCGGCAATTTTTTCAAAGCAACGAATGCCAGCCCCTTTTTCTGGTGGCGTGAATCCAAGGAGAATGATTTAAGGAGAATGGCGTTCTCATTTCTTGTATATTGATTTCCCGCCTTATCGGTATATAGGGCAAAACACCCTACCAAATCATCATTCAACCAGATCATCTTCGGAAGATTATACGTATCCCGCCTGAAGTCTTCAATGACTTTCAAGGGCAGCGATGTATAAATTGCTTGTTCCAAAGGCAAACAATAATCGTTCAGCGCTGCAAGATCTTTTTCCCTGAAAGGCCTTATCTCTAGCCCCGTTCCCATAAAATCACCAACACATCCACCTTTAATATTTGACCATTTCATATTACCAGATATTAACGGGAACGCCGCAATCAATTTCCTTAGAACCTATTCACAAACAAAAGAATGGAATTGAAGGCGCAGGTCTTCCAAAGCCATTGCTTAGAGTGGAAAGCAACGGACATTACGAGAATGGGCAAACTCCTGGGAGTTTACTTACAGTCAAAAAAAGGAATGGCTTAAAGCCACTCCTCTCAGTTTGTAGACAAAAGGGGTTCGGAATTAAAAAATTCCGAACCCCTTTTGAAATTCCTTTGAAATTTTGACCAAAGGTTACGAGATTTGGGCTCTT
>NZ_LNNH01000001.1 GCF_001542915.1 Peribacillus simplex | reverse complement strand
AGGTGATTATGGTTGTGTTCCCAGCACTCGGACTTTAAACATGGTCGTTAAAGCCATTTCCCACTCACCTTCCTTATTACTATTATGATTCTTTCCAAAAAATAGTATGCTTAAACGAAAAAAAGCCACGGTTCCCACACCATCGCTTTTTCTCTGTAAGGTTTAAATTCAATTTTGAATGTAAAGAAATTGCTTACGCGTGGTTTTCCGAAAACTTAACCTTCCCACAGGTCCTAAGGTTTCGGATCCTCCTCCGAAAAACCTATCACAATTAATCTCCCAGATTAACTTTTCAACTGATAGGTTAATATTAATATTAGCATAAGAGCATTTCATTTTAAAACATTTTCTGTTGTATTAAGTGACATCTGGTATTACCTAGTGTTACCTAGAGTTATCTATAAATACCTATTTGGGATGCTACTATTACTATTGAGTAGCATCCTTTTTGTCTATTACTTGGCCACTAGTTTGACTTAGTCCTTACCCTAACTGCTTTGCTTGCTGAATCTTTTCTTTACGTGTAATTCCTGCCGAAATAGTACATTGTTCATCTAAATAAAGTTTGTCAGGTTCACTTTTAAATACCCTGTATTTTTCAATAGGTACAACCCGTTGCCAATAAATCGAGCCATCCGGAAAAGTACACTTACAATTCCTTACTGTAGGTTTTATATAGTAATAAAATGCATGTCCATTTCCTGATGTAGGTAGTCTCATAGCATTGGTATTTCGTTGCTTAGTATACTCCATTAGTTTCTTTCTCCCTTTTTCATAAGAAAAAAGCCACTAGCGTATGGCCAGTGGCGTATTCCGTATTTATTTTTTATCTTTCAATTCCCTTGGCCAATGCAACCTTTTCATCAAACGCCTTGTTCTCAGCTTCAATACGCTTTAGAATTTCCTCTTTAATTCCTGTATCTTTTAATCGTTCCATTACGGAACGTTCCAATGCCTTATCATCAATTGGACTAGGAGTGACGTAATCTTCCCCTAATAATTCCTTTTGCAGGGCTAGACCATACTGTAGGATCAATACAGACGGTAGTCCTTGTAAGACCGATCTGTTACCCTTTTTCAATTCTTCTAATACGTTCGGGTCCCATTTCATTGCATTTAATAGAGTCATTTCGCCACGTCCTTTTCTTTAGGTTTTGTTAATCCACTTGGAAGGTTTCCACCACATGCCGAATGGATTTCATTTTTAGAAATGACCGACTTGCTAAGTCCTGCCCAATAGGTTAAAGATGCCTTATCATAATCAAAAGCCCGTCTAAATCCTCTGTTAGTTTCCATCAATTCTTCATCATGCAAAAACTCATAGATAGCCGGCATTAGTGGAGCTTGCTGTCTCGAAACCTCACTCGCATAGTCAGCAATAGCGGTAAGCAGTTCATACTTCACTAGATCCACAACTTCATTAACAGGGAACTCTGATTTTGCTGATATTTCCATGCTGAAGCTATTTCGAATAATTGGTAAATGCTTCTGTTTTAGTGCTTTGAAATCTTCTTTCGATTGTTCCAGTAGGGATATGATTATCTTCATATCTTCATCCGTACTAGTAAGCTGTTTTGATAAATAGATATAGTCGGATGTATTGTCCCTTGTCACCTCCCTATCCACTAATAACTGTGCATGCTGTTCCTGAAGCTGGATCATCCGTTCATTAAGTCCATTTTCCCGTTTTACTAATACCTGTTTCTCTTCCTCGTAGTCTGCTAATACTTTCTCAGTTCGCGTGAACATCACCATATTTTCAATGGCTTTATCCACTTCTGACCTATCAATTTTCAACATTTAAATTCCTCCTTGAATTCGATTTTTAGTGGCTCTGATAACCACCTCAAAAAGGAACTTGCAACTCAAGACTAAATTAGGACAGCAATTTTTCAATTCATATATAATTCCTAAAGGTAATTCACACAAGCATGAAGAATATGTGAAATAATATATGGTAATAGTGTGTGAAAGGGATGTGAATCATGAAAATAAAAGAGGTATTAGCAGACTTATCTATAACCGGGAATACAATAGCCAAGATTGCAAAAGAGAAGGTTGGTATTGGTGAAAAAAAGTTAAAAGAAGCGTTACACAATGCTGGGTATGAGTATCGTAACTCTGGACAAAAGGGCTGGTACTATATAGGTGAAGGGGAAGAACCTATTTATAAATCAGTGTTTGAGTTCGTTGAATCTAAATCTAGTCAACCTAAGGTGAAACGTACTTCACCCGCCAGTTCACCCAAAGTGAAAGAGACTTCACCCGCAGGTTCACAACCTATTGTATTTGATGTGAACAGAGGAAGAAGTGAAAGTGAACAGGATTTCACACCGGAAGAAAAAGCGATATTAAAGAAACTCATAAGGGCATATGTACTTGATGAGAAACAGGATAACCATGGAAGTAGAGATGACCTTTATCAGAGGATTGTCACTTTAGAAAAAGGTAAGAAAGTACGGAAGACAATTGTAATAAATGAGGAAGTTGGAGCCTTACTGGACAGGTTCGCAGACCAACAGAAATTCAACAAATCCGATCTCATTGAAATTGCTATCCTTGATTTGGTTGATAAATACAAGTAAGAAAGTGTCCGGCTGCCAAACTACATAGCCTAAAATTTGTAAGTCAATACATTTAATAATCACAACCATCTGTATGTAATCCAGACGATAAATGCCAGTATAACAACCTTATTAATCACTGTGACTTTAAAAAACTAGAAATCCAATGATACAAAGGGTTCACACTTTTTATTAGTCACAAGGGTTAATCACAAGACGGTGTGATTAATGAATTGGGTACCTAACTATAGAAATCCTTACAGGTTTTTTTTGAAACTTTTTTCAAGTTATTAAATCCCATAAGCCCTACAGCCACAAGGGATAGAGGGTTTTGGAATAAATTACATGAAAAAAGCACCCTGTTTTTGGCCTGTATTTAACAGACTACTATATAGGGACTTAAAGATAATAACTATAACAACAATATAAAAGAACAAAACATACGGCTTCGCCGGAAAAGAAAACCACTTTTCCTAATATATCTAAAAACCTAAATAATCCTAAGCAGACTATTAATAATAGATTGATTAGTTAAAGATGTTGCCGAGCCGATAGCGAAGGCAAGCGCAAGCAAGATACATAAATAAAATTATATATTTCGAACGGATCAATACCGCCCCTGTACAGTTAATAGCTGTACAGGGGCTTATTTTATTTGTCCTCGCGTTGCCCAATCTTGATAGAATCTATGCTCTTTTTTAGCTAAGTCTATAGCTTGTTCTACCCCTACATATTTTCTAGCACATCTGCCAATGTATACTTCGGTGCTTTAGGGATATTCGTTCTAGGTTCTTTGATTTGAGATTCTACTGGCTTTAGTTTGGTTTGGGTGTTCTTCTGTCTCCTTAATTCTAGTTCTTCAATTTTTTGGGTCAGTGCTGTAGCTAAGTAATCCCTAAAACTAGTAACCTTACCTTGATTGTACTTGTCGACCACTTTTCGAACTATAGCTTTAAAACTTCTATCCGATAACTCATCCTTAGTTGCTTCTCTAAAATTATGAATTATTGAATTAATAGATTCCTCGTTATGTATAGCTGAATCTTTTCCCGTAGGGAAAGTTCGCTTATCATCATCAATGTTATCTATATTATTATTATTAAAATTTTGTATAGGATCTTTATTTAATATAGTCTTTTGATTACCTCTGGGTTTTGAGGTCTCCATTTTGAGGTCTTGAAAATCAAGTCCCCAAATTTCCCCGTATTCTTTTTCAGCATTAGCAAGGATTTCAGCCTTTTCCTCGGAAGTAAACGGTACTTTTCGGAAGTAGTAGACGAATTCCCATTTCCTACCTGAACGATACTTAAATTCGATTATGTAGTTAGCATTCATGAGATCGTTCCATGCTGATTTAACGGATGTTTCCTTATTTTTGCCGAATCGTTTATACAGTTCAGTCTTATGTAGTTCCCATTTTGTCGGATAGGAAAGCAAGTTAACTAGTAGACCCAATGCTTCCAGTGAAATAGGATTTTCATTGCCCTTTTCTTGAACAGCCTGTGCTGTCGCTGATGGAACGATAATACTGTAGTCGTAAGGTACTTGAATCATTTGAGCCATTATAATTTCCTCCAATTTGAGGACAAAAAGAAAAGTGTACTTTACCTCACTCCCAACCAATCAATCCAGTTAGAAACGCGCGGTAAAATACACTTTAGGGGCCTAGTAACAAATAAAATTATATAATATCGGTTGAATTTTCCTCTGTCACCCGTATATAATAGACCTAATTGAATTGTAGTATTTTACCTGTTCTACTGTGAGAGGTTTGAAACAGGGTAAGTCATTTTCCATTATGGTTAGGGGACGGCAATCCTCTAAACGGAAAATGACTTTTTTTCATTTTCGTCCGTATTTTATTATCTATTATTCTAACTCTTTCAAACGACATAAGGCAACAAATTTTAGCAACAAAGGGATTCGTTACTATATATCGGAACAGGTATAATGGAGGAGTTAATTCTCTTTCCGCCGGATTAAAATAGGAGAAACGGGGGAATACAATGATTTTTATTTTAGAGAGCAAATCATCTCTTTCGATGGTTGATTACTTTCAAATATTAAGTGCTCTTGGAACTGTAGTTGCGGCCTTCACTGCAATGATCACTACACTCCAAAACAGGAAGGCTAATAAGGAATTAGAGTTTGAAAGGCATATAATGGTTAAACCTGTGTTTAGAATAAATTTAATTTCTGAGATGAGACTAGAAAAAATTATTCAACTTGAGGTTATAAATATAGGTTTCAATAGAGTGATGAGTTCAATTGAAGGTGGTTGGAAAGGTTCAGCTGGTGTAAAAGTTTCTGTTAAAGAGATTAGAAGTAATGATACACAAAGGGATGATTTACAAATTCAATTGGATTTCTCCGAATGTATAGAGAAAAATATAAAAGGCTCTCTATCTTTAAATTATGCTGATATTCTCGGAAAGTCATTTGAAGAATCTGTAATCATTGAGATTAACAGTGTGTATGATGAGCTGGCTGAAGTGGAATACCCTATACTTAAAGAGGGATTAATCAGTCAAAAATTCATGTAACGACTAGCACCCAATACGGGTGTTTTTTTTACCTGCTGCCATTCAATATAGAACGTTTGTTCCTATTATCAAACAGCTACTTTCCACCTCAGGATAGCCCTCGAATGGTTGTGATAAACTGTGCATCCGGAATATTAATTTTCACATAATCCCTTATGGCTCTAAGGGTAGGACGGACCTCACCCTTCCTATATGCACAAATAAGGTGGGAAGCTATTGCCCCACCTCATAGTACAAAGTCATTTAAGCTGTCTTCGATTTCTTCGTCAGTAATTCCTATATATTTTAACGTGATTTCTGGGTGCGAATGATTAAGTATCATCTGTAGTTTAGCCACGTCTTTACTCTTTTTATAGTACCAGTACCCGAATGTTTTTCTCATAGTATGAGTACCGATTCCATCCGGCATATCGACCGTATCAGACGCTTTATTCAAGGCCCTGTACGCTTGTATTCTGCTTATAGGTTTCTCCCCTTTACGACTAGGAAAAAGCCATTCAGTGTCTTCCAGCGTCTTGATATACTCGTTTAATTCCTCATAGATGTTAGTTAACTGAATATCACGCTTCTTTTCCGTCTTACCTTCCTTAACAGTAAGTTTCTTCTTTCCTTTGAGGTCCTTCAATTTTAGATTTAGCAAGTCGCTTACCCTTAACCCCGTATTGATCCCTAGCAAGAACATTATGTAGTCTCTTTCCGACTGGCGTTTTAGCGCCCATTTCATATCCTCAATCTTTTCTAATGATCGTATCGGCTGTACGTCCTTAATTTCATCTTTCTTGTTAACTGTCTTTTTTGTAGTCATGTAAATTCCTCTTCCCTATAATCCAATAAAATCAACTTTTTGAATGTAACATATTTTATGATAGGAATAGAATATCACCTATAATCGGACAAGTCTAGTGTTTAAAGGTAAATGAATGTAACTTTTTATGTATTAAGTTACATAATGCAATTTGTGAGATGAATTTCTGGAATGGATACGGGACATTAAAGAGGGAAAAATCCGCAATAAATAAGTGGGGGTGCGCGACTTCTTAATCTCGTTCTTATTATTTATTATAGAGTGCGCGTAAACCGTAAGTCGTGCGTCATATAAAGTAAGGGCTATTTACCTGTCCGGAAATGACATGTAGCGCGACATAGTTATTGGAAAGAAAATTTAGGGGGAGGGGTTTTTGTGGAATTGGTTTTATTGGAAATGTTCTTAGCAATCGCAAGCGCTATGGTGGTAACGTCAATGAAGGTAATTGGCACCCTAGCTTTTTACGGGGTCATGATATATCTATTAATCAGACGGGACAGAAAAAAAAGGACTCTTTTATAGGGGTCTTTTTTTGCAGGTCTTTTTCTTTATACGATATATAACACTCTGCAGGCGGTCTCTGAGGGATTCTAATTAAAAATGCTAAGTTAATTACCACCCAATAAGTAAAGCGCGTATTTGCCCCCTTATAGGCCCTTATATAGCCGTACTAAGGTCGCTAATACGGCGGGGAGGGCATACGCCCATACCAGCACCACCATGTACGTAATGATAAGGTATGGATGGCCACATACCACAACCCAAGCAAGGAACGCACTACGGGGCCATATCTCCCTAGCCATGTACAATGCAGGACGCACCCTGCACTATTGAATACAGTTGAATTAGAATAAGTAATTAGATTAGAGGTCAAGGACCTACGCGGGCAGGATGTAACCTCCCTCAAGGCCTAACCTATAGGAAAGGAATGGAATAACCGAAGGGTACCATGGGGGAGGTGGGTACCTCCCTCCGGTCGGACTGCTGGGTGGAAAATACACGGGTCATTTTCGGAAGTTTTATATGGTATTAATTGGTAAATAACCCTAACCATAAACAGCAGCCGGTCTCTAAAATGCTAATTGAGGTGCAAATTGTGAGGGGACTCTGAAACGCATGTCGCTGAAGGTGATTCTACGCAATTTATCTATCGCTAAGTAGTTACTTACTCTACTCGTTTCGCTGTGATTATGATATAGGAGAAATTATTTTAGGGGGATCCCCGTGACTGTATTAGGATGGGGTGTGGATTATTTACCATGGATCACCATGGGCTGTATGAGCTGAAAATTTTTTTAATTTTTTTCTTCTAACAGTTAAACATTTGGTAAATGCAATGATACGATTGGGTTATCAGAATCTATGAATTTGAGAATAATAGAGATATCCACAAAGAAATTTCCAATGGCAAAATCCCATCGGACTCCAAATGACAGGAACTTATGTGCTGGGATGAAGGAATATGTTAGAATTATCCTTACAGTCCAAGGACGACCTTACGACAGTTTTGTAAGGTGGTAATTCAATGAAAAATGTTGTAAAGAAATTGCGCAACTTCATTGAAAAACGAGAAGATAAGCTGAAGAAGACTTTCGAGTGGATTGTAATACTCGGAAACCTTGTTCTCCTCATCTTCAAGTTTTCAATGATGTAACTTCCCACGATAACTCGTAACTGAAGCCACGGACCCTTGGAAGGTGATTATGGTTGTGTTCCCAGCACTCGGACTTTAAACATGGTCGTTAAAGCCATTTCCCACTCACCTTCCTTATTACTATTATGATTCTTTCCAAAA